>NZ_JAHBGE010000007.1 GCF_018390635.1 Ancylobacter lacus | reverse complement strand
CCGATTCCGCAAGCCTTCGCAGCTATTTGCCGGGATTCTACGGAGTCGGGGTATATTAAGATATATTATCTATAAATTGGAACCAAGATGAGCGCCGCCCTTGCCATTGGCCGTCCAGGCCTGAGCGCCCTCCGACACGCCGCCATCGTCCTCGCCAGCGTTGCCCTCATCACCCCCTGCGCCAAGCTGCGCGCGCCCTCTGGCCCGTGCCGATGACGCTGCACACGCTGTCGGTGATGGCCATTGCCATGAGCGATGAGGCGCAGGCGCTGTGCTTCCTCGCCGGCGCCAACTCCATCTTCACCGGCGAGGTCCTGCTCACCACCGACAACCCGGCTCGCGACGGCGATGCGGATCGGCTGGCGCGGCCAGGCAGGACCGTCACCGGTGGGCACATCGGCACCGAGGCGATCGGCGATGACGCGCTCCGGAGGTGCCCGTCGGCCGGTCCCGGCTCTGCCGAAGCGGAGGTGGCGTGACGCGGGCACTCGTGGTCACCGGCACCGACACCGGCATCGGCAAGACCGTGGTGGCCGCTGGCCTCGCCGCCTGTCTCGGCGCCAGCTATTGGAAGCCGGTTCAGGCGGGACTCGATGGCGAGACGGACAGCGAGGCCGTGCGCCGGCTGGGCGGGCTCGATGCCTCGCGTGTGCTCGCGGAAGCCTACCGACTGCGCACGCCCGCATCGCCGCACCATGCCGCCGCGCTCGACGGCGTGACGATCAACCCGGACCGTCTCGCCATCCCGCGACGCACGGATGCCCTCGTGATCGAAGGCGCAGGGGGGCTTATGGTCCCGCTCACGGACGAGCTGACCTTTCTCGATCTGTTCGCGCGCTGGCAACGGCCGGTCGTGCTGTGCGCGCGCACGCGGCTCGGGACGATCAACCACACGCTGCTGTCGCTCCATGCGCTGCGCCGGCACGACGTGCCCGTTCTCGGCGTGGTGTTCGTCGGCGAGGCCGCGCCTGAAAGCGAAGCGATCATCGCGTCGCTTGGTGCGGTCTCGGTGCTCGGTCGGCTGGCATGGCTTGAACCCCTGACGCCGGCCGGTCTGCAGGCGCAGGTGCGGCCGATCTCCACTCGCATCACGCAGGCGATGGGCGCGTGACGCCTGCAGTGAGAGCGTCACATCCCATCGCTGCGGGCAGGCGCCTGTTCCACCGCCTGCGTGTTCGCGGCCTCGCGGCCTACTCTGCCGCCTGCCGGGCGGGTTCGGCCGCCGGCGTCCCGATGCGCCATTGATAGGGCGGCAGCGTCCCGTTCACCGCGAAGTCGCCGACGATCCTGTCCTTGTAGATGCGCGGATTGTGCGAGGAGAGGGTGCGCACATTGCGCCAGTGCCGGTCAAGCGCGAGCGGCTTGCGCGTCGCCGAGGCGCCGAGCGCATCGAACAGCGTGGTGGAGGCGTCGAGGATGAGGTTTGTCACCACCGTCTGCGCCTGCGCGGTCTCCAGCTCGGCGATGGCGTTGGCGCGTTCTTCGGCGGCCTCATCACCGTTGAAATGCGCCTCGAAGGCGCGCTGGAGCGAACCGGCCGCCTGCAGCGCGATGGCGGCGGCGGAATAGGCGGCGCCGCGGGCGCGCCCCACAACGGCGAGAACCTGCGGGTCCTGCGCCGAGCGCGGGCCATTGGCATGGGTATAGGTGCGGTTGCGCGCCGCCACGGCACGGGCGACCTCGCGGGTTATGGCGCGGCCAATGCCGGCGATCGTCGCGAGGTGATAGAGCTGGTAGAAGGCCGCGCCGTAACGGAAGCGCTCGGTGTCTAGAACCACCTCCTCACGCGCCACCGCCACATCGGCGAAGGTGGTGGTGCCGCTAACCGAGAGGATCTGCCCGAAGCCGTCCCAGTCGTCGACGATCTCGACCCCCGGCGCATCGGTGCGCACGAAGACCGACAGTTCCTCGCCCTGAGGTCCGGTGGCGCCGACATCGATCCACGACGCGTAGAGCGAGCCGGTGGTGTAGTATTTGACGCCGTTCAGCCGCAGCGTCCCGTCGACCTCGGTGAGGCGGGTGCCAAAGGCCTGCAGCGCGGCGCTGCCCGCCTCGGTCCAGGCGCTGCCGGCATATTCCCCCGCGGCGATGCGCGCGAACCAGCGTTCGCGCCGTTCCGTATCGCGGGAGTTCAGCACATCCTCGGTGAGGCCGAAATGCACCCGCAGGGCCTGGGTGACGTTGGAATCCGCCTCGGACAGCTCGATCAGCAGATTGGCAAGTTCCGGCAGCGTCGCGCCGAGCCCGCCCGCTTCCTCCGGCAGGCGCACCGCGCCGAACCCGGCCTCGCGCAGCCATTTGATCGGCTCGAAGGCGAGCTCGCGCGTGAGTTCGCGCTCCACCGCCCGCTCGGCGATACGGGCGAAGATGGGGCGGAAACGCTCCGCCAGCGTCTCGTAGCGGGCGCTGGGGCCGGCGCCCCAGGCGAGGTCGATCTGGCTCATGATGGTTTACCTCTATCGTGAGGCCCGCCGCAGCAGGCCGTTGTTCATTCGGCCGCGGCGACGCCGGCGCTGGCGCGCTGCTCGGCCTCGCGGCGCTTGACCGCCTCGATGTCGCGATAGCCATGGGCCGGGTGGGTGGCGGGCAGGTAGGGCCCCTCGCCGAACAGCTTCTCGCGCAGCGTGCCCGGCCGGTACGCGGTGGGGTAGGCGCCGCGCTTCTGCAGCTCCGGCACCACGAGATCGACCACGGATTCGAAGCTCTCCGGCGTCACCGCATAGGCGAGGTTGAAGCCGTCGACGTCGGTTTCCTCGACCCAGTCCTGGAGGATGTCGGCGATGGTGGCGGGCGAGCCGACGAAGACCGGGCCGACGCCGCCAATGCCGCCCCATCTCGCGAGTTCCTCGACGGTCCATTGCTGGTCCTTGCCGCCGAAATTCTCGACCATGGAGACGATGGCGTTGGTCTCCACCTTCTTCAGCAGGTCCGTGGGCGCGTATTGCCCGAAATCCAGCCCGCTCCAGCCGGACATGAAGACCAGCGAACCGTCATAGGAGACGTAGCGGGCATACTCCTCGAAGCGCTGCTGCGCCTTGGCGTCGGTCTCGTCCACGATGACGGTGACGAGGTTGTAGATGAAGAGCTTGCGCGGGTCGCGCCCGGCTTCCGCCGCCTGGCGCCGGATGTCGGCGACATAGGCCTTGAGCAGCGGCTTGGTCGGCGCGCCGACGAAGACGCATTCGGCGTGCTGCGCGGCGAACGCCTTTCCCGCCCCCGACGCTCCGGCCTGGTAGAGCACCGGCGTGCGCTGCGGCGAGGGCTCGGTCAGGCCATAGCCTGGCACGTCGAAGAAGCGGCCCTTATGGCCGATCTCATGAACTTTGGACGGATCGGTGAAGACGCGCTTGTCGCGGTCGCGCAGCACGGCGCCCTCTTCCCACGAGCCTTCCAGCAGCTTGTAAAGCACCTCGACATATTCATTCGCCACCTCGTAGCGATTGTCATGCCGGCGCAGGCCGCCCTGGCCGATGTTCTTGGCCCCGCTCTCCAGATAGGAGGTCACGATGTTCCAGCCGACCCGGCCCTTGGTGTGGTGGTCGGCGGTCGCGATCCGGCGGGCGAAGGTGTAGGGGTGCTCGAAGGAGGTGGAGGCGGTGATGCCGATGCCCAGATGCTCGGTCGCCAGCGCGATGGGCGCGGCGAGCTGGAGCGGATCGTTCACCGGGATCTGCGCCGCCTCGCGGATCGCGTGCCAGTTCGAGCCCTTGTAGACGTCGTAATAGCCGACGACATCGGCGATGAAGATGCCGTCGAAGATGCCCCGCTCCAGCGTGCGGGCGAGATCCTGCCAATAGTCGAGGTCCTTGTATTTGAAGGACCTGTCGCGCGGGTGGGCCCAGAGTCCGGGCGACTGGTGCGCGACGCAGTTCATGTCGAAGGCATTGAAGCGGATGTGGCGGGACATATCGGTTTCTCCGGCGGCACGGCGGGCGCGAGGGCGGTCGGCTCAGATCCAGGAATGCAGCGGGGGGTGGACGCCGTTGAGGTAGAACTGGCCGATCGCGTGGTACTTCCAGCGCACCGGGTCGTGCAGCGTGTGGGTGCGCGCGTCGCGCCAGAGCCGGTCGAGGCCGTGGCGCCCCAGCGTCGAGCGGGTGCCCCCGAGCTCGAACAGCTTGGAGGTGGCGAGCAGCGCCGCATCGGTGGTCAGCACCTTCGCCTCGGCGGTGGCCACCTTGGCCAATGCGATGCTCTCGAGTGTCGTGTCGGCGATGGTGGCGTCGAGCTGCGCGCCGGCGCGGTCCAGCAGGGCCTCGGCGGCGTTCAGGCGGATGGCCAGATCACCGATGGCGCCGAGGGTGAAGGGGTCCTCGGTGGCACTGTCCTTGCCGCTGTCGATCCACGGCCGGGCCTGGTGACGGATGAAGTCGAGCGTCGCGTTGAAGGCCCCGCGCGCAATGCCGGCATCAATGGCGGCGTGCAAGAGCTGGCTCTGCGGGCCGACGGCGCTCGGATTCTCGTAGACGACATGCGCCGGCAGCACGCGCGAGGCGGGAACCACGACGTTGTCGAGGATCACCGTGCCGCTCGCCGTGGTGCGCTGGCCGAAGGCGGACCAGTCGTCGACGACCGTGAGGCCCGGCGTGTCGCGGTCGGCCACGGCGACGTAGACATGCCCGTCCTCGCCCAGCGCGACGATGGGCACGAGATGGGCGAACAACGCGCCGGTGGAATAGAACTTCTCGCCCGTCACGACATAATCGTCGCCCTGCTTCACGAGCCGGGTCGAAAAATCCTCGACATTGCGGCCCTTGAACTCGGAGAAGGCATTGCCGAGCCGGTAGCCCGCCAGGACCAGCCCGAACAGCTCGCGCTTCTGGTCCTCACGCGCCGAGAGGCGGATGACGTCGATGATCTCGAAGCCGTTCTGCGCGATCTGCGTCAGCGAGGCGTCTGCCGCCGCCAGCTCGGCGAAGACGCGGGCCAGCGTGCGCTGGGAAACGCCGGCGCCGCCATAAGCCTTCGGGATGGTGATGCCCCACAGCCCGCTCTGCGAGAACACATCGACCTCGTCGAAGGGCAGGCGCCGCTGCTGGTCGCGCTCGCGTGCCTCACGGGCGAAGAGCGGCGCGAGTTCCCTGGCCACCGCGATCGCCTCGGCATCGTCGGCGATGACATGCGCGGGCTTTGTCGGCCGCGCGGGCGCCAAGCCGGGCGCGCCCTGTTCAGGGAGGGTGGACGGGATCGCGAGGGCGGCGTTCGTGCTCATGAAAGGTCATCCACGGGAAGGGGCGGTGGCGGCCACGGACGGGCGGCCAAGAACGGGCGGCCAAGGACGGGCGTCAACGAGAGGGCGGCACGGCGATGGGTGAGGAGGCGGAGGCGACCAGCCGCCCCCGCCCCGCGTCATCTCAGAAGGCCGGATAGATCTGGCCCTTGTAGCGGTCCTTGATGAACTGGCGGGTGGCGTCGGAATTCAGCGCCTTGGCGAGGATGAGGATCGCCTTGTCGTCCTTGTTCTCCGGCCGCGTGACGAGGTATTCGCCCCAGATGTTCTTTCCGTCCTGGCCCCGCTCGATGTAGAGCGACTTGCTCACGTCGAGGCCCGCCTCCAGCACATAGTTGCCATTGAGCGCGGCGAGATCGACCTGCGACAGGGCGCGCGGCAGGATCGCGGATTCCAGCTCGACGATCTTGAGGTGCTTGGGGTTCTCCAGAATGTCCTTCTGGCCCGGCAGCGGATCGTCGGGCTGGTCGAGCTCGGCCTTGCCCTTGAGCTTGATGAGGCCGAGCTTCTGCAGCAGCAGCAGGCCGCGCCCGCCATTCACCGGGTCGTTGGGAATGGCGACGGTCGCGCCATCCTTGAGCTGGTCGACCGAGGTGATCTTCTGCGAATAGGCGACGAAGGGCTCGACATGCACGGGCACGATCGGCACGAGATCGGTGCCGCGCTCGCGGTTGTAGTCGATCAGGAATGGCCGGTACTGGTAGTAGTTCGCGTCGAGCTGCTTGGAGACGAGCTGGGCGTTGGGCTGGATGTAGTCCGAGAACACCTTGATATCGAGATCGACGCCATCCTTGGCGACGATGGGCTTCACGAACTCCAGGATTTCCGCGTGCGGCACCGCGGTGGCGCCGACGACGAGCGTCTCGCCGGCCAGCGCCGGGGAGCTTATGAGCAGGCCCGCGACGGCGGCCGAGACGAGGGTTCGAAACAGGCTCATGGTACGTTTCCGCTGTGGGTTCATTTTCGGGAGAAGTGCTGGACCAGGCGGTTGCCGCCGGCCTGCAGCAACTGGACAAGGATGACGAGGAGGAGGACCGTCACGATCATCACCTCGGTCTGGAAGCGCTGGTAACCGTAGCGAATGGCAAGGTCGCCAATGCCGCCGCCGCCGATGGCGCCCGACATCGCCGTGTAGTCGACCAGCACGATGGCGGTCACGGTGACGCCGGCGAGGATGCCGGGCAGGGCCTCCGGCAGCAGCGCGTGGAACACGATCTGCCCCGTGGTGCCGCCCATGGCCCGCGAGGCATCGATCACCCCGCGATCGACCTCGCGCAGAGCGGTCTCGACAAGGCGGGCGAAGAAGGCGGTGGTGCCGACGACGAGCGGGGGGATGACGCCGCGCACCCCGAGCGAGGTGCCGGTGATGAGCGTCGTCACCGGCATCAGCACGATCAGCAGGATGATGAAGGGCACCGAGCGCAGAATGTTCAGCACGAAGGACAGCCCGGCATAGACCGCGCCCTGCTGGAGAAGCTGGCCCCGACCGGTGAGGAACAGCAGCACGCCCAGCGGCAGGCCGAACAGCACGGTGAAGAACAGCGCCCCGCCGAGCATGGCGAGCGTGTCGAGCGCCGCATAGCCGATCTGAACCCAGTCGATCCGGTCAAACGACATCGGCGAACTCCCGAAGGGGCTGCTGCGGGATCCCGCCGGCGGGTTCTGTCAGGGTCTCGACCGAGATGCCGGCGGCCTTCAGCCGGGCGAGCGCCGCCCGCTGGTCGCCGCCGGTAAAGGCCACGTTCAGCTGCGCGAAGGGCTCATCGCGGATGGTGCCGAGCTTGCCGCCGAGAAGGGTGAATTCCACGCCCTGTTCGCGGGCGAGATGGCTGAGAATGGGGCTGTAGGTGGCGGCGCCGAGGAAGGTCAGGCGGACGACATGGCCGCTGGCGCCCAGCCGGTCGTGGACGAGCGTCTCGCCGAAGGCCTCGCGGACCAGAACCCGTGTTGCCGGGTGGCGCGGGTGCAGGAACACATCCTCGACCGCGCCGGTCTCGGCGATGCGGCCATGATCGAGCACCGCCACGCGGTGGCAGATCTGGCGGACCACATCCATTTCGTGGGTGATAAGCACGACGGTGAGGCCCAGCTCGCGGTTGAGCTCGCGCAGCAAGCCGAGCACGGATCGCGTCGTTTCGGGATCGAGCGCGCTGGTCGCCTCGTCGCAGAGCAGGATGGGCGGCCGGCAGGCCAGCGCCCGGGCGATGCCGACGCGCTGCTTCTGGCCACCGGAGAGCTGGCGCGGGTACTTCGACGCGTGATCGGACAGGCCGACGCGGCCGAGCAGTTCGCTCACGCGGGCGGCGATCTGCGTCTTGTCCCGCACCCCCGCCAGCCTGAGCGGAAAGGCGACGTTCTCCGCTACCGTCCTGGCGCTGAGCAGGTTGAAGTGCTGGAACACCATGCCGATCTCGCGGCGCAGCTTCAGCAGCTCGCCGCCCGTGACGGTGCCGCTGTCGCGGCCATTGACCCGGATCGCGCCGCTATCGGGTCGTTCCAGCAGGTTGATGAGCCGCACCAGGGTCGACTTGCCGGCGCCGGACGCGCCGATGATGCCGAAGATGTCGCCGCGGGGAATGTCGAGCTCGACCGCGTCCAGTGCCACATTGGCGCTTCCACGCCCCGGCGCGCCGGTGGCGTAAGACTTGGTGACGTGACGAAGCGAGATGATCGGCGGGGTCATGAGGGGCACGCATCGGTCAGGTGGTCCTCGCCGCGCCCGGCGGGGAGGGCAGCGAAGCCCGCCGGCGTCTCCCTGGGGAAGAGCGTCGGAGGGTGTTGTTATCATTGTCTATAGAAATTATATAAAACTACCGTTGTCAATGTCTCGTTCGATCGAACGCCGGCGCACGGAGCCGGCGGGGAGTAAACCGTGAGCCGCGAAATCCGTCTGAACGCCTTTGCCATGAACTGTGTCGGCCACCAGTCGCCCGGCCTGTGGCGGCACCCGCGCGACCGCTCGTCGCACTACACCGATCTATCCTACTGGCTTGATCTCGCACGCCTTCTTGAGCGCGGTCGGTTCGACGGCATTTTCCTCGCGGATGTTCTCGGCGTGTACGACGTCTTCGGTGGCTCGCCGGATGCGGCGTTGAGTAACGCGGCGCAGGTGCCGGCCAATGATCCCATGCTGCTGGTTCCCGCCATGGCGGCGGTCACGGACCATCTGGGCTTCGGCATCACCTCGACGCTGACCTATGAGCCGCCCTTTCCGTTCGCCCGCCGCCTGTCGACGCTGGATCATCTGACGAAGGGGCGGGTGGGCTGGAACATCGTCACCGGCTATCTCGACAGCGCGGCCCGCGCCGCCGGCCGCGAGCGGCAGGTCGCCCATGACGACCGCTACGACATCGCCGACGAGTACATGGAACTGGTCTACCGGCTGTGGGAGGAAAGCTGGGACGACGACGCCGTGCGCCGGGATCGTCACGCGGGGGTGTTTACCGATCCCGCCAAGGTACGGGCGATCCGCCATGCCGGCACGCATTATCGCCTCGATGCCATCCACCTCAGCGAACCCTCGCCCCAGCGCACCCCCGTGCTTTACCAGGCCGGCTCCTCGCCACGCGGGCGAAGCTTTGCCGGCCGCCATGCCGAATGTGTCTTCGTCTCCGGGCCCTCGGCGGCGGTGATCGCGCCGCGCGTGCAGGCGATCCGCGAGGCGGCGCGCGCACAGGGCCGTTCGCCCGACGCCATCAAGGTCTTCAGCATGATGACGCTGGTTCTCGGCGAGACCGACGCAGCGGCGGCGGCACGGCTCGAGGAGTACCGCACCCATGTCAGTCATGAGGGAGCGCTGGCGCTGATGTCCGGCTGGACAGGGGTGGATTTCTCGCAGCTTCCGCTCGATGCGCAGGTGCGTCATGTCGAGAGCGAGGCGGGCCGCACCGCCATGGACAACATCACCCGCGCCGACCCCGGCCGGGTCTGGACGGTGCGCGAGGTGGCTGCGCATGTCGGCATCGGCGGCATCGGCCCGGTGATCAGCGGCGGCGTCGAGCGTGTGGCGGACGCGCTGGAGGATTGGGTCGACACGACCGGCGTCGATGGGCTCAACCTCTGCTACGTCGTCATGCCCGAGAGTTTCGAGAGCGTGGTCGACCTGCTGATACCTGAGCTCACCCGCCGCGGCCGCTACAAGCCGCGCTACGCGGAAGGCACCCTGCGCGAAAAGCTGTTTGGTGCGGGAGACGCCCGCCTTGTCGCGCCGCACCCGGCGGCGTCCTTCCGTTCATCGCGGCGGTAGCGCCGCCGCGACCACATTCCAAGGGGCGCCGGCATCTCCAGCATCGTCAGCGGTTGGTTCACCCACGCGTTCGACGTGCTCGGCGCCTCGTGGCTCGATCACGACGGGCGCTACCGCCGCTCGACCGAATTCATCAAGCTCCTCGAGGGCGTCTGGATCGAGGAGGTGCGCGGGCTTGAATCCGGGACGGCGCGCCGTGCGCCGGTGCCGGCATGACCGCGCCCCGCCCGCTCGTTTCCGCCCATCTCCCGGACGGCCACGCGCCCGTCACGGCAGATACATGCCGCCATTCACATGGATGGTCTGGCCGGTGATGAAATCGCCGGTGGGCAGGGCGAGGGTGCGCACGAATTCGGCGACGTTGCGCGGGGTGCCCTCGTGGCCGACGACCAGGTGCCCGCCGCCGGGGAAGGCGCCGCCGGCCCCGGAGGTCTTCGAGCGGGCGCCGCCGATCCGGCCGGGCACCACGATGTTGGCGGTGATGCCGTGCTCGCCCAGCTCCACCGCCAGTGCCTTGGTGAAGCCGACCAGCGCCGCCTTGGCGGTGGCGACATGGACGCGGTGGAACACCCCGGCATGCGCGCTCACCCCGCCAATGGTGATGATGCGCCCGAAGCCGCCGCGGATCATCCAGGGGACCGCCGCACGGGTGACGAGGAAGGCGCCCTCGACGGTGACCGAGTAGACGGCGCGGAAGGTGGCGAGATCGAGTTCCGTGAACGGCTTCTCGCCGCGCACCGCGGCGTTGTTCACGAGAATGTCGAGGCTGCCGCTCTCGTTGACGATGCGCTCGACCAGATGCTGCGCCTCGGTCTCTACCGAAACGTCCGCCAGAAGCGCCGAGGCGCTGCCGCCCTCGGCGCGGATCTCGGCGGCGACGGCCTCGATCTCATCCCTGGAAGACCGGGCATGGACCACCACATGGGCACCCTCCCGCGCGAGGAGAAGCGCGCTCTCGCGACCGATGCGGCGCGCCGAGCCGGTGACGAGGGCCACCTTGCCGGTGAGCGGGCGCGGTGTCGGGATGGAGGTCATGCGTGGCCTTTCGCGTCAGAGGCGGAACGGGACGGTGCCGTCGCGGCGGACCTGCGCGACGAGATCGAGTTCCCACTGCAGATAGTCGCGCATCGCGTCCTCCCGCTTCTCCCGACGCTCGAACGCCTTGAGCAGGACATCTTCCGGCGGGGAGGCGAGATGCTCGGGCGTGGCTGCCAAGGGGAGGCCCGCGGCTTGCCAGCCCGTCGTTCCGCCGGCGAGCACCTTCACCGGCGTTCCCGTCGCCGCCGCGAGCTCGCGCGCCGCGAGGCGGGCGATGATCCCGTCCGGGGAGGTCAGCACGATGAGGGGTGCGGCGGGAAGGGCGGCGGCGTCCGTGCCGAAGCGCGCGCGGATGGCGAACCAGGCGCCGGGAATGTGGCCGGCCCGGTAGTGGCGGGTGGAGCCAAGATCGACCACGAGCGCGTCGCCCCGCGCCAGCAGCTCCGCCAGCGCGGCGGGCTCGATCGTCTCGGCCTCATCATCGGCCAGACCGATCACCGTCTCCGGCGCGTCGCCCACCTCGATCACGTCGAGCGGCGCCGCCTCGTCGAGCACGAATACATGGTCGAAGCCCATGCGGTGCAGCCACGCGGCGGCGGTGCGGGCGCGCACGCCGTCGGTGTCCCCGAGCACGATGCGCCCCTGCCGCACGGCGATGAAGGTGTCGGTCGCCTGGACGAGCTGCCCGCCGGGCGCGGAGAGGAAGCCGGGACGGTGGCCGGCGCGGAACTCGGCGGGGTCGCGCACATCGAAACGGTAGAGCGTGACCGTATCGCGCTCGGCCTCGAAGCGTGTCAGTGTCGCGGCATCGATGGTCGGGATGTCGTAGCGGCTGGCGAGCGTCCGTGCCGCCTGCCGGGCCCAGTCATGCGCGGGGGATGAGGGCGGCGGCGCCACGCGGTTCGCACCGCGCTCGACCTCCAGCCCGGCGAGGTGCCAGCCCTGGGTGCCGTTCTTCAGCGACACCACGGGGTTGGGCAGCCCGGCGTCGATCAGGATCTGCGCACCGATGATCGAGCGGGTGCGCCCGCCGCAATTGACCACGACCAGCGTGTCGTCCGACGGCACGCTCTCGCGCACGCGCAGCACGAGTTCCCCGCACGGGCAGTCGACCGCGCCGGGTATGGTGATCCAGCTATATTCGTCGAAAGGCCGGCTATCGAGCAGCACGATGTTCTCGCCGGCCTTGCGGCGCGCCTCGAACGCATGGGCGTCGATATGCGGGGTTTCGTAGGTGACCTCGACCACCTCGCCAAAGGCCTTGCTCGGCACATAGACGCCGGCGAACAGTTCGAATCCCGCCGCCTTCCAGGCGGAAACGCCGCCGGCCAGAATGGCAATGTCGGTATAGCCGCCAGCGGCCAGCACCCCCGCGGCGCGCGCGGCCAGCGTCTCGTCCTCATCGACCAGCACGATGGGGGTCGCGCGCCGCGGCACCAGCGGCGGCACCAGCCTTTCGAGACGGCTCAGCGGCGCGTTCGAGGCGGCGAGCAGATGGCGCTCGGCGAAGACGCCTTCCTCGCGCACATCCAGAAGGGCGATCTCGGCGCGCGCGGTCAGGCGCGCATGGAGAGTGGCGGCGTCGAGGCGCGCAAAGGCGGTGGTCATGCGTCACGCTGGGGAGTGAAGGAGGGAAGGAGCCGGCCCTGCCTGCAACAGGGCCGGCAGGCATGTCACTGGCGGTTGAAGACCGCGTCGAACTGCTCGAGGAACTTCTGCGAGGCCTCGCCGCCAATGTCCTGATCGGCGACGATGATCTTCAGCTCCGAGAGCTTGGGCAGGCCGGCCGGGATCTTCGAATCCGGGTGGGTGGGAATGTAGGAACCGGCCTCTGCCACCAGTTCCTGCCCTTCGGCGCTGGTCAGCACCTCGATCAGCAGCTTGGCGGCGTTGGGGTTCGGCCCGCCCTGGAAGATCGCCAGATAGTTCTCGTTCGTCACGACGCCCTCCTCGAGAATGTAGGGCTCGATGCTCTGGCCGCGCTCCTTGGCGGTGACGACGTTCTGCGAGGAGATCAGCGGCGAGAGGTCTCGCTCGCCCGCCACCAGCAGCCGCACCGATTCCGCATTGCCGCGGGTGAACAGGAAATCCTGCGCCGCGAAGCCCTTGATGGTGTCCCAGGTGATGATGTTGTGGGCCAGCAGGGTCTGGAACCAGGTGAGCTGCGAGGCGGCCGAGCGGGGGTCGGAGAAGACGATCTTGCCCTTCCACTTCGGGTCGAGGAAGTCGCTGATCCTCTTCGGCAGCACCGACGGATCGGGGAAGACCTTCGGATTATAGGCGGCCGAAAGCAGGGTCGCGGCGGTGGCGATGTAGTTGCCGTCGGCGTCCTTGTAATTGCCGCCGATCTTGTCGAAGTCGCGCACCTTGTAGGGCGTGAGATAGCCACGCTTCTTCCAGTCGTCGAGAATGAAGCGCTGGCTGATGAACACCACGTCGAGATTGGTGCGGCCCGCCGCCTTCTCGGCCTCGATGCTGGGAATGAGGTCCAGCGTCTGCTTCTGGAGGATGTTCAGCTTCACGTCGGGAAAGGTCTTGCGCCAGAACTCCAGCACCGCCGTGCTCGTCTCCTGCCGGTAGGAGGTGTAGAACACCACCTGGCCTTCCTTCTTCGCCGCCTCATAGAGCGGAGCGAGGCGTTCCGGCAGAGTGTCGGCCCGAGCCGAGGTCAAGGGAGCGGCGAGGGTCGCCGCGAGAGCAAGGCCCGCGGCACCCTTCAGCAGGCTGCGCTTGTCGATGATCATGGTGGTCTCTCCAAAGTCGAAGGACGTCACGCAGCCGCCGGGGAGGCGTGGGGCGTCGCGCTGGGTTTGTGGTGCTTGTGACGGCGCGCCGGGCGCGCGAGGCCGAGATGCTCGCGCAGCGTGCGGCCCTCATACTCGGTGCGGAACAGGCCGCGCCGGCGAAGCTCGGGAACGACCAGCTCGATGAAGTCGTCGAGCCCACCGGGGAGATAAGGCGGCATCACGTTGAAGCCGTCCGCTCCCTCGTTGAGGAAGCGCTCCTCCATCGCGTCGGCGACCTGTTCGGGGGTGCCGACCACCTGCCAGTGGCCGCGCGCGCCGGCCACCCTCAGGCCGAGCTGGAGGATGGACAGGCCCTCGCGTTCGGCCAGTTCCACCAGAAGGGCCTGCCGGCTCTGCGCGGCATTGGTGAGGGGAATGTTCCTCGGCAGCGGGCCGTCGAGCGGCAGATGGCGCAGCGGGACGCCGAGCCGGTGTTCGAGGATCGACAGCGCCACATCCGGGTGGATGAGGTTCTGCAGCTGCTCGAACTTCGCCGTCGCCTCGGCCTCCGTGCGGCCGACCACCGGGAAGATGCCGGGCATGATCTTCACATCGTCCGGCGAGCGGCCATGGGCGCGGGTGTGCGCCTTCACGTCGCGGTAGAAGGCCTGCGCGTCGGCCAGCGTCTGCTGGGCGGTGAACACCACCTCGGCGGACGCGGCGGCGAGGTCCTTTCCGGCCTCGGACGAGCCGGCCTGCACCAGCACCGGATAGCCCTGCGGCGCCCGCGGAATGTTGAGCGGGCCGCGCACCTTGAAGAACTCGCCCTGGTGATCGAGCGTGTAGACCTTGTCGGGGTCGAAGAAGACGCCGCTCTCCTTGTCACGCAGGAAGGCATCGTCTTCCCAGCTGTCCCAGAGCCCCTGGGCGACGGCGAGGAACTCCGCCGCGCGGCGGTAGCGCTCGTCATGGTCGAGCAGCCGGTCGCGGCCGAAATTCAGGGCTTCCGCCTCATTGGCGGAGGTGACGAGATTCCACGCCGCGCGACCGCCGCTGATATGGTCGATGGAGGCGAATTTGCGCGCGAGAATATACGGCTCGTTATAGGTGGTGGAGGCAGTGGCGACGAGGCCGATGCGCTCCGTGACGGCGGCGAGCCCGGCAAGCAGGGTGAGCGGCTCGAACTGGGCGACATAATGGGTCGAGAAGCGCGCCAGCGCCCCCCAGTCCTCGCCCCGCGCGCCCGCGCTGTCGGCGAGGAACAGCATGTCGAACTTCGCCGCCTCCGCCGCACGGGCGATCTCGGAGTAATGGCGGAAGTTCACGCCGGCATCGGCCTGCGCGTCCGGATGGCGCCAGGCGGCGGCGTGGTGGCCGGTGGGGTAGAGGAAGGCGCCGAGCGCCATCTGCTTGGTCATTGTCCTGTCCCTTGTGGCCATCAGGCGGCCGTCTGCCCGGCGGAAAGGCTCCACGGGCTCTGCTGCGCGGCGTCCCGGCCGGCGATCTGGCCGGTGACAAAGCATTCGGCGAGGTTCCCGGCGCCGAGATAGAGAAAGCCCCAGATCGAGCCGAGCTCGCCGGCCTCATAGAGGCGCGGGATCGGCGCGCCATGGGCGTTCACCACGCGCTGACGGGCGTCATGGGCGGGGCCGCCCTGGGTGTTGCTGACCACCGGCCAGAGCTCGCCGACATAGAAGGGCGGGTTCGCCACCGGAAAGAGCGAGCCGGAGGGGCGGGCATGGTCGCGGTCCTCGCCGGCCGCCACCGCCGCGTTCCACCGCGCGAGGCTGTCGGTGACGGTCGCGACATCCGCACCGATCAGGGCCGCCAGCTCCTCGACGCTGTCCGCCCGCTTCAGGAGTCCGTTGCCGACTTCCTTCAGATTGTCGTCGCTCCACTCATAGGGCTCGACCGTGCGATCGTTCAGGACGGTCTGGCCGAGGGGGTAGAGCTTGCGACCCTCCTCATCGAGCACGAGGAAGGCCGGGATGCGCGGAAAGCGCTGGGTCTGCGCGTCATACTGGTCGAGCGGGCGGTGGCCGGTGTCCTGCAGATAAGGCTGGTACTCGTTCATGAAGCGCCGGCCCTGCCGGTCGAGCACGATCCAGGACATGCGCACATCCGGCTCTTTCACACCGGGCGTCCAGTCCGGCATCTTCTTGACGCGCAGGCCATAGGGATAGGCCGGGTCGGGGTGGCGGAAGCCGTAGGACCCGTGGAAGTGCCACATGTGCCAGAGGTCGGCCCCGGCCGCCTGCGCCATGCGGATGCCGTCGCCGGTATTGCCGGTCGTGGCGACCGGCAATACCGGGCGGATCTGCCAGTATTTGCGCTGGAGCTCGGGCGAGGCCTCGAAGCCGCCGGAGGCGAGGATGACGCCGCGCCGGGCGGCGATGCGTTTCAGCGTGCCGCCGCTGCGCACCTCGGCGCCGAGCACAGTGCCGTCCGCGCCGAGGATCAGCTTCTCCGCGGCCGCGTTCAGCCGCACCTCGATGCCGCGGGCGCGGACATTGTCGTGCACCAGCTTGAACACGTTCGGCCCGCGCAGCCGGCCGCGCACCTGCGGGTATTCGGCGCGCGGGTCGAAGCCGGGGATGGAGAGCACCTCCACCGTGCCGAAGGCGTCATAGCCGGGGAAGGGGTAGTTGGCCGGGCGCCGATGCACCGCGATCTCCGCGCCATTCACCCTGGCGAGGTCGCGGAAATAGCCTTCCAGACCGGCCATGCCCTCCGCCACCGCGTCCAGCACATCGTCCGGCACGTCCGGCCCGACGGTCTCGCGCAGATAGCCGCGCGCCCCCGCCGGCTCGACGATGGTGCGGATGCCGCCGCCGGCGCAGATCGAGATCCCACCGGGATCGGGCTGCTTCTCGATCAGCAGCACGCGGGCCCCGGCATCATGCGCCGCGATGGCCGACGCGCCGCCGGCGAAGCCGAAGCCGACGACGAGGACGTCCCAGACCTCGTCGAAGCGGTCGGGAGAGGAAGAACGGGTGGTCATGGCGGCTCTCGGCTAGCTGATGGTGGCCGTCTTCCGGGCGGTGACGAGGCGGATGAAGGCAAGCATCGACAGGCTGACCCCGACGATGATCACCGCCAACGCGGCGGCGAGCTCGACCGCCCCGTCCTCGATGAACTGGAGCACCACGGTGGGCATCACCTGTGTGTCCGACTGGGCAAGGATCGCCGACATGGAAAGCTCACGCAGGCTGAGCGAGAAGACGAGCACCCAGGCGATGCCGACCGAGCCGCGCACCAGCGGGAAGGTCACGTCCTTGATGGAGCGCAGCCAGCCTGCGCCGGAGATGCGCGCGGCTTCCTCCAGATCGGTGGAGAGTTGCTGGATGCCGTTGCGCACCAGCACGAAGGCGATCGGCAGCAGCTTGCCGGCATAGGCGATGAGGATGAGCGTCAGCGTGCCGTAGAACAGGTTGACATAGCCCATCAGGATTCCCACCGCATAGGCGATGGAAGGGAAGCCATAGGCGATCATGACGAGGAAGCCGATCAGCTCCCGGCCGAAGAAACGGAAGCGTTCCACCACCCAGCCAAGCACGAGGCCGAGCGTCGCGCATACCGTCGCGGCGGCCAGCGCCAGCAGCATGGAGTGCAGGATCGAGGCGCGGGCGGCGAAGTTCTCGTCGAAGATCAGCGCGTAATGTTTGCCGACGAGGTTGGCGAGGCTGATCGGCGCGCCGAAGGAGGACAGCACGGAGAGCAGCAGCAGCGCGCCGACCGGGAGGACGGCCGTGATGAGCGCGACGACGATGCAGAAGCCGCCCGCCAGCCAGCGCCAATGGCCCAGCTTGACGATCTGCTCCGGCGTCGCCTTGCCGGTGAGGGTGCGGAAGTTCTCGGCCCGCACGGCGTATTTCTGGATCAGCAGGCTGATGGCGGTGAAGATCAGGATCGGCATCGCCACCGCCGCCGCATAGTTGAACTGCGGCGGGAATTTCAGCAGGTCGTAGATCTTGGTGGTGATGACCGAGAAATTGGCCATCGTGCCGATAGCCGCCGGCGCGCCGAAGGAGGAGAGCGCGTCGAGCATCACCAGGATGACGGCGGAGAGAATGGCTGGCCGCACCATCGGCAGGGTGATGGTGAGTGTGGTACGCCAGCGGTTGGCGCCGAGGATGCGGGCGGCCTGCTCGTGGCTGGCGTCGATGTTGTTCAGCGCCGCGTTCACCGCGAAGAACACCAGCGGGTAGACACCGACGATCTCGATGAAGACGAGGCCGGTAAAGCTCATGATGTTGAGCGGGGCGCTGCTGAAGCCGAGATAGCCGGTGGCGAGCCTGTTGAGGTAGCCGGAATTCGGTGCCGCCAGGAAGATCCACGAGATCACCGAGATGAAGGTCGGGATCACGAAGGAGATGCCGGCGGCGAGCGTCACCAGCGACTTGCCGGGCGCGTCGGTGCGGGCCACCAGCCAGGCGAGGGGAATGCCGAGCGCGCAGGCGCCCGCGGTCACGAAGAACACCAGCCAGCCGGAATTCACCGTCGCTTGCCACATGCCTCGGCGGGCAAACGCCTTCTCGAAGGTCTCGAAGGTCAGGTGGCCCTGGGCGTCGATCAGGCTGTAGCCGGTCAGCAGTGCCAGCGGGTAGGCGATCAGCGCCAAAAGGATGGCGATGGACAGGCCGATGACCAGCAACCGCACCGGCTGGAGCGCGGAAATCCGGCGCAGCAGGCGGGCATCGGCGGAGGCGCCATGCGCCGCGCGGCGGTCGGTGACGGCGGTGCCGGGGAAGCTGATCTCGCTCATGCCACCACCCACGCGCTGCCGGGGCGGGCCCAGAGCTGGGCGCGCCCGTCGGCGAAGGTGCCGCGCCGGCGCGACTGGACGCGCAACAGCGCCTCGCCGGCCGCGAGCTTCAGCTCGTAATGCTCGCCGAGAAAGGATTCGCTGAGGAACGCCGCGGCAATGGGCTGCTCGGCGCCCGGATGTTCCGCCGCCTCCAGCTCGATGTCCTGCGGCCGCAGCAGCACGGTCGCGCGCCCGCCCGTGACCGCGCCATCCAGCCAGGACCGTGGTGCCCGGCTCCAGACCCGTCCGCCGATGTCGAGCGCCACGAGAACCCGCTCGCCCGCCCGATCCACCGTGGCGATCTCGCCCTCCAGCAGGTTGGCGATGCCGATGAAGCTGCCGACGAACCGCGTCGCGGGGGTGCGGTAGACCTCCTCCGGCGTACCGATCTGCTCGATGCGACCCTTGTTCATCACAACGATGCGGTCGGCGAGAACCAGCGCCTCGTCCTGATCGTGCGTGACGTACAGCGTGGTGATGCCGAGGTTCTTCTGCAGGGCGCGCAGTTCGAACCGCATTTCCTCGCGCAGCGACGCGTCGAGATTGGACAGCGGTTCGTCGAGGAGCAGGAGCGAAGGCTTGGTGGCGAGCGCGCGGGCCAGCGCCACGCGCTGCTGCTGGCCGCCGGACAGCTCGGCCGGGAAACGATTGGCCAGCGCGCCGAGCTGCACCAGGTCGAGCACGGCGGCCACCTCGGCCCTGATCTCCGCGCGGCGCCGCCCGGCGACTTCGAGCCCATAGGCGACATTGTCGGCCACGGTCTTGTGCGGCCAGATCGCGTAGGTCTGGAACACCATGCCGAGGCGGCGCTTCTCCGGCGGCAGCGCGAAGGTCGCGCTGGAGGACAGCACGCCGTCCAGATGCACCTCGCCGCCATCGGGCTGGAGAAAGCCGGCGACCATGCGCAGCGTCGTGGTCTTGCCGCAGCCGCTGGGGCCCAACAGCACCACGCTCTCACCCGGCGCGACCTTGAGGTCGATGCCGTTGACGGCAGCGGTTGCGCCCAGGCTCTTGCGCAGATTGCGCAGTTCGAGGCGTGCCGGCGCCTGTGGCGCGGCGGCGGGCTTAGCTGCGGCGGCTTCATGGGCGAAGGCGGTGGCGGGCACGGCAGTCTCCGTCGTCTCGGGCGCGAGGCCGGTTCAGGCCGAGCGGGCGTAACGGCTCTCGGGGCGGGCCAGGCCGTAATGGTCGCGCAGGGTGCGACCGGCATAGGCGGTGCGGAACAGGCCGCGCTGGCGCAGGATCGGCACCACCTCGTCGACGAACTCGGCCAGACCCGTGGGGATCACGGCCGGCATGATGTTGAAGCCGTCGGCCGCGCGATTCTCGATCCAGAGCTGGATATGATCGGCCACCGCCTTCGGCGTGCCGGCGAGCACCTTGTGCCCTCGCCCCCCGGCGAGGCGGCGCAGGAGCTGGCGCAGCGTCGGGCGCTCACGCTCGACCAGGGTGAGGATCACCTGCGAGCGGCTCTGCGCCCCCTGCACGGTCTCGGGCCTGGGGAACGCATCGAGGGGGATTTCCTCGTCGAGCGGAAAACCGCTGAAGTCGAAGCCGTCGAAACGCTGCGAAAGGTGCTTGAGACCGACCACCGGGAGGGTCAGGTCGTTCAATGCCTCCTCATGGGCGCGCGCTTCCGCCTCGGTGGAGCCGAGGATGGGGGACAGGCCGGGCAGAACCTTGACGCTGTCGGGGTTGCGGCCGAAGGCAAGGGCGCGGCTTTTCACATCCGCGCAGAAGGCCTGCGCGTCGGCGAGATCCTGCTGCGCGGTGAAAATGGCCTCGGCGTAACGGGCCGCGAAGCTGCGCCCGCTCTCGGACGAGCCGGCCTGAACGAGCACCGGCCGGCCCTGCGGCGAGCGCGGCAGGTCGAGCGGCCCGCGCACGCGGAACTCCTCGCCGGCATGGTCGATCGGGTGGATGCGGTCCGTGTCGGCATAGACGCCCCGCGCACGGTCATGCACCCGCGCATCATCTTCCCAGCTGTCCCACAGCTTGGTCGCGACCTCGACGAATTCCGTCGCGCGCCGGTAGCGGTCGGCATGGGCGTTGCGCTGGGCGAGGCCGAAATTGCCCGCGGCTTCCGCCGACCACGAGGTGACGATGTTCCACCCGGCGCGACCCTGGCTGATGTGATCGAGCGAGGCGAACTGCCGGGCGAGGTTGTAGGGTTCGTTATAGGTCGTGGAGGCGGTGCCGATCAGTCCGATGCGTTCGGTGGAGCCGGCGAGGGCGGAGAGCAGCGTCAAGGGCTCCAGCTTGCCCTGCGCGACATGCTTCACGCTGCGTCCCAGCGCCAGCTGGTCGGCCAGGAACAGCGAATCGAACCCGCCGCGCTCGGCGATCGCCGCCGTCTCGCGATAATAGGCGATGTCGGTCAGCCGTTCGGGTTGCGTCGAGGGGTGCCGCCACGAGGCCTCGTGATGGCCGGTGGTCGGCACGAAGACGTTCAGATGGATGTCGGTGCGTGTGGTCACCGTGAGATCCTGGTCAGCGGAAACAAACGGGGCTCGGCAGCCGGAGCCTGGGAACGGCGACTGTGGCCGACCTGTTCGAGCTATCCTAGGGAAATTATTCTAATTGTCTATCGATATAATATATATTGAGGTTTGGGGCTGTTGGGCGGACATGGCAGCAGGTCTCGCCGCAACCATTCGGCGGCGTAGCGGCAGCCCGGCGAGGAGGCGAGAAAGCTGGCGACACGCACGGAAGGTATGCCCGCGACGGCAGAGGCATGCCGGAATCCGGCGGGCCGACGATGAGTGCGTCCGGCATGGAAAGGGCGCGGGGTGGGAGCCCGGCTCCGGAAAGGCGGAGGGTGGTGCGAGGCGCCCGTCTTCGGCTGACGCGGCCACTGGCCCGCCTACACCGTGCCGGCGAGGTTGACGGCCGGCACGCCGACCGTGTTGCCATACTCGGTGTTGATCGGGAGAGGTGGCCTGCGATCCTTTCAGCGCGGTGAGGCCGCTCGCTTTGACCGGTGGTCAGCCGCCGCGGGCGCGGATCACCGCGTCCGCCGCCTCGACGAAGCCGCTGCCGCCGGGCCCTTCGGTGATCCAGGCGGGAGGCGTCGGAATCTCGTGGAGATATCGGGTCACCGTGCTGACCCCGACGCTCTGGCGGAAGAAGCTGAACATCGGCGCGTCATTGGTGGAATCGCCGACATACAGCACCGCCTCATTGCTGGCGGCGATATCGAGCCCATGGGTCTGCGCGAGCACGCGGCGCGCCATGGCGAGCTTGTCATAGGCGCCGATCCAGCCGAGCACCCACAGATTATTGACCGTGGTGGTGGCGCCGGCCTTCCTCAGGCCAGCGACGAGCGCGGCGCGTTGCTCTTCGCTGTCCGGCTGTGCAAAGGCAAGGCTGGTCAGCCGGAAGGGCTGGTCCTCGGCAAATCGGGCGAAGCGCAGCCGCGCCTGCACCTCGTCTCCAATCCGCACGAGCTGGGCGGTGACCGCCGCGCGGCTGTCGGTGCCATGCCAGAAGTCGCGCACCAGGCCATGGCCTGTGGCGTCGCGCCGGAAATGCAGCCCGCCATTCTCGCCGATCACCCCGTCGACCGGCCACATGCGGGCCATCTGGTCGCACCAGCCGGCCGGCGCCGCGGTTACCGGGATGACGGTGACGCCCGCCTGTTGCAGCCGTTCCAGTGCGTCATAGGTCGCCGCACCGAGGCGGCCGTTGAAGGTCAGGGTTTCGTCCATGTCGGTGAGGACGAAGCGCACCCCGCGGAAATGGTCGGTGGCGGCACGGTCCAGTGGCTGCATTCCGGTCTCGCATGGTGTTCGTGCTGCTCAGCATGACGAAAGGCCGGGCGGGGGATGCCCGCTCGGCCCTGATTCCGCGGTGATGGTGACGACTCCATCCCCGGGCGCTCATCCGGCCTCACCAGGCGGGCAGCACGGCGCCCTTGAATCGGGTTTCGAGGAAGTCCTTCACCTCGGGCGACTGATAGGCCTTCACCAGCTTGACGATGACGGGCTTGTTCTCGTCTCCGGCGCGCACGGCGATGAAGTTGCCATAGGGATTGTTGGTGCGGCTTTCCTGCACCAGGGCGTCCTTGCGCGGGTCGAGCTTGGCGCCGAGGGCGTAGTTGGTGTTGATCACCGCGCCGTCGAGATCGGGGAGCTGCTTGGGCAGCAGCGCGGCGTCGAGCTCGCGGAACACCACCTTCTTCGGGTTGCCGGTGACGTCGAGCACGGTGGGCAGCAGGCCCTTGCCGGGCGCCAGCGTGATCAGCCCGTTCGCCGCCAGCAGGTTGAGCGCCCGCCCGCCATTGGAGGGATCGTTGGGGATGCCGATCAGGGCGCCTTCCGGCAGGTCCTTGAAGTTCTTCAGCTTCAGCGAATAGAAGCCGATCGGCTCGACGATGGTGAAGCCGGCGGGGACGATCCTGTAGCCGCGGGCGGCGATCTGGGAATCGAGATAGGGCTTGTGCTGGAAGGCGTTGGCGTCGAGATCGCCGCGCGAGAGCGCCTCGTTCGGCAGGGTATAGTCGGAGAAGGCGACGATCTGGATGACGAGGCCATCCTTTGCGGCGACCTTGCTGGCGACCTCGGCGATTTCCTCTTCATCGCCGCCGATCACGCCGAGCTTGATCGTGTCGGCGGCGTGAGCCGGCAAAAGGCCGATGGCGGCGAGCGCAGCACCGAGGGCAGCGCCCAGCAGGCGGTTGGACAGAGTCATAGGGTACTCCTCGAAGGGTGGGGCGCAGCGCGCCGGGGGAGCAGGAGAGCCATGGCGCGGGCATTAGTCTATTAAAGAAATAGAATACTAGATATGCATATTTCGCAGGCGTCGTGCGCATGGAATGTGCAGGCGCAGGCGCAGGCGCCGTGCGCCGTGGGCATGGGCGCACTGGCGCATTAGTCTATTAATTTGCTTTACAATTGGTGCGTGCCCGGCTAGAACGTTCGCGCGGGTGCCCTTGCCGCCCGCCGCGGGATTTGACACCCGGCAGCTTGCGCCGCGTCACCAATGCTAAAGCGCCACGGAGCGACGTCGTGGTCGGGCAACGCGCTTGAGGAGCTGAGCCATGACCATGTGTTGTCGACGTCTCGTACGGCCCTGACCCACCCCTTCGCGTTTTCAGGACAGTGTCCGGCGGACGGCGTCCCGCCGCGGCCGGCCCCGGGGATGAATGAGATGAGCTCCGTTTTCGATGCGGGCGCCGCGGCGCTTCCGTCTGCCGATGAACCCACCTTGGACGAGATCCTCGCCGATCCCATCGTCGCGCTGATCCTGCGCCGCGACGGTCTGACGGCCGGTGCCGTCCGCGCCAGGCTCGACCGCGAGCGCCGGCGCCTGGCGGCCCATCGCGGCGCGCCGGTGCTGCGCTGCGCCGCCTGAGGCCGCGGGCGACCAGGATTGATGCTCAGAGAATGATGCTGCACGACACCATCGCCGCGGCCCTGGATGCGCCGCTCTTCCCCGAGGCGGCCGCCGCCCCGCCTCCGGCGCTTCAGCCGGGAGCGGCGGCGGCGGAGAGGCCCGGCACGCCGGGCGCCCCCTCCGGTGGCGGCGGGGCCTCCATCGTGCTGCGCGATGTCTCCAGGGTCTTTCCCGCGCGGGGCGGCGATGCGCCGGTCGCGGCGCTGGACAGCATCTCCATCGCCATCCCGCAGGGCGAGATCTACGGGGTGATCGGCCGCTCGGGCGCGGGCAAGTCGACGCTGATCCGCACCATCAACGGGCTGGAGCGTCCCACCGGCGGCGATGTCGTGGTCGACGGCGTCGCGATCAACCGCCTGGGGGATGCGGCGCTGCGCGACCAGCGCCGGCGCATCGGCATGATCTTCCAGCACTTCAACCTGCTCTCCTCGCGCAGCGCCTTCGACAATGTGGCGCTGCCGCTGGAGCTGGCGGGCCTGTCGCGGAAGGCGATCGGCGAGAAGGTGCTGGGGCTGCTCGATCTCGTCGGGCTCGCCGACAAGAAGGACCGCTATCCCATCGAGCTCTCCGGCGGGCAGAAGCAGCGCGTGGGCATCGCCCGGGCGCTGGCGACCGACCCGCGGGTGCTGCTGTCCGACGAGGCGACCAGCGCGCTCGACCCCGAGACCACCCGCTCCATCCTGCGCCTGCTGGCCGAGGTGAATGCCCGGCTCGGCGTCACCATCGTGCTGATCACCCACGAGATGACGGTCATCAAGGAGATCTGCCACCGCGTGGGCGTGATCGAGGCGGGCCGGATCATCGAGGAGGGGCTGGTCTGCGAGGTGTTCGCCCATCCCCGCACGACCACCGCCCGCGCCTTCATCGGCAGCCTGCCCGGGCGGGAGGTTCCGCCCGCGCTGGCGGGGCGGCTGCGCGCGGACCCCGCGGGCGCCGCGCAGACCGTGCTGCGGCTCACCCTCACCGGCGCGGCGGCGGGCCAGCCGCTGGTGACCCGGCTGGCGCGCGAGCTGGGCATCGACATCTGCCTGCTCGGCGGCCAGATCGACAGCATCGGCGCGCTGCCTTTCGCGCTGCTCTATGTCGGCGTTCCCGCCGGCGCCTGGGCCGGGGGGCCGCTGCGCGCCCGGCTGGAGGCGGCCGGCGCGACCACGGAGGTGATCGGCCATGTCTGACTGGATCTCGCCCGCCATTCTCAACCTGATCGTCGGATCGACGCTCGAGACGCTCTACATGGTCGCGGTGGCGGCGCTGATCGGCACGCTCGCCGGGCTGCCGCTCGGCATCTTCCTCGCCACCAGCGGCAAGGGCGAGCTGTTCGAGGCGGTGGCGGTGAACCGCGTGCTCGGCGTGGTGGTGAACGCCACCCGCTCCACCCCGTTCATCATCCTCGTCGTCGCCATCATCCCCCTCACCAGACTCATCGCCGGCACCTCCATCGGCACGACGGCGGCCATCGTGCCGCTCGCGCTGGCGGCGACGCCCTTCATCGCCCGCATCGTCGAGGCGGCCATTCGCGAGGTCGACCAGGGGCTGGTCGAGGCCTCGCTGGCGATGGGCGCGACGCCGCTGCAGATCGTGCGGAAAGTCCTTATTCCCGAGGCGCTTCCGGGTCTCGTGCTGGGCGTCACCCTCGCCATTGTCAGCCTGCTCTCCAACTCCGCCATGGTCGGCGCGGTGGGGGGCGGCGGGCTGGGCGATCTCGGCATCCGCTACGGCTACCAGCGCTTCATGCCGGAGGTGATGCTGCTGGTCGTCGTCGTCCTCATCATCCTCGTCCAGGCCGTCCAGTCCCTCGGCGAAACGCTCGCCCGCCGCGTCAACCGCCGCGTGCGTCGGCTCTGACAGACATTCCATTGGAGAAACAGCATGTTGCTGCGTTCGTCGTTTGCGGTTGCCGTCGCCCTGGCCGCCCTGTTCGGGGGCGCTGCCTCGGCGGAGACGATCCGCATCGCCGTCACCCCCGGGCCGCACGCCCAGATCCTCGAGGCGGTGAAGCCCATCGCCGCGGCGCGGGGGCTCGACATCAAGATCATCGAGTTCTCCGACTATGTCGTGCCGAACCAGGCGCTGGATGCCGGGGAGGTCGAAGCGAACTCGTTCCAGAACCAGCCCTATCTCGACAACCAGAAGAAGGATCGCGGCTACAGGATCGAGCCGGTGGCGCTGACGGTGAACTTTCCGCTCGGCGTCTATTCCAGGAAGTGGAAGGCCTGGGATCAGGTGCCGGATGGGGCGATCGTCGCGATCCAGAACGACCCGACCAATGGCGGGCGCTCGCTGCTGCTCCTGCAGGACAAGGGCGTCATCAAGCTGAAGGACGGCGTCGGCTTCAAGCCCACCCCGCTCGACATCGTCGCCAACCCGAAGAAGCTGACATTCATCGAGCTGGAAGCCGCGCAGACGCCTCGCGCGCTGGATGATGTCGATGTGGCGGCGATCAACACCAACTACGCGGTCTCGGCCGGTCTCGATCCGGTGAAGGACCCCATCCTCAGGGAGGAGGCCAAGGGTCCCTATGTGAACCTGATCGCGGTGCGGGCGGGCGACACCGGCAAGCCGTGGGTGAAGACGCTGGTCGAGTCGTATCGCTCGCCGGAGGTGAAGGCCTTCATTCTCGACACATTCAAGGGTGCGGTCCTGCCGTCCTGGTGAGGAACGCAAGGCCACTCGCCGACGCCCCGGACGCGTTCACGCCGCGCCGGGGCGCATGTGCATGAGCGGGGACGGACATGCTGACGAACAAGGGGAAATACGGCCTCAAGGCCATGCTGTTCCTGGCGCGGCAGCCGGATGGCGCCACCGCGGCGGGACAGGATATCGCCGTCGCCAACGGCATTCCGAAGAAGTTTCTCGATGCCATCCTGCTGGAACTGCGCAATGCCGGCATGGTGCGCACCCGCAAGGGCCCCGGTGGCGGCTATGCCCTGGCAAAGCCTCTCGGCGAGATCCGGGTCGGCCACATCATCCGCGTGCTGGACGGGCCGCTGGCGCCGATCAACTGCGCCAGCAAGAGCGCCTATGTGCCCTGCGCCGACTGCCGCGATGTCGAGGGCTGTTCGGTCCGCATCACCATGACCAAGGTGCGCGACGCCATGTCCGACATTCTCGACCGCATGTCGCTCAAGGACATGATCGTCTTCGCCGAGCATCCCGACAATGATTTCATGTATCAGATCTGAGCCTTGGCGACCGGGGGGTGGCGCGGCCTGTCCATGACGGGCGGAGATCCCGGCAAGCGACACTGGAACGATCAGGGCCTCGCCCGCCAATCACCGAGGCGCGTGCCGATCATGTGCATTCTGCCCGTCCGGCACCGGCTTGCCTCACGCGATACCGTACCCCGTACCCCGTACGCCGGAGACGGCAAAGCCAACCGCCTGAGCGAGCTGAAAACCGGATAGACGTCGTGGCCACCGCCGCACAGGCGCAGGGACGGCGGCGGCCGTCGGGGCGGCCGCCGGGGTGGGAGCCGGGGTGGGTGTCAGTCGCCGATGTGCTTGTAGACGGTCGTCCGGGATATCCCGAGTCGGCGGGCCGTCGCCTGGATGTTGCCGCCGCTCTGCGCGTAGGTCTCCCGAATGCGACGGCATCTGGAACTGTCCAGTGGACTGCCGGCACACTGCGCGCAGGTCTGCGCCACCTCGCACGCGGCGTCCTCGCACGACGGCTCGGTGATGCCTCCGGCATCCGCCTCGATCAGGGCGCGCCGCAACCAGGACTGCAGTTCGCGAATGTTGCCCGGCCATGGCCGCCGTCGCAGGCGCTCCAGAACGACGTCGCTTATGGAGGCACCCGGCGCATGCCGGGCCAGCAGATGACGGACGATGGCGCTGAAATCGCTGCGCTCGCGCAGGGGCGGGATCTCGATCGAGAGCCCGTTCAGCCGGTAATACAGATCGGCGCGGAACTGCCGCGCGGCGACGGCGGCGGCGAGGTCGCGATTGGTGGCGGACACGATCTGCACATCGAGCTTCGCGGTTTTCGCGCCGCCGAGCGGGCGCACCTCCATGGTGTCGAGGAACCGCAGCAGCGCCGTTTGCGCGGTGAGCGGAATGTCGCCGACCTCGTCGAGAAACAGCGTTCCCCCGTCGGCCAGGCGGAGGAGACCCGGCGCGCCTTCGCTGCGTGCATTGGTGAAGGCGCCCCGGTCATGGCCGAACAGCTCGGCGATGAACAGCGATTCCGGCACGCCGCCGCAATTGATGGCGACGAACTCGCCGCCACGGCCACTGAGCGCGTGGACGTGGCGGGCCATCAGTTCCTTGCCGGTGCCGGTCTCGCCATGGATATGGATGGCGAGGCGATCGCCGGCGGCCGCCGATAGGCCACGCATCCGCCGCCACAGCAGCGGGTCCTCACAGACGAAATCGGCGGAAGGTGTCGCGGTCGGGGCCGGCAGGCGGCGCACCGCGGGCGCGGGGCTGGACATGACCGGCGGCGCGGCAAAGCGCCGGCACGCGATGTAGAGCATGCTGCCGGCGCGGTCGCGGACACGGGCGATGCCATGGCCGCGCAATTCGTCCACAACGCTGCCAAAGCCAGGCTCGAACAGGGCGTCGAAGGTCTGCCCGGCACCGGCATCCAGCCCGGCGAGCAGCGCGCGCGCCGCGCGGTTGATCGAGACCACCTCGCCCTCCGGCGACAGCGCGACCAGGCCGGCCGACAGGGTGTCGAGATATTCCGCGCGCGGATGCAGGGCCAGCAGCAGCACATCCGACCGGCCATTGGCGATCAGCCCGTTCTCGACCGCCGCCGCCGCCATGCGCACCAGCGCGTGGGTATGTTGCTGGCGCGCCTCGTTGGAGCTCGACGCGTCGAGCAGCCCGACCAACCGATCCTCCGGATCGAAGACCGGCACCGCCATGCAGCTGAGATGACCGTGGCAGGCGAAGAAGTGTTCCCGCCCATAGACCGCGACCGGGCCCCGCTCCACGAGGGCGAGGCCGAGCGCATTGGTGCCGCGCCCACCTTCCAGCCACACGCTGCCCGGCACGATGGAGCGCCCCGCCTCGCTCTCGGCGAAATGCGGGTCGCTCAGCGTATCGAGCAGGACACCGCCGGCATCGGCGAAGGCGATCATGAAATTCGAGCCGGCTATCTGTTGATGCAGAAGCTGCATCTGCGCCAGCGCCAGCCGACGCAGCAGCGCCTGCTCCTCACGCCGCACGCGGACCTCGGCGAAAGGAATGACGGCCTCATCGGGCCGCCGCGTGGGGTCCAGCCCGCCGGCGAGGCAACGTTCCCAGCTCCGCGCCACCTCGGGCGAGAGCGCACCGGCGGGCACGCGCTCCCCCGCTTCCAGCGCGGCGCGCGCGACCGTGGAGGGCGGGTGAGAGAGCGACCGCATGGGCACATCCTCCGTGTGTTCTTGTCGTTTTGCCGCAGGGTCGACGTAAAGCGCGTGGAAAGCAATATCCAGAAACTGGACAGTATTTGACGTACCATGTTCAGGCCGTGCACGCGTAAAACCGTTCGCAACTGCAGTAAGACGTTGGCGAGATGAAGGAATAGCGCGTGGCACGCTTGCTGCGATGGAGTCTCCGACGGCGCCGGGGCCGGTGCTGAAAAAAGGGAGGACGCCATGAAGGCGCAGGTGCTGAAAACCTACGACACGAGTCTCTCCGCCGACCTCTGGGTCGCGGAGGAGAACGTGCCCGATCCGAAGATCGTGAAATCCACCGACGTCATCGTGCGCATCGGCGGCGCCGGGGTGTGCCGCACCGACCTCCACATCATCGAGGGGGTGTGGAAGCCGCATATGGACCCCAATGGCGACCAGCTGCTGCCGCTCATCATGGGACATGAGAATGCCGGCTGGATCGAGGAGGTCGGCAAGGAGGTCGAGGGCCTGAAGAAGGGCGATCCGGTGATCGTGCACCCCAAGATCACCGGGGGCACCTGTCTCGCCTGCCGCCGCGGCTTCGACATGCACGGACCCGGCACGTTTCCCGGTCTCGACTGCGATGGCGGCTATGCCGAGTTCATCTGCACCTCGGAACGCAACATCGTGCCGCTGCCGCGCTCGCTGGCGCCGAAGGACGTGGCGCCCTACGCCGATGCCGGCCTCACCGCCTATCGCGCGGTGAAGAAGGCCACGCGGCACCTGCTGCCCGGCGAGAGCTGCGTCGTCATCGGTGCTGGCGGTCTTGGCCATATCGGCATTCAGTGCCTGAAGGCCATGTGCGCGGCCGACGTGATCGTCGTCGACAAATCGGACGCTTCGCTGGCGCTGGCGAGCAAGAGCGGCGCCGACCAGACGGTGAAGGCCGATGGCAACGAGGTCGAGGCCGTGCTGGCCCTGACGGGCGGCGTCGGCGCCGAGGCCGTCATAGACTTCGTCGGCGAGAAGGGCACCACGGCCAAGGGGCTCGCCATGACGCGCCCGATGGGCAGTTACTACATCGTCGGCTATGGCGAGGACATCAAGATCCCCACCGTCGACCTGATCATCTCCGAGCGCAACATCATCGGCAATCTGGTCGGCACCTGGGCGGAACTTACCGAGCTGATGGCGCTGGCCGATCGCGGCCTCGTCGAACTCGCGACCGCGGAATACAGGCTCGCGGATGCGAACCGGGCGCTGCACGACCTCAACGCGGGCAAGATCCACGGCCGCGCCGTGCTCGTGCCCTGACAGGGGACCGTCGGCGTCTGGTATTCCAGAAGTTATATGATGTGCGCTGCAGCATTCGTGTCGCTTAGGTAAGTAAGAATTACCGACTATTCCGCGACGCAGCATTTTCGCAAAATGAAACACTTTCCGATACGCGATTCGCAAAATAGTTCAGTTCCGTTAATCGCGACGTGACTGGCCGTCGACAAGTCGTTGAAATAGCTGTTGCGACGAATTGGCACGGCACTTGCTACATTACCATTAGAACAATGCTGACATGCCCCACGGGGCAGGCCGCGACAAGAACGAAGGGGAGAAGTCCGGGGAGGCTGCCGAGACGGCGATGAGCCGCTTCGGCGGGTCATGGGGCGGTCAGGTCAGGATCGCCGTCCCGAACCCGTTACGCCAACAGCCGAACCCGGTGCCTTGCACCTTTGCCCAGGCCTTCGACGCCCGCCGCATGCGCGACAGGCGAAGGCCCGCTCATGTCTGAAACCCGGCCGGCCGGGCCGCGCAAAGCGCTGTGCCACGTCTGACGGGAGGAAATTGACCGAGGACTCCGCTCCAGGAGAGGATGGCAAAAATGACAAGTACACTGACCCTCAACAAGATCACGGCGCAGAAGGGCATCTCCGTCGCCGAGGCCGCGAAGAAGATCGCCGATCTCGGATGGAACCCCTCCTATGTGCAGGAGGCGATGACCTTCCCGACCGACTACAAGATCACCAAGGCGCCCAAGGACCCGATGAAGCAGGTGCTTCGTTCCTACTTCCCCATGCAGGAAGAAAAGGACAACCGGGTCTATGGCGCGCTCGACGCGGCGCTGCGCGGCGACATGTTCCGCAATGTGGAGCCGCGCTGGGTGGAATGGATGAAGCTGTTCCTGGCGATCATCCCGTTCCCGGAAATCTCGGCGGCGCGCTCCATGGCCATGGTCGGCCGGCTGGCGCCCGGCGAGGACCTGCGTACCGGCTTCACCATGCAGATGGTCGACGAGTTCCGGCACTCGACGATCCAGATGAATCTGAAGAAGTGGTACATGGAGAACTACATCGACCCGGCCGGGTTCGATATCACCGAGGAGGCGTTCGGCAAGTGCTACGCCACCACCATCGGCCGCCAGTTCGGTGAAGGCTTCATCACCGGCGACGCCATCACCTCGGCGAATGTCTATCTGACCGTGGTGGCCGAGACGGCGTTCACCAACACGCTGTTCGTCGCCATGCCCTCGGAAGCCGCCCGCAACGGCGACTACGCCCTGCCGACCGTGTTCCTTTCGGTGCAGTCGGACGAGAGCCGGCATGTCGGCAATGGCCATTCGATGCTGATGTCGATGCTGAAGGAGCCGGAGAACCATCTCCTGCTGGAGCGCGACATGCGCTACGCCTTCTGGCAGAACCACGCCATCGTCGATGCCGCCATCGGCACCTTCATCGAATACGGCACCACCAACCGCGACAAGAACAAGGAGTCTTACGCGGAGATGTGGCATCGCTGGATCTTCGAGGATTACTACCGCACCTACATGCTGCCGCTGGAGAAGTACGGCATCAAGATCCACCACGACGACGTCCAGACGGCGTGGAAGCGCATCACCGAGAAGCACTATGTACACAAGATCGCGCAGTTCTTCTCGGTCGGCTGGCCGGTGAATTTCTGGCGCATCGAGGCGCAGACCGACAAGGACTTCGAGTGGTTCGAGCATAAGTATCCCGGCTGGTACGCCCAGTTCGGCGAGTATTGGAAGTGGTACGACAAGCTCTCGCACCGCGGCCAGACCAACATGCTGTTCAATACCGACACGGGCTATGTCTACCCGCACCGGTGCTGGAGCTCGATGGTGCCGTGCGTGGTGCGCGAGGACATCGTCACCGACACCATCGACGGCAAGCTGCACACCTTCGCCCATGAGCTCGACCGCTGGACGGCGGTGGAAGCCTTCGCCGGCGAATATCAGGGCCGTCCCACCCCGGCGATGGGCCGCTTCAGCGGCCGCCGCGAGTGGGAGAGCTGCTACCACGACTGGGACCTGGCCGACGCCATCCAGGATCTCGGCTTCGTGCGCACCGACGGCAAGACGCTGGTGCCGCAGCCGCATCTGCGCTTCGAGGAGAAGGAGATGTGGACGCTCGACGATGTGCGCGGGAACATCATCAAGAGCCCGCTCATCACCCTGCGCGAGATGAACCCGGAGCAGCGGGAGAAGCATCTCGCCGACTACCGCGCCGGCTTCACCATCAACCCCTGCAACTGAACATCGGGCGGGACCGGCCTCGCCGGTCCCGCTCGTCCCGATGCTCCAGAACCTAACGGGGAGGTCGCACGATGGGCGACGTCTATACCGTCCGCTTGAATCCGGTCGGCGTCGAATTTGAGGTGGAGGAGGGCGAGACTGTCCTCGACGCGGCCTTCCGGCAGGGCATCGCCTTGCCGCATGGCTGCAAGGAGGGGCGGTGCGCGGCCTGCAAATGCGTGCTGAACGAAGGTGAGGTCGAGCTGAAGCCCTACTCCACCTTCGCGCTGAACGAGATGGAGAGGGACCAGAACCACGTCCTGCTGTGCCGCACACTGGTCTATTCGGACATCGAGGTCGATCTGCTCAACTTCGACGAGGAGATCCTCTCGAAATCCATACCTGTCCGAACCTTCGGTGCGGAAGTGACGCGGGTCGGCGGCGATGCGCGCATCGCCGCCGTGTGGAACCAGCTCGACGGTGTCATGGACCCCGAGCTCGACGAGTCGATCGTCGATCTCGGCTTCGTGGAAGACGTCGTCATTGGCGCCGAGGGCCGCGTGGATGTCGCGTTCCGCCTGCCGACCTACTGGTGTTCCCCCAACTTCGCCTTCCTGATGGCGGACGATATCGGCCAGGCGGTGCGGGCATTGCCGTGGGCGCGGGAGGTTCATCCCCAGCTCAGGGACCACATGTTCGCCGAAGAGGTCAATCGCGGCGCCCATCTCGGCCTCTCCTTCGCCGAGGCGTTCCGCGCGTTCGAGGTGGGCGCCACGCTGGAGGGTCTGCGCGAGACCTTTCTGCGCAAGGCGTTCCAGCGGCGGCAGGAAGCGGTCATTCTCGGCCTGCGGCGCGCCGGCTGGTCGGATGCCGCCATCGTCACGGCGGATCTCGCGACGCTGGATCGCGCCGTGATCACCGACCCGGAAGGCCTGCGCCAGAAGCCGCGCTATTGCGAGATCCTGCTGGCGCGCGGTCTCGCCACCGGGCCGTCCGACCTTGCCTTCGTCACGCTGGAGGGCGAAGCGATTCCGGCCGCCGGCCTGCCGCTGCATCTGCGCGCCCTGCGCGCCGTCCGCATCAACATGGAGGCCAATGGCGCGCTGTGCCGTGGGCTTCTCGACGCGCGCTACGACGAGGGGCCGCGCGAGGCGATGGCTTCGTCCCGTCCGGCTTGCGGTGGCCATGGTGCGTCCGCGGGAGGCTGCGGCAGCTGCGCCCTCCAGACCGCCCCGGCGCCGGCCGCCAGGGACGCCGGCGCATCGCTGGCCATGTGAACGAGGCGGTGACGCCTCGTTCCGATCCGACCTGAACAAGCAAACAAGATGACGAGGAAACAGCCATGGCAAAGATGATCCTGCATGACGGCGAGGCGCGCCGCGCGCTCGCCCGCGGCGTTGGCAAGCTGGCGGCGGCGGTCGAGGCGACGCTCGGCCCCAAAGGCATGAACGCCATGGTCGACAGGCCGATCGGCACGCCCATCGTCTCGCGTGACGGCGTGACGATCGCTTCGGAGATCGAACTGCCCGACCGCTTCGAGAATATGGGCGCGCAGGTGGTGCGCGAGGTCTCGATGCAGACGAACGAAGTCGCCGGCGACGGCACGACCACCGCCATGGTGCTGGCCAACGGCCTCATCCAGAACGGGGTCGCGGCACTGGAGCGGGGCGTCAAACCCGTGGACCTGTGCCGGGGCATCGATACCGCCGTCGACCTTGTGGTCGAGACGCTGAAGGGCCGCGCCCGTCCCGCCTCCGAACGCTCCATGCTGGAAGCGGTAGCAACCATCGCCGCGACCGACCCGCATCTGGGAGGTCTGGTGGCGGAGGCGCTGGACCGGGTCGGCGTCGACGGTATCGTTTCCTCCGATTACGGCCTCACCATCGAGACCACGCTCGATGTCGTGGAGGGGATGTCGTTCGACCGCGGCTACATCTCCCATCACATGGTGACCGATGTGGAGAAGATGGAGGTGGTGCTCGATGAGCCCTACATCCTTCTGACCGATCTGAAGATCCGCACGCCGCAGGAAATCGCCGGCATCCGCAAGGCGGTGGCGGAGACCGGGCGTACGCTCGTCATCATCGCCGAGGAAATCGCGCCGGATGTGGTCGTCACCCTGCTGGGCGACGGCAACCGCGGCAAGGTGCTGGTGGTCAATCCGCCGGATTACGGCCACTGGCGCAAGGCGATGATGGACGATCTCGCCATCATCACCGGCGGCAGGGTCATCGCCCGCGATCTCGGCGGCCGGCTGGAGGAGGTCGGGCTGGACGAACTCGGCACCGCCCGCCAGGTCCGCGCCAGCGCCCGTGAAACCGTTATCGTGCGCGGGGGAGGCAATGCCGAGCAGGTCGCAGCCCGCCGGGCGCAGGTAGCCCGTCAGCACGAGCTTGCCCCGCCCAATATCGAGCAGGACAAGCTGAAGGAGCGCCTTGCCAAGCTCTCCGGCGGCACGGCGGTGATCTATGCCGGCGGCGTGACGCCGGTGGAGCAGAAGCGCACCATCCAGCTCATCGACGATGCGCTGAGCGCGACCCGCGCGGCGGCGGAGGAGGGTATCGTCGCGGGCGGCGGCACGGCGCTGCTGCAATGCGCGCCCGTCGTCGCGGCCCGGCTCGGCAATCTCAATGGCGATGTCGGCGAAGGTATCCGGCTGGTTCGCGAGACCCTGGCCCGCCCGGCGGCGTTCATTGCCCGCAACGCCGGCTACGATCCCGAGACGATCGTCGCCAAGCTGATGGCGGCGTCGGAGGGCGTCGGTTTCGATGCGGCGACCGGCGAGATGGCGGACATGATCGCGGCCGGCATCGTCGATCCTGTCCGTGTCACCTACACCGCGCTGCGCAACGCCGCCTCGGTCGCCACGCTGGTGCTGACCACCAACACGCTGGTCGCCGACATCACCGACTATGTCGACCCGACGGCCGGCCCTGCTCTCGGCGGCGGCGCCGAAAGGCTCGGCCGCGCATGATCATGGCCTCCCGCCGGCGGTCCCCGCCCGACCGGCGGGGCGCCTTCCCGGTGCGCCCGGGAACCCGGAGTACCGACATCAAGCCGGCCCCGTTCTGGCGAGGGCCGACACCATCGCCATCAAAGGAAACGACTATGCGGAAGTATATCGCCGAATTCATCGGCACCTTCACACTGGTGTTCTTCGGTTGCGCCACGGTCATCTTCATGCGCGAGGAGGTCGGGCTGCTCGGTGTCGCCTTTGCGTTCGGCTTGTCCGTCGTGGCCATGGCCTATGCGGTCGGGCCGATCTCCGGCGCCCATCTCAATCCCGCCGTCAGCCTTGGCGCGGTGGTGGCGGGCCGGCTGCCGATGAGCGACTTCCTGGGTTATGTCGTCGCCCAGTTCCTTGGCGGCATAGCGGCGGCAGCGGTGCTCTATGTCATTGCCTCGGGCCGTGTCGGTGGCTTCGACGCCGCCGCCAACGGATTCGCGCAGAATGGCTGGACCAAATACGGCATGCTGTCGGCCTTTCTCTTCGAGGCGACCGCGACCTTCCTGTTCCTCACCGTGATCCTCGGCGCGACCCAGCAGGGCGCTTCCGCCATCTATGCGGGTCTGGTCATCGGCCTCACTCTGGTCGCCATCCATCTCGCCGGCATCGCGGTGTCGGGCGCCTCGGTGAATCCGGCGCGTTCCTTCGGGCCGGCCTTGTTCGCCGGGCCCGCGGCCATGTCGCAGGTGTGGCTCTACTTCGTCGCGCCCTGCCTGGGCGCGGTGCTTGCCGGCGCCCTGTTCCGAATGGGTGTGACGCGGCACGCGCCCGTGCCGGCGTGACCCTGGGTCCCCCGGTCGGCGCCCGCCCTCCGGGGGTAGTCAAGTGACGCTCGATTGGAAGCGTGCTAAAATGGCGCAAACGAAACGAAGCAGATCCCAGACGCCAAAAATCGGGATTTGAATGTCGTATAAAAATAAAGGGGAGGGTGCTTTGGTGTATGTCTTCACCAAGAACGACGGACCTCGGAATGAGGACGTCGCCGCCAAGCAGATGATCGAAAAGAACTGGGGGACGATTGATCGTCTCGCCAATCAGATTTCCGGCGGCCGCTGGCAGGACATAAAGCAGGCGCGCGCTGCCAAAACCTCCGTGGCCGAATACGATCGAAAGAGCTTTGTGGGCTATGTCCCGACTGCACGCCGCGAGGCGATGCAGCCCTACATACGCATCAGCCTGAACAATCGCGTCGTCGTGGTCGATGGGGACACCAACCGGCAGGTGCTGTTCCTTGGCGAGATCCGGTACCGGCCGCACGGGCGGGTTTTCTGCCTCGCCACCCGCGCCAACGGCTTCTTCGATCCGGCGGCGGACGAGGTGCTGGAGGCGCTGGCCGATCTTGATGGGTGTGTGCTCGACGCGAGCGAGGGCGACGAGCCGTTCAAGCAGGAACTGGCACATCGCCTCGGTTTCGCCGAGCCACGGACCGCCTGAGTGACCCCCGCGGGTACGCTTCGCGGTCTTTCGCGCGCGCATATCACTCTGGGCGCGGTTACGGGGCATCGGGATGCAGACGGAAGCGCCTATGAGCAAGCCGCCGCTTGAGCGCCGTTCGCCCGCCCTTCTCTCCCGTCCGAAAGAGGGGGAGGAGGCGGCCGACTACGCCGCCGACGGAGCCGCCTACGACGCCTCGGCGACGATGAAGGCCTGGGAAAGTTTTCTCGACAGGGGGCGGGCGGTCGCGCCCGGCGGGCTGGTCCGCGGTGTCATCGAACGGTCCTGGCAGCGCAGCGCCGTATCGGGCGTCGACCCGCGTGGGCGCGGCAGCGATTTCATCGTCTCTCCCGACGAGGTGGACGGGCTGCGGCGCCACCACGGCGGCCTGCTGCAGGCGGCGGGGAAGACCTTCGAACGTCTCGCCGACATACTCGGCGAGACTGCGACCATGGTGGTCGTCACCGACAACCGCGGCGTCATCATCGACACCGCTGGCGATCCCCATATCGTCGACGCCGCCCACGACATACGTCTGGAGATCGGCGCCAACTGGGGCGAGACCGTCACCGGCACCAACGGCATCGGCACTGCGCTGGTGACCGGCAAGCCGGTCTATGTGCGCGCGGCCGAGCATTTCTGCGAAGGCGTGAAGTCCTGGACCTGCATCGGCGCCCCGATCCGCAACCCGCTCGACGGCAGCGTGATCGGCGTCGTCGATTTCTCGGGTCCGCAGGACATCTTCCGGCGCCACAACATCGCGCTGGGCGTCATGGCGGCGAGCCATATCGAGCTCGCCCTCGCCGACCAGCTGCGGATCGAGCGCATGCACCTGCTCGAACTCTGCCTGTCGCGGCTGCAAGGGGCCGGGCGCGGCGATGGCTATGTCATCCTCGACCGCCACGGCCGGGTGGTCCACCACAGTGACATGGCCGCGGCACGCTGGAGACAGATCAATCCCGGCGGCGAGCTGCGGCTCGGCGAGCAGCTGGTGGACTTCAAGGGCGGCACCTGGCCCGACAATATCGCGGACGTTCCGGGCATAGATACCCGGCGCATGGAGCCCCTGGTGCAGGACGGCACCTTCTCGGGCGCCGTCCTGCTGCTGGGGCCGGCCGGTCACCCGGCGCCGGCGGTTCGGGCGAGCGCGGGTGCGGCGCGGCTCGCACGGACGGCGGCGCGGAAGGCCATCATCGGCGAGAGCGCCGTGCTGCTCGAGGCGGTCGAGCGGGCCGAGCGGGCGGCGCAGGGGCGAAGCACGATCCTGCTGGAGGGCGAAACCGGCGTGGGCAAGGAGCTGTTCGCCAAGCTCATCCACGCGGCCGGGCTTCACACCGGCAAGGAGCCTTTCGTCACCTTCAACTGCGGTGCGGTGTCCAGGGAATTGCTGGGCGGTGAACTGTTCGGTCACGCCCCGGGCGCCTTCACCGGCGCCACCCGCGAGGGACGGGCCGGCCGTTTCGAGATCGCCGATGGCGGGGTCCTCAGCCTCGACGAGATCGGCGAGATGCCGCTCGATCTCCAGCCCTATCTGTTGCGCATTCTCGAGGAGAGCGCGGTGTACCGTCTTGGCGAGGGCCGGCCGCGGCCGATCAATGTGCGGCTCGTCGCCTCGACCAACCGCAACCTCAAGGCAGAGGCGGCGGAGGGACGTTTCCGCAAGGATCTCTATTTTCGCATCGGCGCCGTGAAGATCACCATTCCCCCGTTGCGCAACCGCCATGGCGACATCGGCCTGCTGATCCACCATTTCAACCGGCAGATCGCTGACGCCCACGGGACCGAGCCGCTGCGCTTTCGGTCGGCGGTGCTCGATCTGCTGGAGCGCTATGAGTGGCCGGGCAATGTCCGGGAACTCCGCAACCTGGTCGAGTCGATGTCGCTGATGGCGGTCGACCGTACCGTGGAGCTTCACGATCTGCCGGAAGATTTCGTCGAAGACGCCGTGCGTCTGCATGATCCGGGGGGCGGTCCGGCGGGAACGGGCGATGGCGACGACGAGGTCGCACGGATCGACGATGCCGAGCGACGGCTGATCGAGCGCACGCTCGCCGCCTCGGGTGGCAACACCTCGGTCGCCGCCGATCGGCTGGGTATCTCGCGCAGCACGCTCTATCGCAAGCTCCAGCAATACCGGGCGAGGCACTAGCCGTGGCTGTGGAAGGCGGATGGAACCGAGGGGGGCGGATCAGATGACAAAACGACCCTATAGCCCCGGCGGCGTGCCCCGCTCGACGGAGCTTGCCTCGACCATTCTCGACAAGGCGGAGCGGGACGTGGTCTTCACGCTGCGCATCCGCGGGGAGAGCCTCGACCTGCTCTCGCGTCACTTCCTGGGCTTCATCGAGCGTTCGCTGGAATCCAATGGCGTGCGCTATGGCGATCATCCGCTGCTACGGCTGTTCATCGAGACGCATGGCCGCGAGCTCACCGACTTCGTGGTGAACGGGATGGCCCTGTCGCACCAGATGGATCTCAAGGCGTTCGAGCGGTTCGGCGGGGACGCCACCCATCTGCTGCGGGCCGATGTCTGGGACAGCCTGCGCGGCTATATCGAGAGCGCCGAGCTGCATTTCATGTCCGGCCTCGGCGGCCTGAACGACATCCTCGCCGAAGTCGACGCCCATCGGCCGGACGCCGCAGGAGGCGCCGATGGCTAGGATCGCAGGGGTTCAATGCAGCTTGCCGCGCGGCCCCATGGCGTCGAGCACCCCCAACAGGCTGGCCGGGTTCTCCCGCAGGACCCTGTGCCCGGCGGCCATCAGCGCCTCGCGCGCCTCGTCCGGCAGTGCCCTCAGCGCGTCCTCGGCGATGGCGACGTCCTCACGCGCACCGCTCGCGGCCGCTTGCCGCAGCGCCTTCGTGCAGGCATGGCCGCTGCCGAGCTGGTGGTCGGCGCAGGTGGCGAGTGCGGCGAAGAGTGGCTTGCCGACGATGTCGAACATGGCGGCCATCATCATGGATAAGCGGGGCGGCATTATCCGGTCCGACAGGGTGCCATGTCCAGCCGGTCGGCATCGGGCGGAGGGGGCGTGGTGACGGACTCGCAACAACTGCGCTCCCTGCTCGGAGAGCGCCTGGAGATCGTGCAGGAGATCGCTCGCCTGAATGCGCGCCAGCTCCAGAACCGGCAGATCTTCAGCGGCTTCGAACTGGAGGTGATGCTGTGCGAGCGCGACCTGTCGCAGGCCGGGGATATGGCGGCCGTGGCGGACCGTCTCGAACGCGCCCGCGCGCAGCGCGACACGGCCGAAGCTCGGCTCGCCGAGGACGATAGCGAACTCATGGAATGGCATAGGCGGCTCGACGCCGTGGACCGCCGGATCAGCGCAAGCTGAGCCGGTTGGCCGGGCATCGCCAAGGGAGCACAAGCAATGAGCACGACGGAAGCCGAGGCATCGCCACTCTTCGCACTGCTGGCGCGGCAATGGGGTCTGGAGGTGGAGGTGCACGCCGGCGCTTTCGCCCGGGATGGCGCCAGCCTTGCCTTCGCGCTGGCGGACGGCACGCTCGCCCTCGTCTCGATGGACGATCCTGAAGCGGCTGGAACGCGCTGGCGCATGTCGATCGAGAACGGCCGCTCCACGATCTCCCCGCGCGCCCGCCCGGTGGCGGCGCCGACAAGGCTCTCGGTGGGCGAGGGGCCGTTGCGTCTGGCGGCCTTCGGTCCGTCAGGTTTCCTGGTTGGCGATGCCAACGGACGGCTGGTGCGCGTCGCGGCCGATGGCGCGCCGCGGGTGGTGGTCGAACGCGGCAGCACGGGGGTCGACGCCATAGCGCCCTCCGCTGCGGGCGACGGCACCGCCTGGGTCGCGGCGGGCGGCAGCGTCGCGCGCCACGATCCCGATGGCGACACGGCGCGGGTAATGGCGCGCTATGAGGGCATCGCGCGGGTGGTCGCGCCCTCGCCCGACAGCGGAAGGGTGGCGCTCGGCTTCGAGGCGAGCCTGTCCATCGTCGACGTGCACGACACGGCCGGCGAGCGGTTCGAGATCGAGGTCGGGCCGGTCGAGGCCCTGTCCTGGTCGCCGGACGGCCGCCGGCTGGCGGCGGGCTTGCTCGATGGCGGCATCGCCCTGATCGGTACGGCGGACCGGCGCGTGCTCCGGCTGCCGGACTATCCCGCGCCGGTGCGCACGCTCGACTGGAGCGCCGATTCCCGGCACCTCGTCACCGGCGGCGCCTTCCGCGCCATCGTCTGGACGATGGGGGAGGGCGGCGCGCGGCCCAGGACCCTCGAGACCGGCCGTTCCGGTTTCGTCGCGGTCGAGGCGGCGCGGCTGAATCCCCAGTTGCCGCTCGTCGCTGCCGGCTATGAGAACGGCATGATCGTGGTCATGGCCCTCGGCCATCGCGACGAACTGGTCGTCCGCGCCCCGGCGCCGGGCGGCCTGCGCGACCTCGGCTGGTCGTCCGACGGCGAGCACCTCGCCTTTCACACGGCTAAAGGCTGGGCGGGGGTGATCGACCTGCCCGCGCACATGTTCAAACAGATCGACAGGAGGACAGCATGACGTCGCCCGACACGACCGCCGAAAGCAAGGACAGGTTCTTCGAGGAAATCGCCGCCCTTGCCGAGCGGATGATCGCCGAGCACGGCCGCGAGTTCACCATGGGCGCCTTCGTCCTCGCCGCCCGCTTTATCGCGGAGAAGAAGGATTTTGGCGTTGCCCAGTTCAAGCCTGCGAACTGACTCCGGCGTGTCGGACCGACCCCTCGGCAGGCGGTGTCGGCAAGTCTGGAGTTTCGCCCGCCTTCGACGGGGGAGATGACGATCGACCGGGTGGTCTGTTGCCAACCCGCTTGCCGTGATCGACCATCCCGAACTCCCGGCTGCCTCGGGCGAAGCCGGGCTGCCTCGGGCGCGCCCTTCGGCGACCGCATCATGCATCTAGTGCAGCGCGGCTGCGCGACCTCGCCCGGCAGCGTGCGCACGCCGAGCAGGACGATCAGCGCGGCGACCACCAGAAGCAGGCAGGCGGCGGCAAAGGTGCCGGTCACCCCATCGACCGCGAGGATCGCACCGCCACCGGCCGCTCCTACCGAGATCGCCAACGGGACGGACGCGCCGAACAGGCCGCCGGCGGTCTCGGTCTGGTCCGGCACCGCGCGGGTGCGCCAGCTTGACCATGCGACCGGAACGCCGCCGAAGGCAAAACCCCAGAGGGCGAACAGCAGGGTATGCACCGCTGGATCCGCCTGAAGAGTGACGAGGGCGAGACCCAGCGCTGCCATCAGCAGCGGGGTGCCGAGCAGAGCCGCTTTCAGGCTACGCTCGATCAGCGTGCCAGCCGCCGGCGTGCCGAAGAAGTTCGCCAGTCCGAAGCCGATCATCCTCGGCTTCGTGCTCGGCAAGGTGATGGCGGTGAACCTGCGCAACGCGCTGGCAATTGGTGGCGGCGAACCCAGCATCCTGTTCCAGAGCCCTATCTCGCTCATTTTGTGGGCGCTGGCGATCGTCGTCGCGGTGGGGCCGTGGGCTCTGCACCGGGGGGCTCGCCGGAGCAGGTCGCCGGGCATGATCGAGGGACCGGTTCAGCCCCTGCTTCCGAGGAGCGTCGATTTCCCGACCACCGCAGAGGCCGTGCCGTGCTGCCCCGCGCGCCGGCCGAGGTTCGGAACGGGTTCACCTGCGGCGGTTCGGGCCATTCCGGCAACAGCGCCCGGCGGACATCGTGTTTGATCGGAAGGACGTAGGCCTCGGGAGTGTAACGTCGCCCGGGGCCGACCGGCGTGCCGGTCTGGCCGTCGGCGGTTCCTGCTGCGGCAATGGCGTATTGTCCACGGCGCGGGCAAGGGGCCACTCGGGTACGCGGCAGGCGGCGCGGCTATTGGTCGGCCGGGCCGCCCGCGCTATCGTTCGCCCATGGGCCTCATCCGAATTCTCTTGGTCGACGATCATCCGATTGTGCGCGAGGGCTATCGCCGCCTGCTCGGACGCCAGCCGGGGCTATCGGTGGTGACCGAGGCCGGCGATGGCGATGCGGCGCGGACCGCTTTCTCCGAGCACCGGCCGGACATCGTGCTGATGGATCTCTCCATGCCGGGCGGGGGAGGCTTTCCAGCGGTGGAGTCGATTCTCGCCGACGACCCCCAGGCGCGGATCATCATCGTTTCGATGCATCAGGGGGCCGTCTTCGCTCAGAAGGCCATGGCTGCCGGCGCGCGCGGCTTCGTCTCGAAGTCCAGCCCGCCGGACGAACTCGTCCGCGCCATCGCGACGGTGATGGGCGGGAGGCGCGCCCTTTCCACGGACGTGGCACAGGAATTCGCGCGCACGGTGGTCGAGGACGACCCGACCGCCGGCCTCACCCCGCGTGAGCGTGATATTCTTCTGATGCTGATGCGGGGCATGAATGGGCGGGCCATCGCCCGCGACCTCAACCTCTCGTCCAAGACGGTCCAGAACAACCTGTCGCACATTCGTGCCAAGCTCGGCGCGTCGGGCGATGCCGATCTGGTGCTCAAGGCGCAGCGCGCCGGCCTTGTACCCGTGCTGTGATGCGCGGCCTTCTCCCGCAGCTCGTCATGCGGGTGCTGGCCGCGGGGCTGCTCACCGTCCTCGTCGCCGCGGGGTGGGTGTTGTGGGACACGGCGAGCGCCGCGCGTCGCGACGCACAGACGACGGCCAGCCTCGTTTCCGACGCCATCGCCGCCCGGCCCAGCTTCGAAGGGCTGGCCTTCGGCGGCGTGGCACCGACGCCGGTTTTCCGCGACTGGCAGCAGTTTCCGGCCTGGAGCTTGATCGCCCCGGGCATCTGCGTCGAACTGGGGCCCCGCGACCAGCCGATACAGCGACGCTGCGGACCGTATCTGGCGGCAGCCACGCCGCCAGCCTGGTTCGTCTGGCTGGCGGATCGCGTCGGCCTGGTGCCCGTGCCGGTCGCCGTGCCGGTGCGCACCCGCTACGTCTCGGACGCCTATGTGACTGCCATTGCCGATCCCGGCGTCATCGTCACCCGTGCCTGGGCCCGCACGGGCGACCTGATGCGGGTGGCCGTCGGGATGGCCATAGGCGGCGCGGTGCTGACCGGCCTGCTCATGATCCGCCTGCTGGCGCCGTTCGGCCTGTTGTTGCGCGGCATCGAGCGGCTGCAGCGCGGCGACTTCAGTGCCCGCCTGCCGCATCTGCGGGTGGCGGAATTCGACCGGCTGAGTCGCGCCTTGAACGAAACGGCGGCTGTGCTGCAGGAGGCGCAGGCGGCGCGTGCCGAGCTGACGCGGCGGCTCTTCTCGGTGCAGGAGAATGAGCGGCGGGCGCTGGCGCGCGAGCTGCACGACGAGTTTGGCCAGTGCCTCACGGCAACCCGCGCCATGGCGGCGGTGATTGCCCAATCGGGCGAAAGCACGGCGCAGGACGGGGCTCGCATTGCCGAGATTTCCGGCCAGATGATGGACAGCCTCAGGGCCGAGCTGGCCCGGCTGCGACCGCCGGACCTCGACGATCTGGGCCTGCGCCCGGCATTGGAGCGCATGGTTGCCGACTGGCGCGCGCGCATGCCCGCGGTACGTTTCGAGCTGAAGCTCGCCGGCCCCGTCGAAGCGGTGCCGGACGACCTCGCGCTCAGCCTCTACCGCATCGCGCAGGAATGCGTGACGAATGCTGTCCGGCACGGCACCCCGACCCACATCGCCCTGCACATCGAGGTCGGCGACGCCCTGACGCTGACCGCCGCCGATGACGGCTCTCCCCGCCATGACGGCGCGATCAACAGCGGCTACGGCCTGCTCGGCATCCGCGAACGGGTCGACGCGCTCGGCGGCAGCTTTGTGCTGGTCCCGGCCGAGGATGGCATGCGCGCCGTCGCCCGCCTGCCCCTGTGACCCGGGCGATCTTCCCGGATGGGGAGGGAAACCCTCTCTGGCGGGCCACGCCGGGCTATCCCATGCTCGCCTGGAAGTCCCTGGCACGGAAAGCCCTCCGCATGAACGAGATGAGCCATCCGGTTGCGCAGCTCGGCGCCGCCGTCGCCGCCGGGCTGATAGGCCATGAAGAGCTGGTGGAACGGCTGCTGATCGCCCTTCTCGCCGGCGGCCATGTGCTGATCGAGGGGCCTCCGGGCATTGCCAAGACGCGCGCGGTCAAGCGGCTCGCCGCTCACCTTCCCGGCAGCCATGCGCGCATCCAGTGCACGCCGGACCTGCTGCCCTCGGACCTCACGGGGACGCAGGTGTTCCGCGCCGAGAGCGGCAGCTTCGATTTCGTGCCCGGCCCCCTGTTCCACGCGCTGGTGCTGGTCGACGAGATCAACCGTGCCCCGCCCAAGGTGCAGTCGGCACTGCTCGAGGCGATGGCCGAAGGCCAGGTGACGAGCGCCGGCGTCAGCCGCCCTCTGCCCGAGCCTTTCATGGTCGTCGCCACACAGAACCCGATCGAGCACGAGGGAACCTTTCCCCTTCCCGAAGCACAGATGGACCGGTTCCTGCTCCATCTCTCGCTTGGCCTTCCGCGGGCGGAGCAGGAGCGCGCCATCCTTGATCTCGTCTCTGCCGAGCGGATGGAAGTCCCTGCCTTCGTCGCCCTTCCGCTCTCGGCCGACGCCCTTCTGGTCGCGAAGGATGAGGTCGCACGGGTGCATCTGGCGCCCGCGCTGAAGGACTTCATCGTCCGGCTGGTCATGGCGTCGCGGCCCGACGGCGCGGTTGCGCAATGGGTGGAGCATCCCGTCTCGCCGCGTGGGACGCTGGCGCTGGCCGTGGCCGCTCAGGCGCGCGCCTGGCTCAGGGGGCGTGACTATGTGCTGCCGGAAGACGTCATCGCTCTCGCGCCTGACGCGCTGGCCCACCGGCTGGTACCGAGCTGGTCGGCCATCGGTGAGGGACGCACCGGGCGCACGCTCGTCGCCGATATCCTGCGGGTGGTCGAGCCATGGTGAGCCCCGCGCTCGAGGCGCCGGGAATTCGGCTCCATGCCCGCGAACTGCTGGCGCTGCGCGAGGGGACTCCAGCCGCCGGGCGAACGCAACCGGCGTCCCGTCGACCGGGTGCCGCGCCGACCCGGGCACCGGGTACGGGAATGGATCTGCGTGAGATCCGCACCTTCGCCGAGGGCGATGACGCCCGGCGCATCGACCCTTCCGCCACGGCCCGGACCGGCATTCCCCATATCCGCACCTTTCACGAGGATCGCGACGATACGCTGTTGCTGGTCGTCGACTACCGGCCGCCGATGCTGTGGGGCACCGGCACATCGCTGCGCTCGGTGCGCGCGGCTCGGCTGGCGGCACGGCGAGGATGGCAGGCGGTGGCGCGGGGAGCCTCGCTGGCAGCGATCAGCGTTACCGCCGAGGGCGTGGCCGCGGTCTCGCTGGCCGGCGGCGTCCCGCAGATGGTCCGCATCAGCCACATGCTCGCGAGCCGCCACGATCAGGCGCTCAAAAGTGGTGTCAAGGCACCTTCACTGGAAGAGGCGCTCGTCCGCGCCGCGCGCCTTTCTCCGCCCGGTGGCGACGTCCTTGTCGCCACGTCGCCCGAGGGCCTCGCGCGGGAAGACGAGCCGGCATTGGCGCGCCTCGCCCGCCGCCGTCAGGTCCGGGTCATGCTGCCGCTGGACACGATCGAGACGGCGCCTCCCGCATTTGCGCTCCCCATACAGGCCGGTGCGCTCGCTTGCCTCGCGCAGTTGCGCCCGTTCGACCGTGCGGCGCTGGCGCAGCGTCTCCGCGCGCTGAATGTCGGCCTCGAGGTGGTCGATCATGACGCAGGCTGAGCTCATCGCGGCCTTGCCGGAAGGCCGCCTGCCGCCGTCGCTGATGCAGGTGAATGCGGCCGACCTGCTGCTGCTGTTCGGCGCCGGACTGCTGCTGGCGGTGATGCTGTCGCTGCTGGCCAGCCCCTTCCTCGCGCACCGCCCGTCCCGCCGTGCGCTCATCCGCGCCACGCGGGGGATGCCGCCGCAGGAGCGGGTGCTGGCGATAGGCCGCCTTCTCGGCCATCTGCCGGCAGAACTGCGCGCCATGGCCTATGGCAGCGCACCGCCCCTTTCACCGGAAGCCATCGAGCGCATCGCACTCAAAGCGAAGTGGGCACGGCGATGATTCCATTCATGACTCTCGCTTTTCCGATGGCCCTTCTGCTGCTTCCGCTCCCCGTGCTCGCGCGCTTCCTTCCCGGCGTGCGGGCGCAGGGGGCAACCGCGCTGCGCGTCTCGCCCGGCGCGTTCGCGGCGGCGCTGCCGGCGCGCGGCGCCGAGGACCGCGGCCGACAAACGGTTCTTGTCGCTGCCTGGATCGCGCTGGTGGCGGCGCTTGCCGGTCCGCAGGTCGCGGCAACGCGCGAGCTGGTAACGGCCTCTGGCCGGGAGATCCTGCTGGCCCTCGACCTTTCCGGCAGCATGCTGAAAGAGGACTTCGTTCTCGACGGCAAGCCGCTCTCGCGGCTGGATGCGGTCAAGCGCGTCGCCACGCGCTTTGTGGCGGCGCGGCAGGGCGACCGGATCGGGCTCGTGATCTTTGGCGACCGGGCCTATGTCGCACAGCCGCCGACCTTCGACGTCGCTTCCGTGGCTCGGGCCATCGACATCGCCCAGATCGGCATTTCGGGCCGTTCCACCGCCATATCCGACGGGCTGGGGCTGGCGACGCGGCGGATCATGGGGAGCGAAGCCACCACAAAGGTCGTCGTCCTGCTCTCGGACGGTGTGGACACATCCGGCAAGGTTCCGGCGACGGAGGTCGCGCGCCTGGCGGCCAGCCATGGGGTGCGGGTCCACACCATCGCGCTTGGCCCCGCTGATCTCGAGGATCAGCCCGCGTCGCGCGATGCCGTCGACGCCGCGGCCTTGAAGGAGATCGCCGCCGTCGGCGGCGGCACCAGTTTCCGGGTGCGCAGCATGGCGGACCTTGAAGCCATGGCCGCGACGTTGGATCAACTTGAGCCGAACCCGATGAAGCGCCCACCGCTACGCTACTGGCGCCCGCTCTGGATGTGGCCCGGCGGCGCGTCGCTGGCTCTGGTGCTGCTGCTCGCCGGCTGGAGGCGGAGGTGAACGAGCTCGTTCTGCTGCGTCCATGGTGGCTCCTTGTCGTGCCGCTGCTCGTCGCTCTTGCCTTGTGGCACTGGCGGCGTGGCCCTGAGGCCGACCGGTGGGGACGGGTGATGCCGCCGGCGATGCTGAAGGCGATGCGGGAGCTGGGGCACCTGCGGGAAGGGACCCGCCGCCAGCGCATCGCCCTGCTTGCGTCGGCCGCACTGCTCGGCCTCGGCCTGAGCGGTCCCGCCGTGCCGCGGGCGGACGCGCCGGTGCTGGCGGGGAGCGGAGCCGTCCTGATCTCCCTCGACATGTCGCCGTCGGTAGCGGAAGGCCCGGCCCTCGCCGATGCGCAGGCCGCCGCCGCCGCTCTGCTGACGGCCGCGGCCGGCCGGCCGGTCGGGATGCTGCTCTATTCCGGCGAAGCGTATGAAGTGGCCGCGCCCACGGCCGACCCCGCGACGCTGGAGAGCCAGATCGCCGTGCTCGCCCGCGACACCATGCCGGACGGTGGCAGCCGGCCCGCCAGTGCGCTGGCGCTGGCGCGGCAGATGCTGCACGACAGCCGGGACGCCGATCTCGTGCTGATCTCCGATGGAGGCGGCGTTGACGGAGCCGCCCAAGCGGAGGCGGAACGTCTCGTCGGCGATGGCGTTCGGCTTTCCGTCCTCACCTTGACCGGGTCCGCCGGGGGCTCGGCCGATGCTGCGGCGCTCGAGGCGCTTGGAAGCCTCGCCGCTCCGGCCCGGGCGCCCTCGGCGGTTTTGCGCCGCCTCGCGCAGAGGGGCACGCTGGAGCGGGATCCGGCCCTCGCGACCTTGGCGTTCCTCGATCTCGGCCCCTGTCTCGCGGCGCTGGCGGGAGTGCCGCTGCTGGGCCTGTTCCGGAGGCGCGCATGAATTCGGCCGTGCGCCTGCGTCTCGCGCTCGTCGCCGTGGCGGGGCTCGCCTGCGTGCTCGCCGCCGGCCCCGCCGCCTGGGGGCGCCTTCTGCTGCGCAGCGGCGCGCCTGGCGCGGCCGCACGCGTGCTGGACGACGCGGCGACACGAGGGCTCGCACTGTACCGGGCGGGCGACTACGCCGGGGCGGACGCCGCCTTCGCCGGGGCGGGGCGCAGCCAAACCTTCAATCGCGCGCTGACGCTCGCCGCCACGGGGCGGCACGCGCTTTCGGTCGCCTATCTCGACGCCGTGCTTTTCGCCAACCCAGCCGATGACGAGGCGCGCCGGGTTCGCGATCTGGTCGACGCGATGGTGCCGAAGACGACGGGCGAGTCGACCGTGCCGGGCCGATTGCCGGGCGCGGGCGGTCTCGGCCCCGGCGCATCGACGGATACACCGATCATGGCCGGCACCCCCGATCCCGCCTGGAAGAAGCCGATCGAGGCACGCGGCTTCGCGGCCTCCGATGCGTGGCTCGAGACGCTGGCCGACGATCCCGGCGAATTCTTGCGCCTGCGTCTGCGCAAGGAGTATGAGCGGCGGGCGGGTCTCGGCCTGCTGCGGCCCGAGGAGGGTGAGAGATGGTGAGGTGGGCGAGCCTGTTCCTCCTTCTGTTCGCCGGGGACGCTTATGCGGATGGCCTGCGCCTGCTGCTGCCGGAGGGCGTGCGTCCGGTCGTCGGCGAGATGCTGCCGGTGACGCTGAGGGGCGAATACACCAGCCGGATTGCACTGGAGACGCTGACGTTCCCCGGCTCGGACAGCTACGACTGGATGCAACTGGCGCGCGACCGGTGGCGCGACGAGGAGATCGGAGGGCGCACCGTCCGGGTGTTCGAACGGCACCTCGCTCTCTTCCCGCGTCACGCCGGAACGCTCGCGATCGGGCCGGTGACGCATCACCTCACCGTGGTCGATGAGAAGAACCTGCGTGTTCCCCTCGACGTGACCGCAGCGCCGGTCACTCTTGATGTCGTCCCTTATCCCGCCGGGGGAACGCCGCTGTCGGCGCGCAACCTGACGATCAAGGACGAGCTCTCGGCCGCGCCCGGCGCGCTGCGCGACGGGGAAACCCTGGTCCGTCGTGTCACGCTGACAGCCGATGGCGCTCTGCCGCATATGCTGCCGCCGCGCCCTGTCCTTCGCGAGCCCTGGCTGATCAGCTTCGCCGCACCGGAGCAGCGCGAGATGCTGGCGACACCTAACGGCCCGGTGACGACGCTGGTTTGGGAATGGCATCTGCGCCCCAAGACCGGAGAGCCCGGGGTGCTGCCGCCCGTTTCCTTCCCGTGGTTCGACACGGCGACCCGCGAGATGCGCACGGCGGAAATCCCCGCTCTGCCCTTCGGCTATGCCAGCTTCCACGACAATCGCAGCGGCACCGTCAGGCTCCCCTCCCGGGAGGCGGCGATGGGGGTGATCGCCGTGGTGCTCGGGATCGCGGCCGGGCTCGGCCTGTGCGTCTCCGGGCTGGCTCCTCGGCACAGGGCGGACCTTCGGCGCTTGCTTCGACGTCTCTCTCCCCTCGATCCGACGCGACGGCGGCTGAAGCGCGCGGCCCGCTCCGGTGATCTCCTCGCCCTTCGCCGCGCGACCGAAGCCTATCTCCGCCGCCGCCGTGAACTCGGCCTGCCGGTGAGCGGGTGCGAGACAGCCGCGTTGGATGCCGCCCTGTATGGACGGAATGCCGGAGACGAAGAATATGACCGGTCGGCTGGAGTAGATGCCCTTCTCGCCGGGAAAGCATCGCTCGCGCTGCGGCCATAGAGGCTGAGGATCAGGGCCGCGGGATGCCGATCCCATATCCCGCCGCCGCAGGTCGCGCCGACGTGTCAGCGCGACCTCTTCATGGCGCCACGGGCAGCCGCGGTCGCCTATGGCGTGGCGGGGCGTGGAAGCCAGACGGACATGCCGGGGTCGAGTGTGTCCGTGGCGGCCGTCGGCTCGGCACGCAGGCGGAAGCTGTTGAGGTCGTGGTCGCCCACCGCCCGCGCCGCGCGCCAGGTCGCGAACTCGCCGAGCGGACGAAGTTCCGTCACCTTGGCGGGGATAGGATGGCCATCGGCAGCGGTCAGTGTCACGTCGCTGCCGACGCGGAGCGGACCGAGGGCATCCTCGCGCAGGGTGAAGCCGAACCACCGTTCGCCGCCGGGCTCGAGCGTCATCGCCGGCTTGCCGGGGACGAGGATTTCACCGGGCTCGGCGATCTGTATGCCGACCGTTCCATCCGCCGGGCTGACCAGCGTGAGTTTGCCGAGCTCCGCCTCCAGCGTGGCGAGGCCCGCCGCCGCCAGCGCGACTTTGGCCTCTGCCAGAACCCGCTCTTCCTGGGTCGGGCCGGCCTCAACCTCATCATGCCGGGCGCGCTTGAGATCGAGATCGGCCTTGGCCTTGGCGAGCGACGCGGCGTCTTCGTCGAGCTGCTGACGGCTGGAATAACCCTGGGGCGCCAGCGTGGCGGCACGGTCGTACTGAGCCTGCGCCAGCACCAGATTGGCCTGCGCGGTCTCGACCGCCTGGGCGGCGATCGCCACCTCCTCCGCGCGCACGCCTGAGAAAACGCGGTCGCGTTCGGCCCGGGCGCTGGCGAGCGCGGAGCGCGCCTCCTCGACCGAGGCCGCGAGCTCCGGATTGCTCAGCACGGCCAGCACGTTCCCGGCCTTCACCTTCTGACCGGGAGCCACGGTGAGCGAAGCGAGCCGGCCGGTCGTCTCCGGCGCGATGCGGATTTCGGTCTGGCGCACCATGCCGATCGCCGGCGGCGGCGCGCCGGTGTGGCCCCCGGCAAGGAGGGCCGCGCTGGCCATCGTCCCGGCGATTGCAGCCACGATGACACGTCGGCGTGCCGCGCTCATCGGCTCCTCCCGGCAGTAGAAAGGCGGGTCGCGAGAACCGCGAGAAGGGCATAGACCGCGGCGAGCACCCAGAGCCGATGCCAGTCGTGCGCGACGTCGGCGAGCGAGGCACCCATCTGGTTGAGCCGCACCAGCCCGTCGATCCCGGAGGTGCTCGGCAGGGCAAAGCTGACCCGCCTCAACAGCTCGGGTATCGCCTCGGGCGGCCAGGCAACGCCGACCAGGAAGAACAGCGGCAGGCTGAAGGCGATGATCATCAGCAGCGCGGTCTCGCGCCGGGGGAACCAGGCGCCGACGAACTGGCCGAGGAAACTGACCGACAGGATGAACGGTACCGCCAGCGCCAGCATATCGAGCAGCCGCCCCTCGGCCGAGAAGCCGTAGAGCCGCGGCAGGACGATGAGGTAGAGCGCGAAGCCGGGCAGCGCGAGCATGAGATGGGCGAGCGCCTGTCCAATCACCGCCGCCATGCCGCCCCGCCGCCGGCGGGCGGCGGCGCCGCCGCGCTCATAGGTGATGCCGCCTACCGTCGCGGCGCCGAGCAGCAGGGTCTGCTGCAGGATCAGCACGAAGGCTGCCGGCACCACATAGCTGCCATAGCCGCCGGTCGGGTTGAACAGCGGCTGGCTGAGTATCTCCACCGGCGAGGTTGAGCTCAGCGAGGCCCGATAAAGGCTGCCATCGCTGCGGGCGCCGCGCGAGATCAGGTCGGCGCCCACCGTGCCGGCCGATTCCAGAAGGCCTTGCAGCGTACGGTTGTAGAGCAGGAAGTAGGCCGAATCGACGAAGGCCGGCAGTCGCGCCTCGTCGCCCTTGAGGATGTCGCGCTCGGTGCCGGCGGGAATGGAGAGGATGCCGAACACCTCGCGCCGTCCGAGCGCCGCCTGCGCCTCGGCGAGCGTGGTCGGCCTGAGAGCCACCTCCACCGCCTCATGCGCGTTCAGCGTCTCGATAAGTCTGCGGCTCACCTCGCTGCCGTCATCGTCGACCACGGCGATCGGGATGTCGCGGATCAGTTGGCCGACATAGGGCTGAGGATAGAGCGCGCCATAGAGGATCGGGCCGACCACGACGAGGCTGAACACGCCGCGGTCGCGCAGAACGCGGCCATATTCGGCGGCGAAGGCGGAGCTCACCCCGCTGCGTGCGGCGGGCTCTTCCGGCTCCTCACGTACCGGCGGCGCCGGCACCCGCGCGATGGCGCGCAGCCGCAGCCAGCCGAGGCCGAAATAGACCAGCGCGAGGCTCGACAGCACCGTGAAGGGTCGCGCGGAATCCGCCACCGGCACGCCGCGCGCGGCCTGATCGAACAGGACCTGTATGTACCAGCGCAGCGGCAGCAGCGCGCCCCAACCCTGCGCGAACGGGCTCATGGCGAGCACCGGAAAGCCGACGCCGGCAAAGCCGAAGGCGGGCGAGCAGACGATACTGGTGAGCGACAATCCCGTCGCCAGGTTGCGGGTGACGAGCTGGAACAGTGCGCCCACCGAGAGGTAGGCGATGATCAGCAGCACGCCGGCCGCGCCGACCATGAGCGCGTCGCCGCGGAACGGCACGCCGTAAAGGCCGTGGATGATGAACAGACCCACCACCGCCATGACAGCGTAGATGGCGAAATAGGGCGCCAGCTTGCCGGTGAGCGCCAGCACCGGGCTGCCGCCGGCGCTGGCCAGCCACGCGTCCTTGCTGCGTGAGGAGAATTCCGAGCCGACGGCATAGCCGCCGGTGAGTGCGACAAGCACGTGCAGCACGGTGGGCAGGATGGCGCGCAGCAGGAACTGGGCGTAGTTGAGGGCGGGATTGCTGAGCACATATTGTTCGACCACCAGCGGGCCGGGTGTCGCGGCCGCCGTGGATGCCGAGCGGCCGGCGAGCTCCTTCGCCGCAGCGGAGACGGCGGCCTGCAATGCATTGCCGGCGATATTGCCGGGCGAGAAATACTGCTTGTTGTAGAAGATCACCACCTGCGGCCGCCGGCCGCCCATCACATCGCGCTCGAGGTTGCGCGGCAGATAAACCGTGGCAATGGCGTTGCCGGCGCGGACCGCGTGCATGGCGCCGTCAAGATCGGTCGAGCGCTCCGCCACCTCGACCCCCGGCGCCGACTGGATCGCCTGCACGAAGAGGGTCGAGGTCGGCGTGCGGTCCTCGTCGACCACATCGACCCGCAGATTGCGCACCACGGCATTGCTGAAGGTGGCCGTGAGCAGCGTGAAGGCGAGCAGCGGCACGACGAGAACGAGGATCACAGCCACCTTGTCGCGCCAGATCCAGGCGACCTCGCGCGCGGCGACCGCGACGAAGCCGGGCGGCGTCATCGGCCTGCCCCTGGCCATTCGGCATAGACGCTCATGCCGGGCCGCAGCCCCGGCAGGGGCTCGACGGGATAGGCGCGCACCTCGAAGGTCCGCAAATCGAAGTCGCCGGTTGCCCGGGTCGCCCGCCAGCCGGCGTATTCGCCGCGTGTCGCGATGGTACGCACCGCCACGGTGACCTTCCGGTCGCCGAGCGCGGGAAGGCGGGCATCGAAGCGGTCGCCGGCTTTCAGGCCCTTTACCAGGTCCTCACGCAGATCGAAGCGCAGCCAGACATCGCCGAGATCGACCAGCGTCAGGAGAGGCACGCCGGGCGAGACATATTCGCCGGGCTCGATGCCGATCTGGTAGACCTGCGCCGCGCCGGGGGCCTTCACGGTCAACTCGGCCACCTGTGCCCGCAATGTCTCGATAGCCGATGCCGCCTTGGCGACGCTGGCCCTGGCAACGCCGCGCTCTTCCGCCGTGTAGCCGGCCGTTGCCTCATCATAGGAGAGCTTCGCCTGCTCCAGGCTGCGATTGGCGACGTCGAGCGAGGCCGTCACCTCGTCGAGCTTCTGCACCGAGGCGAAGCCGCGCTGGGTCAGCTCCCTGGTCCGGTCATAGGTCTGCTGCGCCAGCCTGGCGTTGGCGTCCGCCGAAGCGATCGCGGCCTTGCGCGCCGCCACCACCTCAGCCCGTGTGCCGACCTCGATGCGGGCAAGGTCGGCGACAGCAACGGCCTTCGCGGCCTTCGCCTCGGTAAGCTTCGCCAATAGTTGCGGATTGTCGATGGTGATCAGCACCTGCCCGGCGGCGACCGTGTCTCCGCGCTCGACCGGGCGCGTGGCGATGCGTCCATCCACCCGCGCCGCCACGTCGATCCGCGTGGCATCCGCCTCCCCCTGCACAATGAGAGGCTGCGGCTGGACCAGAAACCACAAGGACAGCCCGACGATGGAAGCGACGCTCACCGCGACGATACCCGTCGCCAGGCCGGCGCCGGCAGGCGGTGGGGTGGGCGGAACCGGCGTTGCCGAACTGTCAGGCCGAAGAGGATCGGCAGTCATCTTGTGCTGTCCTCAGATGAGTTCACAGGCGCGGCGCGCACATTCTTTCACGGATCGTCCCGCGGACGTCCGTCCTGAAGGGCTATTCGTAAATTTCTCCCGCGAAACAAGATTTTATATTCTATTGATATTTATATTGAGCATCGTACAGATAACATCTTGTTTTAATGGCTACTTTTCAACGAATGACCGCAGCATCTTCCATATGTGCTGAATATGATGGAATGAATACATCATTCTTCATAAGAATTGCAATATAAAATAATTGAATATTTGCTCCGAATGAAGGCAATTCTATCATAGATCGAGCAATATCTGAAAAGACGTCGACGTTTCGATGTGCATGGGCCCGATAAGGAGTCGGGGCCGGCCATTCTCGTCGAGGGGCGCCCCCCGATCACGGCATCCTCGCAGCTGAAGGGTGCCGCGCGGGCATATCGAGGCCGGTCCCGGGTTCTGTCGACGATCAGCCGGCGGTGCCGCCTGCCGGCGTTGCCGAACCCGGCGGGCTCGTTCTAGTGTCGCGTCGTCAGCGACATTGAAGATGGCATGTCCAAACAATCCAAGGGCGCGCAAACAGAGCGGGATTTGGCTCTGCCGAACGGGGGGCCGATCGCGCCGTTCGTCGGCCAGACGGACGAGGCGTGGATCGCCGTCATCCAGAAGATGGACGAGACCTACGCCGAACTCGTCGCCCAGCAGGTCGCGCTCGAGCGGAAGAACGCCGAGCTCGAGGAAGCGCAGATCTTCATTGCCGGGCTGATGTCGTCCATGACCGACGTGCTGATCGCCTGCGACCTCGCAGGCCGGATCGAGCAGGTGAACCTGGCCGCCGAGCGTGCCTTTCAGCGCCCGCTGAGCGATCTGAGCCGGCTCGCTCTGCGCGACCTGCTGGCGGCGGATTCGCCTACCTCGTTCGATGACATCCGCGCCATCATCGACCGGCGCGAGCGCATCAGTGACCGCGAACTGACCTTCTCCACGCCGGCCGGCGCACTCCCGGTCTCGGTGAACGGCGCGGTGCGTTTCGATGCGCGCGGCCGGCCGGTGGGCATCGTGCTGGTCGGCCGGCCGATCGGCGAACTGCGCAAGGCCTATAGCGACCTCGCCTCCGCGCATGACCGGCTGAAGCAGGCGCAGCAACAGCTCATCCATTCCGAGAAGATGGCCTCGCTCGGCCGCCTCGTCGCCGGTGTTGCCCATGAGCTGAACAACCCGATCTCCTTCGTCTACGGCAATGCCCACACGCTGCAGCGCTACAGCGACCGGCTGACCGCCTATCTCGCCGCGGTGCATGCCGGCCGGCCCGCTCCGGCGCTGGCCGAACTGCGCGCGGAACTGAAGATCGACAAGACGCTCGCCGATATCGGCGGCACGCTGGACGGCATGCTGGAAGGCGCCGAGCGCGTGCGCGACATCGTCGCGGACCTGCGGCGCTTCTCGTCGGAGCAACGGCCGTCGGCCGATGCCTTCGATATCGCCCCGCTCGCGCGCTCGGCGCTCGACTGGGTGGTCAAGGGGCAGTCGCCGGAGATCGAGGCGCGGATCGACATCCCGGACGGGCTCGCCGCCATCGGCCATTCCGGTCAGATCCACCAGGTGATGATGAACCTGGTGCAGAACGCGCTCGATGCCATGGAGGGCCAGCCGCGCCGCCGGCTCGACATAACGGGCCGCGCGGCGGACGGGCATATCGTGCTGAGCCTGCGCGACACGGGATCGGGCATCGCCGCCGACATGGCTTCGCGCATCTTCGACCCGTTCTTCACCACCAAGCCGGTTGGCAAGGGCACCGGGCTTGGCCTGTCGATAAGCTACCGCATCGTGCAGGAGCATGGCGGCACGCTGGAGGCGGGGAACCATCCCGAAGGCGGGGCGGTCATGACGCTGACCCTGCCGGCGGCGCAGGGAGGGTAGGCCGATGTCGGACGGTTTCAACGTGCTGTGGATTCAGTCGGGCGGCTGCGGCGGCTGCACCATGTCGATGCTGTGCGCCGAGGCGCCCGACCTCGCGACCACGCTGGAAAGCGCCGACATCAGAATGCTCTGGCACCCGACGCTCTCCGAAGAGACGGGAGCGGAGGCGCTTGCGGTGTTCGAGCGCGTCCTTGCCGGCGACATCCGGCTCGATGCGCTGTGCGTCGAGGGGGCGATGCTGCGGGGGCCGAACAATAGCGGACGCTTCCATATCCTCGCCGGCACCGGCGTCCCGACCATCGACTGGGTGCGTCGTCTGGCCGCCGTGGCGCACAACGTCGTCGCGGTCGGCACCTGCGCCGCCTATGGCGGCGTCACCGCCGCCGGCATCAATCCGACCGATGCCTGCGGGCTGCAATATGACGGGCGTCGCGAGGGCGGGGCGCTGGGCGCCGCGTATCGCTCGCGTTCCGGCATGCCGGTCATCAATGTCGCCGGCTGTCCGACGCACCCGAACTGGGTGACGGAGACGCTGATGCTGCTCGCCAGCGGCCTGCTGGATGCGGGCGATCTCGATGTCTACCGGCGTCCGCGGTTCTACGCCGACCACCTCGTCCATCATGGCTGCCCGCGCAACGAGTACTACGAGTACAAGGCGAGCGCGGAGAAGATGTCCGATCTCGGCTGCATGATGGAGCATCTCGGCTGCCTCGGCACCCAGGCCCACGGCGACTGCAACACGCGGCTGTGGAACGGGGAGGGCTCCTGCACACGCGGCGGCTACGCCTGCATCAACTGTACCGCGCCGGAATTCGAGGAGCCGGGCCACGCCTTCGTCGAGACGCCGAAGATCGCCGGCATCCCTGTCGGCCTGCCCACCGACATGCCGAAGGCCTGGTTCGTCGCGCTGTCCTCGCTGGCCAAGGCGGCCACACCCGAGCGGTTGCGGCTGAACGCGACCAGCGACCATGTGGTGGTGCCGCCGGCCGTGCGCGACATCAAGCGCCGATGAGCGCGAACAGCGCGCCGGAGGGCACGACCCGCCTCGTCGTCGGTCCGTTCAACCGGGTCGAGGGCGACCTGGAAGTGCGGCTGGAGGCGGCGCAAGGCAGGGTCGAGGCGGCCTTCGTGTCCTCGCCGCTGTTCCGCGGCTTCGAGCGCCTGTTGGAAGGACGTGATCCGCGCGACGCGCTGGTGATCGCCCCGCGCATCTGCGGCATCTGCTCGGTATCGCAATCGCATGCGGCCGCGCTGGCGCTGGCCGGCGTGCAGGGGCTGGCGCCGACCGAAAACGGGCGGGTGGCGACCAACCTGCTGGTCGCGACCGAGAATGTCGCGGACCACCTCAGCCATTTCCACGTCTTCTTCATGCCGGACTTCGCCCGCGCGCTCTATGCCGACCGGCCATGGTTTCCGCGCGCCGAGGCGCGCTTCAAGGCGGCGCGGGGCACGGCGGTGCGCGCGGCCCTGGAGACCCGCACGACGCTGCTGCACATTCTGGGCCTGCTCGCCGGACGCTGGCCGCACACGCTGGCGATCCAGCCCGGCGGGGTGACGCGCGGGGCGGATTCGCGGGACAAGATGCGGCTCGCGGCGACGCTGCGGGCGGTGCGTGGCGCCCTGGAGGAGCGGCTCTTCGGCGCGAAGCTGGAGCGTGTCGCCGAGCTGGACTCCGTCGCCGCGCTTGAGCGCTGGCGCGCAACGGGGCCGGAGGGCGACTTTCGGCTGTTCCTCGAGATCGCCGCGGACCTCGCGCTGGACAGTCTCGGCCGCGCCTATGACCGTTATCTCAGCTATGGCGCCTATCCCGGCACGGAAGCCCCCCTCTACGCGCGCGGCATCTTCACCGGGGAGGGGCTGGGGGACGTGGACACCTCGGCCATTGCGGAGGATCACACCAACGCGCGGATGGAGGGTCGCACGCGGCCGCATCATCCCTTCGACGGCTCGACCTTTCCCGATGCCGAGGACGACACCGGTTACAGCTGGTGCAAGGCGCCGCGGCTCGGCGGCCTTCCGTTCGAGACCGGCGCCGTCGCCCGGCAGATCGTCGACGGCCATCCGCTGATCCGCGACATGGTGCGGCGCGCCGGAGGCAGCGTACAGGCGCGGGTGGTGGCCCGGCTGGTGGAGACGGCGCGAACCTTGATCGCCATGGAAGGCTGGGTCCATGCCCTGCGGCCCGGCGAACGCTGGTGCGCACAAGGGTCCATGCCGGGCCACGGCCGCGCGGCGGGCCTCACCGAGGCCGCCCGCGGCGCGCTGGGCCATTGGCTGCGGGTGGAGAATGGCCGCATCGCCGGCTATCAGATCATCGCGCCGACCACCTGGAATTTCTCCCCGCGCGACGCGGCCGGGGTGCCGGGGCCGCTCGAACTCGCGCTGGTCGGCGCGCCGATCCGGCCGGGCGAGTCGACGCCGGTGGCGGTGCAGCACATCGTGCGCTCCTTCGATCCCTGCATGGTCTGCACGGTGCATTGAGCGACGACATGCCCACCGAGGAGATCATCGTCCGCGGCGTCGTGCAGGGCGTGGGTTTTCGTCCCTTCGTGTGGCGGCTGGCGCAGCGCCTTGGAATTGACGGCGCGGTCAGCAATCGCGGTGATGCCGTCGTCATCGTGGCGTCGGGCACACCGGCGGCGCTGGAGGCGCTGGTCCACGCGCTGAGGGCGGAAGCCCCGCCGCTCGCACAGGTTGACAGCGTCAGCCGCGAGATCGTCCGGCCTTTCGCGGGGCACGGCTTTGCCATAGCCGCGAGCGCTCCGGGCACGGTGTCCGTCGGCGTGGTGGCGGATATCGCGACCTGCCCCGCCTGCCTCGCCGAGATGCGCGATCCTGACGCCCGCCGCCATCGCTACGCCTTCACCAACTGCACCGATTGCGGACCGCGCTTCTCCATCGTCGAGGGGCTGCCCTATGATCGCGCCACCACCACCATGCGCGGTTTCGCGATGTGTCCGGACTGCCGGGCGGAATACGAAAACCCCGCCGACCGGCGTTTCCACGCCCAGCCCATCGCCTGTCCCGCCTGCGGGCCTCGCCTCGTGCCGGACGGTGACGACGATCCCATTCTCGCCGCGGCGGCCCGGCTGGAGCGTGGTGAGATTCTCGCCATCAAGGGCATTGGCGGTTTTCACATAGCCTGCGACGCCACCAACGCGGCAAGCGTGGCGGAGCTGCGCGCCCGCAAGTCCCGTCCCGCAAAGCCGCTGGCCGTCATGGTCCGCGATCGCGCCATGCTGGAGGCGCTGTGCGAGGTGAGCGCGGCCGAGCATGCCGCCCTTGCCCGGCCCTCCGCTCCCATCGTGCTGCTGCGGATGCACCCTGGTGCCGCGATCGCGCCCTCGGTCGCCCCCGGCCAGAACCGGCTCGGCGCGATGCTGCCCTATACGCCGCTGCATCACCGGCTGATGGAGGCCATGGGCCGGCCGCTGGTCATGACGAGCGGCAACCGTTCCAGCGAGCCGCAGATCTTTCGCGACGCTGACGCCTTGTCCGGCCTGGCGGGCATCGTCGACGCCTTCCTCACCCATGACCGTCCCATCGCTCGGCGGCTCGATGACAGCGTCGTGCAGGTCGCTGCCGGCCGTCTGCAGGTGATGCGACGCGGACGCGGACTGGCGCCTGTCCCTCGTGATCTGCCGTCCGGCTTCGCCAGCGCCCCGCCCGTGCTGGCGATGGGTGGCGACCTGAAGAGCGCCATATGCCTCACCCTCGGCGGGAAGTCGCTGCTCTCCCATCATCTCGGCGATCTTGAGGAGCCGGCGACGCAGGACGAGTTCGAACGGGCACTGGCCGATCACGCGGCCCTGTTTGCGCACCAGCCCGCCGCCATCGCCATCGACCTGCACCCCGGCTACCGCCCCAGCCGGATCGGTGCGGAGATGGCCGCCGAGCGGGGCCTGCCGCTGATCGCCATCCAGCACCATCACGCCCATATCGCCGCGACCATGGCGGAGCACGGTTGGCCGCTCGACGGCGGCCGCGTGATCGGGGTGGCGCTCGACGGGCTGGGGCTCGGCGAGGACGGCGCGATCTGGGGCGCGGAAATCCTGCTCTGCGACTATCGCGGCAGCCGGCGGCTCGCGGGCCTGCAGCCGATCCCGCTGGCCGGGGGAGACGCGGCGAGCCGTGAGCCGTGGCGCGTGCTGCTGGCCCATCTCGATGCCGTGCTCGGCCCGGACGAAACGCCCGGCGACCTGTTCGAGGGGCTTCCCGCCGCGACGCTGCGTATCATGATCGCGCGTGGCCTGAACGCGCCGCTGGCGAGTTCCGCCGGCCGGCTGTTCGACGCCATGGCGGCGCTGCTCGGCCTCGCGCCGGCGCGGCTCGGCTTCGAGGGGCAAGCGGCGATGGCGCTGCAGGCGGCGGCGGAGACGGCGCCGGATCCGCAGCCGCCCTATCCCTTCGCTACGCGGACGAGGAACGGCCTGATCGCGATCGATCCCGCGCCGATGTGGCGGGCGGCCTTGGCCGACCGGGCGGCGGGCACGGACGTCGCGCTGATCGCCCGGCGCTTTCACGAGGGCGTGGCAGCGGTCTTCGTCAACCTCGCGGCGTCGCTGGCGGCGGAACATGGAGTCCGCGCGGCCGCGCTCTCCGGCGGCGTGTTCCAGAACACGCTGCTGCTCGAAAGTGTCGCCGCGGGGCTCGCGCGTGGCGGCCTGGAGGTCCTGCTCCCCGAACAGGTGCCGGCCAATGATGGCGGGCTCGCCTTCGGTCAGGCGGCGGTCGCGGCGGCGCGGCTCCTGCCGGTCTGAACGGGCGGAAAGCAGCTTTCCGCCTGCATTGGAAAGCGCATGTCCGGCTTCCGGCCGCGGCTCCCTTAATTTCGATCAAGTCATTGTTTTTATTGTATTTTTAGTGATGGCACGAGCGTTGCTGGACATCTTCTCCAGCCGGCCGCCTCGACGCGCCCGGCCTTCGACAATCTGGAGGGAGGTCGCATGCAAGGGCTCGAAACATTCTACGAGGTGATGCGGCGGCAGGGCATCACCCGCCGCTCGTTCCTGAAGTACTGTTCGCTCACCGCCGCCGCGCTGGGGCTGGGGCCGGAATTCGTGCCGCAGATCGCCCATGCCATGGAGACCAAGCCGCGCACGCCGGTGCTGTGGCTGCACGGGCTGGAATGCACCTGCTGCTCGGAGAGCTTCATCCGCTCGGCGCATCCGCTGGCGAAGGATGTCGTTCTGTCGATGATCTCGCTCGACTACGACGACACGCTGATGGCCTCCGCTGGCCACCAGGCGGAAGCGATCCTCCATGAGGTGATGGAGACGTACAAGGGCAACTACATCCTCGCGGTGGAGGGAAATCCGCCGCTGAACGAAGACGGCATGTTCTGCATCGTCGGCGGCAAGCCCTTCCTCGACCAGCTGCGCTTCGTGGCGAAGGACGCCAAGGCGATCATCTCCTGGGGCTCCTGTGCCTCGCATGGCTGCGTGCAGGCGGCGCGGCCGAACCCGACGCGGGCGACGCCCGTGCACGAGGTCATCACCGACAAGCCGATCATCAAGGTGCCGGGCTGTCCGCCCATCGCGGAGGTGATGACCGGTGTCATCACCTACATGCTGACCTTCGACCGCATTCCCGAACTCGACCGGCAGGGCCGGCCGAAGATGTTCTATTCCCAGCGCATTCACGACAAATGCTACCGCCGGCCTCATTTCGACGCCGGGCAGTTTGTCGAGGCCTTCGACGACGAGGGCGCGCGCAAGGGCTACTGCCTCTACAAGGTGGGCTGCAAGGGACCGACCACCTACAATGCCTGCTCCACCGTCCGCTGGAACGACGGCACGTCCTTCCCGATCCAGGCCGGCCATGGCTGCATCGGCTGTTCGGAAGACGGCTTCTGGGACCGAGGCTCCTGGTATGCGCGCCTCACCGACCTGCATGGGGTCGGCTTCGGCATCGAGGCCAATGCCGACAAGGTCGGCCTGACCGCCGCCGGTGTGGTCGGTGGCGCGGTTGCGGTGCATGCCGCGATCAGCGCGCTCAAGCGCGCCCAGCACAAGGAAGATAACGGCTCCAACGGTTCGAGCCGCACGGGAGACGCGGCATGACCCTCCAGACACCGAACGGCTTCAGCCTCGACACCTCCGGCAAGCGCATCGTGGTGGACCCTGTGACCCGCATTGAGGGGCACATGCGATGCGAGGTGAATGTCGATTCCAACAACGTCATCCGCAATGCCGTCTCCACCGGCACCATGTGGCGCGGACTGGAAGTGATCCTGAAAGGACGGGACCCACGCGACGCCTGGGCCTTCGTCGAGCGCATCTGCGGCGTCTGTACCGGCTGCCACGCCCTGGCCTCGGTGCGCGCTGTGGAGGACGCGCTGGACATCAAGATCCCCTACAATGCCCACCTGATCCGCGAGATCATGGCGAAGGTGCTGCAATGGCACGACCATGTCGTGCATTTCTACCACCTGCATGCGCTCGACTGGGTGAACCCGGTCAATGCGCTGAAGGCCGATCCGAAGGCGACCTCGCAGCTTCAGCAGATGGTCGGGCCGGATCATCCGATGTCGAGCCCCGGTTATTTCCGCGACATCCAGAACCGCCTGAAGAAATTCGTCGAGAGCGGCCAGCTCGGCCTGTTCAAGAACGGCTACTGGGACAACCCGGCCTACAAGCTGCCGCCCGAGGCGGACCTGATGGCGGTGGCGCATTATCTGGAGGCACTCGATTTCCAGAAGGAGATCGTGAAGGTCCACACCATCTTCGGCGGCAAGAACCCCCACCCGAACTACATGGTGGGCGGCGTTCCCTGCGCCATCAACATGGACGGCAACATGGCAGCGGGTGCTCCGCTGAACATGGAGCGGCTGAACTTCGTCCATCAGCGCCTGACCGAGGCCTATGCGTTCTCCAAGAACGTCTATGTGCCGGACGTCATCGCCATCGCCTCCTTCTACAAGGACTGGCTCTATGGCGGCGGGCTCTCGGCCACCAATGTCATGGACTACGGCGATTACGAGCTGGTGCCGGGCGACAAGAAGACCGACCAGCTGCCGGGCGGCGTGATCCTCAACGGCAATTGGGACGAGGTTCTTCCCATCGATCCGCGCGATCCCGAGCAGGTGCAGGAATTCGTGGCCCATAGCTGGTACAGCTATGGCGACGAAACCCGGGGGCTGCATCCCTGGGACGGTGTCACCGAGCCGAAATTCCAGCTTGGCCCGAAGACGGTCGGTACAAGGACGGATATCCGCGAACTGGACGAGGCGGCGAAATACTCCTGGATCAAGGCGCCGCGCTGGCGGGGCCATGCGGTGGAGGTGGGCCCGCTCGCGCGCTACATCCTCGCCTGGGGCCACAACGTCACCTTCGTGAAGGACCAGATCAACGACGCGGTCGGTCGGTTCAACACGCTTGCAGGCACGAGTCTTACGCCCAAGCAGGCTCTGCCCTCGACCATCGGCCGCACGCTCGCCCGCGCGCTCGAGGCGCATTATTGCGCCAAGATGATGCTGGACGATTTCGAACGACTGATCGGCAATATCAAGGCCGGCGACAGCTCCACCGCCAATGTCGAGAAATGGGACCCGGCCACCTGGCCGAAGGAGGCCAAGGGCGTCGGCACCGTGGCGGCGCCGCGTGGCGGCAATGCGCACTGGATCAAGATCCGGGACGGGCGGATCGAGAATTACCAGTGCGTCGTTCCCACCACCTGGAACGGAGGACCGCGCGACCCGCAGGGCAATATCGGCGCCTTCGAGGCCTCGCTCATGAACACACCGATGGAGCGCCCGGAAGAGCCGGTCGAGATCCTGCGCACGCTGCATTCCTTCGATCCGTGCCTTGCCTGCTCGACGCATGTGATCGCGCCGGGCGGCGAGGAAATGGCGCGCGTGACGGTGCGTTGAGGAGGGATGCGACATGGCCAGCCTCGACCACACGCCCGCTGACGCCGGCGCCGAACGGCCCAGCCGGGTGACCGCCGTCTATGTCTATGAAGCGCCGGTGCGCCTCTGGCACTGGATCAACGCGCTCGCCATCACCGTTCTCACCGTCACCGGCTATCTGATCGGCACGCCGCTGCCGACGATGTCGGGCGAGCCGAGCGCGCATTATGTGATGGGAACGATCCGCTTCCTGCACTTCGCCGCCGGCTACATCTTCGCCGTCGGCTTCATCTTCCGAATCTACTGGGCCTTCGTCGGCAATCACCACGCGCGGCAGCTGTTCGTGCTGCCCTTCTGGCGCCGCTCCTTCTGGGCGGGGCTGATCGACGAGGCCGAGTGGTATCTGTTCATGAAGAGCCGGCCGAAGAAGTATATCGGCCACAACCCGCTGGCGCAGTTCGCCATGTTCTGGGCGATCGGCCTCGGGTCGGTGTTCATGATCGTGACCGGCTTCGCGCTCTATTCGGAAGGCGCCGGGCCGGGAAGCTGGCAGGACCACCTCTTCGGCTGGGTGATCCCGCTGATGGGGGGCAGCATGGCGCTGCACACCTGGCATCATCTGGGCATGTGGGCCATCGTGATCTTCGTGATGATCCATGTCTACGCGGCGATCCGCGAGGACATCATGTCCCGGCAGTCCATGGTGTCGACCATGATCTCGGGCACGCGCACCTTCAAGGATGACGACCCGGACTAGTCCGGTCCGGCGCGCGGGGTGGCGTGCGGTCGCGATGCAGCCCCGTGCTTATCGAAATCCGGCGGGAGCCGTCCGCCGGAAGGAGGTCCGGTTCTCGTGACCGCGGCCGGCCAGGGGGAGTGGCCGTATGGGGCGCGACGTCGGTCGCGCCCCTTTTTTATGTGATAAGAACCTATCCGTTTTAGCGGCCAAATGGACACTATCTTTCCAGCCGTCCGGAGACGCGCAAGGTCGCTGTGTGGATTCCATTATATTTATCAATGAGATGACAATCTATCGCCATCTGGCACGAGACTTGATCTAAGAACAGTTCGAAACGAAGCGGCAGCAGACCGCTCGGCGAATATGTCAGGGAAGAACGTGCCAGGAGGGCGTCGCATGAGCGACGAACGCATTCTCGTGCTCGGGATCGGCAACATCTTGTGGGCCGATGAAGGCTTCGGCGTCCGCGTGGTCGAGGAGCTGGAGGCCCGCTACGAACTGCCTGATCATGTCAGGGCCCTCGATGGCGGCACGCAGGGGCTCTACCTCCTGCCTTATCTGGAGGAGGCCGATGCCGTCATCATCGTCGATGCCATCGACTACGGCCTGCTGCCCGCATCGCTGAAGCTGCTGCGCGACGAGGAGGTGCCCGCCATACTCGGCGCCCGCAAGGTGAGCCTGCACCAGACCGGCTTCCAGGAGGTGCTGGCGCTGCTGCGGTTCCGCGGCTGCGCGCCGTCCCGGCTGTGGCTGGTCGGCGTTCAGCCCGAGCGGCTCGACGATTATGGCGGCGGCCTCACGGAGGCCATCGCGGCGCAGGTGGAGCCGGCGCTGGCGCTGGTGATCGACCTGCTCACCACCGAATTCGGGGTGACGGTGGGCCGGCGCCGTTTTGCAGCCGGTTTCACCGCGCCGGCCATCAGCCGCGCGAAATATGAGGCCGAACGACCGGCGGCCGAGGAGGCGTGCCGCATCGGCGATGCCCGCGTCCTCGCCGGCTGGCGATAGGAGCGGCGCCATGTGCCTGGGAATTCCCATGGAGATCGTCAGCCGGGATGGCCATGCCGCGCTGTGCCGGGTGGATGGGGAGGTTCACCTCATCGATCTCTCGCTGCTGCCGGAGGCGCGGCCGGGCGACCATGTCCTGACCTTCCTCGGCACGGGCCGCCGGCTGCTCGATGCGCAGGAAGCGCGCCTCATCGCCCACGCGCTGGAGGCCGTCGCTGCGGCGATGAACGGCCTGCCGGCGGACATTGAGCACGCCTTCGCCGACCTCATCGGCCGCGAGCCGGCCCTGCCCGCCCATCTGCGCCCACTTCTTCCGCCCCGCTCGCCCGCCCGCCTGGAGTCCGACGCATGACCTCCGAAACGCTCCACCCGCTGGTCGCCCGCCTGACCACCGCGCATGGCTACCCCCTTCTCGACAGCGAGGAAGAGGCGGCGGCCCGGCTTCCGGCCGGCGACAGCCTGCTGTTCCTGCCGGCCCACGGAAAGGGGCACATGGAGACGCCGGACATTGCCGCCGTGCTGCCCGAGCTGGTCGGCGCGCTGGCCGGCTCATCCGGCATGGCCGGCGCCGTCGCCGGACCGGCCTATGAAAAGCTGCTGCGCGAGCAGCTCGGCGGCATCGCGCTTCCCGCCATCGTCGTGGTGCGAGGTGGCCATCCACTCGGCTCGCTGTCGCGCATGCGGGACTGGGACGAGTTCCTCGAGCGCCTCACCGCCATTCTCACCCGCCCCGCCGCCGCCAGCCATTGAGGTCCGCCATGTCGTCCATTCCCTTCGCGACGATGCCGCCGATCGGCTACGGGCCGGGCAGCCAGCCGGACGACGGTGTCGACGGGCTCGCCTATCTGCCCATGCCCTCCGGCATGCGCGTTTTCGAAGCGCATCTGCCCGAGATCGAAGACCCCGCACGCGTCGCGGCGGCGCTGGCGACGCTGGAGGATGTCCGCGCGGCGCTGGCGGGCTGGATGGCGGGGGGCTCGACCACGGTGAGCGTTGGCCATCTCGACCCCGCCAACCGGGCCCTCGTCGACGAGACGCTCGGCGAGGGCGAGGTCGCCATCGTGGTTGAGGCTCCCGGCGAGCGCATCGAGATACAGGAGGCGACCTGCGCGGGCGTCTGGCGCGTGCGGGCAATCACGGCGGGGGCCGGCAAGGAGCCGGCCGTGCGCGAGCGCATCGAAGTCGCCGCCTTCCCGCGCGGGGCCCTGCTGCGGGCCTTTCCGCGGGAATGGCCGGTGGATCTCGATCCGGCGAGCCTGGCGCGGCCGGGTGTGGTCAATGCCCCCGCCATCCTGACGGAGATCGTCCACAAGAGCCGTGAGCACGGCGCGGACAGGATGCCCCATGTGGTCAATCTCAGCCTGCTGCCGCACACACCGGAAGACCTCGCGCTGATCGAGTCCTGTCTGGGACGGGGCGGCATCACCATCCTGTCCCGCGGCTACGGCAATTGCCGGATCGAGGCCACCGCCACCGCCCGCGTCTGGCGGGTGCGCTATTACAACTCTGCCGACACGCTGATCCTCGATACGTTCGAAGTCACGGAGGTGCCCGAGGTGGCCTGCGCCGCCGCCGAGGACATCGCCGACTCAGCGGCGCGCCTTGCCGACATTCTCGCGGCGCTGCGCTAGGAGCCTGTCATGCTCACCCGGCGTTTCGAAGGTTCGTTCCTCGGCGACACCGCCCGGCTTCCCCCCGGCGCGGTGCTGGAATGCAAGATCTGCTGGCACGTCTACGACCCGGCGGAGGGCTGCGAGCACTGGCAGGTGCCGCCGGGCACCGCCTTTGCCGATCTTCCCGAGGACTGGCGCTGCCCCCGCTGCGACGGTGCGCGCGACCAGTTCATGGTGATCGACGCGCGCGGTGGGGTCGGCTTCTCCGGTCATGTCGTCGCCCCCGAGCCGGATGCCGCCGCACAGCGGCTGAACGCGCTGGCGGCCGAGCTGCCAAAGCGGCTGGAGGCGGCATTCCGGGAAATCCACATCGGCCAGATGCGCGGCGTGCCCCTCCTCAACGAGACGCTGGAGGTCAAGGCCGTCGGCTTCCGGGTTCACGAGGGCCGGGTGCTCGGCATGCTCATCACCCCCTGGTTCATGAACATCGTGCTCGCGCCCGGACCCGGGGAGGACTGGTCGGCACTGGTACCCGGGACGAAGGAACGGATCGCCTTTCCCTCCGGCGATTACGAGTTCGTCGGCGCCAACCGGCCGGAGACCGGACCCTACCGGGCGTGCTCGCTGTTCTCGCCGATGTTCGATTTCACCTCGATGCTGCAGGCGACCGAGACCGCCCGCGCCGCGCTCGCCGCTCTGTTCGACCCGGCCAACCGGGAGGAGGGGGACCGTTCCGGCGATATCCGCCGGGCGCGCGAAGAGGCCATACGTGGGCAGGCTCAACCCGACGCCATCGCTCCCGGTGCCGGGGCGCCCCGCGGAGAGGTGGGCGGCGTTGCCGCGCGCTCCGACGCCCCCACGCGGCGCGCGCTCATCTTCGGTGTCGGGCTCGCTTCCGATGGCGCGGCCACGCGGGAGAGCGCGGGCTCATGATCGGGACCCTCGATATCGCGCTGGATTCCGGTGGCCACCGTCCGGTGTGGCGGGCGACGGTCAAGCAGGCGTCGAATCCGGTCGTGTGGCTGGTCGGGCGGCCGGCGGACGAGGCGGCTATGCTCATCCCGCGCGTGTTCAACCTCTGCGCGAGCGCCCATGCGGAGGCGGCGCGCCGTGCGCTCGGGCTGCCGCCCGGTCCGGACGCGGACGCGTCCGCCCGCCAGGAGCGGCTGCGCGACCATGCGGTGGCCGTGTTCTGCGACTGGCCGGTCCTCCTCGGCGGCGCGGCGGATCGCGAGGCCCTCAAGGGCCTGGCGGGGGGCTTGCCGGATACGATGCGGGCCTTGCGGCGGCACCTTCTGGGCGACGAAACCGATCTGGTGGGTGGTGGCGTGCGGACACTGGAGCGTTGGCTGAGCCAAGGTGCTACCCCCACGGCGCGCCTGCTCGCCCGGCTGCATGGCCTGCTCGATCCCGCCTGGGGGCGGGCCGAGCTGCCGGTGCCGGAGCCTGCCGACATCGTCGCGTCGCTGGAGACCGGCCGCGCGCCCGAGCCGCGCGAGACCACGGCGGCCGACCTGTGGCGGGGCACGCCGCTTTTTTCGGAGTTGACGGCGCGCGAGGGCATGAGCCTGTTCGTGCGGATGCTGGCGCGCCTGATAGACCTTGTCGCCTGCCTCGATGCCACGGGGGCACTACCGGGTGCGTGCCCCCGTGTGCCGGCCGCCGGTATCGGCCTTGTGCGTGCCGCCCGCGGGCTGCTGGCGCACCGGGCGACGGTCAGCGCCGGTGTCGTGACCGACTACCGCGTCCTCTCCCCCAGCGCCTGGAACCTCGCGGAAGGCGGCTTGCTGGGGCGCATGCTCGCGGCCCTGCCGCTCGGCGACCGAAACCCTATGCTGGCGCGGCTCGTCCTCACCTGCGTCAATCCGTGTGTGCCGGTGCGGCTGCGTGCGGGAGCGGCGGAGGTGATGGCCCATGCATGAGATGGCGCTGTGCGAAAGTCTGCTCGACTCGCTGCGGGAGGCCGCTCGCGAGCATGGCTTCACCCGGGTGACCAAGGTGCGGCTTGCGGTCGGTGCCTTCGCCGGGGTGGAGGTCGAGGCGCTTCGCTTCGGTTTCGACGTGGTTATGCGGGGCTCACTGGCCGACGGCGCGGAACTCGACATCCTCGGCGAGCCGGGCACCGCCTGGTGTTTTGACTGCGGAACCACCGTCGAGCTTGCCGACCGGCTGGCTCCCTGTCCGGGCTGCGGAGGGGAGAGGCTGCGAGCGAATGGCGGTACCGACATGCGGATCAGGAATCTGGAGGTGGTTTGATGTGCGTCTCATGCGGCTGCGGATCCCACGATGTCACCATATCCGGCGCGCATGGCGAGCATCGCCACCATGCGCATGGCCACGATCATTCCCACGTCCACGGTGACGAGCATCATCATCACGGCGAAGGCGCCGGGACCGATGCCACGCGCACGGTCGAGATCGAGCGCGGCATCCTGGCCAAGAATGACGCCTACGCCGCGCGCAATCGCGCCCGCCTGAACGCCGGCGGCATCGTCGCGCTCAATCTTCTGGCAGGGCCGGGTGCCGGGAAGACGACGTTGCTGGTCGAGACATTGCGTATCCTCGGTGCGCGCGTGCCGGCCGCCGTGATCGAGGGCGACCAGCAGACCGCCAACGACGCCGAGCGCATCCGCGCCACCGGCACGCCCGCCGTGCAGATCAACACCGGCAAGGGCTGCCATCTCGACGCGCACATGGTCGGGCATGCGCTGGACGAACTGCCCCTGCCGCCCGGCGGCCTGCTGTTCATCGAGAATGTCGGCAACCTCGTCTGCCCCGCCGCCTTCGATCTCGGCGAGGAGGTGCGGGTGACGCTGCTCTCGGTCACCGAAGGTGAAGACAAGCCGCTGAAATACCCGGATATCTTCCAATCGGCCGATCTCGTCCTGCTCACCAAGACGGACCTGCTGCCCCATCTCGACGTCGACATCGACGCGATGGAGCGCAACATCGCGCGGATCAATCCCGTGGCGCCGGTCCTCCATGTCAGCACCAAGACGGGCGGCATCGGCCTCGCCGCCTGGCTCGGCTGGCTCGGCGACATCCGGCGCCGGCGGCTCGACGGCCTCGCGGCGGCTGCGGAAAGCCGGGCCAAATCCCTGCGCGCCGCGGCGGAGGCACTGCCGTGAGCCAGACGCTTCCCGGCATTCTCGTCGTCGACGACGAGCCGCGGTCGGCCGAAGTGATCGCCCGCGTGCTCGGCGAGGATTTCGTTGTCCACACCGCCCTGCGGGCTTCCGGTGCGCTGGAGATTCTCGAAAAGGAGTGGATTCAGGTCATCTTCTGCGACCAGCGCATGCCCGAGCGATCAGGGGTCGACCTGCTCACCGAGGTTCGCCGGCGCTGGCCGGACGTCGTACGCATCATCGTCACCGGCTACACCGACCCGCAGGACATGATCGGCGCCATCAACGAGGCTGGAATCTACCAGTTCATCACCAAGCCGTGGCACCCCGACCAGCTCCTGCTGGCGGCGCAGGGAGCCGCACGGCTCTACCATCTCCAGCGCGAACACGACCGGCTTTCGCTGGAGCTCAAGCTCGCCGTGCCCGCGGCCGAAGTCCGCTTCGCCGAGCAGCACGAACGCGTGCTGCGCAGCTATCATTTCGATGCGCTGGTGCGCGCGCCGGGCAGCCCGCTGGACGAGGTCTGCCGCCGGGCTGCGCAGGTCGCGGCCTTCGACATACCGGTATTGGTGCTGGGAGAGACGGGCACCGGCAAGGAATTGCTGGCTCGCGCCATCCATTATTCGAGCCTGCGCTCCGAGCGTCCGTTCTTCGCGGTGAACTGCGGCGCCATCCCGGACGAACTGCTCGAATCCGAACTGTTCGGTCACCGGAAGGGCTCCTTCACCGGCGCTTATGCCAACCGCATCGGCCTGCTCGATCAGGCCGATGGCGGCACCGTCCTGCTCGATGAGATCGGCGACGTCTCGCCCGCTTTCCAGGTCAAGCTGCTGCGCTTCCTGCAAGAGGGGGAGATCCGGCCGGTCGGCGCCAACGAGACCAGGCGCGTCGATGTCCGCGTGGTCGCCGCCACGCACCGCGACCTCGCCGCCGAGGTGAAGGCCGGCCGCTTCCGGGAGGATCTGTATTACCGGTTGTCCGCCATGGTGCTGACGCTGCCGCCGCTGCGCGAGCGCCGGGGCGACCTGCCGGTGCTCGCCCTGCGTCTCCTCGACAGCCTGTCGGGCACACATGGGAAGCGCACCAAAGGCTTCACCGAGGAAGCGCTGGCGTGCATCAAGGCCTATGACTGGCCCGGCAACGTGCGCGAACTGCAGAACGAGCTCACCCGCATGCTGGTGCTGGGGGGCGGCGAGCGGCTGGGAGCCGACCTTCTGTCGCCTCATGTGCTGCGCGGAGCCTCGGCCTCCGCCGCCGAGACAGCGCCGTCCGATCTCGCGATCCGCGACACCGGTCCGCTCAAGGACCGCATCGAGCGGATGGAGGCCTTGATCCTGATGGAAACGTTGCTGCGCTGCCGCTGGAACAAGAGCCGCGCGGCCGAAGAACTCGGCCTGTCCCGCGTCGGGCTGCGCGCCAAGCTCGACCGTTACGGCATTGCCCGCGACGGCACTTTCGGCCGCAGCCACTAAGGAGAAACCGTCATGTGTCTCGGTATTCCCGGCCGCATCGTCGCCATCGTCGACGAGGACGCCATGCTCGCCAGCGTCGATGTCTCCGGCGTGCGACGTACCGTCGACGTGGTCTGCGTCGCCGAACCCGGGCGAAGCCTCGATGCGCTGGTCGGCGCGTGGGTGCTGGTCCATGTCGGCTTCGCGATGAGCGTCATCGACGAGGAAGAGGCCGCCGCCACGCTCAAGGTGCTCACCGAGATCGGCGAAGCGGAGGGCGAGATCGAGGCGATGCGCACCAGCAGCGCCGAACCCTTCCATCCATCCCTCGCGCCGCGCGCGCAGTGATAGGGAGTCCCGGCATGCGTTACGTCGATGAATTCCGCGACCCCGCTCTGGCGCGCGGCCTGATTCGCGAGATCGAGACCCTCGCCGCGCGCATGGAGCGCGGTCGCGACCGACCCTTCTCGATCATGGAAGTCTGCGGCGGGCATACCCACGCCATCTTCCGTTACGGGCTCGAGGGCCTGTTGCCGGACATCATCGAGTTCGTGCACGGTCCGGGCTGTCCGGTCTGCGTCCTGCCCATGGGGCGCGTCGACGACTGCGTGACCATCGCCGAGCGCCCGAACGTGATCTTCGCCACCTTCGGCGACGCGATGCGCGTGCCGGGTTCGCGCAAGAGCCTGCTCGCCGCCAAGGCGGACGGCGCCGATGTCCGCATGGTCTATTCGCCTCTGGACGCGCTGGCGCTCGCCCGGCGAAATCCCGATCGTGAGGTGGTGTTCTTCGGTCTCGGCTTTGAGACGACCATGCCGTCGACCGCGCTCACCGTGCTCCGCGCGGCGCGCGAGGGCATCGCCAATTTCTCGATCTTCTGCAACCACATAACCATCATTCCGACCCTGCGCTCTCTCCTGGAGATGCCCAATCTCGGCATAGACGGGTTCATCGGTCCGGGCCACGTCTCCATGGTCATCGGCATCGAACCCTACCGCTTCATTGCCGAGGAGTTTCTCAAGCCGATGGTGGTGGCCGGTTTCGAGCCAATCGATCTGCTGCAGTCGCTGCTCATGGTGCTGCGCCAGCTCGACGAGGGCCGGGCGGCCATTGAGAACCAGTATGCCCGGGTGGTGCCGGACGCGGGCAATCCGCGGGCGATGGGCGCGGTGGACGAGGTTTACGAACTGCGCCCGACTTTCGAATGGCGCGGACTGGGCTCCATCGCGCATTCCGGCGTGCGGCTGCGCGAGGCCTATGCCTCGTTCGATGCCGAGCGGCGCTTCGCGATGTCGGAGATCCAGGTCGCCGATCCCGAATCCTGCCGCTGCGGCGAGGTGCTGACCGGGCAGTTGAAGCCGTGGGCATGCCCGATGTTCGGCACCGCCTGCACGCCGGAGACGCCGCTTGGCGCCCTGATGGTGTCGTCGGAAGGTGCGTGCGCGGCCTATTACCAGTATGGCGGCCTGCGCCAGCCGCAGCTGGAGGGCGCAGCATGAACCCCGTTGTCCCGCGGCCGTTCCGGGCGCCACGCCGCACCCTGCCGAAAAGCGTCACGCTGGCGCATGGCGGTGGCGGCAGCGCAATGCGCGACCTCATCGACGAGGTGTTCATCGACACCTTCAACGCCACCGGCGGCGCACCCGAGGACCAGGCCCGCTTCGACCTTGCCGGGCTGATGGCGAAGGGCGACCGGCTCGCCTTCACCACCGACGGATTCGTCGTCGATCCGCTGTTCTTCCCCGGCGGTGACATCGGCAAGCTCGCGGTCTGCGGCACGATCAACGACCTCGCCGTCGGGGCCGCCCGGCCCGTCGCGCTGTCCTGCGCGGTCATCATCGAGGAAGGTCTGCCCCTCGACACCCTGTGGGCGGTGGCCCGCTCCATGGCTGACACGGCCCATGCGGCGGGCGTGCCCATCGTCACCGGCGACACCAAGGTCGTGGCGCGCGGTGCCTGCGACAAGCTCTTCATCACCACCACCGGCATCGGTGTGATCCGCGCCGGTATGGAGGTGGGTATAGGCCGGGCGAGGCCGGGCGACGTCGTCCTGGTCAACGGCCAGCTCGGCGACCATGGCGCGGCGATACTCAATGCCCGCGGCGATCTCGCGCTTGACGCGGAAATCCGGAGCGACTGCGCGGCGCTGCACGACCTGATCGACACGCTCGTCACCGCGGCGCCCGGCGTGCGCACGCTGCGTGATGCCACCCGGGGTGGTGTTGCGGCGGTGCTCAACGAACTGGCGTCGGCGAGCGGCGTCGGCGTGTGCATCCGCGAACTCGACACGCCGATCCGCAGCGACGTGCAGGGCTTCTGCGAGATTCTCGGCCTCGATCCGCTCTATCTCGCCAATGAGGGCAAGATCGTCGCCATCGTGCCGCCAGAGCAGGCCGAGGCGGCGCTCCGCGCGCTGCGCGGGCATCCGCTCGGGCGCGACGCGGCAAAAATCGGCACCGTGACCGATGGCCGGCCGGGGCGCGTCGTCATGGAAACCCGCTTCGGCGGCGAGCGCATCGTCGACATGCTGGTCGGGGACCAGCTTCCGCGCATCTGTTGATCCAGAATAAACTCCAGGAGGAACACCCATGGGCATTTACCGCCGCCGCGTCGCAACCTTTGCCGCCGCGCTCCCCTTCGTCGTCCTCAGCCCGGCGCTTGCCCTCGCGCATACGGGGGTTGGGGTGACGCATGGCTTCGTGCATGGCTTCACTCATCCCATCATGGGGCTCGATCACGTCATGGCCATGGTGACGGTCGGTATTTTTGCCTGGCAGATGGGCGGCCGGGCGCTCTGGGCGGTGCCAGCGGCCTTCCTCGGCGTGATGGCGCTCGGCGGAGCCATCGGAGCGATGGGTATCGACATCCCCTTGGTCGAACTCGGCATCGCGCTGTCGGTCGTTGTGCTCGGCGCCGCGGTCGCGCTCGACATCCGGGCGCCGCTGGTGCTCGCCACAGCGCTGGTCGGCTTCTTTGCCCTGTTCCACGGGCATGCCCATGGCGCGGAGATTCCGAAAAATGCGGGCGGCCTCGCCTATGGCGCCGGCTTCATGCTCGCCACCGCTGCCCTGCTCCTCGGTGGCCTCTGCACCGGCTTGGTCCTCGACCGGGCGGCGGAGGTGCGGGGGCGGGTGTGGACCCGCGCCCTCGGCGCGGTCGCCTGCCTGATCGGCGTGGGCCTCGTGGCGGGGACCATGTGATTTGGCGGCGGCACCGGCCTCGCCGACGGTCGGCGACATCCTGAGCAAAGTCCGCTGTCCTCTCGTCGAGGTGGGGGTCGACGAGCCTCTCGAGTCGATCGCCTGCCTGCTCGCCTTCTGCGGCCTCGATGCGGTTCTGCTGGTGCGCTCCTGCGGCGGGGCCGAACGGGTCGTCTCGACGCGACACCTGATCGATTCGTTCTCGGCGGTCGAGCGGGCAGGCACGCCGGCCCCCGATCTGCTGCGATGCAGCCCCGACGATCCCGTCTTCTGCATCGCCGGAACGATGCTTCACGGCGATCACGACGCCCTCGTCGTTGAAAAGGATGGCAAGAGGCTCGCGCTCATCACGGTCGAGAATCTGGCGGAATATCTGATGATGAGAGGTGACGTTTCGGAATGATCGGGCCGGCGCATCGACAGATGCACGTTGCGGCAACCACGACGCGAAAAGTGGCGCCGGCCTGAGAAAGTGACTAGATTAGTGATCACAAAATAGCTTACCCCTGTTCATGACGTAGGCACGAAAGCGCAGGGCGCCTGTCGAAACGCATGACCGAACAGCTCGTTTTTGAGAAGATGGAGAGGGACCCGCTGCATGAGCGGGTCCATCGCGAACTGCGTGCCGCCATCATCGCCGCTCGGTTCGAGCCCGGCCAGAAGCTGACGGTGCGTGCCATCTCGTCGGCCTTCGGGGTCAGCACCATGCCGGTGCGCGCCGCTTTCGCCCGGCTCGCCGCGGAGAAGGCCGTCACCGCGCTCGCAAATGGAACGATCTCCATTCCGCTGCTGACACGCGAGCAGTTCGACGAGTTGATCGAGCTGCGCATGCTGCTCGAAGGCATCGCCACCGAAAAGGCCGCGCGTGTCATCTCCGGCGAGGAGATCGAGGCGCTTCAGCAGATCGCCGGCGAACTGCACGAGGCGGCCCAGGCGAACGATGCCGACGCCTATTTGCGCCTTAATCAGCAGTTCAAGTTCACCGTCTTCAAGGCGGCGCGGGCGCCGGCACTGGAAGACCTGATCGAGCGGCTGTGGCTGCAGATCGGGCCCTTCATGCGCCATTACGCGGCCGATATTCGCGGCCAGCTCGACACCGACCGGTATGACGCGGTGATCGCCGCGCTGCGCCGGGCGGATGGCCGGACGGCCCGTGCCGCGATGGAGGAAGATGTCGCCGGCGGCGCCGCCTTCCTCAAGCGCGTGGCGGTGTTTGCCGAGACATCGGCGGAGCCGCCGGCCGGCAAGTGAGCCGGCCGGCGCGCTGCGCCGGGTCAGCCTTCCGGCAGGTATGACGTCTTGGTCTGGGTGAAGAAGTCGCGCGCGGCGCGGCCCTGCTCCTTCGGCCCGTAGCCGGAGGCCTTCGCGCCGCCGAACGGCACATGGTAATCCACGCCCGCCGTTGGCAGGTTCAGCATGGTCATGCCGGCCTTCACGTTGCGGCGAAAATGGTGGGCGTATTTCATCGTCGTCGTGCAGATGCCGGCGGAAAGGCCATAGGCGGTGTCGTTGGCGACCTCGAGCGCTTCTTCATAGTCCTTCACCCGGATCACCGACGCCACCGGGCCGAACACTTCCTCCCGGTTGATGCGCATGTCGCGATGGGTGTCGGCGAAGAGCGCGGGCGACAGGTAGAAGCCCTCGGTCGCGCGGTTGAGCCGCTCACCACCAACGACCAGCCGCGCCCCCTCGGCGCGCGCAATGTCGATGTAGGACATGTCCTTGGCGAGCTGGCGTTCGTCGATCACGGGGCCGACCTGGGTGCTGGCCTCCAGCGCGTGGCCGACCTTCAGGCCACGCACGCGTTCTGCCACCGCGGCGACGAAGCGGTCATGCACCCCCTCGGTGACGATGAGCCGGCTCGAGGCCGTGCAGCGTTGGCCGGTCTGGTAGAACGCACCGTTCACGGCACATTCGACCGCGATGTCGAACGGGGCGTCGTCGAGCACCACGAGCGGGTTCTTGCCGCCCAGCTCGAGCTGCACTTTCGCGCCGTTGCCCACCGCATGGGCTGCCACCTTGCGGCCGGTAGCGGTCGAGCCGGTGAAGCTGATGCCGTTGATCTCCGGCGAGGTGGCCAGCGCTTCGCCGACATCGGCGGCGCCAATGACCAGGTTGACCAGCCCGGCGGGAAGCCCCGCCTGTTCCATGATCTCGAACAGGGCCACGGCGCTCGCCGGTACAAGCTCGGAAGGCTTCAGCACCACCGCATTGCCGTAGGCGATCGCCGGCGCGATCTTGTTGGCCGGAACGGAGGAGGGATAGTTCCAGGGCGTGATCAGCCCGACCACTCCGATGGGCTCCGGCATCACCTCCACCTCGACGCCGGCCCGGATCGAGGGCAGTCGTTCGCCGGCAAGGCGAAGCACCTCGCCCGCGTAGAACTTGAAGAGCTGGCCGGCACGCGTCACCTCGCCAATGCCGTCGGCGAGCGGCTTGCCTTCCTCGCGCGACAGCAGCCGCCCGAGCACCTCGCGGCGGGCCAGAATCGCGGTGCCGATGGCATCCAGCGCCTCGCTGCGGGCCTGCAGCGTCATGGCTCCCCAGACCGGAATCGCGGACCGCGCGGCCGCGATCGCGTCGCCGACCTGGGCGGGCGTCGCGAGGGAGAACTGGTCGATCACATCGGAAACGTCCGACGGATTCACGTTCTGCAGGGCGCCGGATCCCTCGACCCACGCCCCGCCGATGAAATTGCGCTGCACGTTCAGCTTCCCTTCATTGCGAGATCAGTGATCACACTTTATAGTGCTCCGCGACCTGCTTCAACACGCCGTCCAGTCGGAGAGCCTGCGCATGAGCCTCGAACCGCACCACAACATGTCACTGGAAGAGATGGACAAGCGCAGCCTGTTCCATCCCTTCACCAGCATCGGCGATCATCTCGCCAATGGCCCGCGCATCATGAGCTCGGCGACTGGCGTGCATGTCACCGACAGCAAGGGGCGGCGCTATCTCGACGCCGCCGCGGGGCTCTGGTGCGTGAATGTCGGCTATGGTCGCCAGGAGATCGTCGAGGCGATGACGCGGCAGGCCGAGGCGCTGCCGTTCTTCCATTCGTTCACCTCGATGGCGAACGAGCCGTCGATCCGCCTCGCCGACCGCGTGCTGCGCTGGGCGCCGGACCATATGAGTAAGGTTTTCTTCGGCAATTCAGGTTCGGATGCCAACGACACCAACATAAAGCTCGTCTGGTACTACAATAATATGCGAGGAAAGCCGGCAAAGAAGAAGATCATCTCCCGCAACCGTGCCTATCACGGCGTCACCATCGGCGCTGGAAGCCTCACCGGGTTGCCCTATTGCCACCAGTTCTTTGATCTTCCGCTGCCGCAGATCCTGCGCACGCATTCGGTCGACCAGTATCGCGAAAAGCCCGATGGCATGAGCGAGGCGGAATTCACCGCCTATCTCGCCAGCGAGCTGGAAGCTCTCATCCTCAAGGAGGGACCGGACAACGTCGCCGCCTTCATTGCCGAGCCCGTGATGGGCACGGGCGGCGTTCTCGTCCCGCCGGCAGGCTACTTCCCGGCGCTTCAGGACGTTCTTGACCGCTACGACGTGCTGATGATCGCGGATGAGGTGATCTGCGGCTTCGGCCGCCTCGGAGCGCCGTTCGGCACGACCCATTTCGGCATCCGGCCCGACATCATGACCATGGCCAAGGGGCTATCCTCCGGTTACCAGCCCATTTCGGCAAGCGTCATATCGAATCGCATGTGGGACGTGCTGAAGGAGACCTCGGGTGAGGTCGCCTCCTTCGCCCACGGCTTCACCTATTCCGCCCATCCGATTGCCGCTGCGGCCGCGCTCGCCAATCTCGACATCGTCGAGCGCGAAGATCTCGTCGGCAATGCCGCGAAGGCGGGCGCGGAGCTGAAAGACGCGCTCCGCAAGCGGCTCGGCGATCACCCCATGGTCGGCGACATCCGCGGCGTCGGGCTGATGCTCGGCATCGAGATGGTGGCCGATCGCGCCAGCAAGCGGCCCTTCGACCTGTCGCTCAAGGTCGGCGCCCGTATCGTGGCCAAGGCCTATGAGCAGGGCGTGATCGTTCGCCCGCTGGGCAACCTCATCGCCATGTCGCCGCCGCTCACTCTGTCCAGCGCACATATCGAGGAGCTGGTCACGGGTCTCGGTCGCGCGGTCGACATCGTGGCGGACGAGCTGGCGCGCGAGGGTGCGTTCTCCCGCAAGCACTGAACGGCTGCGCCTGCCCCGTCGAGGCGAAGGCCCCGGACACAACTGTCCGGGGCCTTTTTGCAGCGGTCTTCAGGGGAGCGGACCGGCCGGCGGCCGCCCTGCCTTCAGTGCAGTTCGAGGCGATAATTGCCGTCGCTGTCGGCCGTAGCGTTCCAGCGCGGCAGCACCATGATCGTCGTCGTCGGTTCCTCGATCACGGCGGGACCCGTCACCCGCGCGCCGGCCCCGAGATCGGCGCCGCCATAGACCGGGCAATCGATGATGCCGCCGGCATCGCGCACATAGACGCGCCGGTGCGCCTTCGGGAGCGGCGCTCCCTGTTGCGCGGGGCGGACGACACGCACCGGCCGTTCCGGCGCGAGCCCGATCGCCCGCACCTTCCAGGTGGTGAACTCCACCACGTCGGTCTCGGCCTTCACCGAATAGATGCGCTCATGCATGGCGTGGAAGGCTGCCACCATGCGCGGGAGATCCGCCGCGTTCAGCCCCGCCGCCGGCAGGTCGAAGGGCACCTCGATCTCCCAGGACTGGTACCGATAGCGTCCGAGATAGACGGTCGCGAAGCGCTGGCGCTCCGCCGGTATGCCCGCCTCGGTCAGGAAGGCGCGTCCGCGCGCGGTGAGGCGTGCAACCGCCTCGTTGATGCGCGCGGGATCGAAGGCGGCCGAGGAGGTCAGCGCCGTCGCCTGCTCCTCCCAGCGTATATCGGAGATGAGGCCGCCATAGGCGGAAAGCCCGGCGGCAAAGCGCGGGACCATCATCCGGCCGATGCCGAGCTCCTGGGCGATCTCGCAGATGTGCGCCGCCGTCGCGCCGCCGCCGACCACCATGAAGCTGTCGCGCGGGTCGATACCCTCCTTCACCGTCATGTCCTCGATGGCGCCGACCATGATGTTGTTGCTCGTCGTGTAGATGGCATAGGCGGCCTCCTCGAGCGACACCCCCAGCCCGTCGGCGATCTCGCCGACCACCCGTTCCGCGGCCGCCCGATCGAGCTTCATCCGTCCCCCGAGGAAATAATCCGGGTCGAGAATGCCAAGCACGACATTGGCGTCGGTGACGGTGGGACGCTGCCCCCCGCGCCCGTAGCAGGCGGGGCCGGGGCGTGCTCCCGCGCTGTGCGGCCCGACATGGAGCATGCGGCCCGCGTCGATGGAGGCAATGGAGCCGCCGCCGGCGCCGACCGAGCGCACGTCGATCTTGGGAATCCCCAGAATATCGTCGCCAATCATCGCCTCCTGCGAGACGATGAAATGCCCGTCGCGGATCGCCGAGACGTCGAAGGTGGTGCCACCCATGTCGACGACGATAACATTCGGCTCCGGCGTGAGCTGCTGGGCGGCAACCGGTGCCAGCGTCGGGCCCGACATGACCGAGAAGATCGGCCGCGCGATGAGATCGTCCGGTGGCATCATGCCGCCGACGCAGTTGGCGAGCAGCAGCTCATCGCGGAAGCCCGCAGCCTCCAGCGCACCCGTGAGCTTCGTCACATAGTCGCTGACGATGGGCAGCAGCGAAGCGTCGATGACGGTGGAGATCGCACGGCGATATTCGCGCCCGATCGGGTTGAGCTCGTGGCTCAGCGTGACGGGCACGCCGGGCCAGACCTCCTGGATGATCTCCCGCGCGCGCCGCTCGTGGCTGCCGTCGATGATCGACCAGAGGAAGCAGATGCCGATCGCCTTTACCCCCTGCGCCTTCAGCCGTAGGGCTGCCGCCCGCACGTCATCCTCGTTCAAGGGCTCGATCACCTCGCCGCGCGCGCTGATGCGGCCCCGGATCTCGGCGGTGTCGGCGGGCAGGACATAGGGGTCGGGGAAGTCGAGCCGCCAGTTGAAGACGGGCTTTCGCACCGCCTCGCGCAGGGTGAGTATGTCCGGGTGGCCGGCATTGCACAGGAAGCCGGTGCGGGCGACCTTGCGCTCCACCAGCGCGTTGGTCGAGACGGTCGAGCCGTGCACGATGCGGCCGGTCTGGCCAAGGAAGTCGGCGAGGCCCAGCCCGAAATGCTCCGCCGCCAGCTTCAGGGCGTTCATGAAGCCGGTCTCGAAGTCCGGCGGCGTCGACGATGCCTTGAAGATGTGGAGCTCGCCCTGCGCGTCCTCGACGATGCAGTCGGTGAAGGTGCCGCCAATGTCGATGGCGATGGAAAAACTCATCGTAGGTTCCGCCGGAATGGTCAGTAGGAGGAAGAGCGGTTGGCGCGACGTTCGGTCGTGGCGGCCTCGTCGAGTTCCCACCCGCCGATGGTCTGGCTCGGGCGCACGATGACGCCATAGACCTCCTCGGCACGGTCGGGCGAAACCCAGCCTCGGCGGACCGAGCGCAGCACCCTTTCCGGTGCGCGCGTATAGGGGTCGCCATAGCCGCCGCCGCCGCAGGCCCGGAACAGGACCGCCTCGTCAGCGCCGATGGTGACGTCGCCGAAGGTCACAAGCTGCGCGACACGGCCATCGCGATGCCGATGCCAGTTGCCGGAGGTCGCCGCGTCACCGCCCCCGCGCACGCCGCGCGCGGGAGTAATGTCGCCGTCGCTGCCCCAGTAGACGGTCATCGAGCCGACCAGCGGGCGGTAGGTGCCGGCGATGCCGGGAGCGCCGTCGAATTCGCCGGCTCCGCCGGAATCGACCGCAACGCGGCGCTCCTCCACCAGCATCGGGTACATGGCTTCGTTGATCTCGACGGAATCGACCGCCATCTGGCCGCCGTCGCAGCCCGCCCCCGACAGCAGCCAGCCGTCATAGCCGGAAAGGCCGGCGCTGCCGCCATAGCCGAGGAAAATCTGGTTCACATAAGGCTGTCCGCCGGTGGCGGGATCCCCCTGCGTCGGGTCGGTGCCGGAAATGACCGCCTCGCCGAGCGCCTGCGAATAGGCGAACTCGCCCATTCCGTGCGGTTCGCCGATCTGCGAGAAGCAGCTCGCCACCGCCGTGATCAGGCGGCTGGTGAGGTTGGTCGTGGCAACGGAGGTGCCGACCGGGTAGGCGGGCCGCCCCAGCGCGCTGCCGTCCTTCAGCAGGATGCGAATCCGCGAGGCGCTGCCCTGATTGTGCGGCAGGTCGGGGTCGAGATTGTAGAACACGCCGATGCGGCAGGCGGCCAGCGCCGTCGCCTCGGTGAGGTTGAGCCCGCCGGGTACGCAGTCCACATTGTCGGTGGCGTCGACGGTAATCACGGCCTCGTCCGGGTCGATGCTCAGCGTGACGCGTACGGGAATGCCGTCTTCGGCGACGTTGGGAACCGGGTCGTGGCGGGTCTCGAAGCGCCACGTGCCCTTCGGCAGCGAGCGCACTTCGGCGATCATCCGCCGCTCGCCATAGGCCATCCATTCCTCGATGAACGCCTTCACCGTGGCGCGGCCATAGCGGTCGCACAGTTCCTTGAGCCGCCTCTCGCCAACCCGGCAGGCGCCGACCTGGGCCTGGTAGTCGCCGTACCAGAGGTCGGAGACGCGAATCTTCATCCGGCACATGCGGATGATGTCCGCCTTGTCCCTGAAGCCCTCCTGGATGCGCACGCAGGGAAGGTGGATGCCTTCCTCATAGATGGTCCTGGCTTCCGGCAGGTAGGTCGTCGGGATTGGCGCGCCGATATCGGCATGGTGGGCCCGGGCCAGCGTCCAGAACAGCGGTTCGCCATCGCAGAACACCGGCACGCACAGCGTCATGTCCGCGTGATGCGTATTGCCGGTGTAGGGGCAGTTGTTGATGAAGGCGTCGCCTTCCCGGATGTCGTCGAAGAACTCGGTGATCGGCTTGGTCGCCAGGTCGAGCGCCGTGATGTGAATGGGGATGCAGTCTTCCACCGACAGCAGCCGGTGGTCATAGGTGAGCAGGCCGCAGGAAAAGTCGCGGGCGTTCTTGATCACCGCGGAGCGGCTTGACCTCATCAGGGTCGCGTTCATCTCGCGCACGATGGCGGAGAGGCGCGACGAGAGTACCGAAAGCAGGAAAGGCTCGATGGCCGTGACAGCCTCGCCCGTCACGCCGTCGCCGGGCGTTTTTCTCGTCGCCATGCAGATCCCTCTTATTGCTTTTTGCGATCAGTGATCACAGAATAGCTTTATGCTAAGCGAAGTGATGCGGCGGCTCAAGCTCCGAACGATCGTTCGTCGTGCCTGCTCCGGCGGCAGCGGAGCGCCGCCAAACCGTGAGGTCCTCTCCTTGTTCGGAAGCGCCCATGCCCAGCCGTGCCGATAAAGCAAACGACGCGCCGGCGCTGGAGATCATCCGCGCCTCGCGCCATTTCGGCAGCGTCAGGGGACTTGACGACGTTACGGTCACTGCCGCGCGAGGCGAGTTCCTCACCATTCTCGGGCAGAGCGGCTCGGGCAAGACCACGCTCCTGCGCATCATCGCCGGGCTCGACCATCCGACCTCAGTCGCCGCGCTCCGCATCGGCGGCAAGGACGTGCTCGGGCTGCCGCCGCATAAGCGCAACGTCACCACCGTCTTCCAGCATTACGGCCTGTTCCCGCATATGAGCGTCGGGCAGAACGTGGAATACGGGCTGAAGCTGCGGGGCGTCGGCGCCAGCGAGCGCCGGAGCCGGGCCGAGGCGGCGCTGGCAACGGTGCGGCTGACCGGCAAATACGATCGGCGCATCCACCAGCTTTCCGGCGGCGAGCGCCAGCGGGTCGCCCTGGCCCGCTCCATCCTGACCGAACCGGATGTGTTGCTGCTGGATGAACCGCTCGGTGCGCTCGACGAGCGGCTGCGGCTCGACATGCAGATCGAGCTGGTCGAGCTGCAGCGCCGCCTCGGCATGACCTTCGTCTTCATCACCCACAGCCAGGAAGAGGCGCTCACCATGAGCGACCGGGTCATCCTGATGAGGGGCGGGCGCATCGCGCAGGAAGGCACGCCGCGCGATCTGTTTGAGCGGCCCTGCTCGCGTTTCGCCGGCTCCTTCATGGGGGTGGAGAACATCATCGGCGGCACGGTCGCCAGCTTTGCGGATGGCATGGCCGGGATCGCCACGCCCGCCGGCATCTTCCACGGCCTCTGGACGGGTGCTGCCGCACCGCATGTCGGCCAGTCCGCGGCGCTGCTGCTGCGTGCCGAAAAGCTGCGCCTCGGCGCGACCGCGTCAGCCGACGGCTTCGAGGGGCGGATCACCGCCCGGATCTACAAGGGCAAATACATCGACGTCTCGATGGATACCCCTGTCGGCCCGATTCACGCCCGCGCCTGGACCGATGACGATCTCGCCTCCGAGACCGTGCGGATCGGTTGGTCCGCCGGCGATGCCAGATGCGTCCCCGCAGAGGGATGACCACCACAACACCTTCCAGAACCAGGATAAAGCCAGATGAACGGGCATAACCTCGCCACGCCGTCGAGCCGGCCGGGCCTCAGCCGCCGTGCCGTCCTCAAGGCCGCAGCCGCCGGCGCCGCCGTGCTCGCCGCCCCGGGGCTGATCCGGCAGGCGCGGGCCGCCACGCCCACCGTGCGGATCATGGGCGTCGAGACCGCGGCACTCACCGACTGGTCGGCCTTCGAAAAGGAGACCGGCCTCACGGTCGAGTTCACCGGCATCAACTCCGATCCCGGTATCTTCCGCCAGGAAGTGGTGGCCAATGCTGCCGGCGAGCGCATCGACATCTTTCTGATGGATGGCGGCATCGAGGACGAGCTCGGCACCAAGGGCTTCTTCGCCCCCATCGACACCGCCAAGGTCAAGGGCTGGGGCGAGGCGCCGGCTGCGGTGATGAACTCGCCGCTGGCGCAGGGACCGGATGGCCAGCAGTTCGGCATGCCGGTGGTGATGAACGCGGATTCCTTCGCCTATTACCCCGAGGCGATCGACGAGAAGGAGCCGCTCTCCTACGCCCTGCTGTTCGAGAGCGACACGACGCTCGGCAAGGTGGCGCTGGAGAACACCTGGCTCACCTCCCTGCCGATGGCCGCCACCTATCTGAAGGTCACCGGCCGGCAGACGATCGCCGATCCCTCCAACATGACGCCGGCGGAGGCGAAGGCCGTCGTCGACTTCCTGGTCGCGCGCAAGAAGGCCGGCCAGTTCCGGGCGCTCTGGTCGACCTTCGAGGAATCGATCGATCTGATGGCCCGCAAGGAGGTGGTCGCGATCAACTGCTGGGAGCCGGCGGTGAAAGAGCTGCACAAGCAGGGCAAGGACGTCCGCTACGCCTTCACGAGGGAAGGCTACAACAAGTGGATGATCTGCGCGTATGTGCCCAAGGAGGCCGCCACCGGCGCGCGCGCCGACATCGTCGCCAAGGCGCTTTCCGGCTTCCTCGGTGGCGCCTATGCCGCGCAGATCGCCGTGCTGCGCGGTTACGCGACGGCCAATGCCAAGGCGGGCCTCGCCTATGCCGAGACCCAGAAGATGCCGGCAGAGGACATCGAGTCGATCAAGGCCAACATCGCCAAGATCGAGAAGAAGTTCGCGGCCCCGCTGTTCTGGCAGAACGCCGCGCCGGCCAACCTTCAGGCCATCGAGGCCGAATGGGAGCGCTTCCGCCAGGCCTGAAGCCGGATCGGCGATCCCTGAACCGTTGCGCGGGTGGCGGCATCGCCGCCCGCGCGCTCCTGTCGCTTCACCCTTGCCATCCGCGGGCCGATGCTGCGCACCACCCTGATCCTCTTCATCGCCGTGTGGGCGGTCTTCGTCGTGGTGCCGGTGGCGCTGCTGGCGGTGTGGTCCTTCCTCGAAATGAAGGACTACAGCTTCTCCCCCGGGCTGAGCACCGCCGCCTATGCCGCCGTGTTCGATTCCGGCCGCTATGAGGTGACGCTGCGCACCCTGCGCATTGCCGGCCTCGTCACCGCGATCGAGCTCGGCCTCGCGCTGCCTTTCGCCCTGTGGCTGGCCAAGGCTGTACGCTCTTCCCTGCTCAAGGCGATGGTGCTGGCCCTGCTGACCGTGCCGTTCTTCGTCAGCCTCGCCTCCCGCACCATCGTCTGGCGCTCGGTGCTCTCGCGCAGCGGCCTCGTGAACACGGCGCTCCTGCATTTCGGCATCATCGAGCAGCCGATCGACTGGCTGCTGTTTTCCGAGTTCTCGGTTCATCTCGGCCTTCTCGCGCCCTCCTTCCCGACCATGGTGCTGCCGATCTTCCTGTCCATCTCGCTGATCGACGACGAACTGATCGAGGCGGCGCGCGATCTCGGGGCGCCGCCGGCGAAGGTGCTGGGCGACGTCATCCTGCCGTTGGCCCTGCCCGGCATCATCGCCGGCCTGATCTTCACCTTCGTGCCGCTGCTGGGCGAGACGGTGGTGCCACAGCTTCTCGGCGGGGGCCGGGTATCGATGCTCGGCGCCTCCATCACCAGCCTGCTCCAGGTACTGAACTATCCCGTAGCCGCCGCGCTCTCGACGCTGGTGCTCGGCATCCTTGCGGCGCTGTTCCTAGCGCTGCGTCTCATTGGCGGGGGCTCCATCGCCGCCGTGTTCGAGGGGATGAAGCGATGAGCACGTCCGGCACCATCGGCCGCAGGGCGGAGGCCATGCCGCCCGAGGTTCGTCCCGTGCGCGTGCGCGCCGGCCAGATGGAGCGTCGTCTCGGCCGGCTTGCCGCGCTCGGCGGCTTCGGCATGATCGCGCTCACCTATGCGCCGATGCTCTGGCTGGGCATCATGTCGGTCAGCGCCGATCCGCTCGGCGGGATGCCAGGCCCCTTCACCCTGGAGTGGTACGACCGGCTGTTCACCGACCAGAGATGGGTCGGTCCGATGCTGGCCAGCATGGGCTGTGGCGCGGTGGTCGGGCTTGCCTGCGCCGCCTCGGGGCTGCTGGTGGCGCGTACCCTGCCGCAGCTCCGGGCGCGCGGCGCCCTTCTCGTCGCCTTTCTGGCGCCGCTGTTTATTCCTGGCGTGCTGCTGGGGGCAGGGCTCTTTCTCTATCTGCGCGTGTTTCTGGGACTGCGGCTGGGCTGGTGGTCGGTCTTCCTCGCCCATTTCGTCTGGGCCTATCCGTTCGCCCTGCTGGCGCTGCTGGTGACGACCACGCGCTTCGACGCGCGATTGAACGATGCCGCCGCCGATCTCGGGGCCGGTCCCTGGCGGCGCTTCGTCGATGTCGAGTTTCCTCTGATCATGCCGGGCGTGGTGTCGGCGGCGCTGTTCGGCTTCCTGCTGTCGTTCAACGAGCTGGCGCGGACCATCCTGCTGCGCGGAACGGCGACGACGCTGCCGCTGTTCGAATGGGCCCAGGCCACCTCGCACTCGTCCAACGTGCCGCTGATCTTCGCGTTGGCCACTCTCGTCCTGCTCGCCAGCCTGGTGCTGATCGGTGTGTCGTTCTGGCTGCTGTTCGGACGCGAAGCCGGGAAATAGACCCGGACCGGGGTCATCGCGCCCGCGCGGCCACCGGCGCCCACCATTGCGCCCGCCGGCGCACGCGTGCCGGCATGGGTACGTCCAGCCCGCGCGACGGCCGCCAGTGCCCCTTAATTGTGCGCCCTCCATTCTGCACAACGGTGATGCGACCGGCGCCGTTCCCTGTCGCCTATCTGATGCGCGAGGTCGGATACATCACTTCGATACGCAGGCCGGCGTGTATCAGTGTGGAAGCTGCACATCGCCGGACAGGACGCCATGCCCGCCCAAGAGACCGTCTGGATCGTTCTGAAAGATGGCTGCCGCCTGGCCGCGCGGCTCTGGTTGCCGGACAATGGCGGTCCGGTGCCGGCGGTTCTCGAATATCTCCCCTATCGCCGTCGTGACCGCCATCGCGGCGACGACGCCATCCTGCATCCCGGCCTTGCGGCAACGGGCTACGCGGCACTGCGGGTCGACATGCGCGGGGCCGGCGATTCCGACGGTACGATGGACGATGAATACACCGCGCAGGAATGGGCCGACGTCAACGAGGTGATCGCCTGGATCACGGCGCAGCCCTGGTGCTCCGGCGCGGTCGGTCTCATCGGCCTGTCCTGGAGCGCGTTCAATGCGCTCCAGATCGCCGCCACCCGCCCGCCGGCGCTGAAAGCCATCGTCACCGTCTGCGGTTCCGACGATCGCTTCGCCGACGACATGCACTATATGGGCGGCGCGCTGCTGAACGATAATCTGCAATACGGCTCCACCCTGTTCACCTGGCTGGCGCCGCCGCCGGACCCGGACATCGTCGGCGCGCGCTGGCGCGAGATGTGGCACGCCCGCATGCAGGCGATCAGCGAGCCGCCGGCCGCGCGCTGGATGCGCCATTCCAGCCGCGACGCCTATTGGCAGTCGGGCTCGGTCTGCGAGGACTATGCGCGCATCGACGTCCCGGTCCTCGCCGTTGGGGGATGGGCGGATGGCTACACCAATGCGGTGCATCGCCTGCTCTCGAACCTCCCCGGTCCGCGCAAAGGCGTGATCGGCCCCGGCGCCCACGCCTATTCCCATGTGGCGACGCCGGGTCCCGGGTTCGATTTCATCAGCCTCGCCGTCCGCTGGTTCGACCGCTGGCTCAAGGGCATCGGCAACGGAATCGACGCCGAACCGATGCTCACCGCCTGGATGCAGGAGCACGAGCCGCCAAAGCCGCAATATGACGTGCGGGCCGGGCGCTGGGTCGCCGAGGCCGAATGGCCGAGCGCCAATATTGCCCGGCGCGAGCTGCATCTCTCGGATGCCGGCCTCGCCGCAGCGGCCACTCCCGTCGCCGTGACGGTGAGCTCGCCGTGCACCGTCGGCCTCGCCTCGGGCGAATGGTGTCCCTATGGCTGGGGCCCGGACATGCCGCTCGACCAGCGCGAGGACGATGCCGGGTCCGCCTGTTTCGACTCCCGGCCGCTCGATGCGGCGATCGAAATGCTCGGCCGCCCCGAGGTCAGGCTGACGCTCAGCGTCGACCAGCCGGAGGCGATCCTTGCCCTTCGCCTCACGGCGGTGGCGCCCGATGGCACCAGCACCCGCATCACCTATGGCCTCATCAACCTCGCCCATCGCGAGGGCTTCGCGGCCGGCACGCCGCTGGTGCGGGGCGAGACCTTCGAGGTCACGGTGCCGCTGAAAGTGGTCGGCTATCGCGTGCCGGCCGGACAGAAGCTGCGGCTGGCGGTGTCGACGCACTACTGGCCGCTCGCCATGCCATTGCCGGTCGCCGCGACGGTGACGCTGCGGGCGGGTTCGCTGGTCCTGCCGGTCCGCCGTGGCGACGCGGTATCGCCGCCCGATCTGGGAGCCGCCTGGTCGCCGCCGCCGCTGGAGGTGGAGGTGATCGAGCCGCCGGCGCGCGGAAGGCTGAGCGTTCTCCACGACGTCGCCACCGGGGACGCCACGGTCGAGGTGGTGCGCAATCTCGGCGCCATCCGCATCGCCGAGACCGGGCTGGAGCTGCGCGCGCTCGGCAGCGAGACCTATACGACGCGGCGCGACCAGCCCTCCGCCGCCGTCTCCGCCGCCCGCCGCAAGGCGGAGTTCATCCGCGGCGACTGGCACGTGCGGATCGAGACCCGCAGCACGCTGACCGCGACGGCTACCGGATGGCGTCTCCACGCCGAATATGACGCCTTCGAACACGGCGCGCGGGTCTTTGCCCGCCAGTGGACGATCGAGACACCCCGCGCCGGCGCCCCGGCGAGCGGGGAGCCGGCAGGCGCGGCACAATGAGCCTCCTGGACTTTCTCGCGACCCGCTGGGAGGACATTCTCGCCGTCTCATGGTGGCATCTGCGATTGTCGCTGATGGCGGTGGCGCTGGCCCTGGGCATCGGCCTGCCGCTCGGCATTCTCAGCCATATGAGCCGGCTCGCCGCCGCCGTGGTGCTGAACGCGGTGAGCGTCATCTACACCGTGCCGACGCTGGCACTGTTCGGCCTGATGATCCCGTTGCTCGGCATCGGCATCCTCCCGGCCATCGTCGCGGTGGTGCTCTATTCGCTGCTGCCGGTGGTGCAGAACACCTATACCGGCCTTTCCACCATCGACCCGAACCTGCGCGAGGTCGCCATCGGCATTGGCATGGGCCGGTTCACCCGGCTTTTCCGGGTCGAGCTGCCGCTTGCGCTGCCGGTCATCTTCGCCGGGCTTCGGGTCGCGGTGGTCAACGCCATCGGCATGGTGACGCTTGCCTCGCTGATCGCCGCCGGCGGGCTCGGCGACTTCATCTTCCGCGGCATTTCCATCATGTCGTGGAACCTCGTGCTGGCCGGCAGCGTCCCTGTCCTGGTGATGGCGCTCGGCGCCGATTACCTGCTCAAGCTCACCGAGCAGCGCCTTTCCCGCGCCCGCCAGGGAATCGCGCCATGAGCTTTGCCGACTACATCGACATCTTCGGCGACAACATCCTGCATCTGCTGGAACAGCACGTCATCCTGTTCGCCATCGCGCTCGCCGCCGCCATCGCGATCGGGGTGACGCTCGGCCTGCTGGTCTACCGCTTCAAGACCCTCGACACGCTGATCGTGCCGGTCGTCAACGTGCTGCAGGCCTGCCCGGAGATCGTGCTGCTGGCGCTCGCCATTCCGTTCCTCGGCATCGGTATTTCCGGCGCGCTCATCCCGCTCTTCGTCAAGGGCGTGCTGCCGATCCTGCGCAACACGGCAAGCGGCTTCGCGTCCATCGACCCCCGCCTGCTGGAAGCGGCGCGAGGCATGGGCATGAGCCCCGCGCAGATCCTGCTGCGGGTCGAGGTGCCGGCGGTGCTGCCCGTCGTCATCGCGGGCGTGCGCATCTCGGCGGTGATGCTGGTCTCGGTGCTGACGCTCACCGCCTACATCGGCGTCGACAGCCTCGGCACGCTGATCCTGCAGGGCATTTCCCGCATGGACGCGACGCCCCTGCTCATCGGCTCCGGCCTGACCGCGCTGCTCGCCATCACCGTCAACTACCTGCTGTTCGGGCTGGAGCGTCTCGCCAGCCGGCGCGTATCATAGGAGGCGTGCCGATGGCGCTCCGGGTCGACTTCCGCGATGTCACCAAGGCCTTTCCCGGCACACCTCCGGCGGTGGACCGGCTGTCGCTGACGGTGGAGGCCGGCACCATCCTTGCGCTGGTGGGACCCTCGGGCTGCGGCAAGACCACCACCCTGAAGATGGTCAACCGGCTGATCGAGCCGTCCGGCGGCGACATCGTGCTGGGCGACGCCCCGGTCTCGCAGATGCCGGTGAAGGACCTGCGGCGGATGATCGGCTACGTCATCCAGTATGTCGGGCTGTTCCCGCATATGAGCGTGGCGGAGAACATCGCCATCGTGCCCAGGCTGCTGGGCTGGAACCGGGCACGCATCGACGCGCGTGTCGACGAGCTGCTGACCCTGGTCGGGCTGGCTCCGGAGACCCACCGCGACCGCTACCCGCGCAGTCTCTCCGGCGGCCAGCAGCAGCGGGTCGGCGTCGCCCGGGCGCTTGCCGCCGACCCGCCGGTGCTGCTGATGGACGAACCCTTCGGTGCGCTGGACCCGATCACCCGCGTACGGGTGCAGGACGAACTGCTGTCGATCCAGCGCAAGGTGCGCAAGACCATCCTCATCGTCACCCACGACATGGACGAGGCGATCCGCCTCGGCGACAAAGTGGCGGTGATGCGGGCGGGCCGGCTGGTCCAGCACGCCTCGCCGGTCGACATCCTGCGCCATCCCAGGGACGCTTTCGTTGCCGAGCTGATCGGCCACGACCGGCTGGTGAAGCTGCTTTCGACGCTGTCCGTCGGCTCGGTGATGAGCGCGGACGCCGCGCCCGCGGACGTGCCGGCGGTCGCACGGACGGCGTCGCTGGAGGCGGCTTTCCTGCGCATGCTCGACACCGGCCGCGACGTTCTCGCGGTTGAAGGCGGCGGCAGCCTGCATATCCGCGATCTCCTGTGCGCCAGCACGGGGTGAGCACCATGGCGCCCCGGAACGCCCCCTTCGAGGTCGCCTGCGAGCGGCATGTGTGGATTCCCATGCCGGACGGCATCCGGCTCGCCGCCCGGTTGTGGCGGCCGGCCGGTGTCGACGGGCCGGTGCCGGCGATCGTCGAATACATTCCCTACCGCAAGTCCGACGGCATGGCGGCGCGGGATGCCCGCGTCCACCCTTTCTTCGCCGCCCACGGCTATGCCGCGCTTCGGATCGACCTGCGGGGTTCCGGCGATTCCGAGGGGCTGCTGGCCGACGAATACACGCCGCAGGAACAGGCGGACGCACTCGCCGCGCTCGAATGGATCGCCGCCCAGCCCTGGTGCGATGGCCATATCGGCATGATGGGCATTTCCTGGGGCGGCTTCAACGCGCTGCAGGTCGCGGCGCTGCGCCCGCCCCAGCTCAAGGCGATCATCACCGTCGGCTCGACCGATGATCGCTATGCCGACGATGTCCATTACATGGGCGGCTGCCCGCTGAGCGCCAATCTCACCTGGTCGCAAACCTTCTTCGCCGACCTCTCCCGCCCGCCGGACCCCGAGGTCGTGGGGGAGCGCTGGCGCGCGATGTGGCTGGAGCGGGTCGACAACGCCGCGCTGCTCATAGCCGAGTGGACCCGCCATCCCCTGCGCGATGCCTATTGGCGCCATGGCTCGGTGTGCGAGGACTACGCGCGCATCGAGGTGCCGGTGCTGGCCGTTGGCGGCTGGGCGGATTCCTACAGCAATGCCGTGCCGCGGCTCATCTCCGGCCTGCCCGGCCTGCGCCGTGGCCTCATCGGCCCATGGGGGCACGATTACCCCCATCTCGCCGTCCCCGGCCCCCGGATCGATTTTCTCGGTGAATGCCTGCGCTGGTGGGACCGATGGCTGAAGGGCCGCGAAACCGGCGTCGATCACGACCCGCTGCTGCGGGTCTGGCTGCAGGACGAACTGCCGGCCGACGCCTCCCATGCCGAACGGCCGGGACAATGGGTGGGCTTTGCCACATGGCCCTCACCGGATGTCGCGACCGACTCGCTCTATCTCGGCGGCGGCGGCCTGCACGCGGCACCGCCGCAGGCCGCCGAGCTCCGCCATCTGAGCCCGCTCGACGCCGGTTTCGGGGCCGGCGAGTGGTGTGCCTATGGCCTTGCCGCCGACCAGCCCACCGACCAGCTCGAGGACGATGCCCGCGCGCTCTGCTTCGACACCGGCCCGCTCGCCGCTGACCTCGCGGTGATCGGGCAGCCGGTGCTGCACCTTGAACTGGCAGCGGACCGGCCGCGGGCCATGGTGGCGGTGCGGCTGAACGACGTCGCGCCGGACGGCAGCTCGGCGCGGGTGAGCTACGGCCTCATCAACCTGAACCACAGCGCGGGGCATGACCGCTTCGCGGCACTCGTACCGGGGCAGTGCTATTGCGTGGCTGTCCCGCTCTGCGACATCGCCCATCGCTTCAAGGCCGGCCATCGCCTCCGCGTCGCCGTCTCCACCTCCTATTGGCCGACCGCCTGGCCGGCGCCGGAGGCGGCGACGCTGAGCCTGTTCGCCGGCGCCAGCCGCCTCGCCCTGCCGGTCTGGCATCCCGGCGCGCAGTCGCGACGGCTGCCCGATATGGACCCGCCGGTGCTGCCGCCGGCCGAGCCGCGCACCACGCTGCGCGAGGGCCGATTCCGCCGCGAACTCGCGAGCGACCTCGTCTCCGGCATCCGCCGCATGCAGGTGCACCTCGACTATGGCGAGGAGCGCATCGAGCCGAGCGGCATGGTGATCGGCCGGATCAATGACGAGACCTATGAGGTCGTGGCCGGCGACCCGCTCTCCGCCCGCATCGCGACCGGCTGGACCATGACCATGGCGCGCGGCGACTGGTCGGTCCGCACCGAGAGCCTCGCCCATATGTCCGGCGATGCCGACAGCTTCCGCATTACCGCGAGGCTCGACCTCTTCGAGGGCGAGGTCCTCGCCAGGACAAGAACCTGGGACGTCACGATCCCACGGGAAGGCACCCGCAACCCCGACGCGGCCAACGTCGTCGCACATCCAGAGGAACAGAACGCATGAACCGCCTCTTCACCCGCCGCGCCGTCTGCGCCGTCGCCGCGGCCACGCTCGCTCTCACAGCCGCGGCGACGCCCCGCGCCCAGGCCGAGGCGCCGATCAAGATCGGCTGGCCCAACATCACCGAGCAGGCCATGCTCGGCGTCATGGCGGCGCTGGTGATCGAGAAGAAGCTCGGCCTGCCGGTGGAGCGCTTCCCCAATCTCGGCGGCACGGGCATTGCCCAGCAGGCGATCATCTCCGGCGCGATCGACGTGCTGCCGGACTACACCGGCGACGCGCTGGCCAATGTGCTGAAGCTGGACCCGATCACCGACCCGAAGAAGGCCTATGAGGTCGTCCGCGACGGCTACAAGGACAAGTACAAGATTACCTGGCTCGCCCCCACCAGCTTCAACAACACCTACGCGCTGGCCCTGAAGGGGGACAAGGCCAAGGAGCTGAACATCAAGACGATTTCCGACCTCGCCGCGCAGGCGCCGAAGTGGACGCTCGGCTCCTCCGTCGAGTTCGCGGCCCGCCCGCTCGACGGCTATCCCGGCATGAGCAAGCATTACGGCTTCAAGTTCGGCGCGATCAAGCCAATGGAGATCGGCCTGATGTACACGGCGGTGGATTCGGGCTCCGTCGACGTCATCGTCGCCTTCGCCACCGATGCCCGCATCGGCAAGATCGGGCTCGCCGTGCTCGACGACGACAAGCTGTTCTTCCCTGCCTACAACGCGGCCATCACCGTGCGCGACGATGTGCTGGCAAAGCACCCGGAAATCGGCCCCGCCATCGAGGCGGTGACCAACTCGCTCGATACCGAAACGCAGATCAAGCTGAACGGACAGGCGGACATTGACGGGCTGGACATCGAGAAGGTCGCCGAGATGTACCTGAAGGAAAAGGGCTTCATTCCGAAGTAAGGCGCGGCGAACCGTCAACGGACCACACCGGCACATGGCGGGCCGGGGCTTTGGGCCCCGGCCCTGCCGCGCGAAGGACACCCCATGACCGACAGCCTGCGCATCGCCATCGCCCAGAGCGGGCCCCCGCCGGAGAGCCATGACGAGGCGCTCGTGCTGCTCGAGCGCGCGGTGGTCGGGGTTGGCGGCGCCGATCTCATCGTGCTGCCGGAACTCGCCCTGTGCGGCTATGGCGTGCCCGAGCGGGTGCGTCGCCTCGCGGTGGCGCAGGACTCCCCGTTCATCGCCCGGGTGCGCGAACGTGCCCGGCGCACGGCGACCGGCTTCATCCTGGGCTATGCCGAAGAGGCGGGCGGGAGCCTCTACAATGCGGCTCTCGCCATCGGCCCGGACGGCGCCATCCGCGGCAATTATCGCAAGGTGAATCTCTGGGGCGCCTACGAAAAGAGCCAGTTCGCCCCCGGCACGCCTTCGCCGGTCATGGCCTGGGGTGCGCTCCGGCTGGGTCTGCTGATCTGCTACGACCTCGAATTCGCCGAAGCGGCGCGCGACCTCGTGCTGCGCGGCGCGGATACGCTCGTCGTCCTCAGCGCCACCAGCCATCCCTACCGGATCGTTCCCGAGGTGCTGGTGCCGGCCCGAGGTTATGAGAATGGCTGCCACGTCGTCTTCGCCAATGCCGTGGGACCGGACGCGGGGGTGGACTTCATCGGCATGAGCCGCATCACGGCGCCCGACGGCTGCGTTCTCGCGGCCGCCACCTCGGAGGGGGCGGAGCTGATCGCGGCCGATGTGAGCCGCGCCACGGTCGAGGCCTGGCGGGCCGGCCATGATTATCTCGCCGACCGCCGGCCGGACATCTACCGTCTGGGCTAGGCTGCGCGTCCTGTCGGCGGTGCCGGGGCGCGCCGGCAATTGCTTCCGCGCCGGTGCCGGCCTGCGGCCGCCCGGCCAACGTCATCGTGCCCCTTCGGTGGCATGAGAAGGCCAGCCAAGGGTTCTCGAGGTGGCCGCCCGAAACGCACCGTGCCCGATGTCGCATTCCTGATGGCGCGGGTCGCAAAGACGAGGGTGCGGGGCGGGTCGGTGGCGCAAGGATTGCGGCATGCCGCGTCGCGGGAACGTCGGGATACGTTTCCCAAGCCGGGGCTGGGTCTATCAAGGCGACATCATGCACGTCCAGAATTTCATCCACGATCTCAGCTATGCCGACCTCCCCGCGCCCGTCGCCGCGCTCGCGCGGCGCTGCCTGCTCGATCTGATCGGCGTTGCCGCCAGCGGCCGGCGCACCGATCTGGCGCGGATCGTCACCAATCATGCCGCGCGCCAGTTCGGCGCGGGGGAGGGCGGCAGCGTCCGCATGATCTTCGACGGGCGGCGTGTGTCGCCGGCCGGCGCGGCCTATGCGGGGGCGTCGCTGATCGATTCGTTCGACGCCCATGACGGCCACGCGCTGACCAAGGGCCATGCCGGTGTCGCTGTCCTTCCGGCGCTCCTTGCCTTCTGGGAAGCGGAAAATCTGGCGCTCGACGACCGCGAGGTGCTCACATCGCTGGTCATCGGCTATGAGATCGCCACCCGTGCCGGCATCGCCCTGCATGCCAGCGCCTGCGACTACCATACGTCCGGGGCGTGGAACGCGCTGGCCTGCGCCGCGCTCGGCGCCCGGCTGCTGAAGCTCTCCCCGGCGCAGACCCGGGAAGCGCTCGGCACGGCCGAGTATCACGGCCCGCGCAGCCAGATGATGCGCTGCATCGACCACCCCACCATGCTGAAGGACGGCTCCGGCTGGGGCGCGCTGGCCGGCGTTTCGGCGGCCTATCTCGCTGCGGACGGCTTCACCGGCGCGCCCGCGCTGACTCTGGAAGCCCCGCAGCAGCAGGCGCTGTGGGCCGATCTCGGCAGCCGCTGGTACATTCTTGAACAGTATTTCAAGCCGTACCCGGTCTGCCGCTGGGCGCAGCCGGCGGTGGAGGCGGCGCGCCGGCTGATGGCCGCGCATGGCCTCACCGGCGCCGACATCGCCGAGGTCGAGGTGCGCAGTTTCGCCGAGGCGGTGCGCCTTGCCTCGGCCCGACCGGCCACGACCGAGGAAGCCCAGTACAGCCTGCCCTTCCCGCTGGCGGCGATGATCCTGCGCGGGCGGCTCGGGGCCGACGAGATCACCGGCGCCGGGCTGACCGATGACGCGGTGCGGAACCTGTCCGCGTCCATCCGGCTCGTCGAGGACCCGGCCATCTGCGCCCGCTTTCCCGCCGAACGCTTCGCCGTGGTCTCGCTCGGCACCCGCGACGGCCGCCACTTCACCTCGGAATGGACGCAGGCCGAGGGCGGACCGGCAAATCCGCTGAGCGACGGGGACATCTCGGCCAAGTTCCAGGCCCTGGCCGGCCAGCTTGGCGCCAACCGGCGGCAGGCGATCGAAACGCTGGTCGCCGGCATGGGCGGCGGCGCTCCGGCGGCGGACCTCGCCGAGCTGGTGCTGGCGCCGGTCGGAGCGGCCGAATGAATGCCGGTCGGGGCGGCGTCGACCTCCGCTCGGTTGCCGGTAAGGAACTCAGCATCGACGGCCACGCGCAGCTGCTCGTCATCGGCGCGGGCCCCGCGGGCCTTGCCGCTGCGCTGGAGGGCGCCGGGCGCGGTCTCTCGGTCATGCTGGTCGACGAGAACCCGGTGCCGTTCGAGACGATGGGCGAGAGCGTGCCGCTGCATTTTGGCGGCCGGGCCGGCGGGGTGGTGCGCAACCGCAACGCCATGATGGAGGCCATGCTCGACAGCGCGCCGGGCCTCGCCGCCGCCTTCGATCTGGGGGTGGAGGTGCGTCTCGGCACCGCCTGCTGGGGGCTCTACGCCAACGGCACCAATCTCGGCTGGATGCCCGCCCCGCTTGCCGGCCTCGCCGATGAGGCGAACGGCACGTATCTGGTCAGCTTCGACCGGGCCATCGTCGCCACCGGCCGGCGGGACATGGGGCTCGCCTTCCCCGGCTGGGAGACCCCGGGGGTGATGGGCGCGACGGCCGCCGTGCGGCTTGCCGCGCGCTATGGCGCGCTCGAAGGCCGGCGCGCGGTGGTGCTGGGCACCACGGCGGAAGCGCTGCTGGCCGCGCTCGACCTGCACGCCCATGGCCTCGCGGTGGCGGCGGTGATCGAGCAGGCGCCGGCGCCGGTCGGGCCGGCCGATCTGCTGGAGCAGGTGAGCGCCGCCGGCGCCGCGCTCATCTGCAGCGAGACGGTGCGCGCGATCGAGAGTGACCTGAATGGCGTCACCGCCGTGCGTACCGGCACGCAGACGCTGCCCTGCGACCTCGTGGTGCTCGGCGTCGGCGCGGTGCCGATGGTCGATCTGCTCGATGCGGCCGGCTGCCGGCTCGGCTTCGATGCCGCCCGCAGCGGCTACGTTCCCGTGCTGGACGGGCAGGCGCGCACCAGCGTCGCCGTCATTCAGGCGGTCGGCGACTGTGCCGGGCTCTGGCCGTCTAAGAGCCGGAATGCCGGCATCGCCGAAGCCGAGGCCCGCCATGCGGCGGCGTGCGCCGCGGCCACCCTCGGAATGCCGGGCGATGCGGTGGCGGCCCCGCCGGCGCCGGGGCCCGCCCCTTACGACCTCGGCGCCTACCGGAAGGACTGGGTGCGTGCCAGCGTGATCGAGGCGGCGGGCGAGCCCTATGTCTGCCAGTGCGAGGAGGTCACCGCGCGCGAGATCCTCGAGCTGCGCCCCCCGCGCTATCTCGACTGGAACAGCGCCGACAACCGCCGCCGCAGCCTTGAAAGCCTGCTCGGCGAGGGTCCGCCGCACCCCGACCAGATCAAGCGCCTCACCCGCGCCGGCATGGGCTCCTGCCAGGGCCGCCGTTGCCGCGAGCAGATACAGGCGCTGCTCGCCCTGCAGGCGGCGGTGCCGCTCGACGCCGTTCCCCTTGCCGGCTATCGCGCGCCCGTCCGTCCGCTGCCGCTCAAGGCCGCCGCGCCGCGCAACGAGGCGCCGGCCTTCGGCGAGCAGTGGGATTCCTGGTTCGGCATGCCCCGCCAGTGGGTGCCGTTCTGGGATGTCGAGGGGGAGTACACCGTGGCCGGCCTCGCCGTGGAAAAGCCTCATGCCAGCGAATGACCACGCGCCGTCCGATACCGTGAGGGGAGCCGCCGTCATCGTGGTCGGCGGCGGCGTCACCGGGCTTTCCGCCGCCTGGTGGCTGGCGCGCGCCGGCGTCGATGTGCTGGTGGTCGAGAAGGGGCTGGTCGGCTGGGAGGCATCGGGGCGCAATGGCGGGGGCTGCTCGCACCACCATTCGCCCCTCTTCGCCGAGGAGCAGCGGCTCTGGCCGCTGATGGATCAGCTTCTCGGCTATCCCACCGAGTTCCAGCCCAACCGGGTGCGCATCGCTCTGAACGAGAGGCAGCTGGCGCTCTACAGCCGGGCGGTGGTCAATGCCCGCCACCAGGGTTTCCGCATTGATGAGCTCGAGGCGCGGCAGGTGCGCGATCTGGTGCCTCTGGCCGGCGACAACGTCTTTGCCGGCCACTACTACCACTTCGGCGGCCACGCCAACCCGCACCGTACCGTGCAGGCCTACGCCTGGGCTCTGCAGGACCTCGGCGGCAGGGTGCTGCAGCACACGGCGGTCACCGGCTTCGCCACCGAAGGCGGCCAGGTGGTGGCCGTCGAGACGGCGAGGGGCCGCCTCGGCTGCGACCATCTCGTGCTGGCCGCCGGCCCGCAGACCGGGCGCCTTGCGGAAATGCTCGGCGTGAACCTGCCGCTCAAGGTCGCGCGCGCCGAGATGATCGTCACCGAGGCGCTGCCGCTGATGCCGCTCGGCGGCGTCGATGGCAACGGGCTCTACGGACGGCAGACCCTGCGCGGCAATCTCGCCTATGGCGGGGGGCCGCATGAGTGGGTGGAGACGGAGGAAATGCCCGGCGGCCCGCGCCCCGCGACGCCGCTGATGCAGAACATCGCCAAGCGGGTGGCCGAGCTGCTGCCGCTTGCCGGCCATGCCCGGATCATCCGTTCCTGGGCCGGGCTGATCGAGAACACGCCGGACGGCCGGCCGGTGATCGACCGCCCGGAAGGATGGGACAACCTCACCCTCGCCACCCTTTCCGGCGTGGGCTTCGGCCTGTCGCCGGCGAGCGGACGGGCCATCCAGCAGCTGGTGACCGACGGCGCCTGTTCCTTCGCCGATCTGTCGACCCTGCGCCTGTCGCGTTTCGCCCGGCTGGAACCGGATTGGGCGGCGCTGCAGGGGTGGCAATCGGCGGCCATGGCGTCCTGAAGGCAGGGCAAGCGTGGCCCCGGTGTCGGATTAATTGCCTTGGTGACGGTTTCGCGGCATTCTGGGCGCCTCCTTTCCGCAGCCGGGGCGCGCATGTTCTATGACGAGGCGGCCGAGCCTCTGACCTTCAGCTTCCTGCTGATCGAGAACCTGTCGCTGATGAGCCTGTCCTCGGCCATCGAGCCGCTGCGATCGGCCAACCGGCTGATCGGGCGCGAGGCGTTCCGCTGGCGGCTGTGCAGCATCGACGGCGAGCCGGTGGTCGCCTCCAACGGCATTCGGCTCGACGCGCTCCCGGTGGCGCAGGCGCTGGAGGGCGCCCACGCCATCTTCGTCTGCGGCGGCATGCGCATCGCCCCGGACGACGTGACGCGCTATCTCGCCGTGCTGCGGGGAGCGGCCCGGCGCGGCATCGCGGTGGGTTCGCTCTCCACCGGCAGCTATCTCCTCGCCTGGGCCGGCCTGCTCGATGGCTATCGCTGCACCATCCATTGGGAGAACGGTGCCGCTTTCGAGGAGGATTTCCCGAAGGTGATCGCCACCGGCAAGATCTATGAGATCGACCGTGACCGCATGACCTGCTCGGGCGGCACGGCGGCCATGGACATGATGCTGCACGTCATCGCCGACCGTACCGATCCCGACCTTGCCCAGCGCGTGGCAAACCAGTTTCACCACGAGCGCATCCGCGACGCCAATGACGAGCAGCGTGGCGGCCGGCTCCGCCGCGTCGGCAGCCTTCCCGCACCCCTGCAGCGCACGGTGCAGACCATGCAGCGCCATCTCGAAACGCCGGTCAGCGTGGCCGAGCTGGCAGAGGTGGCGGGTTTGAGCCCGCGCCAGCTGGAGCGGCTGTTCAACCAGCATCTCGGCATGACGCCGGCACGCTACTATCTCTCGCTGCGGGTGGACCGGGCGCGCGAACTGCTCATCTACACCAACCAGCCCATACTGGAGATCGCGGTCGCCGTCGGCTTCGCCTCCACCTCGCATCTCGGCCAGTGGTTCAGGCGCCTGTACGGCATGCGGCCCCGCGAGCTGCGGGCGCGGGCCGGACAGCGGCAGCCCGGGCCGGGGCCGGCAGCCGGAGGCCCGGCGGATTTCCTCCCGCCCCCGGCCGGCAGCGATGTCGGCACCCTGTCGCCCGCTGTCGCATTCGGGACGGACCTGCCGCGCGAACCATAGGATACTGGCCTATCGCAGGTCGGGAGCCGGAAATGGGCGCGAGCGAAAAGGTGGCGGAGCTGATGGCGCAGTACCGGGCGGGCTTCAGCCTGCCGGGGCCGCTCTATTACGATGCCGAGGTGTTCGAGGCGGAGATGAAGGCCGTCTTCGGCACGCAATGGCTGTTCGCCTGCAACGAGTGCGAGGTGAAGGAGCCGGGCGATTACCTCACGCTGGAGATCGGCCGCAACTCCATCATCATCGTCCGCGACGACGATGGCGCGGTGCAGGCGTTCCACAACACATGCCGCCATCGCGGCTCGCGTATCTGCCAGGAGCACAAGGGCACGGTCGGCCGGCTGGTGTGCCCCTATCACCAATGGACCTACGATCTCGATGGCGCGCTGCTCTCCGCCACCCAGATGCCCGAGGATTTCGACCCCCGCCATTATGCGCTGAAGCCGGTGCATGCGGCGAATGTGGCCGGGCTCATCTATATCTGCCTCGCGGAAAATCCGCCCGATCTCGAGACTTTCAAGCAGACGGTGACGCCCTACATCGCGCCGCACCAGCCGGCGCGCACCAAGGTGGCGTTCGAGTCGGTGCTGGTCGAGCGGGCGAACTGGAAGCTCGTCATCGAGAACAACCGCGAATGCTATCATTGCGCCGGCAATCATCCGGAACTTCTGGTCTCTCTGGTCGAGGCGGCGCTGCCTGACGATACCCGCACCCACTGGTTCGGCGAGCTGATGGCGCGCAAGGCGCAGGAATGGGATGCCCTTGGCCTGCCGCATCGTCCGGCGGCGGGCGGCATCGAGTTCCGCTGCATCCGCCTGCCCTTCAACGAGGGCGTGGCCTCGATGACGCTGGACGGCGAGCCGGCCTGCAGCAAGCTGGTGGGCGACCTCACCGAACGCGATCTCGGCTCGGTGCGCATGTTCCACGTGCCGAACAACTGGAACCACTTCCTCTCCGACCACATCATTCATTTCCGCGTGCTGCCGCGCGGGCCGATGGAGACCGAAGTCCGCACCACCTGGCTGGTGCATGAGGACGCGGTCGAGGGCAGGGACTACGACGTCGCCCGGCTGAAGGAGGTGTGGGAGATCACCAACCAGCAGGATCAGCAGCTCGCCGAGCAGAATTTCCTCGGCGTGCAGTCCGACGCCTATGAGCCCGGGCCTTATTCGCCCACCGGCGAATTCATGATCCTCGACTTCAACCGTTGGTACATGTCGGCCATGGCGGCCTGTCGCTCGCCCGGCGCGCCGGGGTTGCGCGTGGCGGCGGAATAGGGCGCGCGGCCGGCGCGTCGTCCGTGTCGCGCGTCGGCTGGCGGCTCCGGTGGGGCCGGTCCCCGCCCGGACATGGTGCCGCCCGCCGGATTGAGCCGCCGCGAGGCGGGGCAGAGGCGGCCGCGCCGCCTTGTCCATTGCAGCGCAACCGAAGCCGTTTAAATGCGTGCAGGTGCACAAACACCCTTGCCACGGCCAATTATATATTTAAACTATAGACAATACGATTAATTCGGATCGCTCCCATGCCTGATGCCCTCGCCCCCTATCTCGATGAACCCGTCCGCTTTGCGTACTGGGTATCGAATCTCTCCGGCGGCCAGGTGGTCAGCCAGATCGAGCAGCGCACGAGCTGGGATTTCGACTACAACGTGAAGCTCGCCCGCGCCGCGGAGAAGGCCGGCTTCGACTTCGCCCTCTCGGCCACGCGCTTCGTCGGCGGCTACCGGGCCGACGGGCAGCACGAGGCCAGCACCTTCGCCATGTCGCTGCTCAACGCGACGGAGCGGCTCAATGTCATCGTCGCCATCATGACCGGGTTCTGGCACCCGGCCGTGGTCGCGAAGATCGGCGCCACCGCCGACCACATCTCCAAGGGGCGCTGGCATCTCAACATCGTCAGCGGCTGGTTCAAGCACGAGTTCGACGTGCTCGGCGTGCCGTGGCTCGATCACGACGAGCGCTACCGCCGTTCGACCGAGTTCATCAAGGTGCTCAAGGGCATCTGGACCGAGGACGAGCTCACCTTCCACGGCGACTACTACAATATCGACCGCTGGCACCTGAACCCCAAGCCAACCTTCAAGCCCCACCCGCTGATCTTCCAGGGCGGCTCCTCCACCGCCGCCCGCCGCATGGCGGCCGAGCATTCCGACTGGTACTTCACCAATGGCGGCTCGGTGGAGGAGCTGCGCTCGCAGGCGCTGCAGGTGAAGACCGGCGCCGCCGGCTTCGGGCGGCGGCTGCGCGTGGGCGCCAACGCCTTCATCATCGCCCGCGACACCGAGGCCGAGGCGCGCGAGGTCCATGCGGAAATCCTCGCAAAGGCCGATCCCGCCGCCGTCGCCGGCTTCGCCGAGGCGGTGAAGCAGGCCGGGCAGGCGACCCGGGATGGCGTCGGCAACTGGGCGAAATCCACCGCCGCCGACCTCGTCCAGCCCAATGACGGCTTCAAGACCAACCTGATCGGATCGCCCGAGCAGGTCGCCCTCCGCATCCTCGAGCTGAAGCGCAACGGCATCGACCTCGTCCTCGCCGGCTTCCTGCACTTCCACGAGGAGGTCGACTATTTCGGCCGCCGGGTCCTGCCGCTGGTGCGTGAGCTTGAAGCCGAGGCGGCGCGCCGTGCGCCGGTGCTGGCATGACAGCGCCCCGCCCGCTCGTTCCCGGCCATCTCCCGGACGGCCAGATGACCCGCCTCGCGCCGCACAACCTGCCCGCCGCCGATCCTTCGGCGCCCCTTCGCGGGGCGGAGGTCGGCGAGACGATCCGCGAGCATGCCGCCCGCACGCCGGGGCGTCCGGCCTTCCTGCACAAGCGGCATGGGCGCTGGCTCAGCTTCTCCTGGGCCTATGTCCGGCAGGAGGTCGCCCGTCTGGAAGCGGTGCTGCGCGCCCAGACCGCCACGCGGGCCGGCAGCGACATCCGGCTGGCGGTGAGCGGAGCCTATGACCCCGATCTCGTGATCCTCGCGCTGGCGGCGCTCGCCGCGGGCGGCAGGGTGCATGCCGTCGATCCCGCCCTCGCCGGCGAGGATCTGGCCCGCATCCTGGCCGTCGTCGCCCCGACGCAGGCTTTCGTGCAGGGCCGCCGCGCCATCGGCGCCTGGCTCGATGTGCGGCCCGGCGCGAGCCGGCCGCTGCCGCTCTTCGTCGCCCGGCCCTTCGTCGCCGGCAACGAGACCTGGACCATCGTTCCGCTGCGCGATCCCGCCGACGACCTCGCTGCGGCGACCCCGCGGCGCCCGGAGCGGCCCGAGGGCGTCGTCTGGGTGGACGAGGGCACCCAGTGGCAGGGCGGGCTCGGCAGCCTCCTCGATGTGCTGCTGGACGAGGGCCGCACCGTCGCCTTTCCCGAAACCGTCGCCTCGGCGCTTCGGGATCGGCGCGAGCTCCAGCCCACCGCGCTTCTGCTGTCCGCGGCGCGCAGGGCACGCCTCGGTGAGGAGGATCGCGCCCGTCGCGGCGCGGAGGGCAGCACGCTGCGGCGGCTGACGGACTGGGCGGAGCGGTCCTCCGGCCTCCTCGCCCACGCGGTCAACCGTCGTCGCCTCGCCGTGCTGGGGCTTGGCGGCCTCGACATTCCCCACACCCACGCCGCTCCGAACGCCGCCGTCGGGCGCGCGGCCGATGCGACGGCCTAGGACGTCCGACGATGAGCATCCCCGCGACCCACGCCGCCAGCCCCAGCGCGCCGCCGCTCCTCGACGTGCGCGGCGTGTCGCTGTCCTTCAAGGGTGTGAAGGCGATCTCGGATCTCTCCTTCTCGGTCGCCCGTGGTGAAATCTGCGCGCTGATCGGCCCCAACGGCGCGGGCAAGAGCTCCCTGCTCAACGTGCTGAACGGCGTCTATGTCGCCGACGCCGGCGAGGTGGTGTTCCAGGGCGAGCATTTCCGGCAGATCGAGCCGATCGACGCGGCCCGGCGGGGCATCGCCCGCACCTTCCAGAACAACGCGCTGTTCAGGAAGATGAGCACGCTCGACAATGTGCTCACCGGCCTCGCCCGCCACACCCGTTCCGGCCTGCTCTCCCAGGCCCTCCGCCTGCCAGGGGCCCGGCGGGAGGAGGCCCGGCTGCGCGAGAAGGCCGAGGCCATTCTCGATTTCCTCGACCTCCAGGCCTATCGCGACTTCACCGTCGGCAGCCTCGCCTACGGCATCCAGAAGCGCATCGAGCTTGCCCGTGCGCTGGTCTCCTCACCCACGCTCCTGCTGCTGGATGAGCCACTGGCCGGCATGAACGCCCGCGAAAAGGCCGAGATGAGCGCCTTCGTGCGCGACATCAACCGCGACCTCGGCATCACCGTCGTGCTGATCGAGCACGATGTCGGCATCGTCCTCAGCCTCTCCGACCACGTCGTCGTCCTCGATTACGGACGCAAGATCGGCGACGGCGCGCCCGACGCGGTGAAGTCCGACGCCGCCGTCATCTCCGCCTATCTCGGCGCGGTCCATTGAGCCCCTCATGAACCTCTTCCTCGAAACCCTGATCGGCGGCCTGCTGGCGGGCACGATGTACTCGCTGGTCGCGATCGGCTTCGTGCTGATCTACAAGGCCAGCGGCGTGTTCAACTTCGCGCAGGGCTCCATCCTGCTCTTCGCCGCCCTCACCTTCGTCACGCTGCTGGAGAAGGGGCTGCCCTTCGTGGCCGCGCTGGCGGTGACCATCGCCATCCTCATTCTGGGCGCCATCGTCATCGAGCGCACGGTGCTGCGCCCGCTCGCCAACCGCAGCCCGATGACGCTGTTCATGGCGACGCTCGGCCTGTCCTATGTGGTGGAGGGCGCCGCCCAGGGGATCATGGGCGCACAGGTCCATGCGCTCGACCTCGGCATCGAGGACGTGCCGATCTTCCTGGGCGACGTGCTCATCAGCCAGTTCGACCTCGTGGCGGCGACGACGGCGGTGGCGCTGGCGCTGATCCTGGCGCTTCTGTTCAACAACACCCGCATCGGCATCTCGCTGCGCGCGGTGGCTGACGACACCCGCGCCGCGCTGTCGGTCGGCATCAACCTCAACCGGATCTGGCAGATCGTCTGGGCGGTCGCCGGCATCGTCGGGCTGGTGGCGGGCATGCTGTGGGGCGCCCGGCAGGGCATCCAGTTCTCGCTGTCGCTGGTGGTGCTGAAGGCGCTGCCGGTGCTCATCATCGGCGGCTTCACCTCGATCGGCGGCGCCATCGCCGGCGGGCTGATCGTCGGCGCCGCGGAGAACCTCGCCGAGACCTATGTCGGCCCGTATATCGGCGGCGGCATCACGCCGTGGTTCCCCTATTTCCTCGCCATCGCCTTCCTCTACATCCGCCCCGCCGGCCTGTTCGGCGAGCGGGCGCTGGAACGGGTGTGACCCATGAGCCAGACCCTTTCGAACCCGCCGCTTGTGAGCCGGGGCGTCGCCCCCGTCACCCGCCTCGCGCCTGTCGCCCTGCCCGGGCCCCGCCTCGGCCTCGGCCTTCCCGCCCTGCTGCTGCTCGCCTTCGGGGTCGTGCCGCAGCTCGGCGGCGAGTATTGGCTGGGCGCCATTCTGGTGCCCTTCCTCATCCTCTCGCTGGCGGGCCTCGGCCTGAACCTGCTCACCGGCTATGCCGGGCAGACCTCGCTCGGCTCGGGCGGCTTCATGGCCGTCGGGGCCTTCGCCACCTTCGGCTTCGTGGTCCATGGCGGGTTGCCGCTGCCCCTTGCGATCTTCCTGGCGGGGCTGGTCACCGCCGGCGCGGGACTGGTGTTCGGCCTGCCCAGCGACCGCATCAAGGGCTTCTACCTCATGGTGAGCAGCCTCGCCGCGCAGTTCTTCTTCGAGTGGCTGTTCCAGAAATTCCCGTGGTTCTACAATTACGGCTCGTCCGGAACCATCACGCTGCCACGGCTGGAGCTGTTCGGCTTCGATATCGGCTCGGCGCAGGGGCGCTACTACGTCACGCTGTCGACCGTCGTGCTGCTCACTTGGATCGCGGTCAGTCTCACGCGCAGCCAGATCGGGCGCAACTGGATGGCGGTGCGCGACATGGACACCGCGGCCGCGGTCATCGGCATCCCGGTCTACCGCTCCAAGGTGGTCGCCTTCGCCGTCTCCTCCTTCTATCTCGGCATCGCCGGGGCGCTGTGGGCCTTTCTCTATCTCGGCTCGGCCAGCGTGCAGAGCTTCGGCATCTCCCGCTCGTTCCAGGTGCTGTTCATCATCATCATCGGCGGCATGGGTTCGATCGCCGGCAACTTCATCGGCGCGGCCTTCATCAGCCTGCTGCCGCTGGCGATCGACCACATCGCGCAAGGCTTCTTCGCCGGCCATGTCGACGCCGGCCTGCTGCAGAACATCCAGAAGGCGATCTTCGGCCTCCTCATCATCGGCTTCCTCATCAAGGAGCCGGACGGGCTGGCGCGCCTGCTGCGCACCCTCGGGGAGCGGCTTTCCAACTGGCCGCTCCGCTTCTGAACCCTGACAGGACGTGACGCTCTCGGGACGCGAACACGCTCCGCCCCACGCACCGATCCTCTACTGGAGAACACGATGAAACGCCTCCTCCTGACAGCGCTGCTGGCCGCGTCCGTCGCGACCACCGCGCTGGTCCCGCCCTCGGCCTTCGCCGACAGCAAGGAACAGTATGTCCCGCTGCCGACCTACCGGGTCGGTCCCTATGCCTCCTCCGGCACGCTCTGGTGGGCCGGCACGCTCGACTATTTCCGCTACATCAACGAGGTGGAAGGCGGCGTGAACGGGGTGAAGCTCAAGGTCGAGGAATTCGAGACCGAGTGGAGCCCGGACCGCACCGTCGAGGTCTATGAGCGCGTGAAGAACGGCAAGGACGGCGCGCCCGTCGCCTTCTTCTTCACCCACGGCACCCCGGCCTCCTATGCGCTGATCGAGAAGGGCGCGGCGGACAAGATCCCGCTCATCGACCCCGCGGGCGGGCGCACCGAGTCGACCGACGGCACCGTCTTTCCCTATGCCTTCCCGCTGCTCTTCAACTATTTCAGCCAGGCCTCGGTCGGCATCAACTACATCGCCCAGAAGGAGGGCGGCTTCGACAAGCTGAAGGGCAAGAAGATCGTCACGGTCTACCACGACAGCGCCTATGGCCGCGAGACGCAGGCGGCGGTGGAGCTTCTCGCCAAGAAGTACGGCTTCGAGAATTACCAGATTCCGGTCGCCGATCCCGGCAACGAGCAGTCGCCGCAGTGGCGCCAGGTCCGCGAGATCAAGCCGGACTGGGTGTTCCTGCGCACCTGGGGCGTCTCGACCCCGGTCGCGATCAAGACCGCCCAGCGCTTCGGCATTCCCGCCGACCACATCATCGGCGACGTCTGGGCCGGCTCGGAAGCCGACGTGATCCCCGCCGGCGCCGCCGCCAAGGGGTATCAGGCGCTCGCGCCCTACCCGGGCGGGGCCAGCTTCGAGATCCATGACCGCCTGCGCAAGACCATTCTCGACACCGGCAAGAGCGACCTGAAGGACAAGAAGTTCTTCGGCGCGGTCTATTACAATATCGGCCTCATCAACGCGGTTCTGGCGGTGGAGGCGTTGCGCGCGGGCCAGGCCAAGTTCGGCAACAAGCCGCTCAATGGCGAGGAAGGCCGCTGGGGCTTCGAGCATCTCACCATCGACGATGCCCGCCTGAAGCAGATCGGCTTCTATGGCCTGCTGCAGCCGATCAAGCTCACCCCCTCCGATCATGAAGGCGGCGGCGCCGCGCGCATCCAGCAGTGGGACGGCGAGAAGTGGGTGCTGGTCACCGACTGGATCCAGGCCGACCGCGACACGCTGCGCCCGCTGATCGAGGCGAAGTCCGCCGCCTATGCCAAGGAGCACAACATCACCCCGCGCAGCCCGACAGCGGAAAACTGACGGGCCCGCAACGGACCGGCGGAGGGCAACGGCGCCCTCCGCCGGTCTGCGAACACCACGGCGCCATTGAACTGACGGCGAACAGGGTCTGATCCGCCATGACACACTTTCACACCGCGCGCCGCACCGCGGCCGGCCTTGTGCGCGCCCTGTCCCTCGCGGCCGGCCTTCTGGCCGCCGTGTCCAGCGCGGCGCTGGCCGTCGACACGACGCCCGGGCCGGATTCCGACAAGCAGTTCCTGCCCATCGCCAGCTTCCGCGTCGGTCCCTATGCCGGCGCCGGCGTGCAGATCTGGGCGGGGCGCATCGACTATTACCGCTATCTCAACGAGGTCGAGGGCGGCATCAACGGGGTGAAGATCGTCTGGCAGGAATGCGAGACGGAATGGACCGCCGAGAAGGGCATCGAGTGCTATGAGCGCTTCAAGCATGGCCTGAACGGCGCGCCCGTTGCGGTCTATCTGCCGAACGGGGCTCCGGCGGCCTATGCGCTGACCGACCGTGCGGCCGAGGACAAGCTGGCGCTGATCACCCTGGCCTATGGGCGCACCGAGGCGACCGACGGGCGGGTCTTCCCCTACATCTTCCCGGTGATGCTGACCTTCTACAGCGAGGCTTCGGTTTTCATCAATTACGTGGCGCAGCGCGAAGGCGGGCTCGACAAGCTCAAGGGCAAGAAGATCGCCACCGTCTATCACGACAGCGCCTATGGCCGCGAAACGCTGGAGCCGCTGGCCCTTCTGGCCAAAACCTATGGCTTCGAGAACATCCAGATTCCCGTTCCCGACCCCGGCAATGAGCAGTCCTCGCAGTGGCGCCAGGTCCGCGAGGCCAAACCCGACTGGGTGTTCCTGCGCACCTGGGGCGTCTCCACCCCCGTCGCCATCAAGACGGCGGCCCGCTTCGGCGTCCCGGTCGATCACATCGTCGGCGATGTGTGGGCGAGTTCCGAGGAGGATGTGCTGCCGGCGGGCGAGGCCGCCAAGGGTTATCTGGCGCTGACGCCCTATCCCGGCGGCACCGGCTTCGACATCCACCAGCGGCTGAAGAAATACATCGTCGACACCGGGAAGAGCGACCTGCGCGACACCTCGAAATTCGGCAGCGTCTATTACAATTCCGGCCTGGTCGACGCCGTCATCACCACGGAGGTCGTGCGCACGGCGCAGCAGAAGTTCGGCAATCGCCCGATCACCGGCGAAGAGGGCCAGTGGGCGCTGGAGCATCTCCGGCTGGACAACGCCCGGCTGAAGGAGAACGGCTTCTACGGCCTCGTGCAGCAGGTTCAACTGACCCCGGCCGATCATGAAGGCGGCGGTGCGGCCCGCGTCCAGCAATGGGACGGCACGAAATGGACGCCGGTCAGCGACTGGGTTCAGGCCGACCGCGCCCTGCTGCGCCCGCTCATCGACGCCAAATCCGACGCCTATGCGAAGGAGAAGGGCATCACCCCGCGCGATCTCGGCGCGGAACAGTGAACCGCTCGGCCGGGCGGGGCGACCCGTCCGGCTGTCTCTCCTCCCGATCAGGATAGATCCATGGTCAGCGAGAGCCCATCCAGAAACACCCCATCCGTTCCACTGATCGAGGTCGAGGGAATCGAGGTCGTCTATGACGGCGCCATTCTCGCTCTTGCCGATGTCTCGCTGACGATCGGGCGCGGCGAGATCGTCGCCCTGCTCGGCGCCAACGGGGCGGGCAAGAGCACGACGCTGAAGGCCATATCGGGCCTCGTCGTGGCGGATCGCGCCCTGATCACGCGCGGCACGGTGCGGTTCGGCGGCGAGGAGATTGGCGGCATCGCGCCGAACCTTCTCGCCCAGCGCGGCATCGTGCACGTGCTGGAGGGACGGCACGTGTTTGGCCACCTCACGGTGGAGGAGAACCTGCGCACCGGCACCTTCCTGCGGCGTCCCGGGCGGGCCGAGACCGAGCGCGATCTCGAGGAGATTTACGGCTGGTTTCCGCGGCTCAAGACCAAGCGGCGCACGCCGGCCGGCCTCACCTCCGGTGGCGAGCAGCAGATGCTGGCGATCGGCCGCGCCCTGCTGACCCGGCCGGAACTCGTCCTGCTGGACGAGCCGTCGATGGGCCTCGCGCCGATCATCGTCGACGAGATCTTCGAGATCGTCGCCGCCCTGAACCGGCAGAAGGGCACCACCTTCCTCGTCGCCGAGCAGAACATCGCGGTGTCGCTGCGCCATGCCCATCGTGGCTATGTGCTGGATGGCGGCAAGGTGGTGCTCGCCGCCACCGCCGCCGAGCTGCGGCAGCGCGAGGATCTGCACGAAATCTATCTCGGTCTCGCGAGCGCCTGAGGGATCTGCCCTCATCCCACATCCGCGCCGCGAGAGTGGCCGCCACGTTGCACATGACATCCCGGCCGGGGCCGCCGGGATGTTTTCGCGTATACGCCGTCGGGGCGCGGGCGCGGTGCCCTCCGTCTCACCAGGCGGGCAACACGGGGCCCTCGAATCGGGTGTCGAGGACGTCCTTCACCTCGGGCGATGGATGGGCCTTCACCAGCTTGGCGATGACCGGCTTGTTCTCGTCTCCGGCGCCGTGCGCCGTGGGCATGGGCGCACTGGCGCATTAGTCTATTAATTTGCTTTACAATTGGTGCGTGCCCGGCTAGAACGTTCGCGCGGGTGCCCTTGCCGCCCGCCGCGGGATTTGACACCCGGCAGCTTGCGCCGCGTCACCAATGCTAAAGCGCCACGGAGCGACGTCGTGGTCGGGCAACGCGCTTGAGGAGCTGAGCCATGACCATGTGTTGTCGACGTCTCGTACGGCCCTGACCCACCCCTTCGCGTTTTCAGGACAGTGTCCGGCGGACGGCGTCCCGCCGCGGCCGGCCCCGGGGATGAATGAGATGAGCTCCGTTTTCGATGCGGGCGCCGCGGCGCTTCCGTCTGCCGATGAACCCACCTTGGACGAGATCCTCGCCGATCCCATCGTCGCGCTGATCCTGCGCCGCGACGGTCTGACGGCCGGTGCCGTCCGCGCCAGGCTCGACCGCGAGCGCCGGCGCCTGGCGGCCCATCGCGGCGCGCCGGTGCTGCGCTGCGCCGCCTGAGGCCGCGGGCGACCAGGATTGATGCTCAGAGAATGATGCTGCACGACACCATCGCCGCGGCCCTGGATGCGCCGCTCTTCCCCGAGGCGGCCGCCGCCCCGCCTCCGGCGCTTCAGCCGGGAGCGGCGGCGGCGGAGAGGCCCGGCACGCCGGGCGCCCCCTCCGGTGGCGGCGGGGCCTCCATCGTGCTGCGCGATGTCTCCAGGGTCTTTCCCGCGCGGGGCGGCGATGCGCCGGTCGCGGCGCTGGACAGCATCTCCATCGCCATCCCGCAGGGCGAGATCTACGGGGTGATCGGCCGCTCGGGCGCGGGCAAGTCGACGCTGATCCGCACCATCAACGGGCTGGAGCGTCCCACCGGCGGCGATGTCGTGGTCGACGGCGTCGCGATCAACCGCCTGGGGGATGCGGCGCTGCGCGACCAGCGCCGGCGCATCGGCATGATCTTCCAGCACTTCAACCTGCTCTCCTCGCGCAGCGCCTTCGACAATGTGGCGCTGCCGCTGGAGCTGGCGGGCCTGTCGCGGAAGGCGATCGGCGAGAAGGTGCTGGGGCTGCTCGATCTCGTCGGGCTCGCCGACAAGAAGGACCGCTATCCCATCGAGCTCTCCGGCGGGCAGAAGCAGCGCGTGGGCATCGCCCGGGCGCTGGCGACCGACCCGCGGGTGCTGCTGTCCGACGAGGCGACCAGCGCGCTCGACCCCGAGACCACCCGCTCCATCCTGCGCCTGCTGGCCGAGGTGAATGCCCGGCTCGGCGTCACCATCGTGCTGATCACCCACGAGATGACGGTCATCAAGGAGATCTGCCACCGCGTGGGCGTGATCGAGGCGGGCCGGATCATCGAGGAGGGGCTGGTCTGCGAGGTGTTCGCCCATCCCCGCACGACCACCGCCCGCGCCTTCATCGGCAGCCTGCCCGGGCGGGAGGTTCCGCCCGCGCTGGCGGGGCGGCTGCGCGCGGACCCCGCGGGCGCCGCGCAGACCGTGCTGCGGCTCACCCTCACCGGCGCGGCGGCGGGCCAGCCGCTGGTGACCCGGCTGGCGCGCGAGCTGGGCATCGACATCTGCCTGCTCGGCGGCCAGATCGACAGCATCGGCGCGCTGCCTTTCGCGCTGCTCTATGTCGGCGTTCCCGCCGGCGCCTGGGCCGGGGGGCCGCTGCGCGCCCGGCTGGAGGCGGCCGGCGCGACCACGGAGGTGATCGGCCATGTCTGACTGGATCTCGCCCGCCATTCTCAACCTGATCGTCGGATCGACGCTCGAGACGCTCTACATGGTCGCGGTGGCGGCGCTGATCGGCACGCTCGCCGGGCTGCCGCTCGGCATCTTCCTCGCCACCAGCGGCAAGGGCGAGCTGTTCGAGGCGGTGGCGGTGAACCGCGTGCTCGGCGTGGTGGTGAACGCCACCCGCTCCACCCCGTTCATCATCCTCGTCGTCGCCATCATCCCCCTCACCAGACTCATCGCCGGCACCTCCATCGGCACGACGGCGGCCATCGTGCCGCTCGCGCTGGCGGCGACGCCCTTCATCGCCCGCATCGTCGAGGCGGCCATTCGCGAGGTCGACCAGGGGCTGGTCGAGGCCTCGCTGGCGATGGGCGCGACGCCGCTGCAGATCGTGCGGAAAGTCCTTATTCCCGAGGCGCTTCCGGGTCTCGTGCTGGGCGTCACCCTCGCCATTGTCAGCCTGCTCTCCAACTCCGCCATGGTCGGCGCGGTGGGGGGCGGCGGGCTGGGCGATCTCGGCATCCGCTACGGCTACCAGCGCTTCATGCCGGAGGTGATGCTGCTGGTCGTCGTCGTCCTCATCATCCTCGTCCAGGCCGTCCAGTCCCTCGGCGAAACGCTCGCCCGCCGCGTCAACCGCCGCGTGCGTCGGCTCTGACAGACATTCCATTGGAGAAACAGCATGTTGCTGCGTTCGTCGTTTGCGGTTGCCGTCGCCCTGGCCGCCCTGTTCGGGGGCGCTGCCTCGGCGGAGACGATCCGCATCGCCGTCACCCCCGGGCCGCACGCCCAGATCCTCGAGGCGGTGAAGCCCATCGCCGCGGCGCGGGGGCTCGACATCAAGATCATCGAGTTCTCCGACTATGTCGTGCCGAACCAGGCGCTGGATGCCGGGGAGGTCGAAGCGAACTCGTTCCAGAACCAGCCCTATCTCGACAACCAGAAGAAGGATCGCGGCTACAGGATCGAGCCGGTGGCGCTGACGGTGAACTTTCCGCTCGGCGTCTATTCCAGGAAGTGGAAGGCCTGGGATCAGGTGCCGGATGGGGCGATCGTCGCGATCCAGAACGACCCGACCAATGGCGGGCGCTCGCTGCTGCTCCTGCAGGACAAGGGCGTCATCAAGCTGAAGGACGGCGTCGGCTTCAAGCCCACCCCGCTCGACATCGTCGCCAACCCGAAGAAGCTGACATTCATCGAGCTGGAAGCCGCGCAGACGCCTCGCGCGCTGGATGATGTCGATGTGGCGGCGATCAACACCAACTACGCGGTCTCGGCCGGTCTCGATCCGGTGAAGGACCCCATCCTCAGGGAGGAGGCCAAGGGTCCCTATGTGAACCTGATCGCGGTGCGGGCGGGCGACACCGGCAAGCCGTGGGTGAAGACGCTGGTCGAGTCGTATCGCTCGCCGGAGGTGAAGGCCTTCATTCTCGACACATTCAAGGGTGCGGTCCTGCCGTCCTGGTGAGGAACGCAAGGCCACTCGCCGACGCCCCGGACGCGTTCACGCCGCGCCGGGGCGCATGTGCATGAGCGGGGACGGACATGCTGACGAACAAGGGGAAATACGGCCTCAAGGCCATGCTGTTCCTGGCGCGGCAGCCGGATGGCGCCACCGCGGCGGGACAGGATATCGCCGTCGCCAACGGCATTCCGAAGAAGTTTCTCGATGCCATCCTGCTGGAACTGCGCAATGCCGGCATGGTGCGCACCCGCAAGGGCCCCGGCGGCGGCTATGCCCTGGCAAAGCCTCTCGGCGAGATCCGGGTCGGCCACATCATCCGCGTGCTGGACGGGCCGCTGGCGCCGATCAACTGCGCCAGCAAGAGCGCCTATGTGCCCTGCGCCGACTGCCGCGATGTCGAGGGCTGTTCGGTCCGCATCACCATGACCAAGGTGCGCGACGCCATGTCCGACATTCTCGACCGCATGTCGCTCAAGGACATGATCGTCTTCGCCGAACATCCAGACAGCGATTTCATGTATCAGATCTGAGCCTTGGCGACCGGGGGGTGGCGCGGCCCCTCTAGCTCCGGCCCGCCCATCCCACCAGCACCCGCTCGGCCAGCCGTACAACCAGCTCCAGTGCGAAGGCCACACCGGCGATGACGAGGATTCCCGCCAGCACGACGTCGGTCGCCAGGAAATTGGCGGCGGACTGGATCATGAAGCCGACGCCGCGGGTCGCGGCCACCAGCTCGGCGGCCACGAGCGTGGACCAACCCGCTCCCAGGGCGATGCGGGTGCCGGTGAGGATGGACGGCAGGGTCGAGGGCAGTACGACGAAGCGCAGCACCTGCTGCGGGGTGGCGCCGAGCGCGCGGGCCACGTTCACCCGGTTGCGATCGACCGCGCGCACGCCGGCCGCGGTCGCGAGGATCACCGGCGGCAGCATGGCGAGGGCGATGACCAGAACCTTCGCGGTCTCGCCGATACCCGCCCAGATGATGACCAGCGGCAGATAGGCCAGCGGCGGGATCGGGCGCAGGAACTCGACGATGGGGTCGAGAATGCCCCGCCCGATCGTGCTGAGGCCGATGGCGAGGCCCGCCGGGACGCCGATCGCGAGCGCGGCGGCCAGCGCGGCGAAGACGCGCAGCAGGCTGGCGCCGAGATGCTGTGCCAGCGTCGCGTCGACAAAGCCTTCATTCACAAGCCTTAGCAGCCGTTCGGCCACCGCCAGCGGCGAGGGCAGGAACAGCGGCGGTACCAGCCCGAGGCCGGTGACGACACCCCACACAGCGAGGAATCCGGCGAGGGTGGCAAGCGAGATGGCGACGCGCGGGGGAATGGCCGGCCAGGTCGGCGCCGGCCCGGCGGCGGCCCCGGGCGTCTCCCCGCCTACGCCAGCCTCGCCGCCGCGCTGCCGGGGCACGCCTTCGGACGGGACCAGCAGGGGCAGCGAGATGTCGGCGACCGGCACGGGGTCGAACAGGCGGGCCTGCGGCGAGCTCATGGCGTCACTCCGGTGAAGATCACCGCGCGCAGCCTTTCCCGCGCGGTGGAAAATTCGGGCAAGGATTTGATTTTGCTGCCGGTTTCCAATGCCTTGCGGGCAAAGGGAACCGGCTCGTCGAACACGATGCGGCCCGGCGGGCCGGCGAGCACCACGATCCGCGAGCCGAGATAGAGGGCTTCGTCGAGGCTGTGGGTGACGAACAGGATGGTCTTGCCGGTGCGCCGCCAGACCTCGAGCACAAGATCCTGCATCTGCTCGCGGGTGAGCGCGTCGAGCGCGCCAAGCGGTTCATCCATCAGTAGAATTTCGGGATCGGCAACCAGCGCGCGGGCCAGGCTCACGCGCTGGCGCTGGCCGCCGGAGAGCTGCCAGGTGGCGTGGTCGCCCTTACCGGCGAGCCCGACCAGCGCGAGCGCCTCCTCGGCCCTTTTTCGCCGTTCTTTCAAGGGGATGGAGCGAAGCCGCAGGCCGAAGCCGACATTGTCGCGGGCGTTGAGCCAGGGGTAGAGCGCGTCGGTCTGCAGCACCACCCCGCGGTCGGGGCCGGGCCCCGTCACATGGCGACGATCCACCCGGATTTCGCCTTCGGTCGGTGGGGAAAAGCCGGCTATGGCATTGAGAAGCGTCGATTTTCCACAGCCGGAGGCGCCGAGCAGCACCACCAGCTCGCCGGCGGGAACGCCAAGCTCGATGCCGCGCAGCACCTCGACCTCACCCCCGCGGGGCTGCGGAAAACGGACGCCGAGACGGTGGATGGTCAGTTTCATGAGGTGACCAGTGAGGCCGATCAAACCCATCGGCGGAAAGAAAAGGGTCCGGCATCGACACCCGTGAGGGAGCGCATGCCGGACCGTCAGGTTCGTCGCGGCCTTGCGACCGCGACGCTCGGGAACGGGAGCCGGCCGGTCAGTTCACCTTGGCCGCCTGTTCGGCGGGCACGCGGCTGACATAGGGGCCGTAATCCTTGAGCACGGCGTCGATGCGCCCCTGCTCCTTCAGGAAGGCCGCGGTCTGGACGAGCGCCTCGACCGTGCCGCCGCCGAGCAGGGCACTGGAGAGCTGGTCGGCCAGCAGCGGATACTGGTTGCCCTTGAGCAGTTCGGGAATTTCCTCGGGCTTGGCGCCGGTCAGCTTGGCGATGGCGAGCACCTGCGGCGAGCTGGCGGTCCAGGCTGCGCCGTTCTTGGCGTAATCGGCGTAGGAATCCGCCGTCACCTTCACGAAGTCGGCGACGAGCTCGGGATGCGCCTTGGCGAAGTCCTTGCGCACGATCCAGGCGTCGAAGGTGGGGGCGCCCCATTTGGCGACCTCCGCCGAGGAGGTGAAGACCTTGCCGGTCTCCTTGATCTTGCCGAGCGCGGGATCCCAGACATAGGCGGCGTCGATGTCGCCGCGGGCGAAGGCCGCGGCGATCTCCGGCGGGCGCAGGTTCAGGATCTCGACGCTCTTGGGGTCGACGCCCCAGTGCTTGAAGGCGGCGAGCAGCGAGTAATGGGTGGTCGAGACGAAGGGCACCGCGACCTTCTTGCCCTTGAAATCCTCCGGCTTGGTGATGCCGGCGCCGTTGCGCACCACCAGCGCCTCGGCGTCGCCGAGCAGGGCGGCGACATAGATGGTCTCGATCGGCACCTCGCGGCTGGCGGCGGCGGCGAGCGGCGAGGAGCCGACATAGCCGATCTGGATCGCGCCGGAGGCGATGGCGGCGATCACGTCGGCGCCGCTGTCGAACTTGCGCCAGTCGATGCTCGACTTGGTGGCGGCCTCGTAGGCGCCGCTGGCCTGGGCGACCTTCGCCGGGTCGGCCCCGGTCTGGTAGCCGATGGTGATGTCGGCGGCGAAGGCGGGGGACAGCGAGGCCTGGCCGGCGATGAAGAGGCCAAAGGCAGCCGTGGCGGCGAGCAGGCCGCGGCGGGAAAGACGGGACATTGGATTTTCCGTGAACAGGCTGCCGCTGCGCGCGCGGAAACGCGGCGTTGGGGCCGATTGCGATGTGCGGGCGATGGGTGTGCCGGCAGCCCGGCGGGCGGTCAGCGGCGTCGACAGGTCCAGGTCATAGGCGCCCCCTTGCTCCACGACGCCGGGCCGGGCGGCCCCTGCGGGGGCGGTGCCCCAGCGTCGGTAATGCATCTGAGCAGAGGCGGCGGAGGCGGTCAAGCAGAAATCTATCTTTTTAATAGATTTATCCGGTGTGTTTCGTCGGGGGCCGGAGGCGCGCCTTGAGACCCGGGAGAGGCGAAAGGTCCCGCCGCTGGGCGCCCTTTTCGCCGGCAGGGCTTGGGCGCCGCAACGCCCCGCGGCGCCCATCGCCGTCCCGTTGCCTTTGACGCGGGGCGGGAAAAGCGGCCCGTGGGATGCACTTCCGGCGGCTGTCGACCCGCCGGCGCCGTCCTGCCCAGCGCTTTTCGGCCCCACGCCGGGTGGACCGGCTGATGTCCGGGGCCATGCTGCCTTTCTGGCCCTGGCGCCTTTTGGTCGTACCGCCGGCAGCCGGTGGACAAGCCCGGGCCGGCCGCCGAAGATTACCGCACCACGTCGGGACCGCCCGCGTGGTGCGTGCCACTGCGGCCGGGTCGCCTCGCGAGCGGAGGCGCCGCGGCCGGACGTTCGGGAGCCTGCAGGATGGCTGCAACCACCAGGCAGCGATGGTTCGCGGTGTTCGCCGGCAGCGGCGCGCTCGGCATGATCATGATCGACGCCACCGGCACGGCCGTCGCGCTTCCCTCCATCCAGCGCGACCTGATGCTGAGCCACGGCGCCCAGCAATGGATCATCACGCTCTATGCGCTGACCGTCGCCGCCACCATTGCCACCGGCGGCCGCCTTGCCGATGTCTATGGCCGGGAGCGCACCATCGTCGCCGGGGTCGTGCTGTTCGCCTCCGGCTCGCTGCTCAGCGGCCTGTCCGTCAGCCTGCCGATGCTGCTGTGCGGCCGGGCGCTCGAAGGGCTGGGCAACGTGCTGATGGCGCCGGCCGCCGCGCTGCTGGCGACCGAGGCCTTCGGTCCCGAGCGGCGCGGCCAGTCCATGGGCATCTATAGCGGCCTCGGCGGCCTCGCCATGGTGCTGGGGCCCATCATCTGCGGCGTGCTGGTGCAGCTTGGCGGCTGGCGCTGGGCCTTTTTCGTCAACCTGCCGCTCGCCGCCGCCACGCTGCTGATGCTGCGCGCCGCCGGCCCGGCGGCGGCCAGCCCGCGCGGCGGCAGCTTCCGGCCCGAGGCTGTGTGAAAACCCCTGATTATGCTAGGTTGAGGCACTGCTTCGGAGGTGC
>NZ_JAHBGE010000068.1 GCF_018390635.1 Ancylobacter lacus | reverse complement strand
ACGATCGCGGCGAGCAGGGCGGCGCACACCAGCAGGCGCGCGGCGGTGTCGGTTGAAGGGCGGGCGCGGCCCCTAGCCATGGCGCCCCTCCAGCAGCTCGCGCAGCTCCGACACCGAAACCTCGCCCGGAAGGTCTTCGAGGAAGCGGCGGAGCCGGGCGCGGAAATGCGCCTGCTGGTGGCGCGCGGGCGTGGCGCGGTTGACGGCGGGACCCGCGCCGACCGCGTCGGAACAGGCGTTGTAGATGGCGTCGGCGAGATCGGCCTCGTCCATGTCAGGCGGCCTCCGACTTTTGGGCATGCGCGGCGGCCCGAGGGCGGCTAGATTTCGCCTTGTGCAGGCCGGGCCGGGCGATCGGGATGCGATCGCCCGACTTGGTCCAGTGCTCATGGAAGAGGTCGCGCGGCGCGATGCCGATCGCGGCCGCGATGGCCTCTTCCACGGGGATCGACGGGGCGCCCGCGGCGGTCTGCTGGACCACCTGGGGCGACACGCCGATCTGCCGCGCGAGGCTGCGCCAGGTGAGCCCCACCAGGCGCAGCCGCATGCGGATCCACTCCCGCCTCTCGGCGGGATTTTTTGGGACGTCAGACGTTGCGGGAGCGGTTTTCATG
>NZ_JAHBGE010000067.1 GCF_018390635.1 Ancylobacter lacus | reverse complement strand
GGCGCCGCCCAGACAGTAGGGACGCAGCGCCTGTTTGAGGTCGTTGGACGGCAGACCCACGGCCCCTGCGAGCGTGCCATTGACGATGGCGATGGCACGCGGCGCGCCACCGAGCAGGATCGGCTCGGTCAGCGCCCGATGGACCGGTACGCTGAAGCCGGGGACCTCAATCGGGTCGCCCATCAGACGAGCGCTCCGCCGCCAAAGGAGAAGAACGACAGGAAGAAGCTCGACGCGGCGAAGGCGATCGACAGGCCGAACACGATCTGGATCAGCCGGCGGAAGCCGCCCGACGTGTCGCCGAAGGCCAGCGCGAGGCCGGTCGAGATGATGACGATGACGGCGATGATCTTGGCGACGGGGCCTTCGATCGACTGAAGGATGGATTGCAGCGGCGCTTCCCACGGCATGGAGGAGCCAGAGGCATGAGCGCTGGTCATGGCCATCAGGCTGATGCAGGTGGCAGACGCGGCCAACCGGGCCGCGCTGCGGGCGCGTTGGAGCGATCGGATCATGAGGGATCTCCGGTGAGGACAGGGGTGATGCGGTAGTCGCCATCGGGGCCGAGGCCCTCGACACGGGCGAGTTCGGTGAGCCGGCGCGTCGCGCCGCGGCCGGAGAGCACGGCCACGAGATTGATGGTCTCGGCGATCAGCGGGCGCGGGACGGTGACGACGGCTTCCTGGATGAGTTGCTCCATACGGCGCAGCGCGCCGAGAGCACTGCCGGCATGGATGGTGCCGATGCCACCGGGATGGCCGGTGCCCCAAGCTTTCAGGAGGTCGAGCGCCTCCGCGCCCCGCACCTCGCCGATGGGAATGCGGTCGGGGCGCAGGCGCAGCGCTGAGCGGACGAGCTCGGATAGCGAGGCGACGCCATCCTTGGTGCGCAGGGCAACGAGGTTCGGCGCAGCGCATTGCAGCTCGCGTGTATCCTCGATGAGGACGACGCGATCGGAGGTTTTCGCGACCTCGGCGAGTAGCGCATTGGTCAACGTGGTCTTGCCCGTCGAGGTGCCGCCGGCCACCAATATGTTGGCGCGAGAGGCGACACCCTGGCGCAAAGCGTCGGCCTGTCCGGCGGACAAGATCCGGGCGCGGACATAGTCCTCGAGCGTGAAGACCGCGACGGCGGGCTTACGGATGGCAAATGTCGGTGCCGCCACGACCGGCGGCAGCAGGCCCTCGAAACGTTCTCCCGTCTCGGGCAACTCGGCCGAAACGCGCGGGGCCCCCGCATGAACCTCAGCGCCGACATGGTGCGCAACGAGCCGTACGATGCGCTCGCCGTCAGCGGGCGAGAGCCGCTCACCCGTGTCGGATAGTCCCTCCGAGAGCCGGTCGACCCACAGCCGCCCGTCCGGGTTCAGCATCACCTCGACGACGGAGGGGTCTTCCAAGTGCCGGGCGATGGCCGCCCCGAGCGCCGTGCGCAGCATCCGAGCGCCGCGGGCGAAACCCTGATGATGATGTTGTGCTGCCATGCGAACCCCGACGTGCCGGGGTCATGACGATCTCATCCCGGGTGGGGATGATTAAAAGAGCCCGATATTGGGCCGGTTCAACAGGATTCGATCCGCGTCGCAGCGTGGCGTGCAATGACAGGAGAACGGCGGTAAAGGCTGTACGGTTACCTGGGAACTGAGATTGAACCGCGACCTTGCCAGCTGCGTGTGGTCATAGATGAGGACTTCAACGCTTTACGCCACATCAGATCTGAGGATTTCCCGAATCTGGAATCCCGGCACATACACCCCCAAGGCGCTGACCTTCTAAATATATATACCCCGACTCCGTAGAATCCCGGCAAATAGCTGCGAAGGCTTGCGGAATC
>NZ_JAHBGE010000066.1 GCF_018390635.1 Ancylobacter lacus | reverse complement strand
TTCCTGGCTATTCCCGCCTATTCCCGGGTAGTGCCATCCTATGTTTCGCGTAACACCCGGCGCCCCGCACGCCCTTCACCGGGCGAAGGGCCTGACCCACACCCCCGGCCGCTCGCGGCGCGGGGCTTTCGGTGCGGGGGGTGGTGAAGCAGGGGGCGGCCGGCGCCGGGGTGACGGCGGGCGGCTCTGCAGGGCTGGCGGCCGTAAGGCTGCGCCGCGCCACCGCCGCGCGCCGTCACGGCGCCCCGAGCGGTGCCCCGGCCGGCCCGGCGGGCGAGCGGGCCGGAGGAGTTGCCGCTGGCACCGGCAGGGGTCGGGATCGGCACCCTCGGGGAGGGTCGCGGCCATCCGGCCGGGACGGACGGCGGAGCGGGTGGCACGGAAGCGGGCGGCACGGAAGCGGGTGGATCGGCCGCAACGCCGGCCATGTCGGCGTCGAACCGGCGGGCCGGCCTATGGAGGCTGCGGAATCTCGCGGGGTGTGGCCGCCCCGTCATTGACCCTCCCGCCCGGCCGACGCATGGTCACCGGGCTGGTGCTGGAGGAACTGACATGCGTGCCGTTCGTGATCTTGGCGGGTCCACCCCGCGGAACCGTCATGCGGCGCCCGGCCTGCGGGCGCGTTTCGCGACCGGCCTGCTCGCGGCGGCGCTGGCGTTCGGCCCGGTGGCCGGTGCCCAGGCGGCGGGCTTCTTCGAAAAGAACTTCTGGCTGCCCAATGACGGCTTCACCGGCAATGTGCCGGCCTGCGACACCCCGGCCGCGCTGTCGATGATCCAGGACCGCTTCGCCACCACCGAGTCGCGCTTCTGGTCCTCCAACCTGCGCCTCGCCGGCTTCGAGCATGTCAAGGAAGTGGCGTTCCGGCCCTGGGGCCCGCAGATCCAGCCGCGCCGCTACTGCTCCGCCAAGGTCCACGTCTCCGACGGCCATACCCGGCCGATCTATTATTCCATCATCGAGGATGGCGGCTTCCTCGGCCTGTCGTGGGGCGTCGACTGGTGCGTGGTCGGGCTCGACCGCGGCTGGGGTCACCCGCCGGACTGCGAGGCCGCGCTTCCCTGAGAGCCCGGCCCATGGCGATCGTGCCGGCACGCCGCGCCGGGGCGCGACCCGCGGCGGCCCGGCGGCGAGGTGCCCCGCACCCGGTCGGCGGCGGCGGCGCCCTTCTCCCGCCCGCGCCGGCCCGGTTCCTGAAGGCCGTGGTCGGCCGGCTCCTGAGCGCGGCACGTCGGCACGCGGAATGTGGCCGGTTGCGTTCGACGACGCTTCCCCGTCTCGGGTCCGCCGTGGCGCTGGCTCTCGCCGGCACGGTGCCGGGACTGGCGCAGCAGCCGGGCACGCCCGGGCGCTTCGACCATTACGTCCTCGCCCTCAGCTGGTCGCCGAGCTATTGCGCCGCCGCCGGTGAAAAGGCCAATGCGCAGCAATGCGGCGCCGACGCCCGGCCCTATGCCTTCGTGGTGCACGGGCTGTGGCCGCAATATGCCAGCGGCTGGCCGCAGGACTGCCAGCGCCCGGCGCCCTTCGTGCCCGAAGGCACCGTGACGGCGATGCTCGACCTGATGCCGAGCCGGGGCCTGGTGCTGCACCAGTGGCGCAAGCACGGCACCTGCTCCGGCCTCGCGCCCGACGCCTATTTCGCCGCGGTGCGGCAGGCCCGGGCCCGCCTCGTCATTCCCGAGGACTACCAGCGGCCGGAGCGCACCCGCATGGTGGCGCCGGAGGAGGTGGAGCGCGCCTTCATCGCCGCCAATCCCGGCCTGAAGCCCGACATGATCGCGATCGCCTGCGATGGCCGCCGCCTCAGCGAGGTGCGGATCTGCCTCGACCGCGGGTTCGGCTTCACCCCCTGCCCCGAGGTGGACCGCCGCGCCTGCCGCGCCACCCGGGTCGCCCTGCCGCCGACGCGCGGCGGCTGAACCACGACCGGACCCCGATGAACTACCGCCACGCCTTCCACGCCGGAAATTTCGCCGATGTCATCAAGCACATCGTGCTGGCCCGCATCCTCGCCTATCTCGGCCGGAAGGACGCCGCCTACCGCGTGCTCGACACCCATGCCGGCGCCGGGCTCTACGATCTCGGCGGCGAGGAGGCCCAGCGCACCGGCGAATGGGAAAGCGGGGTCGGCGCGCTCATGGACGTGGCGCTGCCGGCGGAGGTCGAGGCGCTGATCGCGCCGTGGCGGGAGGCGGTGGCGGCGGTCAATCCCGGCGGCGGCCTCGCCCATTATCCCGGCTCCCCGCTTGTGGCGGCACGGCTGGCGCGGCCGCAGGACCGGCTGCTGTTCTGCGAGACCGTGGCCGGGGTGCGCGAGGCGCTCGGCGCCGCGGTGAAGGGCGACGGCCGGGCCAAGGTGCTGCCCACCGACGGCTGGCAGGCGCTCGCCGCCTATCTCCCGCCGAAGGAGCGGCGCGGGCTGGTGCTGATCGACCCGCCCTTCGAGGAAGGCGGCGAGTTCCACCGCCTCGCCGAGGCGCTGATCGGCGCCCACCGCCGCTGGGAAGGCGGCGTGCTGGTCGCGTGGTACCCGATCAAGGACATCCGCGCGGTGGACGCCTTCCGCCGCGAGGTGACGCGCGCCGGCATTCCGAAGACGCTGCGGATCGAGTTCGATCTCGCCGAGACCCGCCAGGCCGACCGGCTCTCCGGCGCCGGGCTGGTGGTGGTGAACCCGCCCTTCACGCTGGCCGAGGAGATGCGCACCGTCCTGCAGGCCATCGGCCCGCACCTCGCCACCGACGGGCGCGGCCGCAGCCGGATCGGCTGGCTGATGCCGGAGCGCTGAGCCCGGCGGCATGGCCCGGCAGGGGCCCGTGTCGTCGCCCTGTCAGCCGGAACTGGCAGGCTCCTGCCCCGGCGGCGGGCCGGCAGCCGGGCGCGGAATCCGCGGCATCGGTTTTGCTTGGCATTCCCGGCGGAGGCGGTTCCGGCCGCAAGGTTGGGGCGGCCCATCCACGGATGGAGCAGGGCGCGATGGCGACGACGGGTACCGTGAAGTTCTTCAACACGGAAAAGGGCTATGGTTTCATCCGCCCCGACGATGGCGGGCGCGATGTGTTCGTGCATGTGTCGGCGGTGACGCGCTCGGGCCTCGGCACCCTTTCGGAAGGCCAGCGCGTGAACTTCGAGGTCGAGCCGGACAAGCGGGGCAAGGGTCCCAAGGCGGTCGACCTGCAATCCTCCGACTGATAGGCTTTCCCGAGTCGCGGCGGCGGTGCGCGGCGCCGTCGCCGGCGGCTGCGCGGGGTCGCCGCACAGGCCCCTGCTCAGTCGGTGAAGTCCCGTGTCCCTGCAGCTCCGCTCGTCGCCGCCCTCCCCCTTCGGTCGCAAGGTCAAGATCGCCGCCATCCTGTGCGGCGTCCATCTCGATATCGTGTGGGCCGACACCACCGACCCGCAGGACGCGCTGCGCACGCAGAACCCGCTCGGGAAGATCCCGGTGCTGCTGCGCGAGGACGGCGCGCCGATCTACGATTCGCCGGTGATCCTGGAATATCTCGACGCCTGCGCCGGCGGCGGGGTCATCCTGCCCGCCGGCGGCGAACGGCGCATCGAGGTGCTGACCCTCCAGGCCCTCACCGACGGCATCATGGATGCAGCCCTGCTGCAGGTCTACGAGGCCCGCATGCGGCCGGAAGCCGAGCGCAGCGACCGGTGGCTGGATATCCAGGCTGGCAAGGTGGCGCGGGGCCTGGCAGCGCTCGAGGCGGCGCCGCCGCCCCATGGCGGCGTCAGCGGCGCCGCCGATGCCGGCGAGATCGGCCTCGCCTGCGCGCTGGGTTACCTCGACCTGCGCTTTTCCGGCGCCTGGCGGCCCGACCATCCCGCGCTGGTGGCGTGGCTGGACGGCTTCGCCGCACGGGTGCCCGCTTTCGAGGCAACGCGGGCGCCCTGATACCGCCTGAACGACAAAGAGGCCCGGGAGTGACCCGGGCCTCAGTCGAACGCCTCCCTGCGGCGTCAGATCGGCTGTCAGAACTTGTAGTTCACGCCGACCTTGAGGGTCTGGATGCTGAAGTCGAGATCGTTCGAGCTGAACATCTCGTTGAAGTTGGTCGCGCCGAGGTCGGAGTAGATGTACTCGGCCTTGATGGTCCAGTTGTCGGTCACCGCATATTCGGCGCCGGCACCGATCGACCAGCCCCAGTAGGTGTCGCTGTTGGATTCGGAGTACCAGTTGCCGCCGTCGACCGTGCCGTTGCCGGACACCTTGGCGTTGGCCCAGGCGAAACCGCCGGTGACATACGGCAGGAGGTGGTCGACAGCATAGCCGAGGCGGGCGCGGATGGTGCCGAAGCTGTCGATCTTGGCCGTGATGGAGCTGGCATAGGAGTCGTAGTCGCCATTCGACGAGATGGCGCTGTAGCCGAAGCTATAGGTCTTGCTGATGTCGGCGAACTGGACATCCGCCTCGGCGCCGAGAACGACGTTGTTGGCGAACTGGTAGTTGTAGCCGGCCTGGAAGCCGCCGAACCAGCCATCGCCGTCAAGGCCGCCCTGGCTCCAGCCGCCGCCATAGGAGGCATAGCCGGGGGCGTAGAACGGGGCGACGTTGTCGACGCCGGTCCAGCCCCAACCGACGTTGCCGCCGAGATAGAAGCCGGTCCAGGTGAAGACGGGGACGGCGGGGGCATAGGCCGGCGCCTTGGTGGGATAGGCGAGGTCGGCGGCCAGCGCCGGAGCGCTCGCCAGGCTGGCCAGGGCAATGGCGCTGCTGAGCATCTTGCGGAACATGGCGGGAACTCCAATGAATGTTGTTGGAGCAATACATAGCCACGACCGGCCGGTCCCGCTATTGTAAAAATACAACACGGGATTCCATAGAATTTGAATGAAATTATTCGCACGTATATCATGATTAACGAATTGATAAACTTAGGATTCACCCGTGATATTAAAATCAATACGTAAAGAGTGGCGATTTATATGGTTAATATTTCATTTCTTAGCATGACAATATGAACGAATAAAAATGAAAAGGGCCCCGACCGGAATTGGTCGAGGCCCTGTTCGCGGTGTCCGACAGAACGCTGCGGGGCGTGCCCCGCCGCGTCGTATCAGAACTTGTAGTTGATGCCGGCGCGAACGATGTTCGCGTTCAGGCCCGCCTTGGCGTCGATGTTCTGGTAGTACTCCTCGCCGAGATCCATGTAGAGATACTCGACCTTGGCCGTCCAGTTGTTGTTGAACGCGTATTCCAGACCACCGCCGACCGTCCAGCCGACATGGGTGTTGCTCACATCCCAGCCGAGATAGTCGACCTTGTTGTGACCATAGGCGAGACCGCCGGTCACGTAAGGCAGGACGTTGTCGAAGGCGTAGCCGACCCGGGCGCGCACCGTGCCGAAATAGTCGAGCTTGGAGCTGACGCCGTACAGGCCATTGGAGTCGTTGATGTCGGCACCCTGCAGGTCCGCCTCGGCGCCCAGCACGACATTGTTGCCGAACTGGTAGTTGAAGCCGACCTGGCCACCAGCCAGCCAGCCCGAGGGGTCGATGCCGAAATCGTCGGTGGCGCCGTCACCGCCGCCCCAGGCGTAGCCGGCGTTCGCGCCGAGATAGAAGCCGGTCCAGCTGAAGACCGGCAGCGGGGCGACGACCGGAGCCTTGGTCGGATAGGGCTGCGCCAGATCGGCCGCCATGGCCGGCGCCGCCGCCAGCAGGGCCGCAGCCGCGATGCCTGAGAAAAGAATGTTCTTCATCGTGATGGTCTCCGACAAACTGCAAGAACTGTCACACGCAGTTGAGGGTGAGATAGAAGGCACTCCGGGCACGTCTAGGGCCGGATTACGGCAGAACTTGAGAATTGGCGCTGGAATGCGCACTCACGAACCGGTGAAGACTGTCCACAAACGCTTGTGACGCCTGCCGTTGCAGCGGGCCGTGAGGCGAGAATTTCCTAACGGCACGCGCAACAATTTTGCCATTTTCTCCGCACGGTTTTTCGTGCGTGTTGCCTTTTTGGCACAAATCCGGTGCGGTCAGCCCGGTGGCTGCGATGGCAGCGGCGGGCAGGCCGCAGCGCCGGGGTCAGAAGCGGTAGTTCACGCCGGCGCGGAGCAGGTTTTCGTTCACGCCCACGTCGCGCAGGCCGTTCACGGTGAGGTAGTTTTCCTTGCCGAGGTCGAGATAGAGATACTCGGCCTTGGCGCTCCAGTTCGGCGTGAAGGCGTATTCGAGGCCCGCACCCAGCGCCCAGCCGATATGGGTCTGGTCGTCGGAAAGGCCGCTCTCGGTGTAGCTGCCGCCGCCATAGGCAAGACCGCCGGTGCCGTAGACCAGCATCTGGTTGATGGCATAGCCGGCCCGCAGCCGGGCGGTGCCGAAATAGTCGAGGCTGAAATTGCCCCCTTCCATGCCGGAGTACTGAATGTCGGTCTCGAAGCCGAGCACGATGGGGCTGTTGCCCTGCCAGTTGAAGCCGGCCTGGGCACCGATCAGGCCGCCATCGACGCTGGAGCCGGCGAAGTCCGCATCGCCCCAGCCATAGCCGGCATTGGCGCCGAGGTAGAAGCCGGACCAGGTGAAGGGGGCGTAGGCGGCGGGCGCGTAGCCGCCCTGCGGGGGGTAGGAAAGGTCCGCCGCTCCGGCGGGAGCGGCGGCGGCCAGCACGAAGGCCAGCCCGGCGATGAGTCGGCGGTTCATGGTCATCTCCTGAATGGGCGCGTGGCACTGCGCCGTCGCAGCCGGGAATGACGGATGAATGTGCCGAGGCTCCGGTAAGATACGGTCAACCACGACGAAACCGCGCGACATGCTTAAGGAAGGATTGACAGCGGTGGCCTGATCCCGCCGGGAGGTGGCAACGTACATCGCAGCACCCTGCCGGACGGCTCCCCGCCGCATCCTCATCGTTCCGAGGCCTTGATGACCACACCGTCCTACGCGCCGTCTCCCGCTGATTCCCGTCCTGTGGCGCTGGTGACCGGCGGGGCCGTGCGGATCGGCCGGGCGATCAGCCTCGCCCTCGCCGCGGGCGGCTATGACGTGGTGGTCCATGTCCGTAGGGAGGGCCGTGACGGCGACGCCATCCGCAACGAACTCGCCGCCACGGGCGCCCGCGCGGCGCTGGTCTGTGCCGATCTGGCGGACCGGGACGCGGTCGCCGGCCTCCTGCCGGCCGCCGAGGCCCTGCTCGGCACGGTCCACCTGCTCGTCAACAACGCTTCGGAATTCCATCGCGACGAGGTCGGCGCGCTGCCGCCCGCGCTGTGGGACCGGCATTTCGACGTCAATCTCAGAGCCCCCGTCATGCTGGCGGAAGCGATGGCGACGCGGTTGCCCGCCGGCAGGACCGGCGCCGTCGTCAACATACTCGACCAACGCGTCTTGAAGCCGACCCCACGCTTCTTCTCCTACAGCCTGGCCAAGGCCGGGCTCTGGCAGGCGACACGGATGCTGGCGCAGGCGCTGGCGCCACGGGTGCGCGTCAATGCGGTGGCGCCGGGCCCCACCCTGCGCAACAGCCGGCAGGATGCCGGCGCCTTCGCCCGTCAGAGCGGCGCGGTGCCGCTCGGCCGCGGCCCGACGCCGGAGGAGATCGCCGCGGCCGTGCTGTTCCTCGCCGGAGCGCCCAGCGTCACCGGCCAGACTCTGGCGGTGGATGGCGGCCAGCACCTCGCCTGGGAGACGCCGGACGCCACCGGGCCGGAATAGTCAGCGGCGCCGGTCGGCCAGAGTGAACCAGCCGATGCTGCCGATCACCAGCACGGCGCCCGCCAGCTCGGCCGGCGTCACCGTCTCGCCGAGCACCAGCATGGCGAGCGCCATGGTGGCCACCGGGCTGATCGTGCCGATGGTGGCGTTGGCCTGCGCCGAGATGCGCTGGAGCGCCGCGTTCATCAGGAAGGACGGCAGCACCGTCGCCCCGATCGCCAGCATGACGCCGATTAGAAAGACCTTCGGCTCCACGAGGAGCGACGCCACCGGGCGCAGCACCACGAACTGCGCCAGCGCGACGGCCGCCGCGCCGGTCATGGCGATGCAGGTGAACAGGCCCGAGCCCATCCGCGCGATGATGTCCCGGGCGCAGAGCTGGTAGAGCGCGAAGCTGATCGCCGCGAGGAACACGAAGCCCGCGCCCCGGGCCGTATCCGGGCCGGACATGGTGAGATTCTGCAGGAAGATCACCGCCAGCCCGGCATAGGACGCGGCAAAGGCCACCAATGCCCGCGGCCGGATCGGCTGGCGGAACAGCAGCGCCCCGAACAGCGCGACGAACATCGGGTAGGTGAACAGGATCAGCCGCTCGAACGAGGCCGAGATGTCGCGCAGACCGAGGAAATCCACATAGCTGGAGAACCAGTAGCCCAGCACGCCGACGCCCAGCGCCTTTGCCACCAGCCCCGGCGAGGGCAGCGCCACGCCGCGCGTGCGCGCCCCGGCCACGGCCATTGCCCCGATCACGAGGTAGAACGGCAGCGACAGCCCCATGCGGAGCGCCAGCAGAGTCTCCGCATCGATACCCCAGCCATAGGCGATCTTGATGATGACGCCCTTGGCGGCAAACAGGATCGCCCCCGCCGCGCCGAGGGCATAGCCCGCCAGCGGTCGCCGGGCCGCCGCCGGTCGTTCGTCGGTCGTCGTCGTCATGTCGGTCACCTCGATGTCGAGGCAGGCGGGACCGCGTGCGGGGAAAAGGAACCGGCAGCGCGCACCCCGCGTGCCGGTGGAAAGCGTGATCGCGCGATCAGCCGCCCGCCCGGACGCACGAGGCGCCGGTAAGCCAAAGGGCGAGGCCGAGGGAATAAGCGCTGTCGATCATGATGACTGCCCTCTAGCATGGCGGCCAGCGCCACGGCAATTCGTGCCGCAGGGTGAGACGGCAGCGCCGTGAGGCGGCCGGTCTCGGTGAGCCCTCGCGGCGACACCGGTGAGGTCGCCTCCCTGCCCCCTGTTGCGCCGGGCCGCGAATCCCTATCTTCGCGCGACATGAGCGCCCGCCCCAGTCCAGACCGCCCCGACATCGACCTCGACGCCGACGATCCCGAGCCCGTCGAGATCGAGGAATCCCTGCTGCCGCCAGAGGAAGACGGCGACGCCGACGTCTCCGCCGGCTCCCTCGCCAGCGGGCGCGAGGCGATCCTGCGCGCGGTGAAGCATGCGCCGAACGGCGCCGGCGTCTATCGCATGCTGGGAGCCGATGGCGCGGTGCTCTATGTCGGCAAGGCCAAGAGCATCAAGAAGCGCATCATCGCCTACACCCGCCCCACCGGGCTCACCAACCGCATCGCCCGGATGGTGGCGGCGACCTGCGCGATGGAATTCGTCTCCACCGGCACCGAGCGCGAGGCGCTGCTGCTGGAAGCCAACCTCATCAAGCAGCTCAAGCCGCGCTTCAACGTGCTGCTGCGCGACGACAAGTCGTTTCCCTACATCCTCATCACCCGCGATCACGCCGCCCCGCAAATCACCAAGCATCGCGGCGCGCGGTCGCGGCCCGGCGACTATTACGGTCCCTTCGCCTCGGTGTGGGCGGTGAACCGCACCATCAACGCCTTGCAGAAGGCGTTTCTGGTGCGCTCCTGCACGGACAGTTTCTATGAAGGCCGCACCCGGCCCTGCCTGCTGTTCCAGATCAAGCGCTGCGCCGGCCCGTGCACCGGCGAGGTAAACCACACCGACTATGCCGAACTGGTGCAGGAGGCGCGGGGCTTCCTGTCCGGAAAGAGCCGGGCGGTGAAGGAGCAGCTCGCCCGCGAGATGGAGCAGGCCTCCGAGGCGCTGGAGTTCGAGCGCGCCGCCGCCCTGCGGGACCGCCTTGCCGCGCTCTCCGCCGTGCAAGGCACCCAGGGCATCAATCCGCGCTCGGTGGAAGAGGCGGACGTCTTCGCCCTGCACCAGGAAGGCGGGGCAACCTGTGTGCAGGTGTTTTTCTTCCGCACGGGGCAGAACTGGGGCAACCACCCCTACTACCCCCGCGCCGACCGCTCGCTTGAGCCGGGCGAGGTGCTCGGCGCCTTCCTCGCCCAGTTCTACGAGGACAAGCCCTGCCCCCGGCTCATCCTGCTCAGCCACCCGGTCGACGATGCGGAACTGCTGGCGGAGGCTCTGTCGGAGCGCTCCGGCTACAGGGTCGAGATCGCCGCGCCGCAGCGCGGGGAAAAGCGCGAGCTGGTCGAGCACGCCCTGCAGAACGCCCGCGAGGCGCTCGGCCGCAAGCTGGCGGAGAGCGCGAGCCAGGCCCGCCTGCTCGACGAACTCGCCCGCAGCTTCGGCCTCGCCGGGCCGCCGCGGCGCATCGAGGTCTACGACAACAGCCACATCATGGGCACCAACGCCGTCGGCGGCATGATCGTCGCGGGGCCGGAAGGCTTCGCCAAGAGCCAATACCGCAAATTCAACATCCGCTCGGACGACCTGACACCCGGGGACGATTACGGGATGATGCGGGAAGTGCTGCGACGCCGCTTCGCCCGGCTTCTCAAGGAGGCTCCCCGCGCGGGCGTGCCTCCCGCCGGCACGGGCCCCTCCCCCACGCCGGACAACGTCCCGCCGGGCGATGACGGGGCGAACACGCCCGCCGCCGGCGCCGCTCCCGTGGCCCATCCCGGCCGCGACCCGGACGACCTGGCGGGCTGGCCGGACCTCGTCCTGATCGACGGCGGGCAGGGTCAGCTCAAGGCGGCGAGCGACATTCTCGACGAACTCGGCATCACCGACGTCCCGCTGGTCGGCGTCGCCAAGGGACCGGACCGCGACGCCGGCCGCGAGACCTTCTTCATGCCGGGCCGCGCGCCGTTCCGGCTGGAGCCGCGCGATCCCGTGCTGTATTTCGTGCAGCGCCTGCGCGACGAGGCGCACCGCTTCGCCATCGGCTCGCACCGGGCGCGGCGCAAGAAGGACATCACCCAGGCCGGCCTCAGCGAAATTCCCGGCGTCGGCCCGACCCGGAAGCGCGCGCTGCTGCATCACTTCGGGACGCTGAAGGCGATCGAGCGGGCTTCGCTGACCGATCTCGCCGCCGTGCCGGGCGTCAACGAGACGACAGCACGGGCGGTCTACGACTATTTCCACGGCAAGGGCGCCTGAATCGCATCCGCTGCCGCCACATACCACCAGGTCGGATGCCGGGGCCGTTTGCCGGCAAGAAGCGACTTGGCAAGAAGCGAGTTGGCATTGACGGGCGGGCCACGGGTGGTTACGTCCCTTTCACCGGAGCCGGACGATCCATGGTCGATGTCACCTCGCGCCAATCTGTGACGCCCGAAGCCCAGCCGATCAAGCGGGGCCACGCCTTCGCCCTGCCCAATCTCCTGACCTATGGCCGCTGCGTGGCGGTGCCGCTGCTGGCGGCCTGTCTGTTCTGGGCCGACATACTCGCGGGCGGCATCTGGCTGCGCTGGGTCGCCCTCGGCATCTATATCGCCGCCGCGATCACCGATTTCTTCGACGGCTATCTTGCGCGCGCCTGGGAACAGCAATCGGCCATAGGCCGCATGCTCGACCCCATTGCCGACAAGCTGCTGGTCTCCACCTCGCTGCTGATGATGGCCTCCGACGGCACCATCCGCGGCTGGTCGCTCTGGGCGGGGCTCGTCATCCTGTGCCGGGAGATTCTGGTCTCCGGCCTGCGGGAGTTCCTCGCGGAGGTGCGGGTGAGCGTGCCCGTCACCCGCCTCGCCAAGTGGAAGACCGCGGCCCAGCTCGTGGCGGTGGGTGTTCTGCTGGCGGGCCCGGCCGGCGACCTGGTGCTGCCGGGCATCACCCTCGCCGGCATCGTGCTGCTGTGGATCGCCGCCATCCTGACGCTCTACACCGGCTGGGACTATTTCCGGGCCGGCGCCCACCACCTCATCGACGAGTGAGGGCGCGGTGAAGATCCGCTATTTCGCCTGGGTGCGCGAGCGCATCGGACAGGAGGCCGAAGAGGTCGAGCCCCCGCTCGACGTCGCCACCGTCGCCGATCTCGCGGCGTGGCTGGCGCAGCGCGGCGAGGGCTATGCGCATGCCTTCGAAAATCCCCGCGTCGTGCGCGCCGCGATCGACCGGACCCATGCCCGGCCGGACGCGCCCATCGCCGGCGCTCGGGAGATCGCCTTCTTCCCGCCCATGACCGGCGGCTGACCCCCGGAGGGGCCATGTTCACCGTCCGCATCCAGCGTGAGGATTTCGACGCCGGCGCCGAGGCGGCGGCCCTGGCGCGGGGCCGCACCGATGTCGGGGCGGTCGTCAGCTTCGCCGGGCTATGCCGCGCCGATCCGGCAGAGGAAGGCGGACGGCTGCTGGCCCTCACCCTCGAACATTACCCCGGCATGGCCGAGGAAGAGATCGAGCGGCATCTCGCGCAGGCCCGCGCCCGCTGGCCGCTGGCCGGCGCCACCATCATCCATCGCCACGGGCGGATCACGCCGGGTGAGAACATCGTGCTGGTGGTCACCGCCTCGGCCCATCGCGCCGCCGCCTTCGCCGCTGCCGAATTCCTGATGGACTGGCTGAAGACCAGCGCCCCGTTCTGGAAGCGCGAGGAGCGCGAGGCCGGCCCGCACCGCTGGATCGAGGCCAAGGCCGCCGACGACGACGCAGCGGAGCGCTGGCAGTCCACCGGTTCGGACACCCCCTGACGCACCGGACCGGCCGCCCTCGCAGCGCAGCGCCCTAACGGAAACTACGCCCGAGACGGCTGGCCAAACGAAAAAGGCCGCCCGCAGGCGGCCTTTCCGTATCGTCTGGCGGTTCGGCGCCGAAGGCTCAGGCCGCCTTCTTCTTCGGCTGAACCTCGGCCATGTAGTCTTCCATCAAGGTCGCGGTGACCGGGCCGGGCTGGAAATGCAGCCCCGCGATCTCCGAAACCGGCGTCACCTCCGCCGCGGTGCCGGTGATGAAGCACTCGTCGAAGCTCGACAGCTCCTCCGGCTGGATCTGCCGCTCCAGCACCTGGTAGCCCCGGCGCTTGGCGAGGTCGATCACGGTCTGCCGGGTGATGCCGTTCAGGAAAGCGTCCGCCAGCGGAGTGTGGACCACGCCATCCTTCACGAAGAAGATGTTGGCGCCGGTACACTCCGCCACCAGACCGCGCCAGTCCAGCATCAGCGCGTCGGCATAGCCGTTGCGCTCGGCGGCGTGCTTGGAGATGGTGCAGATCATATAGAGACCCGCCGCCTTCGAGGTGGAGGGGGCGGTCTGCGGATCGGGGCGGCGGTACTTCGCCCGGTCGATGCGGATGCCCTTGAGGCGCTGCGCCGGATCGAAATAGCTCGGCCACTCCCAGGCGGCGATGGCGAGGTGAATCTTGTTGTTCTGGGCCGAAACACCCATCATGTCCGAACCACGCCAGGCGACGGGGCGGATATAGGCATCCGTCAGCTTCTGCCGCGCCAGAATTTCACGGCAGGCTGCGTTGATCTCGGCCTCGCTGTAGGGAATCTCGAAATCGAGCAGGCGGGCGCTTTCCTTCAGACGGGCGGTGTGTTCGTCGAGCTTGAAGATCTCGCCGCCATAGGCGCGCTCACCCTCGAACACGCAGCTCCCATAGTGAAGCCCGTGGGTGAGCACATGGACCTTGGCCTCGTTCCACGGCACGATCTCGCCATCGTACCACATCCAGCCGTCACGTTTGTCGAAGGGCTCCGCCGACATATCGGTCTCTCCAATCACGGCCGCCGGCCTTCAGCAGAGGTCGCGGCCCGCCCGTCTCCCGGGCGCTCACAGTTTCTTGGGCCCTGCCGGCTGCACGCGCAAGCGCGGATGTTTTGCCTCGCAGCCGAAGTCCCGTTATCGTTCGCCCCCCGGTTGGACGAAGGGCCGATCCGTCGACGACGAAAGCCGAGGGGCGGAAGGCCGAACGATCCTTTCGTCGAGCAGGACATCTGGGTAACGATCATAACGAAAAAAGTCAACATGACTGACGTAAATGTCTCGCCTCCCTCCCGCCTCGCCGAGGGGGATTCCGGCCAGCCGGCACGGTCGGCGGGGGCTGCGGCCTCGCCGCCGCTCGTCGACATCATCGAACTCTTCTTCTTCGCCTACCGGAATTTCGTCAGCGATCCCGACGAGATTCTGGCGCGGTTCGGTTTTGGGCGGGCGCATCACCGGGTGCTGCATTTCGTGAACCGTCATCCAGGGATGCGCGTCACCGACCTGCTCGACATCCTGCGCATCACCAAGCAGAGCCTCGGGCGGGTGCTGCGCGAGCTGGTGGATCAGGGCTTCATCGACAGCCGGGCCGGCTCGTCCGACCGCCGCCAGCGCCTGCTCTACGTCACGCCGAAGGGCGAGGCGCTCGCCCGCGACTTCGTCGCGCTGCAGTCCGCCCGCATCGAGCGGGCACTGGCGGAGTGCGGCGGGCCGGAAGCGCTGGGCAATGCCCGCCGCTTCCTCGTCTCGATGATCGACCCGGAAGATCGGGGGCCGATCGAGAAGTTCATCACCCGGGCCGACCGCGCCGCCGAGGAGCTTCGCCGCCTCGCGCCCGGCCCCCGCAGCGGAGGCTGAGGCCACATTCATGCTGAACCCCTCCCCCATGGGCCGACCGACGCCGGGCACGGCGCGCCTTCCCGACGACGCGCCGCACCTGCTGATCGTGGACGACGACACCCGCATCCGCGACCTCATCTCGCGCTTCCTCACCGACAAGGGCTACCGCGTCACCACGGCGGCCTCGGCAGCGGACGCCCGCGGCCGGCTCAGCGGCCTGTCCTTCGACCTGCTCATCCTCGACGTGATGATGCCGGGCGAATCCGGGCTCGACCTCGCCCGCTTCGTGCGGGAGGGCTCGGGCGTGCCGATCCTGATGCTCACCGCCCGCTCGGAACCGGCCGACCGCATCGCCGGCCTCGAGATCGGGGCGGACGATTATCTCGCCAAGCCGTTCGAGCCGCGCGAACTGCTGCTGCGCATTGGCAACATCCTCAAGCGTTCGGCGGCACCCCAGCCGCAGGCGATCGAGAGCGTGCGGTTCGGGGCCTTCCTGTTCCACATCGCCCGGGGCGAACTCTCCCGCGACGGCGAGCCGGTGCGCCTCACCGACCGTGAGCGCGACATGCTGCGGGTGCTGGCGGAAAAGCCCGGCGATACCGTGCCGCGGCAGGCGCTGGCCGCTCCCGGCGCGGGTGCGGGCGACCGCGCGGTGGACGTGCAGGTGAACCGGCTTCGCCGCAAGATCGAGCGCGACCCGGCCAATCCTGCCTTCGTGCAGACGGTGCGCGGCATCGGCTACCGGCTGGTCGTCGCCCCTTGAGCCTCATCGACGGCCATAGGCTCGACGGCGCCCGGGCCTGGCTGAAGCGGATCGCGGAGCGGCTGCGGCCGGACGCGGCGACGCAGGCGCGGGTGGACCGCGCCAACGAGACCGGCCGACGGCTGGCCGCGCGCATGCGCCAGCAGAACGACCGTTTCGGCTCCTGGTTCAACCGGGTGATGCCGAAGGGCCTCTATGCCCGCTCGCTCATCATCATCGTGACGCCGATGGTGCTGCTGCAGTCGGTGCTGGCCTTCGTGTTCATGGAGCGCCACTACAACGCGGTAACGCGGCGGCTCTCCGCCGCGGTGTCGCAGGACATCACCGCGATCACCGATCTCGCCTCGGCCTTCACCACGGACGATGACCTCGACCGCATCCGCCAGATCGCGCAGGAGCGCATGGGCCTGTCGATCGAGTTCCTGCCCGGCGAAAGACTGCCACCGCCGGGGCCCAAGCCGTTCTTCTCCATCCTCGATTCCAGCTTCACCGGCGAGTTGGGCAAGCGGATGCGCCGGCCGTTCTGGACCGACACGGTGGGCAACTCGAACCTGATCGAGGTGCGGGTCCAGCTCGACAATTCGGTGCTGCGCATCTTCGCCCGGCGCAGCCAGGCCTATCTCTCGAACTCCCATATCTTCCTGGTGTGGATGGTCGGCACCTCGCTGGTGCTGCTGGCGGTCGCCATCCTGTTCCTGCGCAACCAGATCAAGCCGATCGAGGCGCTGGCGGATGCGGCGGAAGCCTTCGGCAAGGGGCGCGACGTGGTCGGCTTCCGTCCCCGTGGCGCGCGGGAGGTCCGTGGCGCGGCCCGCGCCTTCATCGAGATGCGCCGACGCATCGAGCGCCAGATCGAGCAGCGGACCATCATGCTCGCCGGCGTCAGCCACGACATGCGCACCATTCTCACCCGCTTCAAGCTCGAACTCGCCTTCCTCGGCGACGGAGCCGAGGTGGAAATGCTGCGCAAGGATGTCGACGAGTTGCAGAGCATGCTCGAGGCCTATCTTGCCTTCGCCCGCGACGACACCGGCGAGCCGCCGGTGCAGGTCGACATCGCCCGCATGCTGGACGACATCCGCCTGAATGCCGAGCGCCAGGGCGCGGCTGCCACGGCGACATTCCGTGGCAATCCGGTGGTGACCATCCGGGCCGACGCCTACCGGCGCTGCATCACCAATCTGGTCGCCAACGCGCTGCGCCACGGCAAACGGGTGGAGATCACCGGCGCGCGGGACGCGCGTTGGCTGCTGGTGACGGTGGACGACGACGGTCCCGGCATTCCGCTCGACCGCCGGGACGACGTGTTCCGGCCGTTCCTGCGGCTCGACGCGGCCCGCAACCAGGACGCCGGCGGCTCCGGCCTCGGCCTCACCATCGCCCGGGATGCCGCGCGGGCCCATGGCGGGGACATCTCGCTCGGCGACAGCCCGCTCGGGGGGCTGCGGGCCAGCGTGCGGATCCCGGTCTGACCGGCCTTCGGCTCAGAACAGCCGGGCGCCGTTCGGCACCGGGCGCTCGGGTGCGACCAGCACCACCTCCCCCTCGGCGTCGGGGAAACCGAGCGTCAGCACTTCGGACATGAAATTGCCGATCTGGCGCGGCGGGAAATTCACCACCGCCGCGACCTGCCGGCCGACCAGATCCTCCGGCGCATAATGCGCCGTGATCTGGGCCGAGGACTTCTTCACCCCGACGCTGCTGCCGAAATCGATCAGCAGCTTGATCGCCGGCTTGCGCGCCTCCGGGAACGGGTCAGCCCGGATGATGGTGCCGACACGGACATCCACCTTCAGGAAATCGCCGAACTGAATGGTTTCCAGGGGAGCCAGGCTCACGTCGCATCCTCGTCACTTATGGAAAGGGCGCCCCGGCACGACGTCCCGCCGTCGCCGGGCGGCGGTTCAGATGGCTGCGGCAGGCGCCTCGTCCTCGCTGCGGCGCCGGCGCATTGAGGCGCCGCGACCGCCACAGCGGGCGAGGCGGCACACCCCGTCGAGAAGACCGAGCATCCGTTCGCCGCTGGCGAGTTCGCGGTCCAGCGCGGCCATAGTGCGGGCGAGGCTCGGATCGGTGTCATCCAGGAAGGTACGCAGGACCCGGGCGAAGGCCACCGCAAGCCCCTGCGCCCGTACCCCGCCCTTGAGGCCGGAGGTGCCGATGCCGGCGGCGGCCAGCATCCATTGCTGCGAGCGTACCGACAGCCGGTTGAGCGCCAGCGCGAACATCGGGTTCCGCGCGGCCGAGCGGGCCAGCGAGCGGATCGCCTCGCGGTGCGGCGCCAGCACATCGAGCCGGCGCATCAGCACCTCGAACAGCCGGTCGCGGTGGGTGGCAGCGAGGGAGAGTTCGCCCTCCTCCGCCGCGTCGGCGGCGGTCGCGTCCAGCACCCGCCGATCGACATCCTTCACGAAGCCGGACAGCATGTCGAAGGTCGAACCGAACGAGGCGCGCAGTTCGGCCAGCGAGACGCCGGCGCGCCCGGCCACGTCCGAAAGGCCGATAGCCTCGAACGGACGCTCCGCAAGCAGGGCAAGGAACGCGTCGAGAATGGCGGAACGCCCGGCTGGGGCAGACGAGGCGGCACTGGCGTCAGTCATCATAACCTCCCGAGTGGCTGCGATCTCTACGCTACACGTGGGGATGCGGATCGGAAGGTGAAGGCACGCCCGACATTTTCCACGTCAGCCGGCGAGTTCGCGCGAGCGGCGCGCGGCGGCGGCGACCGCCCCGGTCAGCAGCGGACCGAACCCGCTGACCTCGTCCATCAGCACCGCCAGCGCCGCCGCGGTGGTGCCGTTGGGTGAGGTGACGTTGCGGCGCAGCGTGGCGGGATCGATGCCGGAGCGGGCGATGAGCTCGCCGGCGCCCGCCACGGTCTGGCGCGCCAGCCGATCAGCGAGGTCGGGCGGCAGGCCGACAGCCGCTCCCGCCTGCGCCAGCGCCTCGGCGAGCAGGAACACATAGGCGGGGCCCGAGCCGGAGACAGCGGTGGCGAGGTCGATCAACGCCTCGTCCGCCACCCATTCCACCCCGCCGGTCGCCCGCAGCAGAGCGTCGGCCGTGTCGAGCTGGGCCGGTGTCACCGCGCCATTGGCCACCGCCACGCTCACGCCACGCCCGATCGCGGCCGGCGTGTTGGGGATCGAGCGCACCACGGCCGTTCCGGGGGCGAAAAAGGACTCCATGAAGGCCAGCGTCCGCCCGGCCATCACCGAGACGACCAGCGTCTCAGGCCCCGCCAGAGCGGCGACGCGGGGCAGGACCTCGGGAGCGACCTGCGGCTTCACCGCCAGCACCATGACGGCGGGCACGCCGCCGTTCAGCGGGTTGAACGCGACGTTCCGGCTCTCCAGCAGCGCTGCCACTTCCGGCGGCGGAGCGGGATCGATGACCGCCGCCTTGGCTGGCTCCAGACCGAGGCCGAGCCAGCCTTCCAGCATCGCACCGCCCATCTTGCCGGCGCCCACGAGCAGCACCCGGCCGGGAATGTCGGAAAGAACGGCCATGTCCAAATCTCCGAAAGCGCGAGACGCGGGCGGAGCCACCGGCCTCACGCCTCGCCGACGGTCTCGAACAGCACCGCGTCCATCGCTTCGCGGGCGGTCTTGCCCGCCCATACGACGAATTGGAAGGCGGGGAAATAGCGCTCCACCGCGGTGACCGCACATTCCATCAGCGCCTCGCACTGCCGGTCGGTCGCCTCCGCCCCGGCCAGCAGCAGGGCGTGCCGGAACATGATCACCCCCTCTTTCGACCAGAGGTCGAAATGGCCGATCCACATCTGCTCGTTTATGAGCGAGAGCAGGCGGAGCACCTCGGTCCGGCGCTTCTCCGGCACCTTCAGGTCGAAGGCGCAGGCGACATGGAGCGCCTCGATCTCGTCCATCCACTGGAAGGAGACGTGGCAGTCGGTCCAGCGGCCTTCGAGCGAGATGGTGATCTCGTCCTCGGTGGAACGCTCGAACGACCACTCGTTGAGCGCGGCCATGCGCTCGACCAGATCCAGCGGATTGAGGCGGGTCTCAGTCTCGAAGTCAGTATAGGTCATGCTCGACCTCGCGAGGTTTGGCGCGGGGAGGGTCGAACGCACGCAACGCGACGATCAGTCCAGCGAACCGCCTGAATCGGCAATCGAATCGCTTCGCCAACCACTATACCGCGCAGGATCGTTACCTCGCTACGACCGTTGGCCGTGGCCGCCGTGCAGGACGACCACGGATGGAAAGGTCCGGGATTCGGCGGCGGCGGGCAAGCACGACCAGCGCCGGAGCCCGCTGCATCCACAGGGCACCACCCCCGCCCGGCGGCAACCACCCGAGAAAGAGGGCAGACCCGTGAATTCTCAAACAGTCGTGCCCGCGGCCGCGGCCTCGAGCCGGGCCAGCCGGGCCTCCAGCTCGGCCACGCGCGCGGCCAGACGCTCGCTCTCCTCGCGGGCGGCGACGGCAACGTCGCGCACCGTGTCGAACTCCTCGCGGGTCACCACGTCCAGCTCGCGCAGCACGCGCTCGGCCTGAGAGCGCATCACGTTTTCCGCCTCGCGACGCACGCCGGTCGCAACGCCTGCCGCGTCATTCATCAAGCGGGCGAAGTCGTCGAAAATACGGCCGGTGGTCTGGGTCATGGTCATCTCCGGGGCGCCGAACGCACAACGCCTGTGGCGCGACAATGGGCATTCGCCTCGCGCTTCGCAAGGGCAGCAGGCCATCCACCCCGGATTTACGGAGGCGCAGGCACGCATCTGTCTTGATCCGGCCACGCGACGCAGGCATGAGCACACGGCCATGCCGCGTGCCCCGCGGCCCGTGCCCGCGCCGTGCGATCGAGAACGAAGGATGCCATGCCGCTGCTCGCGCTCCCCTTCCCGAACATCGATCCGGTGCTGATCGAGCTGGGGCCTTTCGCCATCCGCTGGTATGCGCTCGCCTATGTCGCCGGCCTCATGCTGGGCTGGTGGCTGGCGAAGCGGCTGTGCGAGCGCGAGGCGCTGTGGGGGGGACGCCCCGCCATCCCGCCGGAAGCGTTCGACGATGCGGTGGTGTGGGTGGCGTTCGGCGTCATCCTGGGCGGGCGCATCGGCTACGTACTGTTCTACAACTTCAGCTATTACGCCGCCCATCCCCTCGACGCGCTCACGGTCTGGCATGGCGGCATGTCGTTCCATGGCGGGTTCCTCGGCTCCATTCTCGCCATGGCGCTGTTCTGCCGGCGGCGCGGACTGCCGCTGCTCTCCATGCTGGACATCGCCGCAGCGGTGGTGCCGATCGGCCTGTTCCTCGGCCGCCTCGCCAATTTCATCAATGGCGAGCTGTGGGGCCGGATAACCGACGTGCCGTGGGCCTTCGTCTTTCCCCATGGCGGGCCGTTTCCCCGCCATCCCAGCCAGCTCTATGAAGCCGGGCTGGAGGGGCTGCTGATCTTCACCATGCTGATGCTGGCGGTGCGCCGCGGCGCGCTCGGCCGGCCCGGCACGGTCGCCGGCCTGTTCGTGTTCCTCTACGGCTGCGCCCGCATCACCGTGGAATTCGTGCGCGAGCCCGATCCGCAGCTCGGCTATCTCTATGGCGGCTGGCTCACCATGGGCATGCTGCTGTCCCTGCCCATGCTGGCGGTCGGGGCGACGCTCATCCTGAGGGCACGGCGCCGGCCTGTGCCCGACGCCCGGCCGACGCCCTGATGCCGACCCCGCTCGCCCGCCGCATCGCCACGCTCATTGAGGCCGGCGGCGCCCCGCTCAGCGTCGAGGACTACATGCGGACCTGCCTGCTCGACCCCGAGCATGGCTACTATACCAATGCCGAGCCCTTCGGCCGCGCGGGCGACTTCGTCACCGCACCGGAGATCAGCCAGATGTTCGGCGAACTGCTCGGGCTGTGGGCGGCGGATGGCTGGCTGCGGCTCGGGCAGCCCACGGCCTTCGTGCTGGCCGAGCTCGGCCCCGGCCGCGGCACCATGATGAGCGACATGCTGCGGGCCACGCGTCGGGTCCCCGGCTTGCGGGAAGCGGCGCGCATCGTGCTGGTGGAGGCCTCGCCGCGGCTGCGCGCGCGGCAGGCGGCCACGCTGGCCGAGGAGATCGCGCGCGGCGGCATCTCCTGGGCCGACCGGCTGGAAGACCTGCCGCCCGGGCCGCTCTTGCTGCTGGCCAACGAGTTCTTCGACGCCCTGCCGATCCGGCAGTACCAGCGCACCGCGACGGGTTTCGCCGAACGCCGTGTCGGCACGGATGGGGCGGGCAACCTGCGCTGGGGATTGTCGCCGGTCGTGCCGCCGCCGGCGGTTGCCCGTCGGCTCGGCCCGGCCGGACCGGGCACCCTGCTGGAGACCTGCCCGCCCGGCGAGGCCATCGCCGCGGCTCTCGGTGCGCGGCTGGCCGCAAGCGGCGGGGCCGCGCTGCTGGTTGACTATGGCCATGCCGGCGGTTTCGGCGACACGCTGCAGGCGATCTGGCGGCAGGGCTTCGACGACCCCCTCGCCCATCCCGGCGAGGCGGACCTCACCGCCCATGTGGATTTCGCCGCCCTCGCCCGTAGCGCCCGCTTGGCCGGCGCCTCCAGCTTCGGCCCGATCGGCCAGGGCGAGCTGCTGCGCCGGCTCGGGCTGGAGGCGCGCGCCGAACGGTTGAAGCGCGGCGCCGAGCCCGCCGCCGCCGCGGGGATCGACGCCGCCGTGGCCCGGCTGGCCGGCCCCGGGCCGGAGGGCATGGGCGCGCTCTTCAAGGCCCTCGCCCTGGCGCACCCTGCGCTCGGCGAGGTGGCGGGCTTTTCCGCCGACGACACGACCGAGGGAGAGGCCGGATGAAGAGCGAGTCACCTGCACGAATCGAGTCGCCCGCGCTGGCGAAGCTGCCGGGCATCCGCCACGGCTTCTTCACCCGACAGGGCGGCGTCTCCGGCGGCATCTACGGCGCCCTGAACGGCGGCACCGGATCGCGCGACGACCCCGCCCATGTCGCCGAGAACCGCGCCCGCATGGCGGCAGCGCTTGGGGTGGAGCCGGCCCGCTTCCTCACCTGCTACCAGGTTCATTCGCCGGACTGCGTCGCCGTCGACGCGCCGTGGGAGGCCCGCCCCCATGCCGATGCGGTGGCGACCGCGACGCCTGGCATCGCGGTGAGCGTGTCGATCGCCGATTGCGGGCCGGTGCTGTTCGCCGATTCCGAGGCGGGGGTGGTCGGTGCTGCCCACGCCGGCTGGAAAGGTGCCGTCGGCGGCGTGCTGGAGAGCACGCTGGCCCGCATGGAGGAGCTCGGCGCCCGCCGCACCCGCATCGTCGCCGCCATCGGCCCGCTGATCCGCCAGCCCAGCTACGAGGTCGGGCCGGAATTCGTCGACAGGCTCACGGCGCTGGACGTCGGCAACGCCCGTTTCTTCATACCCTCCACCACGGCCGGGCACGCCCTGTTCGATCTGCCCGGCTACATCGCGGCGCGGCTGGAGCGGGCCGGCGTCGGCACCATCGACGATCTGGGCCTCGACACCTATGCCGATGCCGGACGATTCTTCAGCTACCGTCGTGCCACGCATCAGGGTGAGCCGGACTATGGCCGGCTGATCGCCGCGATCGTGCTCGACTGACCCCCGCCACCACAGAGCGCTGGCCCATGACCCTGCATTTCACCGAAGCCGAATTCGAACGCCGCCGCCAGCGCCTGCTCGCCGAGATCGCCGGACGCCGCCTCGACGGCCTGCTGATGTTCCAGCAGGAATCGATGTACTGGCTCACCGGCTACGACACGTTCGGCTTCTGCTTCTTCCAGGCCCTGTGGTGCGGGGCCGACGGCCGGCTGGCGCTGCTGACCCGCTCGGCCGACCTGCGGCAGGCGCAGCACACCTCGATCATCGAGGACATCCGGGTCTGGCGAGACGCCAAGGACTCCACCCCGCAGCAGCAGCTTCGCGCGATGCTGGCGGATCTCGGGGTAACCTCCGGCGCCCGCATCGGCGTCGAATATGACAGCTACGGCCTCACCGCCGCCAATGGCCGCCGGCTCGACGCCGCCTTCGACGGCTTTGCCGTGCTGGAGGATGCCTCCGGGCTGGTGGACAGGCTGCGCGCGGTGAAGTCCGCCGCCGAGATCATCTATGTGCGGCAGGCTGCCCGGCTGGCTCTCGACGCCCGCCGCGCCGGAGTCGAGATGGTCGGCCCCGGCATGGACGAGGGCGACGTGCTCGCCGCGATGCAGGGGGCGGTGTTCAAGGGCGGCGGCGACTACCCCGCCAACGAGTTCATCATCGGTTCCGGCCGCGACGCGCTGCTCTGCCGCTACAAGTCCGGCCGGCGGCGGCTGGAGAGCGAGGACCAGATCACGCTGGAATGGGCCGGCGCCTATCGCCGCTACCACGCCGCGATGATGGAGACCGTGGTCGTCGGCCCGCCGCGCGACCGCCATCTGGAACTGTTCGCCGCCGCCCGGCAGGCGATGGAGGCCTGCGCCGCCGCGCTGGTGCCCGGACGCACGGCGGGGGAGGTGTTCGCCGCCCATGCCCATGTCATGGACGGCCACGGCCTCGCCGAACATCGGCTCGCCGCCTGCGGCTACTCGCTTGGCGCCAAGTTCACGCCGTCCTGGATGGACCCGCCGATGTTCTACGCGGACAATGACGGGTTGTTGGAGCCCGGCATGGTGATGTTCGCCCATATGATCCTGATGGACAGCGCCACGGGCACGGCGATGTGCCTTGGCCGAACGTTTCTCGTAACGGTTGAAGGGAACGAGTGCCTCACCCCCGCCCCGCTGGACCTGCTGGTTAAATAGCCTTAACCATTCCTTAACCAAGGGCTGTGGCCACGCGGCATCCGCGCGGCCACAGCGCCGGAAGTGGGGAATGGTGGATGAACGACGCGTCGCGCGGCCTAGGCTTTCCGGTCCTTCCCATGCTCGCGGCGCTTGCCGCGCTGGCGATGGCCGGATGCCAGACGACCCGCGGACCCGTCGCTACCGGCCCTTCGGCCAGCGCCACCTCCGGTGCCCCGGTGACGGCGATGGCGCCGGTTTCCACAGGCAAAACCGTCGCCTTCGAGTCGATCGACGGCCCGCCCCAGCCGGTTTTCGCCAAGCTGGTTAACAGCCTCGGCACGGGCGCGACCAGACGGCAGATCGATGTCGTCTCGCGCGAGAGCGCGGCCACCTACCGCGTGCGGGGATACCTTGCCGCCAGCGTCGAGGATGGCAAGGGCACCGTGGACTGGGCCTGGGACGTGTTCGACGATACCGACCGGGTGCGCGTGATGCGGGTCGCCGGCACCGAGCAGGTCGGGAGCGGCGACGACGTGTGGGACCAGCTCGACCAGGCCGAACTCGACCGGATCGCGGCCAAGGGCCTCGACGGCATCGTGGCCCAGCTCGCCGATGCCTCCGACGGCAATGCGGCCCCTGCTCAGACCTCGGCGGCACCTGCTGCCCACGAGCCGGCCGCCGTCGACGGCGCGGTCGAGATTGCGCCGACCGAGGACGGGTCGGACTCGGTCGGGGCGGCGGCCTCTGCCGCTGCGGCAGACGCTACGGCAATCGCCGACGCCCCGGCGGCCCTTGCGCTGGCGCCGCGCTCCTGAGGCAGCCGGACGCAGGGAGCACGGGCTTCTGCCCTCACGCGCCGGGCACGACGAGAGCGGGCATTCCCCGGCTTTACACCGTCGCCCGGCCCGCCTATCAGGGCTTCGCGACGGCCAAGCGACGGCCCTCGCGCCGATAGGACGGCTTGGAGCGCGCCGGAATGTCCACCAATAACGGATCCATCAAAATCGTTGCCGGCAACGCCAACCGACCCCTGGCGGAGGCGGTGGGCGCCTATCTCTCGACATCGCTGACGCAGGCCGTGGTGCGGCGTTTCGCCGACATGGAGATCTTCGTCGAGATCCAGGAGAATGTGCGCGGCAAGGATGTCTTCATCCTGCAGTCGACCTCGTTCCCGACCAACGACAATCTCATGGAGCTGCTCATCATCACCGATGCGCTGCGCCGCTCCTCCGCCCGTCGCATCACGGCCGTGCTGCCCTATTTCGGCTATGCCCGGCAGGACCGCCGTTCCTCCGGCCGCACCCCCATTTCGGCCAAGCTGGTGGCCAACCTCATCACCCACGCCGGCGCCGACCGCGTGCTGACGGTGGACCTGCATGCCGGCCAGATCCAGGGCTTCTTCGACATCCCGACCGACAATCTGTTTGCGGCTCCGGTGATGGTGCAGGACATCAAGTCGCGCTTCGACCTCTCCAACATCACCGTGGTGTCGCCGGATGTCGGCGGCGTGGTGCGTGCCCGGGCGCTGGCCAAGCGCATCGACGCCCGCCTCGCCATCGTCGACAAGCGCCGCGAGCGTCCCGGCGAGAGCGAGGTGATGAACGTGATCGGCGACGTCGAGGGCACGCGCTGCATCCTCGTCGACGACATCGTCGATTCCGGCGGCACGCTGGTGAACGCGGCCGATGCCCTGCTGGCCCGCGGCGCTCTCGAAGTCTACGCCTACATCACCCATGGCGTGCTGTCGGGAGGCGCGGTGGCCCGCGTCACCGCGTCGAACCTCAAGGAACTGGTGATCACCGACTCGATCCAGCCGACCGAGGCCGTGCGCGTCGCCCGCAACATCCGCGTCGTCTCCATCGCGACGCTGATCGGCGAGGCCATCAGCCGTACGGCGCATGAAGAAAGCGTCTCCGGCCTGTTCGACTAAGTCGCCAGCGAGCCCTGCGCGAGGCGCATGGCGGCGACAAAAGCCGAGTCATCTCAGTCGGCTGGTCTTCCGGCTTCTCCATGGAACGGCCGGGGAATTGCCCTTCCCGGCGAGTGTTCCAGGCGGCTGCCTTTTTCGGTCCATTTTTCGTGGCGAATCTGCCGTGAGGCTTGAACGACACGAAGGAGGTCGGATGCAGCGCCCCCTGCTTGCCGCCCTGCTGGCGCTTTCCGTGACAGCGCCCGCCCATGCTGACCAGCCTGCCGTCGACCCCTGGGCGGGCATCGCCATACTCGACCCGGCCGAGGCGCCGGCTCCTGTCGAGAGCGCGAGCCCCTATGAGGACGCCGTCGCCAATGCGGAGGCCCCCGCCGAGGATCACGATGCCAGTGACGGCACGCCGATGACCATCACCGTCTCGCCCCCGCCCCAGCAGGGCGCGCCGGCGGACAGCGCTTCTCCCGCCGCGGGTGAAGCGGGCACATCGCCCGATCCCGGCTATGTCTGGTCGACCCTCGGCGGCTTCGTGCCGCCCACCCCCGCCACAGAGGGGCCGACGCCGGCCGAGCAGGTGATAAAGAACGCAGCCGGCCGTTCTGCCACCACGTCGGCCAAGCGCACACTGCCGACCAGCCTCGATCTCTCCCACGGCCCGGCCAGCGTGAATGTCAGCACCAGCGTTTCCGCCAACGCGCCGGTCTCCTCGGCACTGGCCGCGTCCGCCGGCGGCGCGTCGGGCGAGGTGAAAGGCCGCATCGACTACGCCCTCGACAGCCTCGTGATCTATGGCACGGGCAATGTCGGCGCCGCTGCCGGCCGATCGGCCGTCTCGCTCTCCGACGGCTCGGCAATCGGCAGCACCTACAAGGTGCCGCTCACGCCGGATGGCGAAACGCTGGGCATGTCGGCGGAGCTCGCCAACCAGTCGAGCGTGAACACATCCGTGGAACTGCGCGGCCCGCTCGGACCGTTCGAGCGCTTCTTCTCGGTGGAGCACGCGCGCACCATCGGCACCACCGGCACCGAAACGGTGAAGGCGGGCATCCTCGGCAAGTTCTAGAAGGCCCCTCGAGGCGGGGCCGCCGGCCCCTGCGAAGATTGCCCCGCCGGCGCTTTGCTGCTATGAGCCCGCCGTCGTCCGGCCTATCCGCACCCCTGGAGGCGCGTCGGGCGACGTCGAACCTCGATCGCCTGACGTGACGGGCCGCGAAAGCGGCCTTGTTTCGTTGGGCATGACCCATGAAGGAACATAGCCCATGACCGCCATCAAGGAACTGAAGGCGTCGGCGCGCACGAAGGTCGGCAAGGGGGCCGCTCGTGCAGAACGCCGCGCCGGTCGCGTGCCCGCCGTCATCTATGGCGACGGCAAGGCCCCTCTCGGCATCACGCTCGACTACACCGAGATCACCCGCACCATCTATGCCGGCCACTTCCTCACCACGCTGTTCAACGTGGATGTCGAGGGCGAGAAGCACCGCGTGATCCCGCGCGACTACCAGCTCGACCCGCTGAAGGACCTGCCGCTGCATGTCGACTTCCTGCGCGTCGCCGTCGGCGCCACGCTGACCGTCGACGTCCCGGTCCACTTCAGCAACGCCGAGACCGCTCCGGGCATCAAAGCCGGCGGCACGCTGAACGTCGTCGCCCACACGGTGGAGCTGAACGTGCCGGCCGACGCCATTCCCGAGGCGATCACCGTCGATCTCGGCAAGGCCGGGCTGGGCGATTCGATCCACCTCTCGCAGGTGGCGCTGCCCGCCGGCGTGACCTGGGCCGGCCATGGCGACGACACCCTCGTCACGATCGCGGCTCCCTCGGGCCTCAAGGAAGCCGAGGCTGACGAGGCCGCTGCTGCTGCGGCCGCCGCGGCGACCCCGGGCAAGAAGTGATCTGACACGCGTTTCTGGCCGGGAGCCTGCCTGATGTTCCTCTTCACGGGGCTCGGCAATCCCGGCCCGAAATATGCCGGCAACCGGCACAATATCGGCTTCATGGCGGTGGACGCGATCGTGCGCCGCCACCGGTTCTCGCCGTGGCGCCGCCGCTTCCAGGGCGCCGCCTGCGAGGGCGAGATTGCCGGCGAAAAGGTCCTGGCGCTGCTGCCCGAGACCTACATGAACGAGAGCGGCCGCGCCGTGGCCGAGGCCCAGCGCTTCTACAAGATCGCGCTCGGCGACGTGGTGGTGTTCCATGACGAGCTCGACCTCGCGCCGGCCAAGGTGCGGGTGAAGACCGGCGGCGGCAATGCCGGGCATAACGGCCTGCGCTCCATCACCGCCCATTGCGGCAATGATTACGCCCGCGTCCGGCTCGGCATCGGCCATCCCGGCGACAAGGCGCTGGTCACCCACTTCGTGCTGAACGACTTCGCCAAGGCGGAACAGCCCTGGGTCGAGGCTGTGTGCGACGGCTGCGCCGAGCTGGCCGAGCTGCTGATCCAGCGCAAGGTCGACGAGTTCCAGAGCCGGCTGCATCTGCTTCTCGAGGCGCGCGGCATCGATCCCGCGGCCCCGCACAAGGGCTGAACCCGGCGCCGCGCCGACGCCGGCGATAGGTCGGCCGCGCGAAACCGGGCGCAGCAGGCTCACGGGCCACGCCCTTGCCCGTCTTGCCGGCACGGCGGGGATTGCGGTCGGCGCGCCCGGGCCTTACCACGCTCCCAGCACAGCAACCCTTACCTGACGGTCTTCCCCCATGGGCTTCAAATGCGGCATCGTCGGCCTGCCGAATGTCGGCAAGTCGACTCTCTTCAACGCCCTCACCCAGACGGCGGCGGCGCAGGCGGCGAATTACCCGTTCTGCACCATCGAGCCCAATGTCGGCGATGTCGCGGTTCCCGATCCGCGCCTTGAGACGCTGGCGAAGATCGCCGGTTCCCAGCAGATCATCCCGACCCGCCTCACCTTCGTCGACATCGCCGGGCTGGTGCGCGGCGCCTCCAAGGGCGAGGGTCTCGGCAACCAGTTCCTCGCCAATATCCGCGAATGCGACGCCATCGCCCATGTGGTGCGCTGCTTCGAGGATTCCGACGTCACCCACGTCGAGGGCAAGCTCGCCCCGCTCTCCGACATCGAGACCATCGAGACCGAGCTGATGCTCGCCGACCTCGAAAGCCTGGAAAAGCGCGCCGCAGCTCTCGAGAAGAAGGCCAAGGGCGGTGACAAGGATGCCCGCGAACTGCTCGACCTCATGAACCGCGCCCTCGTGCTGCTGCGGGAGGGCAAGCCCGCGCGCCTCGTGGAGGTGAAGCCGGAGGAGGAGAAGGCGTTCCGTATGTTGGGCCTGCTCTCCTCGAAGCCGGTGCTCTATGTCTGCAATGTCGAGGAGGCCTCCGCGCGCGAGGGCAACGCGCTGTCCCGCGAGGTCTTCGCCCGTGCCGCCGAGGAGGGCGCCAAGGCGGTGGTGGTCTCGGCCAAGATCGAAAGCGAGATCGCTGTGCTGCCGGCGGCCGAACAGAAGGACTATCTCGAGGCCATCGAGCTGGAGGAGCCCGGCCTCAACCGCATCATCCGCAGCGGCTACGAGCTGCTGAAGCTCGTCACCTACTTCACCGTAGGCCCGAAGGAAGCCCGCGCCTGGACCATCACCGCCGGCACCAAGGCGCCGGGAGCGGCGGGCGTCATCCACTCGGACTTCGAGAAGGGCTTCATCCGGGCCGAGACCATCGCCTTCGACGACTATGTCCGCGGCAATGGCGAGGCCGGGGCCCGCGATGCCGGCCGGCTGCGGCTGGAAGGCAAGGAATATGTCGTGGCGGATGGGGACGTGCTGCATTTCCGCTTCAACACCTGAGGCGGGGCTGCAGCCGCTTGACGCCGGCGCCGGCCTCCCGTGAGATCGGCTGCAGGCGGAGTCGCATCCGCCGCGAGGGCGGCGCCGAACAGCCGCCCACCGTAGCCCGCAGGGAGAGCGCCGCCGTCCATGCTGTTCTGGGAGGATTTCCACGAAGGCCATGTGGCGAGCTGCGGCCGCTATGTGGTGGGGCGCGAGGAAATACTCGCCTTCGCCCGCGACTTCGACCCGACACCGATCCACCTTGATGATGCCGCCGCTGCGGCGACGCCGCTGGCGGGCCTTGCCGCCTCCGGCTGGCATATCTGCGCCATCTTCCAGCGCCTGCTGACCGACGGGCTGCTGCTCAAGGCCGAGTGCCTTGGCTCGCCCGGCATCGAGGAGGCGCGGTTCCTCCAGCCCGTGCATCCCGGCGCGGTGTTGAGCCTGCGCCGCGCGGTGCTGGAGACCCGCGCCTCGAAGAGCCGGCCGGAAATGGGGCTGGTCAAGTTCCGTTTCGAGCTGCTCGACAGTGCCGGCACCGCGGTGTTCGAACTGGTGGGAACCCTGCTGTTCGGGCGGCGCAACCCCGGGGCGCGGCTGGCATGAGGTTCTTCGAGGACATCGCGGTCGGCGATACGGAAAAGCTTGGCAGCCACACCTTCTTCGAGGACGAGATCATCGCGTTTGCCCGCTCGTGGGATCCCCAACCGTTCCACATCGATCCGCTGCTGGCCATGCGCACCCATTTCGGCGGCCTCGCCGCCTCCGGCTGGCACACCGCGGCGGTCTGGGCCCGGCTGCGGGCCGCGGCCCAGGCCCGGCTGCACGAGCAGCTCCGTGCCCGCGGCGAGCGCGCCCCCCGCATTGGCCCCTCCCCCGGCTTCAAGAACCTCAACTGGCTGAAACCGGTGCGACCGGGCGACACCATCTCGTTCGTCAGCGAGGTCACCGCCAAAAAGCCGAGCGCGAGCCGGCCGGAATGGGGCCTCGTCTTCACCCACGAAACCGGCACCAACCAGTACGGCCGCCTCGCCTTCGAATTCACCAACTGCGTGTTCGTGGAACGTGTGGAGGCGTGAGCCCCGCCGCCACGCTGCGCGTTCTGGTCTGGACCGCGGACAGGGCCAGCCTCGGGACGCCGCGGGGCCGCACAATCCGCGACGGGCTGCACCGGGTGGACGCCGACCTGATCTGCCTCACCGAAGCCTCTGCCGACCTGCTGCCGCCCGGCCATGTCGTCACCAGCTCGCCCTTTCCATACGGGCCCGCGAAGACGGCGGTAAGAAAGGTCGTGCTCTGGAGCCGCTCGCCCTGGACGGAGGCGGACGATGTCGGCCATCCCGACCTGCCGCCGGGCCGTTTCGTCCACGCGCGGACACAAACCTGCCTTGGCCCCGTGTCGATCGCCGGCCTGTGCATCCCCTACAGCGGCGCCGGCATGCGGGAGCGCGGCAGAGCCAGATGGAAGGAGCACGAGGACTATCTCGATGCGCTCGGCCGGTTTCTTCCGGAAGCGGGCGGCGGCCCCGAGCTGCTGGTGGGGGATTTCAACCAGCACCTGCCCCGCCAGACGCAGCCGCTGCGCGTCCACCAGAAGCTGGCGGGCCTGCTGGGACGCGGCTACACGGTCGCGACCGAGGCTCCCCTGCCGCCTGCCCCAGGCGCAGCCGACGACACGCCGGACCGCAGCCTTGAGCACCTCGCCCACGGTCCGCGCTGGCGCTGCGAGGCACGCGCCACACTGTCCCGGAAGACTGCGGCGGGCATGAACATGTCCGACCGCAACGGGCTCGTCCTCACCCTCGCTCGGGCGTGAGGACCCGGGATGCCCGGCCCGGGCGACGCCCGCCGTTCTTCAGCACCACCTCAACGAAAAAGGGCCCCGTGAGGGGCCCTGATCCATACTGCGCCGAAGGCTGGTCTCAGTGGACGCTCTTCCACACCTTCTTCTTGGTGAAGTAGAGCAGGCCGGCAAAGACAATGAGGAAGATCATCACCTGGAAGCCGATGCGCTTGCGCTCCTCGAGGTGAGGCTCGGCGAGCCACATCATGAAGGCGGTGACGTCGCGGGAATACTGGTCCACCGTCTGGGGCGTGCCGTCGGTGTAGGTCACCTGGTCAGCCGAGAGCGGCGGCGGCATCTTGATGGCGTGGCCGGGGAAATACTCGTTGTAATAGGCGCCCTCCGGCACGGTGACGCCCTCGGGAGCGTCCTTGTAGCCGTTCAGCAGGGCATGGATGTAATCCGGTCCCTGCTCCTGATACTGGCGCACGATGTCGATGAGGAAGCCCGGGAAGCCGACCTCATAGGTGCGCGCCTTGGCCAGCACCGAGAAGTCCGGCGGATAGGCGCCGCCATTGGACGCGCGGGCCGCCTGCTCGTTCGGGAAGGGCGAGGGCCAATGGTCCGACAGGCGGCCGGGGCGCTCGAACATGTCGCCGGCGTCGTTGGGGCCGTCCTGAACCTTGTAGGCCTCGGCCACCGTCTTGGCCTGCGCCTCGGAGAATTCCGGGCCGCCCGGCTGGGCCAGGTTGCGGAAGGCGAAGAGGTGCGCCGCATGGCAGGAGGAGCACACCTCGCGGAACACCTGGAAGCCGCGCTGAACCTGGGCGCGGTCGAACTTGCCGAACGGACCGGCGAAGGTCCAGCTCTCGCGGTGCGGCTTGGGCGCCCCGTGGCCTTCCTGGGCGAACGCCGCCGGGGCCGCGGCCAGCATCGCGACCGCGGTCACGACGCCGAAGGAGAGCGAGCGGAGGGAAGCAAAGCGCATGTTCATCGTTCCTGCTCCGCTCACGCCGATTTCGTCTTGCCGAGCACCGCCTCGGTGATCGAGGCCGGCACCTGCCGGGGCTTCTCGAACAGGCCGAGCAGCGGCAGGATGATCAGGAAGTGGGCGAAGTACCAGATGGTCAGGATGCGGCCGGCGATCACATAGCCACCTTCCGCCGGCTTGGAGCCGAGCCAGCCCAGCCCGATGCACACCGCCACCCAGATCCAGAAGAACTGGCGGAACAGCGGGCGGTAGGCCGCCGAGCGTACCTTGGAGGTGTCGAGCCACGGCACGAAGAACAGCACGATGATCGCGCCGAACATGGTGAGCACGCCGCCGAGCTTGTCCGGCACCGAGCGCAGCATCGCGTAGAACGGCAGGTAGTACCATTCCGGCACGATGTGGGCCGGGGTCACCAGCGGGTTGGCGGGGATGTAGTTGTCGGCATGGCCGAGATAGTTCGGGATGTAGAACACGAACCAGGCGAAGAAGAGCAGGAAGCACACCATCGCGAAGCCATCCTTGATGGTCGCGTAGGGGGTGAAGGGCACGGTGTCCTTCGGCGTCTTCGGCTCGACGCCGGTGGGGTTGTTCTGGCCGACCACATGCAGCGCCCAGACGTGCAGGATCACGACGCCCGCGATCATGAAGGGCAGCAGGTAGTGCAGGGAGAAGAACCGGTTCAGCGTCGGGTTGTCGACGGCAAAGCCGCCCCACAGCCACTCGACGATGGTCGGCCCGACCACCGGGAAGGCGGAAAACAGATTGGTGATGACGGTGGCGCCCCAGAAGCTCATCTGCCCCCACGGCAGCACGTAGCCCATGAAGCCGGTCGCCATCATCAGGAGGTAGATGATCACGCCGAGGATCCAGAGCACCTCGCGCGGGGCCTTGTAGGACCCGTAATAGAGGCCGCGGAACATGTGGATGTACACCGCGATGAAGAACATCGAGGCGCCGTTGGCGTGGATGTAGCGGAGCAGCCAGCCATAGCTGACATCGCGCATGATGTGCTCGACCGAGTCGAAGGCGAGCGTGACATGCGGGGTGTAGTGCATCACCAGCACGACGCCGGAGAGGATCTGGCAGACCAGCATCAGCGACAGGATGCCGCCGAAGGTCCACCAGTAGTTCAGGTTCCGCGGCGTCGGATACGCCACAAAGGAGGAATGCAGCAGCCCGACCAGGGGAAGCCGGCTCTCGAACCACTTCAGCGCCGGGTTCTTCGGCTCGAATGTCGCGTGTCCGCTCATGGTGATGTCGTCCCTTGAACCCGGATCAACCGATGGAGATCTTCGTGTCGGACACGAAGCTGTAGGGCGGGATCGCAAGGTTCTCGGGCGCCGGTCCGCGCCGCACGCGGCCTGCGCTGTCATACTCGGAACCGTGGCAGGGGCAGAACCAGCCGTCATACTCGCCGGAATGGCCGATCGGGACGCAGCCGAGATGGGTGCAGATGCCGATCACCACCAGCCACTTCTCGCGATCGGCCGCGGCACGGTTGGCATCGGTCGCCGGCGCATCCGCCGGCAGATTGGCGTTGCGCGCCACCGGGTCGATGAGCTGGGAGAGCTGGACGGACTTTGCCTTGGCGATGTCGTCCGGCGTGCGGTTCCACACGAAGACCGGCTTGCCGCGCCATTTCACCGTGATGATCTGGCCTTCGGCGACCTGGGTCAGGTCGACCTCGGTGGAGGAGAGCGCCAGCACCGAGGCGTCCGGCTGCAGCTGGGAGATGAAGGGCCATACCAGCGCAGCCGCCCCGACCGCGCCGACCGCCCCGGTGGCGATGTACAGGAAGTCGCGGCGAGTGGTTTCCGCCGTCTCGGTTGATGCCACGTTCGGTTCCCTTTCCCTCGACTGCGCCGTTCCACCCCACGACCGGCGCACCCCCAGGGCACCCGGCGGACGGGACGCGGCCCGCGAAACCGGACGCCACCCCCTGAACCGGGGTCCGGCGCCGTCCCGGGAGACGGGAGACGCCGTCAGGGCCCCGCGCGCCGCGAGGCCGGTGACGCAGCGCCGCCAACGCGAAGCCACGTACCTTCGACCGCCTCTAATTGCATCGTCGCTGCCCCTTGTCCAGATCGCGGCAGTGCGTCAGTGAGTCCTGCCTTGCCCGGCGGCAGCACCTTGACTCCCGCACGGCGCTGCCGCCGCGTCATCCCCGCGGTGAATCGCCACAGAACCGCATCCCGGACGTGGCACCCTCCGCCTCTCACCGGGCGCCCTTGAAGGTTCCAGCCATGCCGCCCGCGCTCGCGCTCTACCAGCCTGACATCGCCAAGAACGCGGGCACCCTCGCCCGGGCGGCGGCCTGCCTCGCCGTGCCGCTGCACATCATCGAGCCCGCGGGCTTTCCTGTGGGTGATGCCGGCTTCCGCCGCGCCGGCATGGACTATCTCGACCGCGCGGCGATCCGACGCCACAGCTCCTTCGCCGCCTTCGAGAGCTGGCGCCGGAGCGAAGGCCGCCGGCTGGTGCTGTGCACGACCCGCGGCTCACAACCCTATACCGGCTTCGCCTTCGCCGCCGGCGACCTGCTGCTGCTCGGCCGCGAGAGCGCCGGCGTGCCGGATGCGGTGCACGGCGCGGCGGATGCGCGCATCGTCATCCCGCTGGCGCCGGGCGCGCGCTCGCTGAACGTCGCTCTGGCCGGCGCGATGATTCTCGGCGAGGCACTGCGGCAGGTGGGGGCGTGGCCGGCGGCTCCGGCGGGCTGAGCCCGCTCATTCCGCCGCCTCGGCCTCCTCCCCCTCGGCATCGAGGAAGCCGCCGGACTGGCGCTGCCAGAGCCGGGCGTAAAGCCCGCCGCGCGCCACCAGCTCGGCATGGGTACCGGTCTCCACCACCCGGCCATGCTCCATCACCACCAGCCGGTCCATGCGGGCGATGGTCGAGAGCCGGTGGGCGATGGCGATGACGGTCTTTTCCGCCATCAGCTCGTCGAGATTGGACTGGATCGCCGCCTCCACCTCGGAATCGAGCGCCGAGGTCGCTTCGTCCAGCACCAGGATCGGCGCGTCCTTCAGCAGCACGCGGGCGATGGCGATGCGCTGGCGCTGGCCGCCGGACAGCTTCACCCCGCGCTCGCCGACATGGGCGTCGAGTCCGCGCCGGCCCTGCGGGTCGACCAGGGTCCCGATGAAGGCGTCGGCATGGGCGCGCCGCGCGGCAAGGGCGATCGCCTCCTCGCCGGCCTCGGGGCGGCCATAGCGGATGTTGTCGCGCACCGAGCGGTGCAGCAGCGACGTGTCCTGCGTCACCACCCCGATCTCGGCGCGCAGCGATTCCTGCGAGACCGTGGAAATGTCCTGACCGTCGATGAGGATGCGGCCGCGCTCGGGGTCGTAGAAGCGCAGCAGCAGGCTCACCAGCGTCGACTTGCCGGCACCGGACGGGCCGACCAGACCGACCCGCTCGCCGGGCTTCAGCACGAGGTCCAGCCCCTCTATGACTCCCTCGCCTTTTCCGTAATGGAACGAGACCTGCTCGAAGCGGATCTCGCCCCGCGGCACCTGCAGGGCCGGCGCCTTGACGGTGTCGACGACGGTATGGGGCTGGGCAATGGAGAGAATCGCCTCCTGCACCGTGCCAACATTCTCGAACACGCCGGTCACCACCCACATGATCCAGCCGGACATGTTGGTGATGCGGATGGCGAGCCCGGTGGAGAGTGCGATGGCGCCGAGATTGATCGCCCCGGTCGACCACAGCCACACGCCGAGCGCGCCGACCGCCCCCAGCATGACGCTGTTCAGCACGCTGATGGTGAGCGCCATCCGCGTGATCTGCCGCTGCTGGGCGCGAAAATCGCTATTGTGGGCCTCGAGGGCGTCGCGGACATAGGCGTCCTCGCGGTCGCCATGGGCGAAGAGCTTCACCGTCATCACATTGGTGTAGCTGTCGACGATGCGGCCGGAGAGCATCGAGTTCGCGCCCGAGGTCGCCTTGGAAAGCTGGCGCACCTTCGGCACGAAGCGCGACAGCGCGAAGATGTAGAGCCCGATCCACAGCACCATCGGCACCGCGAGCCGCCAGTCGGCCTCGGCGAACAGGATGACGGCACTCACGGCATAGACGGTGACGTACCAGAGCGCATCGATGACCTCGACCACCGAGCCGCGCAGCGCCGGGCCGGCCTGCATCACCCGGTTGGCGACGCGACCGGCGAAGTCGCCCTGGAAATAGGCGAGGCTCTGGCGGATCACCCAGCGGTAGGACTGCCAGCGAATCAGGCTGCCCACATTGGCGGTGATGGTCTGGCGAACCAGCACGTCGTGCAGCGCATTGGCGCAGGGCCGCGCCACCACCACGACGAACGCCATCCACAGCATCAGCCGGCCATGGTCGGCGAAGATGGTCTGCGGCGAGGAACCCTGCAGGAGGTCCACGATCTGCCCGACATAGCGGAACAGCGACACCTCGATGAGCGCGACAAGGAAGGCGGCGCCGAGCGCGGCGACGAACACCCAGCCGGTCTGCCGCACGAAGTGCCAGTAGAACCGCCCGAGCTGCTCCGGCGGCCGCACGATGGCCGCGGGACGGAACGGATCGACCAGATTCTCGAAGAAGGTGAAGAGCCGCGTGAACATGGCGGGCCTTTTGCGCCGCCGATGCGGCGCCAGTGTGTCGGGTAAGCCCGCCCTGTGGCAAAGGCGCGCGGCGTTGCAGGGAACAGCATGCGGCGGCGGCGCGAGCATCGGGCCGAACGGTATCATCGAACGGACATGAAAGCCTCGTAAGGCTCGGTCAGATCAGGAGAACGACATGCCGCGCGGCCACCAGGAAATCCACTTCGTCGATCGGGCCGGCTGGCTGCGTGCCGCCGTGCTCGGTGCCAATGACGGCATCCTCTCGACGGCGAGCCTCATCGTCGGCGTCGCCGCGGCGGACAGCGACCAGGGCGCGGTGCTGCTGGCCGGCATTGCCGGGCTGGTGGCGGGCGCGATGTCGATGGCGGCGGGTGAATATGTCTCGGTGTCGTCACAGGCCGACACCGAACATGCCGACCTCGCCCGCGAACGGGCGGAACTCGCCGCCGACCCGGTCGGCGAGCATGCCGAACTCGTTGGGCTCTATGTCGCCCGCGGCCTCGATCCGGCGCTGGCGGACGAGGTGGCGCGGCAGCTCGCCGCCCGTGACGCGCTGGAAGCCCACGCCCGCGACGAGCTGGGCATCAACGAGATCACCACGGCGCGCCCGGTGCAGGCGGCGCTCGCCTCGGCGGCGAGCTTCGCGGGCGGGGCGGTGCTGCCGCTCGCCACCGTGCTGGTGGCGCCGCAGGGGGCGCTGCCGGTCACGGTCTCGGCCGCGGCGCTCGGATTCCTCGCGGTGCTGGGGGTGGCAGGCGCCAAGGCCGGCGGCTCGGACCCGTTGAAGGCGGCCATACGCGTCACCTTCTGGGGGGCGCTGGCGATGGCGGCGACCTATGCCATCGGCGCGGTGTCCGGCACGGTGATCTGAGCGGCCCACCGCGGCAACCCCGGCAGGCGGAACGCCGCGGAAGAGGACGGCAGAGCTTGCCCCGGCGGCGCTCCCCGCCTAAGTCGGGGGACGGGTGCCCCCGCGGTGTCGAAAAAGCCGGCCGCCTTGCGTCGGATCAAGGCCCGCGCCTCGAAAGGCGTGAAGTTTCGGGCCGTCGCGAACCGACGTCGAGAGGAAGGCCCGATGCTGAACGTCGCCACCCCAGCTCCGCGAGACCTTATGCCGGAAGCCCGCACGCCCGAGACCCTGAACGAGCGCAAGGCGCTCGCCCGCGCCTGGTTCGAGGAACTGCGCGACCGCATCTGCGCCGCTTTCGAGGCGGTGGAGGCCGATGCCCCGGACCATCTCTACCCCGGCGCGCCCGGCCGCTTCGTGCGCACGCCGTGGCAGCGCACCGACCATTCCGGTGCGCCCGGCGGCGGTGGGGTGATGTCGGTGATGCGCGGGCGGGTGTTCGAGAAGGTCGGCGTGCACTGCTCCACCGTCCATGGCGAGTTCGCCCCGGAATTCCGGAAACAGATTCCCGGCGCCGAGGAAGACCCCCGCTTCCACGCCACCGGCATCTCCCTCATCGCCCACATGACGAACCCCAACGTGCCGGCCGTGCACATGAACACGCGGTTCGTCGTCACCTCGAAGGCGTGGTTCGGCGGCGGCGCCGACCTGACACCGGTGCTGGAGCGCCGGCGCACGCAGGAAGACCCCGACACGATCGCCTTCCACGCCGCCATGCGCGCGGCCTGCCAGCCCCACGACGTCGCCGACTATCCCCGGCTGAAGGAATGGTGCGACGAATATTTCTGGCTCACCCACCGCAAGGAACCGCGCGGCATCGGCGGCATCTTCTACGACTGGCTGGACAGCGGCGACTGGTCGGCGGATTTCGCCTTCACCCGCGACGTCGGCCTCGCCTTCCTCGACATCTACCCCCATCTGGTCCGGCAGAACTACGCCACCCCGTGGACCGAGGCGGACCGCGAGGAACAGCTCATCCGCCGCGGCCGCTACGTCGAGTTCAACCTGCTCTACGACCGCGGCACGGTGTTCGGCCTGAAGACCGGCGGCAATGTCGACTCGATCCTCTCCTCCATGCCCCCGGTGGTGAAGTGGCCGTGAAGGACAGCCGGGCAACCCAAGGTATGGCAGGCTGAGCGCCTGCCATCCAGAGGTGCCGATGTCCGACCTCGCGAGGTAGAAGCCTCGCGATATCTCTTGGCTCAGGCCGGCTCCATCGCGTCGCGGGCGATCGCCACCAGCGACAGCGGGTCCTCCGGGAAGCCGCGCTCGATCCACAGCGCCTCCGCCCGGCGCAGCGTGGCGCCCACCTGCGGGCCCGGGGGGATGCCCCGGGCGAGGAAAGCGCCGGCATTGATGGGGAATTTCGGCGGGCTCCACAGCTCCGGCAGCCGGGCGAGATCGCCCCAGTCGACATCGGGGGGGGACGCGGCGGAACGGGCGAAGTCGATCAGCACCCGGTCGCGATAGGCTTCCGCCCCCATGTGGTACAGCGCGGCGCAGCGCTCGAGATCGGTGGTGTCGGGGTCAAGCGCGAGCCGGGCGTCGGCCAGCGGGGCCAGCCGCTTCGCCTCGGCGTTGGAGAGCCGCAGCCCCTCGCGCGTGCGCTCGAGGTCGTCCGCCTCGTGAATGAGCAGGGCGCCCAGCCGGCGCAGCGGGTCCGCCGGCAGGCCCAGCGCCGCCTCGATGGCCGCCAGCCGCCCCGCCGCCGCGACATCCGGCCGGCCCGCCGCCGGCCCGAGCACCGGCTCCAGCAGGCCGGCGCCGGCCATCTCCTCCAGCGTCTCCGCCGCGCGCGGCGCCGCCAGCAGCTTCAGGAACTCGGTCCGCACCCGCTCGCGGGAGAGCTGGGCGAGCCCCTCGCGGCCCGCGACCGCCGCCGCCCGCGCCGCCGGATCGAGCGGGCCAAGGCCATAGGCGGCGTGGAAGCGGAACAGCCGCAGGATGCGCAGATAATCCTCGCGGATGCGCTGGCCGGGGTCGCCGATGAAGCGCACCCGCCCCGCTTCGGCATCCGCCCGGCCGCCGACGAGATCGACGATATCGCCCGCACGGGTCATGTAGAGCGCGTTCATGGTGAAGTCGCGCCGGGCGGCATCGTGCGACCAGTCGCGGCCGAAGGCGACGCGGGCGCGGCGGCCGTCGGTCTCGACATCCTCGCGCAGCGTCGTCACCTCATAGGGCACGCCCTCCGCCACCACGGTGACGGTGCCGTGCTCGATCCCGGTCGGCACCGGCTTCAGGCCGGCGACGGTGGCCCGGCGCATCACCTCCTCCGGCAATGCGGTGGTGGCGAGGTCGATGTCGGAGCGGGTGCCGCGGCCCAGCAGCCAGTCGCGCACCGCCCCGCCGACGATGCGGACCTCCTCGCCCTCGCCCTCCAGCGCCTCGAACAGGCGGGAGAGCCCGGCATGGCCCTCGATCAACGCGTTCATTCGAAATGTCCCGGCACGAGGATGCCGTTCTCCCAGCTCGGTGGGACGTAGCGGCCCTGGGTCGGACCGCGCAGCTCGGCCTCGAAGAGATAGAGGCTGGCGGCCACCAGCAGCAAGGCGGCAATGGTGCACAGGGCGAACGACCGGGTGGACCAGCCGGCCAGCAGCGAATCAATGCCGCGCCCGAACCGCAGATACAGCGCGAACAGCGCAAAGGGGGCGAGGAACAGCAGGATTTCGGTGAGCGCGACCCGCAGCATCAGCCATACATCCGCTCATACAGATTGCGCAGGATTCCCGCCGTCACGCCCCAGATGAACCGCTTCTCATAGGCCATGGCGTGGAAGGTGCGGCGCAGCCCCTCGGTCTCGCGGGAATGGCGCTGGTGGTTGGCCGGCGTCATCAGGAACTCCAGCGGCACCTCGAACGCCTCGTCCACCTCGCCCGGGTTGAGCGTGAGGCCGAAATCCGGCTCCACCGTCGCCACCACCGGCACGATGCGGAAGCCCGTGCGCGTGAGATAGGCATCGAGATAGCCCAGCGGAGAAACCAGAGCGGGGTCGAGCCCGATCTCTTCCTGCGCCTCGCGCAGCGCCGCGCCGAGCGGACCGTCGTCCTCGGGCTCGATCTTGCCGCCGGGAAAGGCGATCTGCCCGGGGTGGCTCGGCAGGTTCGAGGCGCGCAGCGTCAGCAGCACGGTGGGAACCGGCCGCGCCACCACCGGCACCAGCACCGCCGCCGCCCGCACCGGGCGGGCATCGACCAGTGCGCGAAATTCCGGCGTCAGGTCATGGTCGCCGCGCGCGGCCTCTCCGCTCACCGGCGGGTCGACCGCGAGGCGGGCGCGGGCGCGCTCGACAAAGCCGGCCAGCGAGGCGGGAGCAAGCGCGGGCGGGGGCATGTGGGCGGTCATCGTCTCTCCGGCGTCAGGCGGGCAGGGGAAAGAACGCAGGCCCCGAGGCAATGCCGGCGACCGGCTGCCCATGGACGAGGCGTTCCTCGCAGCGTTCGACCAGTTCCAGCGCCACCGCGCGGCTCAACCGCGCCCACAGATCGCCGCGCACCCTTATATAGGGCTTCAGCCCGCCATTTCCCGCATCCACGACGAAACGAAGGGGATGGTCGGCACCGCAGCGCACCAGTTCGTCCAGATTGGTGCGGAAGACCAGCACCTCGCCGGCCTCGCCCGGCTCGATCGCCATCTCCACCGCCACGAAAGGCACGTCGGCCACCGAGATGCCGAGCTTCTCCACTGGCGTCACCAGCACGTAGCGCGTGCCATCCCGTCGCAGGACGGAGGCGAACAGCCGCACCAGAGCCGGCCGCTGGATCGGCGAACCGAGATAGGACCAGCCGCCTTCGGCGTCGATGCTGATGCCAATCTCGCCACAATCGGGCGGATTCCAGCTCTCAACCGGAGCGGGAACGCGCGCTCCAGCCGTCCCGACCCGCTCCAGAAGTGCCTGGAGTCCTGCATAACTGTCTGTGTTCATACTTCTTTTCAAGAAAGGCCGGTGCGGTCGCGCAGTCGTGATGGCGTGCCCAATGGTCGACGTGAGGGCAAGATAGCGTAAGCTGGACATGCCGCCATCCTGCTGGATGAACCGGCACGGCCGCTGCATAGCGTGTTTGCAAAGCATTTTGTTGCAGCGCAACATAGCCAGCCAAGGATCGGGAGCGCGACATGACGACGGCCACGGGCGAGAACTTCGAGTCCCTCGACGCCATGATCATCCGCAACGCGGAAACCACGGCGGCCAATGTGCGGGCGGCGCGGGCGGGCATCGGCGCGGTCATCTTCGGCCAGGAGGCCGTGGTGGAGCGAGCGCTGATCACCATTCTTTCCGGCGGCCACGGGCTGCTGGTCGGCGTGCCCGGTCTCGCCAAGACCAAGCTGGTGGAAACGCTCGGCACGGTGCTGGGCATGGACGCCCGCCGGGTGCAGTTCACCCCCGACCTCATGCCCTCCGACATCCTCGGCGCCGAGGTGCTGGAAGAGAGCGCGGGCGGGCGGCGCTCCTTCCGCTTCATCCCCGGCCCGGTCTTCGCCCAGCTTCTGATGGCGGACGAGATTAACCGCGCCTCGCCGCGCACCCAGTCCGCCCTGCTGCAGTCGATGCAGGAAGGCCACGTCACCGTCGCCGGCCAGCGCCACGACCTGCCGAAGCCGTTTCACGTTCTCGCCACCCAGAACCCGCTCGAGCAGGAGGGGACCTATCCCCTGCCGGAAGCCCAGCTCGACCGCTTCCTGATGGAGATCGACGTCGATTATCCCGACCGCGACGCCGAACGCCGCATCCTGTTCGACACCACCAGCTCCGAGGAGACGAAGCCTCGCCCGGTCATGACGGCCGAGGATCTCGCCGCAGCCCAGCGCCTGGTCCGCCGCCTGCCGGTCGGCGAATCGGTGGTGGAGGCGATCCTCACCCTGGTGCGTTCGGCACGCCCCGGCCCCGATGCCGGCGCGCTGGCGAAGTTCATCGCCTGGGGCCCCGGGCCGCGCGCCTCGCAGTCGCTCATGCTCGCGGTTCGGGCCCGGGCGCTGCTCGACGGACGTTACGCGCCCTCGCTGGACGACGTCGCCGCCCTCGCCGAGCCCGTGCTCAAGCACCGCATGGCCCTCACCTTCGCCGCGCGCGCCGATGGCGAGACCGTGCCCGGCCTCATCGCCCGTCTTGTCGCCCGCATCGGCTGACGCACACGCAGGAGCTGGCAGAGCTTGGAAGTCGAAGCCGACACCGCCGTCCGGACCGCCGCACAGGATGCGGCCGGCCTCGTTGCAGCCATGCCCCGGCTGGTGCTGGAGGCGCGGCGGATCGCGGCGAGCGTCTATCACGGCCTGCACGGCCGCCGCCGCGCCGGCACCGGCGAAAACTTCTGGCAGTACCGCCGCTTCATGGACGGCGAGCCGTCCAACCGGGTGGACTGGCGCCGCTCGGCCCGCGACGACCATCTCTATGTCCGCGAGCGCGAATGGGAGGCCGCCCACACCGTGTGGATCTGGCCGGACCTGTCCCCCTCCATGGTGTTCGCCTCGCCGCTGGTGTGGGAGACCAAGCGTGACCGCGCCCTCGTCGTCGCCTTCGCGCTGGCCGAGCTGCTGGTGCGCGGCGGCGAGCGCGTCGGCATCCCCGGGGTGATGCGCCCCTCCGCCAACCGCAACATCGTCGAGCGGATGGCGGAGGCGCTGGTTCACGCCACCACCCTGCCCGCCAGCCTGCCGCCGGCCTTCGCACCCTCTCCGCTTGCCGAAGTGGTGCTGCTCGGCGACCTCTGGAGCCCCACCGCCGAGGTCACCGCCAGCATCGGCGCGCTCTCCGCCAGCAGCGCCCATGGCCATGTCGTGCAGGTCTGCGACCCGGCCGAGGAGACCTTCCCGTTCTCCGGCCGGATCGAGCTGCGCGAACCGGAGACCGGCGCGCTGCTGACCATCGGCCGGGCGGAAACAGTGCGTGAGGAGTACATCGCCCGTGTCGATCTCCACCGCAGCCTGATCCGCCGGGAGGCGGAACGGCACAACTGGACCTTCCTCGTCCACCGCACCGACCGGCCGGCGAGCGAGGTCCTGCTCGCGCTCCACGCCCGCATGAGCGGAGGCGCGACTCTCCTCCCGCCGGCGCCCACCGCGCCGGCGACGGAAGGGGATTCCACCTGATGCTCGGATTGCCGCTGGCCTTCACCTCCCCCCTCATCCTCGGCGCGCTGGCCGGGCTCCCGCTGCTGTGGTTCCTGCTGCGGCTGGTGCCGCCGCGGCCGCGCCGCGTCGCCTTCGCGCCGATGCGGCTGCTGCTGGACATCCCGCCGAAGGAAGAGACGCCGGCGCGCATGCCCTGGTGGCTCACCGCGCTGCGGCTGCTGCTGGCCGCCTTCGTCATCTTCGCCGCCGCCGGGCCGATCTGGAACCCGCCGAGCACCGGCCCCGCGGCCACCGGCCCGGTCGTGCTGCTGATCGACAGCGGCTGGCCCGCGGCCGCGACCTGGGAGCACCGTCGCGCCGCCGCCGAAGGGGTGATCGCCGATGCCGACCTGGAGAATCGCGGCATCGTCCTCATCCCCACGGGCGAGCCCCCGGCCGAGCCCCATGTGATGCGCCCCAGCGAGGCGCGGGACCGGCTGCGCACCCTCGCCCCGGTGCCGGAGGTGCCCGATCGGGCTGCTGCTCTGGCGAGCGTGGAGCGGGCGCTGGTCGCGGCGCCGGACGCCTCGGTGGTCTATCTCGCCGACGGCGTGTCGCTCGCCGCCGACGACCCGAGCGCGACGGCCCTCGCCCGCATTGCCGGACAACGCCCGCTGGTGGTGATGAATGGCGGGCTCGCCGAGCCGCTCGCTCTGGCCGGCGCCGACAATGCGGTGGACGCCCTCACCGTGCAGGTGGTGCGCGCCGACCGCGACACCGCCGGGCGCGAGGGCACGGTGCGGGCACTCGACATGCGCGGCCTCGCGCTCGGCGAGGCGGCTTTCAGTTTCGAGCCGGGCGCCCGCGAAACCGCGGCCCGCTTCGACCTACCGGTGGAAATCCGCAACGAGGTGGCCCGGCTGGAGATCGCCGGCGAAGCCTCCGCCGGTGCGGTGCAGCTGCTGGACGAGCGCTGGCGCCGCCGCTCGGTCGGCCTCGTGTCCGGCGCCACCGCCGACCAGCGCCAGCCGCTGCTCGCGCCCTCCTATTATCTCAGCCGCGCGCTGGGGCCCTTCGCCGATGTGCGCCTGTCGGAAGGACGGGCCTCGTCCGAGGCGATCGACAGCTTCATCGACCAGAAGCTGCCGGTCATCATCCTCTCCGACATCGGCACCATTTCGCCCGAAACCGAACAGCGGCTGCAGCGCTGGATGGAGGGCGGCGGCGTGCTGGTGCGCTTCGCCGGTCCGCGCCTCGCCAACAGCGACGACCGGCTGGTGCCGGTCACGCTGCGCCGCGGCGGCCGGGTGCTGGGCGGCTCGCTGTCGTGGGAACAGCCCCAGAAGCTCGGCAGCTTCGCGCCGGAAGGCCCTTTCCGCAACGTGCCGGTGCCCAATGACGTCACCGTGCAGCGCCAGGTGCTGGCCGAGCCGGACGGGCTGCTGGCCTCGCGCACCTGGGCGGCGCTCACCGACGGAACCCCGCTCGTCACCGGGGAGGCGCGCGGGCGCGGCATGCTGGTGCTGTTCCACGTCACCGCCGACACCACCTGGTCGGACCTGCCGCTGTCGGGCGCCTTCGTCGAGATGCTGCGCCGGGTGGTGGCGCTCGCGGGATCGACCGCCACGGAGACCGCCGCCGAGGGCACTGCGGCGCCCTCCGGCGAGACCATCGCCCCCAGCCGGCTGCTGGACGGATTCGGGGCCTTCAAGGGTGTGCCACCCACCGCCAAGGCGATTCCGGCCGGCTTTGTCGGCCGCGCCAGCCGCGACCATCCGCCCGGCTTCTACGGGCCGCCCGACGGACTGGTGGCGGTCAACGCGCTGCTGCCGGCCGACCGCCTCGTTCCGCTCGACCTCACCTCCCTGGGGCGGGTCGAGCCCTATCGCGACGTCGCGCCCCGCGACCTGCGCGCCCCGGTGCTGCTCGCCATGTTCGCCCTTCTGCTGATCGACGCCGTCATCGTGTTCCTGCTGTCCGGCGGCCTCGCCCGGCTGCTGCCGCGCCGGGCCGCGGCGGCCTCGCTCGCGGCACTGCTCGCCCTCGGCGCGCTCGCGCTGCCGGCACCGGAGGCACGGGCGCAGAACGCACCGCCACCCGGCCCGGCGTCCGCTGCCACGCCGGCGCCGGCCACGCCGCCGACACCGGAACAGGATGCCTTCGCGGTGAAGGCGAGCAGCGCCACGCGGCTCGGCTATGTCCTCACCGGCGACGCCGAGACCGACGAAGTGAGCCGTGCCGGCCTCAAGGGCCTCACCGATTTCCTCGGCCAGCGCACCGCGCTGGAGGCCGGCGAGCCGATGGGCGTCGACCCCGCCCGCGACGAGCTCTCATTCTTCCCGCTGCTGTACTGGCCGATCGTGCCCGGCGCGCCGAAGCCCAGCCCGGCGACGCTGGCGCGCATCGACGCCTTCATGAAGCAGGGCGGCACCATCCTGTTCGACACCCGCGACGCGGAATCGGTCCTGCCCGGCAGCAACGGCGCCGGCACCCCGGCCAATGATGCGCTCCGGGCCATCCTCTCCGGCCTCGACGTGCCCGAGCTGGAGCCGGTGCCGCGCGACCACGTGCTGACCAAGGCGTTCTATCTGCTGCGCGACTTCCCCGGCCGCTTCAGCGGCGGGCAGACCTTTGTCGAGGCACTGCCCGCCGCCGAGGAAGGCGAGGACCGTCCGGCACGCGCCGGCGACGGCGTCTCCCCCATCATCATCACCTCGAACGATCTGGCCGGCGCCTGGGCGATGAACGATGACGGCCAGCCCATGCTGCCGCTCTCCGCCTCCGAGCCGCGCCAGCGGGAAATGGCCTACCGCGCCGGAGTGAACCTCGTGATGTATGTGCTCACCGGCAACTACAAGGCCGATCAGGTGCACGTGCCCGCGCTGCTGGAGAGGCTCGGCCAATGAATCTCGGGCTCGGCTTCGACCCCCTCATTCCGCTGCCATGGCTGGCGGGCGCCGCGGCGCTGGCGGTGCTGGTCAGCGTCCTGCTGCTGGTCGGGCGGACGCGCGGCGCGCTGATGCGGGCGCTCGCGCTCGGGCTGGCCGTGCTGGCCCTCGCCAACCCCTCCCTCACCCGCGAAGAACGCGAGCCGCTCTCCACCGTGGTCGCGGTGGTGGTGGACAAGAGCGCGAGCCAGGATTTCGGCGAGCGCACCGCCATGACCGAGGCCGCCCGCGCCGAGCTGAAGGCCCGGCTCGACCGGCTGCCCGGCGCCGAGGTGCGCTGGATCGAGGCGGGCGGCGGTGCCGGCGACGTCGACGGCACCCGGCTTTTCACCGCGCTGAACGCGGCGCTGGCGGACGTGCCGCCGGAGCGGGTGGCGGGCGCCATCTTCCTCACAGACGGGCGCGTGCACGACATCCCCGCCACCGCCGCGGCGCTGGGCTTCAAGGCCCCGGTGCACGCCATCATTTCCGGCCATGCCGGCGAGCGCGACCGCCGCGTCGCCCTCACCTCGACCCCGCGCTTCGGCATCGTCGGCCAGAACCAGACGGTCGGCTACCGCGTGGTCGACGAAGGCGCGCCGGCCGGCGCGCGGGTGGGCGTCACCGTGCGCCGCGACGGCGAGGTGGTGGCCCGGCCCATCGTCACCGCCGGCACCGACGCCCAGGTCGAGATCCCCATCACCCACGCCGGCGGCAACATCGTGGAGATCGAGGCCGCCGGCCTCGAGGGCGAGCTGACCCCGGTGAACAACCGCGCCGCGCTCTCCATCGACGGCGTGCGCGACAAGCTGCGGGTGCTGCTCGTCTCCGGCGAACCCCATGTCGGCGAGCGGACCTGGCGCAACCTTCTGAAGTCCGACGCCAATGTCGACCTCGTCCACTTCACCATCCTGCGCCCGCCGGAGAAGCAGGACGGCACCCCGATCAACGAGCTGTCGCTCATCGCCTTCCCCACGCGCGAGCTGTTCCAGCAGAAGATCAAGGATTTCGACCTCATCATCTTCGACCGCTACGCCCAGCAGGGCGTGCTGCCGATGATCTATTTCGACAACATCGTGCGCTATGTGCGCGAGGGTGGCGCGGTGCTGGTCGCCGCCGGCGCGGACTACATCTCCGAGGGCTCGATCTTCCAGACCCCGCTGGAGGCCATCCTGCCCGCCGAGCCCACCGGCAAGATGACCGAGGTGCCGTTCCGCGCCCATCTCACCGAGGCCGGCCAGCGCCACCCGGTGACGCGCGAACTGCCCGGCTCGCAGTCGGAACCGCCGCGCTGGAGCCGCTTCTTCCGCGTCGTCGACACGGTGAACGCCAAGGGCACCAGCGTGCTGGACGGACCCGACAACCGCCCCGTGCTGCTGCTCGACCGCGTCGGCGAAGGCCGCGTCGCCCTGCTGCTCTCCGACCATATCTGGCTGTGGGCGCGCGGCTTCGAGGGCGGCGGGCCCTATATCGACCTGCTGCGCCGGCTCTCCCACTGGCTGATGAAGGAGCCGGAGCTCGAGGAGGAGCGGCTTTCCATGGTCGCGCGCGGCGGCGACATCGTCATCGCGCGCCAGACCATGGGCGACGCGGTCGGGCCGGTGACCGTCACCAATCCCGCCGGCCAGACCCGCACGGTCACCCTTGCCGAAACCGCCCCGGGCTCGTTCAGCGCCAGCTTCCCGGCCGACATGCTGGGGCTCTGGCGGGCGAACGATGGCCGGCTCTCGGCGCTGGTGAATGTCGGCCCGCTGAACCCGAAGGAATTCGCCGAGGTCACCAGCACGACCCAGACCCTCTCCCCCATCGCCGCCGCCAGCGGCGGCGGGGTGTGGCGGATGGCGGACCTTGCCGGCTCGGTGCCGCGGGTGGTGGCGGTGCGGTCGGGCGAACGCTACGCCGGCGAGGACTGGTTGGGGCTCGCGATGCGCGACGTCTCGGTGGTGCGCGGGCTGGGCCTGTTCCCGCTCTTCGCCGGCCTCTCCGGCCTGCTCATCCTGATGGCCGGCATCGCCGCCGCCTGGGCCCGCGAGGGACGGTAGCCGCGTCGCGGGACGCACGGCCGCCCGACCGGGGGCCGTGCGGCGGGCCGTGCGGCCTCAGGCCACCGCGGCGCGGCGGTCCGGGGCGACCATGCCTTCCACCGAGGCCACGTCCCGCCCATCCAGCGGGCAGATCAGCACCCGGTTGGGATCGACCGGCCCGGGAAGCCGCACCGCGCCGCGCGCGACATGGCGGAAACCCATCCGGCCGTAATAGGGCTCGTCACCCACCAGCAGCACCAGCCCGGCGCCCGCTTCCTTCGCCGCCGCCAGCGAGCGCTCCACCAGCCGGCGGCCGATGCCGTGGGAGCGGAAGGGCGGCTCCACCGTCAGCGGGCCGAGCAGCAGCGCCGGCGCCGGGCCGATGAAGATCGGCGTCAGCCGGACCGAGCCCACCAGCATCGTGCCGATGGAGGCGGTGAAGGAGAGATCGCGCCGGTGCGGATTGCCTTCCCGCAGCCGGAAGGCGGTGCGGGCATAGCGGCCCGGCCCGAAGGTGCGGGCCACCAGCCGCTCGATGGCGGCATCGTCGGCGGGGGTTTCCGGAAGGATGGAGATGGACAGGTCGGTCATGGGGCTCTCGACGGTCAGGCGACAGGCGCCGAGGCCGGGCCCATCCGGGGCCGGCTCAGGCGCAGGGGCGTGCGGAGGCGCGCGCGGCAGCGCGGGCTCGCTCGTCTCGTCGTCGCAGCAGGGGCCGGAACGTCATGATGGTCCTTCCAAGGGTCGGGCCGGATAGCACGACCGGCGCGCTGCGTCGAGAGCAAGGAAGAGCATCCTGCAGCCGGAGGTTACCCGCCAAAAATCTCGCCGGAGGCTGGTAACTCGTTGCCTTAGCCGGAAATCTTCGCTTGTTGGCGTAGAAACAGCCCGTAATCTGCCCCGCCAACGGTTTCGGCGCGGCGGGATCGTGCAGCCGGTGGGTCCGCGTGCACGAGGATAGAGTGCGATGCAGTTCACGCGCAGCGGCAAGTTCAGCCGGACCAGCACCACAACCAACACCACCACGGGCGAGGTGCTCTCGACCTATGGTTATTACGGCAGCTCGGTGATCTATGCCGCCACCGACAGCGACACCACGCTGACCGGCAGCGCCGAGAACGAGGCGTTCATCTACGACCTCACCTTGTCGGGCACCAATGCGCTGCGCTTTTCCGGCTTCACCGTGTTCGACGCCGGGGCCGGCGACGACATCATGGACTTCACCGTCCGGCCCGCCCATGCCGGTAGCGAATACGCCACCGACGCCACGCTCTATGGCGGGCTCGGCAATGACGTGATCTGGACCGCCGGCGCCCATCTCGCCACCGCCTATGGCGACGTCGCGACCCTCGCCGGCACCTCGGGCAGCCTCGCGCTCGGCGGCAACGACCGGATCGACGCCACCGCCGCGACCATCGCGACCACGATCTATGGCGACGGCTACGACCTCTCCTGGGCGCGGGGCGGCGACGACATCCTCACCGGCACCGCCTATCGCGACAACCTCTATGGCGACGCCTACAATCTCGGCCTCGCCGACGGCTCCACCACCTATGGCGGCAACGACACCATCTATGGCGGCGGTCTGGGCGACACCATCTATGGCGACGGCAACCGGCTCGGAGTCGGCGTCGGCTCGACCGTCACGGGCGGCGACGACGTTATTTATACCGGAGCCGGTGCGGACACGCCGATCAACCAGCGCGACCGCGTGTACGGCGACGGCCAGTATCTTGGCGTTGGCGTGAACTCGACAGCACGTGGCGGCAACGACGCCATCTATGGCGGGGATAACATCGACACGCTCTATGGTGACGGCTCCTTCATGGCCCAGGGAGTTGGATCGATCGCCTATGGTGGTAACGACACGATCTACGCTGCCGGGGGTGGCGATGCCGTTTATGGAGACGGATATACCGTCGGCTATGGCGATAACAGCCAGGTCTTTGGCAGGAACGACGAGCTTCACGGCGGCGATGGCGATGACTCTCTCTATGGCGACGGTTTTTACATCGCCTACAACGCAACATCGGTGGTGACGGCCGGAGATGACCTGCTTTACGGCGATGCCGGCAACGACCTGATTGCAGGAGACGGATATAGCGCGGTCGGCACGCTTTACTGCGGAAACGACACCCTCGTCGGGGGAGTTGGAGACGACAAGCTTTACGGCGACCTTGTCGCTGTCTCGGCGTCCGGCGCCGTCGTGACCGGCGGCAACGACACCTTCGTGTTCCAGCCCGGCAGCGGCGCGGATACCATCTACGACTTCGGCCAGGTGGCGGGTTCCGCCTATGGCGACGACCTGATCGACGTCTCCGCCTATGGCTATACCGGCTTTGCCGGTCTCACCCTCACCGGCAACGGCACCGCCACGGTGACGGTCGATTTCGGCGGCGGCAACAACGTCCAGGTCAAGAACAAGACCAACACCGCCCTCACCCTCGACGCCTCGGACTTCGTCTTCGCGACGTGAGGTCGCGCAACAGCCCGCGTGACGGCGGGCGCTGTGGCGGGGCGGCAACAGCCTTGGCTTTCGCTGCGGAAACAGGGCCAAATTTCCGGTATCTTGCAACCATCCCCTGTGCGCGGTGCCGATGAGAAGGTATCAAGATGAGGAGAGAGCCTAGCGCGTCGGCCGCCGGGGGCAGGCGGGCGAACGCACAGGGGATGGGCAATGAATTTCACCCGCAGCGGCAAATTCAGCCGGACCAGCACCACCACCAACACCACCACCAACGAGACGCTGTCGACCTATGGCTATTATGGCAGCTCGGTCATCTACACCGCGTCCGGCGACACCTCGCTGACCGGCGGCGCCGAGAACGAAGCCTTCATCTACGACCTGACGCTGAACGGCACCAACGCGCTGCGCTTCTCCGGCTTCACCAGCTTCAACGCCGGCGCCGGCAACGACATCATCGACTTCACCGTGCGCCCCGCCAATGCCGGGCATGAATACGCCACCAACGCGCTTATCTATGGTGGCATCGGCGATGATGTGATCTGGACCGCGGGCTCGCACCTCACCACGGTTTATGGGGATGTATCGTCTTACTCGGGCAGCTCGAGCAGTCCTCTCCAGGGCGGCAACGACACCATCGACCTCTCCGCCGCCACCGCGGCGACCACCGTCTATGGCGACAGCGAGTTCTCGTCATGGGTAACCGGCGGCAACGACGCCATCACCGGCAGCGCCCTCGGCGACACCATCTATGGTGATATGAACCAACTTGGAAGTTCGACGTCGGACCGGACAAATGGCGGCGCCGACACCATCCACGGCCAGGGCGGCAATGACACGATTTATGGCGATGGCCGCACCATGGGCAGCCCCAATTCGAGCGTAACGCTCGGCGGCGCCGACACGCTCTATGGCGACGCCGGCCAGGACACGATCTATGGCGATGCCCTCCGCTTTGGCGGCTTCTCGAACAACACGACGAATGCCTCGGTGACGGCGGGCAATGACACGCTCTATGGCGGTGCCGACAATGACGGTCTGGTCGGCGACGGCGGCGATGTCTATAAAGGCGTGACCCTGACCTGCGGCAACGACCGGCTGGACGGCGGCGCCGGCGACGACAAGCTCTATGGCGACATCTCCAACAGCATAAATTCCGGCGCCAGCGTCACCGGCGGCAACGACACCTTCGTGTTCCAGCCCGGCAGCGGCGCCGACACCATCTACGACTTCGGACAGGTGGCCGGCAGCGGCACCGGCGACGACCTGATCGACGTCTCCGCCTATGGCTATTCCTCCTTCGGCGAGCTCAACGTCTCCGGCAACGGCACCGCCACGGTGACGGTCGATTTCGGCGGCGGCAACAGCGTGACCGTGCAGAACAAGGCCAACACCGCCCTCACCCTCGACGCCTCGGACTTCATATTCGGGGCGTGAGGCAACATAGGGGATCTTGGCGGCCGCGGCAAAAAGCAACCAAAAATAGTCACCCCCCACCCTGCCCGGATTTCTTGAGATTATCGGATTTTGCGGGCAAACAGAAGGTAATTTTCCAGAAAAAGTGAGCGGCGCTCACGGGTGGAGGTTATCATGCAGTTTACGCGGTCCGGGAAATTCGACAAGAGCAGCACGATTACCAATGCGTCGACCAACGTTACTATTTCCACCTATGGTTGGTATGGCAGCTCGGTCATTTATGCCGCGACATCGTCGGACAAGACTCTGACCGGCAGCGCCGAGAACGAGGCCTTCATCTACGACCTCACGCTCAAGGGCACGAATGCCCTGCGCTTCTCCGGCTTCACCGCCTTCGATGCCGGGGCGGGCGACGACATCATCGACTTCACGGTGCGCTCCGCCAATGCCGGCAAGGAATACGGCACCACCGCCACCATCTCCGGCGGCCTCGGCAATGACGTGATCTGGACCGCCGGCAGCAAGCTCACCAAGGTCTACGGGGAAGCCAGCATTGTCGGCGGCTCGTCGGGCAACGTGACGCAGTGCGGCAGCGACACCATCGACCTCTCCGCCGCCACTGTCGCGACCACCGTCTATGGCGAGGGGGCGCAGCTTGCCTGGGCCAAGGGCGGCAATGACGACATCACCGGCAGCGCCTTCGGCGATACGATCTATGGTGATGCCGACCTGTTAGCCTACCAGGATTCGTCGACCGCCTGGGGCGGGGACGACATCCTTCGTGGCAAGGCGCTCAAGGACATCCTGTATGGCGACGGCTACTATGTCGGCAATGGCGCATCGGCAACCGCCTATTGCGGCAACGACACCTTCTACGCCGGAGCGGGCGACGACGCCGTTTATGGCGATGGCTACCAGTTCACCAACAGCGACGGTTCGAAGGCCTATGGCGGCAACGATACCCTCTATGGCGACGCCGGCGCCGACTCGCTTTACGGCGACGCCTTCACCCTTGGAAGTGCACGCGGAGCGGGCGACGTCGCCGTCTGCGGCAACGACACGCTCTATGGCGGCGACGGCGCCGACACGCTCTATGGCGATGCCGCGAACTGCTACATGAACGCGACGAGCGGCAATGACCGTCTGGATGGCGGCGCCGGCAACGACAAGCTCTATGGCGACGTGCTGGCCAGTAACGTGATCGGCGGCAACGACACCTTCGTGTTCCAGCCCGGCAGCGGCGCCGACACCATCTATGATTTCGGCCAGACCGCCGGAGCCGGCTCTGGCGACGACCTGATTGACGTCTCGGCCTATGGCTATACCTCCTTCGCCGGCCTCACCCTCTCCGGCAACGGCACCGCGACGGTGACGATCACCTTCAGCGGCAGCGGCAACAGCGTGCAGGTGAAGAACAGGTCCAGCACCGCCCTCACCCTCACCGCCTCGGACTTCGTCTTCGCGGCGTGAGACCGGGCGGGGCGGGCAGCGCCCCGCCCTTCCCCAGGGGTAGCGATCCTACAGCCATACGCCTGAATTTCTTCGGAAATTTCGAACCAGAAAGCCGACAATCCCGGCTTCCGCGCTTGGCTGCATCTCCCCCGTAACGGTACAATAGCGCCTCAAGGCCGGACTCGCGCGGGCGAGCGGCCGATGAGGGGCACATCATGCAGTTCACACGCTCCGGCAAATTCAGCCGGACCAGCACCACCACCAACACCACGACCGGTCAGGTGCTTTCGACCTCCGGCGTCTATGGAAGCTCGGTGATCTACACCGCGTCGGGTGGCGATACGACACTGACCGGCAGCGACGCCAACGAGGCCTTCATCTACGACCTCACCCTCAGCGGCACCAACGCCCTGCGCTTCTCCGGCTTCACCAGCTTCGACGCCGGTGCCGGCGACGACATCATCGACTTCACCGTCCGCACGGCCAATGCCGGCAGCGAGTACGCCACCGACGCCGCCGTCTATGGCGGGCTCGGCAATGACGTGATCTGGACCGCGGGTTCACATCTCAAGACCGTCTATGGCGACACCACCATCATTGCGGGCACCTCGGCCAGCGACATGGTGCAGGCCGGCAACGACACCATCGACCTCTCAGCCGCCAGTGTCGGAACCGCGGTCCTCGGTGACGGGTCGCTGCGCTGGGCCAAGGGCGGCAACGACACCATAACCGGCAGCACGTCCAACGACACCCTCTCGGGCGATGGAAACGTCGGTGGCCTGGCCAACACCAAAGGCACCGGCGGCAACGACATCATCTATGGCGGCGCCGGCAGGGACACGATTTTCGGCGAAGGCCAGTTTATGGGCGGGCAGACCGGCTCCACCTGCATCGGCGGCGACGATGTCATCTACGCCTATAACGCCACCACCGCGGGCACCGAGACGGACAACATCTATGGTGAATCCCAGGATTTTGGCGCCGGAGCGTCCGTCACCGTCATCGGCGGCAATGATACGATCTATGGCAGCAACGGCGACAACGCCCTGTTCGGCGATGGCAATTCCGACGGCGGCGGCGCCAGCGCCAATGTCACCGCGGGCAACGACACGATCTACGGACGGGACGGTACCGATACGATCTTGGGTGACGGCAGGAACGCCGCCTTCGGAAACGGCTCCACCGTCACCGGCGGCGCCGATACGCTGTATGGCGATGATGGCGGCGATACGCTGTATGGCGATTTCTCGCTGGTCGGCAACGGCAACAACTCAACCGGGGGCCATGCCTTCGGCGGGGCTGACCTTCTCTATGGCGGAGCCGGCGACGACACGCTGATCGGCGACGCCACGACCGTCAACCAGGGCGGGACGCTGACCTGCGGCAACGACATCCTCGATGGCGGCACCGGCGACGACAAGCTCTATGGCGACGTCTCCGGCACCATTAACGCCAGCACCACGGCGACCCGCGGCGACGACACCTTCGTGTTCGCGCCCGGCAGCGGCGCCGACACCATCTATGACTTCGACCAGAGCACCGGCTCCCTTGACCACCATGACCTGATCGACGTCTCCGCCTATGGCTACTCCTCCGGGAGCCAGCTCGACATCATCGGCAACGGCACGGCGTCGGTGGTGATCGATTTCGGCGGCGGCAACAGTGTCACGGTGCAGAACAAGGCCGGCACCGCCCTCGTCCTCGACAGCCCGGACTTCCTCTTCTCGACCTGAGGCAACGCGCGGCGGCGGGGCGGCAGCGCCCCGCCTGCCCGAGCGGCCGCGGCCCGGCTGCCGTAGCCCTGACGGTCTTCCGCAAGCTGGAACCGGAAAGGCGACCATCCTCGAGGCCGGTCGCTGGCGCGTCATACCCACAACGGTACGATAGCGCCTCACGCCGGGCGCGCGGGGCGAGCGGCCGATGAGGGGCGCATCATGCAGTTCACACGCTCCGGCAGGTTCAGCCGGACCAGCACCACCACCAACACCACCACCAACCAGACGCTGTCGACCTACGGCTTCTACGGCAGCTCGGTGATCTACACCGCGACCGACAGCGACACGACACTGACCGGCAGCGACGCCAACGAGGCCTTCATCTACGACCTCACCCTCTCCGGCAGCAACGCGCTGCGCTTCTCCGGCTTCACAGCCTTCGATGCCGGGGCCGGCGACGACATCATCGACTTCACCGTCCGCCCCGCCAATGCCGGCCATGAATACGCCACCGACGCCACGATCTATGGCGGGCTCGGCAATGACGTGATCTGGACCGCGGGTTCGCATCTCGCCCCAGTCTATGGCGACAATGTAACCATGGCCGGCACCTCGGCCAGCGACCTGGTGCAGGGCGGCAACGACATCATCGACGCGTCCGCGGCGACGGTCGGCACGGCTGTCATTGGCGATGGCTTTTACCTGAGCTGGGCCAAGGGCGGCAACGACACCCTCACCGGCAGCGCCAGCGACGACACGCTCTACGGCGATGGCGGGAGACTGGCCTATACCGCCAGCTCCAGTGCGTTCGGCGGCGACGACGTTCTGCGGGGCGGAGCGGGCAAGGACACGCTCTATGGCGACGGCAACCTGCTCGGCTATGGCGCGTCGAGCACGGCCGTCGGCGGCAATGACACGCTCTACGCCGGCACCGGCACCGAGGCCGACATGCTCTACGGCGACGGCAGCTATCTCTGCAATGGCACGGGCAGCACCGCCACCGGCGGCAATGACACGCTCTATGGCAATGACGGCGGCAACCCCCTTTACGGCGATGGGGGCACACTCGGCTTTGGCAGGAATGCGACCGCAACCGGTGGCAACGACACGGTGTATGCCGGTGGCGGCGCGGACACCCTGTTTGGTGACGCCAATGCCTTCGGCTTTAGCGCCGGCTCGACCGTGAAAGGCGGAGCCGACACGCTCTATGGAGAAGACGGCGACGACACGATCTATGGCGACGGCAAAGCGTGCGGCAACCTCGCCAACGTCGTCACCGCCACGGGCGGCGGCGACACGCTCCATGGCGGTGCCGGTGCCGACATCCTGGTCGGTGATGCCGACAGCGTGACGGCGAAGGCGAGCCTGACCTGCGGCAACGATCGGCTCGACGGCGGCACCGGCAACGACAAGCTCTATGGCGACGTCTCCGGCACCATAACGGCCGGCGGCGTCGTCACCGGCGGCAACGACACCTTCGTGTTCCAGCCCGGCAGCGGCGCCGACACGATCTACGACTTCGGGCAGGTGGCGGGCAGCAGCACCGGCGACGACCTGATCGACGTCTCCGCCTATGGCTATACGAGCTTCGCCGGGCTGAGCATCACCGGCAACGGCACTGCCGCGGTGGTGGTCGACTTCGGCGGCGGCAACAGCGTGACCGTGCAGAACAGGGCCAACACCGCCCTCACCCTCGACGCCTCGGACTTCGTCTTCGCGGCGTGAGGCGGCCCGAAAGGCCACCGTCTGACGCGGAATCGCACCAAAAATCGTCACCCCAGCGGGCGGCGCGGCTCTTGCCCTCTTTAGCCATCGGCGCGAAAACATCGCAAAATGAAGTGGAAAGGCCGATGGCAACATCGGCCGAAGGGGAGTGCGATGGAATTCACACGTTCCGGCAAGTTCAACCGGACCAGCACCACCACCAACACCACCACCAACGAGACGCTGTCGACCTATGGCTTCTATGGCAGCGCGCTCATCTACACCGCCACCTCAACCGACAAGACGCTGAACGGCAGCGACGAGAACGAGGCCTTCATCTACGATCTCACGCTGAACGGCACCAACGCGCTGCGCTTCTCCGGCTTTACCGACTTCAACGCCGGCGGCGGCGACGACATCATGGACTTCACCGTCCGCCCCGCCAATGTCGGCAAGGAATACGCCACCACCGCGAAGGTCTCGGGCGGCCTTGGCAATGACGTGATCTGGACCGCCGGCGCCAAGCTCACCATCGTCTATGGCGACTACCAGACCATGTCCGGCTCCTCGTCCACCGATATGGTGCAGGGCGGCAACGACATCATCGACCTCTCGGCCGCCACGGCGGCGACCACCACCTATGGCGACGGTGCGACCCTGAACTGGGCGAAGGGCGGCAACGACACCATCACCGGCACGAAAGCCGGCGAATACCTCTACGGCGATGGGGGAATGGCCACGCTCGCCAACGCGACGGCCACCGGCGGCGACGATATCATCTATGGCAAGGCCGGCGCCGACAACATTTATGGTGAGGGCGTCGGCCTTGCCAACATTAGCGGCGCCACCGGCGCCACCGCTATCGGCGGCAACGACATTCTTTACGCCTATGATGCGACCACCATCGGCACCGACGCCGACAACATCTACGGTGATGCAGCCAATATGGCCGTCCAGTCATCGACCACCGTCATTGGCGGGAATGACGGGATCTATGGCAGCAACGGCGGCAACATGCTCTACGGCGACGGGACCACGGTCGCGAGCGGCACCGATTCCACCTTCACCGGCGGTGCCGACACCATCTATGGCCGGGGCGGCGGCGACTCCATCTATGGTGATGGGTTCTCGGGCGCCACCGCCTCCGGCTCGAAGGCCACGGGTGGCAACGACATCCTGTATGGCGATGACGGCGACGACGCCATCTATGGCGATTTCAGCAATGTCGGCCATTTGACCCTGAGTTCCACGGCCTCCGGCGGCAATGACAGCCTGTATGGTGGCGCCGGTGCCGATAGCCTCGTCGGCGACGCCGGCGGTACGCGCGCGGGGCTCACCATGACCTGCGGCAACGACCGGCTGGATGGCGGCGCCGGCAATGACCAGCTCTATGGCGACATCTCGACCACCGCCAGCGGCACCATCACCGGCGGCAACGACACCTTCGTGTTCCAGCCCGGCAGCGGCGCCGACACCATCTTCGATTTCGGGCAGAGCGCCGGCTCTGCCACCGGCGACGACCTGATCGACGTCTCGGCCTATGGCTATACCTCGTTTGCCGACCTCACCATCAGCAACAACGGCACCGCGACGGTGACGGTCACCTTCAGCGGCAGCAACAGCGTGAAGGTGCAGAACAAGGCCAACACCGCCCTCACCCTCGACGCCTCGGACTTCATCTTCGCGGCGTGAGCCCGGCGGCGGCGGGCGCTGTGGCGGGGCGGCAACGGCCCCGCTTTCTCCTGCGACATCAGCGCCGAATCTCCCGCATCTTTCCCCCACCCCCTGTTACCGATGCCGATGTGAGGGTACCACGATAGGTAGGACATCGCGCGCCGACGGTCAGGGACGGGCGGGCGCCAACGCACAGGGGATCGGCCGTGAACTTCACCCGCTCCGGCAAATTCAGCCGGACCAGCACCACCACCAACACCACCACCAACGAGACGCTGTCGACCTATGGCTATTACGGCAGCTCGGTGATCTACACGGCGTCCGGCGGGGACACCACGCTGACCGGCAGCGCCGCCAACGAGGCCTTCATCTACGACCTCACCCTCAGCGGCACCAACGCGCTGCGTTTCTCCGGCTTCGACACCTTCGACGCCGGCGGCGGCGACGACATCATGGACTTCACCGTCCGGCCCGCCAATGCCGGCCATGAATATGGCACCGACGCCACCGTCTATGGCGGGCTCGGCAACGACGTGATCTGGACCGCGGGCTCCCACCTCGCCAATGTCTATGGCGACAATGGCGACATCGCGGGAACCAGCGGCAGTCCCGTGATCGGCGGCAACGACCGGATCGATGCCTCCGCCGCCAGCGCCACGAGCTTCATCTATGGCGACGCCAACAAGGTCTCCAATTATGTCGGCGGCAACGACACCATCGTCGGCAGCGCCTACACCGACCAGCTCTCCGGCGATGTTATGGTCGCCGGCAACGGGTTCGTCGGCGGCAACGATGTGATCTTCGCCGGCGGTGGCGGCTGGGACGCCCTCGACGGTGACGCCATCTATATCGGCGACGGCAGCGACACCGTCACTGCCGTGTGCGGCAACGATACCCTGCACGGTAGTTCGGACAGTGATTCTCTCGTCGGTGATGCCAGTGCCATCCAAAGCGCGGGGCAGGTGCAGTTCGGCAACGACATCATCGATGGAGCGGGCGGCGACGATTATCTCTTCGGCGACACGGCGGACCTGGGTAATAAAGGCACCACCGTCATCGGCGGCAACGACACCTTCGTGTTCCAGCCGAACAGCGGCGCCGACACCATCTTCGATTTCGGCCAGAGCGCCGGCTCCACCTATGGCGACGACCTGATCGACGTCTCGGCCTATGGCTATACCAGCTTCGCCAGCCTCAACATCTCCGGCAACGGCACCGACTCGGTGGTGGTCAATTTCGGCGGCGGCAACCAGGTGACCGTGCAGAACCTCACCAACACCCCCCTCACCCTCTCCGCCTCGGACTTCATCTTCGCGAGCTGAGGCGGTCCGGCCCGGAGGCGGGCCGTGCCCGCCTCCGGGGTCGCAGCCCGTCTGCCATGTCCGGCGCACGATTTTGCTCGTGCGCCCGGCTGTTCCCAAACGGCACTTTCCGGTAAAAAAGTAGCGGCGCGCGGCGCTCCACTTGCAGCGGTTGCCGGCATGCCATTTGGGGGGAAAGCAGATGGTTCAATTCACACGTTCCGGCAAGTTCAACCGGACCAGCACCACCACCAACACCACGACCAACGAGACGCTCTCGACCTATGGCTATTACGGCAGTTCCGGCATCTACACCGCCGGCGCGGACACCACGCTGACCGGCAGCAGTTTTAACGAAGCCTTCATCTACGACCTCACCCTCAGCGGCACCAACGCGCTGCGCTTCTCCGGCTTCACCAGCTTCGATGCCGGCGCCGGCGACGACATCATGGACTTCACCGTCCGCCCGGCCAATGCCGGGCATGAATACGGCACCGACGCCACCCTCTATGGCGGGCTGGGCAATGACGTGATCTGGACCGCCGGCTCCCACCTCACCCAGCTCTATGGCGATGATCACGACGTTGCGGGAACGAACGGCAGCCCCGTCGTCGGCGGCAACGACCGGATCGACGCCTCTGCCGCCACCGCCGCAAGCATCATCTATGGCGACGCCTACACCGCCTCCTACTTTATCGGCGGCAACGACACCATCACGGGCAGCAGCCTCTCCGGCGACTCGCTGTGTGGGGATGTCCAGATCGCCGGCAATGGCTTCGTCGGCGGCAACGACACCCTCTTCACCGGCGGCAGCAGCGGCGGCGCTGGCGGCAGTGGCCAGGTCCTCGTCGGCGATGCCGCCCTCATCGGCAACGGAACCGACACCACCGATGTCGTGTGCGGAAACGATGCGCTTCACGACGACGCCACTGGCAGCCTGCTGATCGGCGATGCCATGTATCTCCAGAGCCCCGGCACGATCCAGGGCGGGAACGACGTGCTCGATGGCGGCGGCGGCGACGATATGCTGGTCGGCGACTACGGCGGATGGAGCGGCACCGTCATCACCGCCATCTTCGGCGGCAACGACACCTTCGTGTTCCAGCCGGGCAGCGGCAACGACACCATCGAGGATTTCGGCCAGGCCACCAATAGCAGCAACGGCCAGGACCAGATCGACGTCTCGGCCTATGGCATCACCTCCTTCGCCCAGCTCAATATCAGCGACAACGGCAGCAAGGCAGCGACGATCACCTTCGGCGGCGGCAACAGCGTCACGGTGAAGAACACGATCTGGGACCAGGACATCACCCTCACCGACCTGAGCTTCATCTTCGCGACCTGAGAAGGGCGGCCGCGGCGGGGCGGGCAGCGCCCCGCCCGTGCCGGATCGGCGCGCGGCTTCCGGTGAGTCATGGATCCCGCTCAAAAATAGACAGGGTGTTCAGCCGCACTTCGCTTGCGACTGGCACGGCCGGAGGTATCTTGGCCCGCACCGGAGTCCGCCGCGGGGGCAGTGCCGGCACCGAGGGCGTGAGATGCTTTTCACTCGTTCCGGCAAGTTCAGCGTAAGCGTCGTCCTCAGGCCACGTTACTGAGGGTGGGCTTGGTGGGATAGGCCCA
>NZ_JAHBGE010000065.1 GCF_018390635.1 Ancylobacter lacus | reverse complement strand
CTATGTCTCAAGACCTGGGAGAGTAGGTCGCTGCCAGGCCTGCAAAAGACAGCATAACGCTTCTCCACAAACCAACAAAAACCCCCGCAGGTAATCCCTGCGGGGGTTTTTGTTGTCCATATACTCCCGCGCAGCCGCATGGCTGATCAGTGCATCCGCCCAGCAAGATCCCGCCGGCGATTCTCGTCCCGTGGCTGCCGTCACGATCAGGCAAGCGGCGCCGGCCGCGCGTCCAACCTGCCGAGAAGGCTGCCAGGGTTTTGGTCAGTCTCTCTCGGCCGTGACCTTCTCAGTGAAAGTCGCGTGATTTCGGCATGAGGCGGACCAGGCGCGGGTGGCCTTGCGTCGAACGGCGGCCAGCCAGCATGTGGCCGTGTCGCACACCAGGGCGGGTTCGCTCGTCTATGCCGGGGTCCACCAGCGGGCTGGCAATGGGGCAGGGCGTGTTCGGCGGTGGGGCGTCGAACAGGCGGGACAAATCGCGGGTGCGGTCGTATACGCGCGCGGCGATCACATGCAGGATACCCTCCGGGCTTTTCTGCACCTGCCCTTCAATCACGACCAGGCGTGCACCCATCACCTGCGCGCGGTACTGTTCGAACAGCCGGCTCCACAGCAGCACATTGACGATGCCGGTCTCGTCCTCGATCGTCATGAAGATGGCGTTGCCTTTGCCAGGTCGCTGACGCACCAGCACGATTCCGGCGGCGCGCGCGTGGGCCCCATCGCGCAGCCTTTCGATTTCGGCACTCGTGAGAACTTTCTCCGTGGCAAAAAGCGGCCGCAGCACCTCCATGGGATGGCCTTTCAGCGAAAGCCGCGCGGTCTGGTAATCGACGGCGATGTGCTCGCCAAGCGGCATGAGGGGCAGGTTCGCTTCTTCATCTGTCCCGAGCTCCGCGGCATCGGCCGCGGCGAACAGTGGAAGGGGCTGGTCGTCGGGCAGACGGCGGACCGCCCATGCGGCGGTCCTGCGGTCGTGACCAAGGGAACGGAAGGCGTCGGCATCTGCAAGCTTGCGCAGCGCCGCAACTGGCAGCCTGCTGCGCCGGGCCAGGGTCTCGATGTCCGGGAACGGGCCACCGAGGCGGGACTGGGTGAGCTGCCGGCTCCAGGCCTCGCTGAAGCCGTCGATCTGCCGAAAGCCAAGGCGAAGCGCGAGCGGGAGCTCGCCGCTGTCCCGTTCGACGGTGTTGTCGTGAAGGCTGTGATTGACGTCCACCGGTCGGATCTCGACACCATGCTCGCCTGCGTCACGCACGATCTGCGCCGGGGCGTAGAAACCCATGGGCTGGGCATTCAGCAGGGCGCAGGCAAACACCGCGGGATGGCGGCATTTGATGAAGGCGGAGATGTAGACCAACTTGGCGAAGGAAGCCGCGTGGCTTTCGGGAAAGCCATATTCGCCGAACCCCTTGATCTGCTCAAAGCAGCGCCGCGCGAAGGCGGGATCGTAGCCGCGCTCGGTCATCCGCTCGACCAGCAGAACCTGAAACTGGCCAATTGTTCCCATGTTGCGGAAGGTGGCCATGGCGCGGCGCAGCTTGTTGGCCTCCACATCGGTGAAGGCGGCGGCGACCATGGCGAGCTTCATCGCCTGTTCCTGGAACAGCGGAACGCCCTTGGTGCGCTCGAGCACGCCGCGCAGTTCATCGGGGTCATGGGGTGGGGCGGGTGACGGGTAGTCCTCCTTTTCCAGCCCGGCCCGGCGCCTCAGATACGGATGCACCATATCGCCCTGGATGGGGCCGGGACGCACGATCGCCACCTGGATGACGAGGTCGTAGAGGCGGCTCGGCTTGAGGCGGGGCAGCATGTTGATCTGTGCCCGACTCTCGACCTGGAACACACCGATGGAATCGCCCCGGCACAACATGTCATAGACATCAGGCTGCTCGGGCGGGATGTCCGCAAGCCCCCAGTCGATGCCTTCATGGCTGCGCATGAGATCGAGCGCCTTGCGGATGCAGGTGAGCATGCCCAGCGCCAGCACATCGACCTTGAGCAGGCCGAGCGTGTCGATGTCGTCCTTGTCCCATTCGATGAAGGTGCGGTCTTTCATCGCCGCGTTGCCGATGGGCACCATCTCGTCGAGCCGGCCGCGGGTGAGCACGAAGCCGCCGACATGCTGGGAGAGGTGCCGGGGAAAACCGATGAGGCGGGTCGCGAGGCCGACAGCGCGGGCGATCATGGGATTGTCGGGGTCGAGGCCGGCCTCCCGGACCTGACGCTTCGTGATCTCGCTGCCCCAGCTCCCCCATACCGTGTTGGCGAGCCGGGCCGTAATATCCTCGGTCAGCCCCATTGCCTTGCCCACATCGCGGATGGCGCTGCGGGGCCGGTAGGAGATGACCGTGGCGGCGATGCCGGCGCGATGCCGTCCATACCGTTCGTAGATATACCGAATCACCTCCTCCCGCCGGGCATGTTCGAAGTCGACATCGATGTCGGGGGGCTCGCGCCGCTCCTTGGAAATGAAGCGGGCAAAGAGCAGTTCGCTCTCGGCGGGATCGACGGCGGTGATGCCGAGCACGTAGCACACGGCGGAATTGGCCGCAGAGCCGCGCCCCTGGCAGAGGATGCCGCGCTTTTCCGCGAAGCGGACGATGTCGTGAATGGTGAGGAAATAAGGGGCGTAATCGAGCTCGGCGATGAGGCGCAGTTCATCTTCGAGCTGACGCTCGACCTTCGCGGGCAGGCCCGCGGGATAGCGCAGGACGGCATGGCGCCAGGTCATCGCCTCCAGCCAGCTCTGTGCGCTCGCGCCGGGTGGTACCGGCTCCTCCGGGTACTCGTAGCGAAGCTCCGCAAGCGAGAAGTCGAGGCGACCAAGATAGTCGCGCGTCTCCTCTACCGCCGCGGGCGCGTCGCGGAACAGGCGCATCATCTCGGCAGGCGCTTTGAGGTGCCGCTCGGCATTGGCCTCGAGTTGCCGGCCCGCCGCCTCGATGGTGAGGCCCTGGCGAATGCAGCTGAGCACATCCTGCAGGTCGCGCTGGTCCGGGTGGTGATAGAGCACGTCGTTGGTCGCGAGGAGCGGCAGGCGCAGCCTCTGCGTCAGGGCCTTCAGCGCCGCGAGGCGGCGGCGGTCATCGCCGCGCCGGCGCATGGTGGCGCCCAGCCAGAGCGAGCCGGGCGCCGCCTCGTGTAACCGGGCCAGAACAGCGTCGAGGGAAACTATATCATTAGCCGGCATATCATCTGGCGGCATCAGGATCAGCGAGAGGCCGCGCGCATCGGCCAGAAGGTCGTCGCGGTAGAGCAGGCAGGAGCCTTTGGCGCCGCGCAGATTGCCGGTCGTGAGCAGCCGGCACAGCCGGCCCCATCCCTCCCGCGACTGCGCATGGGCGACGATATCGGGCGTGCCGTCGGCGAAGACCAGCCGGGCACCCACCGCGAGGGTAAACGGTAGCCGCCGGGATGGATCGCCGGTTGCCGTGTGCCATGCTTCTTCCGCCTCCCTCACCGCAGCATGGGCCCGCACCACGCCGGCCACCGTGTTGCGATCGACCACGCCGAGGCCGCCATGACCCAGGGCGAGGGCCTGCGCCACCAGATCCTCGGCGCGGGAGGCGCCCCGCAGGAACGAGAAGTTGGACGCTGCCACCAGCTCGGCGAAGAACGGCATGGCCATGGTCCCGCTCATGAAGGTTTCATGCAAACAGTCCGTGAAGAAACCAGTGCGGCGCTGTGGTTTCCTGACCGTAGAGCCCGGCGCGAAACAGCCAGAAGCGCCTGCCTTCGCGGTTCTCGACCCGGAAATAGTCCCGCGTGGGAATGCCCGTCGCCTGCCGCCACCACTCCGGGGCGATGCGCTCGGGCCCTTCCGCGTGCGCCACCTCATGCACCACCCGCCGCCAGCGAAAGCGCAGGGGCGGGCCGTCGGGCACCTCGGCCAGCGCTTCGATGGGCTGCGGCGGGTCGAACATCATCAGGGGGCGGGGCAGCCTGTCGTCCGGCACCGGGCTCGATGGCGGCACCGGATCGGCCGCCGGAACGAGGCGGACGGCGCGGTCCGGATCATGGGTGTCGCGCAACATGAAGCGCAGCACGCGCTCCCGGCCCAGCCGAGCCACCAGCCGGTCGACCAGAGCGGCGACCTCCTCCTCCTCGAGGGCGCGGCCGTCGAGGCTCACCTGGGCCGGCGTCAATGTTTCGGCGCGCAGCACGGCGAGACGGATCAGGTCGAAGCCGAATCCAGGATCGAGCGGGTCGGCCAAGGCCTCCAGCTTTTCCTCGAACAACCGGCCAAGCGAGGCCGAATCGCGCGAAGGGCGCGCGGTCTCCACCGTCAGGCGCCGCACCGTTCCATCGGTGCGGAAGAAGGAAGCCTCGAAGGCCCGCCCGCCTTCACCGCGCGCCTCCAGCATCAGCCCGAGATCCTCGATCAGTCTGCGCAGCGCACCCTCGACATCCTCGGCCCGGCCGATCGGCTCGGCAAAGCGTCGTTCGGCGATGCAGGCGGGCAAGGGCCGGCGCGGCACGATCCGCACATCCTCGAAGCCCTGCGTCCGGCGCAGCCGCGTCAGCAGGCTGACACCAAAGCGCGCGGCCAGCGGCGTGCCAGGCCGCGCGGCGAGATCGCCGATGGTCTTCAGCCCCGCGCGCGAAAGTCCGGTGACCGTTTCCTCCGGCAGGTTTAGCGCCGAAATGGGAAGGGGGGCGACGCATTCCGCCTCGCGCCCGGGCGGCACCACGCCGCCTTTCCCATAGCGGGCGAGCGTGCTCGCCGCTTCCGGCGTGCCGGCGACGGCGGCCTGCAACGCTACCCCGTGACGTTGGAGATGCTCCACCACCCGTCGGCGCATCATCGCCTCGCCGCCGAACAGATGACCGCACCCGGTGATGTCGAGCACGAGGCCATCGTTCCCGTCGAGGGCGACCAGCGGGGTCCAGCGGTCGCAGTCATCCGCGATCCGCTCGAGAAAAAGGCCATCGGCGACTGGATCGTGCTCGGCCACAGCCAGATCCGGAATCCGGGCGCGCGCATCCGCCAGCGTCAGGCCGGGCGCCAGACCGAGGGCGCGGGCCTGGGATGAGACCGCGGACAGCCGCAGCGCGCCCTTTACCCGTTCGACGAACACCAGCGGCAGGGCTTCATCCGGCGCGGCGGAGGGCGGCCGTCGACGGCTCCGCTGTCGGGCCAGCCGATTTGCCGGCAGGAACGGAAACCACAGGGCGAGATAGCGGGGGGATGTCGCGGAAGGAACAGCTCTCATGGTCCCACTCCAGATTCCAGATATGACTTTGGACGCCGGCGCGATGGCGCAGCAGCGTGACGACGAAGGCCGGTGCCCCTGGCGCGTCCGCGGCCAGCGGGGTGGAGAGCATCGGGCGGACCAGCCAGCGGGTGACCGCGACACTGGGAGAAGCGCGCGCGGCCCGGCGCAGCAGAAAGAAGCTGACGCCGGAGACGCTGGCCCGCAGTGCCAGCCGTCTCGTGGCCGTGAGATCGAGTACCTTCGGCTCGCCCCACCATTCCAGCAGCACCGCTCCGAGCGCCGCACAGCGCACCGCATCGCCCGCAGCGCGCAGGGCTTGTTCAGGATCGCGCACCCGCACCAGGATGAGCCGTGCCGGATCGAGGCCGAAGCCGCTCACCCCGCGGGCATCGGGCCGTCCCGTTTCCGAATCGAGGAAATCCTGCCGTACCCAGACAAGGGGGCGCGCCTCGCCCTGCCCGTTCAAGGCCCGCAGCGCCAAGGCGAGGGCGAAGCCGGAAGCGGCCGGCATATCCCCCCCTTCCGCCGCATAGATCTCGTGCAGCGCCCCCCGCGCCAGCGTCTCCGCCAGCACCTCGTCCGGGCCTTTGGCACCCAGAGTGAAAGCCGATGAGGCGCTGGGCAAACGCACGGCCTCCAGTCCGGCGAGCATTTGCCTCAGCGCGGAAACGTCATGTGTCGCGCGCATCGTTGTTCCCGTTTTGTTCGATTAAAACGACTCAAAGACCGGGAAGAGTCAAGCTGTGCCCGCCTTGCCGTCGGTCGCCGCAGCGATCCTCATGCAGGCCGATGGCGCCGGCCGTGAGGCGTCTTATTGGCCGGAGGGCGGATGGGCGAAGGCCGCGGGTTGGCAGCGCTGGCAAGCGACCGTGCTGCCGCAGAGCCCAGTGCGGTCGACCGAAGAAGAGGCAAGCTGAGGGGCCGCTTCGGTGAGGCTCGGTCTGAAGCCCGGTTCGTCGGGTGACGGGGCTGCCGGATACGATGGCGAAGATTTTTTGAAGTTAATCGAACCGGCCTTACCGGCGTGGTCTCAATCGATCGATTGAATTGGTGGAGCCAGGCGGAATCGAACCGCCGACCTCTTGAATGCCATTCAAGCGCTCTCCCAACTGAGCTATGGCCCCACCGGGGGTTGCCGGGTGCGAACAGGCCGGAGGGGCAGGTTCGCTTTGGGATTGTCTCCCGGCGGGTGCTTCGGGCGTTGCCGTCAGCGGAGCGTCGTAAACCACATGGACGAGGAGACTGCAAGTGGGGGCTGGGGACAAATTCGAGCTGTCCCCGGCCGAAGCGCCTCCGGCGCCTTTTGACCGCCGCCGGCACGGGGCCGGCGGGCGCGTCAGCCCTCCTCGTCGTCCTCGATGCCGTCGCCGATCAGATCGGCCACGTCGTCATCGCCATCCTCGTCTTCTTCGAGGAAGGTGTCGTCGTCATCGGTCTCGACTTCGTCCTCGATCTCGAGGTCGTCGTCCGCCGGTGCCGCCTTGGTGGAGGTGGTGGCCTCCTCGTCGGCGTCCTCCAGCGAGACCAGTTCGATATCGCCCGTTTCCTCGACGTCCACTTCGGCCGGCTCGGCAACGACGGGACGCGGGGCTTCGACGCGACCGCGGGAGACCGCGACAGTGATCGGGACGATCTGGCCCGTATAGGGCGAGATCACCGGATCCTTGTTCAGGTCGTAGAATTTGCGGCCCGTCACGGGGCAGATGCGCTTCGTGCCAAGTTCTGGCTTCGCCACGGGTCTGACCTCGGATGGTGTGGATGAAGGGGGCTCCCATAGGACCCGAGGCTCCGGCCTGTCAAGCGCCAATCGCGGGCGGTCCTCTCCGGCGGTGGCGCGAGGCGGGCTTGCGGACGGTGGCGACGTAGGCATGGGACGCAGGCCTGGAAAGCGCGGTGACGGGCGCGAGGATCCCACGGCCGGGCATGACGCTGCCGTTGCAATCGTGTTAGGAAGCCCGCTCTCGCTCTTCCCAGCAAAGCCGGCCTTTTCGACATGAGCAGCACCCTTTCTTCGTCCGCCGCCGCCCTCCCGGTGTCTTCCGGCCATGGCGAGGCCGCGCCGCGGCCGGCGCTCGCCCGTGCGGGCACGCCGCTTCTGGGAACCGTGCGCGTGCCCGGCGACAAGTCGGTGTCGCACCGGGCCATCATCTTCGGCACGCTAGCGGTGGGCGAGACGCTGATCTCCGGGCTGCTGGAAGGCGAGGATGTGCTCAACACCGCCCGTGCCTGCGCGGCGCTGGGCGCGCAGGTGGAGCGGCTCGGCCCCGGCGCCTGGCGGGTCCAGGGCGTGGGCGTCGGCGGCCTGCGGGCGCCTTCGGCCCCGCTCGACTTCGGCAATTCCGGCACCGGTGCGCGGCTGATGATGGGCATGGTCGCCGGCAACCCCATCACCGCGACGTTCGACGGCGATGCCAGCCTTCGCCGCCGGCCGATGCGCCGGATCCTCGATCCGCTGGCGCGGATGGGGGTGGAGGTGGTGTCCGCGGCCGAGGGCGGGCGGCTGCCTCTCACGCTGCGCGGCCCGCGGGATCTGGTGCCCATCGCCTATGAAAGCCCGGTCGCCTCGGCGCAGATCAAGTCCGCGGTGCTGCTGGCCGGGCTCGGCGCCCCGGGCGAGACCTCGGTGACCGAGCAGGAGGCGAGCCGCGACCACACCGAGCGGATGCTGACCCATTTCGGCGCCGAGGTGCGGGTGGTGCCCCACGGTGCCCATGGCCGCACGGTCACCGTCGTCGGCCGCCCGGAGCTCAAGCCCGCGCCGGTGCAGGTTCCCGCCGATCCCTCCTCCGCGGCGTTCCCGCTGGTGGCGGCGCTGGTGGTGCCGGGCTCGGAGGTGGTGATCGAAGGGGTGATGACCAACCCCCTCCGTACCGGATTGCTGAGCACTCTCAAGGAGATGGGCGCCGAGATCGAGTATCTCGACGAGCGGACCGAGGGCGGCGAGAGCGTGGCCGACCTGCGGGTGCGGGCCTCGCGGCTCACCGGGGTCGACGTGCCGGCGGAGCGGGCGCCGTCGATGATCGACGAATACCCCATCCTCGCCGTGGCGGCCGCCTTTGCCGAGGGAACCACGCGGATGCGCGGGCTTTCCGAGCTGCGGGTGAAGGAATCCGACCGTCTTGCCGCGGTGGCGGCCGGGCTGGCGCAGGCCGGGGTGCGCCACCGCATCGAGGGCGACGACCTGATCGTCGAAGGCCGCGGCGCGGTGGAAGGCGGCGGCACCGTCACCACCCATATGGATCACCGCATCGCGATGAGCTTCCTGGTGATGGGGCTCGCCAGCCTCAACCCCATGAAAATCGACGATATTTCCTTCGTCGCCACCAGCTTCCCGAGCTTCGTGCCGCTGATGGCCGGGCTCGGCGCCGACATTGCCGAGGTGTCATGATCCTCGCGCTGGACGGTCCCGCCGCGTCGGGCAAGGGCACGCTGGCGCGGCGGCTGGCCGCCCATTACCGTTTGCCCCACCTTGATACCGGGTTGCTCTACCGCGCCGTCGGGGTGGGGATGATCCGGGCCGGGGCGGCGCTGGATGACGAGGCGGCGGCGACGGCGCTGGCGGCGACGCTGGACCTCGCCGGTTTCGACGCCGAGACGCTGAAATCCGGCGCGGCGGGGGAGGCGGCGTCGCGGGTCGCGGCGATGCCGGGGGTGCGCAAAGCCTTGCTGGAGCTGCAGAAATCCTTCGCGGCGCAGCCCGGCGGGGCGGTTCTCGACGGGCGCGACATCGGCACCGTCATCGCCCCCGGCGCGAAGGTGAAGCTCTTCGTTACCGCAAGCCCCGAGGTGCGCGCCCAGCGCCGCTTCCGCGAGCTGCTAAGCCGCGGGGAAGACACGACATTCGAGGCCGTGCTGGACGATATCCGCCGCCGCGACGCCCGCGATTCCGGCCGGGCCGAGGCGCCGCTGCTGCGGGCGCCGGACGCGCGGGTGCTCGACACTTCCGCCCTCGACGTGGAGGCGAGCTGGCGCGCCGCGCTGGGCCTCGTCGAGGGGCGCCTGAAGGAGATCGGGGCGTGACCAGTCAGGATGGTGGGGTGGACGATGACGCCATTCATCCCCCCGCCGTGGCGGGTGAGGACAGGCTCGCCCGTGGCCGGGCGCAGCTCGCCCGCATCACCGGCAGTTCGGGCGAGCATCTCATGGAGACGCTCGCGGAGGTTGCGCCGGACTTCGCCCGCTACATCTTCGAATTCGGCTATGGCGACATCTACTCCCGCCCGGGGCTCGACCTGCGCACCCGCATGCTCGCCACCGTCGCCGGGCTGGTCGCGCTCGGCCATGCCCAGCGCGAGCTGGAGGTGCATATCGGCTCGGCGCTGAATGTGGGGGCCAGCCGCGAGGAGGTGGTGGAGGTCATCATGCAGATGGCGCTCTATGCCGGCTTCCCCGCCGCGCTCGACGCCCTGCTGGTCGCCCGCCGGGTCTTCGCCGCCCGCGGCCTCACCGATTCCCCCGCCGCGCCCTGAGCGGCCGATGCGCCGCGTCCTCGTCATCGGCATCGGCATGGGGCAGGCGAGCCAGCTCACCTTCCGCGCCGCCGAGGCGCTGGGGCAGGCCGATCTCTTCCTGCTGCTGGAGAAGGGCGAGGCCGCCGCCGGGCTGGTGGCTCTGCGCGAGGGGCTGCTCGCCCGGTTCGCCAAACCCGGACACCGGGTGGTGCGGGCACCGAGCCCCCGCCGCCTGCGCCCGCCGCTGCCCGCGGGCGAGGCCGGTGGCGCTGCCGCCGAAAGCGCGGCGCGGGACGCGGCCTACCGCGCCAGCGTCGCCGGCTGGCACGAAGAGCGCGCGGCGCTGCTGGCGGCGCTGCTCGCCCGCGAACTGCCGGAAGACGGCACCGCCGCCATCCTCGTCTGGGGCGACCCCATGCTCTACGATTCCACCCTGCGGGTGCTGGAGGCGGCCCGCGCCCTGTTCGCGCGGCCGGCGGCCGGCGGGAGCGAAGCCGAGGGCTCCGGGCGGCCGGCATCCGCCATGCCGGGCGGGCCCACGACCGCGACGCATCCGCCGCCGGCGACGGGCGGTCCGTTCCCGCCGGGCGCCGTGGCGCCGCCGCCGGCGGCCGCCGACGGCTTTGCGGTGGAGGTGGTGCCGGGCATCTCGGCGCTGCAGATGCTGTGCGCCGCCCACGCCATTCCGCTCAACGGGGTGGGCGAGCCGGTTCTCGTCACCACCGGCCGCCGGGTCGCCGAGGAAACCCCGGCCGCCCCGGCCTTCGCCGTGCTGCTGGACGATGGCAGCGGGCTGCGGGCGCTGCGGGCCCGCGGCTGGAAGGGCGAGGTGTGGTGGGGCGCCTGCCTCGGCACCCCGGACGAGGCGCTGCTCGCCGGGCCGCTGGAGGAGATCGCCGCCGCGATCCTCGACGCCCGCGCCGACATCCGGGCGCGCCTCGGCTGGGTGATGGATGTGTGGCTGGCCCGGCCGGCGTGAGGGAAGACCCCTGCGCTGCGCCTGCGAGACCGGCGCGGGCGGACGGTCCCCGGCGCGGCGCCGGCGGGTCCTGACGAAGAGGCCCCCGACCGGATGAGGCTCCCGCCCGGCGCCTCGGCCGATGGCCGGGCGTGCCGTGCCGGCACCCCCGCTCCGGCGCGATCAAAAATCAGTCGTAATATTGGTCCAAGCCTAAATCTTCCTTCGTACAATTCGGCGACGCTCGGGAAGATGTCATTGCCTGTTTTGCCTCCGCAACCTTATGTCTTCTTTATTTGAACATGCGTATTTTGACGTGTATCACCGAGGAACATAACACCTGGATGCTGGCGCTCGCGGTGCTGGTGTGCATTGGCGGCGGCTGGGTTGCGCTCGAGCTCCATCGTCGGGCTTTGCAGCGTTCCGGCCGCCAGCAGGTCGGCTGGGTGTTCCTCGCCGCGGTGGCGGCGGGTTCCTCGGTGTGGTGCACCCATTTCGTCGCCATGCTGGCCTATCGGGCCGACATCCCCGTGCTGTACGACCCCGTCCTGACGCTGCTGTCGCTGCTCGCGGTGGTCGGCGGCACCACGCTGGCGCTGCTCATCGCGGTGACGGGCGGCCTCGCCTCCGCGGCCATCGGCGGCGCGCTGCTCGGCCTCTCGGTGGCGGCCATGCACTATGTCGGCATGCTGGCCTATCGGATCGACGGCCTGCTGAGCTGGAACGCCACCGCTGTCGGCGCCTCGGTGCTGCTGTCGGTGGTGTTCGCCGCGGCGAGCCTCGCGGCGCTCGCCTGTGGGCGCCGGGGGCTCGGCCTCGCGGCCTTCGTCGCCTGCGTTCTGGCGCTGCACTTCACCGGCATGGCGGCCCTGACGGTGTACCCCCTGCCGGCGCTGCCGCCCGACGCCGCGCAGGTCGAGGGGCTGGCGGTGGCCATCGCCAGCGGCGTGCTGCTCGTCATCGCCACCGGCGTGGCGAGCCACATGATCGATTCCGACATGAACCAGCAGACGCTCGGCACGCTGAAGCAGATGGCCCTCAGCGACGCCCTCACCGGACTGCCGAACCGCAACAGCTTCGTGAACTTCATGCCGGTCAAGCTCGCCCGCGCCCTGCTGGACCGGCGCTGCGTGGCGGTGGTGCTGATCGACCTCGACCGCCTCAAGGACGTGAACGACCGGCACGGCCACGACGCCGGGGACCAGATGCTGGCGGCGGTGGCCGGGCGGCTGCGCCAGGCGCTGAAGCGGGACGAGTTCCTCGCCCGGATGGCGGGCGACGAATTCGCCGCGCTCAAGCCGATCGGCGATGTCGCCGAGGCCGACGCCTTCGTCACCCGGCTGGAGCAGGCGCTGATGGCGCCGCTCCGGATCAAGGGCACCGACCTCGTGCCCCGGGCCAGCTTCGGCGTCTCGATCTTCCCCAGCGACGGCGATACCCCGGCCCGGCTGATCGGCAGCGCCGACCTCGCCATGGCCCGTGCCAAGGCCGACGTGACCCGGGCGGTCTGTTTCTACGAGGCCTCCATGGACGAGGCGGCGCGGCGGCGCCGCGAGCTGGTGGCGGAGCTGCGCACCGCGGTGGAGCAGGAGCAGTTCACCCTGCACTACCAGGTGCAGGCCGATGTCCGCTGTTCGCAGGTGGTGGGCTACGAGGCGCTGGTGCGCTGGCGGCATCCGGGCCGGGGCTTCGTCTCCCCGGCCGACTTCATTCCGGCGGCGGAAGAGAGCGGGCTGATCCTGCCGCTCGGGGAATGGGTGCTGCGCACCGCCTGCGCCGAGGCCGCGGCCTGGCCGCCGACCCAGAAGGTCGCGGTCAACCTGTCGGCGGTGCAGATCGCCCATTGCGACCTGCCGGCGCTGGTGGCCGACGTGCTGGAAGAGAGCGGCCTCGCGCCGGGGCGGCTGGAGCTGGAGATCACCGAATCCGCCATCATCCAGGACAAGGAGCGCTGCTTCCTCGCGCTGCAGGCGATCCGCGACCTCGGCGTGACGATCGCGATCGACGATTTCGGCACCGGCTATTCCTCGCTGGAGACGTTGCGCACCTTCCCCTTCAGCCGCATCAAGCTCGACCGCTCCTTCATGGCCGACATCACCCGCTCGCCGCAGGCCCGCGCCATCCTGCGGGCGGTGCTGGCGCTCGGCCGCAGCCTCGACATCAAGGTGCTGGCGGAGGGCGTCGAGACGCTGGAACAGCTCCGGCTGCTGGAGGCCGAAGGCTGCCACGAGGTTCAGGGCTACCTGCTGGGCCGGCCCCAGCCGGTGGCGACCGGGCTGAGCGCCGCGGTGGCCGGCGCCATGCCGGCGCAAACGGGGTGAGGGCGGCCGGCGGAACCGGCCAAACCCTTGCCATGACGCGGCGCCGTCGCTATATCCTCGCGCGTCCGGGCGCTTTGGAGACGAGCCGCCGGGGCGGGCCGGGGATGCGGTAGACGCACCCCGACGCTGGGAGGCCAGCCCGCCGCGCGCTTGATCGCCCCGCCCGACATGTGAGTTCCGGCCCGTTGCGGCCGTCTCCGTCCCGATCCTTCGCCGTGAGCGTCGCGCCGGCCGCCGGGGGTTCCCCGTCGCCGGCCTTCCCGGTTCCGCCGGGCGCCGCCGCGACAGCCGCGCCGGCCTTGCGCCGGCGGGGTCCATCCCGAGGGGGATGGCGGGTGGAACGGCCAGCACGGGCCCGATCGCCGACGTCTCATCCGCCGCGGCCACAGCGCCGGGCCTTCGGGGCTCCCCCCGGAGGCTGCATCGGGACCGCCAGGCCCGATGCCCGCAGCGGAGGAGGCGACCATCAACCCGCACCGGCGCAATCGACTGGCACAGGAGCTTCAATGTCCGTTTCCAACACCGCCTTTAATCCTTCGCGTGACGACTTCGCCGCGATGCTGGAGGAGAGCTTCGGCCAGTCCGAACTCGCCGAAGGCTCGGTCGTAAAGGGTATCGTCGTCGCCATCGAGAAGGACCTCGCCATCATCGACATCGGTCTGAAGACCGAGGGTCGGGTGGCGCTGAAGGAATTCTCCGGCCCCGGCCGCGACTCCGCGATCAAGATCGGCGACGAGGTCGAGGTCTATCTCGAGCGCGTCGAGAACGCGCTGGGCGAGGCCGTCCTCTCGCGTGACAAGGCCCGCCGCGAAGAGAGCTGGGTCCGTCTCGAAAAGGCGTTCAACGCGCAGGAGAAGGTCACCGGCGTGATCTTCAACCAGGTGAAGGGCGGCTTCACCGTCGATCTCGACGGCGCCGTGGCCTTCCTGCCGCGCTCCCAGGTCGACATCCGCCCGATCCGCGACGTCGGCCCGCTGATGCACAACCCGCAGCCCTTCCAGATCCTGAAGATGGACCGGCGCCGCGGCAACATCGTCGTCTCCCGCCGCACCGTGCTGGAAGAGACCCGCGCCGAGCAGCGCCACGAGCTGGTCCAGAACCTCGAAGAGGGTCAGGTCATCGACGGCGTGGTGAAGAACATCACCGACTACGGCGCGTTCGTCGACCTCGGCGGCATTGACGGCCTGCTCCACGTCACCGACATCGCCTGGCGCCGGGTCAACCACCCGACCGAGGTGCTGAACATCGGCCAGACCGTCAAGGTCAAGATCATCAAGATCAACCACGAGACGCACCGCATCTCGCTCGGCATGAAGCAGCTCCTCGGCGATCCGTGGGAGGGCATCGAGGCCAAGTACCCGGTGCAGGCCCGCTTCAAGGGCCGCGTGACCAACATCACCGACTACGGCGCGTTCGTGGAACTGGAGCCGGGCATCGAAGGCCTGATCCACGTCTCCGAGATGAGCTGGACCAAGAAGAACGTCCACCCCGGCAAGATCGTCGCCACCTCCCAGGAAGTGGAAGTCGCGATCCTCGAGGTGGATTCGGTCAAGCGCCGCATCTCGCTCGGCCTCAAGCAGACCCTGCAGAACCCCTGGGATGCCTTCGCGGACAAGTATCCGTCCGGCTCCGTGGTGGAAGGCGAGGTCAAGAACAAGACCGAGTTCGGCCTCTTCCTCGGCCTCGACGGCGACGTCGACGGCATGGTGCACCTGTCCGACCTCGACTGGAACCGTCCGGGCGAGCAGGTCATCGACGAGTTCAAGAAGGGCGACGTGATCAAGGCGGTCGTGCTCGACGTCGACGTCGAGAAGGAGCGCATCTCGCTCGGCGTGAAGCAGCTGGCCGGCGACCCCTTCGCCGATGCCGGCGAGATCAAGAAGGGCGCGATCGTCACCTGCGAAGTCGTCGACGTGAAGGATGGCGGCGTCGAGGTGAAGATCATCGGCACCGACATGACGACCTTCGTGAAGCGCTCCGAGCTGGCCCGCGACCGCGGCGACCAGCGCCCCGAGCGTTTCGCCGTCGGCGAGAAGTTCGACGCGCGCATCATCCTGTTCGACCGCAAGGCCCGCAAGGTCCAGGTGTCGATCAAGGCGCTGGAGATCGCCGAGGAGAAGGAAGCCGTGGCCCAGTTCGGCTCGCAGGATTCCGGCGCCTCGCTGGGCGACATCCTGGGCGCCGCGCTGCGCAAGGCGACCGAGAAGACCGACTGAGCGTCTCCCGGCCGGGGCGCCCCGCACGGGCGCGCCCCTTCCGCGGAACGCCGGACGGCGTGACACACAAGCGGCCGGCGCAGCGATGCGCCGGCCGTTTTTCATGGGCGGGCAGGGTCTTGCGGCCGGCGGGATGTCGCCGGCCGCCCGGGCCGGCGGCTCACATCCAGCCGGCGGCGGCCAGCACGCCGGGAACGGCGTCCAGCGCCGGCACGGTGGCGTCGGGCCGGTAGTCCGGCAGTGGCCGGCGCCCGGTGCCCCGGTCCACCCACACCGCGCGGAAGCCGAGGTCGCGCGCCGCCGCGAGATCGAGATGCGGGCTGGCGCAGACATGCACGATCTCGTCGCGCGTGACGCCGAGCGCCCGCCAGCCATGCTCGAAGATGGTGCGCGAGGGCTTGTAGGCCCCGGCCTGCTGGGCGGTGATCACCCGGTCCACATGGCCGCCGAGCTGGGCGATGTTGCCGGCGATGATGGCGTCGTCGGTGTTGGAGATCACCGCGAGGCGGAAGCCGGCCGCCTTCAGCCGGGCGAGGCTGGCCACCACCTCGGGGAAGGGCGGCATCCGGCCGATGGAATCGGTCAGCACGGCGGCGTCGGCGGGGTCGGGCTCCAGCCCCAGCTCGGTCATCGCCGCCGCCATCGCCCGCCCGGCCACGGTGCGGAAGTCGAGATGCGGCCGGGACTCTTCCAGCGCGTGCTCGTGCCGGTCATAGACCGCGATGAAGCGGGCGGGCTCGACCGGATGGGCCTTGCCGGCGAGCACCTGGCGGATCGCGGCGAGCAGACCCTCGTCCCACTGGATGAGGGTGCCGTAGCAGTCGAAGGTCAGCCACAGCGGGCGGGGCCCCGACAGGCCGCCGGTCGCCGAAGGTGCGGGGGGTGCCGCCACGCCCGGCGGCGTCTGGATGGGGTCCTCGGACATGAGCATGCCTTCCCTGGTGATGGCCGGGGGCGGGGCCTTTCCCGCCCGCGGACCGCCGGAGGGAAGGGGCGCCCCGCCGCGCCCGGCCGGAGCCTTTCGGAGTCGCGGGCCGCCGGTCGGCGCCCGCAGCAAAGGCTCTAGCGCGGCGGCGCCTTATCGGGAAATGATATGGTGCAATGTCCTTGATTGAGAAATTCAATGCACTTCGGCTTCGACCTCGATCTCCTGCGCACCTTCGTCGCGGTGGTGGACAGCGGCGGCTTCACCCGCGCGGCGGAGCGGGTGCACCTCACCCAGTCCACCGTCAGCCTGCAGGTGAAGAAGCTGGAGCAGGGCCTCGGCCATGTGCTGCTGCTGCGCGAGCGCGCCGGCGCGGTGCGGGTGACGGAGGAGGGCGAGCGTCTGCTGGGCTATGCCCGCCGGCTGCTGGCGCTCTCGGCCGAGGCCTCCGAGGTGCTGCGGCGGCCCGGCGCGCCCCGCACCATCCGGCTCGGCGTGCCGGAGGATTTCGCCGGCCGCCGGCTGATCGACCTGCTGGCCGGCTTCGCCGGGCGCTGGCCGGACACGCGGCTCGACACAGTGAGCGGCCTCAGCCTCGATCTCCGGCGCCTGCTGGAGCAGGGCGAGCTCGACCTCGCCCTTGCCAAGCGCGAGCCGGGTGACGGCACCGCGCTGGCGAGCTGGACCGAGCCGCTGGTCTGGGTCGGCGCCGCAGGCTCGGGGATCGAGGCCGGCCTGCCGGCGCCGGACGAGCCGGTGCCGCTGGCGGTGTTCTCCGCCGGCTGCATCTACCGCGACCGGGCGATCCGCGCCATCGAGGAGGCCGGGCGGGGCTGGCGCATCGCCTATGCCAGCCAGGGGCTTTCCGGGGTGCAGGCGGCGGTGGCGGCGGGGCTGGGGCTCAGCCTGCTGCCGCGCGAGGCGGTGCTGGCCGAGCACCGCGTCCTCAGCGGATTCGGCCTGCCCGAGCAGGGCCCGACCGAACTCGCGCTGTTCGCCGCGGCCCGGCGGCCGGAGCGGCGGGTGCGGGCGCTGGCGGATTTCCTGGTCGGGCACATCGACGGGCTGCACGCCCCCGCCCGGCCTGCCGACGCGGTGCCGTGAGGCCCCCCGCCGGGCCCCTGTCACCGCAGCAGATGCGCCACCAGCGGGGCGGCCAGCACGTTCAGCAGGCCGACCAGCACCATCACCAGCCCGGCCACCGCGCCTTCGGTCTGGCCGATCTGGTGGGCGCGGGCGGTGCCGACGCCGTGGGCGCCGAGGCCGAACAGCGCCCCGCGCGCCAGCGCCGAGCCGAAGCGCAGCCGGGCCAGCACGAGGTCGCCGAGGGCGCCGCCGGCAATGCCGGTGATGACCACGAAGATCGCGGTGAGGTCGGGAACGCCGCCGATGTCGCCGGACACCTCCATGGCGAAGGGCGTGCTCATGGAGCGCGGCAGCAGGCTGAGGCGCAGCACCCCATCCAGCCCCACCGCGGTGGCCAGCGCCCAGCTCGTCAGCACCGCGGTGGCGCTGCCGGCGACCATGCCGGCCAGCAGCACCGGCCAGTGCCGGCGGATCAGCGCGCGCTGCTCATAGATGGGAAAGGCGAAGGCCACCGTCGCCGGGCCGAGCAGCAGCACCAGCCAGCGCGTGCCGCCGATATAGTCGCGGTAGCTCGCATGCAGCCCCACCACCACCAGCGCGATCAGCGCCGGCGTCACCGCCAGCGGCGAGAGCCACCAGCGCGGCCAGCGCCGGTAGATGCGCTTGGCCGCGGCGTAGAAGCCGATGGTGACGAGCGACCAGAGCAGAACCCGGCCGGCGGCCTCAGGAGAGAGCAGGCTCATCATCGGCGCGGCTCCAGCGGCTCAGGGCCTCGACGGTGAGCGCGGTGACCACCATCACCATCACCGTGCTGAGCAGAATGACGAACAGGATCTTGAGCCCGGTGAGCCCGATCAGCTCGCCATGGTCGAGCACCGCCAGCACCGCGGGCACGAAGAACAGCAGCATGTCGGCCAGCAGCCATTGCGCGCCGCGCCGCAGGTTCTGCCGCTTCAGCCGGCCGCTCGCCAGCAGCGCCAGCACCAGGGCGAGGCCGACGAGGCCGCCCGGCAGCGGCAGCCCGAGCAGCCGCACCATGGCCTCCCCCGCCAACCAGAAGCCGGCGACGAGACCCACCTGCAGCAGCGGGCTGTGGCGCACGAGCCGCGCCACGCGGGCGGCGCGCGGCAGGGCCGGGCGGGTGGCGGCGGGACGGGCAGCGGCGGAACGGAAGGCGATGGGCTTCATGGCGACCTCTCGCTTTCCTAGTAGACCCGCCGGCCTTATGATGAAAATGAATTGATAGACTGGAAATTATTCCAAGAAGGCATAGCGATGGATTTCCGCACCCTCCGCGCCTTTGTCGAGGTCGTGCGCCAGGGCGGCTTCTCCCAGGCCGCGCGCACCGTCTTCGCCACCCAGTCCACTGTGTCCAAGGCGGTGAAGCAGCTCGAGGAGGAGATCGGCGCCCCGCTGCTCGACCGCATCGGCCATCGCAGCCTGCTCACCCCGGTGGGCGAGGTGGTGTACCGCCGCGGCGTGAAGCTGCTGGCCGACCGCGACGACCTCCTCGCCGAGCTCGACGAAATCCGCGGGCTCCGGCGCGGCGTGCTGAAGCTCGGCCTGCCGCCGGTGGGCAGCGCGACCCTGTTCGCGCCGCTCTTCGCCATCTACCGCCGGCGCTACCCCGGCATCGAGGTGCGGCTGGCGGAACATGGCAGCGACGAGCTGGAGGCACGGCTGCGCGCGGGCGAGATCGACTTCGCCGGGGCGCTGCTGCCGACCTCGGCGGAATTCGAGTGGCAGGAGGTGCGGCGCGAGCCGCTGCTGGTGCTGCTGCCGGCGGCCCATCCGCTCGCCGCGCGCGAGCGGCTCGCCATGCTGGACCTGCGCGAGACGCCGCTGATCCTGTTCGACAGCGGCTTCACCCTGAGCCGCATCGTGCTGGAAGCGGCGCGGCGCGCCGGCTTCGAGCCCGACGTGGTCGCCCGCTCCAGCCAGATCGACTTCATGGTGCAGCTCGTGGCGGCGGGGCTGGGCGCCGCCTTCCTGCCGCAGCTCATCGCCCGGCAGCGGCCCGACCCCCAGGTGCGGCAGGTGCCGCTGGACGAAGAGGGGACGGACTGGGCGATGGCGATGGCATGGCGGCGCGGGGCCTTCTTCTCCGAGGCGGCCAAGGCGTGGCTGGCGCTGGTGCGCGAGGCCCATCGCCCGGCCTGAGCCGGCCGCGCCTATACCCGCTGCCGGGCGGGGTTGCCGACGACGGTGGCGCCGGCCGGCACGTCGCGCGTGACCACCGCCCCGGCGCCGATCAGGGCGTCGTCGCCGACCGTCACCCCCGGCAGGACGATGGCGCCGGCGCCGATCCACACATTGGCGCCGATCGTCACCGGCCGGCCGAATTCCCAGCCGGTGGCGCGCTCGGCGGGGTCGCGCGGGTGGTCGGCGGTCAGGATCTGCACCCCCGGCCCGATCTGGGTCCGCGCACCGATGGTGACGGAGACCACATCCAGCACCACGCAGTTGAAATTGAGGAACACCCCGGCGCCAAGGGTGATGTTGAAGCCGTAGTCGCAGTGGAAGGGCGGGCGGATGACGCAGCCTTCCCCCACCGCGGCGAAGCGGGCGCGCAGCAGCGCCAGCCGCGCCGCGTCGTCCTCGGCGAGGCTGGCGTTGTAGCGCACCATGAAGGCGGCCGCCGCGCGCTGGGCGGCGACGATCTCCGGGTCGCTGGCGAGATAAGGCTCGCCCGCCAGCATGCGCTGGAGGTGGCTGCGGCGGTCGCCGTCGTCGCGGTCAAGGCTCATCGCTTTCCCCCATCCCCGGCGCCTTCCCGCGGGCGCCTGCCTGTGGGGAAGCGGGTTAGCCCAGCTCGACCCAGCCGGAAAGCTCGCGGCGGATCACGTTGTGCAACACATCAATGCCGCCCTCGCTGTCATTGAGGCACGGGATGAAGTGGAACTGCTCGCCGCCATTGTGGTGGAAGATCTCGGCGTTCTCGCCGGCGATCTCCTCCAGCGTCTCCAGGCAGTCCGAGACGAAGCCGGGGGTGATGACGGCGAGCCGCTTCACGCCGGACCTGGCGAGGGCTTCGACGGTCTTGTCGGTGTAGGGCTGCAGCCATTCGGCCCGGCCGAAGCGGGACTGGAAGGTGAGGCGCAGCCGGCCCTCCGGCCAGCCGAGCCGCTCGCGCACCAGCCGGGCGGTCTTGTAGCAGTAGCAGTGATAGGGGTCGCCCTTCTCGAAATACTCCTTCGGGATGCCGTGGAAGGAGGCCAGCACCAGCTCCGGCTCCCAGTCCAGCCCGGCCAGCGACCGCTCGATCGAGGAGGCGATGGCGTCGATATAGACCGGGTCGTCCGGCCAGTGCGCGGCGACCCGCAGCACCGGCTGCCAGCGCATCTTCATCAGCGCCTCGAACGCCTTGTCGCAGACGGTGGCGGAGGTGGCGGCGGCGTATTGCGGGTAGAGTGGCACCAGCAGCACGCGCTCGCAGCCCTGCTTCTGCAGCGCCTCGATGCGCGAGGCGATGGAGGGGTTGCCGTAGCGCATCGCCCAGTCCACCACCAGCCGGTCGCTCTGCGGCGCCAGCCGGGCGGCGAGCTTCTCGGACTGGGCGCGGGTGATGGTCTTGAGCGGGCTCTCGTTGCGCTCGCGGTTCCAGATCGTGTCGTAATCCTTGCCCTTGGCCTGCGGCCGGCGGGAGAGGATGACGACGTTGAGCAGGAACCACCACAGCGCGCGGTTCACCTCGATGACGCGGCGGTCGGAGAGGAACTCGCCGAGATAGCGCCGCATCGACCAGTAGTCGGTGGCGTCCGGGGTGCCGAGATTGACGATGAGCACGCCGATCTTGCCGAAGGCGACCCGGGGATGGTCGGCCGGCAGATGGGCGGGGGCGAAGGGCCCGCGCGGCGGCGTCACGTTCTGGTTCATCTCGGCTCGACCTCGGTTTCGCCCTCTCGCAGGGGCTTATAGGGGAAATCCGCGCTCCTGCCAGCCGCCACATTGACCGGGGCGGCGGGCGAGGCGCTGGGGACGGCGCGGCGCCGGTCCCCGGAGCACGCTCCCGACCGCTACGCCGCGCCGCCGCCGCCGGATCAGGCCGGGCGGGCCGGAATCTCCAGCCCGCGCTGCACCGCCGGCCGGGCGAGGCCACGCGCCAGCCAGGCCGGCACGTTGGTGAGCTCGTCATAAGCGACCAGATCGCCGGCGCCGTAGAACCCCACGAAGCCGCGCACCCAGCCCAGCAGCGCGATGTCGGCGATGGTGTAGTCCGCGCCCATGATCCAGTCGCGCCCTTCCAGCCGGGCCTCGAGCACCCGCAGCAGCCGCGCGCTCTCCTTGGCGTAGCGGTCGCGCGGGCGCTTGTCCTCATAGGCGGCGCCGGCGAATTTGTGGAAGAAGCCGAGCTGGCCGAACATCGGCCCGACCCCGCCCATCTGCCACATCACCCACTGGATGGTCTCGTAGCGCGCCGCCGGATCGGCCGGCAGGAACCGCCCGGTCTTCTCGGCGAGATAGAGGAGGATGGCGCCGCTCTCGAACAGCGCCAGCGGCCGGCCGCCCGGCCCGTCGGGGTCGAGGATCGCGGGAATCTTGCCGTTCGGGTTCAGCGACAGGAATTCCGGGGTCCAGGTCTCGTCCTTGCCGATGTTGACGGTGTGGGCCTCGTAGGGCAGGCCGGTCTCCTCCAGCAGGATCGAGACCTTCACCCCGTTGGGGGTGGGGAAGGAATAGAGCTGGAGCCGGTCGGGGTGCTGCGCCGGCCAGCGGCGGGCGACGGGGAAGCTGGAAAGATCCGTCACGTCATTCTCCGGGTGGGGTGGGCGCGCCGGGTGGCCGCGCCCGCAGGGCTGCCGGCGGCGCGCGCCGGCCGTGCGCACCAGACGTAAGCAGTCCCGGCCCGAATGCCATGGCGCGGCGGCCCGTGGCGATGCCGGATAGGCGGTTTGCCCGCAGGCCGGGGGAGTGGCGGCCAACGCCTCCTCCCCCGTGAACGCGCCCGCGCCGCCTTGACAGCACCTCCCGGCACGACCGTGATGCAGGGTCACATGGTGTCCGGGCGACGACTCGCCCGGATGAAACGGGAACGGGGAAGGGCGTAAGCCCGAAGCCCCGACCGCCCCCGCGACTGTGAGCGGCGAGCGAGCTTCCATCACGCCACTGGCCCGCGACCGAAAGGCGTGGGCCGGGAAGGCGGAAGCGAGCGTGGACCCGCGAGTCAGGAGACCGGCCATGGGCATGGGTCCAACGCGAGCCGTCGGGTGAGACGGCGAAGGAGAACGGCATGCATATCGAACCCGGCCTCGTGGCCGAAGGAAAAATCTGGCTCGGCTACGTCACCGCCGCCGCGGCCGGCGCGGTCACGCTGAAGCTCGCGGCGGAGACGGTGCACACGCGCGGCCTCGCCTCGCTGGCGCTGCGCAGCCTCGCCACCACCGCGCTGGTCTTCAGCTTCTTCGAAGTGCTGCCCCACCATCCGGTCGGGGTGTCCGAGGTGCATCTCATCCTCGGCTCGACGCTGTTCCTCGTCTTCGGGGTGGCGCCGGCGGCGATCGGCCTCGCCCTCGGGCTGCTGATCCAGGGCGTGTTCTTCGCGCCCTTCGACCTGCCGCAATACGGCATGAACGTCACCACGCTGCTGGTGCCGCTGTTCGCGCTCACCGCGCTGTCGCGGGCGATCATCGCTCCGGCGACGCCCTATGTGGAGCTGAAGTACCGGCAGGCGCTGGCGCTCTCCACCGCCTATCAGGCCGGCATCGTGGCGTGGGTGGCGTTCTGGGCCTTCTACGGCCATGGCTTCACGGTGGAGAACGCGGCGGCGATCGGCTCGTTCGGCGCGGCCTACATGCTGGTCATCCTGGTGGAGCCGCTGGTCGACCTGGCCGTGCTCGGTGCGGCGAAGGCGCTGCACCGGCTGAACGGCAGCCCGCTGCTGGAGCGCCGGCTCTACAACGCGGCGTGAGGCGGGACGGCCGGGGAGGCGCCCGACCCGGCGGCGCGGCACCCGCCCTGAAACGCGGAAGGCGGCACCCGTCGGGCGCCGCCTTTTTTCAGGTTGCCATCGGCTCGCCGGGACGCAGGGCGTCCCTTGGCAGGGCGCGGCGGCAGGGCGCGGCGGGAAGGGGTGAGGGCCCTCCCGCCATAGCTCAGCGCACCAGCACGTTGCGGAACTGCCAGGGGTCGCTGGTGTCGAGGTCTTCCGGGAACAGGCCGGGACGGCCCGCCAGCGGGGTCCAGTCGGTGTAGTAGCCCTTCACCGTGCCGAGATAGGGCAACTGCACCTCGAGGCAGCGCCTGTAATCCATTTCCTCGGCCTCGACGATGCCGGCCTCGGGATTCTCCAGCGCCCACACCATGCCGGCCAGCACGGCGGAGGTGACCTGAAGCCCGGTCGCGGTCTGGTAGGGTGCGAGGTTGCGGGCTTCCTCGATGGTGAGCTGCGAGCCGAACCAGTAGGCGTTCTTGGCGTGGCCGTAGAGCAGCACGCCGAGCTCGTCGCGCCCGTCGACGATCTCGTTCTCGTCGAGAATGCTCCACTCGCCGGAGAACTGGCCCTCATTGCCGAACATCTCGTGCCACGACACCAGCGCGTCGTTGCAGGGGTGGTAGGCATAGTGACAGGTGGGGCGGTAGGCGACCTGGGCGCCGTTGCGCACCGTGAAATAGTCGGCGATCGAGATCGACTCGTTGTGGGTGACGAGGAAGCCGTGCTGCGCGCCGAGGCTCGGGCACCAGGTGCGCACCTTGGTGGCGGCGCCCGGCTGCATCAGGTAGATCGCGGCGCCGGAGCCGAAATTGTGGGTGTAGCCGTTTTCCGGCATCCATTTCTCATGGGTGCCCCAGCCGAGTTCGGCCGGCTGCAGGCCTTCGGAGACGAATCCCTCAACCGACCAGGTGTTGACGAACACGCCGAAGGGGCGGGGATCGCGGGCGCGCTGGGTGTCGCGCTCGGCGATGTGGATGCCCTTCACGCCGAGGCGCTGCATCAGCTCGGCCCAGCCCTCGCGGCTGGCGGGTTCCTCGAAGGGGAGGCCGCTATCGGTGGCGACGTCGACCAGCGCCTTCTTGACGAACCACGACACCATGCCGGGATTGGCGCCGCAGCAGGACACCGCGGTCGGACCGCCCGGATTGGCGCGCTTGGCCTTCAGCATGGATTCGCGCAGCGCGTAGTTGGAGCGGCTGGCGGGGGTCGCGTCCTTGTCGAAGTAGAAGCCGAGCCAGGGCTCGACCACCGTGTCGATGTAGAGGGCGCCGAGTTCGCGGGCGAGGTTCATCAGGTCGACCGAGCCGGTGTCGACCGACAGGTTGATGACGAAGCCGCGCCCGCCCGAGGTGAGCAGGGGCGTCAGCACCTCGCGGTAGTTCTCGCGGGTGATGCCGAGCTGGAGGAAGCGGATGCCGCGCTCGTCGAGCAGCGCGCGGTTGTCGTCCACCGGGTCGATGACCGTCAGCCGTTCCTTATCGAAGGTGAAGTGACGCTCCAGAAGAGGCAGCGTCCCGCGGCCGATCGAGCCGAAGCCGATCATCACGATGGGACCGTCGATTTGGGCATAGACCGGCCAAACGGACATTCTTGGGGAACTCCTCCAAAAGTCAGCAGAAACAACGCGCCGCGCGACATGCGCCGGGCCGCGGCACCATGAGGACGGGAAGGTGCGCCGTCAACCGTGACGACGCCATGACGCCGCCGCGACGCCACGCCGTCCCGACCCCACGCCGCCGCGACGGCAGGGCGCCCCGGCGGGCGGGGCGGCGCTCAGTCCGCGGAGAGGATGTGGTTGCGCACGATGGGATAGACCTGCGCCTGCCAGCGGCGGCCGCTGAACACGCCGTAATGGCCGACGCCGGCCTGCATGTGGTGGCGCTTGCGGTGCGGCCGCAGCCCGCTGCACAGGTCCTGCGCCGCCACCGTCTGGCCGACCGCGCAGATGTCGTCGCGCTCCCCCTCCACCGTCAGCAGCGCCGTGCGGCGGATGGCGCGGCAGTCCACCGGCTCGCCGCGATAGGTCAGCACGCCACGGGGCAGCTCGTGCTCCTGGAACACGATGCGGATGGTTTCGAGGTAGAACTCGGCGGCGAGGTCGAGCACCGCGAAATACTCGTCGTAGAAGGCCTTGGTGGTCTGCGCCTTCTCGGTCTCGCCGAAGGCGAGGTGGCCGTAGAGGTCGAGATGGGCCCGCACGTGGCGCTGCAGGTTCATGCCCATGAAGGCCGAGACCTGCACGAAGCCGGGATAGACCCGCCGCCCGACCCCGGCGAAGCCCGGCGGCACGGTGGAGATGAGGTTGCGCTCGAACCAGTCCATCGGCTTGGAGGTGGCGAGCTCGTTCACCTTGGTCGGGCTGATGCGGGTGTCCACCGGGCCGGCCATCAGCGTCATGCTGTGCGGCTGGGCGGGGTGGCCGGCCTGCGCCATCACCGCGCTGGCCACCAGCACCTGCACGCAGGGCTGGCACACCGCGAGCACATGGGCGCCGGGACCGATGGCGTCGAGGAAGTCGATGATGTGCTCGACATAGTCGTCGAAGCCGAAGGCGCCGGCCGAGAGCGGCACGTCGCGGGCATTGTGCCAGTCGGTGACGTAGACGTCGTTCTCCGGCAGCAGGGTCTTGATGGTGCCGTGCAGCAGGGTGGCGAAGTGGCCGGAGAGCGGCGCCACCACCAGCACGCGCGGCTGGGCCTGCTCGATGTCCTTGGCGAAGTGCAGCAGCGTGCCGAACTCGGTGGCCGCGGCGATCTCCTCGCGCACCGCCACCGTGCGGTTGCCGACCTCCACCTCGGTGATGCCGAAGGGCGGGCGGGCGTGGCTGAGGCCGGCGCGCTCCACCATCTCCAGCCCGGCCGCGACCTGCCGCATCAGCAGGCTGTCGCCGAAGCCGCCGGCCAGCGCGCCGCCGAGGCTGCGGCGGGTCAGCCGCGCCAGCACGCGCAGCGGGTCCATCAGGTCGGCCTGGGCCTGATAGGCGGCGTAGATCATGCGGGTCTGCCTGTCGGAGAGGTGCGGGAACGGAGACGGCGGGGGAGGGGACGGCGGAAGGCGCAGGGCTTGACGAGGATCATGGGCGTGACGCTAACGCATTTTGCCGTGGGTGCCTATGATACCGCCATGGCGCCGCAGCGGGCAGGGGCCGCGACCGTTCCGCCCTGTCCCGGCGGGTGGCACGAACCATGATTGCAGCGCTGGCGACACATGCCGGCCGTCCACCCCAAGGAACCCCTGCCAAGGAAGCCCGTCCCATGCCTGCCGCGCCGAAGACACCCGCAAGGCCCCCCCGCAAGGCGGCCTCCACCTCCAGGGCAACGGCATCGACGACGTCCACGGCCGGTTCCTCCGCGCCGACGACGACGCTCACCCTCAGTAGCAAGAACTATTCCTCGTGGTCGCTGCGCGGCTGGCTGATGTGCCGGATGGCCGGGCTGGCGTTCGAGGAGGTGCGGCTCTCCGCCGACGACCCCAGCATCCGCGCGGAACTGCTGCTGCAGTCCTCCTCCTTCCTGGTGCCGTGCCTGACCCATGAAGGCCGGCGCATCTGGGACACCCTCGCCATCGGCGAATACCTGCACGAGATCGTGCCGCAGGCCGGGCTTCTGCCTAGCGATAAGGCAGCGCGGGCGCATTGCCGCTCCATCTGCGGCGAGATGCATTCGGGCTTCGCCAATCTGCGCTCGGCCCTGCCGATGAACATCAAGGCCCGGCACGAGGGCTTCAAGGTGTGGGCAGGCGCGCTCGCCGACATCGAGCGCATCACGCTGATCTGGCGCGACTGCCTCGCCACCTATGGCGGGCCCTATCTGTTCGGCGCCGCGCCCTGCCTCGCCGACGCGATGTACGCGCCGGTGTGCTGGCGCTTCACCACCTATGGCGTCGCGCTGGATCCGGTCTGCGCCGCCTATTGCCGCGCCATCCTGGCGCTGCCGGCGATGGAGGAATGGGCCGCCGCCGCCCGGATCGAGCCGGACGAGATGGAGGAGCTGGACGTCGAGTTCTGAGGCGGGAGCGGGCGGCGAGGGCCGCCGGGCGCGCCGGCACGGCGCGAGACTGCCGCGCGGCCCGCGCCCTCCCTTTCGGGCGGCGGGGCCGCGCGGCGTCGAGCGCGGGCGGAGACGACGAACGGGGAGGGGCGGGATTCGCCGCCTTCACGCGCTGCGCTTGAGGCTCTCGTCAAAGGATACGGCGGCGGTCTCCCGCGCGATCAGTTCGCGCAGCGAGGGCGTGGCGGCCATCGCCCCGGTGGCGTTCACAAGTCCGCGAGCGCCGGCCAGCGCGCCGGGCGCCAGCTCCAGCCCGAGGAAGCGGTCGCGCTCGAACGGGCCGGGCATCCACAGCTCCCGGGTCGGGGCGGTGGAGAAGCCGAACCGGGCGTAATAGGGCGCGTCGCCCACCAGCAGGATGGCGCCGTGGCCGAGCCGGGCGGCCTCGTTGATGGCGGTGGTCATCATCGCCCGGCCGAGGCCGAGGCTGCGGAACCAGGGGTGCACCGCCAGCGGGCCGAGCAGCAGGGCCGGCTTGGCCGGGCCGGCCGAGACGTGCCACAGCCGCAGCGTGCCGACCAGCCGGCCATCCGGGCCATGGGCGGCGAACGCCAGCCCTTCGGCGGGGAGGCGGCCCTCGCGCAGGCGCTCGGAGGTCTTGGCCAGACGCGCGGCGCGGCCGAAGGCAAGGTCGAGCAGGGCCTCGCGCTGGGCGATGTCGCCAGCGGTCTCGAGGGAAATGGCAGGAGCGGCGGCGGGGAAGTCCATGGCAGCCTCCAGAACCCGGGCAGGGGTAACAGAGATGCGGGGGAAAGGTTGCGAGAGGGGCCCGGGCCGGCGCCTCGATCCCGAACCGCGCGGGCACCGCTCCCGGCCGCGTTGGCGGCGGGAGGCAGGCCCCGGCGGGGGGAGAGGTCGAGCCGGCCCGGTAAGGCTCAGATCACGTAGGATCGGAGCGGGTCGAAGCCGTTGAAGGCCACGGCCGAGTAGGTGGTGGTGTAGGCGCCGGTCGCCTCGATCAGCACCTTGTCGCCGATGGCGAGCGAGACCGGCAGCAGGACCGGCTCCTTCTCGTACATCACGTCCGCCGAGTCGCAGGTCGGGCCGGCGAGCACGCAGGGCTCCACCGCGTCGCCATCGCGCGGGGTGCGGATGGGGTAGCGGATGGCCTCGTCCATCGTCTCGGCGAGACCGCCGAACTTGCCGATGTCGAGATAGACCCAGCGCACCGGATCGTCCTCGGACTTCTTCGAGATGAGGACGACCTCGGCCTCGATCATGCCCGCGGCGCCGACCATGCCGCGGCCCGGCTCGATGATGGTTTCCGGCAGGTGGTTGCCGAAGTGGCGCGACAGGGCGCGGAAGATCGCCTGACCATAGGCCTCGGCGGCCGGCACGTCCTGCAGGTACTTGGTCGGGAAGCCGCCGCCGAGATTGACGAGGCTCAGCGGCAGGCCGCGCAGCGCGCACTCCTGGAAGATCTGCGAGGCGGAGGCCAGCGCGGAATCCCAAGCGTCGACGTTCTTCTGCTGCGAGCCGACGTGGAAGGACACGCCATAGGCCCACAGGCCGAGCCGGTGGCCGTGCTCCAGCACGTCCGCCGCCATCTCCGGCACGCAGCCGAACTTGCGGGAGAGCGGCCATTCCGCGCCGGCGCCGTCGCACAGGATGCGGCAGAAGATCTTGGCGCCGGGGGCGGCGCGGGCGACCTTCTCGACTTCCTCGACCGCGTCGACCGCGAAGAGGCGCACGCCGAGCGCGAAGGCGCGGGCGATGTCGCGCTCCTTCTTGATGGTGTTGCCGTAGGAGATGCGGTCGGCGGTGGCGCCGGCCGCCAGCGCCATCTCGATCTCGGCGACCGAGGCGGTGTCGAAGCAGGAACCGAGCTCCACGAGGGCGCGCAGCACCTCCTTCGCCGGGTTGGCCTTCACCGCGTAGAACACGCGGGTGTCCGGCAGGGCGCGGGCGAAGGCGGCATAGTTGGCGCGGACCACGTCGAGGTCGACCACGACGCAGGGACCATCCTCGCGGCGGTTGCGGAGGAATTCGCGGATACGGTCGGTCATGGCACTCTCCCAAGGACCCGAAGCAGCAACCATGGATGCAACAGCCCGCCCGCGGCCCCGGTAGGGCACGGTCGTGGCGAGACGGTGCATCCGCTCGCGATCGACGGAGGATCCGCCGATCGTATGGACTGGAGCCGTGGCAGCGATACGTCCGCGAGCGCATGTGGAGAGCGCTCCCGTTCGGTCGATGCCTTCGCTTGGACTGGGAGGACCCCGATCCGCACGCCCGGCAAGAAGTAGTGCCTCTTTAGTTTCCCGACCTTTGGAGGGCCGACAGAGACCAAAAAAGCCCGCTACGTCGTTGCTTCAAGTCACGTTCCCCGCTGAGAGCGAGGTGCGCCGGTTTCGCCTCCGGCTACCGATCTTCCTGGCGACTTTCCGGCCTCTTGTCCGGACTTCCGCCGATCGGCACGCGACCACAGGCACGTGCGAATGTTGGGCAGGCGCTGATGTAGGGAAAATGACCGTCACATGCAAGACGGTTTTGAGAAAAATGCGCAAGGCCCGGTTGCGCGGGACGCATGCCGCCGCAACCAGCTGGCGGCGCACGCTTTTTTCCGGGAGGTGCGGGCCAGGGACGACAACGGCCGGATCGCTCGGGCCGTGGCGGGTGCCGGCGGGGCCGGCGCGGGCGGGCCGGCGCGCGCCGTCAGCCCTCGATGAAGGGCTCCACGGTGCGGGCCTTCTGCACGAATCGCCAGATGCCGTAGAGCGCGAGCAGGAAGAAGACGCCCTCGAAGATGCGCTCCCAGTGCCAGCTCGCCTCGAACAGCGCGGCCAGCGCCCAGCCGGCGGCCAGCCCCGCGCCGATCAGCTCGGCGCCGAGCAGGATGGCGGCGCTGACGACGGTGCTGACATGGTCCCAGCGGATGCGGCGGCCTGCGCTCATGGTCTTCGTCTTCCGGCTTAATGCGAGGGGCGCAACCTGCTATGCCCGGCCGCCCGGGTCAAGTCGCGGGCGGATTCGCGGCCGCGGCGCGCGGGTTCATGGCCGGTGGGACGGAGCGTCGGGATGGGACAAGAGAGCCTCTTCGCCGGGCGCGGCATGGTTGCCGCCCCTCACCATCTCGCCGGCGAGGCCGGCCGCGCCGTGCTGGCCGAGGGCGGCAACGCGGTGGAGGCGATGGTGGCCGCCGCCGCCGCCATCGCGGTGGCCTATCCCCACATGAACCACTTCGGCGGCGACGGCTTCTGGCTGATCCGCGAACCCTCGGGGCGGGTGCGCTACATCGAGGCGGCGGGCTTCGCGGGGGCGAAGGCGACGCGCGGCTTCTACGAGGAGCGGGGCCACCACGTCCTGCCCGCGCGCGGGCCGCTCGCCGCCCTCACCGTCCCCGGCCAGATCGGCGGCTGGCAGCTCGCGCTGGAGGCGGCGAAGGCGCTCGGCGGACGGCTGCCGCTGGCCCGGCTGCTGGAGCCGGCGATCGCGCTGGCCCGGGGCGGCGTGCCGGTGTCGCGCTCGCAGAGCCGGCTCACCACCGAGAAGCTGGCGGAGCTGCAGGACGTGCCGGGCTTCGCCGCGACCTTCCTCGCCGAGGGCAAGGCCCCCGCCGCCGGCACCACCCAGCGCTTTGCCCGGCTCGCCGACACGCTGGCCCATCTCGCCGGCGCCGGGCTGGACGATTTCTACCGCGGCGATGTCGGCCGGGAGATCGCCGCCGACCTCGAGCGGGCCGGCAGCCCGGTGACCCGCGCCGACCTCGCGCGCTTCCGCGCCGTGCCGCGCGAGCCGCTGCACGCGCGGTTCTCCGCCTTCGAGGCGTGGTCCTCGCCCCCGCCCACCCAGGGGCTCGCCACCCTCATGATCCTCGGCATCTTCGACCGGCTGGAGGCGAAGCAGCCGGAGAGCTTCGCCCATGTCCACGGGCTGGTGGAGGCGACCAAGCGCGCCTTCCTGGTGCGCGACCGGGTGGTGACGGACGGCGAGCGGCTGCGCCACGACCCCGCCGCCTTCCTCACCCCCGCCGCCTTCGAGCGCGAGGCGGCGGCGATCGACCCGCGCCGGGCGCTGGCCTGGCCGCGGCCGGCGGCGGGCGGCGACACGGTGTGGCTGGGCGCCGCCGATGCCGGCGGCACCGTGGTGTCCTACATCCAGTCGATCTACTGGGAGTTCGGCTCCGGGCTGGTGCTGCCGGCGACCGGGGTGCTGATGCAGAATCGCGGCGTCTCCTTTTCGCTCGATCCCGCCGCGGTCAACCCGCTGGAGCCCGGCCGGCGGCCGTTCCACACGCTCAACCCGGGCCTCGCCCGGCTCGCCGACGGCCGGGTGATGGCGTTCGGCACCATGGGCGGGGAGGGCCAGCCGCAGACCAATGCCGCGGTGCTGAGCCGGCACGTGCGCTACGGCGTGCCGCTCGGCGAGGCGATCGACCGGCCGCGCTGGGTGCTGGGCCCGACCTGGGGCGCGGGCAGCGCCGTGAGCCTGCGGATCGAGCCGCGATTCGATTCCGCCCTGCCGGAGCAGCTCGAGCGCGCCGGCCACGCCGTCAGCGTCATGGACGAGCCCTATTCCGACGTCATGGGTCATGCCGGGGCGGTGATTCTCCATCCGCGCGGCGCGCTCGAAGGGGCGCACGACCCGCGCAGCGACGGTGGCGCGGCCGGCGTGTGAGGCCGCCAAAGGGGCGGCGGGCCGGGTGCCGGCGCTTCATCGAACGGTCACAGGAACATGCGAGAGGCGCGCCGATGGAAACGATCCTCACCAATGCCCGCCTCGTGCTGCCCGACGCCGTCGTCGAGGGCACGCTGGTCCATGCCGACGGCGTCATCCGGGCGGTGGAGGCCGGCCGCTCCGCCGCGCCCGGCGCGGTGGACTGCGCCGGCGCCTATCTCGCGCCGGGGCTGATCGACCTCCACACCGACGCGCTGGAAGGCCATTTCGTGCCGCGCCCCAAGGTGATCTGGCCCGATCCCCGGGCCGCGGCGCTGGCCCATGACGCCCAGGTGGTCGCCTTCGGCGTCACCACCGTGTTCGACGCCATCTGCGCCGGCGGCTTCGACCAGGCCAAGGCCGACCGCCGCGCGCTCTACGAGGTGATGCTGGACGCGGTGGACACCGGCATGGCGCGCGGCCTGTTCCGCGCCGACCACCGCATCCACCTGCGCTGCGAGCTGACCGACCCCACCTTGCCGGATCTGGTGGAGGCCGCGCTGGGGCGCCCGACCCTCACCCTCGCCTCGCTGATGGACCACACGCCGGGCACCCGGCAGTGGCGCAATGTCGAGCATCTCAAGGTCTATCTCTCCGGCATCGGCAAGGGTGGTGCCGACCTTGACCGCGAGGTCGCCGACCGGATCGAGCGCGCCCGCGGCGCGGTGGCGGGCAATTTCGACCGCATGGTCGCGGTGTTCGCCTCTTCCGGCATCGTGCTGGCGAGCCATGACGACACCACCCCCGGCCATGTCGCGGAGGCGCTCGCCGCCGGCTGCACCATTTCCGAGTTCCCCACCACGCTGGAGGCCGCCCGGGCCGCCCGCGCGGCCGGGCTCGCCACCGTGGGCGGCGCGCCGAACGTGGTGCGGGGCGGCTCGCATTCGGGCGGGGTCTCGATCCGCGAGCTGGCCGCAGAGGGGCTGCTGGACACGCTGGCCTCCGACTATGTTCCCGCCAGCCTGCTGCAGGCGGCGGTGGAGCTGACCCGCACCCCCGGCCTGCCGCTGCACGCGGCGCTGGCGCTCGTCACCTCCCGCCCCGCGGCGCTGGCCGGCCTTGCCGACAGGGGCACGCTCGCGCCCGGCCTGCGGGCGGATTTCGTGCGGTTCGACCTCGTCGAGGGCACGCCGGTGGTGCGCGATGTCACCAGCGCCGGACGGCGGGTGTTCTGAGGAGCGGGCTGATGACCGAGGCACGCAGCGCCGAGCCGCGCTACGCCATCTATTTCGCCCCGCCGCCGGCGAGCCCGCTGTGGCGCTTCGGCTCCCGCGTCATCGGCTACGATGCCGAGACCGGCGAAGAGCCGGAGCCGCCGCCCTTCCGCCATTTCGACGCCGAGACCTGGCGCGAGATCACCGCCGATCCCCGCCGCTACGGCTTCCACGGCACGCTGAAGGCGCCGTTCCGGCTGGCGCCGGGCCGCGACGAGGCGGGGCTCAGGGCGGCCTGCGCGCGCTTCGCGGCGGATCGGGCGCGCTTTGCCTGCGCCGGGGTGGCGGTGGCGGGGATCGGCCGCTTCCTCGCGCTGAAGACGGTGCAGCCCTGCGGCGCGCTCGACCGGCTGGCGGCCGGGGCGGTTTCCGCCTTCGACGATTTCCGCGCGCCGATGAGCCCGGGCGAGCGGGAGCGCCGGCTGCGCTCGCCGCTGACGGCCCGGCAGCAGGAATCGCTGGAGCGCTGGGGCTATCCCTATGTGTTCGACGATTTCCGCTTCCACATGACGCTGACCGGGCCGCTGGACGAGGCCCCGCGCGAGCTGGCGGCGGCGGAGCTGCGGGAATTCTTCGCCGCCACCCATGCCGACGGCCCGCTGATCGTCGAGGCCATCGCGCTGTACCGGCAGGAGGGCACGCCGGGCGCCCGCTTCCGCCTGATCGAGCGCTTCGCGCTGGGGACCTGAACCATGGCCAAGCTCGGGCTGCAGCCCGCCGTCGATCCCTCCGCGCAGGTGGTGCGCTCCCGCCTCGGCCGCTACACCGAGGTCGGCGCCCGCACCAAGCTGCTGGAGGTCGAGCTCGGCGACTATTCCTATGTCGTCGACGATTCCGACATCGCCTACGCCACCGTCGGCAAGTTCGTCTCCATCGCCGCGATGACCCGCATCAATCCCGGCAACCACCCGATGGAGCGGGTCACCCAGGCCCATTTCACCTACCGCGCCTCGGCCTATTTCGACGATGCCGGGGACGAGGAGGGCTTCTTCGACTGGCGCCGCTCCCATGCGGTGAGCATCGGCCACGACGCCTGGATCGGCCATGGCGCCATCGTGCTGCCGGGGCGCAGCGTCGGCATCGGCGCGGTGGTCGCCGCCGGCGCGGTGGTGACGAAGGACGTGCCCGCCTACTCCATCGCCGCCGGGGTGCCCGCCCGCCCGGTGCGCGACCGTTTCCCGCCCGCCATCGCCGAACGGCTGCAGGCGCTGGCGTGGTGGGACTGGGACCACGCCCGGCTGCGGGCGGCGCTGGCGGATTTCCGCACGCTGGGGCCCGAGGCCTTCCTGGAGCGGCACGGCGGCTAGCCCCCGCCACGGTCGAGGCCGCGGGCTTTTCCTGCCGAGAAGGTTGCGCCGGAACGCGGGAGCCTATTAAGTCCGCCTCCGGTTTTGAGAAGGAGGGCGCGCATGGCGCTCGGCAACCCCGCGCTGGAGGTCGACCAGCTCATCGACAGGCGGCGCCTGCGGCGCAAGCTCGTGTTCTGGCGCACGCTGGGCGTCGTCCTGCTGGTCGGCGTTCTGGCCGCCGTGGCGAACTGGTGGAGCGGCGGGTTCGACCCGAAATCGGCTCCCCATGTCGCCCGCGTCACCATCGGCGGCACCATCCGCAGCGAACGCGAGCGGGTGGAGATGCTGGAGGACATCGGCAAATCCGGCGCCGAGGCGGTGATCATCTCGATCGACAGCCCCGGCGGCACGGTTGTGGGCTCGCAGGCGCTCTACGACGCGCTGCGCCGGCTGAACGCCCGCAAGCCGGTGGTCGCGGTGGTGGAGGGCATGGCGGCCTCCGGCGCCTATATCGCCGCGCTCGGCACCGAGCACATCGTCGCCCCGCGCAACGCGCTGGTCGGCTCCATCGGCGTGCTGTTCCAGTATCCCAACATCACCGGGCTGATGAAGACCGTCGGCGTCGAGCTGGAGGAGATCAAGTCGAGCCCGCTCAAGGCGGCGCCGAACGGCTTCACCCCCACCAGCCCGGAGGCGCGGCGGGCGGTGGAATCACTGGTGGCCGACAGCTACGCCTGGTTCAAGGGTCTGGTCGCCGAGCGCCGCGGCCTCCAGGGCGCCGAGCTCGACGCCGCGGCGGACGGGCGGGTCTTCACCGCGCATCAGGCCCTGCCGATGCATCTCGTCGACGAACTCGGCGACGAGCGCACGGCGCGGGCCTGGCTTGCCAAGACCAAGGGGGTTTCGGACAAGCTGCGGGTGCGTGACTGGCACACCGGCCGTCCCGGCGACGAGTTCGGCTGGCTTCATGTCGGCGCCGGGGCGTGGCTCGACGCGCTGGGCCTCGGCGGGCTGGCCCGTTTCGTGAATGCCGCCGGCGACGTCGCGGCAACGTCGCGCCTTGACGGTCTGCTGGCCCTCTGGCACCCTCGCTCGGGTGACTAAACCCCAGCGTAAGTATTTGAAATACATAGCACTTTTCGTTGCGAGGAGGGGACGGGGCATCGATGATCAAGTCTGAACTGGTCCAGCGGATCGCCGAGGCCAATCCGCATCTCTACCAGCGCGACGTCGAGAACATCGTGAACGCGATTCTCGACGAGATCGTTGCGGCGCTGGCGCGCGGCGACCGGGTGGAACTGCGGGGCTTCGGGGCGTTTTCGGTGAAGAGCCGGCCCGCGCGCACCGGGCGCAATCCGCGCACGGGCGAACATGTCGCGGTTGACGGCAAGGCCGTGCCCTATTTCAAGACGGGCAAGGAAATGCGCGAGCGCCTCAACGACGGCCTCGATCTCGAATAGCCCGGCGCCCGGGCCACCAACCCCGCCCGGGCGGGTATCCGGGCCAGTATCCAAGGAGTGCGGCGTGCTGCGTCGGATCGGACTCGTCCTCATCGTCCTCCCGCTGTCGCTGATCGCGGTTCTGCTGTCGGTCGCGAACCGGCAGCCGGTGACCCTCAATCTCGACCCCTTCGGCGGCGAGACCATCGCGGTGGCGGTGCCGCTGTTCCTGCTGGTGTTCGCCAGCGTCATCCTCGGCGTGGTGCTGGGCGGTGTCGCGGTGTGGCTGCGCCAGGCGCGCTTCCGCAAGGCGGCGCGGCAGGCCCGCCGCGAAGCCCGGCAGGCGGCAGCCCAGGCCGCCGAGCTGCGCGAGATGATGGCCGCCAGCGCCCCCGCCCCGGCGGCGGCGCGCGGCCTGCCCGCCCCCGGCGCCTCCCGCGTCGCGCTGACCGACCGCCGCAGCGCGGCCTGAGCGTCATGGGCGAGCTTCGTTTCGTCGGCGCGGCGGAGATCGCCGCGCGCCTGACCTTTCCCGCCCTGGTCGAGGCTCTGGAGGCGGCGTTCCGCCGTCCCATCGTGGTGCCGGTGCGCCACCACCACGGTATCGAGCGGCCCGAGGGCGAGGCGGCGCTGCTGCTGATGCCGGCCTGGACCGCCGGCGGCGGCGAGGACGACGTGCTCGGCACCAAGCTCGTCACCGTCTTCCCCGGCAACGGCGCCCGCGGGCTCGACAGCGTCAACGGGCTCTATGTGCTGAACTCCGCCGCGACCGGGCAACCGCTGGCCGTGCTCGACGGCCGCGCGCTGACGCTGTGGCGCACCGCCGCGGCCTCCGCCCTCGCCGCCCGCTGGCTGGCGCGGCCGGACGCCACCCGGCTCGCCATCCTCGGCGCCGGGGCGCTGGCGCCCTATCTCGCCCGCGCCCATGCCAGCGTCCGCCCCATCACGCAGGTCCGCATCTGGAATCGCACCCCGGCCCGCGCCGAGGCGGTGGCGACGCTGCTGCGCGGCGAGGGGTTCGACGCCGCCGTCGCCGCCTCCCGCGCCGAGGCGGTCGCCGGGGCGGACATCGTGTCCTGCTGCACGCTGTCGGCGGAGCCGCTGGTGGAGGGCCGCTGGCTGGCGCCGGGGCAGCATGTCGACCTCGTCGGCGGCTTTACCCCGACCATGCGGGAGGCCGACGATGAGGCGATCCGCCGCGCCCGGGTCTATGTCGACACCCGCGGCGGCGCCTTCAAGGAAGCCGGCGACATCGTGGTGCCGCTCGCGACCGGGGTTCTGACGCCGGAGGCGGTGCAGGGCGACCTGTTCGAGCTGGCCGGCGGCCGGGCCCGGGGGCGCGGCACGCCGGACGAGATCACCCTGTTCAAGTCGGTGGGGTCCGCGATCGAGGACCTCGCCGCCGCCGAGCTGGTGTGGCGGGGGCTCAAGGAAGGCTGAGGCGGCGTCGGCTCCCCTTGCGCCCGTTCAGTGCCCGGCCCGGCCGGCGCGCCTTACCGCGCGGGCGTCGAGACGCTCGATGACCGCCTTGGCCACCAGCGTCACCAGCGCGACCAGCGTCAGCAGGGTCGCGACCGCGAAGGCCGCGACCGCGTTGTTGTCCTGGTAGAGCAGCTCGATCTGCAGCGGCAGGGTGTTGGTCTGGCCGCGTATGTTGCCCGACACCACCGAGACCGCGCCGAACTCGCCCATCACCCGCGCATTGCACAAGGCGGCGCCGTAGAGCAGGGCGAAGCGGACATTGGGCAGGGTGACGAGCCGCAGGATGCGCCAGCCGCCCGCGCCCAGCGTGACCGCCGCCTCCTCCTCCTCCGAGCCCTGGGCCAGCATCAGCGGCACCAGCTCGCGCGCCACGAAGGGCGCGGTGACGAACAGGCTCGCCAGGATGATGGCGGGCACGGCGAACATGATCCTGATGTCGTGGGCCTCGAGGAACGGGCCGAGCAGGCCCTGGCCGCCATAGACGAAGAGATAGGCGACGCCGGCGATGATCGGCGAGATCGAGAACGGCAGCTCCACCAGCGCCAGCAGCAGGGCGCGGCCGGGAAAGCGGAACTTGGCGATGGCCCAGGCGGCGGCGATGCCGAAGCCGACATTCACCGGCACCACCACCAGCGCGGTGAGAAGCGTCAGCCCGATGGCGTAGCGCGTGTCGGGCGCGGCGAAGGAGGCGGCATAGGCCGCCCAGCCATGGCGGAACGCCTCGTGGAAGATGGCGGCGAGCGGAGCCACCAGCACCAGCAGCGTGCCGGCCAGCACCAGGCCGAGCAGCAGGGCGCGGGCGAGCGGGCCGTCGCCGACCCGGCGGGCCCCCGAGGGGCCGGCCGGCTTCACCCCGTTGGCGCTCATGACGCGGTCCCCATCCGGCGCTGCTGCCAGAGCTGGACCAGATTGACCAGCATCAGCAGCAGGAAAGCGAGGCCGAGCAGCGTCGCGGCGATGGCGGCGGCGGCGGGGTAATCATATTCCTCGATGCGGATGAAGGTGAGCAGCGACACCACCTCGGTCTTCAGCGGCAGGTTGCCGGCGATGAAGATGATGGCGCCGAACTCGCCGAGCGAGCGGGCGAAGCCGAGCGCCGAGCCGGTGACGAAAGCCGGCAGTAGGGCGGGGAAGATCACTTTCCGAAAGATGCGGCCGTCCGAGGCGCCGAGGGTGGCGGCGGCTTCCTCGACATCGGCGGCAAGGTCCTCCAGCACCGGCTGCACCGTGCGGACCACGAAGGGCAGGCTGGTGAAGGCCATGGCGCAGGCGATGCCGAGGGGGGTGTAGGCGACCTGCACCCCGATCTGCGCCAGCGGCGCGCCGAACCAGCCGTTCTTGGCGAACAGGGCGGAAAGGGCGAGGCCGGCCACCGCGGTGGGGAGCGCGAAGGGCACGTCGACCAGCGCGTCCAGCAGGCGCTTGCCGGGAAACTCGTAGCGCACCAGCACCCAGGCCAGCGCGAGGCCGTACACCGCGTTGAACGCGGTCGCGGCGGCGGCGGTGGACAGCGTGACCTGGAAGGCGGCAAGCGTGCGGGCGCCGCTCATGATGGCGAGATAGCGCTCCAGCCCGATGCCGAGCGCCTGCCAGACCAGCGCGCCGAGCGGCAGCAGCACGATCAGGCTGAGATACAGCACCGTGAGGCCGAGGGAGAGCGGAAAGCCCGGTATGACGCGGCTCACGGAGCCTCCTTAGCTTGCCGGCGATGGCCGGGACACGCCCCCGGCCATCGCCGCACTCCGGCGCGAATGTCCAGCCGCGCGGGCCGGAGACGGCGCAAACCCGGGGCGGGGTGCCCCGCCCCCGGCCTCACGGGGCGACGAACAGGGTGTCGAGCTTGCCGCCGGAGGCGAAGTGCTCCTTCTGGACGTTGGCCCAGCCGCCGAACACGTCTTCCACCTTCAGCAGGCGGACCGGGGCGAACTTGCCCTTGAACGCCTCGGCCACCTTGGGGTCGACGACGCGGTTGTTGAAGGTGGCGGCGATCGTCTGGCCCTCCGGCGAATAGAGATAGGTGAGGTAGTCGGTGGCGATCTGCCGCGAGCCGCGCTTGTCCGCCACCTTGTCGACCACCGTGGCGGGGAATTCGGCCAGCAGGCTCACCGGCGGCACCACCACCTCGAAGCCACGGTCCTTGTAGGCGTCGCGCACGCCGAGCACCTCGGCCTCGAAGGTGATGAGCACATCGCCCTGCTCGCGCTCGACGAAGGTGGTGGTGGCGGCGCGCCCGCCGGTGTCGAACACCACGACATTGGCCAGCAGCTTCTTGGCGAAGGCGTCGGCCTGGGCCTTGTCGCCGTTGAACTTCTCGAGCGCGAAGGCATAGGCGGCGAGATAGGTGTAGCGGGCGTTGCCGGAGGTCTTGGGGTTGGGGAACACCAGCTTGACGTCGTCGCGGACGAGATCGTCCCAGTTCTTCACGCCCTTCGGGTTGCCCTTGCGGACGAGGAAGGCGGGGAAGGAATACCAGGGCGAGGAGGCATTGGGCAGCCGGCCCTGCCAGTCCTTGGCGACGAAGCCCTTGTCGACGAGGAAGGTGATGTCGGTGACCTGGTTGAAGGTCACCACGTCGGCCTCCAGGCCCTCGACGATGGAGCGGGCCTGCTTGGAGGTGCCGGCATGGCTCTGGTTGACGGTGATCTCCTTGCCGGTCTTCGCCTTGTAGGCCGGCACGAACTGCTTGTTGATCGCCTCGAACACCTCGCGTGCCACGTCATAGGAGGCGTTGAGGATGGAATTCGGCTCCTCGGCGCGGGCCGGGGCGCCGGGAAGGGCGCCCGCCAGCAGCGGGGCGAGGGCGGCGGCGAGGACGAGGCGGCGCGACAGGCGCATGGACGGTCTCCGGTGGGCCGCAACGACAGGGCGGCAAACATCAGCAAAAAGGCGTGAAATATTGAATTTCACAGTTACCGGTGTCTAACACGCCGATTGTCGTTGAGGAAGCGCGTATTCGGCAACGCTCCCCTGCGCCGCCGGTTCACGCCGCCGGGCGCCTGCGCAGCGGCAACCGCCAGCCGAGCCGTCCGCCCAGCGTGCCGGCCGCGATCAGCGCGAGGCCGGCGCCCTGTGCCGGCCCGAGCGGGTGAGCGTAGACCAGCCAGTCCACCGCGATGGCCACCAGCGGGTAGACGAAGGTGAGCAGGGCGATGGCCGGGGTCGTGAGCCGGGGATAGGCGCCGTACATCAGCACATAGGCGACCCCGCTGTGCAGCACGCCGATGCCGACCAGCCAGGGCCACGCCGCCGGGGCGATGGGCAGCGACCAGTCCGCGAAGGGGGCCAGCATCACGATGCCGGTCAGGGTCTGGCACAGCGCCGTCACCTCCGCCGGCTGCCGGCCCAGCCCCTTGGCGAGCAGCGTGCCGGCGGCATAGAGCGCCGCCCCGGCCAGCGCGACGCCGATGCCCAGCGTCCAGCGCGACGACGTCTCCGCGCCGATGGCGGCGGAGGGCCTGCCCCAGCTTCCGGCAAGGCCGCTCGCCAGCGCGACGCCGAGAAAGGCGACCGCCATCCAGCCGAGCTGCGCCGCGGTGATGCGCTCGCGCAGCAGCGCCCAGCCGAGCAGGACCACGAAGAAGGGCTGGATGTGATAGACGATGGTCGCGGTGGCGATGCTGGTGAGCCGGATGGCGGCGAAGAACGCGGTCCAGGTCAGCACCGTGCAGACGCCCGCGGCCACCGCCCGCGCCAGATCACGCCGCTGCAGCCGCTCCGGGCGCAGATGCCCGCGCCAGAGGCTCCACGCCCCCAGGAAGAGGCTGCCGAAGACGCAGCGCCAGAACACCGTGCGCACCGGGTCGAGCCCGGCTTCGGTGACGAACGCCCCGACGGTGCCGGCGATGGCCATGGCGAGGGCGAGCTGGAGCCCGGGCGCGCCCCGGCCCGGCCGGGCGGCGGTCGTCGGGCCGGAACGCGAGGCGGCGGCGGGCAGGCCGGAGGAGGAGGCGCGCATGGCAGGATTCCAGCGGAGGAGGCGCGATCCTCGGGTCGGTCCGGCTTTCAGACAAACGAATATATTTCAGAGGATCGTCCTGCTAAGCTGATGGCATCATGCCGCCGCTCGATCTCGATCTTCTGCGCACCTTCGTCGCCGTCGTCGACAGCGGCACCCTCTCCAATGCCGCGCCGCGGGTCGGCCGCAGCCAGTCGGCCGTCAGCATGCAGATGCAGCGGCTGGAGCAGAGCGTCGGCCGGCCGCTTCTGGTGCGGCTGCCGCGCAGCGTGGTGCCGACCCCGGCCGGGGCCGATTTCCTCGTCTATGCCCGCCGGCTGCTGAAACTCTCGGAGGAAGCCCTCGCCGCTGTCTCCCGGCCGGAAGAGACCGGCTGCGTCCGGCTCGGCGTGCCGGACGACTATGCCGCCTCGCTGCTGCCGCCGGCGCTGGCGCGCTTCGCCGCCGAGCATCCGCGGGTGACGCTGGAGGTGATGTGCGAGCCCTCGGGCCACCTCAACCCGGCCATGGCGGAGGGCCGGCTCGATCTCGCCATCGTGACCCGGGTGCCCCGGCAGGAATTCGAGGTGCTGCGGCTGGAGCCCCTGGTCTGGGCGGCCTCGCCGCACCATGTCGCCTGGGCGCAGGACCCGCTGCCGGTGGCGCTGTTCGAGCCGGGCTGCGGCGCCCGCATCCATGTGGTGGACGCGCTGGGCGAGGCGGGCCGGGCCTATCGCTGCGTCTGTTCCAGCGGCTCGCTGATCGGCGTCACCGCGGTGGTGGAGGCCGGCCTCGCGGTGGTGGCGCTCGCCGCCTGCAGCGTGCCGCCGGGGCTGGTGGTGATCGGCGAGGCGGAAGGGCTGCCGCCGCTGCGGCCGCTGGAGATGTGCCTGCTGCGCAACCCGGCTTCCGAACAGCCGGCGACGCTGCGGCTGGAAGAGTTCCTGCGCCGGGCGCTGACGGCGCCGCGGGAGAGCCCGCCCCGCGTAGGTTGAGGCGGGCGGACGGCAGATGCAAGGTGCGGCCGGGCACATCCGGTGGCCGCCTCGCGACGTATCCGGATTCATGCTAGGTCCTCCCGTTCCGGTTTGCCGGCCGGGAGATGGGGACGCGCCGTGCCGCTCGACATCAAGATCTGCGGGTTGAAGACCCTCGATACGCTCGACGCCGCGCTCGGCGCCGGGGCGGATCTGGTCGGCCTCGTGTTCTTCCCGCGCAGCCCGCGCCACCTCTCCCTCGCCGAGGCCGCTCCGCTCGCCGGCCATGCCCGCGGCAAGGCCCTCGTCACCGCGCTGACGGTCGATGCCGACGACGACACCCTCGCCGCCATCGTGGAGGCGGTGCGCCCCGACCTGCTCCAGCTTCACGGCCGCGAGACGCCCGCGCGGGTGGCGCAGATCCGCGCCCGCTTCGGCCGGCCGGTGATGAAGGCGGTCGGCATCGCCGGTCCCGAGGACGTCGCCGCCGCCCGCGCCTTCGCCGGGGTGGCGGATCGCCTGCTGCTCGATGCCAAGCCGCCGAAGGGCGCCGTGCTGCCCGGCGGCAACGGGCTGGCCTTCGACTGGAACCTGATCGCCGATTTCGCCCCCGCCGGCCTTGCCTCGCTTGACGGGGCCGAGTCCTTCATGTTGTCAGGGGGGCTGACGCCGGAGAATGTGGGCGAGGCGCTGCGCCTCACCCGCGCCCCGGGCGTCGACGTGTCTTCCGGCGTGGAAAGCGCGCCCGGCGTGAAGGACCCGGCCCGGATCGTCGCTTTCGTGCAAGCCGCGCGGGCCGAGGCCCGGCAGTCTGCCGCCCCGGCGACGGCCACGCGCCCGCCGCCAGATTTCCGAGAGCGCGTCGCCGCCGGCGTCGCCGCCAACGAGACGAGTGAAGCGCCGTGAACGCACCCAACTCCTTCCGCACCGGCCCCGACGAGAACGGGCATTTCGGCATCTTCGGCGGCCGTTTCGTCGCCGAAACGCTCATGCCCAACATTCTCGAGCTGGAGGCCGCCTACCGCGCGGCCTGCGCCGATCCCTCCTACAAGGCGGAGATGGAGGAGGGGCTGAAGCACTATGTCGGCCGGCCGAGCCCGCTCTATTTCGCCGAGCGCCTCACCGAGCATCTCGGCGGCGCGAAGATCTACCTGAAGCGCGAGGAGCTGAACCACACCGGCTCCCACAAGGTGAACAACGTCCTCGGCCAGATCCTGCTCGCCCGCCGCATGGGCAAGAAGCGGATCATCGCCGAGACCGGCGCGGGCCAGCACGGCGTCGCCACCGCCACGCTCTGCGCCCGCTACGGCCTGCAGTGCGTGGTCTATATGGGCGCGGTGGACGTCGCCCGGCAGGCGCCGAACGTGTTCCGCATGAAGATGCTGGGCGCCGAGGTGGTGCCGGTGCAGTCCGGCTCCAAGACGCTCAAGGACGCCATGAACGAGGCGCTGCGCGACTGGGTGACCAATGTGCGCGACACCTTCTACTGCATCGGCACCGTCGCCGGGCCGCACCCCTATCCCGGCATGGTGCGCGACTTCCAGTCGATCATCGGCATCGAGACCCGGGCCCAGATGCTGGAAGCCGAAGGCCGCCTGCCGGACAGCCTGATCGCCTGCATCGGCGGCGGCTCCAACGCCATGGGCCTGTTCCACCCCTTCCTCGACGATCCCTCGGTAGCGATCTACGGCGTCGAGGCCGCCGGCCACGGCATCGCCTCCGGCCTGCACGCCGCCTCGCTGACCGGCGGCCGCCCCGGCGTGCTGCACGGCAACCGTACCTATCTGCTGATGGACGATGACGGCCAGATCGCCGAGGCGCACTCCATCTCCGCCGGGCTCGACTATCCCGGCATCGGGCCGGAGCATTCCTGGCTGCACGACATCGGCCGGGTGAACTACATCTCCGCCACCGACGAGGAGGCGCTGGCCGCGTTCCAGCTGCTCTCGAAGCTGGAGGGCATCATCCCGGCGCTGGAGCCGGCCCACGCCATCGCCAAGGTGATCGAGATCGCCCCGACCCTGCCCGCCGACCACCTGATGGTGGTCAACCTGTCCGGCCGCGGCGACAAGGACATTCCCCAGGTCGCCGAGATCCTCGGCAGCCGCCTGTGAGCCCGACCATGACATCCCGTCTCCCGACCCGCCTCGACGCCCGCTTCCGCGCCTGCGCGCAGGAGGGCCGCGCCGCCCTCGTCACCTTCGTCACCGCCGGCGATCCCGACCTCGCCACCTCGCAGGCCATCCTCGCCGCCCTGCCGGGGGCGGGGGCGGACATCATCGAGCTGGGCGTGCCCTTTACCGACCCGATGGCCGACGGCCCGGCGATCCAGGCCGGCGGGCTGCGCGCGCTGAAGGGCGGCCAGACCCTGGCCAAGACCATCGCCATGGTCCGCGCCTTCCGCGAGAGCGACGCGGCGACGCCGGTCGTGCTGATGGGCTACTACAACCCGATCTACATCTACGGCGTGCCGCGCTTCCTCGAGGACGCCAAGGCCGCCGGGGTGGACGGGCTGATCGTCGTCGACCTGCCGCCGGAGGAGGATGGCGAGCTGTGCCTGCCCGCGCTCGCCGCCGGGCTCGACTTCATCCGCCTCGCCACCCCCACCACCGACGACAGGCGCCTGCCGGCGGTGCTCACCAACACCGCGGGCTTCGTCTACTACGTCTCGATCAACGGCATCACCGGCTCGGCCGCGCCGGACCCGGACGCGGTGGCGGGCGCGGTGGCGCGCATCAAGTCCCACACCGGCCTGCCGGTCGCGGTCGGCTTCGGCGTGCGCACGCCCGAACAGGCGGCCGCCATCGCCGCCGGCGCCGACGGCGTGGTCGTCGGCTCGGCGCTGGTCGATGCGGTGCGCCGCAGCCTCGACGCCGAGGGCCATGCCACGGCGGAGACGGTGGGCGCCGTCACCGGCCTCGTCGCCTCGCTGGCCGCGGCGGTGCGCGGCGTCGCCCGGCAGGCGGCGGAATAGCCGCCTGCCCCGCGCCGCCTGCGCGGGGCCTCGCGACGGCAAGCCGCGTTGTGGACAGAACCTCTCGCCGCCCCGCGGGGTGATGCCGGACGCCGGCCCGCGCCCGCCTCGGCGGTGGCGTGCCTTCGGCCTTTCGTTCGCCGCACAACGGCATTACATGGAAGCCGGATCAGCCTGGAGCCGCCCCGTTGAACTGGATCTCGAACGTCGTCCGCCCGAAGATCAACAGCTTCCTGAGCCGGCGCGAAGTGCCGGAGAATCTCTGGGTGAAATGCCCGGAGACCGGGCAGATGGTGTTCCACAAGGACCTCGAGGCCAATCTCTTCGTGGTGCCGGGTTCCGGCGTCCACATGCGGATGGACCCGATGTCGCGGCTGCGCTCGGTGTTCGACGGCGGCAAGTGGATCGACGTCGCGCTGCCCGCCGTGGCCGCCGACCCGCTGAAGTTCCGTGACGAGAAGCGCTATGTCGACCGGCTGAAGGACGCCCGCGCCAAGACCGGGGCGCAGGATGCGGTGAAGGTCGGCTTCGGCAAGCTCGACGGCCTCGCCGTCACCATCGGCGTGCAGGATTTCGGCTTCATGGGCGGCTCGCTCGGCATGGCGGCCGGCGAGGCCATCGTGACCGGGCTGGAGACGGCCGCCTCACGTGGCACGCCCTTCATCATGTTCTGCTCCTCGGGCGGCGCCCGGATGCAGGAAGGCATCCTCTCGCTGATGCAGATGCCGCGCACCACCTGCGCCATCCAGGAGCTGCGCGAGGCGCGCCTGCCCTATATCGTGGTGCTGACCAACCCCACCACCGGCGGCGTCACCGCCTCCTACGCCATGCTGGGCGACGTGCAGATCGCCGAGCCGGGCGCGCTGATCGGCTTCGCCGGCCCCCGCGTGATCGAGCAGACCATCCGCGAGAAGCTGCCGGAAGGTTTCCAGCGCGCCGAATATCTGCGGGACCACGGCATGGTGGACCTGGTGGTGCACCGTCACGACATGCGCGACACCCTCGCCCGGCTGTGCCGGCTGATGATGCGGGCGCCGCGGCGCGAGACCGTGGCCGCGCCGGCCGTGGCTGCCGTCCCTGCCGAGCCGGCCCCGGCCGCGCCCGCCACGGCCTGAGCCTCGGGAGCCAGCGATGGGCGCGCACGCCGCCGAACACGGCCCCTCGGGTCGCGGTGCCGGGCCGGCCGCCCTCACCCCGGGAGGCATCACCTCCGATCTCATCCTCGAGCGCCTGCTCGCCCTGCACCCCAAGCTGATCGATCTCTCGCTGGAGCGGATGTGGCGGGTGCTGGAGCGGCTCGGCCATCCCGAGCGGCGGTTGCCGCCGGTGATCCATGTCGCCGGCACCAACGGCAAGGGCTCGACCGTCGCCTTCATGCGCGCCGTGCTGGAAGCGGCGGGGCTGAAGGTGCATGTCTACACCTCGCCCCATCTGGTGCGCTTCAACGAGCGCATCCGCCTCGCCGGCAGGCTGGTGGAGGAAGCGCGCCTCGCCGGGGCGCTGGCGCAGGCCGAGCAGGCCAATGACGGCGCGCCCATCACCTTCTTCGAGATCACCACCGCCGCCGCCTTCCAGCTCTTCGCCGAGGAGCCGGCCGACATCCTGCTGCTGGAGGTCGGCCTTGGCGGCCGGCTCGACGCCACCAATGTGGTGGAGCGGCCGCTGGCCACCGTCATCACCCCGGTGTCGATCGACCACGTCGAATTCCTCGGCGAGACGGTGGAGGCGATCGCGGGCGAGAAAGCCGGCATCCTCAAGGCCGGCGCGCCCGCCGTGATCGCCCGTCAGCCGCGCGAGGCGCTGCGCGCGATCGAGCGCCGGGCGGCCCGGCTCGGGGTGCCGCTCCACATCGCCGGCGAGCAGTTCCAGGCCTTCGAGGAAGGCGGCCGGCTGGTGGTCGCCGACGAGATGGGGCTGGTCGACCTGCCGCTGCCGCGCCTCGTCGGCGGACACCAGATCGAGAATGCCGGGCTGGCGGTCGCCGCCCTGCGCGCGGCGGGGCTCAAGCTGCCGGCCGCGGCCTATGAGGCGGGCATGCGCGCGGCGGAATGGCCGGCGCGGCTGCAGCGGCTCGGCCCCGGCCCGCTGGTGGCGCGGGCGCCGGAGGGGGTCGACGTCTGGCTGGACGGCGGCCACAACGCGGCGGGCGGCCAGGCGCTCGCCGCCGCCCTCGCCGATATCGAGGACCGCGCGCCGCGCCCGCTGGTGATGGTGGTGGGCATGCTCGGCACCAAGGACGCGGGGGGCTTTCTCGCCCCGTTCGCCGGGCTGACGCGCGAGCTGGTGGCGGTGCCGGTACCCGGCGAGCACAAGGGCCAGCCGCCGGAGATGGTGGCCGCCGCCGCGCGGGCGCAGGGTATCACCGCCTCGGTCGCCCCCAGCGTCGCCGCCGCGCTGGAGGGCCTCGCCAGCTTTCCCGCGCCGCCGGTGCCCCGGGTGCTGATCTGCGGCTCGCTCTATCTCGCGGGAGCCGTGCTCGGCGAGAACGGCAACTACCCCGACTGATCCCGGCACGATGGGGCTGCAGGAGCCGCGAGGCTGCAGCTCTTGCGGCGCGGGACCGGCCTCGCCGGGGGCCGGCGGTTGCCAATGCCAGCCAACGCACGGCGCAAACGGCTTCGCCCGCGCGGCCGGGTGGCCGCACGGCGAGGCATCGCGGTGGTGAGGGCAGGCCCCGCCCGGCTCAGCGCGGGGCGAGAACCATGATCATCTGGCGGCCTTCGAGCTGCGGCTCGGATTCCACCTTGGCGATGGTCGTCAGCTCGTCGCGCACCTTGTTCAGGAGCTTGTAGCCGAGTTCCTGATGCGCCATTTCGCGACCGCGGAAGCGAAGCGTGACCTTCACCTTGTCGCCGTCCTCGAAGAAGCGGTGGATCGCCTTCATCTTCACGTCGTAGTCGTGCGTGTCGATGCCGGGGCGCAGCTTGATTTCCTTGATCTCGACGATGTGCTGCTTCTTGCGCGCCTCGTTGGCCTTCTTCTGGTTCTGGTACTTGAACCGGCCATAGTCGAGGATCTTGCAGACAGGCGGCGTCGAATTGGGGGCGATCTCGACGAGGTCGAGGCCAGCGTCCTGGGCCATGGCGATGGCATCGCGGGTCAGCACGACGCCGCGGTTCTGCCCATCCTGGTCAATGAGCTGGACTTCACGAATGCGGATGTCTTCGTTGACGCGCGGGCCATCCTTTTCCGGCGCAACGGGTCTCATGGGGCGACGAATGGTGGTCAACTCCTCTGATGTTTCGACGATCCGCTCCACGCCCGGGCGGCGCCCGGCGGGCAGGCCGACATTCCGGACCGTGAAACGGTTGCAGAACATCGTGACAAACCTCGCAGAAGTCAACGGGATGACGTGCTGCTAAGCCGAACGCATGCGCTGCGTCGCAGCAACTGGGCATGCGGGCTGCCTTGTTCAAGGGCATCGGTCCCGCAAACGGCCTCCCTCGGTCCCCCGGCGGGGGCCGCTGCCGGATCATCGCGGCGCGGGACCTTCGCCGTTGCGGTGAAAGCCGTGGCAGGACCCCGCCCGCGTTGCCGTCCGCCCCGCCGGTGCTCTAGCAAGGAGAGGTCGAACGCAGGAAGCGGTCGAATCGCCGGTTCTCCCTTCCACCCTCCCGTCCCCGCCAGCCTGGACAGCCGCCATGGATGCCGATCTTCCCCAGTTTCTCTCCGTCGGCGACGACGCCCGCGCCATCGCCGTGCGGGTTCGAGACGGTAGTGCCGACCGGCCGGGGCTGCTGTGGTGCGGCGGCTTCCTCTCCGACATGCGCGGCACCAAGGCGGTGGCGCTCGACGCCTGGGGCGCCGCGCAGGGCCGGCGCGTCGTGCGCTTCGACTATTCCGGCCACGGCGAATCCGGCGGCGATTTCGAGCAGGGCACCCTTTCGCGCTGGGCGGAGGAGGCGCTGGCGGTGTTCGACACCGTCTGCACCCGGCCGCAGGTGGTGGTGGGTTCCTCGATGGGCGGCTGGATCGCGCTGCTGCTGGCGCGGGCGCTCGCCGCGCGGGGACCGCAGGCACAGGCGAAGCTGGGCGCGCTGGTGCTGATCGCCCCGGCGCCGGACTTCACCGAGGAGCTGATGTGGAAGGCGATGCCGGAGGAGGTGCGCGCCACGCTGATGCAGGAGGGCCGCTGGGTGCGGCCCTCAGAATATGGGCCGGGCATGGTCATCACCCGCGGGCTGATCGAGGACGGCCGCCGCAACCTCGTGCTCGGCGCCCCTTTCGCGGTGGGCTGCCCGGTGCGGATCCTCCAGGGCGTGGCGGACCCGGACGTGCCGTGGCAGCACGCGCTGCGGCTGGTGAGCTGCCTCGCCGAAGACGATGTGGTGCTGACGCTGGTGAAGGACGGCGACCACCGGCTGTCGCGGCCGGAAGACATCGAGCGCATCCTCGCCGCCGTCGAGGAGGTGGCCTGAGGCGGATCGGGCGCCTCAGCCGGGCGCCCGCAGGAAGGTCACCTCGGTGGCGTCGTAGCGGCGGCGTTCCAGCTCCTCGAAGCCGTCCGGGGTGACGAAGCCGGGCTCGGCCGCCTCTTCCACCACCACCAGCGCCGCCGGGGCGAGCCAGCGCCCGGCCAGCGCCCCCGCCAGCGCGGCCTCGGCGAGGCCCTTGCCATAGGGTGGGTCGCAGAACACGAGGTCGAAGGCATCCCCCGCCATGGCCTCGCCCAGCCGCGTGGCGTCGCGCCGGAAGATGCGGGTGATGCCGCCCAGCCCCAGCGCCTCGACATTGGCGCGGATCAGCCCGCGCGGCTCGGCCGCCTCCTCGACGAAGATGGCGAAGGCCGCCCCGCGCGAGATCGCCTCCAGCCCCAGGGCGCCGGTGCCGGCGAACAGGTCCAGCACCTTGGCGTCGGTGGCGGCGTCGCCATAGGCGTGCGCCAGCACGTTGAAGATCGCCTCCCGCAGCCGGTCCGTGGTGGGGCGGGTGGCCTGGGAGGACGGCGTCCTGAGGGTGCGGCCCCGGAAGCGGCCGCCGACGATGCGCATGGCGCGACGTCCCGATCAGCCGCGCGGCGGGCGTGGGCCGCGCGGCCCCGACCCGCCGGGACGGCCGGGCCCCTTGCCGGAACCACCGGGGCGCGGCCCCGGCCCCTTGCCGGCCGGGCGCCCGCCGGAAGGCTTGCCACCGGCGCCCTTGCCGGCGAAACCCTTGCCGTCGGAGCCCTTGCCACCGGCGTTTTTCCCGCCGAACCGCGACTGTTCGGATTTCACACGGCCGCTATAGGGCCGGCCGCTGCCGGCTCCCTGCGGGCGCGGCCGCGACGGCCGTTCACCCTCGGCGCCCTCGGGACGCGGGGTGCGGGGGCGGAAGGGGCGTTCGCCCTGCTCCGGGCGCGGGGCGCGCTCGCGGAACGGGCGGTCGGCCGCCTCGCCCTCGCGGCGCGGGCCACGGGCGCGGAAGGGGCGCTCGCCCTCAGTGCCTTCAGGACGCGGGGTGCGGGGGCGGAAGGGGCGTTCGCCCTGCTCCGGGCGCGGGGCGCGCTCGCGGAACGGCCGCTCGCCCTCAGTGCCCTCGGGACGCTGGGTGCGGGGGCGGAAATTACGCTCGCCCTGCTCCGGGCGCGGGGCGCGTTCGCGGAACGGGCGGTCGGCCGCCTCGCCCTCGCGGCGGGGGCCACGGGCACGGAACGGCCGTTCACCCTCAGTGCCTTCAGGACGCGGGGTGCGGGGGCGGAAGGGGCGTTCGCCCTGCTCCGGGCGCGGGGCGCGCTCGCGGAACGGGCGGTCGGCCGCCTCGCCCTCGCGGCGCGGGCCACGGGCACGGAACGGCCGTTCTCCCTCTGCGCCCTCAGGACGCGGGGTGCGGGGGCGGAAGGGGCGCTCGCCCTGCTCCGGGCGCGGAGTACGCTCGCGGAACGGCCGGTCGCTCGCCTCGCCCTCGGGCCGGGCCGGACGCGGGCGGAAGGTGCGCTCGCCGCCTTCGCTGCGGTCGGCGCGCGCGGCGCGGGGGCGGGCGGAACGGCCGTCATCGGCCTCGCGGCGCGGCGCCCGGCGGGGCTCCTCCGGCACGGGCGCGGGCTCGTTGGAGCGCACGCGCTGCACCAGCACCTTGCGGCCCCGGCGGTCGGCGAGGATGCCGGCGCTGACGGTCTTCTCGGCGGAAGGCTCCGTCGAGATCGGCTTGCGGCGCGGCGCTTCGCCCGCCGGTTTCGGCTCGCCCTTCGCGGCACGGGCCGGCCTGCCGCGCGGGGCAGTCTTCTCCGGCCGGTCGAGGGCGTCCTCCTCGGCCTCCTCGGCGGCGGCGTGATCGAAGATCGGGCCGGTGAAGTCGGCGCCCGCGGCGGCAGTCAGCTCGGGGCCGAGCTGGTCGGCCAGCACGCGGGTGCGGACCTCCTCCGCCTCGCCCTGCGGCAGTTCGGCCAGCTGGAACGGGCCGTAGGACAGCCGGATCAGCCGGTTGACCTCCAGCCCCAGCGCGCCGAGCACGTTGCGCACCTCGCGGTTCTTGCCCTCGCGCAGCGCCAGGGTGAGCCAGGAATTGGCGCCCTGCACCCGGTCGATCGTCGCCTCGATCGGGCCGTAATGGACGCCGTCCACCGTGATGCCCTGGATCAGCGCGTCGAGCTTGTCCTGGGTGACCGAGCCCTTGGCGCGCACGCGGTAGCGCCGCAGCCAGCCGGTTTCCGGCAGCTCCAGCACCCGGGCGAGGCCGCCATCGTTGGTGAGCAGGATCAGCCCTTCGGTGTTGAGGTCGAGCCGGCCGACCGAGACCAGCCGCGGCAGCCCGGCCGGCAGGATCTCGAACAGGGTGGGGCGCCCTTCGGGGTCATAGTTGGTCGTCACCACGCCGCGCGGCTTGTGGTAGATGAACAGCCGTGTGCGCTCCCGGGCCGGCAGCGGCTTGCCGTCCACCTCGATGATATCCGCGGCGGTCACGGTGCGGGCCGGGCTCGCCAGCACCTCGCCGTTCACGGCCACCCGTCCGGCGGTGATCCATTCCTCGATCTCGCGCCGCGAGCCGAGGCCGGCGCGGGCGATGACCTTCGCGATCCGCTCCGCCTCGCGGGGTTCGACCGGCGTGAGGGCGCGGGCGGCGCGGGGCACGCGGTTCTGGTCCTTGCGGGGCGACGGCTTTTTGGGCATGGGGTGCGATCCGGTATCGGGTCGGCGGTGCTATCACGTTCGGCGAAGCGAGGCGAGCCTTTGACGCAAGCGGGTACGCGGCCCGGCCCGGCGGGGCCCGGTTTCATGCAGCGGGCGCTGGAACAGGCCCGCGACGCGGCGGCACGCGGCGAGGTGCCGATCGGGGCGGTGCTGGTGTGCGAGGGGGTGGTGCTGGCGGCCGATGGCAACCGCACACGCGAGCTGGCCGACCCCACCGCCCATGCCGAAATGCTGGTGCTGCGCGCGGGCGCGGCGCGGCTCGGCACCGACCGGCTCGCGTCCTGCGATCTCTATGTGACGCTCGAGCCCTGCACCATGTGCGCGGGCGCCATCGCCTGGGCGCGGCTGCGCCGGCTCTACTACGCCGCCGCCGACCCCAAGGGCGGGGCGGTGGAGAGCGGCGTGCGGTTCTTCTCGCAGCCGACCTGCCACCACCGGCCGGAAATCTATGGCGGCCTCGGCGAAAGCGAGGCGGCGGCGCTGCTGCGCGGCTTCTTCCGCGAACGGCGCTGAGGGTTCACGGCGCATCCGGCAGGGCGAAGACGGTGAGCTGGCCGCCGAGATTGGTGTAGCTGGTCAGCGCGCCATAGGCCTGCCCGGCGCCGGAGCCGGCATTGGGGTCGGTGAGGCCGGCGGCCAGCCCGATGCCGGCCCAGCCGCCGATACCGGAAAGCACGGCGACATATTGCCGGCCGCGATGCGCATAGGTCATCACATTGCCGACGATGCCCGAGGGCGTCCTGAAGCGGAACAGCTCGCGTCCGGTGCGGGCGTCGACGGCCTTCAGATAGCCTTCCAGCGTGCCGTAGAACACCACGCCGCCGGCGGTGGCCAGCGCCCCGGACCAGACCGAGAAGCGTTCCGGCGCGGTCCAGGCCGCCCGCCCCGCCACCGCGTCCCACGCGGTGAGCGCGCCGGTGCGGCCATCGCTGCCGGGCGCGGGATACATGGTCAGCGTGGCCCCGACATAAGGCTGGCCGGCGACGTAATCGACGTGGAACGGCTCGTAATCCATGCACATGCGGGTGGTCGGCACGTAGAACAGCCGTGTCTGCGGCGAATAGGCCGCGGGCTGCTGGTTCTTGGCGCCGAGCGCGGCGGGGCAGATGCCGGAATAGGTCACGTCCTCGCCCTCGGTCTCGGTGGAGTGGGCGGGGTCGACCAGCGGCCGGCCATAGCTGGGGCTTGCCCGGTCGAGGTCGACGCCGCGGGCCCAGTTCACGGTCGGCTCGAAGGGGGCCGCCCGCAGCAGCTCGCCGGTGGCGCGGTTGAGGGTGTAGGCGAAGCCGTTGCGGTCGAAATGGGTAAGCAGCGGGGTGGGATGCCCGTCGATCTCCTGATCGGTCAGGATCATCTCGTTGACGCCGTCATAATCCCACTGGTCGTGGGGCGTCATCTGGTAGACCCAGCGCGCCATGCCGGTGTCGGCGTCGCGGGCGAAGATGGTCATGGACCATTTGTTGTCGCCCGGCCGCTGCGAGGGATTCCAGGTCGCGGGGTTGGCGGTGCCGTAATAGACGAGGTTGAGCGTCGGATCGTAGGCGAACCAGCCCCAGGTGGCCCCGCCGCCGATCTTCCACTGGTCGCCTTCCCAGCTCTTGAGCGAGGAATCCTTGCCGATCGGCCGGCCTAGCTCGGTGGTCTTCTCCGGGTCGACCAGCAGGTCGGAATCCGGCCCCGTGCTCCAGGCCCGCCAGGCGAGCGAGCCGTCCTTGATGTTGTAGGCGCTGATATGCCCGCGGGCGCCGAATTCCGCTCCCGCGATACCGACGATCACTTTGTCCTTTACCGGCATCACCGTGGCGGTGTTGGATTCCCCGAGCCTGGGATCGCCATTGGCGACGCTCCAGCGCACCGCGCCGGTCCTGGCATCGAGCGCGACGAGGGTGGTGTCGTTCTGGTGCAGGAAGACCATGCCGTCGGCATAGGCGAGGCCGCGATAGACCAGGTCGCAGCACATGATGGCGGCGACGTCCGACGTCTGCTTCGGCTCGTATTTCCACAGGATGCGCCCGTCCGCGTCGAGGTCGAGGGCGTAGACGACATTGGGGAACGGGGTGTGCACATACATCACCCCGTCCACCACCAGCGGCGCCCCTTCATGGCCGCGCAGCACGCCGGTGGAGAAGGTCCACGCCACCTTCAGCCGGCCGACATTGCCGGTGTCGATCTGGTCGAGCCGGGAATAGCGGGTGTTGGCGTAGTCCACCGTCTGCAGCACCTGCTGGGCGGGATCGGCGGTGCGGCGCAGGACGTCGTCATTGGCCCGCGTCGGCAGGGCCGAGGCGAGGACGAAGGCGGCGGCGAGCGCGGTCGCGAGCAGTCTGGGGTGCACCGGGCGTCTCCGGCTTGGCGGCGGGGCCGACACGCTCGCCGAGCGGCCGGCCCCGCGTCAACGGCGTAAAAGGCTGCGAAATGACGCTGCCGGAGCGTCAGCCGGGCGCGACGGCGATGAATTTCCCGTGTTCCTCGCGCGGCGGCAATGCAGGGCGTCCGGGCGCGCTCAGGTGAGCGCGGCTTCCAGCCGGCGCTTCACCTCGTCCTTCACCGGCTCGGCCGCCTTCAGGATGGCGGTGGCGCGGAAGAAGTCCAGCACCCGGAAGGCATCGACATTGGGGCGGATGAGGATGTCCGGGGCGCCCGATTTCAGCTTCTCGCCCACAATGGTGCTGGCCATGATCTGCAGGGTCGCGAACATCGCCTCGAAGGCGCCGGGCACGCCGCGGGCTTCCCCGCTCGGGCCGCCGGTGATGTCCACCGCGAGCACCAGATCGGCCGCGTTCCGCAGCAGGTCGAACGGCAGCGGGTTCACCGCACCACCGTCGACCAGCACCCTGCCGGCATGGGCGACCGGGCGGATGAGGCCGGGAATGGCGATGGAGGCCGCCACCGCGGGGCGGACGGCGCCGTGCTCGAACACCGCCTCGCCGCGCGCCCAGTAGTTGGTGGCCACCACCTTCAGCGGAATCTGCAGCTGCTCGAACGTGTCCGGCACCACCTGCGGCAGCATCGCCTCCACGAAGGTCTCGCCGTCGATCAGCACGGGATTGCCGCGCCCGCTGAACAGGTCGGCGATGCGCCCGACGCGGGCCGCCAGCAGCTGCCCCATGACCTCGCCGCGGTTGCGCAGGTAGCTGGTCGCGAGGTGGCGCACCTCCCGCGCGGGGACGCCTGAGGCATAGACCGCGCCGACCAGCGCACCGATCGAGGTGCCGGCGATGGCGACGGGGCGCAGGCCCATCTCGTCCAGCGCCTCCAGCACCAGGATGTGGGCGAGACCGCGGGCGCCGCCCGAGCCGAGCGCCACCGCGATGCGCGGCCCGGCCGGCCGGTGTTCGGCCGGGGGCTCGCCCCCGGCGGTCCCGCCGGGCGGGCTCTGAAAGGTGTGGTGCAGCGTGTCCATGGCGGGCCATTCGAGGCGAGGCCGACGGTGATGCCGGCCGGTGCGGCCGACGTCCCCCGATCGGGTTAAAGGCAGAACGCGCGGTCCGGCAGGCCGGGCCGTCGAACGGAGCGGTTATGCCCTTAACCCTCCAACACGGCGATAGTTTGAAGCTGTCGCCGCGATGAGGCGTGGAATCAGGCCCCCAGCGCCCGCCAGGCGATGTCGCTGCGGCAAAATCCGTCCGGCCAGTCGATCCGGGCGACGGCGTCATAGGCCCGCTCGCGGGCTTCCGCGACATTGGCACCGGTCGCGGTGATGCCGAGCACGCGCCCGCCATTGGCCAGCAGCCGGGTGCCCTCGCTGCGGGTGCCGGCATGGAAGACGCGCACCCCCTCCACCCGCTCGGCCGCGATGAGGCTGCCGATCGGGGTTCCCCGGGCATAGTCGCCGGGATAGCCGCGCGCGGCCATCACCACGCAGATCGCCGCATCCGGGCGCAGCGCCACCTTCTGCCCCGCCAGCTCGCCGCGGGCGACGGAGGCGAGCAGCGCCAGCAGGTCGCCCTCCAGTCGGCTCATCAGCACCTGGCATTCGGGATCGCCGAAGCGGACATTGTATTCGATCAGCTTCGGGCCTTCGGAGGTGATCATCAGCCCCGCGAACAGCACGCCGCGGAACGGGACCCCGGCATCCGCCAGCGCCCGGGCGGTGGGTTTGACGATCTCGGAGAGGGTACGCCGCTCGATGTCGGCGGTGAAGACCGGGGCGGGTGAATAGGCCCCCATGCCGCCGGTGTTCGGCCCGGTGTCGCCGTCGAAGGCGCGCTTGTGGTCCTGCGCCGAGCCGAGCGGCAGCACGGTGTCGCCGTCCACCAGGCAGAAGAAGCTCACCTCCTCGCCTTCGAGGAATTCCTCGATGAGGATTTCGGGGCCGCTGCCACCCATGGCGAACACCTCGTCCACCGCCGCCAGCGCCTCGGCCTGCGTCATCGCCACCACCACGCCCTTGCCGGCCATGAGGCCGTCGGCCTTCAGCACGATCGGGGCGCCCTGCGCCTCGATGAAGGCGCGGGCGGCCTCGGGATCGGAGAAGCGGCCGAAGGCGGCGGTGGGAATGCCGTGGGCCTTGCACAGCTCCTTGGTGAAGAGCTTGGAGCCTTCGAGCTGGGCGGCGGCGCGCCCGGGCCCGAACACGGCGATGCCCTCCGCCGCCAGCCGGTCGGCGATGCCCTCGACCAGCGGCGCTTCCGGGCCGACCACCACGAGGTCGATCTTCTCGGCGCCGCACACCGTGACGATGGCGTCATGGTCGGTGAGGGGGATGGTCTCCATGCACTGGGCGTATTGGGCGATGCCCGGATTGCCGGGAATGGCGATCAGCCTGCCGAGCTTCTCGCTCGAAGCCAGTTTCCACGCGAGGGCGTGCTCGCGGCCACCCGAACCCAGCAACAGCACATTCATGCGCGGCTCTCTCTCCCGATTGGCGCTTGGCTACTTGCTCGCACCGCCCGCCGCAAGGGCAAAGCGCGTGGGCTACTCGTAGGAGAGCGCCACGACGGGGTCCAGCCGCGCCGCCTTGCGGGCCGGCAGGTAGCCGAAGACGAGGCCGGTGAGGAAGGCGCAGGCGAAGGCGAGCAGGGCCGGCGCCAGCGAGAGCGCGATGTTCACCCCCAGCGCTTCCAGCCCCAGCGCCGCGCCGATGCCCAGCACCACCCCCACCGCGCCGCCGACGCCGCACACCACCAGCGCCTCGGTGTTGAACTGCAGCATGATGTTGCTCATGCGCGCGCCCGTGGCCATGCGGATGCCGATCTCGCGGGTGCGCTCGGTGACGCCGACCAGCATGATGTTCATCACCCCGATGCCGGCGACGAGCAGCGAGATCGCCGCCACGCAGCCGAGCACGAGGGTGAGCGTGTTCTGCGTCTCGATCGCGGTTTCGAGGAACTGGGCGGTGTTGCGGATCTGGAAGTCCTCGGCCTGGTGCCGATCGGCGATGAGGCGGCGCATGGCGGCCTCCACCGCGGGGATGTCGCCGCTGTCGGCCACCTTCACCGTCACCGAATTGAGGAAACGCCGGCCATAGAGCCGCATGAAGCCGGTGGAGAGCGGCACCAGCGCCACGTCGTCCTGGTCCTGCCCGAACGCGTTCGCCCCCTTGGAAGCGAGCACGCCAAGCACCTCGTAGGGCACGTTCTTGACGAGCACGTAGCGCCCCACGGGGTCCTCCGCGCCGAACAGGTTGTGCGCCACGGTCTGGCCCAGCACGATGACGGGGGCGTAGCTGCGCACGTCGGCGGCGCTGAACATCACCCCGCTCGCCAGCGGCCAGTCGCGCGCCTCCAGATAGTCGGCGGAGGCGCCGGTAACCTGGGTGAAATAGTCTTTCGAGCCGTAACGCAGGGTGTAACGGCCGGAGCGCTCCGGCGCCACCGCGGCGATGCCGGGAAGGCTGCGCAGCGCCTCCGCATCCTCCGGCAGAAGGGTGGCGTTGTCGCCGCTGGAGCGGATGCCGGGCGCGCCGGGGCGGACCACCAGCAGGTTGGTGCCGATCTGCGAGATGCGCTCCAGCACGCTGCGCTTTCCCCCGTCGCCGACCGCCAGCATGGTGATGACCGAGGCCACCCCGATGACGATGCCCAGCAGCGTCAGCGCGGTGCGGAAGATATTGGCGTGCATGGAGGCGAAGGCCATCCGCACCGCCTCGGCGAGGTCGGGCAGGAAGCGCATCATCCCCGCCGGGCCGGCCGGCCGGTGGGCCGGCAGGGCCGGGCGCCCGGCCTCGGGTCGGCGGCGCTCGTCCTCGACGATCCGGCCGTCCTGGAAGCGCACGATCCGGTGGGCGTGGGCGGCGACGTCGGGATCGTGGGTGATGAGGATGACGGTGTGCCCTTCGGCGTTCAGCTCGCCGAGCAGGGCGAGCACGTCCTCGCCGCTGCGGCTGTCCAGCGCGCCGGTGGGCTCGTCGGCCAGGATGACCGGCGCGGCGTTCATCAGCGCGCGGGCGATGGAGACGCGCTGCTGCTGGCCGCCGGAGAGCTGGCCGGGCGTGTGGTCGACCCGCGCTTGCAGCCCCAGCCGGGCGAGCAGCATGCGCGCGCGCTCCGCCCGCTCGGCCTTGGGCGTGCCGGCATAGACCGCGGGAATCTCGACATTCTCCGCCGCGGTCAGTGCCGGCAGCAGGTTGTAGCGCTGGAACACGAAGCCGAAGGTCGAGCAGCGCAGCGCCGCGAGCGCATCCGCATCCAGTTCCGCCACGTCGACGCCCGCCACCCGGTAGGTGCCGGAGGACGCCCGGTCGAGGCAGCCGACGATGTTCATCAGCGTCGACTTGCCGGAGCCGGACTGGCCCATGATGGCCACGAACTCGCCCGGCAGGATGGCGAGCGACACCCGGTCGAGCGCCCGCACCACCGTCTCGCCATTGGGATAGATCCGGCTGACGTCGTCGAGCGCGACGATCGGCACCAGAGCGCCATCCATGCCGGAGGCGGCGCCGGCCGGGCCGGCCGGGCCGGCGGGATGTGTCGCCCCGAGAATCGCGCTCATGCCCGCCTCACCCGAGCCGCGGCATCATGGGCGGGCGTGGCTGGCCGCCGCCCGGCGCGCGCGGGCCGCCGCCCTCGCCCACCACCACCGTGTCGCCCGGCTGCAGCCCTTCCAGCACCTGCGCCATGGACCGGTTGGACAGGCCGATCTTCACCGCGCGCCGCTCGACGCCCGAGCCCGTGACCACCTGCACGAAGCTGCGCCCGTCCGGCCCCGTCCGCACCGCCTGCACCGGCACCAGCGGCACGCGCCTGGCCTCGCCCAGCCGGAAGAACACCTGCGCGGTCATGTTGGTCATCAGGGTGAGGTCGCTGTTCGGCACGTCGATCAGCACGTTGTAGAGCACCACGTCGTTGACGATGGTCGGGGTCGGCTCGACCTGCCGCACAGTGCCTTCCCAGCGCCGGTCGGGCAGGCCGAGGGTCGAGAAATAGGCCGGCATGCCGACCTTCACCCGCGGTATATCGCCTTCGGTCACCTGCGCGGTCACCGTCATGGTCTGGAGGTCGGCGATGCGCAACACAATGGGCGCGCTCTGGTTGGCGTTGAGGGTCTGGCCGGGCTTGGCCGAGAGGCTCACCACCGTGCCGTCCATGGGCGCGTAGATCTTGGTGTAGCCGAGATTGGCGAGATCGCCGTCGAGGGTCGCCTTGGTCTGCTGGATCTGGGCCTTGAGCGCGTCGATCTTGGCCGCGCTGATGCGCATCGTGGCCGTGGCGGCGTCGGCGGCGTCCTTGCTGCCGGAACTGCGGGCGAGCAGCTCCTGCGCGCGCTGGCTGCGCAACGTGTCGAGTTCGAGCTGGGCCTCGGCCTGGGCCAGCTGGGCCTTGAGGTTGTCGAGGCTGGCGCGGTCGCCGGTGACGCGGGTCTGATAGACCGTCGGGTCGATCTCGGCGAGCAGGTCGCCCTTCTTCACGATGTCGCCGATATCGGGCAGCACCGAGCGGAGCTGCCCCGACACCTGGGTGCCGACATCGACATAGGTCTTGGGCTGTATGTTGGCGATGGCGGTGACGGAGGTCTCGATGTCGCCGAGCTGGATCGTCGCGGTTTCCCGCGCCGGGGTGGCGGTGGCGCCGGTTTCGGCCCGCCAGCCATACCAGCCCGCGCCGGCCGTGGCCGCCACCAGCAGGGCGGCCACCCAGGGCCAGCGCCGGCGGCGGCGCCGCGTTGCGATCATCGTGTCCCGTCCGGCTTCGGTTCGTTGCAGCATGCTGGCCCCTTGGCGCACCGCCCGCGCCTCGTTTCCAGCAATAAACGCCTTCCATTCCCCGATAAAATGAATTCGCGGTAATGAAAGCCGCGATATTCAAAGGCTTTCCAGACTAGAGAAAGTCTAATCGGCGCCCGCTTCAGGATCGGTGCGGCCGATACTCGCCGGTATCGGCGTCCCGCCGCAGGGTTTCGCGCGGTGCCGAGTCGGCTTCTGCCGCGCGGCCGGCGTCCAGCTCGGCGTTCACCCTGCGGGATTCATGCGCGAGCAGTTTCGCCAGGGCGGCCGCGCCGAGGGCGCCGAGCGCGAGGACGATGAAGGGCGGCATGTCGGGTCGATCTCCTGTGCGTGGATGGCCGGCGCGTCAGAGGCCGAACCGGCCCCAGAGCGCGCGTTCCTCGGCGGCGGTCAGCAGGCGCTCGGCGATGCCGCCCCCGATCGCCTCGAGTCCCCCTTCGGTGAGGGGGGCGCCGAAGGCGGACCCCACGCCGGGCCGCCGCCGCGACAGCAGCCCGCCGCCCGCCTCGATGAGCGGGGTTGAAACCTTGTCGCCGTAACGGGCGCGCAGATGCGACCGGAGGTCGCCGAGGGCGTCGATAAGGCCATATTCCAGCGCCTGGCCCGCCGCCCAGAACTCGCCGGAGAAAACGGTCTTTTCCGGCCCGACCAGCACATTGCCGCGCCGCTCCTGCACCAGCCCGACGAAATGCTCGTGGATCTCGCGCTGCAGGGTCTTCAGCTTGCGGATGTCCTCCGGCTTTTCCGGCTGGAACGGGTCGAGGATCACCTTGCGCTCGCCGGCGGTGTAGACGCGGCGGTCGATGCCGAGCTTCTCGATCGCCCGATCGAAGCCGAAGCCGGCGCTCACGACGCCGATCGAACCGACGATGGAGAAGCGGTCGGCGATGATCTCGTCGGCCGCGCAGGCGAGCATGTAGCCGCCCGAGGCGGCGACATCCTCGACGAAGGCGAAGACCGGGATGTTCTTCTCCTCCGCCAGCGCGCGGATGCGCCGGTAGATGAGATGCGACTGCACCGGCGAGCCGCCGGGCGAATTGATGAGGAGGGCGACGGCCTTGGCGCCCTTGACGGCGAAGGCGCGATCCAGCGTCTTCGCCACGCCGGCGAAGTTGAGGCCGGGGCGCAGCGGCGCGGCCATGCCGATGGCGCCGTTGAGGCGGACCACCGGGACCACCGCGCCGGAACGCATGCGGGCGGGAAGGAGCGGTTCGAGGCCGCGGCGCAGTCGGGCGAAGAGGGACAGATCGGACATGGTGCAGAAATAGGACCTGTGCCCCGCCGTCTCAAGCGGCCCTCGGCCGTCCGCCGCTCAGGGGGGCCATGGCGGGCTGGCCCGGCCACGGTTCGCCCGCTCAGAAGCCCTCGCCCTCGCGCAGCAGGCGCTCGGCCTCCGGCCGGGCCTGCCCGTCCGCCCCGGTGAGCACCAGCGGCGGCAGGAGCGCGAGGGGCGTCCGGCGGCCCTTCACCGCGCTCGCCAGCAGCCGTACCGCGGGCGCGTCCGGCCGGGGATGCACCGTCCGCAGCCGCACCGCGCCGAACCGGCCCTCCAGCGCCGCCAGCACGGCCGCCAGCGCCTCCGGGCGGTGAATGAGATGAACCTCTCCGGCGGGGGCCAGCAGCCGCTCCGCCGCGCGCAGCCACGTCTCCAGCGCCTCGTCGCCGGCGCTGTGGGCGCGGGCGCGGGCCTCGCGCGGCGAGACGCGATGGCGGGTTGGATCGTTGAAGGGCGGGTTGAGAATGACGGTATCGGCACCCCTCGCGGCCGGCAGCGGCGGACCCGAGACGAGGCCGAGCCGGGCAATGTCGGCTTCGACCACGGCCACCCGCCCGCCGAGCCGGTTTTCCGGCCGGCCGGCATTGCGGGCCGCCAGCGCGGCACTCGCCGGATGGATCTCGACCAGCGTCACCCGCGCCAGCGGCAGCCGGACGGCGACGGCAAGGCCGGCCGAGCCGACCCCGGCGCCGAGATCCACCACCTCACGGGCGCTCGACCCGACGCAGGCCGCCAGAAGGATCGCGTCATGTCCGACGCGGTGCCCGCGCGCGGGCTGGAACAGCCGCAGCCGGCCACCCAGCACGGCGTCGTCGGTCACGTCGCCGCCGGCCTCCGGTGTGTCAGCCGACCAGGTCATCGCCGAAGCCGGCCTCGTTCAGCAGCCGCCGGGCGCGGATCGCGTCCTCGTCCGCCACCACGAGACGGCGGGGCAGAAGCCCGAGCGAGCCCTCGAGCACGCTCATGTGTCCATCGGCGACATGGTGGGGGATATCCGCCGCGGCGAGCAGCGATCCGACCGCCGAGATCAACACGATGTCGTTGGTGCGTAACAGTTCCTGCATGAGGCGATCATGGCACGCCGTCCCGTCCGGCGCGAGGGGCGCGCCTGCCGGTGATTCCCTGGGCGACCGCCAACGTAAGTAGGGCACTTGAAGTTGTCGTCGTCCCGCATTTTAGTGCAGCCACAACAGTTGGGATAAAGCCTTTGGCCGTCGTAGTGCCCTTCGACCCCGTCGCCGAACCCTCGATCGAGGGTATCATCGAGCTCGTCCGCTCCGGCATGGAGGATGTGAACGCGCTTATCCTGTCGCGCACGGGATCGGACGTGGCGATGATACCCGAGGTGGCAACGCACCTCATCTCCTCCGGCGGCAAGCGGCTCCGGCCGATGCTGACCCTCGCCACGGCGCGCCTCGCCGGCTATGAGGGCGAAGGCGACGTCAAGCTCGCCGCCTCCGTCGAATTCATGCACACCGCGACGCTGCTGCACGACGACGTGGTTGACGACAGCGAGATGCGCCGCGGCAAGCTCGCCGCCCGGATGCTCTGGGGCAACGAGGCCAGCGTGCTGGTGGGCGATTTCCTGCTCGGGCAGGCCTTCCGCATGATGGTTGAGGTCGGCAACATGCGCGCCCTCGACATTCTCTCCACCGCGGCGGTGGTGATCGCGGAGGGCGAGGTTGCCCAGCTCGCCGCCGCAAAGAACACCGCGACCACCGAGGACGAGTATCTCGCGGTGATTCGCGGCAAGACCGCCGAGCTGTTCGCCGCCGCCTGCGAGGTCGGCCCGGTGATCGGCCAGCGCACCAAGGCCGAACAGTCCGCCTGCCGCAGCTATGGCATGAATCTCGGCATCGCCTTCCAGCTCGTCGACGACGCGCTGGACTATGGCGGCTCCCGCGCCAAGCTCGGCAAGAATGTCGGCGACGATTTCCGCGAGGGAAAGATCACCCTGCCGATCGTCCTCGCCTTTCGCCGTGGCAATGATGAGGAGCGCAGCTTCTGGCGGCGCTGCCTTGAGGAGGGCGAGATCCGCGACGGCGACCTCGAGCACGCCATGGAGCTTCTCAGCCGCCACCGCGCCCTTGCCGACACGGTGGACCGCGCCCGGCACTATGGCGCCATCGCCAAGGACGCGCTGGGCCTGTTCGCCGACGGCGCCGCCAAGCGGGCGCTGCTGGAGGTCGTCGATTTCTGCGTCGCCCGCGCCCGCTGAGCGGGATCACCAGCCATGGCGGCAGGCGGCCTAGCCGCGCGGGCCAAGCAGGATGACGGCGGCGCCCGCGAGGCAGATGCCGCCGCCGAGCAGGTCCCAGCGGTCGGGGCGCACCCCTTCGGCCAGCCACAGCCAGAGCAGCGAGGCGGCGATGTAGACGCCGCCATAGGTGGCGAAGGCGCGCCCCGCGGCGCTGGCCTCCACCTGGGTGAGCAGCGCGGCGAAGGCCAGCAGGCTCGCAGCGCCCGGCAGCAGCCACAGCGCCGGCGCGCCCGAGCGCACCACCGCCCAGAAGGCGAAGCAGCCCGCGATTTCCGCGAGGGCGGCGAGCGCGAAGGCGAGCAGGGTCGGCATCTGCGGCAGGCTCATCGCGGCGGCATCTCCCTTCAGCCGATCACGGTGGGCTTCACCCACCAGTCCGGCCGGCGCGCGGCCACGATCTTGCCGGCCGCCGCCGCCGCCCGGCAGTCTGGATAGAGCCCGAAGAACGTCCCGCCCGAACCGGACATGCGCACCAGCAGCACGCCCGGCGTCTCCGCCAGCGCCGCCGCCACCGCGTCCAGCCCGGGCACGAGGCGCCGGGCGGCCGGCTCGAGATCGTTCGGCACGGTGGCCAGCCGGCGGGCCAGCCTTTCCCGCTCCGGCTCCAGCGCGGAGGCGGCGGGGTGCTGCGGCCCGGCGAGCGTCTGGCCGGCGGCAAGGCCCAGCGCGGCGAAGACCCGCCCGGTCGGCACCGGCAGGCGCGGGTTCACCAGCAGCAGCCCGAAGCGCGGCAGCGCCAGCCGCTCCAGCCGCTCGCCCCGCCCGCGCATCAAGCTCGCCTGCCCGGGCAGGCACACCGGAACGTCCGAGCCGGTGGCCTCCGCCGCGGCGGACAGGCGTGGATCGGCGGGGTCGAGGCCATTGGCGCGGGCGAGCAGCCGCAGCGCCGCCGCCGCATCCGCCGAGCCGCCGCCGAGCCCGGCGGCCACCGGCAGCCGCTTGTCGAGGAAGAAGCGGCCGAGCCGCAGGCCGGGCACCCGTGCCGCCAGGGCCTGCGCGGCCCGTACCACGAGATTGTCACCCTCCGGCCCTGTGGCCTCCGCACCCGGCCCGCTTGCCTCCAGCGCCAGGGCCGGGCCGGGCCGCAACGCCAGCCGGTCGCCGGTCCCGGCGAAGCCGACCACGCTGACAAGTTCGTGATAGCCGTCCACCCGCCGCCCCAGCACCCGGAGGGTGAGGTTCACCTTGGCCGGCGCGCGCTCGCGCAGCACGGACGGATCGAGGATCGCGTGGGAAGGGCTCATGGCCGGCTTATGCGCGCGGGCGCCGGGCGGGGCAAGGGTTCCCGCCGGTTTCACGCTCAGGACGTCGGCGCGTATCCCGTCCCGGGCCGTGTCGTCGTGGCCGCGCAAGAGGGTCGCCCGCGCTGAAGACGGCGGTTGGCAAGTATCGGGATTGACTGTATAAGGGCCGTCATCCTTCACATCTCATAGCGATCGGATACGGTCGATTGAGGGTGGGTTCCTCCGGCGGAACCCGCTCTTTTTGCATTGCGGGCCCGGACCACCGGGCAGGGAACATGAGCGAAGCCGATACCGACACCCCGAACGGCGCCCCGGATTTTCCGGCCGACGAGCCGCGCCTCATCATCGAAACCGGCGCCGCCGCGCGGGTCGCCGCCATCGTTGGCCCGGTTCTGGAGGGTCTCGGCTTCCGGCTGGTGCGGGTGAAGATTTCCGGCACCAACGGCGTCACCGTGCAGGTCATGGCCGAGAGGCCGGACGGAACCTTCGGCATCGACGAGTGCGAGGCCTCCAGCCGGGCGATCTCGCCGGTGCTCGACGTCGAGGACCCGATCTCCGGCGCCTACAATCTCGAGATGTCCTCGCCGGGCATCGACCGTCCGCTGGTGCGGTTCGGCGATTTCGTGCGCTGGGCCGGCCATGACGTGAAGGTCGAGATGGCGGTGCCGCTCGATGGCCGCAAGCGTTTCCGCGGTATCCTGCTCGGCGCCGAGCAGGGCGAGGCGACGCTGCGGCTGCCGGATGTGCGCGAGGGCGCGCCGGACACGATCCGCCTGCCGATCGCCGACATCGGCGAAGCCCGCCTGGTGCTCACCGAGGCGCTGATCCGCGAGGCGCTGCGCCGCGACAAGGCGCTGCGTGAGGGTACCGAGGTCGACGGCGACGAGATCACCGACGAGGAGATCGCCGACGCCGCCGAGGAGGCCGAAGAGGACGCAGACGCGCCCCAGCGGGTGCTGCCTGCCAAGAAGATGCCGGTCCGCGGCAAGCTGAAGGCCAAGGCCAAGCCGTGGCCCAAGCCGCCGGGTGCGAAGCCCGGCAAGAAGTCCAATGCCAAAGCCAGATCCACCGCGAAGGAGACGCATTGATGGCTGTCGTCAGCGCAAACCGGCTCGAGCTTCTGCAGATCGCTGACGCGGTCGCCCGCGAGAAGTCGATCGACCGGGGCATCGTCATCGCCGCCATGGAGGACGCCATCGCCAAGGCGGCGCGCTCCCGCTATGGCGCGGAGACCGACATCCATGCCGAGATCAGCCCCCGCACCGGCGAGCTGCGCCTCGCGCGGCATCTCCACGTGGTGGAGCAGGTGGAGAACAACGCGATCGAGATCGGTCTGGATCAGGCACGCCGGCTGAATCCGGCGGCGCAGATCGGCGATTCCATCGCCGACACCCTGCCGCCCTTCGATTTCGGCCGCATCGCCGCCCAGTCCGCCAAGCAGGTCATCGTGCAGAAGGTCCGCGAGGCCGAGCGCGACCGCCAGTACGAGGAATACAAGGACCGCATCGGCGAGATCGTGAACGGCGCCGTGAAGCGCGTCGAATACGGCAATGTCGTCGTCGATCTCGGCCGCGGCGAAGGCTCGCTGCGCCGTGACGAGCTGCTGCCGCGCGAGGTGTTCAAGACCGGCGACCGCATCCGCGCCTATGTCTACGACGTGCGCCGCGAGCCGCGCGGCCCGCAGATCTTCCTCTCCCGCACCCATCCCCAGTTCATGGCGAAGCTGTTCGCCCAGGAGGTGCCGGAGATCTATGACGGCATCGTCGAGATCAAGGCGGTCGCCCGCGACCCCGGCTCGCGCGCCAAGATCGCGGTGACGTCGCGGGATTCCTCGGTGGACCCGGTCGGCGCCTGCGTCGGCATGCGCGGCTCGCGCGTGCAGGCGGTGGTGAACGAGCTGCAGGGCGAGAAGATCGACATCATCCCGTGGTCGACGGACGTGGCGACCTTCATCGTCAACGCCCTCGCCCCGGCCGAGGTGGTGAAGGTCGTGCTCGACGAGGACCGCGAGCGTATTGAAGTTGTGGTCCCCGATGCCCAATTGTCCCTCGCGATCGGCCGTCGCGGTCAGAATGTGCGCCTGGCGTCCCAGCTCACCGGCTGGGACATCGACATCATGACCGAGGCGGAGGAGAGCGAGCGCCGGCAGAAGGAATTCGCCCAGCGCACCAAGATGTTCGCCGAGGCGCTCGATCTCGACGAGATGATGGGCCAGCTCCTCGCCTCCGAGGGCTTCGCCTCGGTCGAGGAGCTCGCTTACGTCCCGCTGTCGGAGCTGACGAGCATCGAGGGCTTCGACGAGGACACCGCCCAGGAGCTGCAGAGCCGGGCGCTGGGCCATCTCGCCCAGATCGAGGAGGAGCTGGACGCCCGCCGCCGCGAACTCGGGGTCGAGGACGCGATGCGCGAGGTTCCCGGCATCACCTCGGCGATGCTGGTCGCGCTCGGCGAGCACGACATCAAGACGGTCGAGGATCTCGCCGGCTGCGCCACCGACGACCTGATCGGCTGGACCGAGCGCAAGGACGGCGAGACCGTCCGCATCGCCGGCGCGCTGGACGGTTTCGAGCTGTCCCGCGAGGCGGCGGAAGGGCTTATCATGCAGGCCCGCGTCAAGGCGGGCTGGATCGAGGAAGGCGACCTTGCCGCCGCCGGGGAGGGCGAGGAGGCCGGCCTCGACGAGGCGCAGGGCTGAGGCGGAGCGGGGGAATGACACACCCGGGCCGCGCGGCGGAGGAGGTTGGCCGGCAGGCCGATCGGGTGGAGGATCAGGCCGGTGAGGTGGACGATGGGGCCGATGGCGCCATCGCCGACGAGACCGACGCCGGTCCCGCCGCCGCCCGCCGCACCCCGGCCCGGTTCTGCATCGCCACCCGCGAGGTGAAGCCGCTCGACGAGCTGCTGCGCTTCGTGGTCGCGCCGGACGGCAGCGTGGTGCCGGACCTCGCGGCCCGGCTGCCCGGGCGGGGGGCCTGGCTCACCGCCACCCGGCCGGCGCTGGCCGAGGCGATTCGCCGGAAGGCGTTCGGCCGGGCCTTCAAGGGTCGCGGCCGGATCGAGACGGGGCCGCAGGGCCCGGCGCTCGCCACCCTGGTGGAGGCGCTGATGGAACGGGACGCGCTCGCCGCGCTCGCCCTCGCCAACAAGGCGGGGCAGGTGGTGACGGGGGCGACCAAGGTGGCGGAAGCCCTGCGCGGCGGCTCGGTCGCGGTGCTGGTCCACGCCGCCGACGCTGCCCCGGACGGGGTGGGCAAGCTGGACGCGCTGGCGCGCCGTGTCGGGGAGGACACGGGGCGCGGGATCGACCGGATTACCTGCCTTGCCGGAACGCAATTGGACTTGGCGCTAGGGCGGGCAAATGTGGTACATGCTGCGCTGCTCGCGCATTCGACGAGCGTGGGTTTTCTCGCGCGGACAAGACGGCTCGAGCGCTGGCGCGCCTGAACAGGCTTCTGGCGCGCAGGAATGACGCATCCCGGCATGAGGCAGGGATGCCGAGGAACGGATACCGAATGACCGATACGAAGAATCCCGGCGAGAAGACGATGGGCGTGGGCCAGGGGATTGGCCAGGGTGGCAAGACCCTGACGCTCAAGAGGCCTGTCGAGCAGGGCGTCGTCCGCCAGAGCTTCAGCCATGGCCGGTCGAAGGCCGTCGTGGTCGAGAAGGTGAAGCGCCGGGTCATCGGTCCGGGCGAGGGCAAGCCCGAGGCGTCCGCCCCGCCGGCCGCGGCACAGGCCGCGCCGGCCCCCGCCGCGTCCGCTCCCGCGGCACCTGCCGCCTCCGCTCCGGCGGCGCCGGCCCAGGCCTCCGCGCCGTCCCCTGCTGCGGCGGCGCCCGCGCCTGCGG
>NZ_JAHBGE010000064.1 GCF_018390635.1 Ancylobacter lacus | reverse complement strand
GACTTCCATATCATCGACCCGCGAAATTTCCGGGTTTTGATGTAGGCCGAGTATAACTCAATTTCAATGCACGCAAAGCGCGTATATCGTTACCGTAGGTACGGTAAGATATCGGGCGGTAGCGAATGACGGCGAGTGAGCGCGACGGGGACGAGCAGGAAGCCTGCGCCTATCCGTTGCAGGACCAGATCGGCTACCTCATGCGCGTGGCCAATCAGCGCCTCACCGCCATCTTCGCCAATCGGATCAATGAAGGGCTGACGCCGCCGCAATTCTCGACGCTGGTAAAGCTTCGGGAAGTCGGCCCCTGTTCTCAGAACCGGCTTGGCCGCCTGATCAATCTCGACGCAGCCACCATCAAGGGCATTGTCGACCGGCTGTGCAACCGTGGGCTGGTCACCAGCACCGAAGACACCGTGGACCGCCGCCGCCGGGCGGTGAGGCTCACCGAGCGCGGGAGGGATGCGGTCGAACAGGCCATCCGCGCCAACGAGGCGATGCGCGAGGAAATGCTCGCCCCGCTGACGCAGGAGGAGCGGGAGCAACTCCTGAGGCTGCTGAAGAAGCTGGGCTGAGCCCGTCACCCCTTCGGGGCGAATCCGGCGAGCAGGCCGGCATAGGCCTTGGGCCGCGGCGCGGCATAGGCGCCGGCCTTGGAGGTCGCGATTCCCGCGCGAACCAGCGTCTGCGTGAGCCCCACCGCGCTGACCACCCCGTCAATGACCGGCACGCCATGCTCCTGCGCCAGCGCGCGGGCAAGGTCGGCCATGCCGGCGCAGCCGAGCACGATGGCCTCCGCATGGTCCTCCCGGAGCGCGGCGGCGATCTCCGCTGAAATGCGGGCCCGCGCATTGGAATGCGGGTCCTCCAGTTCCAGCACCGCCACATCCGACGCCCGCACCCGCGCGCAGCGTCGCGACAGGCCGTAGCGCTCCAGATTGGCCTCGATCACCGGCACGGAACGGCGCAGCGTCGTCACCACCGCGAAACGGTGAGCTATGAGGCTGGCGATGTGGAAAGCCGCCTCGCCAATGCCGACCACCGGGGCGCCGGCCAGCGTGCGGGCCGCGTCAAGCCCGGTGTCGTCGAAGCAGGCGATGATATGGGCGTCCACACCCTGGCGCTCGGCGGCCTCGAGAGCGGCGAGCAGCCCCGGCAGAGCGAGGGCGTCGTCATAGTGCCCCTCGATCGAGGCAGGGCCCATGGCCGATGTCGCCGCCACGATCTGCGTATCCGGCCCCGCGACCTCCCGCGCCGCGGCTGCGGCCTTCTCGGTCATGGAGGCCGTCGTGTTCGGGTTGACCAGATGAAGTTTCACGCGTTTCCCCGGAAGTGGAACACAGGTAGCAGCGGCAATGCGGCAGCAGCGGGCGTGGCCGACCGCCGCGGAGCGTCAAGAAGCAGATCTGGCTGGGGCGGGAGGATTCGAACCTCCGCATGGCGGAATCAAAATCCGCTGCCTTACCACTTGGCGACGCCCCAGCAGGCCGCCCGAAGGCGGTGTCGTCGTGGGCGCGGACATAGCCACACTCTCGTTCCGCTTTCAACAGGGCTGCGAACTCCTGTCGATGACGTCGGAAGGCGCTTGCGGGCGGCGTGATCCGCATGCTAGAGGCTCGCGCATCGGCGGAGTGTAGCGCAGCCTGGTAGCGCACCTCGTTCGGGACGAGGGGGTCGCAGGTTCAAATCCTGCCACTCCGACCAGATTTCAGAGGCGTCCCGGGCCTCGTAAGACCCAAGCAATCTTCCCTGACATTCATGTTGGCGATGCGCGGATGCCCTAGGGCGGATGGCACGCCCGTTGCCGCCATGGATGGCGCACGGCCGGACGCGTCGAATGGGCGGGCTCGAATGATTCCCGGCGGCTGGGCGGGACAGGCGGCTGTCAGGCCTGATTGCTGGAACGATACCGACGATGTTCGCGCCCGAGCATATAGCCGAGAGCCACCGGCAGCAGCAGGGCGACGAAGAACGACGCCGCGCCGCTGATCAAGCCCTGCACGAAATGGCTCATATCCCCGAAGAAAAACAGCAAAGCGAACGCAACAGTCAAAGAAATCGCTGCATTCCAGCCCAATGCGCCCGCAAAACTGTCAGCACGCCAACCAGCCACGGCAGCGGCAATCACAGACAGGCACGTGATCAACAGGGAAATGGACATGGCGATGCTCGTTCCGCGAGCCGTTATCGAGCAGATTCGATACCGTCGACCCGCTGAAAAAGCAATTAAATTGTAGATAACCTTACGTTATCGTCTGGTGGCCCTCAGGCCGGGCCGAAGGTTCCGTCGGGCCTGAGCCGTTCGAGCACACCCGTCGCCACGGCAAAATAGGCCCCGTGCAGCACCAGCCTGCCGTCTTCCAGGCGCTCCCGCACCCAGGGAAAGGTGGCGAGATTGGCCATGGAGAGCTTGACGCACTGATATTCCAGAATGGTTCGCCGCTCCTCGGGGTCGGCGCTCAGATGCTCGGCGGCGATGCGGGCGGAATCGGCGATCTTCACCCAGTCGGGCAGGAAATCCTGCGCCTGGGGCGGCGCGCCCTCCAGCAGGGCGCGCGCACCACCGCACAGCGCATGGCCCAGCACCACCACATTGGCGACCTCCAGCACCCGCACCGCGAACTCGATGGCGGCGCTGGTGCCATGGTGGGCATGATCGGGCGCGGTGTAGGGCGGCACCAGATTGGCGACGTTGCGCACCACGAAAAGCTCGCCCGGTGCGACATCGAAGATCATGGAGGGATCGACCCGGCTGTCCGAGCACGCGATGATCAGCGTGTGCGGCTTTTGCCCCTTGGCGGCCAGCTTCTCGAAAAGCTCTCTGCGCTCCGGCCAGGAGGTGGTGCGGAAACGGCGATACCCATCCAGTAGCTCGTCCATAACGCCTCCGGCTCGTCTCATGACTGCACAGCTTCGACACAAAGCCGACATTCGGGCGCGCTTCAAGAGGCTTAGGCGGTTACGCCGGATGGGGAACCAGAGCCGCGCGTCTCGGCCGCAGGTGCCCGGCGCAGTGGGGCCGCGGCAAAGCCCGGCTCCCGCGGACACGCATTATGGCCCGATGCCGTCGTCAGACGCCCCCCGGCAGCCGCCACGGCACGCTCGACGCCGGCGCCGGGCTGCGCTAAAGCCGGCCTCATCAGGCCGGGCCATGGCACGAGCGCCGCGCCGGCGGCCGCAGGCGGAGCGCGCATGGCCGACGACATCCCCTTCGACCGCGATTTCCGGGCCGAGCCCGGCGTCGCCGAGACGGTTGCCGAGGGCGTGCAGCGCATTCTGGCGCCGAACCCCGGGCCCTTCACCTTCACCGGCACCTGCACCTATCTGATCGGGGAAGCCGAGGTTGCGATCCTCGATCCCGGCCCGGACGATGCCACCCATATCGCCGCGGTGCTGGCAGCGCTGCGGGGCCGGAAGGTCTCGCACATCCTCCTCACCCACACCCACCGCGACCATTCCGGCGCGCTGGCGGCCCTGCGGGAGGCGACGGGGGCACCGGCCCTCGCCGAAGGGCCGCACCGGCCGGCCCGGCCTCTCGCCGTTGGCGAGATCAACCCGCTGGACGCCGCCGCGGACAAGGACTTCCGCCCCGACGCCGTCCTCGCCGATGGCGCGCGGGTGCGCGGCGCCGGCTGGTGCCTCGAGGCACTGGCAACCCCGGGCCATACCGCCAACCACATGGCGTTCGCGCTGGAAGGGGCCGGGCTGATCTTCGTCGGCGATCACGTCATGGCCTGGGCCACCTCGATCGTCGCTCCGCCCGATGGCGCGATGGGCGATTACATGGCGTCCCTGCGCCGGCTGCGGGGACGCGCCGAATCGCTCTACCTGCCGGGCCATGGTGGGCCCGTGCGCGAGGCGCCGGCCTTCGTGGAGCGCTATCTGCGCCACCGCGAGGCGCGGGAGAGCGGGATCCTGCGGGCGTTGGGGCGCGGACCCTGCGCCATCCCGGACATCGTGCGGGCGATCTATATCGGCCTCGACCCCCGCCTCGCGACGGCCGCGGGCCTGTCGACACTGGCGCATCTCGAAGAGATGGTGGCGCGGGGCGAGGTTGTGACCGAGGGCGCCGCCGCCTTCGACGGCGTGTTCCGCCTCGCCTGAGCCGGCTCAGCGCCGGCGCCGGCCGCGCTCGTCGGAGAGATCGGCGATCAGGGTGCTGATTCGGCGGGCATTCTGGCCGAAATCCGTGTCGCCCTCACGCGAGACCGAGCGCATGTCGACCCGCACGCCGGCGGCCGAGGGGCGAACCCGGATGACGATATCGGCCCGCAGGCCGAATGGCAGGCTGCGGGTGGTGGCCTCGATTCGGCCGTCGCGCAGGCCGCCGCGCGGCGGAACCGCATCGATGATGCGCCATTTGTAGCGCCCGACCAGCGCGACAAGGGCGTTGTAGATCTCGTCGGGCGTCGCGTCGAACTCGATCGGCTTCACGTCGGGATAGGCGTCGGCCTGCATGTCGGCGGTCGCCGCGTCGGGCGGCGCGAGGGGATTGGCGGCGCGCGAGCGGGCAAAGCCCAGCGCCTCGAAGCGCGGCGGGTCGTCGGTATCGGTGGAGACGTCGTGCAGCGGCGGCATCCGGCTGCCGAGCGCATAGACCCCCGCCGCCGGCAGCAGAAGCAGCAGCGCCAGCGCCGCCGCACCGACCACGCGGCCCAGCCCGCGCAGCCCCTCCTGCCACATCACCGCGAAACCGGCGGTCGCCAGCAGCAGCGCCAGCGCCGAAATACCCAATCCGGCCAAGAGGGTACGGATAGCCGCGCGGAAGTCGAGCACCTCCAGCCAGAACAGCGCGACGGCGAGCGCCGCCACCGGCAGGGCGAACAGGGCAAGGCGCAGGCTCCAGGCCGCGAGGCGCGACATCCGCTCCTCGACATAGAGCCGGCGCCGGATCATGCCGCCCCCGCCGGGGCGCCGAGCAGCCGCGCCGCAAGTTCCTCGACATCGTCCAGGATGAAATCCGCCTCGTCGGCGAAGGCGTCCACCGGGCCCGGGCCGGAGCGCACCAGCACGGCGATGGCGCCGGCGGCGCGGGCGGCGAGCAGGTCATGCCGGGTGTCGCCGACGAGCGCGACGGTTTCCACCGGCAGGCCCATGTCCCGCGCGAAGGCCTCCACCATGCCGGGGCCGGGCTTGGCGCCATGGCCGGAATCATAGCCATAAACCCCGCTCAGCAGCGGGGCGAGGCCGAGCAGTTCCGCCTGCAGCCGGGCATTGGCCTCGGTGTCGTTGGTACCGATGCCCAGCGGCAGCCCGCCAGCCGAAAGCCGGCCGAGCGTATCGGCCGGATTGCCGATCGGGGTGAGGAAACGGCGTCCCTCCTCCCCGAACAAGCGGTTGATTTCGCTGAACAGTTCTTCCGTAACGGGCCGGCCCAGCACCTCCGCCCAGAGCGGGCCATACTGCCCGGACGAGCCGGCCAGCAGCGGCGAGGAGGCGAGGAAGCGCTGCTCATCGGGCAGGTAGTGGCTGACCTCTTCCAGCCGCTGGCGGCGGGCCGGGTCACCCCCGGCGATGCGGTGCATCACCGCGCCGGCGGCCCGGCCCCAGGTGCGGTCGAAATCGACCAGCGTGCCGTCCTTGTCGAACAGAATCGCCCGAATGGTGTTCACGTGCTGGGGTCCCGGCGGGGTGGGGCCTTCGCCGGGCCCGACGGGCCGCGGCGGTCGCCTGATAGCACGGAACCGCGGCTCGCCCCAAGCCGAGCGCGCGCGGACGAGGTGCCGATGAGACATCGGGTGCGTGTGACGGCGGCGGTGGCCGGGGTTTTCGGGCTGGTTTCGGGCGGGTCCGGCGGCGGCGTTCTACCGTACTTTGGTACCCCAACGGCGGTGGCTGGTCAGGCCGGTGAGGTGATCGATGAGGCCGGTGCGTCCATCAATCGCCAGCTCCGCGGCCTGTTCGACCTCGGACCTTCCGGCGCCGGCCGGACGCCGCGCAAACCGCGGTCCACGGCGCGGCCGGCGGGCAGGCCGGCGGCCCTTGCCGACCCCTCCCCGCCCGGAAGGTCGACCGCGACGGTGCCGGCGCCGCTTCCCCGACCCGCCGCGGCCGGGGCTGCCTCTCCCGACCCTGCCGCACCCGCCTCGGCGGGATCGGTGCCACCCGCCGCGACGGCCGCGCCAGCACCCTCCCCCACCACATCTGCGGCGCCACCCCCGCCTTCCTCGCCCGCCGAAGCAATCACCGGCGCCGAGGTGCCGCTGCCGCCGCAGCGGCCGGGCGCGGTGGCGGGAGGGGAAGAGGAAGGGCCTCGCCCTGCCGGCCTTCGCGGCGCGGACCGGAGGCCTGGCGCGGCCACGCCTCCGGGCCGGGCCAATCCGCCGCCCCGCCCTCCGGGCATCCCGGCGGACGCACAGGACCCCTCCGCGCCGACCACCGATGTGGCGGCCGAGCGCGCGCCGGCCGCCACACCGGCAGCCGCCAAGCCGGAGCCCGCCAAGCCGGAGCCGGCCATACCGGGGTCCGCCATACCGGGTGCCACCACACCGGCCGACCCCGCCCACGCCCGGACACCGGATGGCGGCGGGCCGGGGCGGGAGGAGCGGGCGACACGCTCCGCCCGGCTCGCCTTCGTCCCCAGCCCGCTGCCGCGGCCGGAGGTGTTCCAGCCGGCGGCGCTCCCTCCGGCGGCCGGGGACACGGTGCCGGCGGCCGCGCCGGTGCCGGGGCAGGCGGCGGGACCGGAGGCACCGGAGCACGCGCCGGTGCCGCCCTCCCCGCCCCCGGCGCCCCGCGCCAGCGCCACGCCCGCAGAGCCCGAATCCGGCGCCACGCCAGCCCTCCCGACCCCGGCGCCGCAGCCGGCCGCGCCCTCTCCCGCGCCGGGAGCGGCGCCGCCGGCCGAGGGCGCCGCCCCCGCGCTCCCGTCCTCAGCCCCGCCCGCGCCGGGCCCGGCCGGGCTGGCGGGCACCTGCCCGGCGCTGGCGGCGGCCGACATCGCCGTCTTCACCCCGGTGCCGGCGCCAATCCCGGCGGCGGAGGGCTGCGGCATCGAGCAGCCGGTGGAGCTGTCGGCGGTGCGGGCGACCAACGGGCGCCTCGTCCGGCTGGAGCCCGCCGCCCTGCTGCGCTGCGACATGGCCGAGGCGGTCGCCCGCTGGGTCCGCGAGGATGTCGAGCCGGCGGTGGCGCGGCTCGGCTCGCCGCTCGACGCGGTTCTGGTGGCGGGCAGCTATGACTGCCGGCCGCGCAACGGGGTCGCCGGCGGCAAGATGAGCGAGCATGGCCGCGGCAACGCCATGGACACCCGGGGGTACCGGCTGGAGAACGGCCGCGAGGTGGAGATCGGCGGCACCGGCGACGCCGCCATGTCCGCGGCGTTCCAGACCGAGCTGCGGGCCAGCGCCTGCCTGCGCTTCACCACCGTGCTCGGCCCGGGCTCGGACGGCTACCACGAGGAACACCTGCATGTGGACCGCATCGAGCGCCGCGCCGGCGCCTATTGCCAGTGGGCGGTGGCGGGGCGTCCCCCTGACGCGCCTTCGGGCCGGCCTACCACCAAGGGCGCGCTTCCGGCGGAGGCTCCACCGCACTAGGCTAGGAGCGAGGCGCTGATCCCGGAGCACACCATGCTGACCAACCTACAGGCTCGCGATGTCGAGACCCTGGTGCACCCCTACACCAACCTCGCCGCCATCCGCGACACCGGGCCCCTGATCCTGGAACGCGGCCAGGGCGTGTGGGTCCACGACGTCGACGGCAAGCCCTATCTCGAAGGCATGGCCGGGCTGTGGTGCACCGCGCTCGGCTATGGCAACGAGGAGCTGGTGGAGGCGGCGGCGACGCAGATGCGCAAGCTGCCCTTCACCCACATCTTCGGCGGCAAGAGCCACGACCCCGCGATCGAGCTGGCGGAGAAGCTGAAGGAGATGGCGCCGGTGCCGATCTCCAAGGTGTTCTTCACCTGCTCGGGCTCGGAGGCCAACGACACCCAGATGAAGCTGGTGTGGTACTACAACAACGCGCTGGGCCGGCCGCACAAGAAGAAGATCATCGCCCGCATGCGCGGCTATCACGGGGTAACCATCGCCTCGGCCTCGCTCACCGGCCTGCCGGGCAACCATGCCGATTTCGACCTGCCGATCGCCGGCATCCGCCACACCAGCAGCCCGCATCATTACCGCCTCGCCCAGCCCGGGGAGAGCGAGGAGGCCTTCGCCACCCGCCTCGCCGACGAGCTGGAGCAGCTCATCCTCGCGGAGGGGCCGGAGACGGTGGCCGCCTTCATCGCCGAGCCGGTGATGGGCGCGGGCGGGGTAATCGTGCCGCCCAAGACCTATTATCCCAAGATCGAGGCGGTGCTGAAGAAATACGACGTCTTCTTCATCGGCGACGAGGTGATCTGCGGCTTCGGCCGGCTCGGCACCGCCTTCGGCTGCGAGGCGATGGACATGAAGCCCCACGCCATCTCCATCGCCAAGGCGCTGTCCTCCGCCTACCAGCCCATCGGCGGGGTGATGATCCCGGAGGAGATGTACCAGGCGATGCTGGACGAGAGCCGCAAGCTCGGCAGCTTCGGCCATGGCTACACCTATTCCGGCCACCCGGTGGCGGCGGCGGTGGCGCTGAAGACGCTGGAAATCTATGAGCGCGAGAGCATCTTCGAGCGGGTGCGGGCGAAGATTCCGCAGTTCGCCGCCCGCTGCGCCGCGCTGGAGGACCACCCGCTGGTGGGCGAATCGCGCCAGATGGGGCTGGTCGCCGGCATCGAGATCGTCGCCGACAAGAAGACCAAGCACCAGTTCGACCCCAAGCTCGGCTTCGCCGCCAAGACGGTGGCCTTCGCCCAGCAGGAAGGGCTGATCGTGCGCAACGTGTTCGGCGACACCGTCACCATCTGCCCGCCGCTGGTCATCTCCCCGGCCGAGATCGACGAGCTGTTCGACCGCCTCACCCGCGCGCTGGACCGCACGCTGGACTGGGCCACCCGCGAGAAGCTGCTGGCGGCCTGAGGCGCGCCCGGCCCGCCGCAGCGCCCGGCCCGCCGCAGCGCCCGGCCCGCCGCAGCGCCCGGCCCGCCGCACGCCACCGGCGGGGCACCGTCCTCGCGCCGCGCCGGAGCTGCGCACGGCCGGGCAGGCCCCTTCACGGGGCCCGGCCAGCTGGCGCCGGGCCAGCCCGGGACAAGCCTGACGCCCTAACAAAAAAGGCGCTGCCACCGCAGCGCCTTTTTCACGAGAGGGCCCGTAGGGCGATGTCAGAGAACGACCACCTCGGTGCCCTGCGGCACGCGGTTGTAGAGGTCGATCACGTCCTCGTTCAGCATGCGGATGCAGCCGGAGGAGATGGCCTGCCCGATATATTCCGGCTGGTTGGTGCCGTGGATGCGGAACAGCGTGTCCTTGTTGCCCTGGTAGAGATAGAGCGCGCGGGCACCCATCGGGTTGTGCGGGCCGGGGCCGACGAAGTTCGGCACGCCGGCGATGCGCTCCTTGATCTCCGCGGTCGGGGTCCAGGTGGGCCACTCGGTCTTGCGGCCGACCTTCGCCTCGCCCTTGAAGGCGAGCCCTTCCTCGCCGACCGTCACGCCGTAGCGGATGGCCTTGCCGTCGTTCTCGACGAAATAGAGGAACTTCTTGTCGGTATCGACCACGATCGTGCCCGGCTTCTGCGGCCCGGCATAATCGACGATGTGGCGCTGGTAGATCTCCGGCGGCAGCACCTTCTGGTACGGCGCGTTCGCCAGGAGCTGCTTGTCCCGGGGCTTCATCGCCGCTTCCGGAGCCGGCTCGTTCGTCACCGTCTGACAAGCTCCCAAGCACAGCGCCAGCAGCGCCGCACCCACCCCACGCCATATCATCGTCGACATCTCCAGAAAAAGGCAGAATCGCGCGGCGTCGGCGCCGCTGTCCCTGCCTTTCCGTTTAAGCGAAAGCGGGAGGGGCTTGAAGGGCTTGGGTGGGTCGCACATCAAGACGTCGGCGGCTTGTTGCTCAAAAGCCGCAGTAGCTTACCGACCGGAAAGAGCCGCTTGTTTGCCGCAATCAGACCTTGGTAGGTCTTATACTGTTTCCTGCGTCTGCTTATTTTTGACGCAGTTACCGCCCATCAGATCGGCACCCGAGCCCGGGTGCCCGGGCCGCGTGCAATGGAGGATGAAATGTCGACCGAGGATTCCCCGGAGATCGAGCCGGGTCGCGACCGCTGGGAGCGTTCGCAGCAAAGCGCCCACTGGCGTGAAATCGGAATCTCGGCGGTCGCTGCCGCCGCGCTGTATCATTCGGACAAGAAGTCGGACGTGGCTGCCCCCGCCAAGGGTGAGGTGCCTGCCGATGAGGCGAAAGTCGTAACGCTTCGCGACATCGAGTATTTCGCGGCCTGAGTGCGCGCTGGCCTTGAGCCGCCCGCATCCCCGCAGCTCCCCCCGAAACCGGAAGCCGACCTGAAACGCGCGAGCGGGCGTATCCCTTCGCACGCCTGCGCGTTATGGACAGGGCCGACCGACGCCGCCCGCGCGGGCGGCGAACGTCCCTCTGAGCGCTCATCCGGGAGAACGGCATGCTGCTGGCCTATCGCGCCGCGAACGGCGCGCTGGAGAAACACGTCGTCGCGCCCGGCGATTCGCTTCCGGCGGGCGCGGTGTGGTTCGACCTGATCGACCCCAGCGACGGCGAGGAGAAGCTGGTCGAATCCGCGCTCGGGGTGGCGGTGCCCACCCGCGAGGAAATGCGCGAGATCGAGCCCTCCAGCCGGCTCTACATCGAGGACGGCGCCCGCTACATGACCGGCAGCATCGTCACCCGCTCGGAGGGCGAGACCCCCGCGGTGGCGGCGGTGTCGTTCATCCTCGGCGGCAGCCGCCTCGTCACGGTGCGCTACGACGAGCCCAAGCCCTTCCGTCTCGTCGCCGCCAAGCTCTCCCGCGCCTGCGCCCCCGCTCTCACCGGCGAGCAGGTGCTGATGGAGATTCTCGACGCCGTCATCGACCGCGCCGCCGACATCATCGAGCGGCTGAGCTCCGACATCGACGAAACCTCCCGCCGCATCTTCGAGCGCGAGCCCCGCTCCAACCAGAACCAGCGCTACCGGGCGCTGCTCAACGTCATCGCCCGGCGCGGCGACCTCGCCTCCAAGGTGCGCGAGAGCCTGGTGAGCATGGGGCGGATCGTCACCTTCCTCGCCACCGACGGCGAGACCCCGGCGCTCGGCAAGGAACAGAAGGCGATGCTCAAGAGCCTGCAGCGCGACGTCGTCTCGCTGACCGACCATGTGAGCTATCTCGGCGACAAGATCACCTTCCTGCTCGACGCCACGCTGGGCCTCGTGAGCATCGAGCAGAACAACATCATCAAGATCTTCGCGGTGCTCTCGGTGGTGCTGATGCCGCCGACGCTGATCGCCTCGGTCTACGGCATGAACTTCCAGCACATGCCGGAGCTGGAATCGCCGTGGGGCTATCCCGCCGCGCTGTTCGCCATGCTGCTGGCCGCCATCGTGCCGTACTGGTTCTTCAAGTGGAAGCGCTGGCTGTGAGGCCGGCGCCCCGCCCGTGCGGCCGGCTCAGACGTGCTGGCCGCCATTGATGTGGATCTCGGCGCCATTGAGATAGGACGAGGTCTCGGTGCACAGCACGTAGATGATCTTCGCCACCTCGTCGGGGGTGCCGAGCCGCTGCATCGGAATCTGCTCGACGATCTTCTCGGTGCCGGGCGAGAGGATCGAGGTGTCGATCTCGCCGGGGGCGATGGCGTTCACCCGCACCCCGAGCGGGCCGAAATCGGACGCCATCTCCCGGGTGAGCCCGGCCAGCGCCGCCTTGGAGGTGGCATAGGCCGCCCCCGCGAAGGGGTGCACCCGCGAGCCGGCGATGGAGGTGACGTTCACCACCGCGCCATGGGTGCGCTTCAGCTCCTCCAGCAGGCCGCGGGCCAGCAGGATCGGCGCGAAGAGATTGACCTGGAACACCTTGTGCCAGGCCTCCTGCGGGGTGTTGAGCGTGCTGAGCCGCGAGCCGCCCGGCCCCTTGGGCGAGATGCCGGCATTGTTCACCAGCGCGTGCAGCTCGCCATTGGGCAGGCGCTGCTTGATCTCGTCCACCGCCCGCAGCGTGTCCTCGGGGTTGGAGAGGTCGACCTGGATGTGGTCCTCCGGCCCCATCTCCCACGGGCAGTTCTCCGGGAAGGGATGGCGCGAGCAGGTGATGACCCGCCAGCCCGCGGCGGAGAACCGCTTCACCGTGGCGTGGCCGATGCCCCGCGAGGCGCCGGTGAGCAGGAGGGTACGCCGGGGTTGATTCGTGGACGGAGGCATGAGGGCCCTGGATCTCGGCTGATATCGGAAGCTGGTGCAGTCTTATCTCACGGATAGAGCCGTGTCTTGCTCCAGCTCCCGGCGTCGTCGGCGCGGGTGAACACGATGCGGTCGTGCAGGCGGAAGGGGCGGTCGTGCCAGAATTCCATCTGCACCGGCAGGATGCGGAAGCCGGTCCAATGCGGCGGGCGCGGCACGCTGCCGAGCGCGTGCTGCGCGGTGACCTTCGCCACCGCGGCCTCGAGCGCGAAGCGGCCCTCCAGCGGGCGCGACTGCTGGCTGGCCCAGGCGCCGATCTGGGAGAGACGCGGGCGCGAGGCGAAATAGGCGTCGGCCTCAGTGTCGGCGACGCGCTCCACCGGGCCGCGCACCCGCACCTGCCGGCGCAGGCTCTTCCAGTGGAACACCACCGCCGCCTTGGGGGTGGCGGCGAGCTCCCGGCCCTTGGCGCTTTCGGTGTTGGTGTAGAACACGAAACCGCGGGCATCGCGCCCGTTCAGCAGCACCATGCGCACGTCGGGCAGGCCGTCGGGGTCGACGGTGGCCAGCGCCATGGCGTTGGGGTCGTTCGGCTCGCTCGCCTTCGCCTCCTCGAACCACGCCTCGAACAGGCGGAACGGCTCGGACGCGGCGGTGAAATCACCGGACGTTAACTCTTCATGCTGTTCCATGGGGACATCGTGGGTTGCGACCAGGGGCGGTGCGATGGCGAGGAATAGTGGGCGGGCGGAGGCGCCGGGCCGGAGGCTCGCGCGCATCCCCTCATATAGCGGCAGCCGGGTGCGTCGCACAGCCGCCGTCGCCACCATGGCCGGGCTGGCGCTCGGCCTCGGCGGCTGCGCCAGCCTGTTTTCCGACGACGCGCTGACCACCGGCTCGATCAGCCCGGTGCCGCAGGTGCGCCCGGTGGCCTACAGCGCCGCCGACATGCCGAGGGGCGTCGCGCCGGACGACTGGGCGCTGGCCCGCGAGGCGCTGGGCGAGGCGCTGGCCGCCCATGGCACCGCGCCGAGCGTGCCGTGGGAGAACCCCGGCGCCAACCGGCGCGGCACCGTCACGCTGGTGGGCCCGGCCCAGCCGCGCGACGCCGGAAGCTGCCGCGGCTTCCTCATCAGCTTCGTGCCGGCCGACCAGCCCGGCACCGAGGACGCCGGCAAATGGGTGGAGGGCGAGGCCTGCCGCGGCTCCCGCGCGGCGGCGTGGAAGATCGACCAGGCCCGGCTGCTGCAAAGGACCTGAGCCGCACCGTTGCGCTGCTGCAACACGTCCCCTACATGAGGGCCGAGAGACCGGAACCGCCGGCCGAGACGAGCACCCATGCGTGAGCCCTATGATGTGCTCGGCGTTGCCCGCAACGCCAGCCAGGACGACATCAAGCGCGCCTTCCGGCGCCTTGCCAAGAAACTGCACCCCGACGCGAACGCCTCCGACCCGAAGGCGCAGGAGAAGTTCGCCGAGCTGAATTCCGCGCACGAAATCCTCTCCGACCCCGACACGCGCGGGAAATATGACCGCGGCGAGATCGACGCCGAGGGCAAGCCGCGCGGCTTCGACCCCTATGCCGGCCGTCCCGGCGGCTTCCGCCGCGGCCCGGGCGGCGCGGGCGGGGAAACCATCTTCGAGAATTTCCACTTCGACGACGGCGCCGCCCGGCGCGGCCCGCAGGCCGGGCCCCAGGGCGGCCCGCAGGGCGGCGGCTTCGAGGACGTGTTCTCCGACCTGTTCGGCCGCTTCGGCCGCGGCGGCGGCGGGCGCGCCGGCGCCGGGGGGGCGCCGAAGGGCGGGGATATCGACATCGCCGTGCCGGTGCCGCTGGAGCGCGTGGTGGAAGGCGGGCCGGTCAAGGTCACGCTGCCCAACGGGCGCACCGTCGAGGTGAAGATTCCCGCCGGCGTCGCCGAGGGCTACCGCCTGCGCCTGAAGGGCCAGGGCGAGCCGAGCCCCTATGGCGGCGCGCCGGGCGACGCCTATGTCGTGGTCGGCTATGCCCCGCACCGCCAGTTCCGGGTGGAGGGCAGCGACCTCCGGCTCGACCTGCCCGTGCCGCTGGCCGACGCCGTGCTCGGCGGCAAGGTGCGGGTGCCGACCCTGTCGGGCTCGGTCGAGCTGGCGGTACCGGCCTGGACCCAGAACGGGCGCACCTTCCGCCTGCGCGGCAAGGGCCTGCCGAAGGGCGAGGGTGTCAGCGGCGACCTGCTGGCCACCGCCCGCATCGCCCTGCCCGACCAGCACGACCCCGAGCTGGAAGCGCTGATGCGCAAACGCCGCGACGGCGCCGGCTGAAACCCCGCCGCGACGGCGCCGGCTGAAGACGCCCCGCCACGGCGGGGCGGAACCGCCTTCGGGGCGACGCGGCGCCGAAGGCCAAGTCTTCCTGTACGTCAGATCGTCTCCCGGATGCCGCGCGGGTCCGCTCCCGTGCCGGCGCGTCGACCGCCTCGCTTGAGCGGCTTTCGCCGCTGTGCGATAGGAACGGCTCCCGGACCGGGGAGCAGTGGTTGACGGAGCGCGGCGTGACGGAAGTTGGCAAGGCCTCGGCGGGGCTCATGAGCGGCAAGCGCGGCCTGGTGATGGGCGTGGCGAATAATCGCTCGATCGCGTGGGGCATCGCCAGGGCGGCGGCGGCGCAGGGCGCCCGGCTCGCCTTCACCTATCAGGGCGAGCCGCTGCGCAAGCGGGTGGAGCCGCTGGCGGCGGAACTCGATGCCAGCGTGGTCGGCCATTGCGACGTCACCGACCCCGCCACGATCGACGCCGTCTTCGCCGAGACCGAGCGCCAGCTCGGCGGGCTGGACTTCCTCGTCCACGCCATCGCCTTTTCCGACAAGAACGAGCTGGACGGGCGCTACGTCGACACCACGGCCGACAATTTCAGCAAGACCATGCTGATCTCGTGCTACAGCTTCACCGCGGTCGCCCAGCGCGCCGAGAAGCTGATGACGAATGGCGGCTCGATGCTGACGCTGACTTATTACGGCGCCGAGAAGTGGATGCCCCACTACAACGTCATGGGCGTCGCCAAGGCCGCGCTGGAGGCCAGCGTGCGCTACCTCGCCGCCGATCTCGGCCCCAAGAACATCCGCGTCAACGCCATCTCCGCCGGCCCGATCAAGACGCTGGCCGCCTCCGGCATCGGCGACTTCCGCTATATCCTGAAGTGGAACGAGCTGAACGCGCCGCTGCGCCGCACCGTGACCATCGACGAGGTCGGCGATACCGGCATGTATCTGCTGTCCGATCTCGGCCGCGCCGTGACCGGCGAAATCCACCATGTCGATGCCGGCTACCACGTGGTCGGCATGAAGAATCCCGAGGCGCCCGACCTCACGCTCGACCGGGACTGAACGCGGCGCGGCGATGCAAGGCCACTGAATCCATGTTGGGGACACGTTCCATGCTGGGGAAACTCATGGCGTCCGACCGGAATGAGCCCGCCGCGCGGCCCCGCCGGGCCGCCCGCCTCGCCGCGGCGCTCGGCCTCGTGCTGCTGGCCGGCACCGGCATGGCGCAGGCGCAGATGCCCTCCATCGTGGTCGGGCCGCCGCCGTATTCCGGCGACCCCGCGCTCGCCCCGCCGCCCGGCACCGGGCCCGGGCTCGACCGCGGCGTGCCGCCGACCTTCCAGCAATACCCGCTGGTGAACCGCATCTTCGGCTTCGGCGGCGCGGTGTTCCCGAACTATGTCAGCCCGAGCGGGGGGCGCAACGACCGCGACCAGCTCGCCTTCGTCACCGGCGGCGGCTCGCGCTCCATGATCTTCGCCGCCGGCACGGTCGACCGGCTGTGCCAGATGGGGCAGGCGCCGACCGTCACCATCCTGCAGGGCCCGAGCGTCGGGCGCATCCGCACCGACATCGGCGGCTTCACCGCCACCGGCACCGATGCCGGCTCGAAATTCTGCGTCGGCCGGCAGGTCGAGGGGGTGCGGCTGTTCTACAAGGGCTTCCCCCCGCCGGGCGGCACCAGCGTGACCGTGCGGGTGGCCTACCCGCCGTTCGGCCGCAGCTACACCCATGTCGTGCCGATCGGACAATGAGCAGGCGCCGCATCTTCCTGGTCCGGCACGGCGAGACCGACTGGAACCTCGCCGGCCGCCTTCAGGGCGGGAAGGACATACCGCTGAACGATCTCGGCCGCGAACAGGCGGCCGCCGCCGGCCGCGTCATCGCCGAGATGCACCCGGCGCCGGAGCGGCTGCACTATGTCGCCAGCCCGCTGTCGCGCACCGCCGGCACCATGGCGATCCTGCGGGCGACGCTGGAGCTGCGGCCCGACGACTTCACCCGCGACGCCCGCTTCGTCGAAATCTCCTATGGCCGCTGGGAAGGCTTCACCTGGCCGGAGCTGCGCCGGCGCGACCCCGCCGCCGTGGCGGTGCGTGACGGCGACCCCTGGCACTTCCAGCCGCCGGGCGGGGAGAGCTACCAGATGCTGATGGAGCGGGTGATGGCCGGCGTCGTCACGCTCGACGACGACACCGTGCTCGTCACCCATGGCGGGGTGGTGCGCGCCATTCTCCACGCCATGGCCGGCATGCCCAAGGCCGAGGCCGCCGATCTGCCGGTGCGGCAGGGCGCGGTCTATGTCGTCGGCGAGGGCGGCTTCGAGCTGGCGATACCCTGAGCCTTCCCCACGATTCCCCGTCTCCCGGAGCTGTGCCATGACCGAGCGCCTCATCTCCCCCGCCGAAGCCTGGAACGTGCGGCCGGTCTGGTGCGTCACCCGGCGCGACTGGCGCGCCGTGGCCGGCGGCCTGCCGGCGGCGATGCTGGCCTTCGCCGAGGCCTGCGGCTTCAAGGGCGAGGCCGGCGCGGTGCAGGTGCTGCCGGATGCCGATGGCGGCATCGGCGGCGTGCTGTTCGGGGTCGATCCCGCCAAGGGCGAGGGGCTCGCCTATGGCAAGCTCGCCACCGCGCTGCCGGCGGGCGACTACCGCCTCGCCCACATCGTCGGCGACCCCACCCTCGCCGCACTGGGCTTCGCGCTCGGCGCCTACCGCTTCGAGCGCTACCGCAAGCGGCACGGCGCCGCCGCCCGGCTGGTGATCCCGGAGGAGGTCGACGCCGCCGGGCTGCGCCGCACGGTGGAGGCGGTGACGCTGACCCGCGACCTCGTCAACACCCCCGCCAACGACCTCGGCCCGGCCGAGCTGGAAGAGGCGGCGCGGCACCTCGCCGCCCGCCACGGCGCCGACATCGCCGTCATCACCGGCGACGAGCTGCTGGCCGAAAATTTCCCGATGATCCACGCCGTGGGGCGGGCCAGCACCCGGGCGCCGCGCCTCATCGACCTCACCTGGGGCGCGCCCGACGCGCCCAAGGTGACGCTGGTGGGCAAGGGCGTGTGCTTCGACACCGGCGGGCTCGACATCAAGCCCTCCAGCGGCATGCTGCTGATGAAGAAGGACATGGGCGGGGCGGCCAATGCGCTGGGCCTCGCCCACATGATCATGGCGCGCGGGCTCCCCGTGCGGCTGCGGGTGCTGATCCCGGCGGTGGAGAACGCCATCTCCGGCGCCGCCTTCCGTCCCGGCGACATCCTGCCCTCGCGCAAGGGCCTCTCGGTCGAGATCGGCAACACCGATGCCGAGGGCCGGCTGGTGCTGGCCGACGCGCTGGCCTATGCCGACGAAGAGACGCCGGACCTGATGATCGACTTCGCGACGCTGACCGGCGCCGCCCGCGTCGCGCTCGGCCCGCAGCTTCCCCCGGCCTATACCGACGACGAGACGCTGGCGGCCGACATCGCCCGCCATTCCGCCGCGACCGCCGATCCGCTCTGGCGGCTGCCGCTGTGGCAGCCTTACGCCGGCATGCTGGACAGCCCGGTGGCCGACCTCAACAACGCCCCCGGCAGCAGCTTCGCCGGCTCCATCACCGCCGCGCTGTTCCTGAAGCGCTTCGTCGAGCGCGCGCCCTCCTGGCTGCATCTCGATATCTATGCCTGGAACCCCTCCGCCCGGCCCGGCCGGCCCGAGGGCGGCGAGGCGCAGACCATCCGCGCCCTCGACGCGCTGCTGGCGGAACGTTTCGGCTGAAGCGCGGCGCCGCGTTAAGCTTTTCTTGCCGGGCGACGGCGATGATGACGGAAACAGACCGCAACCGTAATGATTGCCACGACGTGGCACGAAGGGTGCGCCATGGCCGTCGAGATGCGTCCGTCCCAGGCGCTGCGCCTGCTCCAGGAGCTGGCGCTGGCGCAGGTGCGCGACGGTGAGCCCGACCTCAGCCCGCGCCAGCTCGCCATCCTGCTCACCGTGTATCTGGAGGCGCCGCCCCACACCGTGCGCGGCCTTGCCGGACGGCTGGGCGTGACCAAGCCGGTCATCACCCGGGCGCTGGACACGATGGGCCAGATGAAGCTGGTCTCGCGCCGCCGCGACGAGGCCGACCGCCGCAATGTGGTGATCCAGCGCACGGTGGAAGGCGCGCTGTATCTGGAACGTCTCGGCGACCTCGTGGTCGCCGTCGCCCGAGGGCTGCCGCGATGACCCCCACCCCGCCCGAAGCCGCGCCGGACCAGACAGGCGCCGCACCGCTGGACCCGCGCCTGACCCCCGCCCGGCCGGACCTCGCCGCCGCCTGCCTGCGTGGGCGTGTCGCGGCCCCGCGCTTCGCCGACGGCACGGCGCAGCGCGTGGTGTGGCCCCGCGCCCCGCTGCGCCGCGAGCCCGACCCGCATGGCAGCCTCGTGACCGAGGCGCTGTTCGGCGAGACCATGACCGTCTACGACCTTGATGCCGAGGGCTGGGCCTGGGGCCAGCTCGACGCCGACGGCTATGTCGGCTGGATGCCGGCCGAGGCGCTCGCCGCGCCCGGCCCGGCGGTGACCCACAAGGTGGCGGCGCTGTCCACCCCCGCCTTCCCCGGCCCCAGCATCAAGCTGCCGCCGGAGGCACTGCTGCCCTTCGGCGCCCGGCTCAGCGTGGTGCGGACCCATGAGCGCTTCCTCGTCACCGAGGGCGGGCTACACGTCTTCGCCGGCCATCTGGTGCCGGTGGCGGCGCGGGAAGAGGATTTCGTCGCCGTCGCCACCCGCTTTCTCGGCCTGCCCTATCTGTGGGGCGGGCGCTCCAGCGCCGGGCTGGACTGCTCCGGGCTGGTGCAGGTGGCGCTGAACGCCTGCGGCGTCGCCTGCCCGCGCGACAGCGACATGCAGGAGCGCGCGCCGGATTCGCTGCTCGGCCCGGCCGTGCCCTTTGCCGGCGACATCGCCGCGCTCCGGCGCGGCGATCTTCTGTTCTGGCCCGGCCATGTCGGCATCGTCGAGGATTCGGGCACGCTGCTGCACGCCACCGCCGCCTTCATGGCGGTGGTGCGCGAGCCGCTGGCGGCGGCGCTGGCCCGCATCGAGGCGGCGAGCGCACCGGTGCGGACCGTGCGGCGGCCGGCAGCGGCCGTTCCATAGCCGGCGAAACAGCCGCTCAGTAGCCGGCGGCGCGGTTCACCACGTGCTGCAGCGGCGCGCCCGCCTCGAGCCGGCGGATCTGGCCGAGCACATGGCGGGCGAAGGCGGCGGGATCGATATCCGCCGCCATGTGCGGGGTCACCAGCACGTTGGGCAGGTCCCAGAACGGGCTGTCGCCCGGCAGCGGCTCGGTCTCGAACACGTCGAGCGAGGCGGCGAGCTGGGTGCCGTCGGTGAGCGCGGCGAGGAGGTCCGCCTCGTTCTGCAGACCGCCGCGCCCGGCATTGATCAGCACCGGCCCGCCCAGCGCGCCGTCGCGGGCAAGGCCGCGCAGCAGGGCGGTGTCGACGATGCCGCGCGTCGCCGGGGTGAGCGGCAGCAGCACGACGAGAATGTCGGTGCGGGCGAGGAAAGGCGCCAGCCCCTCGGCCCCGGCAAAGCAGGCGATGCCCTCGACCTCTCGCGGCGAGCGGCTCCACCCCGCCACCTGAAAGCCCATCACCGCCAGCTTGCGGGCGGCATCCGTTCCCAGCTCGCCGAGCCCCAATATCCCCACCCGCACCGCCGGGGCGGCGGGCTGGTCGTGCTGGATCCAGCGATGCGCCTTCTGGTCCGCCAGCGCCCGCGGCAGCCGGCGGTGATGCGCCAGCACGTTGAGCACGACATATTCCGACATGCGGGTGGAGAGGTCGGGGTCCACCGCGCGCACCAGCGGCACCTCCGCCGGCAGCGCGGGATCGCCGACCAGCGCGTCCACCCCCGCGCCGATCGAGAAGATCGCCCGCAGGCCGGCAAGCCCCTTCAGCGCGCCGGCCGGCGGCTTCCACGCGCAGGCATAGGCGATCTCTTCCGGCGCGCCGACATCGGGCCACACCCGCACCGGCCGCGCCGGATCGAGCGCGCGCAGCGCGTCCGCCCAGCCCTCGCCCTCCATGCCGGTGACGGCGAACAGAACCGCGCCGCTCATGCCGCACCTTCCAGGAAGGCGCGCACCGCCGGGCGGTCGCGGTTCAGCGCGAACCACTGCAGGGCGGTGATCAGGAACGCGTTGCCGACATGGCCCGCCTCCAGCGACGCCAGCGCGTCGGCGGTGCGGATGAGGAAGGGCTGGGTGTGCTCCTGCTCGCTCGCCGCCCCCGCCTCCACCGGCACCCGGGTGGAATCGACGATGCCGAGGAAGACGTTGACGAACTCGTCCGTCGCGCCCGGCGTCGGCATGAAGCGGTAGAGCGGCAGCAGGGCGGAGGGGGCGATCCCGATCTCCTCCACGCATTCGCGGCGGGCGGCGGCCTCCGGCGCCTCCCCCGCCTCGATGCCGCCCGCCACGATCTCCACGACCTCGCCCCGCCCGGTGGCGAGATGGGCGGCGAGGCGGAACTGCCGGATGAGCACGAAGCAGTCCCGGACGGGATCGAGGGCGAGCACCGCCGCGACATCGCCGACCCGCAGTATGTCGCGGGTATAGGACACCTCGCGCCCGCCGCGCCCGGCGATCGTCACCCCGAAGCGGTCATAGGGCCGGAAGCCCTGCCCCACCGACACCGGGGCGGAGACGGCGACCTCGACCGGACAGTCGGTGATGGCGGTGGCGGTGGCGGGCAGATCGGCCGGCTGGTTCTCGACGTGCGTGTTCAAGTCGGGACCTTCTCGCTGGAGGTGTCGAGGTTGAACGCGGCGGCGAACAGGGCGCGGGTATAGGCCTCGCGCGGGGCGCGGAACACCGCCCGGCCCTCGCCCTCTTCCACCACCCGGCCGTTGCGCATCACCAGGATGCGCGAGGCGAGCGCCGCCACCACCCTGAGGTCATGGCTGATGAAGAGATAGGTGAGGCCGCGCCGGCGCTGGAGATCGCGCAGGAGATCGACGATCTGGGCCTGCACGATCATGTCGAGCGCGCTGGTCGGCTCGTCCAGCACGATGAAGGAGGGCTCCAGCACGATGGCGCGGGCGATGGAGACGCGCTGGCGCTGGCCGCCGGAGAATTCGTGGGGGTAGCGGTGGCGGCTTTCGGGGTCGAGCCCGACATCGGCGAGCGCGGCGATCACGCGGGCCTCGCGCTCCTCCGCCCGCAGCGCGGGAAAATGCACCCGCAGCCCCTCGCCGACGATGTCGGCCACCGACATGCGCGGGGAGAGCGACCCGAACGGGTCCTGGAACACCACCTGCATGGCGCTGCGCTGCGGCCGCATCTGCTTGAAGCCGAGCGTGTCGATCGGCCTGCCCATGAAGACGATGGGCCCTTCCGAGGAGATGAGGCGCAGCAGGGCGAGGCCGAGCGTGGTCTTGCCCGAGCCGCTCTCGCCGACCACCCCCAGCGTCTCGCCGCGGCGGATGCTCACCGACACCCCGTCCACCGCCTTGATGTGGCCGACCGTGCGGCGCAGCACGCCGCGCTTGACCGGGAACCAGACCCTGAGGTCCCTCGCCTCCAGGATGACCGGCGCCTCCGGCTGGGCCGGGGCGGGGTCGCCCTTGGGCTGGGCGGCGATGAGCTGGCGGGTGTAGGGGTGCTGCGGGGCGCCGAACACCTGCGCCACCGGGCCGGCCTCGACGATGCGGCCGTGATTCATCACGCAGACCCGGTCGGCGATCCTGTTCACGATGCCGAGGTCGTGGGTGATGAACAGCATGGTCATGCCGAGCCGCTGCTGCAGGTCCTTCAGCAGCGTGAGGATCTGCGCCTGCACCGTGACGTCGAGCGCGGTGGTGGGCTCGTCGGCGATGAGCAGCTTCGGCTCGTTGGCGAGCGCCATCGCGATCATCACCCGCTGGCGCTGCCCGCCGGAGAGCTGGTGTGGGTAGCTCGCCAGCCGGGATTCGGGATCGGGGATGCCGACCTCGGCGAGCAACTCCACCACCCGCCGCCGCGCCGCCGCGCCACGCAGCCCGCGGTGCAGCTCGAGGATTTCGGCGATCTGCCGCTCCACCGTGTGCAGCGGGTTCAGCGAGCTCATCGGCTCCTGGAACACCATGGTGATGTCGTTGCCGCGCACCTTGCGGATGTCGCGCTCGGTCATCGCCAGCAGGTCCTGCCCGCCGAAAAGGACCCGGCCGGAGGGGTGGGAGGCGGTGGGGTAGGCCAGCAGCTTGAGGATGGAGAGCGCGGTGACCGACTTGCCGGAGCCGGATTCCCCGACCAGCGCCACCGTCTCGCCGGGCCGGACGTCGAACGAGACGCGGTCGACCGCAAGGCTGGTCCGGCCGCCCTGCGCGAAGGCGACGGAGAGGTCCTGGACGGACAGGAGGGGGGTGTCAGTCACGGTGATCCTCCCGGAGATCGTCCAGCGTGAACGGCGACAACGAGAGGCGCCGCAGCCCTTCGGGCATGGTCAGCCTCTCGTCATTGCTGATGAAATGCGTGCAGCCGGCACTGCGCGCCGTCGCGACATGGATGGCATCGGGCAGCCGTATCGCCGGACGTCGGGCGCGGATGCCTGCAGCTCCGACCAGAATGCCGCGCGCGACCGGCAGAACCTCCATCACCGGCCCGGATGTGAGCATCGCCTGATAGCTTTCCGCCAGTTCGTCGTCGCCGGCCTCAATGGGCTTCACGAGGATTTCCGCCAAGGTGATCTCGCTGGTCACCGCCGCAATCTGGCCCGCCTCGATCGCGTGCAGAAGCCACCAGGCGTGATCGGACCGGGCTCCGGCATTCTCGAAGGCGGTGATGAAGACGTTTGAGTCGAGATAAACACGCGGGACGCTCACCGCCGGTCCCATTCGTCGCGCAACGCCTGGATATGGTCGACGATCTCGTCCGCAGTGGCGAAGCGAGAGCGGCGCAGATGCGCGAAGCGGGAGAAATGGCCGCCGGCAGATGGCACCGCATCCGTATCTGCGGCTGCGACTAACGCCTGGTGGACGCTGCCTGCCTTGCCGATGTCATGCAAACGAGCCGCGTGTATGAGAGCCAGCCTATCGGTCGTTACATCCACCAGGCCACGACGACGCGCCGCGGCGACGATGTCGCGCCAATAGGCGGGGGGAATGGACCCGCGCCGCTTCCAGGCCGCCACCGCCGGATAGGAGACGCCGATATCCCGTCCCAGATCCGCGTCGGTCGGCCAGAGATCAAGGATGTCGGCTACGTTCTGCATAGATCGAATATGCTCGCCGTACAGATCGACATCAACCCACCCTCACGTGAACGTCTTCCGCGGGTCGAAGGCGTCGCGCACCGCCTCGCCGATGAAGATGAGCAGGCTCAGCATCAGCGCCACAGTGAAGAAGCCGGTGAGGCCGAGCCAGGGCGCCTGCACATTGGCCTTGCCCTGCGCCAGCAGTTCGCCGAGCGAGGGCGAGCCGGGCGGCAGGCCGAAGCCGAGGAAATCCAGCGCCGTCAGCGTCATCACCGAGGAGGAGACGATGAAGGGCAGCATGGTCAGCGTCGCCACCATGGCGTTGGGCAGCAGGTGCCGCCACATGATGACGCCGTTGGAGACGCCGAGCGCGCGGGCGGCCTGCACATATTCGAAGTTGCGGGCGCGCAGGAACTCGGCCCGCACCAGCCCCACCAGCGCCACCCACTCGAACAGCAGCAGGATGCCGAGCAGCACCCAGAAGCCCGGCACCAGCACCGAGGAGATGATGAGCAGCAGGTAGAGCGAGGGGATGGCGGTCCAGATCTCGATGAAGCGCTGGAACAGCAGGTCGGTCCAGCCGCCGAAATAGCCCTGCACCGCCCCCGCGGTGACGCCGATGGTGGAGGAGATCAGCGACAAGGTGAGGCCGAACAGCACCGAGATGCGGAAGCCGTAGATCAGCCGGGCCAGCACGTCGCGGCCCTGGTCGTCGGTGCCGAGCCAGTTCCATTCCAGCGCGTCGCAGGGGTTGCCGGCGCCGGTGAAGCCGTTCTTCTCCGCCACCGGGCGGCACTGCTCGGCGGTCAGCATCCAGGTCGGCGGCGAGGGGGCGGGGGTCGGCAGGTCGAGATTGTGGGTGTCGTAGCTGTAGCGGATCGGCGGCCACAGCATCCAGCCGCCCTTCTCCGCGATGAGCTTGCGCAGATAGGGGTCGCGGTAGTCGGCCTCGGTCTCGAAGTCGCCGCCGAAGGTCGTCTCGGGATAGGCCTTCAGCACCGGCAGGTAGTAGCCGCCTTCGTACTTCACCAGGAACGGCTTGTCGTTGGCGATGAAGTCGGCGAACAGGCTGCCGATGAACAGCACCAGGAACAGCCACAGGCTCCACCAGCCCCGCCGGTTGCGGCGGAAATTGGCAAGGCGGCGCTGGTTGATCGGCGAGAGCCGGCGGCGCGGCGCGCGCTCGGCGGGGACGGGCGCGACACCCGGAAGGCTGGCGTCCACTCAGACCTCCCGCGTCTCGAAGTCGATGCGCGGATCGACCCAGGTGTAGGTGAGATCGGAGATGAGGCTGACCACCAGCCCGATCAGCGAGAAGATGTAGAGCGTGGCGAACACCACGGGATAATCCCGGTTCAGCACGCTCTCGAAGCCCAGCAGCCCCAGACCGTCGAGCGAGAAGATGGTCTCGATCAGCAGCGAGGACGAGAAGAAGGCGGCGACGAAGGCCCCGGGAAAGCCGGCGATGACGATGAGCATGGCGTTGCGGAAGACGTGACGGTAGAGCACCGCCCGCTCCGACAGCCCCTTCATCCGGGCGGTGACGACATATTGCTTGCGGATTTCGTCGAGGAACGAGTTCTTGGTCAGCAGCGCCGTCGTCGCGAAGGCCCCGAGCGCCATGGAGGCGATCGGCAGCACGAGGTGCCAGAAATAGTCGACGATCTTGCCGCCCAGCGAGAGCTGGGCCCAGTTGTCCGAGGTCAGGCCGCGCAGCGGGAAGATGGAGAAGAACGACCCGCCCGCGAACAGCACGATGAGCAGGATGGCGAAGAGGAAGCTCGGCACGGCATAGCCGATGATGATGACGCCCGAGGTCCACACATCGAAGCGCGAGCCGTCCCGCACCGCCTTGGCGATGCCGAGCGGGATGGAGATGGAGTAGCTCAGCAGCATCATCCACAGCCCGAGCGAGATCGACACCGGCATCTTCTCGCGGATGAGGTCGATGACGGTGATGTCGCGGAAATAGGAGCGGCCGAAGTCGAAGCGGATGTAGTTCCACAGCATCAGGCCGAACCGCTCATAGGCCGGCTTGTCGAAGCCGAACTGACGTTCCAGCTCCTTGATGAAATCGGGATTCAGCCCCTGCGCCCCGCGGTATTTCGAGCTGATGGGGTCGCCGGCGGTGGCGCTCTGCCGGGCGCCGCCGCCAAAATCGCCGCCCTGCCCGGAAATGCGGGCGGTGGCGTCGGAACCCTCGCCGCTGAGCTGGGCGATCACGCGCTCCACCGGGCCTCCCGGGGCGAACTGCACCACCACGAAGGAGACGAACATGATGCCGATCAGCGTCGGGATCATCAGGGCAAGGCGGCGGACGAGGTAAGCGAGCATGCGGTCGGGCATCCCTCCCGGAGGAAACGACAGGGTGGCGAGGCGGCCGGGTGGCGTCAATGCGTTCCGGCCGCCGGCGGCGCGATCCTCAGCCGGGCGGCGCCGCGCCCGGACCAGCCGGCGCCGGCCCGGCGGGCGCCGGTCCCGCGGCCGGCTCGGCCGCCTGCGCCTCCGGCCGCGCCCACCAGGTCGCGGGGATGGCGCGGTCATAGCGCGGGCGCGGCCGGTCCGGCCACGCGAACACGTCCCAATAGGCGAGGCGGTGCTCGCCGGAATACCATTGCGGCACCCAGTAGCGGCCCGCGCGCAGCAGGCGGTCCAGCGCCCGGCAGGCGGTGCGCAGCTCGTCGCGGCTCTTCGCGGCGATGACGGTGTCCACCATGGCGTCCACCGCCGGGCTGGCGATGCCGGAGAGGTTGTTGGAGCCCGGCGTGCCGGCGGCGCGGGAGCCGAAATAGGCCCGCAGCTCCTCGCCCGGCAGGGTCGAGACCGAGAACCGCCGCACCGTGGCGTCGAAGTCGAACTCCTTCAGCCGCTGCTGGTACTGCGCGGGGTCGACCAGCCGGAACGAGGCCTCGATGCCGAGCACCTTCAGGTTCTTGATGAAGGGCGCGGTGTGGCGTTCCAGCGTGCCCTCGTCGTCAAGGAACTCGATGGTGAAACCCTCGCCCCTGGCGTTGGTCAGCCGGCCTTCCTTTATGGTCCAGCCGGCGCTGGCCAGCAGCTCCCGACCCCGCCGCAGCAGGGCGCGGTCCTGGCCCGACCCGTCGGAGACCGGCGGCGACCACGGCTCGCCCTTCAGCTCCTCCAGCAGCGCCGGCGGCAGCTTCAGCGCCTGCAGCAGGGCGATCTCGTCCGGGCTGGCCGGCCCCTCCGCCATCAGGTCGGAATTCTGGAAGAAGGACACCGTGCGCTGGTAGATGCCGAACATCAGGTTGCGGTTGGTCCACTCGAAGTCGAAGGCGCAGGAGAGCGCCTCGCGCACCCGGGAATCGGCGAATTTCGGCCGCCGCAGGTTGAGGAACCAGCCCTGCGCCCCGGAAGGCGTGCGGTCGGGCACCGTCTCGCGCTTCACCCGGCCGTCCTTGAGGGCGGGGAAGTCGTAGCCGGTGGCCCAGGTGCGGGAGGTGAACTCCTCGCGGAAGAGATAGGTGCGGGCCTTGAAGGCCTCGAAGCCGATGTCGCGGTCGCGGAAATATTCGAAGCGCAGCTCGTCGAAATTGTTCTGGCCGCGATTGACCGGCAGGTCGCGGCCCCAATAGTCCGCCACCCGCTCATAGGCGATGGTGCGGCCCGGCTCCACCCGGCCGATGCGGTAGGGGCCGGAGCCGAGCGGCGGGGTCATCGTGCTCTCGTCGAAGGGATGGGCGGTGTAGAACGCCTTGGAGAACACCGGCAGCGTCGCCACGAAGAGCGGCACGTCGCGGGCCCGCTTGGCGGCGAAGCGCACCGCCACCCCATCCTCGCCCTCGGCGCTGACACTGGTCATGTCGCGCAGGTTCTGGGCGATGATGGGGTGGCCCTTCAGCTTCAGCATCAGCAGCGAGAAGGTCACGTCGGCGCTGGTGAGGCGCGAGCCGTCGTGGAAGCGGGCCTCGGGGCGCAGCCGGAACCGGTAGAAGGTGCCGTCGGCCGAGACCGCGACGCTGCGGGCGATGAGGCCGTACACCGCGTCCGGCTCGTCATAGGCGCGCACCATCAGCGAATCGAAGACCAGCGCGAGGCCCTGCGCGGCGTCGCCCTTCAGGATGTAGCCGTTCAGCGTGTTGAAGGTCTGGAACGACTGGTTGTAGGCGGCGGTGGGGCCGATCTGCGAGAACAGCCCGCCCTTGGGGGCGTCGGGGTTCACATAGTCGAAGGCGGGGAAATCGGCGGCGTATTTCAGGTCGCCGAAGCCGGAGAGGCCGTGCAGCTCCGGCCCGGTCTCGGTGGTCTGCGCGAAGAGCCGGCCGGGCAGCAGGCCAAGGGCGGCGGCCGCCGCCCCGGCCCGCAGCGCCGCGCGGCGGGAGAGGCCGCCGCCGCCCGGTGCGATGAGGGGGGAGCTCATGGCCCGCGCCCCGTCGCCGCCGCCTTTTCCGCGTCCCACCACCAGATGGTGGGGAAGGCGAAGGAATATTCCGGCAGGGTCTCGGGATGGCCGAACCGGTTCCACCGCGCGGTGCGGTAGAACGGATAGTCCCAGGTCGGCACCACATAGTCGTGCGCCAGCAGCACCCGGTCCAGCGCGTGGGTGGCGGCGACGAGGTCGTCGCGGTCGGTGGCGTAGATCACCCGCTCGATCAGCGCGTCGATGCCGGGGTCCTTGATGCCGGCATAGTTCGAGGAGCCCTGCCGGTCCGCCGCCTCGGTGCCCCAGAAATCGCGCTGCTCGTTGCCGGGGGAGAGCGACTGGCCCCAGCTCCCGATGATCATGTCGAAGTCGCGGGCGCGCAGCCGGTTGATGTACTGCGAGGAATCCACCACGCGGACATTCACCGTGATGCCGAGCCGTTCCAGCGTCGGCTTGTAGAACAGCGCCACCCGCTCGAAGGCGGGGTTGCTGAGCAGGATTTCCATGGTGAAGGGTTCGCCCTTCGCGTTCACCAGCTTGCCGCCGGTGATCTGGTAGCCCGCCTCGCGCAGCAGCCGCGCCGCCTCGCGCAGATTGCTGCGCCGGGCCTCGTCGCCGCCCTCGGGCGGGTTGGCGTAGGGGGTGGTGAAGACGCTGGCCGGCACCTTGTCGCGCACCGCCTCCAGAATCTCCAGCTCGCGGCCCTGCGGCAGGCCGGAGGAGGCGAGCTCGGTGCCCTGGAAATAGCTGCGGGTGCGCTGGTACTGGCCGTAGAACAGGGTGCGGTTCATGCCCTCGAAGTCGAGCGCGAAATTGAGCGCGCGGCGCACCCGCGGGTCCTGGAATTTCTCGCGGCGCAGGTTCGGGATGAAAGCCTGCATCTGGCCGGAGGAGCGGTCGGGAAACTGCTCCAGCACAACCTTGCCCTGCTTCACCGCCGGGAAGTCATAGGCGGTGGCCCAGTTCTTGGCGGAGGTCTCGACCCGGAAGTCGAACTGGTCGCCCTTGAAGGCCTCCAGCTCCACCGTGTCGTCGCGGAAATACTCGTAGCGGATCTCGTCGAAATTGTTGGTGCCGATATTCACCGGCAGGTCCTTGCCCCAGTAGTCCGGCACCCGCTCGAAGGCGATGGTGCGGCCGGGCACCACCTGCTTGACGCGGTAGGCACCGCTGCCGAGCGGCACTTCAAGCGTGCCCTGGGTGATGTCGCGCGGCTTGCCGGCGGCGTCGGTGCCGGTCCACCAGTGCTTGGGCATCACCCGGAGCTGGCCGACGATCTGCGGCAGCTCGCGGTTGCCGGCCTGGTCGAAGGTGAAGGTCACCTCGTGCTCGCCGGTCTGCTCCACCTTGGCGACATGGCCGTAATAGAAGGCCTGGCGCGGGTTGTTCCTGGTCAGCACCTCGAACGACCACACCACGTCCTGCGGCGTCACCGGCTGGCCGTCCTGCCACTTCGCCTCGGGGCGCAGGCGGTAGGTGACGGAGGAGAAGTCGGCGGGGTAGCGCACCGCGTCGGCGAGCAGGCCATATTCGGAGGCCACCTCGTCGGCGGCCGGGGTCATCAGGGAGTCGTAGATCAGCGACATGCCCGCGGCGGCGTTACCGCGCGGCAGTATGTCGTTCAGCGTGTCGAAGGTGCCGTCGGCGGAGAGCCGCAGCAGGCCGCCCTTGGGCGCGTCCGGCTTCACATAGTCGAAATGGGCGAAGCCCGCCGGGTATTTCGGCGTCCCCATCAGCGCGACGCCGTGGCGCCAGGCACCCTCGCCCGGCGCGGGCAGCACGCCGCTGGAGGCCGGCGAGCCGGCCGGCGGCTCCGGCATCTTGCTCGCCGGCGCCAGCGGGTGGCCGGCATCGGCCGGCTGCGCGGCGGGCGGAGGCGGGCTCTGCTGCGCCGCCGCCGGGGCGGCAAGGCCGGCAGCGGCGAGGAACAGGGCAGCGAGGGCGGTGGAAACGAGGGGTGCGGGGCGGCGCGTCATTCGGTCGTCCTTCGCGGGGGCGGGGCAGCCGGGGCGCATCCTGCGCCCTTGGGCTTTCCTACGCCAAAGGGGCGTTGCTGCGCCAATGGCAATGGCGGGACACGTTCCGAAAAGAATAAGGCCGGGACGCGGGAGCGTCGCCGGCCTGACGTGATCGTGAAACGCGCGGGGCATAGGGACTCGGCCGGCCGATGCCGGCGGCGGAGGCTCGCCTTCCCCGGCGCCTTTCAGGCCGGAGCGTCCGGGCTCACGGCGCCGGGGCGGCGGCGCCGGGCGCGGGCAGCGGCTGCGGGCTGTGGGAGAGCGTGTTGAGATAGACCAGCAGGTCGGCGCGGTCGGTCTCCTTGGCGAGGCCGGCAAAGCCCATGGCGGTGCCGGGAATGTCGGCCTTCGGGTTCTTGATGAAGTCGGAGAGGTCCTGGAAGGTCCAGGTGCCGCCATGCGCCTTCAGCGCCGCGGAATAGGCGAAGCCCGGCGCGCTCGCCACCGGGCGGCCGACCACGCCGTAGAGGTCCGGTCCGACCTTGGCGCCGGCGCCCTCTTCGAAATTGTGGCAGGCGCCGCACTTCTTGGCGATGGCGGCGCCCTTCTCGACGCTGGCCTTGCCGAGCAGCTCGGCGATCGGCACGTCCGCCGCCGCGGCGGCCTGGGCCCCGCCGCTGGAGGCCTCCTGCACCGCGATCTCATATCCCGGCTTCTCGCCGTGGTGCGGGGAGAAGATGGCGCCGGAGAGGACACTCAGTCCGAGCGTGAAGGTGAGCGTGCCGAGCACGGCACCAGCGATCTTGTTCAGCTCGAAGCTGTCCATCGAAATTCGGCTCCCTCGATCCGCGGATAGTGGCGCTTCCGGCAGGCCACCGACCACATCGCCCAATGTAACAGCCGCCTTGCCCGGCCGCCAACGGCGCGCCGGAACTAATCATTTTGACGGTGGCCGTGCAACCCGTATAAGCCCGCTGCGGTTGCTACGTTTCGCCCCGGCGGCGGGGCCTCGCGCACCCCTCCGAGGCTTGCCGCCGCTGCGAAAGGCCCGGTTTGCCGACCTGCGCGGGCGTCTTCGCCCGGCACCCGCCGGCAGACCCTTCGCGAAACACCTGACGCGAGGGTGGCCGGGCCGGTCGTGGCGCGGCGTTCCGTCGCGGCAGGCGCCCGTCGCGCGGCCGGCCTCGGCACGGCGGCGGCGAGGGCGCGCGGCCCGGAGCCGGCCAACCCCTTCCGGAGGCCGGCGGTGCCGGCCCGGAGCTTCCGCAACGTGATTCGGGCGGTCCGCCGCCCTCCCCGCCCGCGCCGCCGGCGCGGCCTTCTGGCAGGGCGGCCGAACCGCAGCACGCGGCCGGCCGCATGAGGACTGAGAGATGACGACGCGCAAGACGATCGTGTTCCAGGGTGAGCCGGGAGCCAACTCCCACATCGCCTGCCGCGAGGCCTATCCCGACATGGAGCCGGTGCCCTGCGCCACCTTCGAGGACGCCTTCGCCGCGCTGCAGAACGGCGAGGCCGACCTCGGCATGATCCCGATCGAGAATTCGGTGGCCGGCCGCGTCGCCGACATCCACCACCTCATGCCGACCTCCGGCCTGCACATCATCGGCGAGTACTTCCTGCCGCTCAGCCACCAGCTCATGGCGGTGAAGGGCGCGAGCCTCGCCACGGTGAAGACCGCGCAAAGCCACGTGATGGCGCTCGGCCAGTGCCGCAACATCATCCGCAAGCTCGGCCTCAGGGCGGTGGTCGGCGCCGACACCGCGGGCTCGGCGCGGCAGATCGCCGAGGCCGGCGACCCCACCCAGGCCGCCATCGCCTCCCGCCTCGCCGCGGAAATCTACGGGCTCGACATCATCGCCGAGAACATCGAGGACGAGGCCCACAACACCACCCGCTTCATCGTGCTCTCGCGCGAGGCGGAGTGGGCGCCGGCCGACAATGGCCCGACCATGACCACCTTCGTGTTCCGGGTGCGCAACGTGCCGGCCGCGCTCTACAAGGCGATGGGCGGCTTCGCCACCAACGGCGTCAACATGACCAAGCTGGAATCCTACCAGCTCGAGGGCGAGTTCTTCGCCACCCAGTTCTATGCCGATGTCGAAGGCCACCCCGACCATACGTCGGTGCGCCTCGCGCTGGAGGAACTGGCCTTCTTCTCCAAGGAGCTGCGCATCCTCGGGGTCTATCCCTCGCACGCCTACCGGCTGGCCCTGACCCGCTCCTGAGCGCCGGCCGCCAACGCAAAACGCCCGGGCAAGGCCCGGGCGCGTCCGCGCGAGGGCAAGCGGGCGGGGGCCTTACTGCGCCGCCGCCTCGCCGCCGAACTTGCTCTCGGCATCTTCCATCGTCTTCAGCACGTCGGGATGCGGCATGGAGATGATGTTGTAGCCGGAATCGACGAAATGCACCTCGCCGGTGACGCCGGTGGACAGGTCCGACAGCAGGTACAGCGCGGCACCGCCGACCTCCTCGATCGTCACCGTGCGCCGCAGCGGGGCGTGGCGCTTCTGGTAGTTGAACATCAGCCGGGCATCGGCGATGCCCGCGCCCGCGAGGGTGCGGATCGGCCCGGCGGAGATGGCGTTCACCCGGATGCCCTGCGGGCCGTAATCGGCGGCGAGGTAGCGCACGCTCGCCTCCAGCGCCGCCTTGGCCACGCCCATCACGTTGTAGTTCGGCATCACCCGGGTGGAGCCGCCATAGGTGAGGGTGATGAGCGAGCCGCCCTGGGGCATCAGCGCCGCCGCCCGCTTGGCCAGCTCGGTGAAGGAGAAGCAGGAGATCACCATGGTGCGGGCGAAGTTCGCCCGGGTGGTGTCGGCGTAGCGGCCCTTCAGCTCGTTCTTATCGGAAAAGCCGATGGCGTGGACCAGGAAGTCGATGCTGCCCCATTTGGCGGCCAGCGCCTCGAACACCCCGTCGACCGAGGCGAGGTCCTCGACATCGCAGGGCAGCACGGTGTCGCTGCCGAGGCTCTCGGCGAGCGGCTTCACCCGCCGGCCCAGCGCCTCGCCCTGATAGGTGAAGGCGAGCTCGGCGCCCTGCGCCGCCAGCGCGCGGGCGATGCCCCAGGCGATCGAGTGATCGTTCGCGACGCCCATCACCAGGCCGCGCTTGCCGTTCATCAGGCTCATGGTGGTTCCTTCCGCCGCGGGCGCGGGGGCTGTCGGGGTCACGCGTCGGGATGCTGGAGGACGAGCACCGCATTGGTGCCGCCGAAGCCGAAGCCGTTGGAAAGCACCCGGCCGAGCCGCACATTGTCGACCCGCTCCCGCGCGATCGGCATGTCGGCGAAGGCCGGGTCCATCTCCTCGATATGGGCGCTCGCGGCGATGAAGCCGTTCTGCATCATCAGCACGGAATAGATCGCCTCGTGCACGCCGGTGGCGCCCTGCGAATGGCCGGTGAGCGCCTTGGTCGCCGAGATGGGCGGGCAATCCTTGCCGAACACGGCGCGAATCGCCTCGATCTCCTTGAGATCGCCGATCGGGGTCGAGGTGGCGTGCGGGTTGATGTAGTCGATCGGGCCCTTCACGCCCGCCAGCGCGAGGCGCATGGCGCGCTCGGCGCCCTCGCCGGAGGGGGCGACCATGTCGGCGCCGTCCGAGGAGGCGCCGTAGCCGACGATCTCGGCGTAGATGCGGGCGCCGCGGGCCCTGGCATGCTCCAGCTCCTCGAGAACGAGGACGCCGGCGCCGCCGGAGATGACGAAGCCGTCGCGGTTCTTGTCATAGGGGCGGGAGGCGACCTCGGGACGGTCGTTGTAGTCCGAGGACATCGCGCCCATGGCGTCGAACAGGCAGGACAGCGTCCAGTCGAGATCCTCGCAGCCGCCGGCGAAGACGATGTCCTGCTTGCCGTACTGGATCATCTCCGCGGCGTTGCCGATGCAGATGTTGGTGGTCGCGCAGGCCGCCGAGATGGAGTAGCTGGCGCCCTTGATCTTGTACCAGGTGGAGAGCGTCGCCGAGGCGGTCGAGCTCATCGCCTTGGGCACCGCGAAGGGGCCGACCCGCTTCGGGCTGCCGTTCTTGCGGGTGATGTCGGCGGCCTCGACGATGGTGCGGGTGGAGGCGCCGCCCGAGCCCATGATGAGGCCGGTGCGCTCGTTGGAAATCTCGTGCGCCTCCAGCCCGGAATCCCGGATGGCCTGGTCCATCGCGACCTGGTTCCACGCGGTGCCGCCGCCGTGGAAGCGCATGGCGCGGCGGTCGACCATGGCGGCGGCGTCGAGCTGCGGCGCGCCGTGGACCTGGCTGCGGAAGCCATGCTCGACATAGCTTTCCGACCGGGTGATCCCGCTCTTGCCCTCGCGCAGCGACGCCAGCACCTCCTGGGTGGAGTTGCCGATCGAGGAGACGATGCCCATACCGGTGACGACGACGCGGCGCATGGTTCTTAATCCTTCCGGGACCGCCGCCGGCGCACGGAATGCCCCCGGCGCCTCGGGCTGCGGTCGCCCTTCATGGTCAAATCCCCCGGCAGATGGCGCCGGGGCGCGGTGTGCACAAGGCCGGCCGCGCGATCAGCTCTGGAACAGGCCAACTTTCAGGTCGCCGGCGCGGTAGATCACTTCGCCGTCGGCCTCCAGCCAGCCATCGGCGATGCCGAGCACCAGCTTGGAGCGCATGACGCGCTTGAAGTCGATGCCGTAGACCACCTTCTTCACGCTCGGCAGCACCTGGCCGGAGAACTTGATCTCCCCGGCGCCCAGCGCCCGGCCGCGGCCCGGCGCCCCGAGCCAGCCCAGATGGAAGCCGACGAGCTGCCACAGCGCGTCGAGGCCGAGGCAGCCCGGCATCACCGGGTCGCCGATGAAGTGGCAGGCGAAGAACCAGAGGTCCGGCTTGATGTCGAGCTCGGCCCGGACATGGCCCTTGCCGGCCGGCCCGCCCGTTTCGGAAATCTCGGTGATGCGGTCGAACATCAGCATCGGCGGAGCCGGAAGCTGCGCGTTGCCCGCACCGAAGAGCTCGCCGCGCCCGCACGCGAGGAGGTCCTCATACCCAAAGCTCGATCGACGCTCGACCATCTTCCCTACGTCACCTTATTCTCGTTCGGACGCCGCGTCCGTTCCGCCGGCCGTGGCTCGCAGGCTTCCTAACACAGGGTTCCCGGCGCTCAAAGCCGCCTCGCCGCTCCTCGTCGGGGAGGCATTATGTCTCTGCCGTGACAGCCGGCCGCCCGACCCGAGAGCCCCCGGCGCGCCTGTGCAGGGTTCCGGACAGGCGTCACCAGATTGGAATCATTCCTGTTATCCCCCGGCGGGTTGCGGCGGGTCCTGCCCCGAGGGTAATATGCCGGCCAACCAGAGTGCTGCGCGCCGGTTTGGCCGCCGCAGCGTTCGTGTATGATAGGGTCTGGTGACGTCGGCCTCCCGCTGGGCGGCCGAGACGCACCCTGCCCTCAGCCGACCCCGGAACGAGACATGAGCGAGACTGTTCGCACTGTGCAGATGGCGATGCCGCGCGTGGTGGTGGAGGATGCGGAGCCCGTGCTCCCGATCGCCCGGCTGCGCGATTCGGCCTCCGTCAGCCGCACGGGCTGCCCCTTCCACGACGTGCGCCACATGCTGCGCGAAGTCGGCCTGCGCCCCACCCGGCAGCGCCTCGCGCTCGGCTGGCTGCTCTTCGCCAAGGGCGACCGCCACGTCTCGGCGGAAATCCTGCACGAGGAAGCCATCAAGGCGCGCTTCCCGGTGTCGCTGGCCACCGTCTACAACACGCTGCACCAGTTCACCGAGGTCGGGCTGCTGCGCGAGCTCGCGGTGGACGGCTCGAAGACCTATTTCGACACCAACCCCTCCGACCATCATCACTTCTTCGTCGAGGGAGAGAACAACCTCGTCGACATACCGAGCGCCGCGGTCGAGGTGGAGCGGGTGCCGGAGCCGCCGGAAGGCTATGAGGTCGCCCGCATCGACGTGGTGGTGCGGCTGCGGCCGAAGCGCCGCTCCTGAGCCGCGGCGCCGTCGCCTCCCTTACAAGGCCGGTCGCAGGACCGGCCTTTTTCGTCTGCGCGGCCCGGCTCCGTTGACGGCCGGCGGCAGGCGCGTGCCGCCCTCACCCCTGCCGGACGACGGCGCCGATCACATTGACCACCAGCCGCGCCGCGGTGAGGGCGGAGAGGCCGTCCCTGTCGGCGGGGGGATAGAGCTCGACGAGGTCGAACCCCGCGATCCGCGCCCGCCGGCCGAGCCCGGCGATCAGGTCGATGGCCTGGGTATAGGTGAGCCCGCCCGGCGTGGGGGCGGCCACGGCCGGCATGATGCCGGGGTCGAGTCCGTCGCAATCGAGGGTCACGACCACCCGGGCGCCTTCCGGGATGTGCCGGAGCGCGGCCTCCGCGCCGCCCGCTTGAACCTCGCGCGCGGTCACGAACCGGCTGCCATAGCGCAGCGCCGCCGCCACCTCCCCGGCGCGGGCGCTGCCGACGCTGCGCAGGCCGACCTGCACGAGGCCGGCGACATGGCCCATCTCGCTCGCCCGGCGCATCGGGCTGGAATAGCCGTAGCGCTCGCCCTTCACCTCGTCGCGCCAGTCGATATGGGCGTCGATCTGGAGCACCCAGACCGGGCCATGGCCGGTAAAGCCGGCGAGAAACGGGATGGTGGCCGAGCAGGTGCCGCCGAGCAGGATCGGCACCGCCGGCGTGGCGAGGATGTCGCGCGTCGCCGCCTCGATCCGCGCCCGGTTGCCGGCATTGTCGTGCGGCACGGTGGGAAGATCGCCGATGTCGATGCAGCTCTCCGGCCCGCCGTCGAACAGCGGGCCACCCAGATCGAAATCCCAGTGGCCGCGCAGCGAGGCATCGTCCTGGCTGGCGGCGCGGATGGCGGCGGGGGCGAGGGCGTGGCCGTGCCCCTCGGTGCCGGGATAGGCGGTGCCATGGCCGGCGCCGAAGATGACCGCACGCGGCGCCCGGCCGTCGGCCAGCCGGTCGGGGAGCCCGAGAAAGCCCGGCGTGGCGGTCATGTCCGGCGCCTTTCGGTCTGCGGGGGAAGGAAAGGACGGGCGGCGGCTCAGTCCGCCTTCTCGCCGGGATAGACGCCCCAGAGCTTTTCCTGCTGGATGAAGCCGTCGAAATTGTCGCTGAAGAAGCGACACCACTGGCCGTCGCAATCCTTGATGTTGCCGAGCACGCCGGATTCCAGCCGCGCCTTCACCTCGGAATCGGCGCTGCGGCGGGCGTAGAGCGCCACCGGGCCATCCTTCTTCAGCCAGGAGCCGACCAGCGCCGTGCGCCGGCCGGACAGCATGGCGTGGTAGACCCAGCCTTCCGCGCCTTCGGAATCGCGGATGCGGCGCCAGTTCTCGAACTCCGCCGTCACCTCCACCGGGAGGCCGGCGCGGGTGAACACCCAGACCACCTCGTGGTCCTTGCTGGGGCCGGCGCGGACATTCACCTTGTCGGCCTTGAGGCTGAGGAAGCGCGGCATCGGCAGCCCGCTTTCCTTGCCGATCTGGGTGCCGGCGTTCTGGGCGGCGGCGGGCGCCAGCGCGGCGAGCGGCAGCGCCGCCAGCGCCAGCAGCGCGCCGAGCGCCGCCCACCGGACGTGACGCGGCGGCCGGGCGGCCCGCGTGCCTTCCGGGGCGGGAAGACGGGCACTGCGTCCGACATCCGTGGAGCCAGGGGGAAGGGGCAAGGCCTGCCGGCACCTGTCGTCGCGCATGCTTCTCATCATCGTTACGTCCACCGCCCGGGGACATGGAAACCCGACGGGGCTCCCCGTCAAGCGTGGCGCGGGGCAGGTCCCCGCGTTTTGTCTTTCCCCGACCCGTCTGGTATTGAACGCCGGTCCCGACCGCCGACAGTCTGGAGGCTTGGGGTTAACGGGACCTTGACCGCGCACAGGGAATGATAATGGCCCGCAAGAAGCCGCTCGTCGTCGTCACCCGCAAGCTGCCCGACAAGATCGAAACCCGGATGCGGGAGCTGTTCGACGCCCGGCTGAACGTGGAGGACGTGCCGCTCGACCGCGCCAGGCTGGCCGAGGCCGTGGCCACCGCCGACGTGCTGGTGCCGACCATCGCCGACCGCATCGACGCCGAGGTGCTGGCCCATGCCGGGCCCAACCTCAAGCTGATCGCCAATTTCGGCAATGGCGTCGACCATATCGACGTCGCCGCCGCCACCGAGCGCGGCATCACCGTGACCAACACTCCCGGCGTCCTGACCGAGGACACCGCCGACATGACCATGGCGCTGATCCTCGCCGTGCCGCGCCGCCTCACCGAGGGCGCCGCCATGCTGACCCAGGATGACGGCTTCTGGCCGGGCTGGTCGCCGACCTGGATGCTCGGCCACCGCATCTGGGGCAAGCGGCTCGGCATCATCGGCATGGGCCGGATCGGCCAGGCGGTGGCGCGCCGCGCCAAGGCGTTCGGCCTGCAGATCCACTACCACAACCGCCACCCGCTGCCCGCCCATATCGAGGAGGAGGTGGAGGCGACCTACTGGGACAGCCTCGACCAGATGCTGGCCCGGATGGACATTCTCTCCGTCAACTGCCCGCACACCCCCGCCACCTATCACCTGCTCTCCGCCCGGCGGCTGAAGCTGGTGCGGCGCGACGCCTACATCGTCAACACCGCGCGCGGCGAGGTGATCGACGAGGCGGCGCTGGCGCGGATGATCGAGACCGGCGAGCTCGCCGGCGCCGGGCTCGACGTGTTCGAGCGCGAGCCGGCGGTGAGCCCGAAGCTGCTGAAGCTCGCCCGGCAGGGCAAGGTGGTGCTGCTGCCGCATATGGGCTCGGCCACGGTCGAGGCGCGCATCGACACCGGCGAGAAGGTGATCGTCAACATCCGCGCCTTCATAGACGGCCACCGCCCGCCCGACCGCGTGCTCGCCGCCATGCTCTAGACGCCGTCCCGCCCGACACCATCCCGCTCCGCCCGGTGTGGCGCGCCCGCTACAGTGCCGGCTCCGGCTTGTGCTAATTTGGCGGCGGTTCCAGCAGAGTTCCTATCGATGCTCGCAACAGCGATCCGGCGCAGCCGCTTCGGCGTGGTGCTCGTCCTGTCCCTCCTGATGGCGGCGTGCTCCTCGCTGCCGCGCACGCCCTACACCGCCGAGGACGCCGCGATGGGCGACCCGATGGGCATCCCCGGGGTGCGGATGTGGGCGGATGCCTCGATCGCCGAGCTGACCCCCCAGCTCGCCCGGCTGCGCTCCATCCAGCGCGATGTCGCCATCCAGGACTACAACATACTGGCGATCTCGGGCGGCGGGCAGGACGGCGCCTATGGCGCGGGCCTGCTGAACGGCTGGACCAAATCCGGGAAGCGGCCGGAATTCGCCATCGTCACCGGCGTCTCCACCGGGGCGCTCACCGCGCCCTTCGCCTTCCTCGGCCCGAACTATGACGAGAAGCTGCGCAAGGTCTACACCGAGACCACCGCCGACGACATCATCTCCGGCAACCCCATCGTCGGCCTGTTCAGCGAGGGCATCTTCCGCACCGACCCGCTGCGGGAGATGGTGGCGCGCTATTGCGACGAGCAGATGCTGGCGGAAATCGCCCGGGAGCACCGGCGCGGCCGCCGGCTCTATGTCCTCACCACCAATCTCGACGCCCAGCGCCCGGTGCTGTGGAACATGGGCGCCATCGCTGACAGCGGCAACCCGCGGGCGCTGGACCTGTTCCGCTCGGTGCTGGTGGGCTCCGCCAGCATCCCCGGCGCCTTCGCGCCGATGATGATCCCGGCGACGCATGACGGCCACAGCTTCGAGGAGATGCATGTCGACGGCGCCACCACCATGCAGGTGCTGACCGTGCCGACCAAGGTGGCGGCCGCCGCCGGCGATCTCTTCAACAAGGGCCGCAGCCGCAGCTTCTATGTGCTGCTGAACAAGAAGTTCGTGCCGGAATTCGACCTCACCCCGCGCTCGACGCTGCGCATCGCGGTGCGCGGCTTCGACACGCTGATGAAGGCCGACACCTTCGGCACGGTGCTGGACGCTTATAATTTCAGCAACAAGTTCCGCTACCGCTTCCAGCTCGGCTTCATTCCCGCCGACTTCGCGGAGAAGCCGGACTCGGTGTTCGACAAGACCTACATGAACGCGCTGTTCAAGGTCGGCTACGAGGCCGGGCTGAAGGGCGGCGGCTGGTACAGCGAGCCGCCGGGGCTGTACAACTGATAAATGGCGTAAATTATTCCACCGGGCCCACCCCATTACACCGACAGTATTATGAATCAGATCTATTTTAACGAGCCACATCAATGAAAGAGATAAAAATCAATCTTACCGAACCGACACCTCCATCGCTGATTAAGCCAAGAAAATTATTCTTAATTTATATATTAATATTGATTGCAATAATTTTTTTATCAATAAAATTAATCGATCCCATATTAATTACTTTTTCAACTCTAATGTTATTAATTTTGATTCCATTTTTCATTGTATATTATTATATATATCGTCGATCATGGCGTCTTTTCGTTGAAAACGAAATTCCCCTTTTCCTTGCTGAATACACTCTTACACTTCTTGCCGATCAGCCCGGGCGCGCTTTAGCCCGAAATAGGGCATTGATGCTGCAACCCGACGAATATGGTTTTGTCGATCCCGACAGATGGGATCGCGAACGCATTCGTTTTGCCGACAACCTCATTTGGCGACGGTTTCCACATTTGGCGAAAACCCCCTATCGAATGGCCCTTATCGATCATCTCCTAGAAACGCAGTGCATCGAGATTGCCACTAAGTATCCGTTTGCGGCTACATTAGAAGAAGTCCGAAACGGTTTCGACTATGAGCATTTCGTCGCTCAGCGGCTGCGGGAGCAGGGATGGGAGGCTCGCGTGACGCAAGCCAGCGGAGACCAAGGCGCTGATATAATAGCTAGTAGAGGGCGCCAAGTCGTAGCCATCCAATGCAAATATTACACATCGCCGGTGGGTAATAAGGCCGTGCAGGAAGCAGTTGCCGCAAGGGCACATTATCAAGCGTCTCAAGCGGCGGTGATTGCACCCTCGGGTTTCACCATGTCTGCAAAGCAGTTGGCGGCCACAAACAACGTCACCCTTCTTCACCACGAGGAACTGGACCGGCTTTGAGCGCTCCGAGCCCCTCACCGCCGGTGGCGCGACAGGTCGGTGATGCTCGGCGCGGTGCCGGTGAGCGGGTTGTCCGGGTCCCAGCCATAGTCCAGCGTCTCGAACCGCATGGTGAGGGCGTCGATCATCAGCAGCCGGCCGACCAGCCCCTGGCCGAAGCCGACGACGGCGCGGATCGCCTCCAGCGCGACCAGCGAGCCGGCGATGCCCGCCAGCGCGCCGAGAATGCCGGCCTCGGCGCAGCTCGGCACCAGCCCGGCCGGCGGCGGCTCGGGGAACAGGCAGCGATAGGTCGGGTTCGGCGTGCCGTCCGCCGTCGTTTCGTGCGAGCGCAGCGTGGTCACCGTGGCGTCGAACCGGCCGAGCGCCGCCGTCACCAGCGGCCGCCGCGCCAGCACCGCCGCGTCGGCGACGAGATAGCGCGTGGCGAAATTGTCGGAGCCGTCGATCACCACATCCGCCGCCGCCATGCGTTCGAGGGCGTTGTCGGCGCTGATCCGTTCCGGGATCGCCTCCACGCTGACATGGGGATTCAGCGCCGCGATGGCCCGCGCCGCGCTCTCGGTCTTCGGGGTGCCGACCCCCTCGGTCGTGTGCAGCACCTGGCGCTGGAGATTGGAGAGCGAGACGACATCGTCGTCCATGACCGCGAGGTGGCCGACGCCGGCGGCGGCGAGATACAGCAGGGCCGGGGCGCCGAGGCCGCCGGCGCCGATGACCAGCACCTTCGCCTTCTTCAGCTTCTGCTGGCCCGGCCCGCCGATCTCGGCGAGCACGAGGTGGCGGGCATAGCGCTCCACCTCCTCGGGCGAGAAGAGCGAGGCGCGGGGCGGGGCCGGCGGGGCGGGAGCATCGGTGATCATCGCCTTTATATAGCAGGCGCGCGCGCCGCCGCCACGGCGCCGGGACGGGCGGCGTTCCGCACGGAACGCGCGCGGCGCTGCCGCGTTGAATCCGCCTCATCCCGGGGGCAACTGCCATGGCTGTGCGCGCGAACTGGCGAGGTTTTCTCAAGCTCGCCGAGCTGACCTGCCCGGTCGGCCTGTACACCGCCGCCTCGACCTCGGACCGGGTGAGCTTCCACACCCTGAACCGCCGCACCGGCCACCGGGTGCACCGGCAGTTCGTCGACCGCGACACCGGCGCGGTGGTGGAGCGGGAGGAGCAGGTGAAGGGCTACGAGCTGGCACCCGACAGCTATCTCGCGCTGGAGCCGGAGGAGATCGCCGCCGCCGTACCGGACAGCGACAAGACGCTCGCGGTCGACAGCTTCGTTCCCTGCGCCGCGATCGACGACGTGTTCCTCGACCGGCCCTATTACCTCGCCCCCGGCCCCGGCGGCGCCGAGGTGTTCGCCCTGCTGCGCGAGGGGCTGCGCCGCGCCGGCACCGCCGCGCTCGCCCGCACCGTGCTGTTCCGCCGGGTCCGCACCGTGCTGATCCGGCCCCATGAGGACGGTATGATCGCGACCACGCTCAATTTCGACTACGAGGTGCGCTCCTCGCGCGAGGCCTTCCGCGACATCCCCAAGCGCAACATCGGCGGCGAGATGCTCGATCTCGCCCGCCATATCATCGCGACCAAGGCCGGCACCTTCGACCCCACCGCCTATAACGACCGCTATGAGGAAGCCCTCGCCGAGCTGGTGCGCGCCAAGGCCGAAGGGCGCCGGATCGAGCCGCCGAAGCCGCGCCGCGAGGAGAAGGTGGTCGATCTGCTCGAGGCGCTGCGGATGAGCGCCGGGGCGCCCGGAAAGGCGGGCGCGGGCGAGCCGAAGCCCGGCCGCAAGGCCGCCGCCACGTCGGCGGGCGGCACGAAGGAGGCTGGCACGGCAGACACCGGCAAGAAGGCGACGGCCGGGAAGAAGGGGACCGGTGGGAAGAAGGCCGCGAAGGCCGCCGGCAGCGCCGGGACGGAGGCCGCCCGCGCGCCCGGCACCAAGGCCGCCGTGCGCCCGCGCAAGGCCCGCGCCGCGCGCGAGGCGGGCGCGACGCCCCGCCGCAAGGCCGGCTGAGGAGAGCCCGACCCATGGCGCTCGAAGCCTATCGCCGCAAGCGCGACTTCGACCGCACCCCGGAACCGGCCGGCCATCCCCGCCGGGGCGACCGGACGGCGGCAGCGGCGGAGGGACATTCCTACCTCATCCAGAAGCACGCCGCGCGCCGGCTGCACTACGACCTGCGCCTCGAGCTCGACGGGGTCCTGAAGAGCTGGGCGGTGACGCGCGGCCCCAGCCTGCTGCCGGGCGAGAAGCGCCTCGCCGTCCATGTCGAGGACCACCCGCTGGAATATGGCGACTTCGAAGGCATCATCCCGAAGGGCCAGTATGGCGGCGGCACGGTGGTGCTGTGGGATCGCGGGAGCTGGCGGCCGATCGGCGACCCGCACAAGGGTTATGCCAAGGGCCACCTCGAATTCGAGATCGACGGCGAGAAGCTGCAGGGGCGCTGGCATCTCGTGCGGATGCACGGCAAGCCGGGCGAGCGCGGCGAGAACTGGCTGCTCATCAAGGGCGAAGACGATTTCGCCCGCACCGCCGGCCAGCCGGACATACTGAAGGAGCGCCCGGAATCGGTGAAGACCGGCCGCTCGGTCGAGGAGGTGGCGCGCGATGCCGACGCGCGCTGGGACAGCGACGTCGGCGCCGCCGCGCCCGAGCCGCCCGACCCGACGCCGGAGCCGGAGGACGGCGCGCCCGCGGCGGCGAAACGCCGCCAGGGTGCGCGTAGCCCGGCGAAGCTCCGCGCCGCCAGCCCCGCCGCCGCGAAGCCGGCAGCCGGGCGCGACGCCGCGCAGCCCGAAACGCCCGCCCGGCAGAAGGCCGCCCCGGCGGCGGGCCGGCTGAAAGGCGCCCGTGCCGCGGCGCTGCCCGACTTCGTGCCGCCGACGCTGGCGAGCCTCGTGGCAAAGGCACCCTCCGGGGCGCGCTGGCTGCACGAGATCAAGTTCGACGGCTACCGCATCGAGGCCCGCGTCGATCAAGGAGAGGCACGGCTGCTCACCCGCACCGGGCTGGACTGGAGCGGGCGCTTCGGTACGGCGATCACGGACGCACTGGCCGCGCTGCCGGTGAAGGACGCGCTGATCGACGGCGAGATCGTGGTCGAGACCGGCTCCGGCGCCTCCGATTTCTCCGCGCTTCAGGCCGACCTGTCGGAGGGCCGCGCCGACCGCTTCGTCTACTACGTCTTCGACCTCCTCCATCTCGACGGGCAGGACCTCACCGGCGCCACGCTGGAGGCCCGCAAGGCGGCGCTGGAGGCGCTGATCCCGGCGGGCGGCGTGCTGCGCTACAGCGAGCATTTCGACGAGGACGGCGCGACGATGCTGCGCCACGCCTGCCGCCTGAGCCTGGAAGGCGTCGTCTCGAAGCGCCGCGACGAGCCCTACCGTTCCGGCCGCGGCAAGGGCTGGGTGAAATCCAAATGCTCGGCCCGCCAGGAGTTCGTCATCGGCGGCTTCGTGCCCTCCACCGTCGACGCCCACGCCATCGGCTCGCTGGTGATGGGGGTGAACGGGAAGGAAGGGCTGCGCCATGTCGGCCGGGTCGGCACCGGCTACACCGCCAAGGTCGCCCGCGCGCTCTACCAGCGGCTGGCGCCGCTCGAGATCAAGGCGAGCCCCTTCGCCGGGAGGCTGGAGCGCGAGCAGGCGCGCGACGTGCGCTTCATGAAGCCGGAACTGGTCGCCGAAGTGGAGTTCCGAAGCTGGACCGGCGCCGGCCACATCCGCCACGCCGCCTTCCGTGGCCTGCGGGAGGACAAGCCGGCCGCCGAGGTGGTGGCGGAGGCCGTACCCGGCGACGCTGCCGACGCCGCTCCGGCGGCGCCCCGGTCCCGCCCGGCCTCCGGCGTGAAGCTCACCCATCCCGACCGGCTGTACTGGCCGGAGGACGGCATCACCAAGGAGGGGCTGGCCGGCTATTACGCCGATGTCTGGCGCTTCATCGCCCCGCACATCGTCGCCCGGCCCCTCTCCCTGCTGCGCTGCCCCGACGGCGTCGCGGCCCAGTGCTTCTTCCAGAAGCACGCCTGGCGGGGCATGAACCGCGCCATCCGGCAGGTGCGCGACCCCGGCGATCCCGGTGCGGAGCCGCTGCTGGCCATCGACGATCTCGACGGGCTGATCGCGCTGGTGCAGTCCGGCGTGCTGGAAATCCACCCCTGGGGCGCGCCGCTGGCCGATCTCGAGCGGCCGGACACGCTGATTTTCGACCTCGACCCCGGTGAGGGCGTGGCGTGGGACGCGATGATCGCCGCGGCCGGCGAGGTGCGGGAGCGGCTGTCGGCGGCCGGCCTCGCCGCCTTCGTCAAGACCTCCGGGGGCAAGGGCCTCCATGTGGTGGCGCCGCTGACGCCGAAGGCCGGGTGGGACGAGGCGAAGGACTTCGCGAAATCCATCGCCGCCGCCATGGCGGCGGACGATCCCGCCCGGTTCGTGGCGGTGATGACCAAGGCAAAGCGCCCCGGCCGCATCTTCGTCGATTATCTCCGCAACGGCCGCGGGTCCACCGCGGTGGCGCCCTATTCCACCCGCGCCCGGGTCGGCGCCGCGGTCTCGATGCCGCTGGCGTGGGAGGAGCTCGGCCCGGCGATCGGCCCGGCCTTCTTCACGGTGGCGAACGCGGCCGCAAGGCTCGCCGGCCTCGACGCCGACCCTTGGGCGGATCTGCGCGCCGCCGCCGCCCCGCTGGAAGCGAAGACCCCGAAGAAGCGCCGGCGCCGATGACGGCGGTCAGCGCCCCGGGCTGACGGGCGTCAGCGCCTCGGCGTGCGACTGCCGGCCTTCTCGGCCGCGAGGCTTTTCTTCAGCGCGTCCATGATGCTGATGACATTGCCGGCGGGCGCCGGCTCCGCCTTCGGCCGGGCCGGCTTGCGGCCCTTCTTGCGGGCGTCGATCAGCTTCTGCAGGCTGTCCTGGACGGGGTCGTGGGCGAGGCTGTCGTCCCAGTCGCGGGTGCGCCGGCCGATCAGGTCGGCGACGAGGTCGAGCATCGCCGGCTCCGGCTCGGCATCGGCACCGGCGAAGAGGTCGCCGGCCGGGCGCACCTCCTCGCCATAGCGCAGGGTCCACAGCACGATGCCGCGCTCGCGCGGCTCCAGCAGCACGGCGCGCTCGCGGCGGTAGAGCACGAGGCGGGCGATGCCCACCGTGCCGGTCACCGCCATCGCCTCGCGGATGACCGAGAAGGCCTCCTCCCCCACCTTGTCGTCGGGCGCGAGGAAATGGGGCCGGTCGTACCAGATCCAGCCGATCGAATCCGCCGGCACGAAGGTCTCGATGTCGATGGTGCGGGTGCTCTCCAGCGCCACCGCCTCCAGTTCCTCGTCCTCCAGCATCACATACTGGTCCGGGCCGGTCTCGTAGCCCTTCACCTCGTCGTCCTCCTCGACCGGCTTGCCGGTTTCGGCGTCGACATAGCGGGACTCCACCCGGTTGCCGGTGGCCCGGTTGAGGGTGTGGAAGCGCAGCTTTCCGCTGTCCGAGGTGGCGGGCGTCATCGCCACCGGGCAGGTGACGAGCGAGAGCTTGAGATAGCCCTTCCAGAAGCTGCGCGGCGCCATGGCGGTTTCCCCCGGGACGCCGGAGGCGGCGCCACCGTGGAGAACGGCGGAGCCGGCGCGGTGTTCCGGCCGGGAGGGCCGGACCCGTCACGGCCCGATCTCGGCCTCCGGCTCGTGCAGGGCGGCGACCTTCGGCGCGCGCGTCGCCAGCGTTGCCCCGGCGACGATCAGCGCGGCGCCCAGCAGCGTGCCGATGGAAGGCACCTCCGCGAAGACGAACAGCCCGATCACCACCGCCCAGACGAAGGCGGTGTATTCCAGCACCCCCAGCCGGCTGGCATCCGCCCGGCCATAGGCCCAGGCCATGCACAGATGCCCGCAGGTGCCGAGCGTGCCCATGATGACGAAGAGCAGGAACTGGTGGCCGTCCGGCATCACCCAGTGCAGCGCCGCCACCGGCGAGACGAAGAGACAGGCGAAGATGTTCTGCAGCAGCACGATGGTCGGCACCGGGTCGCGCGCCGCCCGGGATTTCAGCGCCACCATCGACACGGCATAGGCCACCGAAGAGATCAGCGCCGACAGCGCGCCGAGCAGGCTCGCCGAGCTGGAACGCGAGAGCTCGTCGCCCAGCACCACCAGCACCCCGCCGAAGCCGAGGGCGAGGGCGAGCGCCACCGAGCCGGAGGGCCGCTCCCCGAGGGTGAGCCGGGCGAACAGGGCGATGAGAATGGGCGAGGTGAACGACAACGCCATCGTCACCGCCAGCGGCAGCGTCGCCAGCGCGTAGAAGAAGCTCACCGCGGTGACGGTGACGACGACGCCACGCCAGCCATGCGGCCGGATGGTCGCCAGCGTCGGGCGCGGCGTGCCGGCCGCAAGGAAGACCAGCGCGGCGGAGACGATGCCGAAGAAGTACCTCAGCATAACCACCTGCGCGGTCGGGAAATCCGCCGAGACGAGCTTGATCACCCCGTCCATGCAGGTCAGCACCCCGATGCCGCCGACGGCGACCAGCATGGGGGCGAGGGAGGCGGCGGGCCGGGCCATGCTCAGCCCCCCGCCATCTGATTCGCCCATGCGAGGGGGCGGCGGAACGCGCGGTAAAACCGGAGTGGCGCTCCGGCAGGGCCGACGAGAGACCCGCCACCCGCGTCTGACGCGGCGGCAGGCAGGCGGAACTCGGTCACGGGATGGAATCTCCGGCCCTGAAGAGGGCCTGAATCGACGCGGCAACGAGGCGGGACTATGTTCGGCGAGGAACGAAGCGTAAAGCTCCGCATCATACGTTTATGGTGAACCTCACTTCGCGTTCTGCCGAACCATGCCCGCTGTCCCCCGCCCTCTGAGTCCGGCCTTCCGTGCCCCGGAGTCTTCGATGAACTGCTACCCCCGTCTGACGCGAGGCGTTGTTGCCGGCGCGATCGCCCTTCTGGTCGCGGCCTGCGCCGGAGGCAATCAGCCGCCGCCGCCCCAGGTGCCCGCCGGACCGGCCTACTCCTCACCCATCACCGCCGCGCAGCTCGAAGGCAAGTGGGGTCTCGCCGCCTATCATCGCCCGGAAGATGCCGCCCGCACCGAACAGCAGGCGCAGCAAGGTTGCCGCCAGCCTTACGTGATCACTAGGGGGCCGTCGAACGGCTTCATGATGTATCTCGCCGACCAGTCGCAGCCCTCGGAGCTCGTCTCCAAGCAGAATCCGCCCGGCCCGATCTATATCGGCCTGCCGGAGGAACCGCCCGGCGGCGACGGCGATCGCGAGGTGCTGCGCTTCGACGGGCAGGTTCTGGTGCTGAAGTGGCTGGATAAGGAAGTCGCCGGCCGCTACGGCACCATGGTGTATGTGCGCTGCGCGCCGTGAGGTGACCGATGGTCGGGGTCGGACTGTGGAAAGGGCGCCGCGCCGCTGAGGTGGCGGCCGGGAGACGAAGCGGCGATGCGCCGGCCGGGGCGGCCGGCCGCGACGTCGGGCGCCACCTCCCGGGTCGCGCACGGCTCGCCGCCGGCCTCGTCATGACCCTGTTCGCCACTCTTGCCCTCATGCCGGCCCCGGCGCGGGCGCAGACCTCGGGCTATGGCTATAACGCCGGAGCCTCCCCGGCGACCAGCCAGCGGCCCTGGCAGTACAGCGCCCGCACCTACTGGCAGCCCGGCCGAGGCTATGTCTACCCGCCGGGGCTCGAACCCTCGGCCCAGCCGGAGCCGGAGCCGGCGGCCAAGCCCGCCCCCACGGCCCGCCGCCCGGTCTATGCTCCCGCCCCGGCCGAGATCGAGATCGAGACGGCGGCGGTGGGCGCAGCCTCGGCCGCCTCGTCTGTCGCCGAACCCGAGGCCCCGGCCACCGGCAAGGCCGGGCCGCGGCCGATCGACCGGCTGGCGCGGCAGGTCGTGAAGTATCCCTCGCAAGAAGCCCCCGGCACCATCATCGTCGACACCTCCAAGCGCTACCTCTACCTCGTGCTCAGCGAGGGCAAGGCGCTGCGCTATGGCGTCGGCGTCGGCCGCGAGGGCTTCGCCTGGAGCGGCACCGAATACATCTCCCGCAAGAAGGAATGGCCGGAATGGCGGCCGCCCCAGGAGATGCTGGAGCGCCGTCCCGACCTGCCGATGTTCATGGAAGGCGGGCCGGACAACCCGCTCGGCGCCCGCGCGCTCTATCTCGGCGACACGCTCTACCGCATCCACGGCTCGAACGAGCCGGAGACGATCGGCCGGGCCGTCTCCTCCGGCTGCATCCGCATGCGCAACGACGACGTGATCGATCTGTATGACCGCGTCGTCATCGGCGCCAAGGTGCGGGTGCTCTGAGGCTCAGGCCCAGCCGCTGTCGTCCGAGCCGGAATCGTCGAAGCCGCCGTCGTCCAAGCCCGCCGTGTCGAAGCCACCGGCCTGATCCGAGCCGGTCTGGTCGCTCCCGGCATCCGAGCCGCCGAACGGCCAAAGCCCGTCGGTAAGGCCCGCCGTACTGTCGGTGCCGGCGTCCGGGGCGGCATCGCCGCCGGCGTCCTTGCCCGCATCGCCCCACGGGCTGGCCGCCTGGGTGACGTTCTCGGTGATGTTTTCCGTCACGTTCTCGGTGACATTGGTGGCGCCGCCGCCAAACGGGCTGCCCGCGCCGCCCATCATCGAGCGGATGCCGTCATAAAGCAGCGCGCCGCCGGCGACGCCGGCCGCCGTGGTCAGCGCGGTGGAGAGGAAGCCGCCGCCACCCATGCCGCCGCCGAAGCCGCGCGCGGGCGCCGCCTGCATGCCCGGCTGGGCATAGCCGGCCGCGCCGTAACCCTGCTGCCCATAGCCCTGCTGGCCGTAAGGCTGCTGGCCATAGCCACCCTGCGGAGCGCCCTGCGGGCCGAAGCCGGCGCCCGGCTGATCGCCGCCGGGGGCGAGGGTACGCTGGCCCGCGCTCGGCACCGACGTGCCGCGACCTCCGAGCAGCCCGCCGAGGAAGGAAGCCGGGCGGCTCTCCGCCTGCGGCCGCTCCCGCAGCTGGCGCTCCAGCTCCGCGATCCGGGCGCTGGCCTGCTGCAGCGCGTGCTCCTGCACCAGCACGGTCTGGGCGAGCGCATAGGGCGCGTGCGGGGCGCGGGCGACGCGCTGGTTGATGAGGTCCTCGGCCTCCGCGTCGCGCGGCGCGTCGGCCACGGACGCCATGCGGTCGAACAGGCCGTCGATCAGCGCGCGTTCCTCGGTGTTCATCGTCCCCTCCCTAAGGTTGACCGTCAGCGATATGACGGCGCGCCCAAGGCACGGAAAGGGCAGCGGCACGTGAAATTTCTGTAACACCGGCCGGAACGCCGGCTGCCGCAGCGTCGCTGCGCCTCCAGCCATCCACCGGGGCAGCAGCCATGCGCGGGCGGGATTGGCGCGGCGGCGGGCTCTCCGCTATGGTCCGCGCCACATCGACCGCCCTTCCGGGCGCAGCGGGGAGAAACGGCATGGCGGACAGTGCGAGGACGACCGAGGACGCCACCCATTTCGGCTTCCGCACCGTTCCGCTCGGCGAGAAGCAGGCCATGGTGGACGAGGTGTTCCACTCCGTCGCCCGCCGCTACGACGTCATGAACGACCTCATGTCCATGGGCCTGCACCGGCTCTGGAAGGAGGCGCTGGTCTCCAGGCTCCGCCCGCCGAAAAATGATCGGCCCTTCGCCCTGCTCGACGTCGCCGGCGGCACCGGGGACGTGTCGTTCCGCACCGTGGAGGCCGGCGGACCCAACACCCGCGCCACCGTGGCCGACATCAATGCCGAGATGCTGAGCGTCGGCCGCGAGCGGGCGGAGAAGCGCGGGCTTGCCGGCCGCGTCGCCTTCATCGAGGCCAATGCCGAGGAACTGCCCTTCCCCGACCGCAGCTTCGACGCCGTGACCATCGCCTTCGGCATCCGCAACGTGCCGCGCATGGACCGGGCGCTGGCCCATATGCACCGGGTGCTGAAGCCCGGCGGGCGCTGCTTCGTGCTGGAATTCTCCCGGGTCGACGTGCCGGGGCTCGACGCGATCTACGACGCCTATTCGTTCCGGGTGATCCCCGGACTCGGCAAGCTGGTGACGGGCGACGCCGAATCCTACCGCTACCTCGTCGAATCGATCCGGCGCTTTCCCCCGCCGGAGGAATTTGCCGAGCTGATGCGGGCCGCCGGCTTCCGCCGGGTGGCCTATACGCCGCTCACCGGGGGCATCGTCGCCCTGCATTCCGGCGTCCGGGTCTGAGGCCGCGGCGTGGGAACCGCACTCGGTGATGCGCTCCGGCTCGGTCGGGCCGGCTATGTCCTCGCCCGCGAGGGCGTCCTGGCCCGGCTCGACCCCGCGGGCCTGCCGCCCGGCGCGGCGGGTGCCTTCGCTCTGGCCCGGCTGATCGAGCGGCGCGGCAGCGGCAGCGGCGCCGCCCGGCTGTCGGCGGCGCTCAACCGGCTCGGCCCGTCCTATGTGAAGCTCGGCCAGTTCCTCGCCACGCGCCCCGACGTGGTGGGGCCGGAGCTGGCGAAGGACCTGGAGACGCTGCAGGACCGGATGCCGCCCTTTCCCCAGGCGGTCGCCGACGCCACCATCCTGCGCAATTTCGACCGCCCGGCGGGAGAGGTCTATGCCGGGCTCGGCCCGGCCATCGCCGCCGCCTCGATCGCCCAGGTGCACCGGGGCGAGGTCGTGGACGCCGACGGCAGCCGCCGCCATGTGGCGGTGAAGGTGCTGCGCCCCGATGTGCAGCGCCGCTTCCGCACCGATCTCGGCTCGTTCTACCGCGCCGCCCGGCTTGGCGAGCAGCTCTCGCCGGAGGGGCGGCGGCTGCGGCTGGTGGCGATCGTCGACACGCTGGCCCGCTCGGTCTCCATGGAGATGGACCTGCGGCTGGAGGCGGCCGCGCTGTCCGAACTCGCCCAGAACACCGCGGCGGAAGAGGATTTCCGGGTGCCCGCGGTCGACTGGGACCGCACCGGCCGCGAGGTACTGACCACCGAGTGGATCGACGGCATCAAGCTGAACGACATCGCCGGGCTGCGCGCGGCGGGGCACGACCTGCCGGCGCTGGGCCGCGTGGTCATGCAGTCCTTCCTCCGCCACGCCCTGCGCGACGGCTTCTTCCACGCCGACATGCACCCGGGCAATCTCTTCGTCGACCGCGAGGGCCGGCTGGTGGCGGTGGATTGCGGCATCATGGGCCGGCTCGACCAGAAGGAGCGGCGCTTCCTCGCCGAAATCCTGTTCGGCTTCATCACCCGCGACTGGCGGCGCACCGCCGAGGTGCATTTCGAAGCCGGCTATGTGCCGCCGCACCATTCGGTGGACGATTTCGCCCAGGCCATCCGCGCCATCGGCGAGCCGATCCATTCCCGCCGCGCCGACCAGATCTCGATGGCGAAGCTGCTGACGCTGCTGTTCGAGGTGACCGCGCTGTTCGACATGAAGACCCGGCCCGAGCTGCTGCTGCTGCAGAAGACCATGGTGGTGGTGGAGGGCGTCGCCCGTTCGCTCGACCCCCAGCTCGACATGTGGAAGACCTCCGAACCCGTGGTGCGGAGCTGGATCGAGCGCAATCTCGGCCCGGCGGGGCGGCTGGAGGACGTTGCCGGCAGCCTCTCGGCGCTGGGGCGCAGCCTGCAGACGCTGCCGGCGCTGATCGACCATGGCCAGCGCATCGCCGCCCAGCTCGACGCCGCCACCCGCGACGGTCTTGCCCTCGCGCCGGAGTCGGTGGAAGCGATCGGCCGGGCCGAGGGCCGCGGCAACCGCTGGGGCACGGCGGCGCTGTGGGTCATCGCCGCGCTGCTGGCCTGGAACCTGTTCCACTGACGCCGGAGCCCGCCGGGCGCGGGCCGCCTTTCGACTGACGCCGACCATCGCGGGGACCTCCACATGCTCGCCGGCACGCGCATCCTGCTCATCATCGGCGGCGGCATCGCCGCCTATAAGAGCCTCGACCTCATCCGCCGCCTCAAGGAGCGGGGCGCGACGCTGCGGGTGGTGATGACGGCCGCCGCCCAGCACTTCGTCACCCCGCTCGCCGCCGGGGCGCTGGCCCATGGCCCGGTCCACACCGACCTGTTCGACCGCGAGGCCGAGCAGGACATCGGCCATATCCGGCTGGCGCGCGAGGCCGATCTCATCGTGGTCGCCCCCGCCACCGCGGACCTGCTCGCCAAGATGGCGCACGGCCTTGCCGACGATCTCGCCAGCGCCGTGCTGCTGGCGGCGGACGTGCCCGTGCTCGCCGCCCCGGCGATGAACCCGCGCATGTGGTCGCACCCCGCCACCCGCCGCAATGTCGCGACGCTCGCCGCCGACGGTGTCACCTTTGTCGGGCCCAATGCCGGGGCGATGGCGGAGCGCGGAGAGAACGGCCCGGGCCGCATGGCCGAACCCGTGGAGATCGCCGAGGCGGCGGCCCGGCGCCTCGGCGGCCAGACGGGCGCGGCCGGGCCGCTGGCGGGACGGCACCTGCTCGTCACCTCCGGCCCGACCCATGAGCCGATCGACCCGGTGCGCTACATCGCCAACCGCTCCTCCGGCAAGCAGGGCCACGCCATCGCCGCCGCCCTTGCCGGCCTCGGCGCCCGGGTGACGCTGGTGAGCGGCCCGGTGACGCTGCCCGATCCGGCCGGGGTGACGGTGCAGCGGGTGGAGACCGCGCGCGAGATGCTGGCCGCCGTCGAGGCCGCGCTGCCCGCCGACGCCGCCATCTTCGCCGCCGCCGTGGCGGACTGGCGCAGTGCCGGCACCGCCGGGCAGAAGATGAAGAAGGACGGCAGCGGCGCCCCGGCGCTGGTTCTGGTCGAGAACCCGGACATCCTCGCCACCATCGCCCGGCTGCCGGCCGGCCGGCGCCCGGCGCTGGTGGTCGGTTTTGCCGCGGAGACCGAGAACGTCATCGCCTATGCCCAGGCCAAGCGCGCCCGCAAGGGCTGCGACTGGATCGTCGCCAACGACGTCTCCCAGACCGGCGAGGTCGCGGGCGGGGTGATGGGCGGCGACAGCAACGCCGTGCATCTCATCGCCGGCGACAGCGTCGAGCACTGGCCGCTCGCTTCCAAGGCGGAGGTGGCGGGCCGGCTGGCCGGCCGGGTCGCCGCGGCGCTCGGCGACCTTCCCCACCCAGCCCCGGAGCCCGCCCCGTGAGCCTCGACGTACCGGTGATGCGCCTGCCCCACGGCGCCGACCTGCCGCTGCCCGCCTATGCCACCGCCGGGGCGGCGGGGCTCGACCTGCTCGCCGCCCTGCCCGGCGACGCGCCGCTCACGCTGGCCCCGCTCGCCCGCGCGGCGGTGCCGACCGGCCTCGCCCTGGCCCTGCCGGAGGGCTACGAGGCGCAGGTGCGCCCGCGCTCGGGCCTCGCCCTCAAGCAGGGGCTCACCGTGCTGAACAGCCCGGGCACGGTGGACGCCGATTACCGCGGCGAGGTGAAGGTCATCCTCATCAATCTCGGCGCCGAAGCGGTGACGCTGGAGCGCGGCCACCGCATCGCCCAGCTCGTCGTGGCGCCGGTGACACGGGTTCACCTCGTGGAACGCAGTGATTTGGAAGAAACAACGCGCGGCAGCGGTGGTTTTGGCTCGACAGGGCTCGACGGCGGCGCCGGATCGCGGTAGCCAAGGCGCATGCCCCGCTTGTCCGACAAGAGTCTGCTCGCCATCGCCGCCGTTGTGGACGTCGCGCTGCATGCGCGGGGCACGCCGGTGGCCGCCAAGGCGCTCGCCGCCCGCCACGATCTCCCGCCCCGCCACCTGGAGCCGGTGCTGCAGGCGCTGGTGCATGCCGGCGTGCTGAAAGGCGTGCGCGGCCCGCGCGGCGGCTATGAGCTCGCCCGCGAGCGCCGGCGCATCACGGTCGCCGAAGTGGTGCGGGTGGTGGAAGCCGAGGCGGAGGAGGCTCTCGACAACTTCCCGCCGATCGTGCGCGACGTGGTTCAGCCCGCCGTCGCCGAGGCCGAACGCACCTTCGACGCCGCGCTGGAAGCGGTGACCGTCGAGGAGCTCTGCCGCAAGGCCGGGCAGGCCGATGGCCGGCGCAGCCTGCCCGACGGCATAGATTTCACCATCTGAAACTGTTCTTAATTTCCTTTCTCGACCCCGCGACGTGGATATGGTAGGCCCCTTGCCGATCAACCGGGGGAACGCCAGTTTCCCGGTGAGCCGAACCATCACCCCTCGGGAATCCGTCGGAGACGTCCCAATGGCCGAATCTGCCCAGAAGCCTGCCGCCTCTTCCGCCAAGCCGGGGCGCGGCCGTGTCTATGCCTCCATCACCGAGACGATCGGCGACACCCCGCTGGTGCAGCTCAACCGCCTGCCGGCGCAGCGCGGCGCCAGGGCCCGTATCCTCGCCAAGCTCGAATTCTTCAACCCCATCAGCAGCGTGAAGGACCGCATCGGCGTGTCCATGGTCGAGGCGATGGAGGAGGCCGGCCTCCTGAAGCCCGGCACCGTGCTGGTGGAGCCCACCTCCGGCAATACCGGCATCGCGCTGGCCTTCGTGGCCGCCGCGCGCGGCTACCGCCTCATTCTGGTGATGCCGGAATCGATGTCGGTCGAGCGGCGCAAGATGCTGGCGCTGCTCGGCGCCGAGCTGGTGCTGACGCCGGCGGCGCAGGGCATGCGCGGCGCGGTCGCCAAGGCCGAGGAACTGGTGCGCGAGCTGCCAGACGCGGTGATCCCGCAGCAGTTCCGCAACCCGGCCAATCCGGCGATCCACCGTGTCACCACCGCCGAGGAAATCTGGAACGACACCGCCGGCGAGGTCGACGCGGTGGTGTCCGGCGTCGGCACGGGCGGCACCATCACCGGCCTCGGCCAGGTGCTGAAGGCCCGCAAGCCGGGCCTGCGCATGATCGCGGTGGAACCGGAGGACAGCCCGGTCCTCTCCGGCGGGCAGCCCGGCCCGCACAAGATCCAGGGCATCGGCGCCGGCTTCGTGCCGGACGTGCTGGACCGTTCGGTGATCGACGAGGTGATCACGGTCGGCAACCAGACCGCCTTCGAGACCGCCCGCGCCGTCGCCCGGCTGGACGGCATCCCGGTGGGCATTTCCTCGGGCGCCGCCCTCGCCGCCGCGCTTGAAGTTGCCGCCCGGCCCGAAATGGAGGGAAAGACCATCGTGGTCATCATTCCCTCCTTTGCGGAGCGTTATCTCTCCACCGCCCTGTTCGAGGGGCTCTGATCGGCCCTTCTAGCGGGAGTCCCCCTTCGATAAAGTCGACGTGATTCGCGCGGCGCGCGGGACTTCGTCCCGCCGCGCCGTCGGGCATGGGAAACGGCAGGGGGACGACGGGGATATGGAGCGAGCGGCCGGGTTGGACGCGCGGTTTGCAGCGCTCCGGGCACGGCGCGGGTGGCGGTCGCCGCTCGCGGCCCCGCTCGCCGGCCCGTCCCCGGACAACCTCTCTCAGAACCGCAGCGGCCACGACAGCCCTCCGGCGCGGACCGCCTCCTTCTTCCGCCGCACGGTCCTCGCCGGCGGCGCCGTCGCCGCCGCTCTTGGCGTTGGGGCGGGCCCGGCGGCCGCCGGACCGCTCGCCGAGGCCGCCCTGGCGCTCGGCCAGCTCGACCGCGGCGATATCACCGGCGTCGCGCTGCTGGTCGGCCTCATCGCCTTCGCCACCACCACCGCCATCGTCCATGTGCGCTACCGCGCCGCCAGCGCCCGCCGCGACAGCGAGGCGATGGCGGAGATTTCCCGGCTGGAGGCCCAGCTCGAGGAAAGCCGCGCCCTGATGCTGGCCGAGCCGCAGGTGATCGTGGTGTGGCGCGATCCCGCGGCCGAGCCCGAAATCCTCGGTAACGGCACCGCCTTCACCGGCTTCTCCGCCCCGCGACGGCTGCTCGCCTTCGGCGCCTGGCTCGGGCCGACCTCGGCGGCCGCGGTGGAGAAGGCGGTGGAGATGCTGCGCCGCCGCGGCGTCTCCTTCTCCCTCGCGCTCGTCACCCATGACGGCCGCCACATCGAGGCCGAGGGCCGCCCGGTGGGCAGCGCGGTCGTGCTGCGGCTGCGGGAGGTCACCGGGGCCCGGCAGGAACTCGCCCGCATCCGCGAGACCCAGCAGCGGGTGGAAGGCGAAGCCGCCATGCTGCGCGCGCTGCTCGGCCGTCTCGCCACCCCGGCCTGGCTGCGCGACCCGCAGGGCCGGCTGGTCTGGGCCAATGCCGCCTATGCCCATGCGGTGGAGGCCGCCGACCCCGCCGACGCGGTGAAGCGCGACCTGCCGCTGCTCGACCAGGCCGGCCGGCGCAGCGCCGCCGAGGCCGAGGCCAAGGCCGGCCATTTCGGCGCCCGTCTTCCGGTGGTGGTCGCCGGCACCCGCCGCGTGCTCGATCTGGTCGAGGTGGCGACGGGGGAAGGCTTCGCCGGGCTGACACTGGACGCCACCGAGGTCGAAACCGTGCGGGCCGACCTCGCCCACGTCATCAGCGCCCACCGCCGCACGCTGGACCAGCTTTCCACCGCCGTCGCCATCTTCGGCGGCGACCGCCGGCTGGTGTTCCACAACGCCGCCTATGCCCGGCTGTTCGACCTCGACCCCGGCTTCCTCGAGGACCGGCCGAGCGACAGCGCGGTGCTGGATCGGCTGCGCGCCAGCCGCCGCCTGCCCGAACAGGCCGACTTCCGTGCCTGGCGCGAGGAACTGCACAAGGCCTACCACGCCATCGAGCCGCGCGAGCACGCCTGGCACCTGCCGGGCGGGCGCACGCTGCGGGTCGTCACCGCCCCCAACCCCGAGGGCGGCGTCACCTATCTGTGCGACGAGGTGACCGAGCATCTCGCGCTGGAGAGCCGCTTCGCCGCCCTCTCCCGTCTCCAGACCGAGACGCTGGACGGCCTCGCCGAGGCGGTTGCGGTGTTCGGCTCGGACGGCCGGCTCGGCCTGCACAACCCCGCCTTCCTGCGGCTGTGGCGCTTCCCGCCGAGCGCGCTGGCCGACCGTCCCCATATCGACCGGGTGATGAAGCTCTGCGGCGCCGAGATGCTGCGGCCGGAACTGTGGCGCGGCCTGCGCGAGGCGGTGACCACCATGGAGAAGCGCACCCCGCTCGACGTGCGGATGGAGCGCCGCGACGGCGCGGTGCTGCACGGCTCCACCCAGCCGCTGCCGGACGGCGGCACCCTCATCACCTTCCGCGACGTGACCGACAGCGTGAAGGTGGAGCGCGCGCTGGTGGAGCGGAACGAAGCGCTGGAAGCCGCCGACTACCTCAAGAGCACCTTCGTCGGCCATGTCTCCTACGAGCTGCGCTCGCCGCTCACGACCATCATCGGCTTCGCCCAGCTTCTCGACGAGGACGCCACCGGACCGCTGACGGCCAAGCAGCGCGCCTATGTCAGCCACATCACCGAGTCGAGCGCGGCGCTGCTCGCCATCATCAACGACATTCTCGACCTCGCCACCATCGACGCCGGCACCATGGCGCTGGAACTCGGCGAGGTCGACATCCGCGCCACCATGGAGGCGGCGGCCGAGGGCGTGCGCGACCGGGTCGCCGAGGGCGAATTCCGGCTGGTGCTCGAGGTCGCCGAGCGCGCCGGCAGCTTCCTCGCCGATGGCCGCCGGGTGCGGCAGATCCTCTACAACCTGCTGTCCAACGCCGTCCGCTTCGCCCCCAACGGCAGCACCGTCACCCTCTCGGCCGAGCGCACCGCTTCGGCGGTCCGCTTCCAGGTCCGCGACGAGGGCCCGGGCATCGCCCCCGATCTCGCCGGCCGGGTGTTCGACCGTTTCGAAAGCCGCACCGTCGGCAGCCGCCAGCGGGGTGTCGGCCTCGGCCTGTCCATCGTACGCTCGCTGATGGAGCTGCATGGCGGGCTGGTGTCGATCGGCGCCGCGCCGGGCGGAGGCACGATCGTGACCTGCACATTCCCGCTCGACCGACGCACCGCGCCCGGCGCTTCGCCGCGGGCGGCGGAGTAGCCCATGGCCGAGACGCCCCCGCCCGCACCTCCCCGGCCCAGCGCCCCGCCGACCGAGGCCCCCATGACGTCCAGCACCTGGGACGTGGTCCTGCCCGACGAGAGCGCCACCGGCCGCCTTGCGATGGACCTCGCCATGATGCTCTCGCCGGGCGACATGGTGGCGCTGTCGGGCGACCTCGGCGCCGGCAAGACCACGCTGGCGCGGGCGCTGATCCGCGAGATCGCCGGCGATGCCCGGCTGGAGGTGCCGAGCCCGACCTTCACCCTGGTGCAGATGTACGACCTGCCGCGGGGCCGGCTGGTGCATGCCGATTTCTACCGCATCGAGAGCACGGACGAGATCGAGGAGATCGGCTGGTCGGAGATGGCGGACGGTGCTTTCGTGCTGGTGGAATGGCCGGACCGCGCCCGCGGCCTGCTGGAACCCGACCGGCTCGACATCAGCATTTCCATGGTGCCGGGGGCGGCCCCCACGGTGCGGCGCATGCGCCTCGTCGGCCATGGCCGGCTGGGCGTGGCGCTGGCGCGGATGCGGGCGACGCGCCGGCTCATCGACATGTCGAGCTTCGGCCCGGCCCGGCGGCGCCACCTGCAGGGCGACGCCTCCAGCCGGGCCTATGAACGCCTCACCCTCGGCGAGCGCACCGCCATCCTGATGAACGCGCCGCGCCAGCCGGACGGCCCCCCGGTGCGGGATGGCCGGCCCTACAGCGCCATCGCCCATCTCGCCGAGGACGTGACGCCCTTCGTGGCGCTGGCCCGCGGGCTGAAGCAGCGGGGGTTCTCCGCCCCCGCCATTCACGCCGCCGACCTGCAGGAAGGGCTGCTGGTGCTGGAGGATTTCGGCCTCGACGGGGTGGTGGAAGGCACGCCGCCGGCCCCCATCGTCGAGCGCTACGAGGCCGCGGTCGACGTGCTCGCCGCGCTGCACGCGCTCGACTTGCCGCACCGGCTGCCGGTCGGGCCGCGGGTGGACTACACCCTGCCGCGCTACGACCTCGAAGCCATGCTGATCGAGGTCGAGCTGCTGCTCGACTGGTACCGCCCGCATCGCGGCGCCCCGGCCCTGCCGGATGCCGCGCGCGCCCAGTTCCGCCGGCTGTGGACCGCCGCGCTGCAGGGATCGCTCGCCCAGAAGCCGGTCTGGGTGCTGCGCGACTACCACTCGCCCAACCTGATGTGGCTGCCCGCCCGCGAGGGGCTGGCCCGGGTCGGACTGCTGGATTTCCAGGACGCGCTGATGGGTCCGCCCGCCTATGATGTGGTGTCGCTCACCCAGGACGCCCGCATCGACGTGCCGGAAAAGCTGGAGCTGGAACTGCTCGCCCGCTATGTCGGCCGCCGCCGCAGCGAACCGGCCTTCTCGGTGCCGAGCTTCCTCGCCAGCTACGCCATCATGGGAGCGCAGCGTTCCAGCAAGATCCTCGGCATCTTCGCCCGGCTGAACCGGCGCGACGGCAAGCCGCATTACCTGCGCCACATCCCGCGCATCTGGCGCCATCTGGAGCGCAGCCTCGCCTTCCCCGATCTGGCGGAGCTGAAGGCGTGGTACGACATTCACGTTCCACCACCCCCGGCCGAGGCCGCTGCAGGCGGTGCGGTTCCGACCCGATGAGGCCGGTCCGAACCGCCATGGTGCTGGCCGCCGGGCTCGGCACCCGCATGCGCCCGCTCACCGACAGCCGGCCCAAGCCGCTGGTGGAGGTCGCCGGGCGGGCGCTGGTCGACCATGTGCTGGACCGGCTGGAAGAAGCCGGCATCGAGACCGCCATCGTCAATGTCCACCACCACGCCGAGATGCTGATCCGCCATCTCGCCCGCCGCCGGACGCCGCGCATCGTGATCTCGGACGAGCGCGACGCCCTGCTGGAGACCGGCGGCGGCGTGGTGCGGGCGCTGCCGCTGCTGGGGCACGAGCCCTTCCTCACCATCAATGCCGACACGATCTGGATCGAGGGCATCACCCCGAACCTGCCGGCGCTGGCGGAGGGGTTCGACCCCCTCTGCATGGACGCGCTGCTGCTCTGCGCCGCGACCGTCACCTCGATCGGCTATGACGGGCGCGGCGATTTCGTGATGGACGGCGAAGGCCGGCTGACCCCGCGCCCCGAGCGGGCGGTCGCCCCCTTCGTCTATGCCGGCGCGGCGCTGTGGCGGCCGGAGGTGTTCGCCGCCGCGCCGCAGGGCGCCTTCTCCCTCAACCGGCTGTTCCGCCGCGCCGCCGAGGCGGGACGGCTGTTCGGCCTGCGACTTGAGGGTGTATGGATGCATGTGGGCACGCCCGAGGCGATCGGGCAGGCCGAGGAAGCGATCCGCCGCTCGGTCGACTGACCCCGCGGCCGGCGAACAGCGAGGGACAGCCGATGCGACCGGACCTTCCCCGCGTGGGCACCATCCCGGCTTCCGTGCCCTTCCTCGACCGGCTGGCCGACGCGCTGCTCGATGGCGAGCTGGTGCACGGCTTCGCCCCGCGCCACGACCCGCTGGCGCTCGCCTCCGCCACCGTCTTCCTGCCGACCCGCCGCGCCGGGCGGCTGTTCGCCGATGCGCTGGTGCGGCGCGGCCCGGCCGGGGTGGCGCTGCTGCCGCGCATCGTGCCGCTGGGCGATGTCGACGAGGACACGCTGGCCTTTGCCGACGCCTTTCCCGATCCGCCCGAGCCGGTGCCGGAAACCACGCGCCGGCTCGCGCTCGCCCATCTGGTGCGACGCTGGCGGCTTGCCCTGCGGGCGGGCGACGACCGGGCGGCGGTCGCCTCCGGCCCGGGTGCCGAGATCGGGCTGGCCGACGCGCTGGCCGGGCTGATCGACGAGATGTCGGCGCAGGATGTCGACTGGGCCCGGCTCGACACGCTGGTGCCCGGCGAGCACGACGCCTATTGGGACGTCGCGCTCGACTTCCTCAAGATCGCGCGCACCGCCTGGCCCGCCCTGCTCGCCGCCATGGGGCGGGCCGATGCGGGGGCGCGGCGCGACCAATTGATCGACGCCGAAGCCGCCCGCCTCACCCGTCTGGGTGTCGCCGCCGGGCCGGTGATCGCGGCAGGCTCGACCGGCTCGATGCCGCGCACCGCACGGCTGCTGAACGCGGTGGCGCGGCTGCCCCTCGGCTGCCTGGTGCTGCCGGGGCTCGACACCGACCTCGACGATGCCGCCTGGGCCGCCCTCACCGACCCCGCCCACCCCTGCCCGAGCCACCCGCAATTCGGCCTCGCCGGGCTGCTGGCACGGCTCGGCATCACGCGCAGGGAGGTGGAGGTGCTGGCGCCACCGGCCGAACATGGACGCGCGTTGCTGCTCTCGGAAGCGCTGCGCCCGGCCGGCACCACCGAGGCCTGGGCCGGTCTCGAGAAAAAGACGGACATCGCCGCCGGCTTCGACGCGGCCCTTTCCGGCCTTACGGTGGTGGTGGCCGACGACGCCCGCGAGGAGGCCCTCGCCATTGCCATTGCCCTGCGCGAGGCGCTGGAAGCGCCGGGGCGCACGGCCGCGCTGGTGACGCCCGATCGAGACCTTGCGCGCCGGGTGGCGGCGGAACTGCTGCGCTTCGGGGTCGCCATCGACGATTCCGCCGGCGTGCCGCTCTCCGAGACACCGGCCGGCCGCTTCGCCCGGCTGGTGGCGGAAACCGCGCAGCAGAGGCTGGCGCCGGTGCCGCTCGCCGCGCTGCTGCGCCACCCGCTGGCCGGGTTCGGCACCGCCCGCGAGGCCCATGCCGCCGCCGCCGACGCGCTGGAACTGATGGTGCTGCGCGGGCCACGGCCGGCAACCGGCTCGGCCGGCCTGCTCGCCGCGACACGCGGCTTCGCCCCGGAGGCCTTCCACCGCAGCGACGTGCGGGCGAGCCTGCCCCGGGCGGCGCAGGAGGCTGCGCTGGGCCTCGCCGAGCGCATTGCCGCCGCCTTCGGGCCGCTGGAGGCCCTGGCCGGACCGGAGCGCCCCTTCGCCGAACTGGTCGCCGCGCACCGGGCCACCCTCCTCGCCGTGGCCGGGGTGCCGGAGGCGGTCGCGCCGCTGGACGACGCCTTCGCCGCTCTCGCCGATGGCGCGGAATGGGCGGCGCCGATGAGCCTGTTCGACTACGCGGAGGCGCTGCCGAAGCTGCTCGCCGCGATCCCGGTGCGGGCGCCGCTCGCCGCGGCACGGCTGCGCATCCTGGGGCCGCTGGAGGCCCGGCTGGTGGCGGTGGACCGCGTGGTGCTGGCGGGGCTGGTGGAGGATGGCTGGCCCGCGGCGGTGCGCACCGATCCCTGGCTCAGCCGGCCGATGCGCGCGGCGCTGGGGCTCGACGCCCCGGAGCGGCGCATCGGCCTTGCCGCCCACGACTTCGCCCAGCTCTGCGGCGCCCGCGAGGTGATCCTCAGCCGGGCCGGCAAGCTCGGCGGGGCGCCGACCGTGCCCTCGCGCTTCCTCCAGCGGCTCGCCGCCGTGGCCGGGGAACGGCGCTGGTCCGCGGCGGTGGCGCGCGGGGACCGGCTGCGCCGGCTGGCCGGCCGGCTCGACACCGCGCCGCGCCTTCCCGCCATCGAGCGTCCGGCGCCGAAGCCGCCGGTGGAGCTGCGCCCGACACGGCTCAGCGTCACCGAGATCGAGACCTGGCTGCGCGACCCCTATTCGATCTATGCCCGCCACGTCCTCGGCCTGCGCCCGCTCGACCGGCTGGACGAGGAGCCGGGCGGGGCCGAACGCGGCAATGCGGTGCACCAGGCGCTCGGCACCTTCGCCGCGGCCTATCCCGAGGCGCTGCCCGAGGCGGCCGAGGTCCTTCTCGCGCAGATGGGGCGGGCGGCCTTCGCCGACCTCGCCATCTATCCCGCCGAGCACGCGGTATGGTGGGCCCGGTTCGAGCGGCTGATCCCGCGCTTCATCGCCTGGGAGCGCGAGCGGCGCGCGGACCGGCCAAGGATCGTCGCGGAAACCGCCGGCCGGATCGAACTGGCCGGCACGCGCGGGCCCTTCACCCTCACCGGGCGGGCCGACCGGATCGAGATCGGGCGCGGCGGCTCGCTCGCCATCCTCGACTTCAAGACCGGCACGGTACCCACCGCCCGCCAGACCCACGCCAGCTACTCCCCGCAGCTCCCGCTGGAGGCCGCCATGGCGAAGGCCAACGGCTTCCGCAACGTGCCGCCCTGGCCGGCGAGCGAGCTGGTCTATGTCAAGCTCGGCGCCGGCGCGGTGCCGCTGGAGGCGAAAAGCGCGGTGGACGCGCGCGAGGGCCTCGGCGCCGCCGCGCTCGCCGAGCAGGCGCTGGAGCGGCTCAGGGAGCTGGTGCTGGCCTTCGAGAACGAGGCGCAGGGCTATCTCGCGCTGCGCCGGCCGATGTTCCGCAACCGCTTCGGCGACTACGATCATCTCGCCCGGGTCAAGGAATGGTCGGTCAGCGGGGAGGCTGCGGCGGAATGAACGAAACGGTCCGCGGCTCGCTCGACACCGCCCCTGCCCGCGCCGCCACCGCGCTGCAGACCACGGCATCCGACCCGGCGCTGTCGGCCTGGGTCGCGGCCAATGCCGGCTCCGGCAAGACCCACGTGCTCGCCCGCCGGGTGATAAGGTTGCTGCTGCGGGAGGTCGCGCCCTCGCGCATCCTCTGCCTCACCTACACCAAGGCGGCCGCCGCCAACATGTCGATCCGCGTGCTCAACGAACTGCGGGAGTGGGTGAGCCTGGACGACGGGGCGCTCGACGCCCGCATTGCGGCGGCCGACGGGATCGACGGCCGGGAGCCGGCAGCCGCGCGCCGCGCACGCGCCCGCCGGCTGTTCGCCGCCGCGCTGGAAACGCCGGGCGGCCTCAAGATCCAGACCATCCACGCCTTCTGCAGCGCGCTGCTGCACCGCTTTCCGTTCGAGGCCGGAGTTCCGGCGGGATTCAGCGATCTCGACGAATCCGCCCGGGCCGAGCTGCTGGCCCGGGTACGCGAGGAGGTTGTGCTGGAAGCCGCCGGCACACCGGACGGCCCGCTCGGGCGCGCGCTGGCGACGCTGCTCGGCTTCGTGTCCGACGGCACGCTGCCGGCGCTCATCGGTGAGCTGATCGACCAGCCGGCCGCACTGGACGCCGACGCCGCGGACATCGCCGCTGCGGTGGGGTGCCCGCCGGGGGTGGACGTTGCCGGCGTGGAGCATGCCATCCTCAATGGAACGCTGCTGCCACGCGGCGCATGGCTGGGGCTGGGTCAGGCGCTGCTGACGGAGGGCGGCAACTGCGCCAAGCGCGGCAGCGCGCTGCTGGAAGCCGCCGCCGCGCCGCTGGAAGGGGCCGCCGATCTCTATATCGGGGTGTTCTTCAAGGAGAATGGCGAGCCCTATGGCGACAGCCAGTTCGGCCGCAAGGAGATCGTGCAGGCGCGCTACAGCCAGCTTCTCGCCGAGCGCGACCGGCTGGTGCCGCTGGTGCGCGACCTGTTCGCCGCCCGCGCCGCCGAGCGCAGCCTCGCCGCGCTGGTGCTCGCCCGCGAGGCCCGCTGCCGCTACGAGCGGGAAAAACGCGCCCGGGGCACGCTGGACTTCGCCGACATGATCAGCTTCGCGCGGCGGCTGCTCGGCTCGGGAGCCTCGGCCTGGGTCCACTACAAGCTCGATCAGGGCATCGACCATGTGCTGCTGGACGAGGCGCAGGACACCAGCCCCGAGCAGTGGGAGGTGATCCGGCCGCTGGTGGCGGAGTTCTTCGCCGGGGAAGGCGCCAGCACCCGGGGGCGCAGCCTCTTCGTCGTCGGCGACGAGAAGCAGTCGATCTTTTCGTTCCAGGGCGCCGATCCACGGCGGTTCGACTCGATGCGCGGCGAATTCGCCCGGCTGGTGCCGGCGGGCAGCTTTGCGGAGGTGAAGCTGCAGCACTCCTTCCGTTCCGCCCCTGGCATCCTGCAGGCGGTCGACACCGTGTTCCGCCGCGAGGAGGCCTTTCAGGGGCTCAACGCCACGCCGGAGCCGACCCACCACCAGCCGATCCATGTCGCACTGCCCGCTCTCGTCGAGATCTGGGAGCCCGAACAGCCCGGGGAGAGCGTGGACGTGAACGCCTGGGCCCGTCCGCTCGACGCCCCGGCGGAAGACGACCCGGTGAGCCGGCTCGCCCGCCACATCGCGGGCCATGTCGCCGCCCGCATCGCCGCGCGCTTTCCCGTCGCGCTGCGCAAGGAGACCCGACCGATACGGCCGGGCGACGTGCTGGTGCTGGTGCGCCGGCGGGGGGCGATCTTCGAATCGGTGATCCGGGAGCTGAAGCAGCGCGGCGTGCCGGTGGCCGGGGCCGACCGCCTCGTCGTCGCCCAGCACATCGCGGTCATGGACCTGATGGCGCTGGGCGACGCGCTGATTGCCCCGGACGACGAACTGGCGCTCGCCTGCGCGCTGAAGAGCCCGCTGTTCGGCTTCGACGACCATGACCTGATGAAGCTGGCGCCCGGCCGCACCCGGCGGCTGGAGGCGGAGCTGCGGGCCCGCGCCGACGCCGACCCGAAATGGGCCGCCGCCGCCGCCGCGCTCGACCGGCTGCGGCCGGAGGCGCTGAGCCTGCGCCCGTTCGACTTCTACACCCGTGTGCTCGGCCGCGAACGCGGCCGGGCCCGCATGCTGGCCCGGCTGGGACCGGAGGCGGCCGACGCGCTGGACGAGATGCTGACCCTCGCGCGGAACTATGAGAGCGTCGAGACCCCCTCGCTCGCCGGCTTCCTCGCCTTCCTGCGCCGCGCCGGCACCGAGGCCAAGCGCGACATGGAGGCCGGCCGCGACGAGGTGCGGGTGATGACCGTCCACGGCGCCAAGGGTCTGGAAGCGCCCTATGTCATCCTCGCCGACACGACCACCGGCCCGCGCAGCGGCTCGGAGTCCGGCCTGCTGCGCAGCCAGACCGCCGATGGCCGGCCCCTGCTGCTGCTCGCCGGGGCCAAGCGGAACGACACCCCCGCCATCGCCGAAGCGCGCCGGCGCAACGAGGCCGCGGCGATGGACGAGTACCGGCGGCTGCTCTACGTCGCGCTGACGCGCGCCGAAACCACGCTGGTGGTGGCCGGCGCCGACGGCAAGAAGGCACGCCCGGCCGAGTGCTGGTACAATCTCGTGCGCGCCGCGCTGGAACCCGAGTCCGTGCCGGCCCCCGCCACCGGCTTCGAGGGAACGGTGCTGCGCTGGCCGGCCGGTCTCCCGCCGCCGCCCGCCGCCGCTCCGCCCTCCGCTTCCGCCAGCCCCATGGTGGGCGATGACGACGAGGCCGTGCTGGCGCGGCTGCTGCGGCCCATCGACGACGGCGGCCCCCCGCCGCCCGCGCGCCCGGCGGAAGCGGTGACCGGCGACATAAGTGCCGCAACGGGCGTGCCTCCCGCCGGGGCCGGCACCGGAGCGCTCGCGCCCTCCCGCGCCGGCGCGGCCGGAACACTCGACGACACCCGCAGCGCGGCGCGGGCGGCGGCGCTGATGCGCGGCGACCTCGTGCACCGGCTGCTCGCCGGCCTCGCCGGACTGCCGGAGGACGAGCGCGCCGCCGCCGGCCGCCGGCTGCTCGACGGCGAAGCCGCGGGCTGGAGTGCGACGCAGCGCGAGGAGGTGCTCGCCACCGCCCTCGCCACACTGGCCCTCACGGAACTGGCGCCGCTGTTCGGCCCCGGCAGCCGGGCGGAGGTGCCGCTCGCCGGCGAGATCGCGCCCGGGCAGGCGGTGAGCGGGCGAATCGACCGGCTCGCGGTGCTGCCCGATCGCGTGCTGATCGCCGACTTCAAGACCGATGCGCAGGCCCCCGCCCGCCCGCCGGTCCACCATATCGCGCAGGTCGGGCTGTATGCCCGGCTGCTGGAGCGGCTCTATCCCGGCCGCGCCGTGGAGGCCGTTCTGGTCTACACCGCCGGTCCTGCTGTTCATCTCGTTGGCAGAATGGAACGAAATGCCGCCGTGGACGGCGTCACGTCGGCGTGACGCATCCTTGACGCAAGCGGGGGCGGGTTCTTACGTTGCATCCAACTTGTTCTGTTTCCTGAAAGGTCACGCCATGAGCGTCGAGAAAGTGTCGGATCACTCGTTCGAGGCCGACGTCATCAATTCCTCCCAGCCGGTGCTGGTCGATTTCTGGGCCGAGTGGTGCGGCCCGTGCCGCATGGTGGCCCCGGTCCTCGACGAGGTCGCCGGCGAACTCGCCAGCAAGGTCAAGATCGTGAAGCTGAACGTCGACGAGAACCCGGAGACGGCTTCCAAGTTCGGCATCATGTCGATCCCGACCCTCCTGCTGTTCAAGGACGGCAAGATCGCGTCGCGTCAGGTCGGCGCGGCCCCCAAGGCCAAGCTGATCAGCTGGATCAACAGCGCGGTCTGATGCTGCCGGCATGAACGACAAAGCCCCGGGGCGGCGACGCCCCGGGGCTTTTCGTTGTGAGCCGGATGTTCGTTCGTGAGCCGGAACCGCGGGGCACTCCCGCCGCTCCGGGCGCCGTCACGCCGTCGGCAGCGGCACCAGACCCGCCTCGATCTGCACCCGGCGCGGCTCGAGGAAGGGCGGCAGCGCCAGCGTCTCGCCCAGCGCCGCGGCCGGCTCGTCCTGGGCGAAACCCGGCCCGTCGGTGGCGATCTCGAACAGGATGCCGTTCGGCTCGCGGAAATAGAGGCTGCGGAAGTAGAAGCGGTCGACCGGACCGCTCGACGGCACCCGGAGCTGGCGCAGACGCTCGTTCCACGCGGCGTACTCGGTCTCGTCCGGCGTGCGGAACGCGACATGGTGCACCGCCCCGGCGCCCTGCCGGGCCTGCGGCAGATGCGGCTCCACCGCGACGTGGAGCTCGGCCCCCGCGCCGCCCGCACCCATCTCGAACACATGCACCGTCGAGCCGGCGAGGGTGTAGTCCCGCACCTTGCGCATCTCCATGACGCGGGTGAGCACCAGCTCGGTCATTTCAAGGGCGGGTACGCTCATGATGATGGGGCCGAGGCCGCGGATCTGCCGCTCCGCCGGCACCGGGCTGCGGTCCCACGGATGAGCCTCGCCCTGCCCGCCATCGTCGACCAGAGCGAGGCGCTGGCCCTCCGGGTCCTCGAAATCGAGGGTGAGGCGGCCGTCGCGCTCCACGACCCCGTCATGGGCGACGCCGTGCGCGGTGAGCCGCTCGGCCCACCAGTCCAGCGTTTCCCGGCCGGAGACGCGCAGCAGCGTGCGGATCACCGCATTGGTGCCACGGCGCTCGGGGCCGACGCGCCAGTCGAAGAAGGTGAGGTCGGTGCCGGGCGAGGCCTCGGCATCGGCGTAGAACAGGTGATAGGCGGAAACGTCGTCCTGGTTCACCGTCTTCTTGACCAGCCGCATGCCGAGGGTGCGGGTGTAGAAGGCGTGATTGGCGCGGGCGTCCGCGGTGACCGCGGTGAGATGATGGATGCCGGTGAGTTGCATGGTGTCCTCCTGGACCCACACATAGGCCGGGCGGCGGCGCGGGGCGATGGCGCGGCTGCAAGACCGGTTTTGCCGGACGGGAAGAAGCCGGCGCAGCCCCCGCGCCGGACCACCGCGCTCAGAGCAGGGCCGACAGGCCGTCCCACACGATTTTCACCGACAGCACGAACAGCGCCAGCATCACCGCCCGGTAGAACAGCTTTTCCGGGATGACCCGGGTCACCCGCACGCCGAGGAAGGTCGCGGCCACCGCCACCGGCAGCAGCAGCGCCGCGGTCTTCAGGTTGCCGGCGCCGAGCTGGCCCAAAGCCCAGTAGGGCGGCACCTTCATCCAGTTGATCGCGGCGAACAGCAGGGTGGAGGTGCCGGCATAGACCATCTTCGGCAGCCGCTGCGGCACCACATACATCTGGTAGGGCGGCGCGCCGGCATGGGTGACGAAGCTGGTGAAGCCGGTGACGGCCCCCCAGAACAGGCCGCGGGGCAGGTCCGCCGGGCGGGCCGGGGCATCCGCGCCCCCGAGCCACCGCACCAGGCAGAAGGCGAGGCCAATGGTGCCCACCGTCAGCATGACCGCCGGCTCCGACACCACCGCCGCGCTGGCCCAGCCCACGGCGATGCCGACCGCCGCGCTCGGCGCGAGAATGGCGAGGTTGCGCCCGGAGAATTCACGCCGGTACGCCACCACGCCGAACAGGTCCGAGACGACATAGACCGGCAGCAGCATCCCCGCCGCCGCAATGGGATGCATGACCAATGCCATGATCGGCACGGCGAGCATGCCGACCATCGGCACGCCGCCCTTGCCCATGCCGACGGTGAAGGCCGCCGGCACGGCGGCCAGCCAGAACGCGAACGCGGGATCGATCATGGCGGAGCCGGCGCGCGCAGGCGCCGGGTGTCCTCAGGCGACGGCCGCGCCCTCCAGCCGCTTGCCGACCAGCGCGCGCAGGCTGCGCAGGTCGCGCACGAACTGGCGGATGCCCTCCGAGAGCTTCTCGGTCGCCATCGGGTCCTCGTTCATGGCGAAGCGGAAGGCCTTCTCGTCGAGCACGATGCGCTCGGGCGCGCCGTCGATTCCGGTGGGATCGAGCCGGCGCGGCAGCTCGCCTTCGTCGGCGGCAAGCTGGTCGAGCAGCGCCGGACCGATGGTGAGGCGATCGCAACCCGCCAGCGCCTCGATCTCGCCGGTGTTGCGGAAGGAGGCGCCCATCACCACGGTGGAGATGTCGTGGCGCTTGTAATAGGCGTAGATCTGCCGCACCGACACCACGCCGGGGTCGGTCTCGGCCTCGAACGGGCCTTCGCCCGCCTTGACGTGCCAGTCGAGAATACGGCCGACGAAGGGCGAGATCAGGAAGGCGCCGGCATCGGCGCAGGCCACCGCCTGCGGCAGGGCGAACAGCAGGGTGAGGTTGCAGTCGATGCCCTCGCGCTGCAGCACCTCGGCGGCCTGGATGCCTTCCCAGGTGGAGGCGATCTTGATGAGGATCTTCTCGCGGCCGATGCCGCGCTCCTCATAGGCCCTGATGTAGTGGCGGGCCTTGTCCAGCGTCGCGGCGGTGTCGAAGGAGAGGTCGGCGTCGACCTCGGTGGAGACGCGGCCGGGCACGATGCCGGCGAGGGTGGCGCCGAAATTCACCGCCAGCCGGTCGCAGGTCGCCTTCACCGCCGCCTCGTGGCTGCCGCCGAGTTTCTGGCCCCAGCCGATCGCCTCGTCCACCAGATCGGCATAGGCCGGCATCTCCGCGGCCTTGAGCAGCAGCGTCGGATTGGTGGTGCAGTCCTGCGGCTTCAGACGACGGACGGCCTCGATGTCGCCGGTGTCGGCGACGACGACGGTCATGGCGCGGAGCTGGTCGAGCTTCGAGGGCATGGGCAATCTTTCTCAGCAATATGGACAGGAAACCGCGCCCGCCGCGGCCTTCCAGGGATATAGTGACGCACATCGTTGGATCACAGATGACGGGTCGGTATCAAGCCCGCGCGAAAGCCGGCGCCCGCCGCTGCGTCAGCGCCCAGAACGCCCTTGAGCGCGCCGCGGCTTCGGCGTAAGCCTTTGCTATAGGCTGCTTTCTCCGCTCGGCCCCGAGGCGTCGCATGGACGACATTCATTACCTTGAGTACAAGATCCTCCTTCGGGCGGAACGGTTCTTCGATCCCCATCAGTTCGAGGTCTACTGGAAGAAGATCACGCATATCGCGTCCGATCTCGGCGTGGGGGTGGTGACCAACAGGGACGCCTTCAAGCGGCATGTGCGCGAGGTGCTGTTTTACGACACCCCGGACTATCAGCTCTATCGCAACGCCTTCATCCTGCGGCGGCGCACCTTCTACACCGATGGCTGGCCGGACCCGGCGCATGAGCTGACCTTCAAGTTCCGCCATCAGGACCTCGCCACCGCGGCGGCCATCGACGTCACGCCCCATCTGAGCGGCAAGGCCGAGATCAAGTTCAAGGAAGAGCTGCTGCCGCTGCGGACCGGGCTTGGCGGCATGCGCTCGCTGTTTTCGCACAACTGCGTGCTGCTCACCCCCGGACTGGTGCTCGACGAGGGGCTGGACCGGGTCGTGGGCGTGTTCCCCGCCCTTTCCCAGGTCTGCGCGATCCACCAGCCGGTGTCGCTGGTCAACAACCTCGCGGTCGAGGAAGTCGAGGTGAATGTCGGCCATTTCGACTTCGGACACGGCATGGAAGCGAAGGCCACCATCGCGGTGTGGCGCGACCGCAAGACCGAGACGTCGCTGGTCGGCGAATTCGCCTTCCAGGCGAAGTTCGACCGCTACGACGAGCTCCACAAGAAGTCCAAGCACCGGGCCGAGCATTTCTTCATCGAACTGCAGAACCAGGCCCCGGAATGGGTGCAGCTCGGCACCACCAAGACCGCCCTGGTCTACGGCTTCGGCCGCACCGAAACGGTCGGCCAGGAATGAGCGCCCCCGCCAGCGAGGCCGAGGCGCCGCCCGCCGCCCGGCCCGGGCAGGTCACGCTGGCGGAGATCTTCCTCACCTTCCTCCTCATCGGCGCCACCAGCTTCGGCGGCGGCGTGGTGGCCTATCTGCGCAACACGCTGGTGCTGCAGAAGGGCTGGCTCGACGAAGAGCGCTTCCTCTCGGCGCTGGAAATCGCCCAGGCCTTGCCGGGCCTGAACGCCACCAACATGAGCGTCATCGTCGGCGACCGGCTGCGCGGCCCGGTCGGGGCGCTGGTCGCGCTGCTCGGCATGACCCTGCCCGGGGCGACGCTGGTGATGGCGCTGGGTGTCGCCTATGCCTCCAACGCGTCCAACCCCCATGTCAATGCGGCGCTGGTGGGCGTCGGCGCCGCGGCGACCGGCATGCTGGCGGCGGTGACCCTGCAGATCGGACGCAAGCAGCTCGGCACGGTCGCCGACGTCGCCATCATCGCGGTGACGGTGGTGCTGGTGAGCGTGCTGCACGTCTCGCTGATCTGGGTGCTGCTCACGGTCGGGCCCATCGCCGTGCTGCTCTACCGCCCCAACACGCCGCCGGTGCCCGACCGGCCCGAACCCCACCACGGGAGCCTGTGATGGACCAGGGCGGCAGCAACCTGCAGGTGCTCGGCGTCTTCGCCCTGCTCTCCGTGCTCGCGGTGGGCGGCGGGGCGGCGGTGATCCCCGAGACCAAGGCGCTGGTGATCGACCAGCACCACTGGCTGACCGACGACCAGTTCCGCGACATATACGGCCTCGGCCAGGTGGTGCCGGGCCCGAACATGCTGATGGTGATGGTGATCGGCTATCACGTCACTGGCTTCATGGGCGCGCTGCTGGCCTATCTCGGCTTCTTCCTGCCGGCGAGCCTCATCTCGTGGCTGGCGTCGCGGGTCTGGGATCATTTCGAGGGCTCGCCGTGGCGCGCCTCGCTCCAGCGCGGGCTGGCGCCCCTTGTGGTCGGGCTCATGGCGGCCGGCGCCATCTCCATCGCGAAGACCGCGATCGACGGCGCCGAGACCGTGCTGATCGCCATCGCGGTGTTCCTCGGCGTGTATTTCGTCAAGAAGGTCAACCCCGCCATCCTCGTGCTGAGCGGCGGGGCGGTCGGGGTGGCGCTCGGCCTGCACTGACGCTGCTCTCACGGCTCGCGCGCGCGGAATCCGGCGTAGCCGCCCTCCGCGTCGTACAGCACGTCGAAGCCGTTCAGCAGGTGGAAGCTGGTGTTGACGAACACCCTGTCCGCCGCGACCCGCAGGTGCACGGCCTCCGGCGCGAGCGGAGAGGCCCCCCCGACCGCGAAGGAATACAGGTCGAAACCACCGCTCCCACCGGCCGGCGCGCCGGCAGCGCTCCGGGCCGGCGCCACCCGTACCGCGACCTCGGTGCCGGCCGGCAGAACCGGTCGGCCCTCCCCGTCGAGCACCGCGCCCGCCTGCGCCGCCGGAAGGGTGAGGAACATCGCCCCCACGCCGGTGTCGACCAGCAGCGTGCCGCAGGCCGGCGGCGTGCGGCCATCGACGCTCAGGCAGGCCGGCGTTCCCGCCCAGTCCGCGCCATCCTCCTGCCGGGCGAGCCTGGCAAAGGCGAAGCCGCGGGCCGACGCCGCGGTCAACCCGACTTCCACCCCCCGGGCGGTGAGGATGAAGCCCCGCCGCCAGCGGCGGCCATCCGCCGCCAGGCGCAGCAGCGGGTTCTTCTCGGGTGTGCCCTGCGCCTGCGCGTCCTTCTCGCGTCCATAGCCGACGCCGACCATGGCGATGTCGCGCGGATCGGCGCTCGGCCTGCAGTCCCGCGCGGCGTGGAGGCAGCGCACCTCCTCCACCGCCAGCACCGGCATGGGGTCCGTGGTCACGCTCGCCCCATCGGCGCCGGACAGCGTCACCGGGGTGACGACCCAATGGCCAAGCATCACCCGGCCCGAACTCGTATAGGTGACACGGCCGGGAGCCTGCACCGGCAGCCGGTCGAGGTCCGGCAGCAGGCGGGCCGCCACCACGATGCCGGTCGAGCCCGAATCCAGCACCGCGCGCAGCGGGCGCCCGCCGAAGGAGAGGCCGATGCGCGGTGGCGCCGAAAGCCCGCCGTCGCCACCTCCGAGAAAGCCGAGAAAGGCGCGGCCGTCATAGCCGGAATAGTCCGGCCCCTGGGTGGGGCCGGATGGCGGCGCCGCATCCCCGGCCGGCGCCGGCGCCGGCAGGGCCACGACCGGCAGGGCGAGCGCGAGCACCGTGGCCAGCCTCCGCCACGCCCGCACCCCGCACCGCCGCGCCAACACCGGAGCCATCGCCCTCACCCCTGCCGGGCCGGCAGGTAGGGCGCCACGGCATGGGCCACGCCCGGCACGCTGAGGGTCTGCAGCCACACCCGGCCGGGACCGCCGAGGCGGACGAGGAAAAGGCCGTCGCCACCAAACAGCGCGTTGCGGACGCCGCGGATCATCGTCAGCTCGAAGGCGACGCTCTCCTCGAACAGGCCGACATGGCCGGGATGAACGAGAATCTCCTGCCCAGCCTCGAGTGTGTAGGCGACGAGCTCGCCGCCCAGCTCGATAAAGGCGGTGCCGGAGCCGGCAAGCTTCTGCAGGACGAATCCCTCGCCGCCGAACAGGCCGGCGCCGAGGCTCTGCTGGAAGGCGCTCGACAGCTCGATCCCCGGCGTACCGCAGACGAAACCGTGGCGATGGGTGAGATAGCCCCGCCCCGGCGCGACCTCCACCTCGATCATGCTGCCCGGCAGCTTCGCGGCGAAGGCGACATTGCCCGGCCCGCGGGCGGCGTGGAACTCGGTCATGAACAGCCCGGCGCCCGAGACGACGCGGCTGAGCAGGCCGAATAGCCCGCCGGCGCCGCCGCCCGACGTGCTGGTGGTCATCTCGATGTCGCCCGACATCCACGACAGCTGGTCCGGCACGCCGACGATCCGCTCGCCGGGGTCGAGGCTGATCTCAAGGACGGGAAGGGTGGTGCCGATGATCTTCGACCGCATCGCGAACTCTCCAGGCCGCATCGTCCCGGCGGCATGAGGCCGGGGACGGGATGCGGGGTAAACCATGTTGGCGGGACGGCGTAGGCATCCCGACACACTCACGATAGCTTGATCGCGCGGCAGGATCCCAGTCACGCGGACGGCACGTTCTTCCGGTCGTCCGGCGTCACCGCGCCGGGCCGCGCTGTTCCCGCTCTGCTCGGAGACCGACATGTCTGTCTTACGCAACACCTCCCTCACGGCGGCGCTGGTGCTGGGCCTCGGCCTGGCCGCCGGCACCGCGCAGGCCGGCATCGCCACGCCGGCCACCGCCACCGCGGCACCCTCGGTGGCCACCACCGAGAATGTCCGCTGGGTCTGCGGCGTGTTCCACTGCTGGTGGCGCCCCAATGCCCCGGGCTTCTGGGTCACCCCGGGCTATGCCCGCGGCTGGGGTCCGCCGCCCGGCCCGCGCTGCTTCTGGCGCCGCGGCTGGGGCGGCTGGAACCGCGTCTGCCCCTGAGCCGACCTTGCACCACACGTCCGCCGCCGGCCCAACCCGCGGCGGACGACGGCGCCGGGACAGGGCCGCCCGGGCTGCCCCGCCCCCCGCGCCAGCCCGGCGCCCGCCAAGGACCCGTCGTGTCAGAACGCACCCTGCGGGAGCCCGCGGCCCCACAGACGCCCCCCGCCGCACGGCCGCTCCAGAGCGGGGCAATGCCGACCCTTCTCGCCAGCGCGATCACCGCGGTCGCGGGCTATGTCGACGCGGTCGGCTACGCCCACATGGGCAATCTCTATCTCTCCTTCATGAGCGGCAATTCGACCCGGCTCGGCCTTGCCCTCGGCGAGGCGAAGCTCGACGCGATCGCCAGCGCCGCCGCGGTGATCGGCCTGTTCGTGCTCGGCGCGGTGCTCGGCACGCTTCTCGGCGACGCCCTGCCCACGCGCCGGATCACCGCGACGCTGGCGGCGGAGGCCGCGCTGTTCGCGCTGGGGGCCGGCCTGCTGGCGGGCGGCATCGGCTTTTCCGCGCTGCTGCCCCTCGCGGGGGCGATGGGAATGCAGAACACCATTCACCAGACCGTCCACGGCGCCGACATCGGCAAGAGCTTCGTCACCGGTGCGCTGTTCTCGCTCGGCCAGTCGCTGGCGCTGGCGCTGCGCGGGCGGGCGAGCGCCGCGGCCTGCGCCTTCTACGCCCTGTCCTGGGCCCTGTTCGTCACCGGCGCCGCCCTTGGCGTGACCCTGCTCGGGCGGCTGGGCCTCGAAACCGCCGTCGCGGCGGCCGGCGGGGCGCTGCTGCTGCTGGCTCTCCTGGCGGCCTGGAAGCGGCTCTAGCGCGCGGGCGGAACGTCCCGACGCATCGTGGAGCACCCCGACGATCCCTTGCCGTTTCGCCCCCGCCCCGCCGACGTAGCGTCATGCCGCAAGGGCTGGTAACGCTGGTGCCGACCTCGCGACGCAGGCGGGGCTGCCGCACACGGCGCGAGGGGACGCCGGCCCGGCAGGGCAACGGAGTTCCCCCCGGGAGGCGGACCATGTTGAAGATTCTGGCCATCGCAGTGCTGGCCCTGTCGGTTGCCGGCTGCACCACGACCCAGCGCCGTGCGGGCACCGGCGCCCTGATCGGCGGCGGCGCGGGCGCCGTCATCGGCGGCATCGCCGGCGGCGGGACCGGCGCCGCCTGGGGCGCGGGCATCGGCGCCGCGACGGGCGCGGCGGTCGGCGCCCTCACCGCCCCCAAGGAATGCTGGGGCCGCGACCGCTACGGCAACAAGGTGCGGGTGAGCTGCTGATCCCGCCTCAGGCGTGCGCACCGCCCCCCGCGCGAGGGCGGTGCGCACGCCGCGGGACCACGTCAGTGGTTGGAGTGCTGCTCCACGCAGAAATAGCCCACCGGGCATTCCGCCTGGTCGGAGGTCTGCAGCCAGGCCGGCTTCACCGTCTGCATCGAGCTGCAGTATTTCCCGTCGGAGACATAGCGCGAATACGCCACCGGCCCGGTGCCGATGACCGCCTCGCCGCGCTCGCGCACCATCGTCTGCGCCGCGGCGCAGGTCATGTTCAGCGAGTTCGGCACATCCTGCGCGGAGGCCGCGGAGGCCGCGAGGAGAAAGGGAACGCAGAGCACGAGGTTTCGCATGGTGCACCTTCAGGAACAGGCGATTTGCAGCGGGGACAGGCGGTCGGCCGGCAGGAAAGGCTCTCGGAGAGGCGGTCGGCCTGGAGGGGCCGCCGGCCATTCCTTCCTCAAGGTCAGACACCACATCCGCGCGGCGGTTTCCATGCCCTTTGCCGCCAGAATGGTGATTTCGCCGTTCCCGAAAGCGTCATCGCTCCGCCCCGGCGCCGCCGTCACGGCATGAAGGGCGGTCCCCACGGGCCGAAGTCGAAGGCGGCGTTCTCGTTCATCATCGCCGTCATCTGCTGCTCATTGGCCAGCTTCTGCTGGAACATCATCTGCTGGTAGGCCTGCAGATTGTCCTGGCTGCCGTAGTAGATGCAGCCGCAGGCGGTGGGGTCGGCATAGAGGAACACCGGCTGGCCGTTCTGGCTCTGGGCCACGAACTGGTGCGGCGGCAGCGACTTCATGGACGCCACCTTTTCCGGGGTGTCGGCGAGGCGGATGCGGAAGCCGGCCGCGACCAGCAGGTTCTCGCGGTTCTGCTCATCGGTCACGCAGGCCGCGGTGGTCAGGCCGAGCAGGGCCAGGGCGGCGACGGTCAGCAACTTCACGCGCGCATACTCCTCTTTCCACACCGCGGCGCTTCGCCGGAAGCCTCGGCGGCTCCGAGCCCATAGCAGGCTTCCGCCCCGCCGTCATGATGACGGAACGGACGGACACGAAAAGCCCGGCCCTCCCGACACATAGAGCCAGGGGAGTTCAGCATTTCGGTATCATAGGGTAAGGCGCCCTCGGCGGGATTCCGCGAGGAATCGTCCTTGGAATAAAGGACGAATGGTGCCGGGAGAGGACTCGACTGAAATGATTAGTGTATTGATATAGATAAATCTTTTTCCGCCATGTAAATCACATACCCCCAGAACTACCCCCACGGGTTAATCGCCAGGCGGTGCCGAGGCGCTTCAGGTGCCATCCATCGCCCGCCACCGCCTCACGCGACGCGGCGGAACATGAAGCTGCGGCCGTCGCGGCTGCTGGCGAAGCCCATGCGGACGAGGGAGGCGAGGGTTGCCTGCACCTGCGGTTCGGCGCGCTTGCCCTGCCGGAAGCCGGCAGCGATGGAGGCGGCGTCCACGGGGGCGGAAGCGTTGGCCAGCGCGGCCATGACGGCGGCGGTGCGCTCCACCTCGCCGGTGGGGAATGGCGGCTTCTGCTCCTTGGCGGCGTCCACCACCAGCATCATGCTGTCCTGCGCCTCGGTCGGCTGCACGGAGACGGCGAGGCCGGCGCGGGCCTTCTGATAGTCCGGCCGCAGCCAGCGGATCAGGCCCCGCGCCTCCTCCTTCGCCCGCTCCTTGTTGAGGGCGACGAGGCGGGCGATGATCTCCTCATCCGAGAGGTCGCGCGGCCAGCCATAGGCGTCGAAGACGAGGCCATCGAGCCGGTCGTGCAGCTCTTTCAGGATCAGCACCAGCCCCTCGTCGCGGATGCGCCGGTCGTCCTCGTCCAGCGCCGCGCCGGCCTTGAGCTTCTCCAGCACATTGTACATCTGGGTGAGCGTGAGGCGCGGATGCTCCGCCTGCCGGGCCTTGCGGAAGGCGTCCAGCTCCTCGGCAACGGCGCGGATGTCGGCCTTCAGCGCCTCGGAGGCGTCCGGAAAGGGGAAGGGGTCGAAAACCTTCGATTTCACGTAAACGGAGTCATTCCCGACCCCGAGCCAGCCCCCAGCGCGCATGGCCCACGTCACATGCGCCTGAGATAACAATACAGCCAAGAAATAGGCATCATCTAACGCTAGGCAAATCAGCTTGTTGTCTGGAAGGATGCTAGGCGGAAGGAACTGAAACACCCGGTGTCGGGATGTCTCCACAGTCGCGATGTACCTCGAAAGGTGTCTCAGAGCCGGTCGAAACTCGGAGCGAGGCTCACCAAATACCCACCAGTTGGTACGGTACGTTTCACGATTGTTCGCGTCCCGCCCATTCGGGCGCCCGTCTGGGCCTGTGCTCTCTTTCACTGTCGCAACAACGTGTTGGTAGACCTCTGGAAAACGCAGGCGAACCTCGTCCGCATTCAGACCAAACAGGTCGATGGCCATGACCTCACGGGGACGCGCCATTAAGTCCCGGCCGTTGCGGTACTCGCGAATGTGGCGGTCAAGTCCCGGCCGCTTCCCCAGCCCCAACGCTTCGGCTTCTGAGGGCGTCACGATAAAGCCCGCGCCGTGTAGCTTCATTCCCGGCGAGCATACGAAATCGTTCGCCTGTAAGGGGTGTGCTGCTGTCACATCGGCACCGACCGTAAGGTCGGCATTGATGGGGCCAACGGCTTCACGGAGCTCCACAAGCGGCGTATCGCTGCTTAGCCCCTCCTCGCGCACCACCTCATACAGCACGCCCTCGTGCTTGCCGGCCGCCGCGACCGTCATGGCGATGCGCACCGCCGCCGCGTCGCGCGTCACCTTGGTCCAGGGGTGGTCCGGTATCGCCATCAGCAGGGAAATGGGCTTCTTCGCCTTCATCCGCGCCGTCATGACGCGGCGGGAGAATTCCTGCGTGATGGAATTGGTGGTGACGAAGCCGAAGCGCCGCAGCTTGCTGCCCCGCCGGGTCAGCAGGTCCGCCGCGCGGTCCCACCAATACATGACGAAATCCGCGCTCTCGTTCATGTGCGGGTGCGCCGCCCACAGCGCCTTGGCGTAGCCGTCACCCAGCCGGCCGCGAATGTCCTTGCCGCCGATAAAGGGCGGGTTGCCGACGATGTACTCCGCCTCCGGCCAGGACGGCAGGCGCGGGTTGCGGAAGGTGAGCACCGGCACGCGGCGCCCTTCCGCGTCCGTCTGCATCACCTTCTGTCCGGCCGCGTCCCGCGCCGGCTCGGCGCCGTCGTGCATCAGCACCGCGTCCATCGCCTTGATGGTGCGGAAGTCGCGCAGAATGGGCTCGGTGGGCTGGCCGCCCTGGGTGCGGAAGAACCACTGCAGGAAGCCGATCCACACCACCAGCTCGGCAATGGCGGCGGCGTGCGGGTTCAGCTCCAGCCCCAGGAACTGGTGCGGGTCGATGGTGTGGCGGTCGAGGCCGAGGGCTTCCTGTCCGCCGAGGTCCGCCACCGCCTCCAGCACCTCGCCCTCAAGCCGCTTCATCAGCTCCAGCGCGACATAAAGGAAGTTGCCGGTGCCGCAGGCGGGGTCCAGCACCCGCACCGCGCACAGCCGGGCGTGGAACTTCGAGACCTCGTCCAAGGCGCCGGCGGGGTTGCCGGCCGCGCTCAGGCGCTCGGCGGTGGCGCGCACATGGTCCCATTCCTCACGCAGCGGCTCGATCAGCGTGGCGATGACGAGACGTTCGACATAGGCGCGCGGGGTGTAATGTGCCCCGAGCTTGCGCCGCTCCACCGGGTCCAGCGCCTGCTCCAGCAGCGTGCCGAAAATGGCCGGCTCCACCTCACGCCAATTCGCCCGCGCCGCCTCATACAGCTCGCCGATTTCGTCACGCGGCAGCGGCAGCACGGTGCGGTCTTTGAAGAGGTAGCCGTTGAACTTCTTCACCTTGGCCTCGATGGCATAGGCGAACTCGCCCTTGTCCATCGCCTCCCAGAGCTGCCCCACCAGCGCGGGAAACAGGTCGGGCTTGGCCCGGCACCGCTCCAGCACGCCCTTGAAGCTCTCTTTCGGAATAAGCTCCACATCCTCCGCGAACATGGTGAAGAGGCAGCGCATGAGGAAAGCGGCGATGGCCTCGCGCCGGTGACGCGGTGCGTTGTCAGCCCCGCGCTGCTCCTCAAGGAATTTCGACACGCGGGCGAGGCGCTCGGCAATGTCGCGCGTGACCTTGGCGGCGCGCCTGGTGGGATCAAGGCTGTGCGGATCGGTCCAGATCAGACGAAGGCGCTCGCGCACCTCCTCCGAGCGCAGATCGGTGAGGAAGATGCGGAAACCTTGCCGATCCGGGAACTGGGCATAGTTCTTCCCCTGCCCGGAGAAGTCCGCATACAGCTCCAGACAGTGGCCCACGTCGCAGACGATGAGGAAGGGCGGCCATCCCTCGGCAGGCGGCAGGGCTTTGGCATAGTCTTCCGCCTGACGGCGGGCGTTCATCATGAGCACGTCCCAGCGCCGGCTCTCGCGCCGCCCCTGCGGCAGCTCGTTCGGGGCGAACAGGCCCTGCTGCGGCGCGCCCGCCGCCGTGCCGGCGGCCTTCGGCCCCGCGCCCTGCCGGCTCTGCTTGGCCTCAAGCACGAAACAGCCGCGCTTGTAGAGATCAATGCGGCCTTTCGCGGTGGACCCGTCCGGCTCGCGGAAGGTCACCGCCCGCTCGAACACATAGGCGTTCAGCTCGGTGGCGTGCCCGGCCGGTTCCGGCGGAGGAACGCCGATAACCGCGCAAAGCTCCGACAGGAACAACGCATAGTTCGCCCGCTCCTGCCCTCCCTCACGGGCGCTCCAGCGGGAAATGAAAGGCTCGATCAATGACATTGGGCGTCCGGCCGGAAAGGTTTTCCAAGGTAAGCCGTTCCAACGCCGGCCCGCAACGCGGTTGTCGCTGTCCCGGACGGTGTTTGTTGCACCCGTGCCGGTCAGCCCGGCGCATGGAGCCGCCTCCGGGCGAGAATGGCGCTGATCTCGATAAGCGCCACGTCATCATCTCTGGCATAGGGAAACGCCATCGCGCCGATAACCTCGCCCTGCCGGTGCGGGTCGATCTTGCCGTAGCTCGTGAGGGTGGTGGTGGCGATGTTCTCGTGGCCGAGATTCTGGCTCCAGGCGCGCAGTTGCCGGCGTGCGGCACATGGTCTGCGCGAGGTGGCCAAGCGTGTGGCGAAAGGAGTGCGGCGGGAAATAGGGCAGGCCGGCGCGGGTGAAGGCCTGCCGGAAGATGGCGCGGATCGGCGAGGCGTCGCTCCAATGCGCCCGCTCGATGCCGTGTGGCGTGAAGGCGAGGTCCGCCCCCTGTCCGATGCACGTGCGGGGAAACAGCGGATCGGTGGGGCCGAAAAGATGCACCTCGCGCAGCTTGCGCGCCCAGTCGGTGACGATGGCGGCAAGGTCATCGCCGAGCGGGAGGAAGTAGGTGGCGATGGCCTTGGCGAACTTGGTTTCCACACGGTTCGGCTCCTGCCGCACCAGCGGCGGTGACTTGGCGAGGTCGAGGTCGCGCAGGGACAGTGACGCCATGGCGCGGTCGCGCATCCCGGGGAGAATGGCGAAGGCGAGGAGGGCGCGGTTGCGCCGCTCAATGGGCGTTTCCTCCGGCATGGCGGCAAGGGCGGCGCGAATCTGTTCGAGGCTCGGATAATCCCGGAGCTTCGCGGCCTTGGCCTTCGCCGCGTCTTTGCGCGACGGGTTGAGATAGTCGATATCCGTGATGTGCAGCTTGGACATGAAGCCGGGGCGCCACGCCAGCCAGAGGAAGAACTCTTTGACGGCGGTGAGCGTCGCGGTGTGCGTCGCCGCGCTCAGGGGCTCAGCCACCGCCTCACCGTGTTGCGATGGGTGCCGAGGCGCTTGGCCAATTCCGCGACGTCGCAGGTGGCGGCCTGCTTCACCCGCTGCACGGGAAGCCGTCGCTGCGGCCGTTTCATCCGCGCCGGCATCCACTCAGGCGCTCCGGCGGCCGGCGATGCGCTCGGCAATCCAGGCGTCAATTTCGCTCTCGATCCACGCCACGCAGCGGTCAGAAAGGGCGATGGGCTCGGGAAAGCGGCCCTCGCGCATGTAGGCGTAGATGGTGCTCAGAGCCACCGCGCTTGTGCCGCGTGGCGGCAGCAACACCTTCGTTCCAGCTTGGTTAGAAGCTCTTCGGCGATGGCGCGGAAAGTGTTTGTGACAGCGGCCTTGGCCTTCTGCCGCGCTTCCTTCTTCAGGGCGGACGGGTCGAGGCCATCGGCAAGCTGACGCCGCGCCTCCGTGCGCCGCCCGCGGGCCTTGGCGAGTGTCACATCGGGATAGGGGCCGATGGCGAGGAGCTTCTCGCTCCCTCCGACACGATATTTCAAACGCCAGAGGCGCGAGCCGGTCGGATTCACCAGGAGGTAGAGGTCACCACCGTCAGCGAGCTTGTAGGGCTTCGTGGTGGGTTTGGCGGTGCGGACGGCTAGTTCGGCAAGCGCCATGGGGGGGCGGGATCAGATGGGATTTTTCTGCGATACCCCCAAAAATACCCCCAACTGTGCTGGCTTCCAACGGAAAAAACTGGAGCTTCCCGGAACCTCTTGGCTCGGGGAATCCAGCATTTTCAACGCTTCTAGGAAGTACCTGACCTTGGTAAAAGGATCAGATGGTGCCCAGGAGAGGACTCGAACCTCCACGGTGTTACCCACTGGTACCTGAAACCAGCGCGTCTACCAATTCCGCCACCTGGGCACGTGCTCGTCGGGCGAGCGGGGCGAGACATAGTCGGGCGCACTCCACCTTGTCAACGAGGCTGATGGAATTCTTCGCACCGATCCACATGGCCGTCACATTTCACGGCCCGCGAGGGGCATCGCTGGCGGCCGTTCGCGGCGTGGCGACCCGCCGGCATTTGCGCCAGAAGCGCGTCCCGGCCGGCCGGGACGCTGGACGCTCGCGCGCGGGCGCGCTAATCGTCGTTCCAGCTTAGGAAAAGCGCCGGGAGAACGCGATGGCAGAGCCTGTGAAGTCTGACGACATGCCGTTGCCCAGCGAGGCGGAGCTGCTCGCGCGGTCGGCGCCGATGTCGCGGCTCGTCACGGTGTATGGCGGCTCCGGCTTCATCGGCCGCCATGTGGTGCGGGCGCTGGCCCGGCAGGGCTGGCGGGTGCGCGTCGCGGTGCGGCGGCCCGATCTCGCCGGCCACCTCCAGCCGCTCGGCATGGTCGGGCAGATCGCCCCGGTGCAGGCCAATCTGCGCTACCCCGCCTCGGTGTTGCGGGCGGCCGAGGGCGCCGAGGTGGTGATCAACCTTGTGGGCATCCTGCATGAGAGCGGCCGGCAGAGCTTCGAGGCGGTTCAGGATTTCGGCGCGCGGCAGGTAGCGCGGGCGGCCCGCGAGACCGGCGCCCGGCTGATCCACCTCTCCGCGATCGGCGCCGACGCGCAGTCCGGTTCCGCCTATGCCCGCACCAAGGCGGCGGGCGAGGCCGCGGTGTTCGAGGCCCGGCCGGACGCCGTGGTGTTCCGCCCCTCCATCGTGTTCGGGCCGGAAGACGATTTCTTCAACCGCTTCGCCGCCCTCTCCCGGCTGATGCCGGCGCTGCCGCTGATCGGCGGCGGACACACCCGGTTCCAGCCGGTCTTCGTCGGCGATGTCGCCGCCGCCATCCTCAAGGCGGTGGACGAGGAAGCCCGGCCCGGCACGGTCTATGAGCTGGGCGGCCCGGAGGTGCGCAGCTTCCGCGAGCTGATGGAGACGATGCTGGCGCAGATCGGGCGCAAGCGCCCGCTGGTGCCGCTGCCCTTCGGGATCGCGGACCTGCAGGCCCGCCTGCTGGAACTGCTGCCCAACCCGCTGCTGACCCGCGACCAGGTGAAGCTGCTCGCCCGCGACAACGTCGTCTCCGAGGCGGCCAAGGCCGAGGGCCGGACGCTGGAGGGCCTCGGCCTTCAGGCGGCGACGCTCGGCGCGGTGCTGCCGGGCTATCTCTGGCGCTACCGCAAGGCCGGCCAGTTCAGCCGCGCCGAGGAAGCCTGAGTTTCCGCCGCGCGCAGGCGCCGCGGCAGCGCCATCGGAACGGGAAGACAGGGGAGGCTCGCGCCTCCCCTTTTTGTTGGCGGAAGGTGGCGGCGGCTCAGCCGACCAGCGCCAGCGCGATGAGGCCGACGCCGCCCACCAGGATGCGCCACCAGCCGAACGGGGTCAGCCCGTGCCGGGAGACGAAGGCGATCAGCCCCTTGACCACGATGACCGCGGTGATGAAGGCCGCCACGAAGCCGACCCCGATGATGAGGCCGTCGTCGAGGGTCAGCAGGCTGCGGTTCTTGTAGAGATCGTAGGTGAAGGCGCCCGCCATGGTCGGCAGGGCGAGGAAGAAGGAGAACTCCGCCGCCGCCGGCTTGCTCGCCCCCATCAGCAGCCCGCCCACGATGGTGGAGCCGGAGCGCGACACGCCCGGCACCATGGCGAGGCACTGCACCAGACCGATTCGGAAGGCCAGCGAGGGCGGGAAGGCCATGGCGTCGGTATAGCGCGGCTTGAACGACAGCGTGTCCACCCACAGCAGCACGATGCCGCCGAGAATCAGCATGATGCAGATCAGCGCCGGCGATTCGAACAGCACGCTCTTGATGAAGCCATGGGCAAGCCCGCCAATGACCGCCGCGGGCAGGAAGGCGATGAGAATGCCCAGCACGAAGCTGCGCGAGCGCGGGCTTGACGGCAGCGTGACCAGAACCTGCCAGAACCGGCTGAAATAGACCGTGACGATGGCGAGGATGGCGCCGAGCTGGATCAGCACCTCGAACGTCTTGCCGGCACTTTCGAAGCCGAGGAAATAGCCCGCGAGCAGGATGTGGCCGGTCGAGGAAACCGGGAGGAACTCCGTCAGGCCTTCAAGAAGGCCGAGCAGGAGGGCTTCGAGCAGAGTGCCGAGCATAGGCTGGGATTCCGGGTACAGGAGCGCAGGGAATGGGAGGATGGCCTGTGCATCCTGTCCGCTTCGCGACATGCAGGCAATGTGCCGTGGTATCGAGTTTCCCCGCTTCCGGCGCAGGCCCGACACCGCGGCACCACGAAGCCGCCGCATGGACGGTGAGGAATCGTGCGGTCGGCGCAGAAGGAACGCTTTGCGAGGCGGGCGTGTTCAGGGCGTGCTTCGCGTATTGTTTCAGGGGCGTGCTCGGCACGCAGGGAGTGTCTTGATGAGAATCGTCGCCGCCGGCCTTGGCGCTGCCCTGGCCCTCCTCGCTGGCACCGGCGCCGCGCTGGCCGTGAGCGGGTTCGTCACCACCAACGTCAATCTGCGCTCGGGCCCCGGCACGGCCTACCCCCCGGTCGCGGTGCTGCCGCAGGGCACGCCGCTGGAAGTCCATGGCTGCCTTGAGGACATCTCATGGTGCGACATCGAACTCGGCGGCTCCCGCGGCTGGGTCGCGGGCAGCTATATCGGCTACTACTATCAGGGCCGGCCGGTCGATTTTCCCGATTATGCGCCGCGGCTGGGCGTGCCGATCGTGGCGTTCAGCTTCAACGACTACTGGGGCCGCTACTACCGCCGGCAGCCCTGGTACACCACGCAGGACCGCTGGGGCCGGCCCGGCTATCCCCCGCCGGGCGGCTGGAACCAGGCCCCTCCCCCGCGCTCCAGCGGCTGGGACAATGGCTATGGCAACCCGCCGCCACAGGGGGGCTGGAACGGCAATGGCCGCCCGCCGCAGGGCTGGGACAATGGCTATGGCAATCCGCCGCCGCAGGGGGGCTGGAACGGCAATGGCCGCCCGCCCCAGGGCTGGAACAATGGCTATGGCAACCAGCCTTCACAGGGTGGCTGGAACGGCAATGGCCGTCCGCCTCAGGGCTGGAACGGCTATGACAACCGGCCGCCACAGGGGGGCTGGAACGGCCAGAACGGCAGACCGCCGCAGGGCGGGAACGGACAGGGCGGAAATCCCCCGCAAAATCGCCCGCCGGGGCAGGGACAGCCACAGGGACAGCCGCCGCAGGGACAGCCGCAGGGGCAAGGCCAGCCGCAGGGGCAGAACCGGCCGCCTCAGCAGGGGCAGGGGCAGCCTCAGCAGGGGCAGGTTCAGAACCGGCCGCCCCAAGGCCAAGGCCAGCCGCAGCCGCAGCCGCAGCCGCAGCAACAGCCACAACCCCAGCCACAGCCTCAGCCACAGCCTCAACCTCAGCAGCAGCCCCAACCCCAGCCGCAGTCTCAACCGCAGCCCCAGCCCCAGCCGCAGGGCCAGCCTCAGGGACAGAAGCAGCAGCCGGTGCGCGGCCGCGGCGTCGACAAGACCGGCGGGTGCCAGCGCATTCCCGGTTCGGTGTGCGACAACGGCAACTGACCGGCACGCACCCGCCGTCCGCACGGCCCCGCGCGGACGGCACCTCTCCACCGTCCCGCCCGCGCGGGGCCTTGTAATCCCGGGCCGCCTCCTGTAGAGGGAGCGGCCTTACCGAACCGACCGGCTACAAGGGCTGCCGTGGCGGTTCGAACGCTCACACTAAATTGGGCCGTACGCCCCTCCGGGGGAAGCGTCGGCCGTGGAGACAGAGCCAAATGCCCAAGATGAAGACCAAGTCCGGAGCGAAGAAGCGCTTCAAGCTCTCCGGCACCGGCAAGGTGATCATGGCCCAGGCGAACAAGCGCCATGGCATGATCAAGCGCACCAACAAGCAGATCCGCGACCAGCGCGGCACCACGATCATGTCCGAGCGTGATGCCCAGAATGTTCGCAAGTTCTTTCTGCCCAACGGCTGACGCCAGCCTCGCCAGTTAGCCCAGGAGATCTCCCATGGCCCGTGTCAAACGCGGCGTAACCTCGCATGCCAAGCACAAGAAGGTGCTGAAGGCCGCGAAGGGTTACTTCGGCCGCCGCAAGAATACCATCCGCGTCGCCAAGCAGGCGGTGGAGAAGGCGCAGCAATACGCCTATCGCGACCGCAAGGTGAAGAAGCGCAACTTCCGCGCGCTCTGGATCCAGCGCATCAACGCGGCCACCCGTGAGCTCGGCTTCACCTATGGCCGATTTATCGACGGTCTCGGCAAGGCCGGGATCGAGGTCGACCGCAAGGTGCTCTCGGATATCGCCATCCACGAGCCCGAGGCCTTCAAGGCCCTGGTCGATCAGGCGAAGGCCGCGCTGGAAGCCCAGCCGGCCTGATTTCCCGAAACTGCCGGGACCCGACACGAAAGAGCCCCGCGCGCGAGCGCCGGGGCTCTTTGCGTTCGCGGCTTTGCGCGGCGCCCCCGCCCGGCTATAAGCCCGCCGGCACCGCCCGACCGACGACCGCTCCCGCATTGGCCTTCCGCTTCCAGCCGAGAACAACGATCATGTCCGCCGAAACGCTGCCCGATCTGGCCGCCCTCGAAGGCGAGCTGCGCGCCGCCGTCACCGACGCCGCCGACGAAGCCGCGCTGGAGGCGGTTCGCGTCGCCGCCCTCGGCAAGAAGGGTTCGGTCTCCGAGCTGCTGAAGAGCCTCGGCGGCATGACGCCGGAGCAGCGCAAGAGCGCCGGCCCGGCCATCAACGGCCTGCGCGACCGCCTCAACGAGGCCATCGCCGCCCGCCGCGCCGCGCTGAAGGCCGCCGCCCTCGCCCTGCGTCTGGAAACCGAGCGGGTCGACGTTACCCTGCCGGTGCGGGAGAGCCCGGCGGAGGCCGGCCGTGTCCACCCGATCACCCAGGTCATCGACGAACTGACCGCCATCTTCGCCGACATGGGCTTCTCCGTCGCCGAAGGGCCGGACATCGAGGACGACTTCCACAATTTCACCGCGCTGAACTTCCCCGAAGGCCATCCCGCGCGGGAAATGCACGACACCTTCTATCTCCCGACCAGGGAGGACGGCTCGCGTCTGGTGCTGCGCACCCACACCTCGCCGGTGCAGGTGCGCACCATGCTGACGAAGAAGCCGCCCATCCGCGTGATCTGCCCCGGCCGGACCTACCGCTCCGACAGCGACCAGACCCACACCCCGATGTTCCACCAGGTGGAAGGCCTCGTCATCGACAAGGGCTCCAATCTCGGCCACCTCAAGTGGATCCTCGAGGAGTTCTGCAAGGCGTTCTTCGAGGTGGACAATGTGAAGATGCGGTTCCGCCCGTCCTTCTTCCCCTTCACCGAGCCGTCCATGGAGGTCGACATCCAGTGCGACCGCTCCCGCCCGGGCGAAATCCGCTTCGGCGAGGGCTCGGACTGGCTGGAGATTCTCGGCTGCGGCATGGTCCACCCCAACGTGCTGAAGAATTGCGGGCTGGACCCGGACGAGTATCAGGGCTTCGCCTGGGGCATGGGCATCGACCGCATCGCCATGCTCAAATACGGCATGCCGGACCTGCGCGCCTTCTTCGAGGCCGATGTCCGCTGGCTCTCCCATTACGGCTTCCGCCCGCTCGACTTCCCGACGCTGGCCGGCGGGCTGTCGAACTGAACCCGGAGAGGAGACCGAACCATGAAATTCACCCTCTCCTGGCTGCGTGAGCATCTTGCCGGCGACTACACGCTGGACGACGTGACCGGCACGCTGAACCGCATCGGCTTCGAGGTCGAGGGCGTCGAGGACAAGGCGGCGAAGCTGAAGGGCTTCTCGATCGCCCATGTCGTCTCCGCCGTTCAGCATCCCAATGCCGACAAGCTGCGCGTCTGCATGGTCGACACCGGCGCCGGCGAGCCGGTGCAGGTGGTGTGCGGCGCGCCCAACGCCCGCACCGGGCTGAAGAGCGTGTTCTCCCCGCCCGGCACCTATATTCCCGGCAAGGACATCACGCTCGGCATCGGCACCATCCGCGGCGTCGAGAGCCGGGGCATGCTGTGCTCGGCCGCCGAGCTGGAGCTTTCCGAGGAGAGCGACGGCATCATCGAGCTGCCGGAGGACGCCCCGGTCGGCGCCGCCTATGCCGAATGGATCGGCCTCGGCGACCCCGTGGTCGAGATCGCGGTGACGCCGAACCGGGCGGACGGGCTCGGCATCGCCGGCATCGCCCGCGACCTCGCCGCCGCCGGGCTCGGCACCGTGGCGACGCCGGCGGTCGCGCCGGTGGCCGGCGCCTTCCCCTGCCCGGTAGGCGTAACCATCGAGGCCGGCGCGCCCTGCCCGGCCTTCGCGCTGCGCCTCATCCGCGGCGTGAAGAACGGGCCGTCGCCGGACTGGCTGCAGGCCAAGCTGCGCGCGATCGGCCTGCGCCCCATCAACGCGCTGGTGGACGTCACCAATTTCCTCACCTTCGACCGCAACCGGCCGCTGCATGTCTTCGATGCCGGCAAGGTCCACGGCGATCTGGTGGTGCGGCGGGCGCGGGAGGGCGAGAGCCTACTGGCCCTCGATGGCCGGACCTATGCGCTCGACGCCAGCATCTGCGTCATCGCCGATGACAAGGGGGTGGAATCGCTGGCCGGCGTCATGGGCGGCGAGGAGTCCGGCTGCGACGAGGCGACGACCGACGTGCTGGTCGAATCCGCGCTGTGGGACCCCATCAACATCGCCCAGACCGGCCGCAAGCTCGGGCTGAACTCCGACGCCCGCTTCCGCTTCGAGCGCGGCATCGACCCCGCCTTCACCGTGCCGGGGCTCGAACTCGCGACGACGCTCATTCTCGAGCTGTGCGGCGGCGAGCCGTCCGGGATCGTGCTGGCCGGCGCCATCCCCGACACCCGCCGCGTCATCGACTTCCCGCTGAGCCTCACCGAGAAGCTCACCGGCCTCGTCGCGACCGATGCCGAGCAGGTGGAAACGCTCGGCCGCCTCGGCTTCGCGGTGGAAGGCACGGCCGGCGCGGTGCGCGTCACCCCGCCATCCTGGCGCGGCGACATCGAGGGCAAGGCCGATCTGGTGGAAGAGGTGGTGCGCATCCTCGGGCTCGACCGGGTGCCCTCCCTCCCCTTCCCCCGCGACGAGACCGCCCGCAAGCCGGTTCTCACCACGCTGCAGCTGCGCACGCGCAAGGCGCGGCGCGCGCTCGCCGTGCGCGGGCTGGTCGAGGCCGTCACCTGGTCCTTCGTGCCGAAGGCGCAGGCCGAGCTGTTCGGCGGCGGCCAGCCGGCGCTGGCGCTGGCCAACCCGATCGCCGCCGACCTCTCGGACATGCGTCCCAGCCTGCTGCCGGGCCTCGCCCGCGCGGCACAGTCCAATGCCGACCGCGGCCAGGACGACACCGCGCTGTTCGAGGTGGGGCAGATCTTCAAGGGCGACCGCCCGCAGGACCAGTTCATCGTCGCCACCGGGCTGCGCCGCGGCACGGCGAAGCCCGGCGGTTCCGGCCGCCACTGGTCCGGCAAGGCCGGCGCGGTAGACGCCTTCGACGCCAAGGCGGACGCCCTCGCGGTGCTGGCCGCCTGCAACGCGCCGGTGGCGAACCTGCAGATCTCCGCCGACGCGCCGGGCTGGTTCCACCCCGGCCGCTCGGGTACCTTCCGGCTCGGCGCCAATGCGATCGGCCATTTCGGCGAGCTGCATCCCGCCGTCATCGAGGCGCTGAAGGTGGAGGGCCCGCTGGTCGGCTTCGAGATCGTGCTCGACCGCATCCCCGAGCCGAAGGCGCGGGCGACGCGGGTGAAGCCGCTGCTCGACCTCGCCGCCTTCCAGCCGGTGGAGCGGGATTTCGCCTTCGTGGTGCCGCGCGCCGTGGCGGCGGGCGAGCTGGTGAAGGCCGCCGCCGGCGTTGACCGCAAGCTGATCACCGCGGTGAACGTGTTCGACCTTTACGAGGGCCCCGGAGTCGAGGCGGACAAGAAGTCGGTCGCGCTCTCCGTGACGTTGCAGCCGCGCGAAAAGACCCTGACCGATGCGGAGATCGAGGCGGTGACGTCGAAGATCGTCGCCGAAGTGGCCCGGAAGACCGGCGCCGCGCTGCGCGGCTGAACCGGAAGGAAACCAAGCCCGGGCCGGCCAGGCCGGCAAGGTGCCCGAGACCGGGCCGGCTAGGCCGGCAAGGTAGCTCAGACCGGGCCGGCTAGGCCGGCAAGGTAGCTCAGACCGGGCCGGCTACTAGGCCGGCAAGGTAGCTCAGACCGGGCCGGCTAGGCCGGCCCGGAGATCAGGCGCGCGGCGCGCTCGGCCGCCAGTTCGCCGGACTGCCACGCCCCCGCCAGCGTGCCCCACTGGTCGGGCGAGGTGTATTCGCCCGCCAGGATCAGCCGCCCGAGCGGATCGCCGAACAGCCGGCGCAGCGCGCCCGCGCCCGGCTGGGCCACCGCCATCGCCCCCCGGATCAGCGGATCGCGCGTCCAGCGCGACACGGCGACGCTCCCGACACCCGCCCCCGCCTGCGCTCCGAAGCCGGCAGCCAGCGCCGCGCGCGCCAGCGCCAGCCCGGACGGCTCGCCGCGGGCGGAAATCTCCTCGGCCGGCTCGCCGCCGAACAGCAGCACATGCAGATCGCCGCCGCCAATGCGGGCGTGGAGCAAGGCCGGCGGCCCGCCCGCCGCCTTCATCACCACCCGCTCGTCCGGCTGCAGATCCAGCGGATTGCCCGGCAGCACGAAGCCGACCTGCTCCATCATCCCGGCGGGATGGGCGCGGAACGCCTCGACCAGCCGGGCGGGCAGCGCCGGCGCGAGGCGGATCGCCCCCGCCGCGATCACCGCCGCCGGAACGGCGAGAATGGCGACGCGGGCGCGCAGGGTGGCGCCACCCTCCAGCCCCAGCGTGACCGAGCTGCGCAGATTCTCGATGCGCGCCACCCGCGCGCCCAGCCGCAGTTCCACCGCGGGGCCGAGCCCGGCGCCCAGCTTCACCAGCGCATCGCCCACCCCCATGCCCTCGGGGCGGGCATCCTCCGGCGGGGGCTGCCGGCGGGCCAGATCCACCGTCGAGATCGCGGCGAGGCTTCGCCCGCAGGCCAGCGGACCGAGCAGCGCCGCCAGCGTCGCCGCCCATTCGCCGCCCTCGGGCATGGCGGCGGCGGCGGCGATATCGCGACCGGCGTCGGCGGTGGCGGCGATCGCCCGTTCCGCCCGGCCGAGTGCGGCGATGAAACCGTCATAGCCGCTTTCGCGGGCCTCTCGCCCGTCGACATAGAGCCGCCGCGCCGCCACCAGCGGCACGAGGCCGACGCCCGCCTTCGCCAGCGCCACCGCGACCCCGCCGCCGGCGGCGAGCCGGCTGGCACCGAGATCGAGCCCGCCGCCGGCGAAGTCGACGGTGCGCGCCCGCCCGCCGCGCCGGTCGGCCGCCTCCAGCAGCACGCAGGAGCGGCCGAGCCCGGCCAGCCGCCGCGCCGCCGCGATGCCCGCCGCGCCGCCGCCGATGACCGCCACATCGATCGAGGGGGCCGCCTGCGCCAGGGCCGGACGCCCAAGCGCCGGCAGGGCGAGCGCGGCCGCGCCGAGACCCAGCAGCGCGCGCCGGCTCGGGGCCGTGGCAGCGGCGGAACGGAAGGCGGGCCGCCCGCGATGTTCGGTGTCGTCGGTCATGGTCCCGTCCGGCGTGGAGCGGCGGCGACGCCGCAGGAAGCCCGCCCGCGGGCGGACGGCAAAGCCCGGCCGGCGCACGGCCTCCGCCCCGGCGGCAGGCCGTTCACGCCCGGCCTCCTGCTCTAGCACATCCGCCACGGCGGACAGAACAGGCGGCTAAGGGCTTCATCCGATTCATGTTTCGTTCGTCCGGAACGAATCATGATTCCGCCGGCCCCGCCGGCAGCGCAAGGGCAAATTCCAAAAAGCCGAGTCGTTTCAACGTGAAGGGTGGGGCGGACGCCCTCCGGCCCGGCTTGAGCGGCGGCCGGCGCATGCCTAACTAGGAGGGCCCGCCACCGGATGCCGCCATGCTCCAGATCGCCCTCGCCTCCTTCGCCGAGACCTTCGCCCCGCAGCACCGCCGCGTGCTGCTGCGGTCCATCCTGCTGGCGATCGGGCTCGTCGTCGTGCTCGGCATCGGCGCGCAGGCGGCGCTCACCCGCTTCGTGACGCTGGACTGGGGCTGGGCGGAGCTGCTCATCGACATCATCGCGGCGCTCGGCCTGGTGGTTGCCGGGGTGTTCCTGGTGCCGCCGGTCACCTCGCTGATCGCCGGCCTGTTCCTCGACGATGTCGCCGAGCGGGTGGAGCGGGACGATCCGCCGGGCGGGCCGGTGGGGCGGGCGCTGCCGGTGCTGCACTCGCTGCTGCTCTCGCTGCGCTTCTTCGGGGTGATGATCGCGGTGAACCTCGTCGCCCTGCTGCTGCTGCTGGTGCCGGGGGTGAACCTCGTCGTGTTCTACATCGCCAATGGCTATCTGCTGGGACGGGAATATTTCCAGCTCGCGGCCATGCGCCACTGGAGCGAAGCCGAGGCGTCCGAGCTGCGCCGGCGCCATGGCGGGCGCATCTTCATCGCCGGCCTCGTCATCGCCGTGGTGGTGTCGGTGCCGGTGCTGAACCTGATCACGCCCGTCTTCGCCACCATCTTCATGGTGCGGCTGCACCGGCGCATCGCGGCGGAGGCGGCCCCGCTCAGGCCGGCGGGGTCTTTTCCGGCCAGCGGCACAGATCGGCGATGAGGCAGCGCGGGCATTCCGGCAGGCGGGCCTTGCAGACATAGCGCCCGTGCAGGATCAGCCAGTGGTGGGCGTGCAGCTTGAACCGGTCGGGGATGGCGGCCTCCAGTCCCAGCTCCACCTCCAGCGGGGTCCGGCCCGGCGCCAGGCCGGTGCGGTTGGCGACGCGGAACAGGTGGGTGTCGACCGCGATGGTGGGCAGGCCGAAGGCGATGTTGAGCACCACATTCGCGGTCTTGCGGCCGACGCCGGGCAGCGCTTCCAGCGCCGCGCGGTCGCGGGGCACCTGCCCGCCATGCTCGGCGACGAGGCGGCGCGACAGCTCCACCACGTTCTTCGCCTTGCCGCGGTAGAGGCCGAGGGTGCGGATGTGCTGCGCCACCGCCTCCTCGCCCAGCGCCGCCATCGCCTCCGGGGTGGAGGCCGCCTTGAACAGGCCGCGCGTCGCCCTGTTGACCCCGACATCGGTCGCCTGCGCCGAAAGCACCACCGCCACCAGCAGGGTGAAGGGGTCGGAATGCTCCAGCTCGCCCTCCGGGTGGGGGTCGGCCGCCTCGAAGCGGGAGAAGCCCTCCGCCACCTCCGCCGCTGTCCAGGGGCGGAAGCCGCCCCCCGCAGCGGCGGCGGCCGCATTGGCCACCGCGCGGCGGCGGGGGCGGGCCGCGGCGGGCGCCGCGTCCGGGGCGACGATGGCCGCCGGCGCGGACGCTGCGGGAGGCGCGTGCACGACGGCGGCCGCGCGGGCACGCGGGCGGGGGCTGGCGGGAGCGGTCCCGCCGGCGGGCGGAGCCGGTGGCTTGGCGGGCGGCGTCTTGGCGGGCGGTGTCGTCTTGCGCGGCATGGCTGACGTATAGTGTGCGCGCGCCTACACTGCCAGCGGCCGCAACGGCAGGCGCGCAGCCGGCACGAGGCACGGGAACACGGGCGAACGCGATGGAAAGCCAGCCGGCGCAGCAGCACGCAGAAACCCATGGCGGGGGCACGCCGGCCGGGCCCATGGAGGCCGAACCGACGCTGTATGAGGCGCGGCTCACGCCCTATCGCTCGCTGGACGAGCGCGGCTTCCTCATCGTCATGGCCATCGTCGCCGGCATCAGCTTCGTCTGCGGGGTGGCGTTCCTGATGATGGGGGCGTGGCCGGTGTTCGGCCTGTTCGGCATCGACGTGCTGGCGATGTGGCTGGCCTTCCGGGTGAATTTCCGCGCCGCCCGCGCCCGCGAGGAGATCACCGTCACGCCAAGCCGCCTCACGGTCCGCAAGGTCGCCCCCGACGGCGCGGAGGAGGCGACCGAGATGAACCCGCTCTGGACCCGGCTCCATGCCGAGGAGATCGAGGATTTCGGCATCCAGAAGCTCACCCTGGTCTCGCGCGGCCGCCCGACCGAGGTCGGCAGCTTCCTGCATGTCGGCGAGCGCGAGGCGCTGGCCGCCGGGCTTTCCGGCGCGCTGGCCGATGCGCGGCGCGGCATCGTCCGCCAGGCGCCGTGAGGGCCCGCCGATGAAGCTCCCGGAAACACCCCCCGGCCCGCCCACGGACGCCGGCGCGTCGAAATCGGGTGGCGAGCGCCCGGTCCGCATGGTCGGATCGGATCAGGAGGCCCCCGCCATGCTCGCACCGCTTTTCGACCAGTCGCATCCCCTCGACATCGCCGCCGCCGACTACGAGGTCGTCCGCCGTGCCGTCGGCTTCGTCAACCGCTCCTTCCGCGACCAGCCGGAGGTGGAGACCATCGCCCGCGCCGCCGGGGTGACGCCCCGGGCGCTGACCGAGCTGTTCCGGCGCTGGTGCGGCCTCACGCCGAAGGATTTCCTGCAGGCGGTCACGCTCGACGCGGCGCGCCGGGTGCTGACCGAATCGGGCAATGTGCTGGACGCCGCCTACGAGGTCGGCCTGTCCGGGCCGGGCCGGCTGCACGACCTGTTCGTGGTGCACGAATCCATGTCGCCCGGCGAATGGAAGGCCGGCGGCGCCGGGCTGGTGATCCGCTGGGGCTTCCACCCCTCGCCCTTCGGACTCGCCCTCGCCATGGTGACGCCGCGCGGCCTGTGCGGCCTCGCCTTCGCCGACGAGGGCGAGGAGGAGGCGGCGCTCGTCGACATGCGCCGGCGCTGGCCCAACGCGACCTATCTGGAAGACCCGATCGTCACCGCGCCCTACGCCGCGCGTATCTTCGACCGCGGCACCTGGCGGCCGGACGATCCGCTGCGCATCGTCTTCATCGGCACCGATTTCGAGGTGCAGGTGTGGGAGACGCTGATGCGCATCCCGCTCGGCAAGGCGACCACCTATTCCAGCATAGCGAACTGCGTGGAGCGGCCGAAGGCGGCCCGCGCGGTCGGCGCGGCGATAGGCCGGAACCCGATGTCCTTCGTGGTGCCCTGCCACCGCGTGCTCGGCAAGAACGGCGACCTCACCGGCTATCACTGGGGGCTGACGCGCAAGCGCGCCATCCTCGGCTGGGAGGCCGGGCAGGTCGCGGGAAGCTGAACGGGCCGCCCGCTCCCCTCGCGCCCGGGCGCGCTCTGCCTTCCGGCGCGGGCATCCCCGCGCCGGCCTTCAGTGCGCGATGGATTTGGAGAAGAACTGCACCACCAGCACGCCGAGGATGATCAGCCCCAGCCCGATCACCGCCGGGCCGTCCAGTTTCTGCCCGTTCCAGAGCCAGGCCACGGCGGCGATCAGCACGATGCCGACCCCCGACCAGATGCCATAGGCGATGCCGGTGGGAATAGTACGCAGGCAGATCGACAGCAGCCACAGCGCCACCGCGTAGCACACCACCGCGACCGCGCTCGGCGCCAGCCGGGTGAAGCCGTCGGAGCGCGCGAGCGCGCTGGTCGCCACCACCTCGGCGGCGATGGCGCCGATCAGCAGGGCATAGGTGCCGAGCGAGGCCACGCCCCTAGCCGGCGAGGTCGTCGACGCTGGCGACGGTGGAATCGGCGTTCAGCCGGTACACCACCGGGGCGCCGGTGCCGAGCTCGCGCTTCATGATGCCCTCCGGCGTCAGCCGCTCCAGCACCATGATCAGCGCCCGCAGCGAGTTGCCATGGGCGGCGACTAGCACGCGCTCGCCCCGCAGCACGCGCGGGAGGATCTCCTTGACGTAATAGGGCAGCGCGCGTGCCACCGTGTCCTTCAGGCTCTCGCCGCCGGGAGGAGGCACATCGTAGGAGCGGCGCCACACATGGACCTGCTCCTCGCCCCACTTCACCCGGGCGTCATCCTTGTTGAGGCCGGAGAGCTCGCCATAGTCCCGCTCGTTCAGCGCCTGGTCGCAGATGATCGGCAGGTTGCTGGAGCCCATCTGCTCGAGGATCAGGTCGAGCGTCTTCTGCGCCCGCCGCAGGTCCGAGGTGAAGCAGACGTCGAAGGCATAGCCTTCCCCGCGCAGCCGCTTGCCGGCGGCGATCGCCTCCTCGACGCCCTTGGGCGTGAGGTCCGGGTCGCGCCAGCCGGTGAAGAGGTTCTTCAGGTTCCATTCGCTCTGGCCATGGCGGACGAGGACGAGGAGGCGGTCGGACATCGGGGGCAGGTCTCCGGCTGGGGCTGGGGCGGGCGGAAAGGAAGGTCAGAAATCGGAAAGGCCGAGCACGTCGGTCATGGAATAGAGCCCGGGCTTGCGGCCGCGCGCCCAACGGGCGGCGGCGAGCGCGCCGCGGGCGAAGATCATGCGGTCCTCGGCCTTGTGGGCGAATTCAATGCGCTCGGCCGGGCCGGCGAAGATCACCGAATGCTCGCCCACCACCGTGCCGCCGCGCAGCGTGGCGAAGCCGATGTCGCCCGGCTTGCGCGCCCCGGTGATGCCGTGCCGCGCGAACACGCCGTTCTCGGCCAGCGTCACCCCGCGGCCGGCCGCCGCCGCCTCGCCGAGCAGGAGCGCGGTGCCCGAGGGCGCGTCGACCTTGCGGTTGTGGTGCATCTCCAGCACCTCGATGTCGAAGCTCTCGTCCAGCGTGGCGGCGACCCGCTTCACCAGCGCGGCGAGGAGATTGACCCCGAGGCTCATATTGCCGGACTTGACGACCGCCGCATGCCGGGACGCCGCCTCGATGCCGGCCTGCTCGGCCTCGGAGAAGCCGGTGGTGCCGATGACATGGACGATGCGCGCCTGCGCCGCCAGCGCGGCGAAACGCACGCTCGCGGCCGGCACGGTGAAGTCCACCACGCCTTCCGCCCCGGCGAAGAGCGGCAACGGATCGTCGCTCAGCGTGACGCCGAGCGGGGGCAGCCCGGCCAGCGTGCCGGCGTCGGCGCCGAGGTGCGGGCTGTCGGCGGGCTCGACCGCGCCGGCAAGCGCGAGGTCCGGGGCCTCGGCGATGGCGCGCACCAGGGTGCGGCCCATGCGGCCGCTGGCACCGACGACGACGAGCCGCATCTGCGACATGCTGGCAGCACTCCCACGCGATCAGCCGGGTATATCCTTCCCTCGTTGCCACGAAAAGTGCTGGATTGCTCGGCATTTTGGCTCATGCGACGTCATCGCTTGACGTATGCGCAGCGCGGCTGTAGAGGTCGCGCAACTTTTCGAAGGAGCGGCGCCGTCATGCGCAACAATATTATCCTTATCGTAGGACGGCGCGTCGCCGCGGAAGCTGCCTGACGGCAGTGCCCGCTCACCGGTGACGCGCGACTTCGGGCCCCTGACGGGGCCTTTTGATTTTCTGGACCTTCGCAAGCAACGACAGAACGAACAGCGTTCAAGAGGAAAACGACCATGATGCGCGAGATGACCGGCGCCGAAATGGTGATGCAGGCCCTGATCGATCAGGGCGTCGAGCATATCTTCGGCTATCCGGGCGGCGCGGTGCTGCCGATCTACGACGCCATGTTCCACCAGAACCAGGTGCGGCACGTCCTCGTGCGACACGAGCAGGGGGCGGTGCACATGGCGGAAGGCTATGCGCGTTCCTCCGGCAAGGTCGGCGTGGTGCTGGTCACCTCCGGCCCCGGCGCCACCAATGCCGTCACCGGCCTCACCGACGCGCTGCTCGACTCGATCCCGGTGGTCTGCATCACCGGCCAGGTCCCGACGCACCTCATCGGCTCCGACGCCTTCCAGGAGTGCGACACGGTCGGCATCACCCGCCCCTGCACCAAGCACAACTATCTCGTGCGCGACATCAACGATCTCGCGCGGGTGTTGCACGAGGCGTTCTACGTCGCCCAGAACGGCCGCCCCGGCCCGGTCGTGGTCGACATCCCCAAGGACGTCCAGTTCGCCCGCGGCACCTATGTCGGCCCCGAGAACATCCAGCACAAAACCTACCAGCCGCGCCTCAACGGCGACCCGGAGAAGATCCGCACCGCGGTGGAGCTGCTGGCCAAGGCCCGGCGCCCGGTGCTCTATACCGGCGGCGGCGTCATCAATTCCGGCCCCGAGGCGAGCCGGCTGCTGCGCGAATTCGCCCGCCTCACCGGCTTCCCCGTCACCTCGACGCTGATGGGACTCGGCGCCTATCCCGCCGCGGACAAGCAGTGGCTGGGCATGCTCGGCATGCACGGCACCTATGAGGCGAACATGACGATGCATGACTGCGACGTCATGCTCTGCATCGGCGCCCGCTTCGACGACCGCATCACCGGCCGGCTCGACGCCTTCTCCCCGGATTCGAAGAAGATCCACATCGACATCGACCCCTCCTCGATCAACAAGAACGTCAAGGTCGACGTGCCGATCATCGGCGACGTCAAGCATGTCCTCTCCGACATGCTGACGCTGTGGCGGGCGACCAAGGCCGAGCCGGACCGGCAGGCGCTGGCGAGCTGGTGGGGCCAGATCGACCGCTGGCGCGCGCGCAAGTCGCTGTCGTTCCAGAACTCCGACGCGGTCATCAAGCCGCAGCACGCCATCCAGCGGCTCTACCACGCGGTGAAGGACAAGGACGTCTACATCACCACCGAGGTCGGCCAGCACCAGATGTGGGCGGCGCAGCACTTCCGCTTCGAGGAGCCGAACCGCTGGATGACCTCCGGCGGCCTCGGCACCATGGGCTACGGCCTGCCGGCGGCGATCGGCGTGCAGGTCGCCCACCCCGAGAGCCTCGTCATCGACATCGCCGGCGAGGCCTCGATCCAGATGTGCCTGCAGGAACTCTCCACCGCGCTGCAGTTCAACCTGCCGGTGAAGATCTTCGTGCTCAACAACGAGTATATGGGCATGGTCCGGCAGTGGCAGGACCTGCTGCATGGCGGGCGCTATTCCCACTCCTATTCGGAATCGCTGCCGGACTTCGTGAAGCTGGCCGAGGCCTATGGCGCGGTGGGCCTGCGCTGCCACCGCCCCGGCGATCTCGACGCGGCGATCCAGGAGATGATCAGCATCGACCGGCCGGTGCTGTTCGACTGCCTGGTCGACCAGAAGGAAAACTGCCTGCCCATGATCCCGTCGGGCAAGCCGCACAACGAGATGATCCTGCCCGACCATCCCGAGGCGCTGGACGAGGCGATCGACGAGGAAGGCAAGATGCTGGTCTGAGCCGGCGCCCGCCTGCCGCTTCCCATTCGCCCCTCTCCCCGCCGGGAGAGGGGCCGCTGCTTTCCCTTGCCCCGGGTATCACCCCATGTCTGCGCATCCCGAAGCCGCCGAGCGGCACACCCTCTCCATGCTGGTCGACAATGAGCCGGGCGTGCTGGCGCGCATCGTCGGCCTGTTCTCCGGCCGCGGCTACAACATCGACAGCCTCACCGTTTCCGAGGTGAGCCACGATTCCAAGCTCTCGCGCATCACGGTGGTCACCACCGGCGCGCCGGGCATCATCGAGCAGATCAAGAGCCAGCTCGACCGGCTGGTGCCGGTGCACCGGGTGGTGGACCTCACCGTCGCCGGCAAGTCGGTGGAGCGCGAGCTGGCGCTGATCAAGGTGCGCGGCAAGGGCGAGATCCGGCAGGAGGCCCTCCTGATCGCCGACAGCTTCCGCGCCCGCACCGTCGACACCACGCTGGAAAGCTTCGTGTTCGAGATCACCGGCAAGCCGGACAAGATCGACCAGTTCGTCTCGCTGCTGGCCCCGCTCGGCCTCGTCGAGGTGTCGCGCACCGGCGTGGCCGCCATCGGCCGCGGCCCGGACGGGATGTGAGAGAGAAGCCGGCGGCGATGCGGGGACGAGCAATGGCGAGGCAGGTGGCGGCAGGCCGGCAGCACGGGGCGCGGGCGCGATGACCGATCGCGCCGCCGCCCTGCCCTCCGCCGGCGCCACCGGCGGCAAGCCGCTGTGGCTGCAGGCGGCGCCGTTCATCTTCCTGCTGCTGTGGTCGGGCGGCTTCGCCGTCGCCAAGGTCGGCATCCTCTACACCGGGCCGTTCACCCTGCTGGCGCTGCGCTACGGCATCGTTCTGGTGGTGCTGCTGCCGCTGGTCGCGTGGTTCCGCCCGCCGCTGCCGCGCCAGCCGCGGGTCTATCTCCACCTCGCGGTGATCGGCTTCCTGATCCAGGTGCTCTATTTCAACCTCAGCTACTTCGCCTTCCGCTTCGGCATCTCGGCGGGGGCGCTCGCCATCATCGTCTCGATGCAGCCCATCGTGGTCGGCCTGCTGGCGCCGCTGCTGGCGGGGGAGCGCGTGGGCGGGCGGCGCTGGATCGGGCTGTTCCTCGGCCTCGCCGGCACCGCGCTGGTGATCCTGTCGCGCTCGGCCATCGAGATCACCTCGCCCGGGGTGCTGCTGCTGGCGGTCGGCGCGCTGATGGCGATGTCCGGCGGCGCGCTCTACGAGAAGCGGTTCGGCACGCCGCAGCACCCGCTGGTGGCCAACGCGGTTCAGTATGTCGTGGGCTTCCTCTGCACGCTGCCGCTGGCGCTGCTGCTGGAAGACGGCCATGTGGTGTGGACCGGCCCGTTCCTCGCCGCGCTCGGCTATCTCGTGATCGGCAACTCCCTCATCGCCGTCTCGCTCTACCTCGCCATGATCCGGGCGGGCGAGGTGTCGAAGGTCTCGGCGCTGTTCTTCCTGGTGCCGCCCTGCTCGGCGCTCATCGCCTGGGCGCTGCTCGGGGAAGCCATGCCGCCGCTGGCCTGGGTCGGCATGGCCCTCGCCGCCTCGGGCGTCGCGCTGGCCTCGGTGCAGCGCCTGCCGTGGCGCGGCGGCCGGGCCCGGGAGACCGGCCCGTGAGACCGGCGCCGGAGCCGCCCCCGCGCCGCGCCCTGCCGCAGAAGCGGCGGCGCGCCCCTTGACCCGCCGCGTGCCGGCTTTAAAGCACGCAGCCGAAACGCCCCGCTTCCGAGAAGCCCGGCCTCCGGGACCACGGCTTCGAAGAACCCGCCTCAAGAACGTCGACAACACCGGACAACAAGGAACACGTCCATGCGCGTCTATTACGATCGCGACGCCGATCTGAACCTCATCAAGGGCAAGAAGGTCGCCATCATCGGCTATGGCAGCCAGGGCCGCGCCCACGCGCTGAACCTCAAGGAGTCCGGCGTCAAGGACATCGCCATCGGCCTGAAGCCGGGCTCGGCGACCGCGAAGAAGGTGGAGGCCGACGGCCTCAAGGTGCTCACCGTCGCCGAGGCCGCCGCCTGGGCCGACCTGATGATGATGGCCACCCCGGACGAGCTGCAGGCCGACATCTACCGCGACGAGATCGCGCCGAACATCCGCGACGGCGCCGCCATCGCCTTCGCCCACGGCCTCAACGTCCATTTCGGACTGATCGAGCCCAAGGCCTCAGTCGACGTGGTGATGATCGCCCCCAAGGGCCCCGGCCACACCGTGCGCGGCGAATACCAGAAGGGCGGCGGCGTGCCCTGCCTCGTGGCCGTGCACCAGGACGCCTCGGGCAACGCGCTCGACCTCGCGCTCTCCTATGCCTGCGGCGTCGGCGGCGGCCGTTCCGGCATCATCGAGACCACCTTCAAGGAAGAGTGCGAGACCGACCTGTTCGGCGAGCAGGTCGTGCTCTGCGGCGGCCTGGTGGAGCTGATCCGCGCCGGCTTCGAAACGCTGGTCGAGGCGGGCTACGCCCCCGAGATGGCCTATTTCGAGTGCCTGCACGAGGTGAAGCTGATCGTCGACCTCATCTATGAGGGCGGCATCGCCAACATGAACTACTCGATCTCCAACACCGCCGAGTGGGGCGAGTACGTCACCGGCCCGCGCATCATCACCGAGGCCACCAAGGCCGAGATGAAGAAGGTGCTCACCGACATCCAGACCGGCAAGTTCACCTCGGAGTGGATGCAGGAATACAAGGCCGGCGCCGCCCGCTTCAAGGGCATCCGCCGCGTCAACGATTCCCACCAGATCGAGGAAGTCGGCGCCAAGCTGCGCGGCATGATGCCGTGGATCGCCAAGAACAAGCTGGTCGACAAGGCGAAGAACTGAGCCTCACACTTCCGCTGAACGACGTCATGGCCGGGCATGTGCCCGGCCATATGCGTTTGCGGGCGCGCTTCGCGGGCTCAGTGCTGTGCCGGGAATGCAATTAACGTCACCGCCCGCCGAGTGAGTCGGCTAGCGTGCGTCACGTTCGGTCCACGGGATTGCGAGTGATGGGCGAGACGGACGATTTCGAGTGGGATGACGACAAGGACGCGGCGAACCGAGCAAAGCACGGTTTGCCGTTCCGCTTCGGCGAATTCGTCTTCGACGGTCGACCGCGCTTCGAACCGCCCTTGCTCCGCCAGATCGCGGGCGAGCCGCGTCATGTCGCGATAGCCGACGTGGCGGGCGTGTTATATTGCGTGTCTTCGTCTGGAGGGGTCGCCGGAGGCGCCCTATCTCGGTGAGGCGGGCCCATCGGAGCGAGAGACGTGTCTTCGCACAAGCCATCGAGGGAAGCTGAACGGCTGCTGCGCGACTTCGACTGGTCGAAGGTCGATGCCCTGACGGATGAGCAGATCATCGCCGCCGCGAAGGCGGACCCGGATAGTGCGCTGCCCACCGAGGAAGAACTCGCCGAGTTCGATCTCGTCCTGCCGGCCAAGGCGCGGCGGGAGATGAAGGCGGGCAAGCCGCCGAAGGAAGCCGCGGAATAGGCAGCCGCGCCCCTGCCCGCTTGGCGCATCCCTCTGCCCGAACCTTCTTGCTGCCCGAACCTGCCCTCCGCCCAAGGCTGCGGCCCATCCCCGGCGGCCGCCCGCGCGACGGACTCGCCCTCGCCCCGCCCCGGCGTCACGCCACCCCGTCCGCCCAGACCCGCTCGCCCCCGCCGAAGCGGATGCTGATCGGTTCGCCGGTCGATTTCGCCCGGTACATCTGCCGGTCGGCCTCGCGGATCAGCACGGCAGCCGCGACATCCGGCACCTGCTGCACGCTGATGCCGATGGCGGCGCCGATCGGCACCGGCAGGCTGCCCGACAGGTCCACGGGCGTGAACACCGCCGCGGCGATGCCGGCCAGCATCGGCGGGATGGAACCCACCGCCCCGTGCGGCACGGTCAGCACGAGCATGAACTCGTCGCCGCCGATGCGGGCGACGATCTCCTCCTGCCCGCAGGCGAGCCGCAGCCGTGCCGCCAGCCGCCGCAGGATGGTGTCGCCCGCCTCGTGGCCGAGCCGGTCGTTGATCTGCTTGAAGCCGTTGAGGTCGATGAAGGCCACCGCCACGCACTGGCCTTCGCCCCACACCCGGGCGAGGCGCTCCTGCAGCACCGCGTCGATGCCGGCCCGGTTCAGCAGCCCGGTCAGCGGGTCGGTGAGCGCGGCATAGGTCAGCTCCCGCTCCCGCTGGATCTGGGATTCCATGTGCTCGGTCACGTCGGCGATCAGCTCGATGTCATAGACCGCGTCGCCGATATGCGAGCGCTGCGCCGAGATCAGCACGGGAATGATGCGCCCGTCGGCATGGCGGATTTCCGCCAGCTCGGATTTGTAGCTGCCGACCTCTTCCAGCAGCCGCAGCCGGCGGTCCCGTGCCGGGCTGGCGATGGCGGCGCCATGATCGACCATGGACCGCTCGTTCAGCTCCTCCCAGCGCCGGCCGGTGAGGTCGAGATAGGCGCGATTGACCATCACGTAACGGGAGCTGTCAGCCCCCGTCGTCGAGATCGACATGGCGACGGGCGAAAACTCGAACATGCGCATCAGAATGATCGCGAGAGCATCCTGGCCGATCATCGCCGTCGTGTGTCCCCAGCCGCACCGGTGCCTCCGCCCGGCACCTGGAATCCTTCCAATATTACCGCAGCCGCCGATCCTTCGTCATCCCCCCGCCGCCCGTGATCGCGCACGACTGCAGCCGCCGTCGCGGCCGTCCGGCGTGGTATCATGGGGCCTGGAAAGCCGGCACCGGTGCCGGCCGGGCGAGGATTCCATGCTGGCCATACGTCTCACCAAAACCTTCATGGTCGCTGCGCTCGCCGCCTTCGCCGGGCTCGTCACGATCGGCAATCTGGTCGACTACGGCTCGAACTACGCCTTCGTGCAGCATGTTCTCAGCATGGACGACACCTTCCCCGGCAACGCGCTGGCGGCCGCGCGCGCCATCACCGATCCCCGGCTGTGGCAGCTCGGCTATGGGCTGATCATCGCCGGCGAGGGGCTGACGGCGCTGCTCTTCACCATCGCCGCCGCGGCGATGCTGGCCGGCCTGCGAGACGGCCGGCGCTTCGCCCGGGCCAAGGCGTGGGCGGTGGTGGCCGCCGGCGCCGGCTTCGCGGTGTGGTTTCTCGGCTTCATGGTGGTGGGCGGGGAATATTTTGCCATGTGGCAGTCCCACACCTGGAACGGCCAGGAACCGGCCTTCCGCTTCTACATGACCATGCTGGCGGTCATCATCTTCGTGAGCCAGGCCGAGCCCGTGGAGCCGGGCTGAGCCGGCCTCACCAGCCCAGCGCCTTCATCGCCGCCGCCCCCGGCGCCAGCAGGAGAAAGGCCCACAGCGCCGCGGAGGCGACATTGGCGAGCTGGAAGCCGAGCGGCGGCATGGCGAACATGCCGGCGACCAGCGGCACCACCGCCCGCAGCGGGCCGAAGAAGCGGCCGAGGAACACGCCCCACACACCCCAGCGGTGGAAGAAGCGCATGCCGCGGTCGAGCAGGGCGGGATGGTTGCGCAGGATGGGAAAATCCCGCACCCGCTCCCGGTAGTGATGTCCGACCCAGTAGGACACGGCATCGCCGAGCGATGCCCCCAGCGCGGCCCCGGCCCAGACCGGCAGGAAGCCGATGCCGCCGGCCTCGATCAGCGGCCCGAGGCCGACCAGCACGACGGTGGCGGGCACCACCAGCGAGATCACCGCCAGCGATTCGCCGAAGGCCAGCGCGAAGGCGATGAAGGGGGCGAGATGCTTGTGCGCCTCGACGAAGGCGAGCGCGTCGCGCGCCAGTTGCTCCAGTTCGGGCAAGATCTTCCTTTCAGAGGCGGTCGCGCAGGGCGTAATAGCTCAGCCCGGCCGCCAGCAGCGGCCAGCGCATCAGCCGCCCGCCGGGAAAGGCCGGCGCGGGCGCGCGGGCCAGCAGGTCGAAGGCGCCGACCACGCCCCGCACCGCCTCGGCGAGAATCTTGCCGTAGAGCGGCGCGAGCATCACCCCCTGCCCGGAATAGCCGGAGGCCGTGAGCACGCGGGGCGAGAGCCGGCGCACGAAGGGCATCCGGGTCATGGTGATGCCGAGCACGCCGCCCCAGCCATACTCGATGCGGGCATCGGCGAGCTGGGGGAATATCTTGAGCATATAGGGCCGCACGAAGCTGCCGGGGTCGGCCTTCAGCGTGCGGCGGTAGGTTTCGCCGCCGCCGAACAGCAGGCGGCCGTCCCGGCTCAGCCGGTAGTAGTTCACGACGAAACGGCTGTCCGCCACGGCGGCGTCGTTGGCGATGATCTGGCGGGCCCGCTCGCCGAGCGGCTCGGTGGCGGCGATATAGTTCGCGATCGGCATGACATGGCGGTCGACCCGGGCGTCGAGCCCGTCCTGCAGCCCGTCGCCGCATTCCAGCACCCAGTCCGCCTCCACCGCCCCGCCGCCCTCGGTCTCCACCACCACGCGGGCGCCCTCGGTGATGCGGACCGCGCGGCTGTGCTCGTAGAGGCGGGCGCCGGCCCGGCTCGCCGCCTTGGCGAGGCCGAGGGCGAGGTTCAGCGGGTGGAGATGGCCGGCGCCATGGTCGATCATGCCGCCGTAATAGGCGTCGGACCCCACCAGCGCCGCCAGCTCGTCGCGCGACAACGGCCGGGCATGGGGATAGCCATACACCTCGGCCAGCTTGCGGACATAGGCGTGGGTGTGGGCGACATAGCCGGGCTTGTGGTCCGCCACGATCAAGCCGGGGCGCAGGTCGCAGTCGATGCGGTGGCGGGCGATGAGGTCGTGCAGCAGCGCCTTGGCGTCTTCCGCAAGGTCCCACAGCTTGCGGGCGTCGTCGCGGCCCATATGCGCCTCGATCCAGTCCTGGTCGCGGCGCTGGCCGGTGTGGATCTGGCCGCCATTGCGGCCGGAGGCGCCGGAGCCGACCCGCCCCGCCTCCAGCAGCACCACCCCGACGCCGGCCTCGGCGAGGTGCAGCGCCGCCGACAGGCCGGTATAGCCGCCGCCGATGACGCAGACATCGGTCGTCACCCGCCCGGCGAGCGGGGGGTAGAGCGGGTGCGGCACCGCCGTTGCGGCGTACCAGCTTTTCGGATGGTCGAGGGAGATACGGTCGCGCACGTCTGTCACCGCCGGGCGAAGAGTTTCTCGATGTCGGCCAGCGACAACGTCACGAAGGTGGGCCGGCCGTGGTTGCACTGGCCGGCATTGGGGGTCTGTTCCATCTCGCGCAGCAGGGCGTCCATCTCCTCCGGCCGCAGCCGGCGGCCGGCACGCACCGAGCCGTGACACGCCATGGTGGCGGCGACATGCAGCAGCCGGCGCTCCAGCGGCAGCGCATCGTCCCACTCCTCGGCATGCTCGGCCAGCTCGCGCAGCAGGGCGGGAATGTCGGCGTCGCCGAGCAGCGCCGGCACCTCGCGCACCAGCAGGGCGCCCGGGCCGAACGGCTCCAGCACCAGGCCGAGCCGCTCCAGCGCCTCGGTGCGTTCCGCCAGCCGGTCGGCCTCGGAGGGGTCGAGCTCGACCACGAGGGGCAGTAGCAGCACCTGCCGCTTCAGCCCGTCGCGCGCCATGGCCAGCTTCAGCCGTTCATAGACGATGCGCTCATGGGCGGCGTGCTGGTCGACGATGACCACCCCGTCGCGGGTCTGAGCGAGGATATAGGTTTCGTGGAGCTGGGCGCGGGCGGCGCCGAGCGGGCGGTCCATCAGCCCCGCCGGGGCCGGCGCGGCGGCGGCGCGGGCGTCGACCGACGGCGCCACGTCGAGGTCGAGCCCGCCGAACCCGCCCGCCCCGGCACCGGCACCGGCACCGGCATCATAGGCGGCCGCCACCGCCTCGGCGAAGCCCGCGGCGGCGCGGTCGTCGAGGGTGGCACCGGCCGGGGCGGCCCAGGAGGTGCGCCAGTCATGGTCCAGCGGCGGGCGTAGCAGATGCGGCAGGTGCGGCGCCCGCCCCACTCCCTCGCCGCCCGGCAGCAGGCCCGGGCGCGCCAGCAGCGCCAGCCGGTCCGCGGTGGTGGTGGCGGTGCGGGGCACGCCGGCCTCCAGGGCGTCGATCAGGGTGCGGATGATCAGCGCGCGCACCAGCCCGGCGTCGCGGAAGCGCACCTCGGTCTTGGCCGGGTGTACGTTCACATCCACCTCGCGCGGGTCGATCTCCAGGAACAGCGCCAGCACCGGGTGGCGGTCGGAGGGCAGCAGGTCGGCATAGGCCGCCCGCACCGCGCCGATCAGCACCTTGTCGCGCACCGGGCGGCCATTGACGAAGAAATACTGCGACAGCGCATTGGCCTTGGAGAAGGTGGGCAGCCCGGCAAGGCCGGTCAGCCCCACGCCGCCGCGCCCGCCTTCCACCGCCAGCGCATTGGCCGCCACCTCGCGGCCCAGCACATCGGCGATGCGGGCGCGGCGGCCGGCCGGGCCTGCGCCCTGCGCCGCCCAGCTCACCGGCGGGCGGTCCTCGGCGATGAAGGAGAAGGCGACTTCCGGCCGGGCCAGCGCCAGCCGGCGCACCACATCCAGCGCGGCGGCGGTCTCGGCCCGTTCCGACTTGAGGAACTTCAGCCGCGCCGGCGTGGCGAAGAACAGGTCGCGCACCTCCACCCGGGTGCCGCCCCCGAGCGCGGCCGGCCGCACCGGCGCCTTGACCCCGGCCTCGACCCGCACCTCATGCGCCACGGCGCTGCCGGCCGGCCGCGAGGTGATGGAGAGCCGCGCCACCGCGCCGATGGAGGGCAGCGCCTCGCCGCGAAAGCCCAGCGTGGCGATGGCGCCGAGATCCTCGTCGTCCAGCTTCGAGGTGGCGTGCCGCTCGACGCAGAGCGCCAGCTCGTCCGGCCCCATGCCGCCGCCGTCGTCGGTGACGCGGATGAGCCGCCGCCCGCCGCCATCCAGCACGATCTCGATGCGCCGGGCGCCGGCGTCGAGCGCGTTCTCGACCAGCTCCTTCAGGGCCGCGGCCGGGCGCTCGACCACCTCGCCCGCGGCGATGCGGTCGATCAGGGTGGAGGGAAGCAGGCGCAGCGGCATCAGCGGGCTCTCGACGGCGCGGAATCAGTCCGCCACCGGACATGGCGGGACTCTACACGCAAGCCGCCCCCGCACGGAACCGCCGAGGCGGCGGCGCGGCGCGCCGTCCCCTTCACGATCAGGAGTCGTGATAGCCGAGCCAGGTCTCGAGCCGCTCGAAGGTCTCGTCCATCGCCCAGGCCGGGGCGAAGGGCAGCGAGAAATGGCCGTACCAGATCGAGAGCTGGCCCTCGGCGGCGCGCTCGCCCTGCTTGGAAATGGCGGCGAGATACAGCGCCGAGGCGATGCCGCTGCGGTCGGAGCCGCCGCGGCAATGCACCAGGATCGGCTTGGGCGCGGTGCGCATGGTCTCGATGAGGTCGCGGGCCTGCGCGTCGGTCAGCTCGCGGCCGGCGGAAAGCGGGATGTCGATATGGCGGATGCCGAGCCGCTCGCTCTCCGCCACCTCGATCTGGTGCCAGGGCCGCGAGGAGAAGCCGCGCAGGTTGATGATGGTCGCGATGCCGTATTTCGCCTTGATGGCGGCGATGTCGCGCGCGTCGACCTGGGCGGCGCGGTAGAGCTCGCCCGGCACCACGGTGTGGAAGTTGCCCATGAGCTGCTGCAGCCCGAGAAAGGCGGCGCAGCCCAGCACCACGCCCAGCAGCTTCCAGCCGGCGAGGCGCAAGCGCAGGCCGGCTCGGGGCATGGAAACCCCGGGGACGGACACGGCAGGGATGGGCGCGGCGGATTCGGCGAGCGACATGGCGGGACCGGAAGGAGCTGACTTCGATCTTGGTGGCGCCGAACTGTGTCGGCATTGTGCCGTGTCACAGCCGCGTCGCCACCACGACATACCTCACCCAGCGGCGGCAAGCCGCTCCGCCCTCTGCCGCTCCATCTCCTGCCGCTTGGTGACCACCGAGGCGATCACCACCACCACGGTGACGATGGCGATGAGGATGGTGCAGACCGCGTTGATCTCCGGCGTCACCCCGAGTCGCACCTGGCTGTAGATGCGCATCGGCAGCGTGGTCGCGCCCGGCCCGGTGGTGAAGCTGGCGATGACGAGGTCGTCCAGCGACAGGGTGAAGGCCAGCATCCAGCCGGAGACAACCGCCGGCAGGATGATCGGCAAGGTGATGATGAAGAAGGTCTTCAGCGGCGGACAGCCGAGATCGAGCGCGGCCTCCTCCAGGCTGCGGTCGAAGGTCACCAGCCGCGACTGCACCACCACCGAGACGAAGCACATGGTGAAGGTGATGTGCGCCAGCGTGATGGTCCAGAAGCCGCGGTCGAAGTTCACCGCCACGAACAGCAGCAGCAGCGACAGGCCGGTGATGACCTCCGGCATGACGAGCGGGGCGTAGATCATGCCGGAGAACAGCATGCGGCCGGGAAAGCGGCCATAGCGGGTGAGCGCGATGGCCCCCATGGTACCGAGCACGGTCGCCACCGTGGCGGAGATGAAGGCGACCCGCAGCGTCACCCACGCCGCGTCGAGAAGCTGGTCGTTCTCCAGCAGCTTCCAGTACCACTCGGTGGAGAAGCCCGCCCACACCGTCACCAGCCGGGAGGCGTTGAAGGAATAGATCACCAGCAGCACGATCGGCAGGTAGAGGAAGGTGAAGCCGAGCACCAGCGAGGACAGGTTGAAGAGCGAGAGCCCCTTGCGCATCTAGCGGCCCTCCATCTGCCGGGTCTGGACGTTCTGGTAGAAGACGATCGGCACCACCAGCACCAGCAGCAGCAGCACCGCCACCGCCGAGGACACGGTCCAGGAGCGGTTCACCGAGAACTCGGTCCACAGCGACTTGCCGATCATCAGCGTGTCGGAGCCGCCGAGCAGGTCGGGAATGACGAACTCGCCCACCGCCGGGATGAAGCAGAGCAGGCAGCCGGCGAACACGCCCGGCAGCGAGAGCGGCCAGGTGATCTTCCAGAACGCCGCGAAGGGCGGACAGCCGAGGTCGGCGGCGGCCTCCAGCAGCGTCTCGTCCATCTTCTCCAGCGCGGAATAGAGCGGCAGGATCATGAAGGGCAGGTAGGAATAGACGATGCCGATATAGACCGCGGTGTCGGTGGCCAGCAGTTCCAGCGGCTCGTCGATGACCCCCAGCGCCATGAGAAGCTGGTTGAGCAGCCCTTCCGGCGAGAGGATGCCGATCCAGGCATAGACGCGGATCAGGAACGAGGTCCAGAACGGCAGGATCACCAGCATCAGCAGCGTGGGCCGGATCGATTTCGGCGCCCGCGCCATGCCGTAGGCGACGGGATAGCCCACCAGCAGCAGCAGCACGGTGGAGATCGCCGCGATCTTGAGGCTGGAGGCGTAGGCGAGCAGGAACTCGTTGTCCCAGCTCAGCACATAGCTGTAATTGTCGAAGTTGAGCTGTTCCAGCGCCCCCCGCACCGCCTCCCAGCCGGCGGCGAGATCGAACACCGGCTCATAGGGCGGCTGCGCGATCGCGTCCTGCGACAGGCTGATCTTGAAGACGATGAAGAACGGCACCAGGAACAGCGCCAGGAGCCAGAGATAGGGGACGGCGATGACCAGCCACCGTCCGCGCGTCTGCCGAGCCATGATGAGTCTCCCCGCCCGCAGGCTCAGCTCGTCAGAACCACGCCGGCATCCGGCGACCAGGAAATCCACACCTTGTCGTCCCAGCTTATGGGACGCTCCACCATGCGGGTGAGGTTCGGCTTGGCGGCCTTGATGCGCGAGCCGTCGGCCAGCTCGACATGGTAGATCGAGAGATCGCCGAGATAGCCGATGTCCCAGATCGTGCCGGAGACGCAGTTGACGCTGCGGTCGGCCGGCGGGTCGAGGTCGATGCGCACCTTCTCCGGCCGCACCGCGATCCAGGCGGCGTCGCCGGGCTGGGCCTGGATGTCCTGGGCGATGGTCAGCGACATGTCCGCCGCCGCCGCATGCACCCGCACGAGGCCGCCGGCATTGCTCTCCACCTTGCCCTCGATCAGGTTCACGTCGCCGACGAAATCGGCGACGTAGCGCGAGGCGGGCTGCTCGTAGATGACGGCCGGCGGGGCGACCTGCACCAGCTTGCCGTGGTTCATCACGGCGATGCGGTCGGCGACCGTCATCGCCTCCTCCTGGTCGTGGGTCACGATCAGGAAGGTCATGCCGAGCTCCATCTGGATGTCCATGAGCTCGAACTGGGTCTCCTCGCGCAGCTTCTTGTCGAGCGCGCCGAGCGGCTCGTCCAGCAGCAGCACCTTGGGACGCTTGGCGAGCGAGCGGGCGAGCGCCACGCGCTGGCGCTGGCCGCCGGAGAGCTGGTGCGGCTTGCGCCGGGCGAACTGCTCCAGCTTCACCAGCTTCAGCATCTCCTCCACCCGGGCCGCGGTGGCGTCCTTGGCGACGCCGTCCTGCTTCAGGCCGAAGGCGATGTTGTCCCACACGCTCATGTGCGGGAACAGGGCGTAGGACTGGAACATCATGTTGACCGGCCGCTTGTAGGGCGGCGTGCCGACAAGGTCCTGGCCGGCGAGGGTGATGCGGCCGCTGGTGGGCTCCTCGAAGCCGGCGAGCATGCGCATCAGCGTGGTCTTGCCGCAGCCGGAGGGGCCGAGCAGGGCGAAGAACTCGCGTTCATAGATGTCGAGCGAGAGGTCCTCCACCGCGGTGAAGGAGCCGAACCGCTTGGTGACGTTCTGGTACCGGATGAGCGGGACCGCCTTCGGGTCGGTCCAGGGAGCGAATTTGCGGCGGATACCGCCAACGGTCTTCTGCGTCTTTTCGGCGACGCCCGTGCTCATCATCTGCCTCGCTCAACCCCGCCCTGCCGGGCTCCCGGCGACGACGCTAGCGGGGATCGCGCGGCTGCTCAACTCTCAACCAGCAAACATTTTTTATGCACCACCCGCCAGCCCGCTACCCCTTGCTTGACGGCCCCCGCGGGGGCGTGGTCCCCTCCCGGGACGCGCATAGGCGCGACAAGGTGGAAAAATGGCGAAGAAGAAGCGTTCGGGTCAGGACGCGGTTGATGCGCCCCGCGGCGTCGAGACGCTGGCCGAGGCCAAGGCGTGGATGGCGGCGCGCGGCATCACCGAGATCGAATGCGTGGTGCCGGACCTCGCCGGCGTCGCCCGCGGCAAGATCATGCCGGTCTCCAAGTTCCTGTCCGGGCCGGTGATGAACCTGCCCCTGTCGGTGTTCTTCCAGACGATTTCGGGCGAATACCCGCCCTATGAGGGACTGGTCGATTCCGTGGTGGTCGACAGCGACCTCGTCATGGAGCCGGACCTTTCCACGCTCGCCATCGTGCCCTGGGCGCAGGACCCCACCGCGCAGGTGATCCACGACGCCTATCACCGCGACGGGCGGGCGGTGGAGCTGGCCCCGCGGCAGGTGCTGAAGAACGTCATCGAGGCCTATGCCCACAAGGGCTGGAAGGCGGTGGTGGCGCCGGAGATCGAGTTCTATCTGGTCGAGCCGAACACCGACCCGGACTACCCGCTGAAGCCGCCGATCGGGCGTTCCGGCCGGCCGGAGATCGGGCGGCAGTCCTATTCGATCCAGGCGGTGAACGAGTTCGACGCGCTGTTCGAGGACATCTACGACTATTCCGAGGCCCAGGGGCTGGAGATCGACACGCTGATCCACGAGGACGGCGCGGCGCAGATGGAGATCAACCTGCTCCACGGCGACCCGCTGGTGCTGGCGGACCAGGTGTTCCTGTTCAAGCGCACGATCCGCGAGGCGGCGCTGGCGCACAAGATCTACGCCACCTTCATGGCCAAGCCGATCGCCGACGAGCCGGGCTCGGCGATGCACATCCACCAGTCGATCATCTCGGCCGAGACCGGCAAGAACATCTTCTCCGACGCCGACGGCGACCCGACGCCGGAGTTCTTCTCCTTCATCGCCGGCCAGCAGAAATACCTGCCGGCGGTGATGTCGATCCTGGCGCCCTATGTGAACTCCTACCGCCGGCTCACCCGCGATTCGATGGCCCCGATCAACATCCAGTGGGGCTACGACAACCGCACCGCGGGCCTGCGGGTGCCGCCCTCCTCGCCGGCGGCGCGGCGGGTGGAGAACCGGGTGCCGTCCTCCGACGCCAACCCCTATCTCGCCATCGCCGCCTCGCTGGCGGCGGGCTATCTCGGCATGGTGGAAGGGCTGCGGCCCAGCCAGCCGCTGGAAGCCGACGCCAAGGGGCTCGATTTCGAGCTGCCGCGCGGCCTGCTCGAAGCGGTGGCGGCGATGCAGCATTCCGACGAGATCGCCCAGGCGCTCGGCCCGTCCTTCGTGAAGACCTATTCCGCCGTCAAGCAGGCGGAGTTCGAGACCTTCATGCGGGTGATCTCGCCGTGGGAGCGGGAATATCTGCTGCTGAACGTCTGAGGCCCCTCCGGCCCCGCGACGAAAAACGCCCGCCGGTGTGACCCGGCGGGCGCAGGATGGCGGCAAGAGGGGGTAGACGCCGCCGGTCTCGGAGGGCGCGCCGCCTGTGGCGGCCTCGCCGAAAAGGGTCGGGCACGGGCGGCCTTCCGGCCGCCGGGCCGAGAATGCTGCGGGCCGAGCATGCGGCGGCCCGAGAATGCGGCTGCCTCAGCCGATGAAGAGATCGTCCCGCGCCCCGTCGCAGGGGTCGCGCGGGACGCTGGCCGGCTGGAACGCGGCGGGGTGGCGCTTGGCGATGCGGCGCGCGGCCCGCTTCTCCACCGCCCGGACCACGAGGATGCGGGTCGGGTCCTGCCAGAGCGGCCCGGAGGCGGCGTCGCGCAGATCGGCCCGGGTGAGTCCGATGTCGCGCAGCATGCGGTCGTCGAACTCGCCGAGATTGGCGATCACGCGACGGCGGGCAACGGCCTTGGCAATCCGGATCACGCCCCGGGCGACGACCGTCACCGTGTGCAGGGCGGCGGCGCCGAGAGCTTCGACTGCGGGTCTGCGAGCTTCGCCAATATACGACATGGGTCCCTCCATCGTGTCGGCCGCGCGGCGGCGATACGCCCATCCCAACCGCAGCTCCCTCATGGCAGCCACCCGAAACCGGCGTCGCCCGTTCGCGACACGCTTCTTATGGACGACTCCTAATGATCACTCTAGCGAATGTTCATGATCTGAATTATCATCATCTCTGATGACTGATGACAGGATGACACCCCGATGACGGTGCTGCTCGACATCGACCAATTAAGAACATTCATGGCCATCGCCGAAAGCGGCAGCTTCACAAAGGCTTCCGAGGTGGTCCACAAGACCCAGTCGGCGGTGTCGATGCAGATGAAGCGGCTGGAGGAGCGGGTGGGCAAGCCCATCTTTGCACGCGACGGCCGCGCCTCGAAACTGACCGAAGAGGGTGAGCGGCTGCTGGATTATGCCCGCCGCATCGTCAAGCTGAACATGGAAGCGCTGGCGAGCCTGGCCAATGCCGAACTGTCCGGCCGGGTCCGGCTCGGCGTGCCGGACGATTATGCCGACCGCTACCTGCCGGAGATCATGGCGCGGTTCTCCAACACCCACCCCCATGTCGAGCTGACGGTGGTGTGCGATCCATCACACGATTTGATAGACCGCATCGACACCGGTGATCTGGACCTCGCCATCATCACCGATTGCGATACCCATCACCGTGAAACCGAGCTGATCCGCCGCGAACAGCTGCTCTGGGTCGGCTCCTCCCGGCACGCCGCCCATATCGAGGCGCCGATTCCGCTGGCGCTCGGCCGGCAGACCTGCCAGTGGCGTCAGGAGGCGATCGAGCGGCTGCAGAGCATCGGCAAGCCGTTCCGCATCCTCTACACCTCCTCCAACAGCACGGCGGTGTCGGCGGCGGTGCTCTCCGGGCTCGCCATCTCGGTGCTGCCGGAATCCGGCCTGCGCCCCGGCATGCGGGTGCTCGGCCCGTCCGACGGCTTCCCCGCGCTGGCGCCCTGCCGCATCGGCCTGCTGCGCAACCGGCACGAGCCCTCGGCGCTGGCGGACGCGCTGGCCCAGCACGTCATCCAGGGCCTCGACAACATCTCGGATGCCCGCGCGGCGGAGTGAGCCCGCCGCCGGCCCGGCTCAATAGGCGTCTTCGGTGAAGACCGGCTCCACCGAGCCGGCCCAGGCGCCGTTGTAGCGGTCCAGCAGGCATTCGGCCGGCGTCTTGCCGCGGGCGAGGCTGTCCTCCAGCGTGACGAGGAAGCGGGTCTCGTCGCGGCCCTGGCTGTCGCGGATGTCGCGGCGGGCGAGGCCGGCGCGGGCCACGGCCACCACGTCGCGGGCGACCTCCAGCACGCTGCGGCCGGCGATGGTGGCGGCGAAGCCCTGCTTCGGCACCGCGTCGCGCAGCGCCTGGCGCTCCTCCGCGCTCCAGCCCTTCGCCAGTTCCCACGCCGCGTCGAGGCTGGCGGAGTCGTAGAGGAGGCCGGTCCACAGCGCCGGCAGCGCGCACAGCTTCGACCACGAGCCGGCATCGGCGCCGCGCATCTCCAGATAGCGCTTCAGCCGCACCTCCGGGAAGATGGTGGAGAGGTGGTTGGCCCAGTCGGACACCGTCGCCCGCTCCCCCGGCACCGCCGGGTGGCGGCCCGCCAGCAGGTCGCGGAAGGAGGAGCCGGCGACGTCGAGATAGGTGTCGCCGCGCTTGATGAAATACATCGGCACGTCGAGGGCGTAGTCGACATAGCGCTCGAAGCCCATGCCCGCCTCGAAGGCGAAGGGCAGCATGCCGGCACGGGCATTGTCGGTGTCGCGCCAGATCTCCGAGCGGAAGGAGAGGAAGCCGTTGGGCCGGCCCTCGGTGAAGGGCGAATTGGCGAAAAGCGCGGTGGCGATGGGCTGCAGCGCCAGCCCCACCCGCAGCTTCCTCACCATGTCCGCTTCCGAGGCGAAGTCGAGATTCACCTGCACGGTGCAGGTGCGGAACATCATGTCGAGGCCGAGCGTGCCGACCCTGGGCATGTAGCCGGCCATGATGCGGTAGCGCCCCTTGGGCATCACCGGCGTCTGCGCCCGGCTCCATTTCGGGCTCATGCCGAGGCCGAGGAAGCCGAGCCCGAGCGGGGTCGCCACCTCGCGCACCTGCTCCAGATGGGCGTTCACCTCGGCGCAGGTCTCGTGGATCGAGGCCAGCGGGGCGCCGGACAGCTCGAACTGCCCGCCCGGCTCCAGCGAGATCGCCCCGCCCCCGACATTGTCGGCGAGCCCGATGATGGTCTCGCCCTCCATGATCGGCTCCCAGCCGCTCAGCGCCCGCATGCCCTCCAGCAGGGCGCGGATGCCGGTCGGCCCCTCATAGGGAACCGGATCGTGCCCCTTGAGGGTGAAGGGAAATTTTTCGTGCTCGGTCCCGATTCGGAAACGCGCGGCTTCCTTGTTTCCCGCTTCCAGCCAGGCGACGAGGTCGTCGCGGCTCTCGATGGTGTGAGGGTCGATCTGGTCGCGCGCCATGGGAACTCCGGCCGGCTTCTGCCGGCGCATCGTGATAGGCGCGCGACCATACACACCACGTCGGGCGACGCAATGTGCAGGCCCCGGCGGCAGGCGTTCGGGCTATTGCGCGGAGGCGTGGGCGAGCCAGGTCTTCACCGCGCGCAGCGCCTCGTCGCGGCTGCCGGTGCGGTGGGCGGCCTCCTGGTAGACCGCGATCTGGACATCGGCGCTGGTGCCGCCTTCCAGAATGGCGCGGATCTGCGCCATCTCGCCGAGGCAGCCGAGCGCCTCGGCGTCCGGCGCCACCATCGCCATCAGCCGCTCGACGGTCTCGGCCACCGGCACCGCCTGCCGCGCCGCGCGGTCGACGAAGCTGCCATGGATGCCGTAGCGCTGGGCGCGCCACTTGTTCTCGGCGGCGATGGCGCGGTCGACCGCGTCGACCCCGGCGTTCAGCCGCGGCTCCCGCACGAGATGGCGGACGAGGGCGCGGTACAGCGCGGCGATGGCGATGGAATCCTCCACCCGGGTGCAGCTGTCCGGGGCCCGCAGCTCCAGCGTCGGGTGCTTCTCGGACGGCCGGATGACCCACCAGACATAGCTGGAATCGCGGATGGCGCGGGCGGCGACCAGCGCCTGGATATAGTCCTCATAGGCCCGCGCGCTCTCGAACAGTTCGGGCAGGCCGGTGCGGGGCAGCTCGTCATAGGCGGCGAGGCGATAGCCCATCAGCCCGGTGCGCTTCGATTCCCAGAACGGCGAGGAGGTGGCCAGCGCGACGAAGACCGGGAGAAAGGGCAGGATGCGCCGCATCACGTCGATGCGCAGGTCCGGGTCCGGCAGCTCGACATGCACATGCATGCCGCACAGCATGTTGCGCTCGCCCAGCATCTGCAGGTCGTGCATCAGCCCGTCATAGCGGTGGGTCGGGGTGCGCTTGCCGCCCTGCCACGAGGCGGTGGGGTGGGTGCCGGCGGCGAAGAAGGCGAGGCCGTGGTCGGCCGCCACCTGCCCCAGCGCCCGCCGCAGGCCGCGCAGCTCCTCCCGCGCGGCGTCGGCCGATTCGTGCGGGCGGGTCATCACCTCGATCTGGGACTGCAGCAGCTCGCCCGAGACCGATTCGCCGAGCGCGGCGCGGGCGCGGTCCATGAAGGTGGCCGGCATGCGCCGCAGCACGCTCTTGGTCTCGGCGTCGACGACGAAATACTCTTCCTCGATGCCCATGCGGTACGCGTCTGTCATCGAAACTCCCCGCGACCTCGACCCCGGCGCGTGCCGGCGCCGGTGGACTCCACCGGGAACATTCCCGGCGCCCCGCTTAGCGCCGCAACATGTCCGATGTGATACAGGCCCCCGTGCCGCCCCGCCCGCCGGGACGGCGGCAGCTCGGTAACGCCGCGCCGCGGGCGCGGTTCCGCCGGCAGAGGCCGCGCGGCGCGCGCGGGGCAAGGGCGCGCGGGGGCGGGGGCGGGGAAGACTCAGCCGGCCGGGGACGGCGGGACGGCGCGCGCGGCCTCCACCAGCGCCAGCGCCGCCACCGCCGCGGTGTCGGCCCGCAGCACGCGCGGGCCCAGCGACAGCACGATGGCGCCGGGGCGGGCGTGGAGCATGCGGCGCTCGGCCTCGGCGAAGCCGCCCTCCGGGCCGACCAGCACCGCGAGCGGCCCGCGCACCGCCTCGGCGAGCGCGGCCAGCCCTGCGGCGGGCGCCGCCGCCTCGTCACAGAACACCAGCCGGCGCGCCGGCTCCAGCGCGGCGAGCCAGCGCTCCAGCGGCACCGGCTCCAGCACCGGCGGCACGGCGAGGATGCCGCACTGCTCGGCCGCCTCCACCACATTGGCGCGCATGCGCTCGGTGTTGACCCGGCTCGCCTGGGTATGGCGGGTGAGCACCGGCACCAGCCGGCCGGCGCCCATCTCCACCGCCTTCTGCACCATGTAGTCGAGCCGGGCGTGCTTCAGCGGGGCGAAGACATAGTCGAGATCGGCGGGCGCGCCCTGCCGGCGCAGCCGCGCCTCGCACAGCAGCACCACCTCGCGGCGGCCGGCGGCCTGGCGCACCGCGCGCCATTCGCCGTCGCGGCCGTTGAAGAGGTGCAGCGCCTCGCCGGCGCCGAGCCGGATCACATCGGCGACGTAATGGGCGCGGTCGCGGTCGAGCCGCACCTCGGCGCCTTCCGCCAGCGCCGCCTCGACATAGAGCCGCTGCGCCCGGAAGTCATACGCCTCGCCCTCGTCGCCGCCCGACGGCCGCCGGCCGTCACCCTCACCCTCACCCGCTGCCAATCGCGGTCTCCGTTCGATTCTGCCGTGATATTGCCCAATCCTTGTGGCCTCTGTATCACCCTTGCGTAAAGAGAGCGGGGCGATCCTGAGCAGATGAAGCAGGCAGTTCACAGCCGGCCGCGGTCGCGCGGCGCCGTCCGGCGCGGCGGCGCCCTTCTGGGGCAGCCCGGCGCGACCAGCGCGCTCCGGCGCGGCGCGGCTCTCGCCCGCTCGGCGGCTCTTGCCGGCCTTCTTGGCCTCGCGCTCGCCCCGGCGCCGGCGGCGGCGCAATGGATCGGCACGGCCGGCGGCGACGGCTCCACCGACAGCAGCGCCAGCTCCGGCAGCAACCCCAGCTCCGGCAGCAGCGGCTCGACCGCCCCCGCCGCCGCCGCGCCGAGCCGCGGCACCATCGAGATTACGCCGGCCCCTTCCGGCCCGCTGGAGGCCACCGCGCCGCCGCCGGACATGGCGATGCCGATGGGTCCCGGCCCCGGCGGCCCGGCCCCGGCCGGCGCCGAATGCGGCGACAACATCGAGAAGCTGCGCAGCGAGCTCGACACCCGCGGCAAGACCCTGAAATCCGCCGCCGACCGCAAGCGCCCGCCCACCGAGCTGTGCCCGCTGTTCCGCCGCTTCGTCAGCGCGCAGGAGACGTTCTACAGCTATCTCCGCAAGAACAAGGCGGAGTGCGGCGTGCCGGACGACATCCTGAAGAAGCTGAAGGCCAGCGCCGGCAGCATGGGCGCCACCCGCGACAAGGTGTGCAAGATCGCCGAGGGCGGCCCCGGCGCGGGCGGGGGTGGCGGCGGCCCGCCGCCGCAGGGCCAGCTCTCCTCCGGCCTCGGCCTGCCCTCCGCCCTTCCGCCCGTGCGCAGCAGCGAGCCCGGCGGGGTGTTCGACACGCTGGGCGGCAGCGCCCTGCGCTGACGCGCGGCGCCCTCGCATGACCCCGCGTCCCCCCGCCGAGGGAACGGCCGCCGCGGCCCATGCCGCGCCGGTGGCCCCGCCCGCCGACGCCACCGGCAACTGGGTGGACCGCTACGCCCCGGCGGCGCTGCGGCCCTATCTGCGCCTCGCCCGCGCCGACCGGCCGATCGGCAGCTGGCTGCTTCTCATTCCCTGCGGCTGGTCGGTGGCGCTGGCGGTGCGGATGGCCGGCACCGGGTGGAGCGGCCACGCGCTCGGCCTCATCGGCCTGTTCGCCCTCGGCGCGGTGGCGATGCGCGGGGCCGGCTGCACCTGGAACGACATTCTCGACCGCGACATCGACGGCCGGGTGGAGCGCACCCGCCAGCGGCCGATTCCCTCTGGCCAGGTCAGCGCGCGGCAGGCCTTCGCCTTCCTGCTGGCGCAATGCCTGGTGGGGCTCGGCGTGTTGCTGGCGCTGCCGCTCTTCGCGCAGGTCGTCGCGGTGGCCTCGCTCGGCGTGGTGGCGATCTACCCGCTCATGAAGCGCATCATCTGGATTCCCCAGCTCGTGCTCGGCCTCGCCTTCTCCTGGGGCGCGCTGATGGGGTTCGCCGCCCTGCTGCAGGCGCTGCCGGCGGCGGCGCTGCTGCTGTATGCCGGCGCGGTGCTGTGGGTGGTCGGCTACGACACCATCTACGCCCATCAGGACCGCGAGGACGACGTGCTGATCGGGGTGAAGTCCTCCGCCCGGCTGTTCGCCGGGGCGACCCGGCGCTGGCTGGTGCCGATCTATGCCGGCGCGGCGGCGCTGATGGCGCTCGGCCTGTGGCAGGCCGGGGCGGGGCCGGTGGGCTTCGCCGGGCTCGCGCTGTTCGCCGGCCATCTCGCCCGGCAGATCGCCCGGCTCGACATCGACGACCCCGCCGCCTGCCTCGCGCTGTTCCGCTCCAACCGCGATGCCGGCCTGCTGCTGTTCGCGGCGCTGGCGGTGGACGCGGCGCTGTGAGTCGGCGACGGCAGGCAAGCCCCGCCCCTCCCTGCCCCGCCGCTCCCTGCCCTGTCGCGCTCGGGCCCTGCCCGCTCCGCCCCTCCCGTTGTCCCCCCGGCGCGGTGGTGCTACACAGCCCGACTTCACGAAAGTCTGGCCCGCCATGACCATCCGCCTGCACCGGGGCGATCTGCCCGATCTTGCCCGCTATGCCCCGAGCCTCGCGCCCTTCGTCGCCATCGACACGGAGACGCTGGGGCTCAACCCCCATCGCGACCGGCTGTGCGTGGTGCAGCTCTCGCCCGGCGACGGCTCGGCCGACGTGGTGCAGATTCCCCGCGGCGCCGGCCCGGGCAGCGCGCCGAACCTGGAACGCCTGCTGGCCGACCCGGACAGCACCAAGCTGTTCCACTTCGCCCGATTCGATGTGGCGGTGCTGAAGAAGACCTTCGGTATCGAGGTACGCCCGGTGTGGTGCACCAAGATCGCCTCGAAGCTGGTGCGCACCTACACCGACCGCCACGGGCTGAAGGAGCTGGTGCGCGAGCTTCTCGGACTCGACCTCTCGAAGCAGCAGCAGAGCTCGGACTGGGCCGCGGCCGATCTGTCCGACGCGCAGCTTCAGTATGCCGCCTCCGACGTGCTGTATCTGCACGCGCTGCAGGCGAAGCTCGCCGCCATGCTGGAGCGGGAAGGCCGAGGGCCTCTCGCCCGCGCCTGCTTCGAGTTCCTGCCCGCCCGCGCCGAGCTGGACCTCGCCGGCTGGCCGGAACAGGATATATTCGCCCATTCGTGACCGAAAGGCACGGCAGGGTTGCGCGCGCCGGCTTGCACGCAGGCGCGGATGACCGCATGTTGGAACGGGGCTAATCGGGGCGTGGCACACAGGGGATCATGAACCGGCACGTTTCACCACGTCAGAGCCTCGACGGCGCGGCCTCGCTGGAGTTCGCCGCGCGCCACACCGACAGCGCCGCCGGCTTTCGCGCCGCGGCCCGGCATAGCCGCCGGGTGCGGCTGCTGCGCGTCGGCCTGCCGCTCGGCGTCGTCCTCACCGCGCTGGTGGCCGGGGCCTTCATCTATCTGGAGCCGCTGGGCCTTGCCGCCAACCTGCCCTTCGAGCTGGGCCGGGTGTCGCTGCGCGGCAGCCGGGTGGTGATGGACCTGCCCAAGCTGTCCGGCTTCACCGCCGACAACCGCGGCTACAATGTCTCGGCCATCTCGGCCTCGCAGGACCTGACCAACCCCGACCAGATCGACCTCAGCGAGATCAATGCCCGTCTCGAAATGGCGGACAAGGGCTGGGCCCGGCTGCAGTCCAGGGCCGGGCAGTACAACACCAAGAGCCAGCAGATGCGGCTCTCGGACGGCGTGCATTTCGACACCAGCACCGGCTATGGCGGCAAGCTCGCCGAAGCCGAGATCGACATGAAGGCCGGCACCATGGTGTCGCGCCAGCCGGTGGAGCTGACCTATCTCGACGGCAAGCTCACCGCCGACACGCTGGAAGTCTCGCAGAAGGACGCCCGCGCCCTGCTCACCGGCCATGTCACGCTGGTGTTCAGGATGCCCCCGACCGACCAGGCCGAGCGCGAGGCCCGCGGCCTGAACAAGCCGCCGCCGGAGGAGCCGCTCGAGGCCGCCGACCCGGCGGAGGGCGCCGCCCCCGCCCCGGAGGGAACCGGTTCCGGCGGCGCGGCAGCGGGCGCACCCGGCTCCCGCAGCGACGCCACCGGCACGGCCACGCCGCGGCCGACGCCGCGCGCGGCGCTGCCCGGCGACGGCGCCACGGCGGCCGCGCGCCCGACCACCCTCGCCGAGAGCGGACCCGCCGCGGACAGCGCCAGCCCTGCCGAGCGCATGCCGGTGACCGCGCCGCTGCCGCCCCAGCGGGCGCCGTGAGCGCGGGCGCGGGGGGCAGCACCCCACCCGGGGCACCCCACCCGGGGCACGCCGCACGTCCCGCCCCCAAGGCTCTTCCGCGGCGCGGCGCCGGACGACGTGCGGCCAGATGCCTGCCCGCCAGATGCTTGCCTGCCGAAAGCCGTCCCGCCGAACGCCTTTCCCGCATTGAAGCCCGCCGCGCGCCCGGCTAAAACATCATCATGAAGCTGATTGCACCCGTCCGCACCCGCCGCCTCCCGCCCGGCCCTGCCCGCGCCGCCCTGCCGCGTCCTGCCGTGGCACCGGCGCCGGCCCTCGCGGCCGGCGTTGCCGTTGCGGTCGGCCTCGCCGTCGCCCTCGCCGCGGCGTCCCCCGCCGCCGCGCAGACCAACAACGTGCCCAACGCCCTGCAGGGCTTCACCACCAACCGCGACCAGCCGATCCGCATCGACGCCAACGAGCTGGAGGTGCGCGACAAGGACAAGGCCGCGGTGTTCACCGGCAATGTCGTTGTGACCCAGGGCGACACCACGCTGCGCTGCAACGAGCTGGTGGTGTTCTACGACGGCAAGAACCCGGCCGAGGCCGCTGGCGCCGCACCGGCGGCGGAAGCCGCCGCCCGGCCCGCGGTGAAGCCGGGCGCCAATGGCGGCCCGCCGCCGGCCCAGCCCGCCACCACGGCCGGCAGCGCCGAGGCGGGCGGCCCGATGGGCTCCTCCTCGATCCGCCGGCTGGAGATGAATGGCGGCGTGGTGGTCACCACCAAGGAGCAGAGCGCGACCGGCGACCAGGGCGTGTTCGAGGCCAAGACCAACATCATCACCCTCACCGGCAAGCCGGTGGTGCTGACCCAGGGCCCGAACGTCATCCGCGGCCGCAAGCTGACGGTGGATCTGGTCTCCGGTACCTCGCGCTTCGAGGGCGGCCGCATCCAGAGCCTGATCGTGCCCAACAGCATGAAGGAAGGCGCCGAGCCCGGCGCGACGCCGGCCAAGCCGAAGCCCTGAACCCCGGGCCGGCGCGACTCGCCTGACACCGCCCGCCCGGGGCGCCGCGCCGGCGCATCGGCGGCAAGGTTTCCGGCGGCGGGTTTCCGGCGGCGGCACATCGCCTCCGGCGAGAGGCTCCGGCCCCCGAGGATGACCCGGCGGCGGCACCTGCCGCACCGCCTCCGGCCGCCGGGCCAGCCGGTGGCGGGAGGCGCCGGGGGCCTTTGCCGCCACCTCGGCCCGGTATTTGCATCATCGCTATTTGCCAGCGTCGCCGCGACGGGCTATCACCCTTGGAGTGGTGCTTTTCACCACGGAGGGTGCGTGTGAGGCTGTTCCCGTTCTTCGGCCGCGAGCTCCGCCCGGCCGCGTCGCTCGCCATGGCGTCGGCCGGCTTCGGCGGCGACGTCGGCGCCCGTCAGGTCCCATCCAGCCCGTCCGCCAGCCGCGCCCGCGCGGACGAGGCGGCGCCCGGCCAGGGCGAGGGTGTGCTGGCCGCCACCGGCCTCGCCAAGAGCTATGGCGGTCGCAAGGTGGTGCGCGACGCCGCGCTCAATGTGCGCCGGGGCGAGGCGGTCGGCCTGCTCGGCCCGAACGGCGCGGGCAAGACCACCATCTTCTACATGATCACCGGGCTGGTGAAGGCCGATGCCGGGCGCATCACGCTGGACGGCCACGACGTCACCCACCTGCCGATGTACCGCCGCGCCCGGCTCGGCGTCGGCTATCTCCCGCAGGAGGCCTCGATCTTCCGCGGCCTGTCGGTCGAGAACAACATCCGCGCGATTCTCGAGGTGGTGGAGCCCGTCCGCGCCCGCCGGGAGGAGCAACTCGACAGCCTGCTGGAGGAGTTCCGCGTCACCCATGTGCGCAAGTCGCCCGCCATCGCCCTCTCCGGCGGCGAGCGGCGGCGCGTGGAGATCGCCCGGGCGCTGGCCAGCCGGCCGACCTTCATGCTGCTGGACGAGCCCTTCGCCGGCATCGACCCGATCGCGGTCGGCGACATCCAGATGCTGGTGCGCCACCTCACCCAGCGCGGCATCGGCGTGCTGATCACCGACCACAATGTGCGCGAGACGCTGGGGCTGATCGACCGGGCCTACATCATCCATTCCGGCGCGGTGCTGATGGAGGGCCTGCCGGACGAGATCGTCGCCAATCCCGACGTGCGCCGGCTCTATCTCGGCGAGGAGTTCCGGCTGTGAGCCCGCGCGCCGACGCCCGCACGCCCGCCTGCAACGCCCCCGCGGCCCCGCGGCATGGAGACCGGCCATGTCGCTGAGCCCGCGGATGGAGTTCCGCCAGACCCAGTCTCTGGTGATGACGCCGCAGCTGATGCAGGCCATCAAGCTGCTGCAGCTCTCCAATCTCGATCTGGTCGCCTATGTCGAGGCCGAGCTGGAGCGCAACCCGCTGCTGGAGCGGCAGAGCGAGCCGGAAGCCGCGCCGGCCGACGCCGCCGGCGGCGAGATGGCGGACCGCGACGGCGGCGAGGAGCCGCGGGCGGGTGACGGCGAGATGCGCGCCGCCGACTGGATGGAGGACCGGCTGGAAACCAGCCGCAGCGCCATCGAGGACCGGCTCGACACCGGGCTGGAAAACGTCTTCCCCGACGATGCCGGCCGCGACAGCGTGCCGGCCGGCCCGGGCGGCGACGGCGGCGGCTATGCCGAATGGTCCGGCGGCGGCTCCGGCGGGCGCGACGACGACAGCTACAATCTCGAAGCCTTCGTCTCCTCGGAGACCACGCTGGCCGACCATCTGGAACGCCAGCTCACCCTCGCGGTCTCCGACCCCGTCGCCCGGCTGATCGGCCACCACCTGATCGACCTCATTGACGATGCCGGCTATCTCACCGCCGATGTGGAGAGCATCGCCGAGAAGCTGGGCGCCCTCACCCCGACCATCGAGGGCGTGCTGGAGGTGATCCACACCTTCGACCCGCCGGGCATCGGCGCCCGCTCGCTGGCGGAATGCCTCGCCATCCAGCTTCGCGAGCGCAACCGCTACGATCCCGCCATGGCGGCGCTGCTGCAGCATCTCGACCTGCTGGCCAAGCGCGACTTCAACCAGCTTCGCCGCATCTGCGGGGTCGACGAGGAAGACCTCGCCGAGATGGTGGCGGAAATCCGCCGCCTCAACCCCAAGCCCGGCCTCAGCTTCGGCACCGGCGTGGTGCAGCCCATCGTGCCCGACGTGTTCGTGCGCCCGGCGCAGGACGGCAGCTGGTTCATCGAGCTGAACTCCGACACCCTGCCGAGGGTGCTGGTGAACCAGGCCTATTATTCCCGCGTCTCCAAGACCACCCGCAACGACCGGGAAAAGGCCTTCCTCACCGACTGCATGCAGACCGCGACCTGGCTGACCCGCTCGCTCGACCAGCGCGCCCGCACCATCCTCAAGGTCGCCACCGAGATCGTGCGCCAGCAGGACGGCTTCCTCACCCTCGGCGTGCAGCATCTGCGGCCGCTGAACCTGCGCATGGTGGCCGACGCCATCGGCATGCACGAATCCACCGTCTCCCGCGTGACCTCCAACAAATACATGGCGACGCCGCGCGGAATCTTCGAGATGAAGTATTTCTTCTCGTCCTCCATTTCCTCCTCGGATGGCGGCGAGGCGCATTCGGCCGAATCGGTGCGCTTCCGCATCAAGCAGATGATCGACGCGGAGAGCCCCAGCGACGTGCTGTCGGACGACACGCTGGTGCAGCGCTTGCGCGAGGCCGGCATCGACATCGCCCGCCGAACGGTTGCCAAATACCGTGAGGCGATGCGGATTCCGTCCTCCGTGCAGCGCCGGCGCGAAAAGCAGGCCGCCCTCGGCGGAAACTGAGCCGCGGTGCCCCGGTGCCGCCTTCCGGTTCCGATTGACAGGTCCGGGGAAGACTCCTAGCTCTTAAAGGCGCCGGCCGGGCAAGTTGGGGGTTTCGGACGGGGCGTGACGGGGTCGCGATCGAGGCCACGCCGTGTCCTGTCCATTTAAGGGACTAGTCACGATGCCGCTGCGCGTTTCGGGTAAGAATCTGGACGTGGGCGAGGTTTTGCGGCAACGGGTTTCCGACCGCATTGCTGACGCCCTTGGCAAATATTTCGACGGCGGGTGGTCCGGTCATGTGACCGTGGCCCGCGAGGGTTCGGGCTACCGGTCCGACTGCTCGCTGCACCTCGACAGCGGGACCATCCTGCAGGCGCATGGCGACGCCCAGGACCCCTATGCCAGCGCCGATGCCGCGGTGGAGCGGATCGAGACCCGGCTGCGCCGCTACAAGAACCGCGTCCGCCGCCGCCCGGCCAATGGCCATGCCAGCGTCGAGCCGGCGGAGCTGGCGGCGGTCACGGTGTTCTCCGTGTCCGAGCTGGAGGAAGAGGTCGTCGCCGACGCCTGGTGCCCCACCGTCGTCGCCGAGGCCACCACCGGCCTGCCGACCCTCGCGGTCAGCGACGCGGTGCTGGAGCTGGATTTCACCGGCGCCGCGGTGCTGGTGTTCCGCCATGCCGGCCATGGCCGCATCAATGTGGTGTATCGGCGTGCCGACGGCCATGTCGGCTGGGTGGACCCGCCGGCGCAGCCGGTGGCGGACGGCGTGCATTGACCCGCCGCGCGCTCTCCCGAGCCCTTCGCCCCGTCGCGCGCGGTTCCGCGCGCGACATCGCGCGTGGCCGGCACATGCCGCGTAGCCGGCACATGCCGCGTCGCCGGCACATGGCGCGTGGCGGGCACATGCCGCGTGGCGGGATGCCCGGCGCCCCGTCCAGCCCGGTGTCGACGCGGATGCCCGGACACGCCACGCCCCGATACGTCACGCCACGCCCGGCCCGCGTCGCCGCGGCCGGCCACGAACCTGCGGCGGCCGGCGGCTTCGCCGGCCCGGCCACCGCTGCCACACCCGGACAGACCCTATGGCGCTGATCGACCTTCTCACGCTGCCGGCCGTGATCCCCTCGCTGCGGGCCGCCAGCAAGAAGCAGGCTCTCCAGGAGCTTGCCTCCCGGGCCGCCGATCTCCTCCGGCGCGACGAGCGCGAGATCTTCGAGACGCTGAACCAGCGCGAGCGGCTCGGCTCCACCGGCGTCGGCCACGGCATCGCCATCCCGCACGGCAAGCTGCCGAAGATGGAGCGGCTGTTCGGCATGTTCGCCCGGCTGGAGAAGCCGATCGACTTCGAGGCGCTGGACGGCGAGCCGGTCGATCTGGTGTTCCTGCTGCTGGCGCCCGAGGCCGCCGGCGCCGACCACCTCAAGGCGCTGGCCCGGGTGGCGCGGCTGCTGCGCGACCAGGAAACCGCCGGCAAGATCCGCGCGACCCGCGATCCCCAGGCCCTGCTCAACCTGCTCACCGGCACCGCCGCCTCGAACGCCGCCTGAGGGCGCCGCCTTCGCTTTCGTCATCCCGTCACGACAAACGGCCGGTCCCGCACGGGACCGGCCGTTTGCGCATGGGCTCTCCGGCGCCGCCAGCCGCGCTGCGCCGGGTGAAGACAGGAGCGATGTCTACGCTATCGCCTTCCGACGTTCTCCGTGCCCTCGCTCACAGGCGCGGCCCTCCAAGTGTGAAGCCGCCGTCGATCGCGATATCCTGCCCCGTGACGAACCCGGCATCGTCGGAGAGCAGCCAGGCGACGGTGCCGGCGATGTCGTCAGGTGTTCCGTTTCGTCCCAGCGGAGCGTGAGCGGCGAGCCGGGCGGAGAGTGCCGGGTCCAGAACCTCGTCGGCCATCGGGGTCAGGATGATGCCGGGACTGATGCTGTTGATGCGGACGTTGCGGGCACCCTGCTCCATGGCGAGCGTGTGCATCATGGCGATCAACGCCCCCTTGGTCGCCGCATAGGCTCCCGCGCCGGGCATGACGCTGTTGACGGTCCATGAGGCGTTGATGACGACGGCGCCACCTTGAAGATGTGGCAAGGCGTGCTTGATCGTGAGGAAGGTGCCCAACAGGTTGGTGCTGACGAGACCCTCGAAGTCCGCAGTCTCCGTCTCGGCGAGAGGCTTGAACATGCCCAGCACGCCCGCATTTGCAAAGAGACCAGCGATGCGACCGTTCTCGCCCGCGGCCTGCCGCATCATGGCCTCGACGTCGGCGGCGTTGGCGATGTCGCAGGCAATGGCCAGGGTGGAGCCGCCTTGGGCGACGATCTCGGCGGCAACCTCATCGAGCGGAGCCTGACGCCGGCCGACGAGAACGCATCGTGCCCCCTCCCTGGAGAGGCGGATCGCAGCCGCGCGCCCCATGCCGGTTCCCGCACCCGTTATAACGACCGTTTTTCCCGAAAATCGCGTGAGCGTCATATCCAACTCCTCCAGGGACGACGTTCCGGGAGTTGTAATTGGCGACAACCGCCGTGATAATCGGCGCAAAAATTGGATTATTATACGGGAATATCATTGAATGGACGTCGTGCGCTGCATGCAGGCCTTCGTCGCGACGGTGCAGGCCGGCTCGATGAGCGCAGCCTCGGCCGTCCTCGGGCAATCTCCGGCCATGGTCGGGCAGCAGATCGCGGCGCTGGAAGAACGCCTTGGAACACGCCTCCTGAATCGCACCACCCGGCGGCAAAGCCTGACGGATTTCGGCGCAAGCTATGTCGAGCAGTGTCGCGACATTCTGGACCGCATTGCGCTGGCCGAAGAGGCCGCCGAGCTTCAGCAGACGCGCCTGAAGGGTCGATTGCGCATCACGGCACCCACCACCTTCGGCGCGGAAGCACTGATGCCGGCGCTCGGCGGCTACCGACTGTCCGCGCCCGACGTGGAACTCGATATTGCCTTGTCCGATCGCAATGTCGATCTGGTCGAAGAAGGGTTCGATATCGCCTTCCGCATTGGCGTGATGCAGGACAGCGCGCTGATTGCCAGACCCTTGGCTCCTTACCGCATGGCGGTCTGCGCCGCGCCCGACTATCTCGCCCGCCGTGGCATGCCGATGCATCCCGACGAGCTGGCCGGCCACGACACCATCGCCTTCACCCCGTCGGCGCGGTCGCCATGGACATTTGCGAGGGAGGACGACGAAAGAGCGATTACACCTCCACGGATGATCACCGTCAACAGTGGTCAGGCCGTCCGTGCCGCGGCGCGTGCAGGTCTTGGCATCGTCATGCAGCCCGAACTCCTCGTGAAACGCGATCTCGAGGCCGGCTGTCTGGTTCGGCTCTTCCCGGATTGGCGGCTGGGTGAACGACCCATGTGGCTTCTCTACCAACGCGACCGACGCATGACGCCACGCCTGCGGAGCTTTATTGCCTTTTCCCTGAGCGCATTTGGATCGTCACCGGGCATGACCGATGCGGTGTAGCTTTCGCTCGAGCGTCGCACGACATCCTGTGTGACGCGAACGGGGCTGACGGCGCGAACGGGGACGAACGGCCCGGCCTCGTCGCCGGGAGCAGGAGCCGCCTCAGTCGAGCGCCATCATGCCGCGCTCCACCATCAGCCGCACCACGCCGGCCCGCAGCTCGGCGATGCCGTCGCCGTCGCGGCTGGAGGTCGGGAAGACGTGGGGGAAGGCCGCCGGGCGCCGCAGCAGCGCCGCCTCGGTCTCGGCGATGCGGGCGGCGCGCTCGGCCTTGCCGAGCTGGTCGGCCTTGGTGAGCACCACCGCATAGGACACCGCGGCCTTGTCGAGCCCGTCGAGCACGCCGAGGTCGATCGGCTTCAGCCCGTGGCGGGAATCGATCAGCACGAAGACCCGGGCGAGATTGGCCCGGCCGCGGAGATAGGCGTGGATGGTCGCGGTCCAGGCGTCCACCTTCTCCTTGGGCGCCTTGGCGAAGCCGTAGCCCGGCATGTCCACCAGGGTGAGCTGGGGCCCCAGCGTGAAGAAGATCAGCTCCTGGGTCCGCCCCGGCGTGACCGAGGTGCGGGCCAGCGCCCGCCGCCCGGTGAGGGCGTTGACGAGGCTCGACTTGCCGACATTGGAGCGCCCCGCCAGCGCGATCTCGATGCCGCGCATGGGCGGCAGCACCTCGACCGTGGGGGCGGCGGAGACGAAGTTCCACTCGCCGGCGAAGAGGCGGCGGCCGGCCTCGACCTCCGCCGGGGTGTAGAAGCCCTCGCCCGCCTCGCTCCCGGGCCCGCCGGGAATGTCCGCGCCCTCGCCCACGTCAGGCCTTCTTGCCGCGGCGGAACAGGTCCTTGAGGTTGGACCACAGCTCCACCTTCACGCCATGGCGGCGCATGATGATGGACTGCTGGATCACCGACAGGGTGTTGTTCCACGCCCAGTAGATGACGAGGCCGACCGCGAAGGAGCCGAGCATGAAGGTGAAGATCAGCGGCATCCAGTCGAAGATCGCCTTCTGGGTCGGGTCCGGCGGGGCCGGGTTCAGCTTCATCTGCGCCCACATGGTGCAGCCCATGATGATCGGCCACACGCCGAGCATCAGGAAATGGCCGATCACCGGCACCTGCGAGGGGTCCCACGGAATGAGGCCGAACAGGTTGAAGATGGTGGTGGGGTCGGGCGCGGAGAGATCGTGGATCCAGCCGAAGAACGGCGCGTGCCGCATCTCGATGGTCACGAACAGGGTCTTGTAGAGGGCGAAGAAGACCGGGATCTGGATCACGATGGGAAGGCAGCCCGCGACCGGGTTGATCTTCTCCTTCTTGTAGATCTCCATCATCTCCTGCTGGAGCCGGACGCGGTCGTCGCCGAAGCGCTCGCGCAGGGCCTGGATTTCCGGCTGGATGGCCTTCATCTTGGCCATTGAGGCGTAGCTCTTGTTCGCCAGCGGGAAGAACAGGGTCTTCAGCATCACGGTGACGATGAGGATCGCCACGCCGAAATTGCCGACGCCCTTGTAGATCCAGTCGATCAGCAGGAACAGCGGCTTGGTGATGAAATAGAACCAGCCCCAGTCGATCAGCAGGTCGAAGCGGTCGATGCCGAGGTCGCGGTCGTAGCCGTCGACCACCCGCACCTCCTTGGCGCCGGCGAACAGGCGGCCGTCGCTGGAGGCGCTGCCGCCCGGGGCGACGGTGACGGCGTCGCCGAGCCAGTCGGTCTGGTAGCTCACCTCGCTGCCGACGGTGGCGGCGGAGAAGCGGGCCTGCACCTTGGCCTGCTGGTCGGGAATGACGGTGGCGGCCCAGTACTTGTCGGTGATGCCGAGCCAGCCGCCGGTGGAGGGGAAGGTCTCGGTCTTCTTCTCCGCGATGTCCTTGTACTTGATCTCGTGCAGGCCGCCCTCGGAGGTGACGCCGATCAGCCCCTCGTGGAGGATGTAGTAGCCGAGCGTGTGGGGGGTGCCGTGGCGCGAGACCAGCGCGAAGGGGTGCAGCGTCGCCGGCGCGGAGCCGGTGTTCTGCACCTCGTCCTTCACATGGAACATGTAGTTGCGGTCGACCGAGATGGTGCGGCGGAAGGCGAGGCCCTCGCCATTGTCCCAGCTCAGCACCAGCGGGGTGTCGGGGGTGAGGCGGGCGCCGTCGGCGACGCTCCACACCGTGTCGGCGGCGGGCAGCTTCACGGTGGAGCCGGCGCCGCCGACCCAGCCGAATTCGGAATAGAACGGGTTCGGCCCGCCGGAGGGCGACAGCAGGATGATGATCGGGCTGTCGGGCTTCACCGTCTCGCGGTAGTCCTTCAGCGAGAGGTCGTCGATGCGCCCGCCCTTCAGCGAGACCGAGCCGGTCACGCGCGGGGTGTCGATGGGGGCGCGGGGCGAGAGGGCGAGGGCCTGCTCGCGGGTGAGCGCGGTGGCGGCGGCCTGGGTGGGCGCCGGGGCGGCGGTGCCGGGGGCCGGCGGGGCGCCGGGTTCGGCGGTGGGGGCGTTGGCGGTGCCCTGCTGCAGCGTCTGCTGCTGCTGGGCGATCTGCCGCTGCTTCTCCATCTGCGGGATGCCGGAGAAATACTGGAACGCGATCAGCACCAGCATCGACAGCACGATCGCCAGGATCATGTTGCGGTTTTCATTGGTCATCGACGGCTTCTCCGACGGCGCGCGCGGGTGCGGCAGCGGGCGGGTGCCCCTGCGGAGCACGCCGGCGCCGACTTCCCGAATGAAGGCGGGTTACGCCACGCTCTATGTCTTGAATAAGGTCGTCGAACCGCGCCGATATGACGCCGCGCCGGGCGACGATGACATAATCGAAGCCGGGCTGGCCGGCACGCGGGAGGGCCTCGCGCACCGCGGCGCGCAGGCGGCGGCGCATGCGGTTACGCTCCACCGCATTGCCGTGCTTCTTGGTGACGGTGAGGCCGATGCGCACCGGCCCCGCGTCGTTTCGGTTGCGGCCCTGCAGCAGCAGGGGGCCGGCATTGGCGCGCAGGGCGGCCGCGGCGGCGACGAAATCCCGGCGCTTCACCAGGCGGTCCATAAGGGCGCTGCTCCTCGTCACCGGGGCGTCGCCCTTTCCGGCAGCCGCGCCTTATCGTGGATCAGGCCGAGAGGCGCTTGCGGCCATGGGCCCGGCGGGCGGCAATGATCTTGCGGCCGTTCCGGGTGGCCATGCGCGCGCGGAAGCCATGACGGCGGGCGCGCACGAGCTTGCTGGGTTGATAGGTGCGCTTCACGGTGCATACTCCGCTGTTCAGGTTTCGCCACCCACCTCCGGACGCCACCCCGGCCGTGGACTGGCCGCGAACCTGTCGCGACGCCGTTGCGCAAAGCGGGGGGCCCCGGTCGACGTGCGGCCAAGGTTGGAGCCGGCTTATAGGGGCGGGAGCGGGTGGAGTCAATGTGGGTGGGGCAATGGCCGAGGAGGGCTAGGGGGGCCGCTGCTCCGGCGAGCCCGGTTCTAGCTAAGTAGGCCGAAACAATGCGGCAAAGTCGCAGACGCGGCTTTCATCTACCGCGACAGGCGCCGCTCCGCCATCTACCGCGACAGGCGCCGCTCCGCATCGCGGATCCACGTCAGAAGATCAGGAAAGTCTTGCGCACAATGATAGGAAATTTCTTCAAAAATAATTCGATCATCACTCGAATGCGGCTTGCATGTTAAATAGAAATTTCTTCCTTCATTCTCGGCATAAATTATCCACTCGCCGGTCAAGCGCCCCTCGGCAGAGCGCCTATCGAAAACACCATGCGTCACTTCATGGGCAAGCTTGGCAACAATTTCTTGAGTAATTGTTTTATCTTTATTTTCCTTAATCCATATATCGACTATATCTTTTAATCTCTTTTCACCAAGAGCAGACGTTATGTTTTTTGCTATAAAACGCGAATCAAAAAAATGCTTGTGCCAAAGCCCCTTCAGCGGAGGAAATTTAAATTGAGAAGGCTTCTTTGTTCGCGAACCTGATGCCAATCCTTCCAATCCATCAATTTCCATTAGTATTTTAAATGGATCAATGCCATAAGTTGCATTCATGGCGAAAATATCGACCCATATAAGGGTCGACATGCGATTTAAATAAGGCCTTCCTCTGCCATAAATCGAACGAAAATTATCGATTTCATTCATTGTAAAACGCATGTAAGACGGCGTTTTCGAGTTAATTGAATCAGACATATTATAATATTTGAAGATATTTTTCTACTCCCTTCCTCGCATCTTCTTCATGAAGATGTCCATAACTCTCGAAGTTGAGATACCAAATTCTTGCGCGATATCAGAATATTTTTGTCCATTAATTCGTTTTTCCATTATTCTAAAGTTACGATATTCTAAAATATGCCTATCATAATAGTGATTTCGTCTTGATTTCTGTTTTAAATCAAATTCTTGGCGTTGTTCAAAGGTCCATATTTGATACATAGGCTCATGGCTTCCATTTCGATAGATTTTTACTATCAAACGGTCGTCTATGGTCCCGCAAATTTCGTAGGAGCCTCCGATGAAACTGATCATCTCGCCCAATGATATTCTCCCGCTCTGAATTGATGCCCTAGGCCTTTGTGGGTTGGGCGTTTTGGACCGGACAAGAGATCACATCGTGCAGGAAAAGAACAAATTGGCAACAAGGGGAGGAGGTAGCCTTACTGGCTATCCACACAATCCACGATCTGTGGTTGAGTGGCCGTCTAGCGCCACGGGCTTCAACGTACTTTCAGCGGTCATCCATTCTGGGTGAGTTTTATGAGCAGTGACGGCGTCGAGTTGCGCCGCATGACGATCCCCCCATCCACCCGCCCCCTCCCCGCGTATCCCCTTCGCGCCGCCCGCGTGCCTTCATCGTGCCGTCAAGCCGTGGTCGCTGGGTGGCGGATCACGTTTTCGATTCCCATCTCGGGGACGGACGGGGAATGGCGCGTGACTGACGAGGGTGCCGGCCGGCCGAGGCCGGGAGAGCGGCCTGAGGCCGGGGGGGAGAACGCGGCGGCGCCGGGCGCCGGGCGCGGGCGCCTCCGGCTGGGCCTTTCCGGCAAGCTGCTGGCCTTCACCCTCGCCTTCGTGGTGCTGGCCGAGGTGCTGATCATGGTGCCGGCGGTGGCCGCCTTCCGGCTCAACTGGCTCTCCGACCGGCTGGCCGGCGCGCGCACCGCGGCGCTGGTGATGGACGCCGCCCCCGAGGGCATGATCCCGCCCGAGCTGACCCGCGAGCTGCTGAACAGCGTCGGCGCCATCACGGTGGCGCTGAAGCGGGAGAACACGCGGCGCCTGCTCGCCTCCTCCGACATGCCGCCCGAGGTGGACCACCACGCCGACATCCGCGATGTCGGGCCCATCGAGGCGGTGACCGAGGCGGTCGACACGCTGGCGGCGGGCGACGGGCGCATCATCCGCGTGGTGGGTACCCCGCCGCGCGGCGGCGGCTTCGTCGAGATCGTGCTGGAGGAGACCCCGCTGCGCAAGGCGATGCTGCGCTTCTCCCGCAACCTCATGCTCATCTCGCTGGCGGTGACGGCGCTGACCGGGGCGCTGGTCTATCTCGGCCTCGCCTGGATGTTCGTCGCCCCCATGCGCCGCCTCACCGCGCGGATGATCGCCTTCCGGCAATCGCCGGAGACGACGCCGATCCCGCTCGGCCCCACCCGGCGCAGCGACGAGATCGGCCAGGCCGAGCGGGAATTCGCCACCATGCAGCGGCAGATCGTCGATACGCTGCAGCAGCAGAACCACCTCGCCGCGCTCGGCCTCGCGGTGTCGAAGATCAACCACGATCTGCGCAACCTGCTGGCCTCCGCCCAGCTCATCTCCGACCGGCTCACCTCGCTGTCCGACCCCGCGGTGCAGCGCTTCGCCCCCAAGCTGGTGGCCGCGCTCGACCGCGCCATCGCCTATTGCGAGCACACCCTCGCCTATGGCCGGGCCCAGGAGCCGCCGCCCCAGCGCCGCCGGGTGGAGCTCGCCCCGCTGGTGAGCGAGGTGCGCGACCAGCTCGGCCTCGGCACGGAAGAGGGCGCGGGCATCGGCTGGGTCGCCTCGGTGGAGCGGGGGCTGGAGGTCGACGCCGACCCCGACCAGCTCTTCCGCGTGCTGCTGAACCTCTCCCGCAACGCGGTGGAGGCGATGACCGCCCGCGGCCCCGCCGACCCCGCCCGCGACCAGCTCCGCATCACCGGCCGGCGCGAGGGCGCCACCGTCGTCATCGAGGTCGCCGACACCGGGCCGGGCGTGCCGGCGCGGGCGCGCGAGCACCTGTTCAAGCCGTTCCAGAGCTCCACCCGCCGCGGCGGCACCGGGCTCGGCCTCGCCATCGCCGGCGAGCTGATGCGCGCCCATGGCGGCGAGGTGACGCTGGTGCCGGGCACCATCGGCGCCACCTTCCGCATTGTCATCCCCGACCGCCCGCTCGACCTCGACGCCCACCGCGCGCTGCGCTCGCAGGGGTGAGCGGGATGGGCGGGGGTGCGAAGGGAGTGGGTGCGATGGGGGTGGATGGACGGCAGCGCCGTGTGACCGGATTCGCCGCCATGATCGGCCTCATCGTCCACCTCACCGCACTCATCCTACCGTCCCCCGCGGCGGCCGCCGGGGCGCCGGGCACGGCCACGGCGGCAGGTCCGCAAGCCGCGCCGCCGCCCCCCGCGAGCACGCCCGCGGCGACCGCCGAGGTGCGCGTGGAGGGAAGCCATATCCTTGTGAACAATGAGGTTTTCGAGGTCCGCGGCGCCGCCGGCGCGGGCCGGCTGGATCTCCTCGCCGGCCTCGGCGCCACCACCATCCGCACCTATGGCGGCGACCCCGGCCCGATCCTCGACGCCGCGCAGAAGGCGGGGCTGAAAGTCATTGCCGGCCTGTGGCTTAGCCACCCCAGGCTCGGCGCCGACTACGCCGACCCCGCCTTTGTGGAACGCCAGCTCGCCGAATTTCGAGCCACGGTGGAAAAATACCGCGATCACCCCGCCCTGCTGATGTGGGGCATCGGCAACGAGGTCGAGGTCGATCTCGCTGATGATTCAAAGGTTTGGCCGGAGGTGGAGCGCGTCGCGGCGCTGGTCCGCCGGCTCGATCCCGCCCACCCCACCCTCGCCGTGCTGGCCGAGCTGGGCGAGGGCAAGGTGGCGCGGCTGAAGGCCGCCGCGCCCAGCATCCAGGTTCTCGGCGTGAATTCCTACGGCGACGCCCTGCTTTCCCTGCCGGCGCGGGCCCGGCAGGCCGGCTGGACCGCACCGCTCCTCGTCACCGAAATGGGCGCCCTCGGCCAGTGGCAGGCCGCCACCACGCCGTGGGGGGCCCCGTTCGAGCCCTCCTCGACGCAGAAAGCCATCCAGCTGCGCCGCTACCTCGCCGCGCTGAAGGCGGGTGGTGCCGGCCCCTTCCCCTTTCTCTGGGGCCAGAAGCAGGAGGTGACGCCGAGCTGGCACAGCCTGTTCCTGACAACCGGGGAGTGGACGGAAGCCCTTGAATCAATGGCGGAAAACTGGGGTGGCCAAGCGCCCGGCGGCAACCATGCCCCGCGCATCGCGACCCTTGTGGTGGCCGGAAACGAGAGCGCGCCCTTCGGCTCCTGGCGGCTGGGCAGCACGGGCGAGGTGAGGATAAAGGCGGTCGATCCGGACGGCGACCCGTTGGCGGCGCACTGGAGCATTCGCGAGGAAAGCACCGCCCGCTCGGTCGGCGGCGACCCGGAAGTGGTTCCTCCCGCCCATCCGGAAGGGCTGAAATCAGGCGACCTCGACGGCGCTGTCGTCTCCGGCCTGCCCATCGGCCACTACCGCCTCTTCGTCGAGATCCGCGATGGCCGCGGCGCGGCCGCGACGGCGAACCTGCCCCTCGAAATTCACGATCGTCCGGACTGACTCCTGTCATCCACAGGCGCGTCGAACTTCCGTGACGAGCATGTTGCAATGTCCCGAGGAACGAAGTAGGTAGCGGTCGCTCTCGTGAGACACACTCTCACGAGGCGGCGGCCGGAAGGCCGCGCACAGGGCGCCCGTAGCTCAGCTGGATAGAGCACCAGACTACGAATCTGGGGGTCAGGAGTTCGAATCTCTTCGGGCGCGCCATTCCATCTCATTGAAAATACTGAGATTTTAACCCCTTCGGGGTGCTGTCTACCGGCTTAATTTTTGGAGTTAAGCCGGTTTTTAAGCCGGTTTTGGACGGGCGGATACTGCTTCGCGCTCAGTCGCATCTCGGCGTGTTGGCGCGGATAACCCACTACGGAACTAAGGTTGACGAATTCGCCCCTCACGGCGACGTTAGTATTATTGCGTTGACCTAAGGCATCGGAGCGCGGATGGCTGCGCCGCTATCCACCTCGATCGAATTGCGCCATCTGCGC
>NZ_JAHBGE010000063.1 GCF_018390635.1 Ancylobacter lacus | reverse complement strand
ACTTCCATATCATCGACCCGCGAAATTTCCGGGTTTTGATGTAGGCCGAGTATATCTCACGATCATCTTGCGTTTTTTATCGCGTCGGCGTGACATGTCCCTGCGTCGAGAACGCAGGGAGGATGTGACATGACCGACTCGCAGGAGAACAGCGCCCCGTCGCCGGGCTTCGCCACGCTGGCGATCCATGCCGGCGCCCAGCCGGACCCCACCACCAAGGCGCGGGCGACGCCGATCTACCAGACCACATCCTTCGTGTTCGATGACGCCGATCACGCCGCCGCCCTGTTCGGGCTGCAGGCTTTCGGCAACATCTACACCCGCATCGGCAACCCCACCAACGCGGTGCTGGAGGAGCGGGTGGCGGCGCTGGAGGGCGGCACAGCCGCGCTGGCGGTCGCCTCCGGCCACGCCGCCCAGCTTCTCGCCTTCCAGACCCTGCTCTCCCCGGGCGACGAATTCATCGCCGCCCGCAAGCTCTATGGCGGCTCGATCAACCAGTTCAACCACGCCTTCAAGAGCTTCGGCTGGAACGTGGTGTGGGCGGATTCGGACGACGTCGCCTCCTTCGAGCGCGCGGTGACGCCGAAGACCAAGGCCATCTTCATCGAATCCATCGCCAATCCCGGTGGCGTCATCACCGACATCGCGGCCATCGCGAAGATCGCGAAACGCGCCGGCGTGCCGCTGATCGTCGACAACACGCTGGCGACGCCCTACCTCATCCGCCCGTTCGAGCATGGCGCCGACATCGTCATCCACTCCGCCACCAAGTTCCTCGGCGGCCACGGCAACTCGATCGGCGGCATCCTGGTCGACGGCGGCAGCTTCAACTGGCTGCGGGAGGGGCGCTATCCCATGCTGTCCAAGCCCCGGCCGGAATATCAGGGGCTGGTGATCGGCGAGACCTTCGGCAATTTCGCCTTCGCCATCGCCGCCCGGGTGCTGGGGCTGCGCGATCTCGGCCCGGCGCTCTCGCCCTTCAACGCCTTCCTCATCCTCACCGGCATCGAGACGCTGCCGCTGCGGGTGCAGCGCCACAGCGACAATGCCCAGAAGGTGGCGGAATATCTCTCCACCCATCCCAAGGTGGCCTGGGTGAGCTATCCCGGCCTGCCGGGCGACCGCTACCACAACCTCGCCAAGCAATATGCGCCCAAGGGGGCCGGCGGCGTGTTCACCTTCGGGCTCGCGGGAGGCTATGAAGCCGGCGTCGGCCTGGTGTCCGGCGTGAAGCTGTTCTCCCACCTCGCCAATATCGGCGACACCCGCTCGCTCATCATCCACCCCGCCTCGACCACCCACCGCCAGCTCGCCGACGAGCAGAAGACCCTGGCCGGTGCCGGGCCGGACGTTGTGCGGCTCTCGGTGGGGCTGGAGGACGCCGCGGACATCATCGCCGATCTCGACCAGGCGCTGGCTGCCCTCTGAATCATGCACCGCAACATCAAGGGCGGCGCCGGCAACGGCCGCCGCCCTTTTTCGTGGCAGGTCCCGGGCGCGCCAGCGGGCACAAGGGTTCCCGCCCCGGCTGTTTGCTTCTTCAGCGTCGGACTGCACAATGCAGCGGCAGCCGGCGCCGGCGCGAGAACGCCCCGCCCTGTGCATAGCGCATAGCCGGCCCTTGCGGAAACCGCCCCTGTGGCACCGCCGCGACAGTCCCCATCTTCCCACCGAACCGCCCGATTATGCCGCGCAAATGCCCGATTTGCTGATTCTTCGGCGGGTACAGGCCGTTCAAAGACGCGGCCGCAAGGCTGGCACAAGGTGAATGAAGTGTGACCTTCACATGCGTCGGACGCATTGCTGGGATGCAGCATACTTCCTAGCGAAAGCGCCCGCTGTCGAATACATAGGCATCAGATTGCTCAGCGGACGTGCAGCCGAAACCCGGCGCCGACGTTGCCAAACCGTAGGACAGGAGAAAAATCATGCTGCTCTGGGGCCTTGTTGCCAAGCAGGTTCGTCGTTACCAGGCCTATCGCCGCACCATCGCCGAGCTTTCCCAGCTCGACGACCGCACGCTGGCCGACATCAACGTCGCCCGCGGCGAGATCACCAGCGTCGCCCGTCGCGCGGCCGCCGCCGCCTGATCGACACGCCCACCGCCACGGTCCCGGCCTCGTCGGGACCGGAGAGAAGACTCCGACACAGGCCCCGGCGCGCCGGGTCCGCTACGAGCCCTTCCACGAAGGCCCCGGTTCGAAGCTGGGGCTTTCGTCGTTCTGGAGGGGTTTTCGACCCGAGGCGCCGCACGCGCCGACGAGGTGACAAGCGCCCGCAAATGGTCCACCAAGCGGGTGGAGCGCAGGCGCCCGGCCCGCGCGCAGCGACGGACCCGCGCCATGAAGTGCCTGATCGTCATTCCCGCCCGCTACCAGTCCACCCGCTTTCCCGGCAAGCCGCTCGCGCCCATCGGCGGGGTGCCGCTGCTGGAGCGGGTGGTGCGCATCGCCGGCATCGCCGCCTCGCAGACCGGCGCCGGCTTCGTCGTGGCGGCGGATGACGAGCGCGTCGCCGAGCTGGCCCGCGCCATCGGCGCCCCGGTGGTGATGACCCCGCCCAAGCTCGCCTCCGGCTCCGACCGTGCCCTGGCCGCGGCGCAGGCCCACGCCCCGGATGCCGACTTCATCGTCAACCTGCAGGGCGACCTGCCCTTCACCCCGCCGAGCTATGTCGCCGGCCTCATCGAGGCCGCCCGCGCCAGCGGGACCGGGGACGGCGCCCCCCAGGTCTTCACCCCGGTGGTCCAGCTCTCCTGGGAGGCGCTGGACGGGCTGCGCGCCCGCAAGCAGATCACCCCCTTCAGCGGCACCACCTGCATCGTCGGCCAGGGCGGCCGGGCGCACTGGTTCTCCAAGAACATCCTGCCGGCCCTGCGCGACGAGGCGGGCCTGCGCGCCGCCGGGCCGCTGGCGCCGGTGTTCCGCCACATCGGGCTCTATGGCTACCGCGCCGAGGCGCTGCGCTTCTTCGTCGCCGCGCCGGTCGGCCATTACGAGCAGCTCGAAGGGCTGGAGCAGCTCCGCTTCCTCGAGGCGGGGGTGCCGATCCAGACCGTGGCGGTGAAGCCGGCCCGCATCGCCATGTGGGGCATCGACACACCGCAGGACGCCGCGCTCGCCGAGCAGCACCTCGCCCGTGCCGGCGACCCGCTCCAGCACGGGCTCTACGACGGCGAGGGGTGAGGCGCGCCGGCCGGCACCGGCCACGGCAGCCGCCTCTGGCGCGCATGTGGGCACCGGCCGGCGATGGCGGAAAAAACGGCGACTTGCGCCGGCGGAGCCCACTTTCCCGGTTTCCACGCCGCGCCGCTGCCGCCACTATCGGCGCCGTCACCTGCGGCCGGGCCCCTCGCGGCGTCGCCGCCCCCGCCACAGCGTCAGCCCGGAAGCATCCCGATGTCGTCAACGAAGCACATGGTTCTCGGCGGCCTGTTCGAGGCGAATGGCTATCATTCCTCCGCCTGGCTGCTGCCGAGCGCGCAGGACAATGCGGCCACCGATGTCGCCTATTTCCAGCGCATCGCGCAGATCGCCGAAGCCGGCCTCCTCGACTTCTTCTTTCTCGCCGACACCCCGGCCGCCCGCACCGAGAAGCTCGACGCCTGGACCCGCGGCCCGCTCTACATGAACATGCTGGAGCCGCTCACCCTGCTCTCGGCGGTCGCGACCGCCACCTCGCGGATCGGGCTGGGCGCCACCGCCTCCACCAGCTTCTACGAGCCCTACAACGTCGCGCGGCTGTTCGCCTCGCTCGACCACATCAGCCACGGCCGCGCGGCGTGGAACGTGGTGACCTCCTCCAACGACTTCGCCGCCCGCAATTTCGGCCTCGACCGCCTGCCCCCGCACAACAAGCGCTACGCCAAGGCCCGCGAGTTCTACGAGGTGGTGCGGGCGCTGTGGGACACATGGGAGGACGACGCCTTCATCTACGACAGGGCCGGCGCGCGCATGTTCGACCCGGCGAAGTTCCACATGCTCGACCACCAGGGCGAGTTCTTCCGGGTGCATGGCGGGCTGAACATGGCCCGCCCGCCGCAGGGCAGCCCGGTGATCTTCCAGGCCGGCGCCTCCGAGCCGGGTCGCGACCTCGCCGCCGAGACCGCCGAGGTGGTGTTCGGCGCCGCGGTGACGCATGAGGAGGCCGTGCAGTTCTACCGCGACCTCAAGGGGCGGATGGCCCGGTTCGGGCGCCACCCCGACGAGCTGAAGATCCTGTCCGGCGTCTCCATCGTGGTCGGCGACAGCGAGCAGCATGCCCGCGAGAAATGGGCGTACTGGCAGGACAACGTGCATATCGACATCGGGCTGATGTACCTGAAGACCGATCTCGAGACCGACCTCTCCGACCTGCCGCTGGACGAGCCGGTGCCGCTGCACCGCATCCCGGAATCGGCCAACTTCACCCATGTCTATTTCGACGAGATCGTCGGCCTCATCCGGCAGGGGCTGACGCTGCGCGAGGTGTGCAAGCGCTACAACCGCAGCAAGGCGATCTTCTTCGGCACCCCGGTCGCGATCGCGGACCAGATGCAGGCCTGGGTCGAGGGCGGCGCCTCCGACGGCTTCATGATGGCCTTTCCCGTGCTGCCGGACAGCCTCGTCGAATTCACCACCACGGTGGTGCCGGAGCTGCAGCGCCGCGGGCTGTTCCGCACCGCCTATGAAGGCACGACGCTGCGCGACAGCCTCGGCCTTCAGCGTCCGGCCAACCGCTACACCCTCGCCCGCGAGGCGGCCGCCAGCCGGCCGGTGGCGGCGAACGGCTGACGCCCCGCCCCGTCCCGCCGACAACCCGGCTCCCGAACGAGAAAGAGCGCGCCCGGCGCCGTGCGCCGGGGCGCGGCTGTGGACAGCGCCTGAACCGCGATCGTGGCTTCCCGCGCGCGGCGGGACAGGCTAGAGCACGCGCCACACCGGCCGGGGCAACGGCCGGGGCAAGGACGCGTGCCCCGCCGCCCTGCCGGCGGGCCGACAGAGCGAGGCACCATGTTCAGGACGGCGACCACTCCCGAGGAGGCCATCGACCGGCTGGAGGCGCTGTATGGCGAGGCCCGCGAGGCGCTGCGCCACGACCTCGCCCGCTTCTTCGAAACCGGGCGGGCGCCGGACGCGGCGGAAAGGGCGCGCTACCGCTACCCCCTGCTGCGCATGACCTACGACCCGCTGAAGGCCTCCGGCGCCCGCAGCCAGCGCGGCTACGGCAAGTTCGCCTTTGCCGGCGTGCACCAGACCACCGTCACCCAGCCGGCCGAGTTCCGGCCCTATCTGCTCGACCAGCTCCGGCCGCTGGTCGCCGATTACGGCGCCACCATCGAGACCGGCATCAGCACGCAGGAAATCCCCTACCCCTACGCGCTGGACGGCGGCGACGAGCTGGGCCGCGGCAAGGTCACCGCCTCCGAGCTGGCCCGCCACTTCCCGACCCCGCTGCTGTCGCTGGTCGGCGACGAAATCGCCGACGGCACCTATGAGCTGGTGGAGGGCGAGCCGCGCCCGCTGGCGCTGTTCGACGCGGTGCGGGTGGACTTCTCGCTGCGCCGGCTGGTGCACTACACCGGCACCGACTGGCGCGCCGTGCAGCCCTGGGTGCTGCTGACCAACTACCACCGCTATGTCGACCAGTTCGTGCGGCTCGGCCTCGCCGAGATCGCGGCCGGCAGCGCCGAGGCGCTGGTGACACCGGGCGGCATCCGCATCGACCGCGACACGCTGGACGCCGAGGCCTTCGACCGGGTGATGGCGGCGCCGTGGCACCGCTTCCAGATGCCGGCCTATCACCTCGTCCGGGCCGGCGGCGCCGGGGTGACGCTGGTGAATATCGGCGTCGGCCCCTCCAACGCAAAGACCATTACCGACCACCTCGCGGTGCTGCGGCCGCATTGCTGGCTGATGGTGGGCCATTGCGGCGGGCTGCGGCAGACCCAGATCATCGGCGATTATGTGCTCGCCCACGCCTATCTCCGGCAGGACGGCATTCTCGACCAGCTCGTGCCGCCGGACATCCCGATTCCCGCGCTGGCCGAAGTCCAGGTCGCGCTGGAACAGGCGGCGGCGGAAGTGACCGGGGAGAGCGGCGACCGGCTGAAGCAGCGCCTGCGCACCGGCACCGTGGTGACGCAGGACGACCGCAACTGGGAACTGCGCTGGACCCAGGAGCGCCGGCGGATCAACCTCTCCCGTGCCATCGCCGTCGACATGGAATCGGGCACCATCGCCGCGCAGGGCTACCGGCTGCGGGTGCCCTACGGCACGCTGCTCTGCATCTCCGACAAGCCGCTGCACGGCGAGATCAAGCTGCCGGGCGCGGCCAACGCCTTTTACGAGCGGGCGGTGAGCGAGCACCTGAAGATCGGGCTCGCCGCGCTGGAGCGGCTGAAGCAGACCGGGGCCACCATCCACTCGCGCAAGCTGCGCTCCTTCGACGAGCCGCCCTTCCGCTGACGCGGCGGGCCGGCCGCTCAGGCCCCCGGCGCGGGCGGGCGGCGGTCCCATTCCACCAGCCGCCAGCGCCCGCCCTCATGGACGAGGCGGCAGAGCGCGCCGGTGCGCACCCGGCTGTGCGGAAGCTCGGGCGAGGTTGCGAACCCCGCCACGCGGAACAGGCCGCGCAGCGTGCCGCCGGACGTTGCCGCCAGCACCGTCTCGCCCGCCGGCCGCGCCGCCATCTCGGCGAGGAAATCCGTCAGCGCCGCGAGGAAGTCGGCCTCCTGCGTGACCCAGCCGGCCCCGGCCGGCCACACCCCTTCGGCACTCCAGGCCGCCAGCGTGGCGGCGGGCACCTGCCCGTCCAGCTCGGCGTTGGTGCGGCCTTCCCAGGTGCCGTAGTCGATCTCCTGAAGGCGGGTGTCGAGCGCGATGGCGGCCTCGTCCTGCCCCAGCTCGGCGGCGAGCGCGGACGCGCTCTCGCGGTGGCGGCGCAGCGGCCCGCGCCGGATCGCGTCCGGCCGCACGCCCTCGCGCTTCAGCATCTCGCCGACCGCGCGGGCCTGGGCGACGCCCTCCGCCGTCAGCGGCAGATCGGTGCGGGCGCCGACCCAATGGCTCGGCTGGCCGGCCTCGAAGGTGTTGCCGTGGCGGAGGAGGAGAAGCTGCATGGACATTCACCGCAAGCCTGTGGAGGCCGGCGACTGAAACGGAGTCCCGGCGCGATGGCAAGCCCGCGCGCGCCACGCCCGCCCGGTGCGAGCCTCCCGTTGCCGGCCCGCCCCGCCTGCACGCGCGGGCGATCCGTGCTAAGGGGGCGCCGTGAAGGACCGGCAGCGGCCGGGGAGCAAGGACGAGGGGTCTCGATGGCGGAAGCGATGCGCCCGGTGCATGTGATCGGCGGCGGGCTCGCGGGATCGGAAGCGGCGTGGCAACTGGCGCGCGCCGGAATCCCGGTGATCCTCCACGAGATGCGCCCGCTGCGCGCGACCGACGCCCACAAGGGCGACGGCCTCGCCGAGCTGGTCTGCTCCAATTCCTTCCGCTCCGACGACCACACCGCCAATGCGGTGGGCGTGCTGCACGAGGAAATGCGCCGGCTCGGCTCGCTCATCATGGACTGCGCCGACCGCCACCAGATCCCCGCCGGCGGCGCGCTGGCGGTGGACCGCGACGGGTTTTCCGCCGCCGTCACCGCCGCCATCGCCGCGGAGCCGCTCATCACGCTGGCGCGCGAGGAGGTGGATGTCCTGCCGCCGGAGAGCTGGGACAGCGTCGTCATCGCCACCGGCCCCCTCACCTCCCCGGCGCTGGCGCAGGCGCTGCGGGCGGAGACCGGCGAGGATTCGCTCGCCTTCTTCGACGCCATAGCCCCCATCGTCCATTTCGATTCGATCGACATGGACGTCGCGTGGTTCCAGTCCCGCTACGACAAGCCCGGCCCGGGCGGCACCGGGGCGGACTACATCAACTGTCCCATGGACAAGGCGCAGTACGACGCCTTCGTCGCCGCGCTGATCGCCTCCGACACCGTGCCGTTCCGCGAGTTCGAGGCGAACACGCCCTATTTCGACGGCTGCCTGCCGATCGAGGTGATGGCCGCGCGCGGGCCCGAGACGCTGCGCCACGGCCCGATGAAGCCGGTCGGCCTCACCAACCCGCGCAACCCCACGGTGAAGTGCCACGCCATCGTGCAGCTTCGGCAGGACAACGCGCTCGGCACGCTGTTCAACATGGTCGGCTTCCAGACCAAGGCCCGCCATGCCGAGCAGGTGCGCATCTTCCGCATGATTCCGGGGCTGGAGAAGGCGGAATTCGCCCGGCTCGGCGGGCTGCACCGCAACACCTACCTCAATTCGCCCAAGCTGCTGGACGGCACGCTGCGGCTGAAGGCGGCGCCGCGGCTGCGCTTCGCCGGGCAGATCACCGGCTGCGAGGGCTATGTCGAGAGCGCCAGCATCGGCCTGCTGGCCGGCCGCTTCGCCGCCGCCGAACGGCACGGGCTGGACCTCGCCCCGCCGCCGCCGACCACGGCGCACGGCGCGCTGCTCGCCCACATCACGGGCGGGCATCTGCTGGACGAGGACGCGGGCGAGGAGGGCGAGGCGAAGCCGCGCTCGTTCCAGCCGATGAACGTGAATTTCGGGCTGTTTCCCCCGCTGGTCGACGCCCCCCTGCTCGGCGCGGACGGCAAGCGCCTGCGCGGCCCGCAGAAGGGCGCCGCCCGCAAGCAGGAGATGGCGCGGCGGGCGCTGGCGGACATCGTCGCCTGGGCCGCCGGCAACCGCTTCACCCGCGAGGCCGCGGAATGAACCGGCCGGTGAAGCCGGCGGCGGCCGCCGCCCATTTCGAGCTCGACAGCGTGCTGAAGCGCGACATCTTCTCCACCATCGAGCGCGGCATCTGGCACGACGGCGCGGGCAACGCCTTTCCCGCGGTGCGCCGGCGCTACAGCGACGTCGCCTGGTGGGTGAAGCCGCTGGCGCGCCACTTCGCCCGCCGCGAGGCGCGGGCGCTGAAGCGGGCGGAAGGCTGCGGCTACACCGTGCCGCTCTATGCGCTCGAGGAAGGATTCCTGGTGCGCGGCTGGGTGGACGGGGTGCCGCTCCAGATCGCCCGGCCGGTGGGCGACCGCGCCTTCTTCGCCTCGGCGCGGGCCGGGCTGCGCGCCGTGCACCGCCGCGGCATCGTCCATAACGACCTCGCCAAGCCGCAGAACTGGCTGCGCCGGGCCGACGGCACCGCGCTGCTGATGGATTTCCAGCTCGCCATATGCTCGCGCCGCTGGGACGAGAACGGCCGCCGGCTGCGCCCCCGCAGCAAGCTGTTCCGCATCGCCGCGCATGAGGACATCCGCCACCTGCTGAAGCAGAAGCGCAGCTTCTGCCCGGAGGCGCTGACCTCGAGCGAAAAGCGGATGCTGGCCCGCAAGAGCCTGATCAACCGCATCTGGATGTCCACCGGCAAGCAGGTCTACATCTTCGTCACCCGCAAGCTGCTGAACTACCACGACACCGAAGGGCGCGGCCCCCGCGCCATGGAGCAGGGCCCCCGCCTCGCCGCGGAGCTGGGCAAGGCCGCGGGCGTGCGCGAGGCGCACATCGCCGACTTCCCGACCCCCGGCGGCAGCTTCGGGCTCTATGCCTTCGTCGAGGCGGCGCCCGGCGCGGCGCTCTCGGCCGAAGGGCTGCGGGCGCAGCTGGCCGCCGCGCTGCCCGGGCAGCTTCCGCCCGAGCACATCCAGATCGTCGAGGCGCTGCCGCGCGACGCCGGCGGCGCGGTGCGGGACGACCTGCTGCGCCTCGTCGCGCTCAACCAGATCGACCAGCTCGCCCTGCTGCCGCAGAGCGAGGCCGACCGCGCGACGCTGGAGCCGATCATCCGCGGCCGGCTGAACCTGACCGACCGGGTGCGGCGCGGCATCTGAGGCGGCGCCGCTACGGCAAGGGCGCTTGCAAGCGCGTTATAGTCCATCATAATAGTCTTCTATTACATGGATGGAGACGACGCATGAAGAAGGCCCTTCTCCTGGCGCTGGGACTTGGCATCGTGCTGGGACCGGCGGCTCTCGGCGCCGCCTCGGCGGCCCGCGCGGATGAACCCGCGCTCTGGAAGCTCTATGACCAATCGCTGAAGAGCGCCAAATACATCGACCTCACCCACGCCTTCGAGCCGGTGCAGCCGGTGTGGCCCGGCTTCGGGCCTGCGGTGTTCAAGCCCGCCGTCGCGGGGCAGGACATCGAGGGCTATGTGAAGAAGGGCGAGGAATTCACCTACGAGAAGCACGGCTTCGTCGCCACCGCCTACGACCTCACCACCGACCAGTACGGCACCCAGCTCGACCCGCCCTCGCACTGGAATCCGCTCGGCGCCACCATCTCCGACCTGCCGGCCACCTTCGCGATCCGCCCGCTGGTGGTCATCAACATCGCGGACAAGGCGGCGAAGGACGAGGGCTATCACCTCCAGATCTCGGACATCGAGGAATGGGAGGCCAGGCATGGCCGGATTCCGGAAGGCGCGGTCGTGTTCGTCCGCTCCGACTGGTACAAGAAATGGAAAGAGCGCGAGCGCTTCGCCAATGCGCCCTTCCCCGGTGTCAGCCTCGCCGCGCTGAAGTTCCTGCACCTCGAACGCAAGATCCTGTTCCACGGCCATGAGCCGCTGGACACCGACACCACGCCGACGCTGGAAGGCGAGCACTGGCTGATGCACAACAACTTCGCCCAGGCCGAAGGCGTCGCCAATCTCGACAAGGTGCCGGAGGCCGGCGCCCTCATCACCATCGGCTTCGCCAGGCCGCTGGGTGGCTCGGGCGGCTATGCCCGCTACATCGCCATCGCCCCGGCGGACTGGCCGGAAGGCGTGACGATTGCCGACGCGCCGGGGGCACCGCTACCGACACAGCCGGCACCGCTGAAGCGCGACGCCAATGGCGTGTTCCGGCCGACGCCGGCACCCTGACCCGTCACGCGCCGGGCGTCACACCCCCGGGAAAGGCCGCCGCGCCGCCCGCCACAGCCGCCACAGCCGGCCGAGCGGCGGCGTGGCCGGCACCTCGCGGAAGGGATCGTGCGCCCGCTCCATCCGGGCGAGATCGCCGGGAACCAGCGCCAGCGGCAGGAAGGCGGGCCGCGTGGCGGGATCGACCGCGGCGAGGGCGGCGCGGGCCTCCTCGTAATGGCGCCGCGCCAGCCGCCGCAGATCGGCCAGCGCCGCGCGCAGGCCCGGGGTCGGCGTGCCCGAGACCGCCTCGTCCCGCCCGACGCCATGGGCCTTCAGCAGGTCGAGCGGCACGAAGCACTGGCCGCGACGGGCGTGGATCGGAAAGCTGCGCAGGAGGCCGGTGACGGCATAGGCCACCCCGGCATGGCCGGCGGCATCGGCCGAGGCGCGGTCGGCCGGGCCGCCGAGGATGAGGCAGCCGAGCCGGATCAGCGCCGAGGAGGTCTCGCCGGCATAGCCTTCCAGATCGGCCACGCTCGGCATCGGGTCGTCATAGAGATCGAAGATGCGGGCGTCGATCAGCGCGTAGAGCGCCTCGCGCGGCAGCCGGTAGGCCTCGACCGCGGCCAGCAGCGCGGCGGCGACCGGATTGGCGGCGACATCGCCCCGCGCCTCGCCGATCAGCGCGTCGTTCCACCATTGCAGCCGCACCTCCCCGGCCATGGGGGTGCTGATCGCCTCGCGCACCCGCGCCACCTCCGCATTGAAGGCGTGCAGCGCGAACAGCGCGCCGCGCCGCTCCGCCGGGGCGTAGAGGTCGGCGACATAGCGGTCGCGGTCGAGGGTGCGGACAATGCCGGCGCAATAGTCGGGTTCAGCGGTCATGGAAGCCACGTGTGGCGGAAGGCCGGCCGCTTCAAGGGAGCGGGCCGAAAGAGGCGCGACGCGGCGCGGGACATCAGGAAATTGCGAGCAGGGCGGCGCCGACCGCCCGCCCCTCGTCGAGCAGCACGTTATAGGTGGCGGCGGCCGAGCGTGTCGGCAGCGCGTCGACCCGGAGGCCGGCGTCGCGGAAGCGCCAGCGCAGCGCCTCCGGCAGGGCCCACGGCTCGGCGCCGGTGCCGATCAGCAGCAGTTCCAGCGCCGCCGCCTCGGCGAAGACCGGGGCGAGCGCCGCCTCGGTGATCTCGACGGGAAGGCGCGGCGCCCAGCCATGGATGCCGGAGGGCAGCGCCAGCACCGAGCCGGACGAGGCCATGCCGGCAAAGTGGAAGAAGCCGGCGCCATAGCCTTCGATCGGCACCTGTCGGGGCAGGTGCGCGGGCGCCCCCGCGACGGGCGCCCCTGGCCGGCGGTCGGCGGGCCCGGCCACGCTCAGCCCGCCGTGCGCTCGGCCCGGGCGGCCTTGCTGCGCGCGGCGTCCTTGGCGGCGTCCTTGGCCGCCGCCTCTTCCATCGCCCGGGTGTTCACCCCGAGATAGATGAGCAGCGGCGAGGCGATGAAGATCGAGGTGTAGGTGCCGACCAGCACCACGCCGAACATCATCGTGACCGAGAAGGAATGGATCGCCCGCCCGCCGAACAGCACCAGCGACAGCAGCGCCAGCGTGACGGTGACATGGGTGATGACCGAGCGCGACAGGGTCGAGTTGACCGACTGGTTCAGCAGTTCGTCGATCGGCATCTTCTTGTAGCGCCGCAGCAGCTCGCGGATGCGGTCGTAGATGACGATGGTGTCGTTCAGCGAATAGCCGAGAATGGTCAGCAGCGCCGCCACGCTGGTGAGGTCGAAATCGATCTGGAAGATCGACATGAAGCCGATCGTCAGCACGATGTCGTGGAAATTGGCGATCGAGGCGCCGAGCGCGAACTGCCACTCGAAGCGGAACCACAGATAGATCAGGATCGCGACGACCGCGAGCATCAGCCCGATGATGCCGTAGCTGAGCAGCTCCTGCGAGACGCGCGGACCCACCACCTCCACCCGGCGGTATTCCACCTGGTCGCCGAGCGTGGTGCGGATGGTGCCGACCACCGCCTGCTGCGCCGCCTCGCCGCCGGGCTGCTGGGCCACGCGGATCAGCACCTCGCCGTCAGTGCCGATCTGCTGGATCTGCACCTCGCCGAAGTTCAGCCCCTCCAGCTTGGAGCGGACCTCGCCGATATTCAGCGTGTTGTTGGGGTAGCGCACTTCGAGCAGGGTGCCGCCCTTAAAGTCGATGCCGAAGTTCAGCCCCATCGTCGCGAAGGCGACGAGCGCGACGATGGAGAGCAGCGCCGAGATCGGGAAGCTGATGCGCCGGAAGCGCATGAAGTCGAAATGGGTATCGTCGGGGACGATGCGAAGCAGACGCATGGGGCTCGCCTTTCTCAGATCGGCACGTGCTGCGGACGCCGCGCACGAACCCACATCGCCACCATCAGGCGGGTGAGGGTGAAGGCGGTGAACACCGTGGTGATGATGCCGATGCCGAAGGTGATGGCGAAGCCGCGCACCGGGCCCGAACCGATGTAGAACAGCACCGCCGCCGCGATGAAGGTGGTGATGTTCGAATCGAGAATGGTCGACAGCGCGCGGGAGAAGCCGGCGTCGATCGCCGAGATCGCCGAGCGGCCGGCCCGCGCCTCCTCACGGATGCGCTCATAGATCAGCACGTTCGAATCGACCGCGATGCCGACGGTGAGCACGATGCCGGCGATGCCCGGCAGGGTCAGCGTGGCGCCGAGCATGGCGAGCAGGCCGAGGATCATGCCGACGTTCACCGCCACCGCCACCACCGCCACAACGCCGAACAGGCCGTAGGTCGCGATCATGAAGCCGGCGACGAGAAGGGCGCCGACAATGGAGGCGAGGATGCCGGCGCGGATGGAATCGGCGCCGAGGCCGGGACCGACCGTGCGCTCCTCCACCACCTGCAGCGGCACCGGCAGCGCGCCGGCACGCAGCAGGATGGCGAGGTCGTTGGCCTGCTGCACGGTGAAGCTGCCGCTGATCTGGCCGGAGCCGCCGGTGATCGGCTCGCGGATGACCGGGGCGGAGATGACCTGGTTGTCGAGCACGATGGCGAAGGGACGGCCGACATTGGCCTGGGTCGCCTCGGCGAAGCGGCGGGCGCCGTTGCCGTTGAAGCGGAAGGTGACGACGGGCTCGCGGGTGTTGGGATCGAAGCTGGGCTGGGCGTCGATCAGGTCCTCGCCGGCGACCAGCACGTGCTGCTCGATGACGTAGGGCACCTTCGGCTCGCCCTGCGAATACAGCACCTCGGTGCCGGCGGGCGGGCGGCCCTGCAGCGCCTGCTGCGGGTTCATCGAGGTGTCGACGAGGCGGAAGCTGAGCTTGGCGGTCTGGCCGAGCAGCGCCTTCAGCCGCGAGGGGTCCTGCAGGCCGGGCACCTGCACCTGGATGCGGTCCGAACCCTGCCGCTGGATCGAGGGCTCGGTGGTGCCGAGCTGGTCGATGCGCTTGCGGACGATCTCGATCGACTGCGACACCGCCTGAATGGTGCGGGCATTGATGCCCGCCTCGGTCGGGGTCAGGGTGATGACATTGCCGTTCTGGGTGACGTCGGTGTCGAGCTGGCCGCTCTGGGCCACCATGCCGCCGATCGGCTGGGCGAGGCCGCGCAGCTTCTGATAGGCGCCGGCGGCGTCCTGCCCGTCGCGAATCGTCACCTGGACCGCATTGCCCTGGATGGCGAGGCCGCTATAGCCGATGCGCGCCTCGCGCAGCGCGCCGCGGGCATCGTCGCGAAGCTGTTCGAGGCGGCCCTTGCGGACGTCCGCCTGCGCGACCTGAAGGACGATATAGGAGCCGCCCTGAAGATCGAGGCCGAGCACGATCTTGCGCTGCAGCGCGTGCGGCAGCGCGTCGAAGGTCGACTGGGGCAGGAGGCTCGGCGCGGCCATGAGGCAGATGACGGCGCAGAACGCCACAATCGCCAGAGCCTTCCATCGCGAAAAATAGAGCATGTCGATCTTTCCGGTCGCGCCCGCCGCTGCGGGCGCGCGGTCGTGCTGGGCAACGATGGATTAGGCGGCGGCTTCGTCCTTCGCCGGCTCGCCCTTGGCGCGCACGTCGGAGATGAGGGAACGGAGCTGGCGGACCTTCACATTCTCGCCGATCAGGATTTCCACCTCGGCCTCGTCGACCACGCGGGTGACCTTGCCGATGAGGCCGCCGGAGGTGACGACGGTGTCGCCGCGGCGGATGTTCTTGACCATGTCCTGGTGCGCCTTCGCCTTGCGCTGCTGCGGGCGCAGGATCAGGAAATACATGATGACGAAGATGAGCACGAAGGGCAGCAGCGACATCAGCATGTCGGTGCCGCCCGGAGCGCCGGCGGCCTGCGCGAAGGCGGGCGAAATGAACATAGACGTTCCTTGTCCGTCGAGAGCTCGGGAGCGCGGGCGAGGCCGGCGCAAGCGGCGCGGACTATACTGGTGCGCCTGCCGAATGCAACGTCGCCCGCACCGCGCCACCTGCCGCAGAGGCAGGCTTTCCCGATCAAACGGACGTCATCGCGACCCTATGGCCGGCCGCGGTCTCCCTTGCCGGCACGATGCCGCCCCGATATGCCGGGACCGGACCCGAGGAGCCGACGATGACCGACCCTGCCGCGCCCGACCTTCTGCCCCTGCTCGCCCGGATCGCCGACGCGCTGGACCGGCTCGCCCCGAGTCGCACCGCGCGGGCCGATTTCACCGCCGCCGACGCCTTCGTCTGGCAGGCGGCGGAGCGCCGGCTGGAGCCGGTGCCGCGGGTCAACCGGGTCGAGATGGCGCTGCTGCACGGCATCGAGCGCACCCGCGACCAGCTTCTCGACAACACCGCCCGCTTCGCCCGCGGCCTGCCCGCCAACAACGCCCTGCTCTGGGGCGCGCGCGGCATGGGCAAGAGCTCGCTGGTGAAGGCGGCCCATGCCAGCGTCAATGTCGAGATGGCGGCGAGCGGGCGGCCGGCGCTGAAGCTGGTGGAGATCCACCGCGAGGACATCGAGACCCTGCCGGCACTGATGGCGCTGATGCGTCCGGCGCCCTTCCGCTTCATCGTGTTCTGCGACGACCTTTCCTTCGATGCCGACGACACCTCCTACAAGTCGCTCAAGGCGGTGCTGGAAGGCGGCATCGAGGGGCGGCCGGAGAATGTGATCTTCTACGCCACCTCCAACCGCCGCCACCTGCTGCCGCGCGACATGATGGAGAACGAGCGCTCCACCGCGATCAATCCCGGCGAGGCGGTGGAGGAAAAGGTGTCGCTCTCCGACCGCTTCGGGCTGTGGCTCGGCTTCCACAAATGCTCGCAGGACGAGTATCTCGCCATGGTGGAAGGTTATGTCGCCCATTTCGGCATCCCGCTGGATGCCGCCACGCTGCGTGCGGAAGCGCTGGAATGGGCGACCACGCGCGGCGCCCGCTCGGGGCGCACCGCCTGGCAGTATGTGCAGGATGTGGCGGGACGGCTCGGCGTGTCGCTGGCCGGCGCGGCGCGGTAGCCGGCGCGGCGCGGTAGCCGGCTCGGGCCCGCCGAAGCGGCGGGCCGGCTTTCACAGCAGACAGACGGGCGGGCCCGAAGGCGCCGGCCCGCCTGCCGGACCTCGGCTCAGAGACCGGCGAGGTGCTGCGAGGGGTCGATCGGCTGCGAGCCCTTGCGGATTTCGAAATGCACCTGCGGCGAGGTGACGTTGCCGGTCTGGCCGGCCTTGGCGATGACCTGGCCGCGCTTCACGCTCTGGCCCTTCTTCACGTCGATCTCGCTGTTGTGGGCATAGGCGGTGACGTAGCCGTCGGCGTGCTTGATCAGCACGAGGTTGCCGTAGCCCTTCAGCTCGTTGCCGGCATAGGCGACGACGCCGTCCTCGGCGGCCTTCACCGCGGTGCCTTCCGGCACCGAGACGTTGATGCCCTCATTCTGCTGGCCACCCGGCTTCGGCCCGAAGGTGGAGATGACGCGGCCGCGCACCGGCCAGCGGAACTGCAGGCCGTTGTCGTTGCGGGCGTCGTCGTCCACCGGCGCGGCCGGCTGGACGGCGGCGACCGTCTGCGGCTTGGGCTCGGCGGCGGGCGCAGCGGCGGCGACGGCCGGCTTGGCCGCGGCGGGCTTGGCCGGCGGCTGCGCCAGCGAGGCGGTGGCAACCGGCTGGGTCTTGTCCACCGCCACGGTGCGCGGGGCGGCGGCGACGGGCTGCGCCGGGGGAACGGGGGCGGCAGCCGCGACCGCGACCGGGGCCGCGGTGTGGGCGGGCGGGGTGTGCGCCGCGACCGTCGCGGCGGTGGTGCCGGGGATCACGAGACGCTGGCCGATCTGCACCGCGGTATCGGGCGAGATGCCGTTGGCGGCGGCGATGGTGGCGCGCGGCACGCCATACATGCGGGCCAGCGACGACAGCGTCTCGCCGGGGGTGACGACATGGGTGCCGCCCGCCGCCGCGGCGACCGCGGGCTGGCCGGCGCGCGGCTGCGCCGCCACCTGCGGCGCCACCGGAGCCGGCGCGGCCGCGACCGGCTGCGGCCGGGCGCCGTAGATCGGCTGGGGCGCGGCGGCATAGGTCGGCGCCGTCGCCGGGGCGAGCGGGGTGGGCGCGGCGGCCGGATAGGCCGAGGCCGCCTGTGCCGGCGCGGCGTAGCGCGGCTGGGCCGGCGCATAGGGGGTCGGGGTGGCGGCCGGCGGGCTCAGCGCCGCGGTCTGGTAGGGAGCCGGAGCCGGCTGATACGGCGCGGGCGCCTGATAGGGCGCGGGGGTCTGGTACGGCGCGGGCGCGGCGGCGGTCTGGTACGGGGCGGGCGCGGCACCGGCGGGATAGGACGGCGGGGGATAGCCGTTCGAGGCGGAGGCATAGCCGGCACTGCCACCGGCGCCATAGCCGCCGATCGGCTCACGCTGCACCGCCGGGGTGGGCGCGGCAGCGACGGAGCCGGTATAGGCCGGGCCGGCGCTGCCGGTCTCGAAGGGATTGGAATTGGGATCGGCGAAACGGCTGCTGCTGGAGCTGCACGCCGCTGCGGAACCTGCCATCAGGGCCACAACGCCGATCCGGGAGAGGTGTCGCCAGTCGGAGGCCTTGAAAGAGCTACGCATCGCACCCACCACGCTTGAAATACGTGGGGAATTAAGCCGCCGTATAGGTAAACAGCGCCTTAAGCAGGCCTTGTTGTGGATAAAGACCCGGCTTCGCCGTGACCGAATTGTCACAGCACGGCGGCGACGCCGGGCAGCAGCGGCACGAAGCGCACGGCCATCACATCCCGCTGCGTCAGCCCCTCCGGGGTGCGCTCGAACCGGATGAGGCGCTGAGGTCCCTCGGCCGGGCCGACGGGGGCGACCAGCACGCCGCCGGGCAGAAGCTGCGCCAGCAGGGCGGGCGGCAGTTCCGGCACCGCCGCGGTGACCACGATGCGGTCGAACGGCGCCCGGGCGGGATCGCCGAAGGTGCCATCGGCGAGGCGCACCTCGACATTGTCGAAGCCTAGCTCCTTCAGCCGCTCCCCGGCGCTGCGGGCGAGGCCGCGGAACCGCTCCACCGTCACCACCCGCCCCGCCAGCCGGCTGAGGATGGCGGCGTGGTAGCCGCTGCCGGTGCCCACCTCCAGCACCGAATGGCGCGGCTGGAGATCGAGCCGCTCCGTCATCAGCGCCACCACCACCGGCTGGCTGATGGTCTGCCCGCAGGCGATCGGCAGCGCTTGGTCGGCATAGGCCAGCGCCCGGTATTCCGGGGCGACGAAGCGCTCGCGCGGCACCGTCTCCAGCACCCGCATCAGCCGGGGATCGCGGATGCCGCGCTGGCGCAGCGCCAGAATCAGCGCGGCGCGCCTGACGTCGTCGGTGTCGTCCTCGGGTGCGGTCTCGCTCACGCGTCAGGTCCTGCGGGCCGGCGAATCATCGCGCTGCCCAAGCGTAATCCGGGCGGCGCCCGAGGCCAGCCGCCCTCACCCCGCGAAGTGGCGGGCGAGCCGGGTCATCTCCGGCTCGTCGGTCATGTCCAGCCGCAGCGGGGTGACCGAGATGCGGCCCTCGTCCAGCGCGTGGAGGTCGGAGCCGTTCACCGTCTCGAAGATGCGCTTCTCGAAGGCGATCCAGTAATAGGGGTTGCCGCGGCCGTCATTGCGGGGGTCGATGCGGATCAGGTCCTGGTCGCGCCGGCCCTGGGCCGTCACCGCGACGCCCTTCACCTCCGCCACCGGGCGATTGGGGAAATTGACGTTCACCACGATGCCGCGCGGGATGCCGGCCTCGAGGAGGCTGCGCACCACCCCGGCGCCGAAATGCTCGGCGACGTCGTAGGGCGGAAAGGTGCGGGTCTCGAGGCCATAGGCCTGCGACAGCGCGATGGAGGGGATGCCGAGCACCGTGCCTTCCATCGCCCCCGCCACGGTGCCGGAATAGCCGACATCCTCGGCGACGTTCTGGCCGCGATTGACGCCGGAGAGCACGAGGTCCGGCTTGTGGCCGGCGAGGATGTGGCGCACCCCCATGATGACGCAATCGGTCGGGGTGCCCTTGACCGCGAAGCGCTTCTCCTCAACCCGGCGCAGCCGCAGCGGATCGGACAGCGAGAGCGAATGCGACACGCCGGACTGGTCGGTTTCCGGCGCCACCACCCACACATCGTCGGACAGCGCCGCCGCGATGCGCGCGCACACGTCGAGGCCCGGAGCGTGGATGCCGTCGTCATTGGTGACCAGAATGCGCATGCCGATATCCGTCCCTGTTCCGCCCCGCCGGGGCGCACCGCCCGCACCGCGCGGGCCGGGGCTCACCCGTGGCGACCGGGAGGCCCTCACCTTCTGCCATGCCGCCGTGACGCCGCCATGGCCCCGCCGACGGTGCTCAGACCGGCTTCTCGATCCGGTTGAGCCCGCCCATATAGGGCTTCAGCACGTCCGGCACCGCGACCGAGCCGTCCGCGTTCTGGTAGGTCTCGAGGATCGCCACCATGGCCCGGCCCACGGCGACGCCCGAGCCATTCAGCGTGTGGACGAAGCGCGGGCCCTTGCCTTCCTTCGGCCGGTAGCGCGCGTTCATCCGCCGGGCCTGGAAATCGGTGCAGGTCGAGCAGGAGGAAATCTCGCGATAGGCGTTCTGGCCCGGCAGCCACACCTCGATGTCGTAGGTCTTGGCCGAGGCGAAGCCCATGTCGCCGGTGCACAGCCGCATCACCCGGTAATGCAGGCCGAGCTTCTTCAGCACTGCCTGGGCGCAGGCCAGCATGCGCTCATGCTCGAAGGCCGACTGTTCCGGTGTGGTGATGGAGACCAGCTCCACCTTGTTGAACTGGTGCTGGCGGATCATGCCGCGGGTGTCGCGCCCCGCCGCCCCGGCCTCGGCGCGGAAGCAGGGGGTGAGCGCGGTGAGGCGCAGTGGCAGCTCCTCCTCCGCCACGATGCTCTGGGCGACGAGATTGGTCAGCGGCACTTCGGCGGTGGGGATGAGCCAAAGGTCCCGTTTAGCGCCCGGGGTGTTCACTCTCGCAAGATAGGCTCGAATTCTGTCCCTCACCTTCGGGTGAGCATCAGCCAATTCTGGCTCCGCTTCAATTTCATCCCATAGCAAATCTGCGAGCAACCGCGCCTCAGCATCACGCTCGTCCGATCCTAGAAATTGCGTTGCAGCGAACTGATCATCCCGGAACTTGGGCAGTTGCGCGGTGCCGAACATCGCCTCGTCCTTCACCAGCACCGGCGGGGCGATCTCGGTGTAGCCGTGCTCGCTGGTGTGGGTGTCGAGGAAGAACTGGCCGATGGCGCGCTCCAGCCGCGCGAGCTGGCCCTTGAGCACCACGAAGCGGGCGCCGGAGAGCTTCGCCCCCGCCTCGAAGTCCATCAGCCCCATCGCCTCGCCGATCTCGAAATGCTGCTCGGGCGTGAAGATGTACTCCCGCCACATCGGCACCGGCACGGTGCCGGAGGGCAGGTCCTCGCGCGGCACCAGCTCGTAATCGACGTTCTCGGTCTCGTCCTTGCCGTCCGGCACGTCGTCCAGCGGCACGTTGGGGATGGCGGCGAGGGCGGCGGTCAGCTCCTCCTCGGCGGCCTTCACCTCGGCTTCTAGGACAGGGAACAGCTCTTTAAGTCCTGTCCCCTCCGCCTTGAGACGATCAGCTAACTCGAAGTCCTTGGCCTTCATGGCCGCGCCTATAAGCTTAGCCCGGCTATTCGCGCGCGCCTGCAGCTCTTCCAGCTTCACGATGCCGGCGCGGCGGCGCTCGTCGAGGGCGATGAGCCCGTCGACCAGCGCCCGCGCCTCGGCCTCATCACTGCCGCGCCGGGTCAGCGCGCGGATGAGGCCCTGGGGCTCCTCGCGGATCCACTTGATGTCATGCATGGTACAGCCCCTCGAAGTCCGCCGGATGCGCCGCCGCCGATGTCAGGCCGCGGTGCTCTCCGCTTCCGCCGCCTCCGTCGCCGCGCGCCTCTTCTCGACGACGCGCACGAGGTAGACCGAGACCTCGTAGAGAAGCAAGGTGGGGATGGCGAGAGCGAACTGGCTCACCACGTCCGGCGGCGTCAGCACCGCCGCGGCGGCGAACACGCCGACGATGGCGTAGCGCCGTGTCTTCCTGAGCTGCGCCGAGGACACCACCCCGATCTGCGCCAGCAAAGTGAGGATCACCGGGAGCTGGAAGCACAGGCCGAAGGCGAAGATCAGCGTCATGATGAGCGAGAGATATTCGCTCACCTGCGGCAGCATCGAGATTTCCGCCGCGCTCGGCCCGGCGAGCTGCTGCATCGAGAGGAAGTAGGTCATCGCCAGCGGCATCGCGACGAAATAGACGAAGCTGGCGCCGATGAGGAAGCAGACCGGGGTCGCGATCAGATAGGGCCGGAAGGCGCTGCGCTCGTGCTTGTAGAGGCCCGGCGCCACGAACATGTAGATCTGCGTCGCCACCACCGGGAAGGAGATGAAGGCCGCGCCGAACATGCCGAGCTTGATCTGGGTGAAGAGGAACTCCTGCGGCGCGGTGTAGATGAGCTTGACGTGCTCGGAGCCGCCGGCGGCGAACTCATAGGGCCACAGCAGGATGTTGTAGATGTATTTGCCCAGCATGAAGCAGGCGAAGAACGCGACGAAGAACGCGATCAGCGACTTGATGAGCCGGGCGCGCAGTTCGATCAGGTGATCGAGCAGCGGCGCCTTCGAGGCGTCGATATCCTCCTGGCTCACGAGGCGGCTCCTTCATCGCCGGCCGGCTTGGCGGCGGTCGGGCTGGCGGGAATGGAGGGCTCCTCCGGTGCAGGGGTGGTGGCGGGGCCCGCCGTCTTCGCGGCGCTACGGCGGGTCCGCGGCCTGGGTGCCGCCGGCCCGTCCAGCGACGCGGCGGCGTCCGCGATCGCGGCGCTCTCCGACGGCACGGCGGGGGCCGCCGGCTTGGCGGCCTTGCGCGGGGCGCGGGGCTTCGCCGCCGGCTCGGCGGCTGCGGCGTCCGCCGCCTTGGCCCGCGGCTTGCGCGCAGGCTTGGCGGCGGGCTCCGCGGCGGCAGGAGAAGAGACGGCAGGAGAAGAGGCGGGTGCGGGCGTGGCCGGTGCGGCCTCGGCCCGGATCTGCGCGGTGATCGCCTCGCCGGACGCCGGCGCCGACGGCGGGGGAGCGAGATCGGCGATGGTGACCGGGGCGGTCGGCGCGGCGGGCAGCGGCGCGGGCGGGAGAGCAGCCGCGGCCGGCGGCGCCGGGGGAATGGCGGCCGGCACCACGGTAGGAATCACCGGCGCCGACGCGACCGGGGCCACCGGCGTTCCCGGCGCGGCGGTGCCGAGGACCGGATTTTCGGCCGGCGGCGCGGGGGCCGGGCCCGGCTCGGCCGGGGCCATGCCCGAGCCGGGCGGCTCGGGCGTGCGGCCCTCGATCTGGTCGACCGCCGCGCGCACGTCACGGCCGATGTCGAGCAGCGGGTTGGTCGGGATCGCGGCGCCGATGCCGGACTTGGCCGCGCTGAAACCGGACTTCGCGTCCTGCGCGAAGCCGGTCAGCTCGTTCTTCAGGTCCGCGAGGTCGGCCTCGCGCAGCGCCTCGTGGAATTGCCCCTGGAACTCGCCCGCCATGCGGCGAAGCTTGCGCACCGCCTGCCCGGCCGAGCGCAGCACGCCGGGCAGCTCCTTGGGGCCGATCACGACCAGCGCCACCACGCCGATCACCAGGAGTTCCGACCAGCCTATATCGAACATGACGCGCATGGGGCCGCGTGAAAGCGGCCCCTCCCCTTTCCGGAGCTTTCAGGTTTCGAGGCGCGACCGGCGGGGCCGGTCAGCCGACCTTGCTGCGCTCGGGCTCGACCACGGGCTGGTGGTCGAGATTGCGCACCGGCTCGGCCGGGGTAGCGGGCGGCGGGGTCTCGTCGTCGGCCATGCCCTTCTTGAAGGCCTTGATGCCCTTGGCGGCGTCGCCCATCAGCTCCGACAGCTTGCCGCGGCCGAACAGCAGAAGCACCACCAGCAGAACGATGATCCAGTGCCAGATGCTCAGCGAACCCATGACTTAAACTCCTGTTTCCTCGACCGCGCCGGGGAACGCCTGATGCCGCCCCGTCCGACCCGACCGCTTCCGCGTCGTCCGCGTGAACTCCCGGGGACACTAGGACCCGGTCGCGGCGAAAACAAGAACCTCAGCCCCATCAATGTGGACGCCCACTTCATGCCCACGTGAAAGCCCGGCTATGCCGCGGCGGCGCACGATGACCGGGTGGTCGAGCCCTTCCACCGCCACCTCGTAGAGGTCGAGCTCGCCGAGGAAGCGGTGGGCGACGACCCGGCCGGGGGTGCCGCTGCCCGGCGCCCGCAGGTCCACCCCCTGCGGCCGCACCGCCGCGATACCCGCGGCCCCCTCCTCCAGCCCCGGCGCGGGAAAGCGGCCGATCGCGGTTTCGAGCTGCCCGGCCGCCACCACGCCCGGCACCTCGTTCATCTCGCAGAAGAAGCGGGCGGCGATCAGGTCCGCCGGGTTACGGTAGAGCTCCTCGGGCGTGCCGAGCTGCACCAGCCGCCCGCCCCGCATCAGCCCGATGCGGTCGCCGAGCCGCATCGCCTCCTCGGGGTCGTGGGTGACGATGATCGAGGTGGCGCGGGCCTCGCGCAGCACGTTCAGCGTCTCGGTGCGCACATTGTCGCGCAGCCGGCGGTCAAGGCCGGAGAACGGCTCGTCCATCAGCAGGATGCCCGGCCGCGGCGCCAGCGCACGGGCCAGCGCCACGCGCTGCTGCTCGCCGCCGGAGAGGGTGTGGGGATAATCGAGGGCGTGGTGCTCCAGCCCCACCCGCGCCAGCGCCCGCCGCGCCGCGCCCTCCACCTCCGCCTTGCTCATGCCGCGCAGGCCGAAGGCGACATTCTCCAGATTGGTGAGATGGGGAAACAGCGCGTAGTCCTGGAAGACGAGGCCGATATTGCGCTTCTCCGGCGGAACGAAGCTGTCCGGCCCCGCCAGCACCCTCTCGTCCAGCAGGATGCGGCCGGCATCCGGCCGCTCGATGCCGGCGATCAGCCGCAGCAGCGTGGTCTTGCCGCAGCCGGAATGGCCGAGCAGGCAGATGATCTCCCCCGGCTCGGCGGTGAAGGAGACGCCCCGCACCGCCGGGACATCGCCATAGGAATGGCGGACATCCTCCAGAATCAGCCGGCTCGCCAGCGACACCGGAGTGCGCAGGCTGGGGCGCGCGGCGGGGGCGGCCGTGGCCGTCCCGGTGCGCGGCGGGTCCTTCAGCATGGCCATGTCGCTCGTCTCCCCTGTCCTGCCGGGCTCATTCCTCGTCGTCGTCCGGTGTCGGATAGGGCGCAAGGGCGAGATCCACAAGGTCCGGCTCCACCGGATCCTCGTCGTCGCGCAACCCCTCGTCGTCATTCGGCAGCGGCACGGTGAGGCCCGCCGGCACGCGGGCGTCGATCAGCCCGGTGCCCTTCAGCTCCTCGATCCCCGGCAGGTCCTGGATCGATTCGAGCCCGAAATGGCTGAGGAAACCGGCGGTGGTGCCGTAGGTGATCGGCCGGCCGGGACTGCGGCGGCGCCCGCGCATGCGGATCCAGCCGGATTCGAGCAGCACGTCCAGCGTGCCCTTGTTGGTCGAGACGCCGCGAATCTCCTCGATCTCGGCGCGCGTCACCGGCTGGTGGTAGGCGATGATCGCCAGCGTCTCCAGCGCCGCGCGGGAGAGCCGGCGCGGCTCCGGCTTGTCGCGCGCCAGCAGGAAGCCGAGATCGGGCGCGGTGCGCATCATCCACTTGCCGGCGACACGCACCAGATTGACCCCGCGCGGCGCGTAGTCGGCGGACAGCGTGGCCAGCAGCCGGGGCAGGTCGGCACCCTCCGGCAGGCGGGCGGCGAGCGTCGCCTCATCCAGCGGCTCGTCGCTGGCGAACAGCATCGCCTCCAGCAGCCGCAGCGCCAGCGGCCGCGGGCCGGCCTCGGGTTCCGCCGCCGCGCGGGCCCGCGCGGCCTCGCTCATCGCCCCTCCTCCCCGTGGAGGCGGGGGCGGATCCAGATCGGCGCGAAGGCGCCGTCCTGCTGCAGGTCGATGAGGCCTTCGCGCACCATTTCGAGGCTGGCGGAAAAGCCCGAGGCGAGCGCGGTGGCCCGCAGCTTCGGGTCCGCCATCCAGTTCAGCAGGAAGCCATCCAGCCGGGCCCAGTCCCCGTCCGCGGGCAGCCGCCCGATGAGCCGCTCCAGCCGCTCGCGGGCATCCGCGAGGGAGAGCACGTTGCGCGGGGCGAAACGCACCTGCGAGAGCGCGGCGCGCTGGCGCTGCGCGCCATAGGCGGCGAGCAGGTCATAGAGGCTGGCCTCGTAAACCGGCGGCCCCTCGCGGCGCAGCGGCTCCGGGGCGCCGCGGGCGAACACCTCGTGGCCCAGCCGGTCGCGGGTGGCGAGATGGGCAGCGGCGGCCCGGATGCGCTCCAGCCGGCGCAGGCGCTCGGCAAGGTCGGCGGCGAGGTCGGCCGCGCTCGGCCCTTCTTCCTTCGGCGCTTCCGGCAGCAGCAGGCGCGACTTGAGATAGGCCAGCCACGCCGCCATGACGAGATAGTCCGCCGCCAGTTCCAGCCGCACCCGCCGCGCGGCATCGACGAAGCGCAGGTACTGCTCGGCGAGATCGAGGATGGAGATGCGGGAGAGATCGACCTTCTGGGTGCGGGCGAGCGCCAGAAGCAGGTCGAGCGGCCCCTCGAAGCCGCCGACGTCGACGACGAGCGCCTCCTCGCCGGGCGCGCGGCCGGCGTCCTCCGCAGAGAAGGCGAATTCGCTCTGGGCCATCGCGGCAGCGGCGTCCGGTCGGTTTCGGTCAGGATGCCGCGATCATAGCGGAAAATTCCTCCCGCGCCTGCGAAACCTCGAGGACGGAGGCGGCATGGAGCCGTTCCAGCGCCGCCGCGCAGCGCCGTGCCGCGGCACCGGCCAGCACCGGCGTGGCGCCGGCCACCTCGGTCATCTCCTCCATCCGCCCGTTGCAGTGGAGCGCGAGGTCGCAGCCGGCGGCGAAGGCGGCCTCAGTGCGGCCCGCCAGCGTGCCCGACAGCGCACCCATGGAGAGGTCGTCGCTCATCAGCGCGCCGTCGAAGCCGATATGGCCGCGGATGATCTCGCCGATGACGGTGGCCGAGGTCGTGGCGGGGCGGTCGGGGTCGATCGCGGCGTAGACGACATGCGCGGTCATGGCGAGCGGCAGGTCGGCCAGCAGCCGGAACGGCTCGAAATCCGTCGCCTCCAGCTCGGCGCGGGAGGTTTCGACCACCGGCAGGCTTTCATGGCTGTCGGCGCGGGCGCGGCCATGGCCGGGAATGTGCTTCAGCACCGGCAGCACGCCGCCCTGCATCAGCCCTTCGGCGGCGGCCCGCGCGAGCGCCGCCACCTGCGGCGGCGTGGAGCCATAGGCGCGGTCGCCGATGATGCCGTGCCCCTCCGGCAGGCGCAGATCGGCGCAGGGCACGCAGTCGACAGTGATGCCGAGCGCGGCGAGGTCATGGGCCATCAGCCGGGCCCCCAGCGCCGCCGCCCGCCGCGCGGCGTCGAGATCGCCGGCCTCGGCGAGGCGGGCGAAGCGCTCCGCGGGCGGATAGGCCGGCCAGTGCGGCGCCGCCAGACGCTGCACCCGCCCGCCCTCCTGGTCGATCAGCACCGGCGCGTCGGGGCGCCCCACCACGGCGCGGAAGGCCGCGACCAGCGCGGCGACCTGCGCCGGGCTCTCGACATTGCGGCGGAAGAGGATGAGCCCCCACGGGTTGGTGGCGGCAAGGAACGCCTCCTCGCCGGGCGACAGCACGAGGCCGGCGCAGCCGGTGATGAAGGCACGGACGGGAGCGGGGGAGAGCGTGGCCATGGCGCGGTTTAACCTCAGGGGCGCGCGGGGGTCAAACCGCCGGCGCCATCGGCGGCGCTGCGGCGCGCCCGCGCGGAAGGCCGGGCTCTGGAGACGGGGCGAAGACGCGGCGGGTGAGAAAGGAAGGCGCGGCGGGTCAGAAAGCAGGAACGCGCGAGCGGCCCGGCAGGGCGGCGCCATCCGGCGCCGTCGACGTGTGGCTTGAGGCCCTTGATAGGCTGTCCGCGCCGGCCTTACCCACCCGAGCCAGCCACACATGAGGGCAGACCCTCGTTTTCAGGCCGGCACGCGCGGCACGGACGCCAGAAGCCCGGAAACCGGCACGGGGAGCCGACGCCGCGCCTCGCGCCGTGCACGCTCCCGGCCGCCACAGGCTGCCCGCCGAACCGGAAGGCCCGGCAGGCCCCGGCGCCGCTGGACGCGCCGGGCCTCAGGCACCGGCTCAGTACTTCTGCACCATGCAGTCGCCGCCCTGGTTGCGCAGGTTCTGGCACAGGTTGGCGGCCTGATCGCGGCTGGCGAACGGCCCGACCTGGGCGCGGAAGAAGATGCCGCGGTCACCCAGATCGACCCGGCGGACGCTGGAGGCGTAGCTGCCGAGAACCGTCGGATACTTGCCCTGCGCGGTCTTCCACGCGGCCTGCGCTTCCGCCTGCGAGCGCCCGGCGGCGATCTGCACGAAGAAGCCCGAGGCGGTGGAGAGACCGGCAGCGGCGCCATTGGCCGCGGCCCCGGCCGCCGGCGCCTGGGCGAGATTCGCCGGCGGGGTGGCGGCGGTGCGGGTCGGCGGCAGCGGGACGTTGGCCGCGGGCGCCTCGACCGGCGTCGGGCTGGAATAGGCGATCGGCGCGGCGTCGGTGGGCGCCGGGGTCGCGGCCGGCGAATCCGGCATCGGCCCGCCGGCCGGCGCCGGCGCGGCGGACGGGCTCTCGACCACGCTGCCATCGGCGCGCACGGTCAGGGTGCGCACCCGCTTCGGCTCGGTGGCGCCGGCCGCGGTGCCGGGCGCGGTGCCTTCCGCCGGCATCGCCCCGGTCGGCGCGGGGGCCGACGGCGTGGGATAGCCGGAGGTGACGTTGCGCGGCTGTGCCGCCTGCGACACGTCGACCGGCTGCTCCTCGCGCGGCACCACCCGCTCGGTGCCGCCGGCGGCGTCGCCGCCGACGCGGTCATAGATGATCTTCTGGCTGTCGGCGCCGCCGGCCTGCTTTTCCGGCGTCATCTTGTTGGGCTGGTCGTCGGCGCGGATCACCGGCGGCTGGCCGTCGGAAGAGGCGACGTGGCTGGCGGAGCCGCCGCCCATGTGGCGGTAGAAGTAGAAGCCGCTCACGCCCGCGGTCGCGAGCAGGACCAGCACGGTGACGACCGCCAGCCGCCGGCGCTTGCGGGCCCGCTGCTCCTCGTCGGCCGCCTCATATTCGGCCTCGTACTCGTAGGCGCCCTCGTCCTCCTCATACATGTCCTCGGCTTCGGCCGAGCGGTCCTCGTCATAGGCGACGGGGTGGGCTTCCTCGGCGGCCGGGCGGGGCGGCTGCGGTGGCGGCGCGACCGGCTGGCGCGCGGCCGGGGCGGCCGGCGGCGCGGGCGGAATCGCAACGCGCTCGCGGATCGGCGCGGCCGGCTCGGCACGGGACAGCGGCAGGCGCTCGCTGCGCGGGTCGTGCGCGCGCTCGGCGCGGGGGTCGTTCAGGCGCTCGCTGCGCGGGTCGTGCCCACGGCCTTCCGCCGGCCAGGGCTCCGGTGCGCGCGGCGGCTGCGGACGCGGCTCCGGCGCCCGGGCCTCGGGGGCGCGATAATCCGACCGGGGCTGCGGCGCCGGCGCACGCTGTTCCGGCGGGCGGGGCTGGCCCTGCGGGGCGGAGCGCGGCGGCGGCACCGGCGACTCCAGCGCATCGAAGTCAAGCGACTGGCCGAGGGCGGCGGCAACCGCCGCCTCCGCCGCGCTGAGCGCGCCCCGCGCCCGCTCCTGGGCCGGCGGCTGCGGGTAGCCCGGAGCCGGGGGGGCACCCGCCGGGCGGCGGGCAGGATCGGCATAAGGGTCTGCCGGGCGCTGCGGCGCGCGCGCGAAGCCGCGGCTCAGGTCACGGGCCTGATCGGCGATGGCGTGGGAATGGGGCTGGTTGGGATAGGGCTCCGGCGCCCGCGCCGGATCGGCATAGACGTCGCGGGCATAGGCGGAGAGCGAGCCGGGCGAGCTCGGCGGCATCTCCCGCGGCGGGCGCGACGGCGTCGACTGGGCATAGGGGTCGGCCGGGCGGGAGGCCGGCCCGCGCGGCGGCGGCGCGACGGGGCGGGGTTCGGCGGCGCGCGGGTCGGACGGCCGGGGATCGGTGTAGCGCGGGTCGGCGTAGCGGGGTTCGGGCGCGCGCGGCTCCGGCGCCCGGGGGGCATAGCCCCTCGGCTCGGGCGGCTGCGGGGCGCGCGGCTCGGCGTAGCGGGGATCGGCGGGGCGCGGTTCAGGAGCGCGGGGCTCGGGCGGGCGCGGCGGGGCGGCGGCGCGGGGGTCGCGCCGGGGCGGTGCCGGGGGCGCCCCGCCGGGCATGAGATCGGCGAAAGGGTCGTCCTGCGCGATCAGCCGCGCCAGCTCGGCCAGCCGCTCGTCGGCAGCGGTTCGCTCCGGCGTGGGCTGGGGATGAGCTTCATCCTGCCGGAACCGCACCCTGCTCTCATCAACCATCGCACCGATCCATCTGGCAGCCCCGCGGGCGGCATCGCATCCCGCCGGCTCGGGCGAGCCGGCATCGTCTCGTGAGCGGCCGCAGCAAGGCGCTCACCGCATCTCCTCGGGCGCTGCAACGCCAAGAATGGCCAGCCCGGACGCGATCACGAGAGCCACCGACTGCACCAGCGCCAGCCGCGCATGGCTCAAGAATCGATCATCTTCGATAATGAAGCGTAAATGTGGCAGGTCTTTACCGCGATTCCACTGCGCGTGCAGCGCGCTGGCGAGGTCGTAGAGGTAAAATGCCACCCGATGCGGCTCGCGCGCCGCCGCCGCCTGCTCGATCAGGCGGGGATAATTGGCGATCTGGCGGATCAGCGCGATCTCGCCCTCGTCGTCGAGCCGCGACAGCGGCGCCTGCGCATAGGCCGAAAGGTCGGCGGGAAGCTCGCCCAGCGTCGCGGCGGCGTTGCGCAGGATGGAGCGGGCCCGGGCGTGGGCGTACTGCACATAGAAGACCGGGTTGTCCTTGCTCTGCTCGATGACCTTGGCGAGGTCGAAGTCCAGCACCGCGTCGTTCTTGCGGTAGATCATCATGAAGCGGACGGCGTCCGAGCCGACCTCGTCCACCACCTCGCGCAGGGTGACGAAATTGCCGGCGCGCTTCGACATCTTCACCGGCTCGCCATTGCGCAGCAGCCGCACCAGCTGGCACAGCTCGATGTCGAGCGTGTCGGCGCCGCCGGTCGCGGCCTTCACCGCCGCCTGCATCCGCTTGACATAGCCGCCATGGTCGGCGCCCCAGACGTCGATCATCCGGGCGAAGCCGCGGTCGAACTTGTCCTTGTGGTAGGCGATGTCGGCGGCGAAATAGGTGTAGGCGCCGTCCGACTTCACCAGCGGCCGGTCGATCTCGTCGCCGAAGGCGGTGGCCCGGAACAGCACCTGCTCGCGGTCCTCCCAGTCTTCCGGCGGCGCGCCCTTGGGCGGCGGCAGCCGGCCGTCATAGATGAGGTCCCGGGCCCGCAGCTCGGCCATCAGCCGGTCGATGATCGAGGCCTCGCCGCCGGGCCGGTCGTGCAGGCTGCGCTCGGAGAAGAACACCTCGTGCCGGATGTTGAGCGCGGCGAGGTCGTCGCGGATCATCGCCATCATCATGTCGATGGCGATCGGCCGGGCCAGCGCGATCTGCTCGGCCTCGTCCCGCTCCTTCAGGCCGCGGCCGTATTTCGCCACCAGAGCCTGCCCCACCGGCACGAGGTAATCGCCGGGATAGAGCCCCTCGGGAATCTCGATGGCCTCGCCCAGCGCCTCGCGGTAGCGCAGCAGGGCGGAGCGGGCGAGCACGTCGATCTGCACGCCGGCATCGTTGATGTAATACTCCCGCGTCACCTTCCAGCCGGCGAAGGCGAGCAGGCTGGCCAGCGCATCGCCGAAGGCAGCGCCGCGGCAATGGCCGACATGCATCGGGCCGGTGGGGTTGGCGGAGACATATTCGACATTCATCGGCGCGCCGCCGCCGAGATCGGCCCGGCCATAGGCCGCACCCGCCAGCAGCACCGACTTCAGCAGCGTCGGCCACACCGCCCCGTCGAGCGCGATGTTGATGAAGCCGGGGCCGGCGACCTCCACCCGCACCACGCCCTCGACCGCGCGCAGCTTTTCCGCCAGCTTCTCGGCGAGGTCGCGCGGCTTCATCCGGGCGTCCTTGGAGAGCACCATCGCGGCATTGGTCGCGAGGTCGCCGTGGCTCGCCTCGCGCGGCGGCTCGACCACGACGCGGCCGGCGTCGAGGCCGGCGGGCACCACCCCCTCGGCGGCCAGCGCGGCGAGCGCGGCGCGGACGTGATCGGCGAAGAGCGCGTAGATGTTCATCGGCAAGGCTCCGGGCTGGCGGGCGCCGGCTGGCGCGCCCTCCTGATCGCGAGGGCGGCTCGCCCTAGCGCAGATCGGGGGTGCGGTCAAAGAGCCGGGCGTGCTCGGCCAGGGCGTAGCGGTCGGTCTGCCCGGCGATGAAGTCGGCGATGCGCCGGGCGCGGCGCTCCTCCGGCTGGGCCTCCACCGTCGCGCGCCACTCCGGCGGCAGGGCGGCGGGGTCGGCCATGTAGCGGGCGAACAGCTCGCGCACCACCTGCCCGGCCTCGTCCATCACCCGCATCACCCGGTCGTGACGGTACATCCGGCGGAACAGGAACGCCTTGATCGCCGCCTCCCCCGCCGCGACCTCGGCCGAGAACCCGACGGCGGCGCTGCCGTGGCGGCGCACCGCATCGCTGTCGGCGAAGCCGGCGGCGGCGGCGCGGCGGCGGCTCTCCGCCACCACATCCTCGATCAGCACGGTGATGAGGCGGCGGCCGATCTCGTGGACGGTGCGGGAGGCGCCGATGCCCGGCCACTCCGCCCGGATGCCCGCCAGCACCTCGCCCGCCAGCGGCAGGTCGGCCAGATCCTCCAGCGCGAACAGCCCGGCGCGCAGGCCGTCATCCATGTCGTGGACATCATAGGCGATATCGTCGGCGATGGCGGCGACCTGCGCCTCGGCGCTCGGCCAGCTCCACAGCCAGAGGTCCTGCCGCTCGGCATGGGCGGCGATGGCGTGGGGCAGAGGCGCCGCCAGCGGCCCGTTGTGCTTGACGATGCCCTCGTGGCTCTCCCAGCTGAGATTCAGCCCGTCGAAGGCGGGGTAGCGGTTCTCCAGCCGGGTGACGACGCGCAGCGACTGGGCGTTGTGGTCGAACCCGCCATAGGCCTGCATGCAGGCGTCGAGCACACGTTCCCCGGCATGGGCGAAGGGGGGATGGCCGAGATCGTGCGCCAGCGCGAGAGCCTCGGCGAGGTCCTCGTCCAGCCCCAGCGCCCGGGCGATGGACCGCGCCACCTGCACCACCTCCAGCGTGTGGGTGAGGCGGGTGCGGAAATGGTCGCCCTCGTGATAGACGAAGACCTGCGTCTTGTGCGCCAGCCGGCGGAAGGCACTGGAATGGATGATGCGGTCGGCGTCGCGGCGAAAGGCGCTGCGGGCCGGGCTCTCCGGCTCGGGCACCAGGCGGCCCCGGCTCTCTTCCGCCCGCGCGGCATGGGCCGCCCGCGGCTGCGCTCCGGCCACTGCCATCGGCGCCCTCCCCGTGCTGAGTGAAGCGGCCGCGCCGGCCGGCGCGCCGCGTGGCCGCCGCTCGCGCCGGCACATGCCCCTTTGACTCGGGGCGGGCAGCACTTAACTATTGCGGCAGGTCATATTCAACCCGAAGGCTGCGCCATGAACGCACCCACCCCGCTGCCGGCCGACACGACGGCCGCGGCGGCGTCCGGCCCGGTGCTCGTCACCGACCGCGCGCTGCGCCGAATCGCCGAGATCCTCGCCACCGAGCCGCCCGCCAGCATGCTGCGGGTGAGCGTGGAAGGCGGCGGCTGCTCCGGCTTCCAGTACAAGTTCGACATCACCCGCGACCGCGAGGCCGACGATGTCGTGGTGAGCGGCGACGGGGCGACGGTCGTGGTCGATCCGGTCTCGCTCGAATACATGTCGGGCTCGCAGCTCGACTTCGTCGACGATCTGATCGGCGCCTCCTTCCGCATCGCCAACCCGCACGCCACCGCCTCCTGCGGCTGCGGCACCAGCTTCGCGCTGTGACATCCGCCCCGGTCGGCGTGCTCTGCGCGCTCGCGCGGGAACTCGCCGTCCTGGTCGCGGCGCTCGACGCCGATGAGGTGATCGAGGCAGCCGGCATGCGCTTCCACCGCGGCCGGCTCGACGGCCGGGCCGTGGTGCTGGCGCTGGCGGGCATGGGCAAGGTCAACGCCGCCATCGCCACCACCCTGCTGATCGAGCGTTTCGGCGCGGCCACGGTGGTGTTCTCCGGGGTTGCCGGCGGGCTCGACCCCGCGCTGGCGATCGGCGACGTGGTCATCGCCGAGCACATCGTGCAGCACGATGCCGGCTATACCGGCGCGGAGGGCTTCGTGCCCTATCAGGCCGGCTTCCTGCCCTTCTTCAACCCGACCGACCGGTTCGGCCACGCCCCCGAGCCGGCGCTGCTGGAGCGGGTGCGGGCGGCGCTCGCCGATCTGGCGCTGGTGCCGCTCTCGGCCGCCGCGGGCGGGGCCGGGCGGGCGCCACGGCTCTGCTTCGCCCGGGTGCTCACCGGCGACCAGTTCGTCGCCAGCGAGGAGCTGCGCGAGCGGCTGCACCGGAGCTTCGCCGCCGCGGCGGTGGAAATGGAAGGCGCGGCGATGGCGCAGGCCTGCGAGGCGTTCGGGGTGCGCTGGCTGGTGGTGCGGGCGCTGTCCGATCTCGCAGGGCGGGAATCGCAGATGGATTTCCACGCCTTCGTCGACGAGGTTTCGCTCGCTTCCGCCCGCATCCTGCGCCGGCTGCTGCCGGTGCTGTGAGCCCGGCCGCCGCGTTGGCGGGGACAAGTGCCGGCAGGACCGGGACCGTCGCGGCGCCTCGATTGCGCCGGCTCCCGCGGCGCGGCATTGTCGCGGCCCGCCACGCCGCCCGGAGACCGCCCATGCGCATCGCCACCTGGAACGTGAACTCGGTCCGGCTGCGGCTCGACAACACCCTCGCCTGGCTTGCCGAGCGCCAGCCCGATCTGGTCTGCCTGCAGGAGATCAAGTGCCAGGACGACCAGTTTCCCCGCGCCGCCTTCGAGGCCGCCGGCTACAACGTCGCGGTCCACGGCCAGAAGGGCTTCAACGGCGTCGCCATCCTCTCGCGCCACCCCATCGACGAGGTGACGACCGGCCTGCCGGGCGACGACAGCGACGTGCAGTCGCGCTTCATCGAGGTGGTGGTGTCCACCGCGACCGGCGTGGTGCGGGTCTGCGGCATCTACCTGCCCAACGGCAACCCGCCCGACACCGAGAAATACGGCTACAAGCTCGGCTGGATGAAGCGGCTCAAGACGCTGGTGGCGCAGCGGCTGGCGCTGGAGGAGCCGTTCGTCGTGGCCGGCGACTACAACGTCATCCCCACCCCCGCCGATGTGCACGACCCCGCCGCCTGGGCGGGCGACGCGCTGTTCCTGCCGCAGACGCGGGCGGCCTTCCAGGAACTGCTGAATCTCGGCCTGACCGACGCGCTGCGCGCGGTGAGCGACGCGCCCGGGCTCTATACCTTCTGGGACTATCAGGCCGGCGCCTGGCCGCGGAACAACGGCATCCGCATCGACCACCTACTGCTGTCGCCGCAAGCGGCGGGCCTCCTGAAGGCGGCGGGCATCGACCGCCACACCCGGGGCTGGGAAAAGCCGTCCGACCATGTCCCGGTCTGGATCGACCTCGACATCGCCCCGCGCGGCTGAGGCGCGACGCCGGGTGGCATTGGCGGCCGGCGGCGCCGGGCCTTAGCGGTCGACCTTCAGGTGCTGCTCGAGATAGACCAGCGCCAGCGCCCGCTCATCGGAACTGGCCGCGCTGAAGGCCTCGTCATAGAGATCGACGATCCACTTGTCGTCGCCGCCGGCCGCGGCGTCGCGGGCGAGGGTGAGCCACATCAGCCCGCGCGCCGCCTGCCGCGGCACCCCGTCATCGCCCTTGAACAGCAGCCCGCCGAGGGCGGCCTGGGCGCGGTACTGGCCCTTCTGCGCGGCAAGGCCGAGCCAGCGGGCGGCAAAGCGCGGGTCGCGCTGCACGCCGGTGCCGTCGATATAGAGCCGCGCCAGCTCGTATTGGGCGTCGGGGTCGCCGAAATAGGACGCGGCATAGGCGAACATGTCGCGGGCGCGGCCGAAGTCGCGGCGCACCTTGCTGTTGGGAATGCCGGTCATGTAGTAGCTGCCGAGCGCGACGAAGGCGTCGGCGACGAAGCGGGCCTGCGGCGCCGAGGGGTTGTCGTCGGCGTGCATGTTGGCGATCTGGGTGAAGTACTCGAACGCCTTGATCTGGTCGCGGGCGACGCCCTCGCCATCCGCATACATGCGGCCAAGCTTCCACTGCGCCCCGGGGTGGCCCTGCTCGGCGGCGTAGCGCAGGGAATCGATACCCTTCTCGGTCTCGCCCGAGCGCAGCGCCCGGGTGCCGAGGCGCACCGCCTCCTCCAGCGGCCGGGCAGCCGCCGTCGCCGCAGGGGCGCCCGGCGCGGGGGACGACTCGGTGTTGCCGTCGAAGGCGCTGACGGGAAGCGGCGCGAGCAGCAGCGCCAGGAGCGCCGCCAGCCACACGCGGTCGGAGAGGTCCCGCGCGCGAGACCCCGGCAGGAGGGCCGGCTCACGCGTCGATCCCACCGCCCGCAGGTGGAAGCGGCGCGGCACGCAGCACGCACCGTCGGTCACGCGCCGGACCGGCAGCCTCGCCTTATCGATGGTGGTGGTAACGCCCATTTCAAGCACGGTTCCCGGCAGCAGCGTGACGCGAGCTTGGCGCCCGATCGTTAATGTCCGCTACGTCTCAGACGGATTTCGTGCCGGTTTGTGGCGGCTTCGCGGCGCCAACCCTCAAGGTTCCTTTCGAAAGGGTTAATGATCCGTTGTGTTGCTGCGACGTCACAATCTTGTGGACGCCCGCGCCATGACCTTGCCAGCGATCCCGGACGCCCCCGGTTCAAGGTCCGGGCCGGCTCCACCTCTCGCGCCTGTCACCGCGCTGTTGTAGAGCTCGGTAATATCGGACCGCAGCCGAGGAGAAATGCAATGCCGAGCAGCAACATCGTCGAACGCCTTCGCGCCATGGCCGCCGACATCGCCGCCCAAGCGCCCGAACAGGTCGAGAACCAGCTTTCCGAGGCTGCCGACGTGATCGAGCTGCTGCGCCGGGAGATCGACCGGCTGGTCGAGGTGGCGGGAGAGCCGACCCCGCCCGAGCCGCACCAGCCGCAGGCCTGACGGCCGCCCTCGCGGGGGCCGGGGCGCCGCGCGCACGGGACCGCGCATCAGTCGGCGATCCTGGTGGACCAGCCGGCGCTGGTCACGCCCGGAAGCTGGCGGAGCTGGGCCACGGCGGCGTTGAGGTCCTCCGGCCGCACCGAGGTCGCGACCAGCGTCGCCGTCAGCTCGGCAAGGCTCTCGCCGCGCTCCTCCGCCTCGATATTGCTGGCGGGGTATTTCGCCGCGTCCAGCAGCTTCGCCAGTCGGTCCTGAAGCTCCGCCGCCAGTTCCGCCTTCACCATCAGCACCACTTCATAGGACGCCTCGCCGAACTCGGCATGGCGGGGCATGCGCTCGAGCCGCTGCACCAGCGGCCGCAGCATGGTGTTGCCGGCCAGCACGAAGGCCGTCAGCAGCACCGCCTGCGCCACCAGATCGGCGCCCGCGCAGGCGCCCACCGCCGCCGAGCACCACAGCGTCGCCGCGGTGTTGAGGCCGCGCACATTGGCGCCCTCCTTCATGATGACGCCGGCGCCGAGAAAGCCGATGCCCGAGACGACATAGGCGATGACCCGCACCGCGCCGTCTGGCCCGGCAAGGTGCATCGCCATGTCCACGAACTGGCAGGCGCCGATCGCGACCAGCACATTGGTGCGCAGTCCCGCCGTGCGCTGGCGGTACTGCCGCTCCAGCCCGATCAGCGCGCCGAGCCCGAAGGCGACCAGCAGGCTGATGGCGGTGGAGAGGAAATCGGCGGCATTGAAGCTGGTGATGAACGGCACGGCCCTCTCCCCTCCCCGCGCGGCGTCAGGCCGCCGCGCCGAGCCGGCCCAGTGCCTCGCGGATCTTCCCGGCGCGCGCTTCCGCCGCCTCGCGGCGCTCGCGCTGCTCCTCGATCACCTCTTCCTTGGCACGGGCGATGAAGTCGGGGTTGCCGAGCTTGGCGTCGACCCGGGCGATGTCGTCCTGGGCCTTGGAAAGCTCCTTGTTGAGCCGGTTCAGCTCGGCCGCCATGTCGATGACGCCGGCGAGCGGCAGCGCCGCCACGACGCCGCGCACCACGATCTGCACCGCCCCCGCCGGAGCTTCCCCGGCGAAGGTGACGCTGGAAAGACGGGCGAGCCGCAGCAGGGCGTCGTTCCAGCGCTCCGCCCGCTCCCGCGTGGCCGCATCGACGCCCACCAGCACCAGCGGGAGCTGGGCGCCGGCCGGCACGTTCATCTCGGCGCGCACCGAGCGCACCTCGGTGACGAGATCGACCAGCCAGCCAAGCTCGGCTTCGGCGTCGGGCGCCTCCAGCCCGGTGCCGGCCGGCCACGCGGCCAGCGCCAGCAGCGAGTCCCGCGCCGGGCCCTGCTCGGCGGTGCGGGCCCACAGCTCCTCGGTGAGGAAGGGCATGAAGGGGTGCAGCAGCTTCAGGATCTCGTCGAGAACATGGGCGGCGGTCGCCCGCGTCTCCGCCTTCAGCGCCTCGTCCTGCCCGGTGAAGACGGGCTTCGCGAGTTCGAGGTACCAGTCGCAGTAGATGTTCCAGACGAAGCGGTAGGCCGCCCCCGCCGCCTCGTTGAAGCGGTAGTCCTTCAGCGCCGCGGTGATGTCGGAACCGGCCCGCTCCGCCTCGCCGACGATCCAGCGGTTCAGCGTCGCCGCCACCGTCGCGGGATCGAAGCCGGCGACGCGGACGCAGCCGTTCATCTCGGCGAAGCGCGCGGCATTCCACAGCTTGGTCGCGAAGTTGCGGTAGCCCTCGACCCGCGAGGTGGCGAGCTTGATGTCGCGGCCCTGCGCCGCCATCGCCGCCAGGGTGAAGCGCAGCGCGTCGGCGCCGTACTGGTCGATCAGCGACAGCGGGTCGATGACGTTGCCCTTCGACTTCGACATCTTCGCGCCCTTCTCGTCGCGGACGAGGGCGTGGATGTAGACGTCCTTGAACGGCGCCTCGCCGTCCATGAAGTGCAGGCCCATCATCATCATCCGGGCGACCCAGAAGAAGATGATGTCGAAGCCGGTGATCAGCACCGAGGTGGGGTAGAAGCGGGCGAGCTCGGCGGTTTCGTCCGGCCAGCCGAGCGTGGAGAACGGCCACAGAGCCGAGGAGAACCAGGTGTCGAGCACATCCTCGTCGCGACTGATGAGGCCCGCGCGCTTCTCCGGGTCCGCCGCCAGCTCGCGCGCCTCGGCATCGGAGATGATGCCGGCCTGCACGCAGTGCGCCAGCGCGGCGGCGACCGCCTCCTCCTCGGTCTCCTCGACGAAGACGGTGCCGTCCGGCCCGTACCACGCCGGAATCTGGTGGCCCCACCAGAGCTGACGGGAGACGCACCAGGGCTGGATGTTCTCCAGCCATTCGAAATAGGTCTTCTCCCAGTTCTTCGGGACGAAGGAGGTCGCCCCCTCGCGCACCGCCGCCAGCGCCGGCTGGGCCAGGGTGTGGGCGTCGACATACCACTGGTCGGTCAGCCAGGGCTCGATGACGACGTTGGAGCGGTCGCCATGGGGTACCATGTGGGTGTGCGGCTCGATGCGGTCGAGCAGGCCGCGCTCCTCCATCAGCGCGACGACGGCCTTGCGGCCGGCTTCGCGGCTCTGGCCGTCCAGCGCCAGCACGACATCCAGCTCCGGCCCGGCGACGGCGCCCTCGAGGAAGGCATCGTTGCCGGCGAGCGCCAGCCGCGCCTCGGCGTCGAGCACGTTGATCATGGCAAGGTCGTGCCGGCGGCCGACCTCGAAATCGTTGAAGTCGTGCGCCGGGGTGATCTTCACCGCGCCGGTGCCCTTGGTGGGGTCGGAATAGCTGTCGGGAACGATCGGGATCAGCCGGCCGACCAGCGGCAGCCGCACCTTCGCGCCCTGGGCGACGAGGCCGAGATAGCGCGGATCCTCCGGGTGCACCGCCACGGCGGTGTCGCCGAGCATGGTCTCCGGCCGGGTGGTGGCGACGACGATGTAGTCGCGCTTCTCGTACAGCGTGGGCTGGCCATCGGCGTCGAACTCGACCGGGTGGTCATAGGTCACGCCGTCGGCCAGGGGATAGCGCAGGTGCCAGAGATGGCCCTTCACCTCGACCTGCAGCACCTCGAGATCGGAGATCGCGGACTGGAACTTGGGGTCCCAGTTCACCAGCCGCTTGTCCTTGTAGATCAGCCCTTCCTTGTAGAGCCGCACGAAGACCTTCACCACGGCGCGGGAGAGCCCCTCGTCCATGGTGAAGCGCTCGCGCGACCAGTCGCAGGAGGCGCCGAGCCGCTTGAGCTGGCCGATGATGGTGCCGCCGGACTCTTCCTTCCACGCCCACACCTTCTCGACAAAGGCCTCGCGCCCCATCTCCCGGCGGCCGGGAAGCTGGCGCTCGGCGAGCTGGCGTTCCACCACCATCTGGGTCGCGATGCCGGCATGGTCGGTGCCGACCTGCCACAGCACGTCCTTGCCGCGCATGCGCTCGAACCGGCACAGGATGTCCTGCAGCGTGTTGTTGAGCGCGTGGCCCATATGCAGCGAGCCGGTGACGTTGGGCGGGGGAATCACGATGCAGAAGGGTTCGGCGCCGGCGCGTTCCGGGCGGCCGCCCTTGAACGCCTCGGCGTCCAGCCATGCCTGATAGATGCGGCCTTCGACGGCGGCGGGATCGAACCTGTTGTCGAGCATGACGGCTCCGAAGCGCTTGAAACGGAGCCGAGACAAACCAGAGGCGCGCGGCGAAATCAACTTCGCCGTGGCCATCGCCGGCGCGAGGCACCACGGATGGCGGCGGGGCCCGGTGCGCGGGGGCGCCGGGGCCGGGTCGACGGGGGCCTACTGGTCGGCGCGGGCGATCCGCTCGATCTCGGCGCGCACGAGGCGCTCCACCAGTTCCGGCAGGTTCTCGTCCAGCCAGCTCTTCAGCATGGGGCGCATCGCCTCGACCACGACCTCCTCCAGGCTGCGCCCCGCCGCGCCGGCCGTGGAGCCCGCCGGCACCGCCGGCTGCGGCCGGCTGAGGGCGGCGAAGGCGGCGCTGGCGGAGGCGGTGGCGCCCGGCGACAGCAGCGAAGCGGACGGCGTCGCGGTGTAGGGCGGCCGCGGCTGGTAGGTGGCGCTGGTCAGCGGCGCGCGCGGCGGAAGAACCGGACGGGCCGGGTCCGCCGGGCGCGGCTCGGCGAAGGCCGGCCGCGCGGCCGGCATCGCGCTGGCTCCCGCCGCCTGCGGCGGTTCGCCAAAGCGGGAAGCGGGGGTCATCGGCGGTGCGGCCGGGCTGTCGGGCCGCGCCATTCCCACGGGAATGGCGGCGGGACGGGCCGGAATCTCCGCGCCGGCCGCGGGTTCGGCGCGGGACGGGATCGCGGCGGATACGGGCTGGGAAAAGACGGCCGCGCCGCCGGTGCCCTGCCCCGCCGCTTCCGCCTCCCGCTCCAGCCGCGCCAGCTCCGCCGCGACGGAGGACGGCCGCAGCCGCTCCTCGAAGCTGGCGGGCACCGGGCGGGGCGGAATTGCGGTCGGGGCGGAGGCCGGAGACCGTGCAGGGGCGGCGGGCGCCGCCACGGTCCGTGAAGCGGGTACGGCAGGAGAATCGGAGGTGGCTTGCGCCGGTCGGGGCGAGGCTGCGCCCTCCGCGACCGAGGCGGGGGTGGCCTTCACGGCCGCCGCCGCGAGATCACCCTCATCCTCCACCTCATCGGCCGCCGCGACGCGCTCGTCGGCACCGTCCTCGCCAGCCGCCGTCTCGCGTGGAACCGGCACCGGGCGCGCACCGGACTGGCCGACGCGGGTCGCGACCTCGGTGGCGCTCAGCACCGCGCGCGGCGGCAGCTCGTCGGTGATGATGCGGCGAATGGAGGCGAGAATCTCCTCCATGGAGGGGTCGACGGCCCTGGCGGTCGCGGACATGAGGCTATCCCTGGGTCGAGCAGACGCCCGAGCCCCACGGCCCGGCGAACACACCCGGCCGCCCCTGCTCGGCGAATCATTGACGTCGTGACTGAACTATCGCACCGCACCGAAGGCGGCACCATCGGGCCCTGCCGACACTTTGGGGATGAAGACGGCGCGGACGAGGTCCCGGGTCCGCGGCAGCCGGGTTTGCACGGTTCAGACCGAGCGCACGCCCCCTGCACCGCCGGTCACGACCCCCAACCCGCCGCCGGGCAAGCCGGCGGCGAGAGCGTTGCGCGAGAAGACGCCTCGGTTTTCGACGCCGGTCCCCGGCAGAGAGGGCGTTACTGGCCGTCCGGCGTGCGCACGCCGAACCAGGCGTCCCGCACCTGATCGTAATGCACGACCGGGTTGTAGGTGTTCACCTTCAGGCCAAGGGACTTGGAGTTCAGGTTGCCCGAGGCCGAAAGCAGCGCGAAGGAGGCGACCACCCGGTCGCGCTGGGCGACGACGAGATTTGCGCGGGCGTTGAACAGGTCGGTGGTCTGCTGCAGCACGTCGAGCGTGGTGCGCTGGCCGACGCGCCATTCCTCGCGCACGCCCTTGAGCGCGATCTCGTTCGCCGCCACCGAGGCCTGGGCCGACTGGATGGCCGACTTGGCGGCGACCAGGGCGCCCCAGTACTGCACGACATTCGCCCGGACCTGGGCACGGTTCACGTCCACCTCGATGCGCTGCTGGCCGAGCAGTTCCTTCGACTGGCGGATGCTCGCGAACTCGCCGCCGCCCTGATAGATCGGCACCGAAAGATTGAGGCCGATCGAGGCGGAGGTGGAAAGCTCCACCGACGAGGAGTTGTTGTAGTCCTGACCCGCCGAGCCGTTCAGCGTCAGGGTGGGCGACAGGGCGGCTTCCGCCACCTTCACGTTCTGCAGCGCCGCATCCACCGAGAACTCGGCGGCCTTCACCGCCGGATGGGTGGAAAGCCCCTGCGAGATGGCGAGGTCCTGCGTGCGCGGCAGCAGGTTGTCGATCGGCTTGCCCGGCGAGAGCTTCACCGGCTGCAGGCCGATGACCTGATAGAAGGTCGCCCGCGCGGTGTTCAGGTTGGCTTCCGCCTCGGCGAGCTGGCTTTCGGCGCTGGCGACGCTGGCCTGGGCCTGCGCCACGTCGGTGCGGGTCACTTCGCCGACCGCGAATCGGTCGTTGGTGGCGCGCAGCTCTTCCTGGAAGGCCTGCAGGTTCTGCTTGCTGAGCTCGAGAAGCGCCGAGTTCTGCAGCACGTTCATATAGGCCGTGGCGGCGTCCAGCAGCACGGTCTGCTCGGTGTTGCGGAGCAGCTCGCGCTGGCCCTTCACCTGCGCCTCGGCGCTACGCACCGAGCTCGCGGTCTTGAGTCCGTCATAGATGGTCTGGGCGATGGTGATGCCATAGCCCGTCGGCGAGAGATTCGACCGGTTGGTGACCGTGCCGCTGGCGATGGTGTTCGACACCGAGATTCGGCTCTCGGTCCACTGCTGCCCGGCATAGGCGCTGCCGAAAACCTGGGGCCGGTAGCCCGAAAGGGCGATCGGCACATACTCATCGGTCGCGCGGGTGGCCGCACGCTGCGAGTTCAGATTCGGATTCTTCATGTAGGCGGCGGCCAGAGCCTGATCGAGCGTCTGTGCAGCGGCCGGAAAGGCAGTTCCTAGAAATAACGCGAACGCCGCTGACGCGACGACCTTGCCCCCGGTCGCACGATGCCACATGGCTCAAACCCCTGCGTACGCAAAAAGTGCCGGAAGCGCCTGCATGGGACGCTCCTCGACTGCTTGACGAAGCAGGAGAATAGGTGGGCTTCTACGGCATGTGAACCAGTCGGTTTGGTTCCGCCGCCGATTTGCCGCATGCGCGGCACAATCGCCACAGCTCTCCCGCAATGCCTCAGAACACGAAGGCCGGCTTGGCTTCGAAACCGGGCAGGAGCGGCACGCCGGCATCGAACACGATGCGCGAGCCGATGCCGCCCTGCGTGTTGCTGAAGACCGTCGCCCGGCCGGCGCGGCCGGCGCCGACCACGGCCACGAGCCGGCCGCCCGGCTTGAGCTGCGCCAGCAGCGCCGGGGGCACCGCGTCCACCGAACCATTGAGGAGGATGACGTCGTAAGGGGCCTCGCGCGACCAGCCGGCGGTCAGCGGCCCATGCACGAAGGCGGCGTTGAGCAGGCCGAGATCGACGATGACGGCCGATCCCTGGGCCGCCAGCTCGGCATCCTCTTCCAGCGCCACGACCTGTCCGGCGAGGCGGGAGAGGATGGCGGTGGAATAGCCGGTTCCCGCGCCGACATCGAGCACGAGGTCCTGCGGGCCGACATCGGCGGCCTGCAGCAGCTTGGCCAGCACCATCGGTTCCATCAGGTAGCGGGAGGGACGCCCCTCCTTCACCAGCAGGTCGTCGTCGATATAGGCGAAGTTGCGCAGGCTGGCCGGCACGAAGCGCTCGCGCGGCGTCTCCATCATCGCGCCGACGATGCGCAGATCGGTCACGTCATTGGCACGCACCTGCGCGTCGACCATGGCGCGGCGCATCTCGGCGAAATCGATCATCGGAACAACCTTGGCGGCGGGGTGGAGCGTCTCAGCGAGACAATTGCTGCAGGTGCGCGCGTATTGCAAGAGCCCGCCGCTCGAGCCCGCCGCTCACGCACGGGCTGCCCGCAGCCGGCCGCCGGCGGCATGCATCGCTGCGCATGCCAAGCGGCATGCAACGTTGCGCGTGCGTCGTCCCGCCCGCGCGCCCCGGCACCCAGCCGCCCCCGCTCGTCCTTCGCGCCGCGCGCGCTCCGGCATCCACAGGCGGTGACGCCGGGAAGGGATCAAGCGTGCGGGGATGCGTTGCCGTTCGTCCGGGGCTCTGTTATGAGGCCGCGTCGCTTCGGTGTCGCCGACAGCAAAGCGACCGCCTCGGCCACGTGGCGGAGTGGTTACGCAGCGGACTGCAAATCCGCGTACGGGGGTTCGATTCCCTCCGTGGCCTCCATGCGGCCCATGCGCCGCCGTCGTCGCTGATGCGGCACGGCGGCGCATGTCGCCCGGCAGCGGACCGGGCCAGCGAGACGACGAGCGGCCAGCGGGGGCTGTGGCCGCATTGCAGCATCATCATGCTTTCGTTCCCGGCCTATTTGACATCGTCCATGGCTCGGGGTTGATGAAAGCCGATTGTCCGGTATTCCGGCGCGCCGCAGGCACCTGATCTCGCGCCAGAACCGCCGGACGCCGTGAAGGACAGCCTGATGCCCCTACCGAAATTCCTCGTGTCTGCGGCCAAGATCGTTTCCCCGGAGACGCGGAACACGATCGCCCGCCTTTTCCTGACCGACGGTCGCCGTCACTGGAAGGGTTACGCGCTTTCCTTCGTCTTCATGGGCATCATGGCCGGCACCACCTCGGGGCTGGCCTACCTCATGGGCACCGTGATCAACCGCATCTTCGTCGAGCAGAACTCGACGATGATCTGGCTGCTGTCCGGCGCCGTCTTCCTGCTGAGCGTGGTGAAGGGCTTCTCGGCCTACGGCCAGGCGGTGACGCTCGCCCATGTCGGCAACCGCATCGTGGCCGACAACCAGAAGCGCGTGCTGGAGCGCCTGCTCCAGCAGGACGTGGCGTTCTTCGCCCGCAGCCACACCGCCGAGCTTTCCCTCCGGTTCAACCAGGGCGCCCAGGCGGCGCGCAACGTGCTGAACCTCATCATCACCAGCCTCGGCCGCGACCTGCTCTCGGTCATCGGCCTCACCGCGGTGATGATCCTGCAGGACCCGGTGATGGCCGCCATCGGCCTCGTGGTCATGCCGGTCGCGGTGGCGGGCGTGCGCAGCCTCATCCGCAAGGTGCGCAAGATCTTCGACCGCGAGTTCCACGGCGCGGTGCAGATCATGGCGGACTCGATCGAGGCCTTCCAGGGCATCCGCACCGTCAAGTCCTTCAACATGGAGGACGAGCTGCGCGCCCGCATGTCGCAGCGCATCGACTCGCTGGAGCGCGCCTCCAACCGCATGACCCAGGCGCAGTCGCAATCCGGCCCGCTGATGGAAGCGCTCGCCGGCTGCGCCATCGCCCTCGTCATCATGTATGCCGGCTGGAGCGTGCTGCACGGCGGGCGCACCCCGGGCGAGTTCTTCTCGGTCATCACCGCCCTGCTGCTCTCCTACGAGCCGGCCAAGCGGCTCGCCCGCCTGAACATCGACCTCGCCGGCCAGCTGCTCGGCGCGCGCCTGCTGTTCGACGTGCTGGACATGAAGCCGACCGAGCTGGACCCTCCCGGCACGCCGGAGCTGAAGGTCGCCAGAGGCCGCATCGACTTCGAGGACGTGGTGTTCGGCTATCGCGAGAACGAGCCGGTGCTGCGCGGCCTCTCCTTCGTGGCCGAGGCCGGGCAGACCACGGCGCTGGTCGGCCCCTCGGGCGGCGGCAAGACCACGGTGATGAACCTGATCGAGCGGTTCTACGACCCCTCGAGCGGGCGCATCGCCATTGACGGCCAGGAGATCGAGCGCGTCACCCGCCGCTCCGTGCGCGACTCGGTCGCCTATGTCAGCCAGGACGTGTTCCTGTTCTCCGGCACCATCCGCGAGAACATCGCCTTCGGCCGGCCCGGGGCGAGCCTCGAGGAGATCGAGCAGGCGGCCCGCAACGCCCACGCCCATGACTTCATCATGAGCTTCTCCGACGGCTATGACAGCAAGGTCGGCGAGCACGGCACCCAGCTCTCCGGCGGCCAGCGCCAGCGCATCGCCATCGCCCGCGCCTTCCTCAAGAACGCGCCGATCCTGCTGCTCGACGAGGCGACCGCCGCGCTCGACAGCGAATCGGAAGCCGAGGTGCAGAAGGCGCTGCGCACGCTGCAGATCGACCGCACCACCCTCGTCATCGCCCACCGCCTGCAGACGGTGGTGAACGCTGACCGCATCTGCGTGGTCGACAGCGGCCGGGTGGTCGAATTCGGCCGCCACGACGAGCTGCTGGCGCGGCGCGGCCGCTACTTCAACTTCCACCAGCTGCAGTTCGCCGACCAGCGCGAGCGCCTGCTCGCCTGAGGGTTCGGGATCGGGGCCGTCATCCACAGCCCTGTCCCCGGGCTTGCGCCATCCCCGGAAATCGACGCCGGGCGGCTTCACAAACCCGCCCGGCGTTGCTATACGCCCCACCACAGACGGCGACGCCTCACCGCGAGGCGCCCCTGTTCCCTGATAGCTCAGTTGGTAGAGCGTTCGACTGTTAATCGAATGGTCGCAGGTTCGAGTCCTGCTCAGGGAGCCATTTATCCACCCTCGGTGGCGCCTCTGTTTTCCCGATCCTTGCTTTCAGGCCGCCCAGCACTGTCCGGTGACTCGCCTGTCCGCACCGGCGGCTTGCCCATCATCCGTCCACGGCTTTAGCTGACCTTTCTTGGCCCACGCCAATGCCCCGCCCGCCTCGCGGGCCGCAGGGCTGGGGCCTGTGGCGTCGCCCGACATGGTGCCCCCGCCGTCACGAAGACCGCGAAGGCCCGTCCAAACTCTCCAACGGCCCGCCTGTGGAAGTTGCGTCGGTAATGTGTATTGCTCCGTCCTCTCTTCGCCAAGGTATTGGAGGGATGGGGTTGAGTGCCACGGACGACGTTCCCGATTATCAGAGCCTGATGCTGCCGGTGCTGCGCGCGGCGGCGCGCGGCGAACAGCGCATCGGCGCGGTCGTTGAGCGCCTGGCCGGTGAGCTGGGCCTCAGTGACGGCGCGCGAGCGACCCTTCTGGCGTCCGGCCGGCAAACAGTCTTTGCCAACCGCGTCCATTGGGCCAAGACCTATCTCGCCAAGGCCGGTCTTGTGGAGAGTACCCGGCGCGGCCACTTCCGCCTTACCCCCCGCGGCAGCGCCGTGCTTGCCGACAATCCCGACCGGATAGACAACCGTTTTCTATCCCGCTTCGACGAGTTCCGGCAGTTTACCGCGCGCGCCGCTGAACCGGCCGAACCGGCCGATGCGTTGACGCGGGCGGTGGCGGCGGCGGTCGATCTGACCCTTGCAGCGCCGCCCATGGCGGTCGAACAGACACCCGATGAGGTGATGCGTGCCGCCCATCGGCGGATCGAGACCGCACTGGCCGAGGAACTGCTGGACCGTGTGCGCTTGGCCCCGCCGGAATTCTTCGAACGGCTCATCGTCAATCTGCTCCTCGCCATGGGCTATGGTGGATCCGCCGCCGAGGCCGGCCGGGCGCTCGGGCGCAGCGGGGATGATGGCGTGGACGGGGTGATCGATCAGGACGCTCTGGGGCTGGATCGCGTCTATATCCAGGCCAAGCGTTACGCATCCGGCAACAGTGTCGGGTCGGGCGCGATCCGCGACTTCTTCGGCAGTCTCGACCGGCACAAGGCCGCCAAGGGCCTTTTTGTCACGACCTCGACCTTCACCGAAAGCGCCCGCCAGACGGCCGATTACCTCAGCAAACGCATTGTGCTGGTCAATGGCGAGCATCTGGCCCGACTGATGATACGTCACAATGTCGGATGCCGGATCGAGGAGGTGCTGCACGTCAAGAAAATCGACGAGGATTTCTTCGAGTAGAGTGGGCCCGCGCCACGGTGCGCTTTCTTTGAAATCGACGTGCCTGACCGGACGCGGCGCGCCCCTTTCCGCTGGCCTCAGCGCGTTCGCGCTGCGGGCCGGAACGCGGGGGCGCCCGGCCCGATCGCGTCGGTCAGCGGAAAATGTCGCTGCCGGCGCCGCAGACCAGCGCGCACACCGTCTCGCCCGGCCGGAGCGCGATCCGGTTGGAGGCGAGACCCGCCAGCGCCGCCGCACCGCTCAGATCGGCGGCGATGCCGAGTTCGTCCCAAAGCCGCCGCGCCGCGGCGGCCATCTCCTCATCGGAAACCAGCGCGATGTGATCGACCGCCGGGCGCACGGTATCGAAGACACGATCGTCGGTCCGCCCGCAGGCCATGGTCGCGACGCGGGTGGTCACCTTGGGCAAGCGCACCACCCGGCCGGCGGCGAGCGAATCGTGCAGCGTCGGCGAGCCTTCCGGCTCGACCCCGACCAGCCGCACCGAGGGCTTCAGTGCCTTCACCGCCGTGGCGATGCCGGCCATGAGGCCGCAGCCGCCGATGGCGATGATGATGACGTCGACGTCCGGCAGGTCTTCGAGGATTTCGAGGCCGATCGTGCCCTGCCCGGCAACGACCGCCGGATCGGCGAAGGGGTGGAAGAAGGCGGCGCCGCGCTCGCGGGCGAAGGCCTGCGCCGCCTCGTTCGCCTCGTCGAACACCGTGCCGACCACGCGGACATCCGCACCCCAGCTCAACAGGCGCTGATGCTTTTCCGCCGTCACCGCGCTCGGCACGAAGATGGTGGCCGCCACGCCGCTGACATAGGCGGCCCGGGCGACGGCGAGACCGTGATTGCCGCCCGAGGCGGTGACGACGCCGCTGGCCAGCGCCTCCTTCGGGGTGGTGAGCAGCTTGTTGGTCGCGCCACGCGCCTTGAAGGAGCCGGTCGGCTGCAGAAATTCGAGCTTCAGGAACAGGTCGTTGGCACAGAACGGCTCGCGCGCCCGGTCGAACCGGAGCAGCGGCGTCCGGCGGATCATCGGCGCGATCCGCGCGGCGGCGGCCTCCACATCGGCAAGCTTGATCACACAGGGCATCCTTGACGAACGTAATCGATTACGTTGACAATCCCCACCTCCGTCCGCCTTGTCAACGGTGATGTCGTGTCCGTCATTCGGTTCTATGATCCCCGCCGCGGCCCGTTCTGCGGCCTCAGCAACCTTCACCCCGTGCCCCTGCGGTTCGAGGGCGTAACCTATGCGACCCCGGAGCATGCCTTCCAGGTCTACCGGGCTCGCGAGGCGGAGATGAAGGCCTGGCTGGCGGCGGCTCCGACGCCGGAGCTGAGCGCCGCCGCGGGCGATGCCCTCACCGCGGAACAGACGACACCCGGCTGGGAAACCGGGCAGCTTTCGGTGATGGCCCGCATTCTCCGGGCGAAATTCGCCGACGAGCCGTTCCGCAGCCTGCTGCTGTCGACCGGGACGGCCACCCTCGTCGAGTGGTCGCCGGAGGACAGTCCCGTGGCCCGCTTCTGGGGCTTGTTCGAGGGCGCGGGCGACAATCATCTCGGCCGGCTGCTGATGGCGCTGCGCGCCCAGCTCGCCGGGGAAACGGCGGCGGGCTGAGCCGCCCGTTCGGGTGCGACGTCCCCGCTTCAAACCTCAAGACGATAGGTGCGAATGGCGTTGTCGCGGTAGAAGGCGCGGCGGGCCTCGGCGCTGACGCCCTCCAGCACGCGGTCGAGCGTCGCGACCCACCCCTCGAAACTGTCCGACAGGTTGATGACCGGCCAGTCGCTGCAGAACAGCATGCGCTCGGTGCCGAAGCATGTGAAGGCGTGGTCGATATAGGGGCGGACGTCCTCGTGCCGCCAGGAGGCGTGATCCGCCTCGGTGGTCACCCCGGTCATCTTGCACACCACATTCGGCAGCGCGGCCATGGCCCGCAGCCCGGTGGCCCACGGCTCGAGCCCGCCGGCCGCGATGGGCGGCTTGGCGATGTGATCCAGCACGAAGGTCACCTCCGGGCAGCGCCGCACCAGTTCGGTGGCCTCCGCCAATTGATGATGCTTGATGCAGATGTCGAAGGGCAGGTCGTAGCGGGCCAGCATCCGCACGCCCTCCAGAAACGGCGCGGCGAGGCACCAGCCGGGTTCGCTGCGGTTCTGGATCTGCCGGCGGATGCCCTTGAGCCGCCCAAGCGCCCGCAGCCGCTCGATCTCCTCGGCAGCCGCCGCGCCGCGCTCCAGCAGCGCGGAAGCGACGACGCCGGCAAGGCGCGGCTCTTCGGCCCGGAGTTCGGCGACATAGGCCATCTCGGCGAAGCGATCCTCCGGCCGGGCATCGACCTCGACGAAGAGCAGCCTGTCGACCACCGTCCTGCCGGTGGCGGCACGGTACTGCGTCGGGCCGTGGGGGGCGTCGATCGCCGGAACGGTGGCCAGCCACGGGTAGGACAGCCGCCCGGGGGCGATGAAATGCACATGCGCGTCAATGACGGGGAAGTCGGGCATGGGAAGCTCTCGGGTGATCCGGCATCGGCCGGCATCAGGGCGTGGAATGGAGGGGCGCGGTGCTGTCGCGCACGATGAGGTCGGTGTTCAGCACGAAGCGGCGCGGCGGCGGAGTGGTGGCGAGCTTCAGGCGATCGAGCAGGCGGCGGGCCGCGGTCCGCCCGATGGCGAAGGCCGGCTGGGCGACGGCGGTGATGCGGGGCTTGAAGATCGCGTACCATTCGAGGTCGTCGAAGCCGACCACCGAGATGTCGCCGGGAATGGCGAGCCCGACCTCGTGCAGCGCCGCCAGCGTGCCGATGGTCATGAGGTTGTTCGAGGCGAACAGCGCGGTGGGGCGCGCCTCGCTGAGGAGCATCTCCTCCACCGCCGCCTTGCCGCCGTCATAGGTGGAATCGCCGTAGAGCACGAGATCTTCCGGGGGCTCCAGCCCGCGCTGGCGGAAGGCGGCGCGATAGCCTTCGAGGCGCTCCCGGTCGAAGGAAGCGGTCATCGGGCCGCAGACGATCGCGATGCGCCGATGGCCGAGATCGAGGAGGTGGCCGACCGCGTGCGCGGCGGCGGCGCGGTTGTCGATCACCACGGCATCGAGCGGGGTGCCCGGCAGGTCGCTGTCGACGAGGATGATGGTCTGGCCCTGGCCGAGCACATCGCGCAAATGCTCGCCATTGCTGGCGACGCTGGCGAGGATGATGGCGTCCACCTGCTTCTGCATCATCAGCCGCAGCAGCCGGGTTTCTTCCTCGATCCGGTTGCTGGAGTTGCCCAGGATGACGCCGAAGCCCGCCGCGCTCAGCGTGTTCTCGACCCCGCTCGCCAGCTTGCCGAAAAACGGATTGGCGACGTCGGCGAGGATGAGGCCGACGGACTTGGTGTGCTGGACCCGCAGGCTGGCGGCGAGCGTGTTCACGACATAGCCGAGATCGTCGGCGACCTTGCGCACCCGCTCGGCCGTCTCGTTCGACATGGCCCCCTTCTGGCCGGAGAAGACCCGCGAGACCGTCGCGCTGGAGACGCCGGCGGCCTTCGCCACATCCTGCATGGTCGGTCTGCGTGGTGGCATGGGAGCGGCGGAATCCTCAAGGGCTGCAATCGATTAACTAAACACCAGGACGGCGACAAAACGCAAGTGAGAGAACAGCTTGCGCCAGGACACCGGCACTGACAGGGCAGCGCGGAATGTGGCACCCGCGGCTGCACAGCACGTCATCAGCCGCTGTCCAATTGACAAGCAACACGCACAGAACCGCAGCAAACATATCGGATTTTGAAGAATTCCGCGGCCTGAAGACCTCCGGCGGCAAATTCGGGCTTGCGCCGCGAATGGCAATAAGCAATCGATTACGTATCTCAGCGCCGCGCTGACAACCCGAGAGGTCCAGGGGGTTCCATGAGCGGACAGGCGGCCGACCCGACGCAGGGCGGCTACGCGATCGAAGCGGTCGATATCGTCAAGAATTTCGGCTCGCTCAATGTGCTGCGTGGTGTCTCCATCGCGCTCCGCCGTGGCGAGGTGACGGCGGTGGTCGGCGACAACGGCGCCGGCAAGTCGACCTTCATGAAGACGCTGAGCGGGGAGAATATTCCCGATGCCGGCGAACTGCGGATCGGCGGGCGCGCCGTCGCGTTCCGCTCCACCCAGGACGCCCAGCGCTACGGCATCGAGACGGTCTATCAGGACCTCGCCCTCGGGCCGGACCTCAGCATTCCCGCCAACATCTTTCTCGGTCGCGAACTGCTGCAGCCGGGGCTGCGCGGCAGGCTCGGCATGATCGACCGCCGCCGGATGCTGGACGAGTCCCACGCCGTGCTGGTCGAGCTCGGCGTGCGCATCAAGTCCTATCGCGCGGCGACCCAGTCGCTGTCCGGCGGCCAGCGGCAGGGCGTGGCCATCGCCCGGGCGCTGAAATGGGCCCGCCATGCCATCCTGCTCGACGAACCGACCGCCGCGCTCGGCGCCCGCCAGCGCGACATGGTCTACGAGGCCATCCGCAAATCGGCCGCCCGCAGCCTCGCCGTGCTGCTGATCTCCCACGACCTGCCGCAGGTTCTGGAGCTCGCCGACCGCATCATCGTCATGCGGCAGGGCCGGGCGGTGGCGAATGTGCTGCCGGCGCAGGTCAGCGTGCGCGACATCGTCGACATCATGCTCGGCGCCCGGGAGGCGGCATGAGCCCGAACCCGCCCGCCTCCCCCGAACCGGCAACCCCGACAGCGGAGACCCCGACGATGAGCGACGCCTCCCTCCCGGCCGGCTCCCACGGCCACCGACTGGGCGTCCTGGAAGCCACCGCCTTCTGGATGTTCGTCATCCTCATCGGGCTGGTGGCCGGCTTCACGCTGATCTCGCCGAACTTCGTGTTCCTGAGCGTGAACAACCTCTTCACCATCGCGCTCAACACCGCGCAGCTTGCCCTTCTCGCCGCGGGCATGACCTTCCTGCTCGGCGCCCGGCAGATGGACCTGTCGGTCGGCTCCAACGTCGTGCTGGCCTCGGTGCTGGCCGGCAAGACCATCACCGCCCTCGCCGGAACGCCGGACGAGGTCGCGATGGGCGACTACCCCAACCTCGCCCTGGCCATTGCCGCGGGCACGGCGGTCGCCTTTCTGTCGGGAGCGCTGTTCGGGGCGGTGAACGGGGTGCTGGTGACGCGCTTCAGGCTGTCCTCCTTCCTCGTCACCCTCGCCACGACCGCGATCGGCCTCGGCATGGCACTGGTCATCACCCATGGCGCCAATGTTCCCGACATACCCCGCGCGCTGCAGACCGGCTTTGCCGTGCGCCGGGTGCTCGGCGGGGTGCCGATGCCGGTGGTGATCGTGGCCGGCGTGCTGGCGGTGCTGTGGTTCGTGCTCGCCAAGACCCGCTTCGGCGCCCACACCCTGGCCATCGGCTCCTCGCCGGAAGCGGCGCGGCGGGCGGGCATCCCGGTGGACCGCCACGTGCTGTCGCTCTTCGTGCTGATGGGCTGCCTGTCGGCGGCGGCGGCGATGCTCGACATCTCGCGCTTCGCCACCACCAACATCTCCGGTCACCAGACCGATGCGCTGCAGGCCATCGCCGCTTCGGTGATCGGCGGGACCAGCCTCTTCGGCGGCGTCGCCTCGATGAGCGGCACCGTGATCGGGGCGCTGATCCCGGTCGTGCTGGCCACCGGTCTCGTCATCATGCGGGTGGACGCCTTCTACCAGCTGATCGTGGTCGGAATCATCGTCATCGTCGCGGTGGCCATCGACCAGAAGAACCGCCAGCGCATGAGCCGCTGAGCCGTTCGCGTGCCGTCCAAACAAGAACAGCAACCTTCCAGATTCCTCACAGGAGAACAGCTGATGAAGAGCGCGTTGAAGTCAGGTGTTGCAGCCATCGTGCTGCTGGCGGCGGTGCCGGCATCCGCCAAGACGGTCACCATCGCGGCGCTGCCGGGACAGGTGGGTATCCCCTTCTACACCTCCATGCAGTGCGGGGCGGAGAAGGCCGCGGGCGAGTTCGACGTGAAGCTGACCTGGGACGGCCCGCCGGACTGGGACATCGCCAAGCAGCAGCCCTTCATCGACGCGGCCCTGCAGCTCAAGCCCGAGGGCGTGATCCTCTCTCCCACCGACAGCGGCGCGCTGGTCTCGCAGGTCGAGGCGCTGGAGAAGGCGGGCACGCCGGTCATCACCGTCGATGCCCCGCTCGACAAGCCGGTGGAGACCCAGAGCATCCAGTCCAACCACTATCTCGGCGGCGAGGCCGCCGGCAAGGCGATGGGCGAGGTCGCGGGCGGCGAAGGCACCTTCGTGGTGGTCGGCATGCGGCCGGGCCTTCCCGACATCGACGCCCGGGTGAAGGGGTTCATCGACAGCTTCAGCAAGGCCAATCCCAAGGCGAAGATCCTGCCGGTGCTCTACCCCGAGACCTCGTCCACCAAGGCGGCGCAGCAGGTGGCGGCGGCCATCCAGGCCAATCCCGACATCAAGGGGGTGTATGTCACCCATTCGGCCGCGGCCGAAGGCGCCTCCGCCGCCATTCTGGAAGCCGGCCTGCGCGGCAAGATCAAGCTGGTGTCCTTCGACGCCGACCCCCAGCAGATCCGCGACCTGCGCGACGGCGTCTATGACGCGCTCATCGTCCAGGAGCCCTACCAGATGGGCTACGACGCCGTGAAGAACCTCGCCGCCATCCTGCGCGGCGAGGTGAAGAAGGCGGATGTGCAGCACGACCACTTCCTGCCGTCGGTGGTCGTGACCCGCGCCAACATGAACGAGCCGAGCATCAAGGCCGCCTTCTACAAGACGTCCTGCAAGTAAGAACGACGGGCCGGCGGCACCGCGCCGCCGGCTCCCGACGGGCATGAACAGGGAGCAAGGCATGCATGCGCGCATGGCCGGCCGCACCGCGATCGTGATCGGGGCGGCACAGGGAATTGGACGAGCCATTGCACACCGGCTGGCGACCGAGGGGGCGAGCGTCGTCGTCGCCGACCTCAACGCGCAGGGCGCCGCTGAGGTGGCCGATGCCTTGCCGGGCGAGGCAACGTCCATGGGCGTGGACGTCGCCGACGCCGAGGCGCTGGAAGCCCTGGCGGCCTTCACCCTGGCGCGCTTCGGACGCATCGACATTCTCGTGCAGAATGCCGGCATCTATCCCGAAAGCCTGATCGCCGAAACCTCGCCGGCGCAGTGGCAGCGTGTCCTCGCCGTAAACCTCACCGGCAGCTTCTATGCCTGCCGCGCCGTGCTGCCCGCCATGCAGGCCCAGCGCTACGGGCGCATGGTCTTCACCTCGTCCATCACCGGCCCGCGCGTCACCGCCAGCGGCACCGCCGCCTATTCCGCCAGCAAGGCCGGCATCAACGGCTTCATCAAGACCGCGGCGCTGGAATTCGCCGGCTTCGGCATCACGGTCAACGCCGTCGAGCCGGGCAACATCATGACCGAGGGGCTGACCGCCGGTCGCAGCGCCGATTTCATCGACGCCATGACCCGATCCATTCCGATCGGCCGGATCGGCACGCCGGACGACGTGGCCGGAGCGGTCGCCTATCTCGCTTCGGCGGAGGCCGGCTTCGTCACCGGCACCTCCATCCTGATCGACGGCGGGCAGACCCTGCCGGAAGGCAAGTCCTAGGACGGCAGGCCGGGGCGGGAACACGCGCATGGATCGAGCGGACACCGCTGCGCCGGGCCTCGACCCCGATGGCCGCCGCCATCTGGTGATCCTCGACGAACACGTCGCGACTCCCGGCGCCGCCGGTGTCGCGGACGTGTGCACCTGGCGGCTGGGCGAGACCCATGCCAGCCTCGACGATCTCGCCACCGCGCTGACCCGCCGGCTGGCGGTGGCCCGGATCGGCGAGCGGCTTTATCTGAGCGGCGGGCACGCCTTTCTCGCCCAGCTCACCGCGGCGGCCCTGGCGGCGGGCATGCTTGCCGATGAAATCCGGCAGCATCCGGTGGAGGGACGGCTGCGCCGCGTCGTCTGCGCCGCGTGCCGCAGCACCGCGCTCGTGCCGGCCGATGCCGCCCACATCAACTGTGCCTGCGGCGCGCGGCTCGCGGTGCGCCGCCAGCTTTCCCCCCGGCTCGGCGCGTGCCTCGGCGTGCCATGCTGACCGGGAACCGCCTCGGAGCGGCGGAGCGGGAGGTCCGCGTCGCGGAGATCGAGGACCTGTCGCCCCGGCTGCGCCGGCTGCGGCTGCTGCCGTGCGACCGGGCGCCGATGGCGGCCTCGCCCGGCTCCCATCTCCTCGTGCGTGTGCCGGGCACCGGCCGCGCCGCCGCCTATTCGCTGATCGGCGATCCCGAGACCATGGCGGGCTACGAGATCGTCGTGCGGCGGTCCGAGCGGCCCGACGGTGTGTCGCATCGGCTGCACGGGCTGGCGGTCGGCGCCCGGCTCAGCGTCAGCCCGCCGCGCAATTTCTTCGCGCCGGCGGCGGGCGCGCGGCGCCATCTCCTCCTGTCGGCCGGCATCGGCCTCACCCCCTTCCTCGCCTACGCTCGGGCGTTCCCCCCGCAGGTCGACTGGCATCTGGTGCAGATCGTCCGGCCGGAGGAGCGCGCCGCCTTCGCGCGGCTCACCGCGCCGTTCGATCCCGCCCGCATCACCCTTCTCGACGGCCGCGCCGCGCTGTGCTGGCCGGACTGGCTCGATCAGCCGCTCGACACCCATCTGTCCGCCTGCGGTCCCGCCGCCTTTCTGGAGACGGTGTGCGGGGAGGCGGCCAAGGCGGGCTGGGTGCCGGCACGGGTCCATGTGGAGCGCTTCACGGCCGCCGAGGGACAGGCTTTCGAGGTGCGGCTGGCGCGCTCCGGCGGGCGGCTTTCCGTCTGCGCCGGCCAGTCGCTGCTGGAGGCCCTGGAGAGCGCCGGGGTGAGCGTCGCGTATCTGTGCCGGGGCGGCGTATGCGGCGCCTGCCGCGTCGGCGTGCTCGCCGGCCGGCCCGAGCACCGCGACCGGGTGCTGGACGCCGAAGAGCGCGCCGGCGGCAAGGTGATGCTCGCCTGCGTGTCGCGCGCCCGCGACGATGCGCTGACGCTGGACCTCTAGGGGGAGAACGGGGTCATGACCGAACCGCAGACCTTCCGCAACGCGCTGACCTTCTGCAATGCGCGGGAGACGTTGCTGCGCTTTCCCTTTCCCTTCGCTGCCGACCGCTACGAAACGGCGGCCAACCTCGAACAGAACGACCGCACGGGACCGTGCGCGGCGCTGCGGGCGCTGTTCGACGTCGACGCGCATTACCGCGCCGAGATAGAAGAGAAGGCCTTCGTGCTGGCGCGCGACCCGCAACGCTGCACGCTGCTGCCGCATCTCGACCTCGCCCAATGGGACGTGGTCGAGCTGGTGATGAGCAGCCTCGCCCGCGACTTTCCCCAGTTGTTCAGGCTTGACCGCGACGGACGCCGCTGGCGCTGGCGCAACGCGGCGCTCGGCATCGACCAGAGCTTCCGGTTCGGCGACCCCGACAGCCTGCCCTGCCCGCCCTTCGAGTACATCGCCCGACAGACCCAGGGCGACATGGTGCTGCTCGCCCAGCGCGGCGACATGCTCTATCTCGACGGCGGAATGCTCACGGCGGCGCAGGGCTGGTCCCTGCCCTTCGATCTCGGCATGAGCTGGCGCGAGATTCATGGCGAGGTGACGGGCGAGCGCGAACAGGCGGCCATCGAGCGCGGCCTCGCCTTCGCGCTGCGGATGCAGCCGGAGACGCAGGTCCGCCGCCCCAACTGGGTCATCTGCGTCACCCCGCGCCTCGATAACGGGCTGGAGACCGCCGCGGAATGGGCCGGGCTCTATGAGGGAGCGCCGCCGGCGGACCTTGGCCGGAATCTGCTTCTGCGCGTTGAGGTGCAGCAGCTTTACCGGCTGCGGCGCAGCCATGTGATCCTGTTCGCCATCCGCGTGTACATGGCGCGCCTGTCCGAAATCGCGACGGTGCCGAAATGGGCGGCGCGTCTTCACCGCGTGCTGCGCGACCTCGATCCGGCCGTCGCCCGGGCGAAGGCGGTGCCGTTCCGCGACGACCTCGTCGCCTATCTCGCGCCGTTCGACGACGGCGCCCCGCTGGCGCCCGGACGGGCGCCGTTCTGACCGCAGCCGGAGACCCCGCCGTGACCGACCCTGCCCTGCCCCGATCCCGTGTCCGCCCGCTCACGCCCGGCGAAATCCTGCCCGCCGATCCCCACGCGGTTCTCATCGGGCGGGTGTGGTCGCACGCGGCCGGCGGGCCCTGCCCGGTGCTGGTCGCCGACGGGCGGGTGCGCGACCTCTCCGCCGTGGCGCCGACCCTTGCGGGGCTGATGAACCTTCCCGGCTGGTTCCCGCGGGAGGCGGCAGCCTATCCCGATCTCGGCGCGCTGGCCGATTATCTCGGCGCCGGCGGCGAAGGCCCGGCCGGCCGGCTGCTGGCGCCCATCGACCTGCAGGCGGTGAAGGCGGCGGGGGTAACCTTCGTCGACTCCATGCTGGAACGGGTGATCGACGAACGGACCAAGGGCGACGCGTCGGCGGCCGAGGCCATCCGCCGGGACCTGCACCGGGCGGTCGGCGACCGGCTCAGCGCCATCGTGCCGGGCTCGGAAGCCGCCTCCCGCGCCAAGGCGCTGCTGCAGGAGCTCGGCTACTGGTCGCAATATCTGGAGGTCGGCATCGGGCCGGACGCGGAAATCTTCACCAAGGTGCCGCCCATGTCGAGCGTCGGCTGCGGGGCGCAGATCGGCCTGCACCCGATCTCGCAATGGAACAACCCCGAGCCGGAGGTGGTGATGGTGGTGAATGCGCGCGGCGAAATCCGCGGCGCCACCCTCGGCAACGATGTCAATCTGCGCGATGTGGAAGGCCGCTCGGCGCTGCTGCTGAGCAAGGCGAAGGACAATAACGGTTCCTGCGCCATCGGCCCCTTCATCCGCCTGTTCGACGCCGGCTTCTCCCTGGCCGATGCCGGGCGGATGACGGTGACGCTGAATGTGGAGGGACCGGAGGGTTTCAAGCTGGAAAGCGTCAGCGAGATGGCGCGCATCTCGCGCAGCCCGGCCGATCTGGTCGGCCAGACCATCAACCGGGCGCATCAATATCCCGACGGCTTCGTGCTGTTCCTCGGCACCATGTTCGCCCCGGTGGTCGACCGCGAGGGCGAAGGCCTCGGCTTCACCCATCACATGGGCGACGAGGTGCGGATTCACACGCCGGAACTCGGCACGCTGGTCAACTGGGTGGAGCGCTCCGACGCCATCCCGGAATGGACCTTCGGAACGCTGGCGCTGATGGAGAACCTCGCCCGCCGCAACCTGCTTGGGCATTAGGGCCGCGCGCCCTCGCCCTTGATGACGGCTCGCCGGTCAGCGGCCGGGGAAGCTGCGCTCCCCGGCTCCCCCGTCGCCGATCTGCTGGACGACGTCGGCGAGCTTCTCGGCGAAACGCATGGTGAGGCCGGAGAGCTGGGCGCTGGAGCGGTGGACGATGACCAGCGTCTGCCAGCTCACCTCCTCCGACAGGATGGGCACGAAGGTCAGCGTGCCGCCGAGGCGCTCCAGCTCGACATCGGCGCGGGTCAGCACGGTGGCGAGATCGCTGAGCCGCGCCAGGCGCTTCAGGAGGTCGATGGAGTTGCTCTCCACGATCGGCTCGATCGACAGGCGCGAGCGCCGGGTGAGCCGGTCGAAGATCGTCCGCAAGGTGAGCCCTTCCGCCGGCAGGGCGAAGGCGTGCCCGGCGAGATCGCTTGCCCGGACGCTGCTGCGCGTCGCGAGCGGGTGGTCCGGCCCCACCACGAGGCCGACGCTGCAGCGCGTGCTGCTGTAGATGTTGAGGTTCGGCTGTGGGGGAAGGTCGAAGCCGAGGCCGAACTGCGCCTCCCCCTCGCCGACCGCGAGCGCGATGCGGTCGGCCGGCATGGCGGTCAGGGTGATGCGTGTCAGCGGGTAGGTCATGTGCCAGGCGCTGACGACCGGGGCGAGCACGTCGGCGGTCAGGGCTTCCAGCGTTGCCACGTTTATCCGCGTGCGGCGCAGCGTCTTGAGATCGCTGATGCGGCCGATGGTGCGGGCATGGTCCTTCAGCGTCGCGCGGATGTGCTCCACCAGCAGCTCGCCGGCCGCCGTCAGCCGCACCCCGCTCGACAGCCGCTCGAACACGGCCACGCCAAGCTCCTCCTCGAAGGCGAGGATCTGCCGGTTGATCGCCGAGGAGGCGATGCCGAGCCGCTCGGCGGCCTGCCGCATCGATCCCGCGCGGGCGACCTCGTCGATGTAGCGCATGAGGCGCGAGTGCAGCATGGCGGGCTCCCGATGGGCGCTGCCAAAAAGGCAGCGCTTCACTGATTTAATGATGCTAGCGGGCGGACGCGGGCGATCCTAGCCTCTTCGCAGACGCAACATCGCCGACGCGCCGAACGGGAGAATGGAATGACCAACAGGAGCTGCCGGAGGCTCGCCGCCGCCGCCGCAATCGCCCTCGCCGCCCTGAGCACGGGCTGGTCGGCCAAGGCCGACACACTGGCCACCATTCTCGCGGAGAAGAAGGTCACCGTCGGCACCGAGGCCGCCTTTCCGCCGTTCGAGTTCGTCGAGAACGGCAAGATCGTCGGCTACGGCAAGGACATTCTCGACGCGGTCATCGCCGATCTCGGCGTCGAGCTGGTCCAGCTCGACGTGCCGTTCCAGGGCATCCTGCCGGGGCTCGACGCCAGGAAGTTCGACTTCGTCGCCACCTCGGTCGGCATCACGCCGGAGCGTGCAGCGAAATATGCCTTCACCATGCCAATCGCGGTCAGCAGCGAGGTGATCCTCAAGCGCGCCGACAGCCCGATCTCCACCATCAAGGACCTGGAAGGCAAGGTGGTCGGAACCCAGCTCGGCACCACCACCGAGCAGGAAGCCCGCAAGGCCGATGCCGCGCTCAAGGCCGCCGGCGGCAAGGGCTTCAAGGAGCTGAAGCTCTACCCGGCCTTCCCCGAGGTCTATGTGGCCCTCGCCTCCGGCGAGCTGGACGCGGTGGTGCAGAGCGGCCCGAACGTCGCCACGCTCATCAAGGAAAAGCCCGGCGTGTTCGCCGTCGGCGAGACCATCAGCCAGACGCCGCGCTACATCGCCTGGGTCACCCGGCCGGCCGACCCCGATCTGCGGGCCCGCATCTCGGCGGTGATCAAGAAGCTGCGCGACACCGGCAAGCTGGCCGAACTCCAGAAGAAGTGGTTCGGCTTCACCATGGACATCCCCGACTCCGGCTACCTCCCCGCCGGCGCGCTCTGAAGCCGCGGCGGGAGGAACCGGCAATGGCACTCGATGGATCGGCCTATCTCGACGCGCTGCTGAAGCTCGGCGCCGTGAGCTGGATAAGCCTGTCCATCGCCCTCGCCGCCATGGCGCTGGCCCTGTGCGGCGGGGTCGCGCTGCTGCTGCTGCGCGTCCTCAAATGGCGGCCTCTCAGCCTCGTCCTCGCCGCCCTGCGCAGCATCGTCTTCGGCGTGCCCGTGCTGGTGCTGATCCTGTTCGCCTATTACGTCCTTCCCGCCATCGGGCTGAACCTGTCGCCGGTGGCCGCCGGCACGCTGGCGCTGGCGCTCTGCAGCGCGTTCTTCATGAGCGAGATTTTCGGCGGGGCGCTCGCCGCCATTCCGCAGGGACAGGTGGAAGCCGGCGTCGCGCTCGGCCTGCGGCCGTTCTGCGTGTGGTCGCGGGTGCTGTTGCCGCAGATTCTCCGGCTGAGCCTCGGCCCGCTGGTGAACGAGTTCACCATTCTGCTCAAGGCGACGGCGCTGCTCTCGGTGGTCACCGTCACCGACATGATGCGCACGGCGCAGCAGATCTACGCGGTGAATTACCGGCCGTTCGAAACGCTGCTGGCGCTCGCGACGATCTATGTCGCCATCAATGTGCTGGCGAGCCGCCTCGGCGGCAGGCTGCAGGCCATGACCTGCAACGGGATGCGCTGAGCCGTGGCGGCGCTGGACCTCGCCCGGCGTTTCTGGCCGCTGCTGGCAGACGGGCTTTTGCTCACCGTCTGGGTCTCGCTTGCCGGCATCGGGCTCGGCTTCATTCTCGCGACACTGCTGGCCACCTGCCGGAACGCCCGCCGCAAGCGGCTGCGGGTGCCGGCCGCCGTGGCGATCGAGCTGCTGCGCAACGCGCCCTTCATCGTGGTGCTGTTTCTGGTGCATTTCGGCGCCCCAAGGCTCGGGCTGCGTCTGCCGGCCTGGGGCAGCGGTGTGCTCGCGCTCGCGCTCTATGGTGCCGCCTATTTCGCCGAGGTGCTGCTCGCCGCCTACAGGGCCGTGCCGCACGGGCAGACCGAGGCGGCCCGGAGCCTCGGCCTGTCGCGGCTGAACATCCTGCGCCTCGTCGTCGGCCCGCAGATGCTGGGCGTCGGCCTGCCGGCGGGCCGGGTCGTGGCGATCATGCTGCTGAAGGATTCCGCCATCCTCTCGGTCATCGCGGTGCCGGAGCTCACCCACGCGACGCTGCGCATCCAGGCCGAGACCTTCGACACGGTCGCCACCTTCATCATCACCGCCACGCTCTACTGGCTGCTGGCGACGACGCTCGGCGCCCTGCTCGACCGCCTCGACCGTGGCGCGCGGGACCAGCGCCGGGACATGCTCCGCGGCAGCGCGGTGGGGCGGCGCTATCTCGCCCTCGACGGCTACCGGCGCTGAGCGCCAGGCGGAACAACGTCTTCAACGAGAAAAGGAACAGACGCCATGGACCAGTTGCTCGATGCGCCCGGCAGTGTGCCGGCGCTGCGCGATCTCGGTGACGAGCCGGGCCCGCGGCGGTGGGAAACCGTCATGGCGCCGAAAGGCCGTACCGCCTTCGAGCTCGAAAAGGGCGACACGCTGCGGATCATCGACCTCGACGGGCAGCAGGTCGCCGACCTCATCTGCTTCGACCGGCACAACCTCACCGACAAGATCTCGCACAGCACCACCGTGATGCTGAAGGGCAACATCCATCTGACCACCGGCGACTACATCCGCTCGGTGGACGCCTATCCCATGCTGAAGATCACCCGCGACACCGTCGGCCGGCACGACATACTCGCCGGGTCCTGCTGCCCCGGGCTGAACCGCCTGCGCTACGGAGAACAGGCCGCGCATCAGCCGAACTGCCGCGAGAACCTCGCCGCCGTGATGGCGCCCTACGGCGTCCGGCTGAGCGAGATTCCCTACACCTTCAACATCTTCATGAACGTGCCGGTGAGCCCGGACGGCGACATCGAGGTGATCGCCCCGGTCTCGAAGCCGGGCGACTACATCGATCTGCGCGCCGAGATGGACCTCGTGGTGGCGATCTCGAACTGCCCGCAGGAGCGCAATGTCTGCAACGGCTTCAAGGCCACGCGGCTCGGCCTCGTCGTCTATCGCGCGCAGGCCCTGGCATGAGCACCCCCGCGCTGGAGGACCTGTTCCGCGGCCTCGTCTTCTACGGCACGGGCGGCGGCGGACGCGCCGAGCCCGGCCTTGCCCTGCTCCGCCATTTCGGCGCGGACTGGACGCCGCGCTTCACCGCGCCCGCTGACCTGCCGCCGGACGCCATGGCCTGCGCCACCATCGTCATCGGCGGGCGCGATCCCGCCGAGGACATGCCCGCCGAAGAGCGCGCGAGGCTGGGCGTGCCGGCGCTCGATCTCGCCATGCCGCTGCGCTTCGCCCGCGCCGTGCAGGCGCTGGAGCGCGCCACCGGCACCGAGATCGCGGCGCTGGCCGTCGTCGAGCTTGGCAGCCTCGCCATGGCCGCGACGCTGGTCGCCGCCGACATGCTCGGCAAGGCGGTGCTCGATGCCGACGGCACCGGGCGCTCCATTCCCGAGCTCGGCCTTGCCAAGCTGGACCTCGTCGGGCTGTCGCCGGCGCCGGCCGCGCTGGTGGACCGGTTCGGCAACGAGACCGTCCTGCTGGCCACCAGCGGCGCGGCGATGACCGACCATCTCGCCCGCCGGATGAACGCGGCGGTGCATGGCCGGGGACTGGCGTGCGCCGGCTATCTCGCGCCGATGCGGGCCTTTGCCGCCGGCCTCGTGCCCGGCAGCGTGGCGGCGGCCCATGAGGTGGGCGCGCTTCTCGGCGGCCCCGGCCCGGCCGCGCCGCGCCTCGAGGCGCTGTTCGCCCGCACCGGCGGACGCCGGCTCTTCTCCGGCACCGCGACGGAAGTGCACTGGCGCAGCGCCGAGCCCTACCGCTTCCGCGATCTCGACTATCATTTCGCCGGCACCGGCCCGGACCAGGGCGAGACCTTCCGCATCTGGGTGAAGAACGAACATCACCTCGTCTGGCGCGGGGCGGAACGCATCGCCTCCAGCCCCGACCCGATCGCGGTGCTCGATGCCCGCACCCTCGAACCGCTGACCACCCTCGGCGATGTCGAGCCGGGCCGCGAGGTGGTGGCGGTGGTGGTGCCGGCGCTCGACCCGATCTGGCGCACGGCGGAGGGGATCGAACGGCTGAGCCCGGCCCGGCTCGGTTTCGAGACCGGCGAGGGGTGACGGACCGGCCGCGCCGGGCCTCCGGCGCGGGCGCGGGCCGCCCGCCAAGGGAACATCGCCGGGTGGCCGCGGTTCTCCCCCGGAACCGAGCCCGGAGGAAGACCCATGAAAACCACCCATCTTCTCGTCGCCCTGCTGCTGGCGTCGAGCCCCGCGGCCGCGCAGTCGGCCGCCGAGCAGACCGGCGTGAACGCGACGCTGGGGATCAGCCCCTCGACCGCCGACTTCATCACCAAGGCGGCGATCAGCGACATGTTCGAACTCGACTCGAGCGAACTCGCCACCCAGCGCGGCAGCGCCGCGACCAAGGCGTTCGCCGCCGACATGATCACCGCGCACCGCAAGACCTCCGAGCAGCTCAAGGCGCTGGTCGGCACCGGCAAGGTGGAGGGAACGCTCCCCATCGCGCTGGACGAGGAGCACCAGGACGAGCTGGCGGACCTCGAAAAGCTGAACGGCCGCGAGTTCGACAAGGAATACCGCGAGGACCAGATCGACGCCCATGAGGCGGCGGTCTCGCTGTTCGAGCGCTACGCCAAGGGCGGCGAGAACGCCGCGCTGAAGCAGTGGGCCGGCACCGTGCTGCCGGAGCTGAAGCACCATCTGGAGATGGCGAAGAAGCTGCCGGACTGACGCCGGCCGTTTCCGTTGCCCGCCGTCGAAGGCGACGGTGGGCCGCGCGGATTTTCTGCGGCGCGGGGGCCAGAGCGGCGAGCCGCTTCGCGCGGCGCCGCTCGACAAGGCCGCCCGCGAGGGGCAGGTTGCGGCCATCGTCGCCCTTGCCCCTCCCGAGTGTCGCCTGACGCTCCCGTCCGCGAGTCCCGCCCCATTCCGAGCCTTCTGCACCACCCGCGGACGATCCGGTTGTGCCGGCTGGCCGGCGCGGCGGCGGTCGCGCTGATCGTCGTCCTCTCGCTGCTGCCGGCGGACGAGATGCGCCGCACCGGGGCGCCGGGCGTGGTGGAACACGCCCTCGCCTATTTCCTCGCCGCTCTGCCGCTGGCGCTGGGCTGGCGGCCCGGCCCGGCCCCAGTGTTCGCACTCGACCGGCGTTTTGCCCTCGGCCTGCCGGCCCTGGCGGGGATGATGGAGCTGCTGCAGTTCTTCTCGCCCGGCCGGCATCCGCATCTCGCCGATGCCGCTGCCAGCAGCGCCGGGGCGCTGGCGGGCCTCGCCGTCGCCGCCACGCTGGTGCGATGGGGCGCCCCCGCGCTCTCGGGGCGGCAAACAGATTAAATATTAGGCGCGCCTACAGGCAGGGCAGACGAACTGAGCTTCGCCCCTTCGCGATACTCCCGCCGCGCCCGCCCGCCTTACCCTCTGTCCATCGCCGATGCGTCGAGATGCGCCGGCGCCGTTGCAGCAAGGGATAAAGGTGCGTCGATGCCGGCCAATCCGTTTCATCTGTCCTGGTTCCTCCAGGGCTCCAGCATTCAGGCGTGGGGCGAGCCGTGGACCGGCAACATCGCGCAGGAATGGATGACGGCCGACATGTTCGTCGACCTCGTCAAGGGCATGGAGCGGGCCTGCTTCGACTACATCCTGATCGAGGACTCGATCTATATCGGCCAGAACTGGCAGGATTCGCGCGACATCTTCCTGAAGGGCGGCATCTGCGTGCCCCGGCAGGAACCCTCGGTGGTGGCGACGCTGATGGCCGCCAATACCCGCCGGCTCGGCATCGTGCCGACGCTCTCCACCTTCGCCTACCACCCCTACCTCACCGCCCGCATCGTCTCCTCGCTGGACCAGATCTCCGGCGGGCGCGCCGGCTGGAACATGGTGACCGGCAGCTCGGACTATTCCGCCCAGAATTTCGGCATGGACAAGCTGCCGGACCATGACCAGCGCTATGTCATGGCCGAGGAATATATCGACATCGTCAAGGGCCTGTGGGGCTCCTGGGAGCCCGGCGCCATTCTCGACGACCGCGAGAACGGCGTGCTGATCGACCCCGCCAAGGTCCACACCATCGACTACAAGGGCCAGTACTACGCCTCGCGCGGGCCGCTGAATTCCGGCCCCTGCCCGCAGGGCCAGCCGGTCATCGCGCAGGCCGGCGGCTCCAAGAGCGGGCGCCGCATCGCCGCCACCCATGCCGACACCATCGTCGCCGCGCCCAACGGCGTCGCCGCGATGAAGCAGTATCGCGACGACATCCGCAGCCAGATGGCGGCCATGGGCCGCGACCCCAACAGCTGCAAGATCCTGTTCCTGTTCTCCCCGATCGTCGCCGAGACCGAGGACCAGGCGAAATACTTCGCCGAGCAGCGCCGGGTGCTGTCCGCCGCTCATCTCGATGCCCGCATGGCCCGCTTCGGCTGGAGCACCAATCTCGACCTTTCCGGCCTCGACCTCGATACCCCGGTCAGCCAGCTCACCCTGACCACCAATGGCCACCAGTCGAGCCTCTCGCAATTCCTCACCCGCGCCGGCGACAAGTCGCTGCGCGAGGCGATGATCGACCACACCTCGCAGGGCTACTGCGTCGACGTCTACGGCACGCCCGACAGCGTCGCCTCGCAGATGAGCGAGATCATGGAGGAGGTCGGCGGCGACGGCTTCCTCATCGCCCTCGGCGACGTCAGCCGCCGCTCGGTGGCCACCATCATGGACGGGCTGGTTCCGGTGCTCCAGCGCCGCGGCCTCACCCGCAAGGGCTACGCCCACGCCCAGCTCCGCGACAACCTGCTGGAGTTCTGACCCCCCGTTCCGCCCCCCGCCCCCCCAGCCACCGCACGACAGGGACCGACGCGATGTTCTCAGGCCTGCTTCCGACCCACCGCCTTCGCCATCCCCGCGTGCTGGCCTGCGGCGCTGCCGCCGCCATCGCGCTCGCCCTGGTCGCGGCGCCCGGCAGCGCCCGCGCCGAGAAGCTCAAGCTCGGCAATGAAGGGGTCTATCCCCCCTTCTCCATCGTCGACTCCTCGGGCCAGCTCACCGGCATGGAGCCGGAACTGGCCCGCGAGATGTGCAAGCGCATCGGCGCCGACTGCGAAATCGTGGTCATGGACTTCAAGGCGCTGATCCCGTCCATGCTGCAGGGCAAGTTCGACGGTATCGTCACCCAGATCTCGCCGACGCCCGAGCGCATGGAGAAGGCGCTGTTCGCCATGCCCATCGTCTACAACCCCGCCACCTTCGTGGTGCGCAAGGACAGCAACTACACCCTCACCAAGGAAGGCGTGACCGGCAAGGGCATCCGCCTCGCCCTGCAGCGCGGCGCCTCCATGGTGCCCTACATCCACAAGATGTTCGGCAAGGACACCTTCGTGGAGGTGTATTACGACAATCCCGACCAGATGAAGCTGGACCTGCTGGCCGGTCGGCTCGACGCGGTGTTCGATTCCAAGATCAACTGGACGCTGGAGCTGATCGCCAAGCCCGAGGGCAAGGACTACATGCTCACCGGCGGCGACCACTGGCTCGGCGACCCCGCCATCCCGGAGGCCGAGCGCGGCTATAGCTGGATCTTCCCGAAGAAGAGCGAGGCGCTGGTCAAGCGCGTCAACGAGGCCCTCGCCTCGATGATCAAGGACTGCACCTACACCACCATCCGCAAGAAGTACGTGCCGGTGGCGACGCTGAGCGCCGAGGCCGCCTGCGACAAGACGAACTGATCGCGAGGCAGCACCCCGGAGCCGGCCGATGATGCATCTCTCCCTTCCCGAGTTCGCCGACTATCTCCGCCAGCTCGGGCAGGGGGCGCTCATCACGCTGGAACTGTTCCTGGCCAGCTTCGCCCTCGCCTTCCTGTTCGGCGTGCTGGTCGGCATCCTCACCCTGTCGCCGAACCGGCTGGTGCAGGGGCTGTGGCGGGTCTACGCCTCGATCTTCATGGGCGTGCCCTCGCTGCTCGTCATCTTCCTCATCTTCTATGGCGGCAGCGCCATGCTGGCGGCGGTGTTCGGCGCCGCCGGGGCGGGAATCGACATCTCGCCCTTCGGCGCCGGCGTCGCCGCGCTCACCATCGTCTATACCGCCTACATCGCCGAGCTGGTGCGCGGGGCGATCGGCAACCTGCCGAAGGGCCAGTTCGAGGGCGCGCGCGCCCTCGCCATACCCCCGCTCGTCATGTGGCTGAAGGTCATCCTGCCGCAGGCGCTGCGGCTGGCGCTGCCCGGCCTCGTCAATGTCTGGAGCTTCATGCTGAAGGAGACGCCGCTGGTCTCGCTGGCCGGGCTGCAGGACCTGGTGGCGAGCGCCAAGGTGGCGGCGGGCGCGACCAAGGAGCCCTTCGTCTTCTTCATCGCCACCGCGCTGTTCTTCATCGTGTTCAGCGCCATCACGCTGAAGCTGGCGGACCGGCTGGAAATCCGGCTGGAGCGCGGCCTGCGCCGCACGCCGCAGCGCCGCGACGCCGGGGTGCGGGCATGAACGCGCTGCCGGTCGACCTCGCCCTCGCCTGGGACAGCCTGCCGGCGCTGCTGCGCGGGCTGCAGGTCACGGTGCTCATCACCGCGCTGCCGCTGGTGTTCGGGCTGGCGCTGGCCTTCCCGCTCTGCTTCGCCCGGATGTCGCCGCGGCGCTGGCTGGCGCTGCCGGCGGAACTGTTCGTGGTGTTCTTCCGCGGCGCCCCGGTGCTGATCCTGCTCTACCTCGTCTATTACGGCTTCGGCCAGATCAAGGCGCTGCGCGAGGGGCCGCTCTGGGTGCTGTTCGGCTCGGCCTTCGGCTGCGCCATCCTCGCCTTCAGCCTCAACCATGCCGCCTACATGGTGGAGGTGCTGCGCGGCAGCCTCAACGCCGTGCCGCACGGCATCGTCGAGGCGAGCGAGGCGCTCGGCATCTCGCGGCGCAACGTCTTCATCTGGGTGAAGATGCCGCTCGCCATCCGCTACGGGCTGAAGGCCTACCAGAACGAGGTGGTGAGCTTCACCAAGGGCACCGCCATCGTCTCGGTGGTCACCATCACCGACCTCACCGCGGTGGCCAACTCCATCTTCGAGCAGACCTACGACCCCTTCACCCCCATTCTGTGCGCCGCGGCGCTGTACTGGGCGTTCGTCAACGTGCTGCGCATCGGCTTCGACCTGTGGGGCCGCTGGCTCGACCGCCACAACGCGGTGCCGCCGCAGGAGCAGGCGCAGCAGCGCGCGGCGGTCGCCGCCAGCGCCGGCGAGATTCCGGTCCCGGCGCCGCGCCGCCGCAGCGGCTTCAGGAGGCCGGTCCTATGACGGCCGTCCCCGATCCCGGCATCGCCGTCTCGGTCACCGGGCTGGTGAAGCGCTATGGCGACCATGCCGCGCTGTGCGGCGTCGACCTCGAGGTGCGGCGCGGCGAGAAGATCGTGATCTGCGGGCCCTCCGGCTCCGGCAAGTCGACCTTCATCCGCTGCCTCAACGCGCTGGAGCGGCACGATGCCGGCCGCATCGTCGTCAACGGCATCGAGCTCACCGGCGACGAGGGCACGGTGCAGGACGTGCGGCAGGAAGTCGGCATGGTGTTCCAGCACTTCAACCTGTTCCCGCACCTCACCGCGCTGGAGAACTGCATGCTGGCGCCGCGGCTGAACCGCGGCCTCGGCAAGGCGCAGGCGCAGGCGCTCGCCATGAAGCATCTGGAGCGCGTCCACCTCGCCGACCACGCCGGCAAATACCCTTCCCGCCTCTCCGGCGGCCAGCAGCAGCGGGTGGCCATCGCCCGCGCCCTCTGCATGGAGCCGCGCATCCTGCTGTTCGACGAGCCGACCTCGGCGCTCGACCCGGAGATGGTGAAGGAGGTGCTGGCGGTGATGGAGGAACTGGCGGCGAGCGGTGTCACCATGCTGTGCGTCACCCATGAGATGGGCTTCGCCCGCCGGGTGGCCGACCGCTGCGTGTTCATGGACCGCGGCGCCATCGTGGAGAGCGGCGAGGCCGCCCGCTTCTTCGACGCGCCGGCGAGCGAGCGGCTGCGCGGCTTCCTCGCCCAGATCCTGCACTGACGCCGGAGCCGCCGGCCCACCCCACGCCGCCCCACGAGGTCGGCCGGGCGAACCGGAAAGCCCGCCCGTTCCCGATCCTCTATTCAGGACGCGTTATCCCTTCCGCCCATCGGCGCGGGACGGGGCATTGCCCCAGGGGCTGGGTCGCCGCGCCGACGCCGCGCGGCGGGAGGCCGTCGCACGGCCCTCGACGACGGCGCCGCGCGCCGGGACATCTCCCGCCGCGCGGCCTTGCCGCCGCGTTGCCTGGCCGCCGCGCTGCCTTGCAACGCCGGGAGCCCGCGCGGCGCGCGCGCCCCGCCTTCAGGCGGCCGGCGGGGTGAAGCCGGCCAGCGTCTTGCCCCGGAAGAACAGCAGCGGCTCGCCAGCGCCGGCCGAACGGGCGCCCACCACGGTGCCGATGACGATGGAGATGCTGCCGCGCTCCACCACCTGGTCCACCACGCAGTCGAACACGCCCAGCGCCGCCTTGAAGGTGGGCGCGCCGGTGGCGAGCGGCTCCCACTCGCCGGCGAGGAAGCGGTCGGCTCCCGACAGCCCGGCCTTGCCGGAGAAGGCGTCGGCGACATGGCCGGCCTCGGCGGGCAGGAAGTTCACCGCGAAGTGCTTCTTCGCCAGCACCGGGCCCAGCGCGCTGGTCTTGGCGTCGATCGAGACCAGCAGGGTGGGCGGATCGGCGGTGACATGGGTGGCGGACAGCCCAAGGAAGCCGGCCGGCCCCTCCTCGCCCTGCGCGGTGACGATGGTCATGCCGGTGGCACGTTCGCCCAGCGTGCGCCAGAAGGTCTTGGTGTCGATGGGGGCAGGCGTGTCGGTCATGGGCAGCGTACTCCTGGAAGCGGCGGGTTCGGCACGGCGCGGGGATTCGGCGCCGTGCGCGTCTCAGGCGAGATGGTGGAACCGGCGGCCGAAATAGACCAGCCCTTCCGCCGCCCCGCCCTCGTGAATGCCCAGCACTTCGCAGAACACCACATCGTGGGTGCCGACCTCGGCCATGTGCGTCACCCGGCAGTCGAAGGCGACGGTGGCCTCGGCGAGCACGGGGGCACCGGTGACGAGGGTCGTCCAGTCGCCGGCGGCGAAGCGCTCGTCCATGTTCTTCACCCCGCCGGCGAAGGCCATGGAGAGCGCTTCATGGTGCGGGCCCGCCAGCGTGTTGACGCAGAGCACCCGGCTGGCGGCGATGGCCTTGTGCGACTGGTTGGTGCGGTTCACGCAGACCAGCAGCGTCGGCGGGCTGTCGGTGACCGAGCACACCGCCGAGGCGGTGAAGCCGCAGCGGCCAGCCTCGCCGAGGCTGGTGATGATGTTCACCGCCGCCGGCAGCTTGGCCATGCCGCTGCGGTAAAGCTCGCGGCTCACCGCGGCGGAGAGGGGCTCGCCGGCCAGGGCGGCCGCGGCGTCACGCGGGTCGGTCGCGCTCATGGGTTTCTCCGGTTGGCCGTCGCAACGGCGTTCAGAACTCCCGCAGCGTTTCGCGCAGGGTGCTCTTGGTGTAGCGGGTGCGGGCAAGCCCCCGCCTCTGCAGCGCCGGCACCAGACCCTCGCAGATGTCGAGAATGTATTGCCGGCTGATGTTGGAGGTGAAGGGGCGGGTGATCAGGAACCCGTCGCCGCCGACCTCCGCCATCACCTCGCCCATGCGCTCGGCGACCTGCTCCGGGGTGCCGACGAGGCCGTCCAGCCCGCGCGAGAGCTGGTCGCGGCACAGCTCGCGCAGGGTCTTGCCCGTGCCCCACTGCTGGAAGGCGTCGAGCGAACCCTGCTCGCCATTGGTGGTGAGCTGCTCGGGCAGCGGCTTGTCGAGATCGAACTTCTGGAAATCGATGTCGGTGATGGCCGAGATCAGCGCCAGCGCCTTCTCGCAATAGTCCGGCGCGTCGGCGATGCGCGCGGCCTTGGCCTTCGCCTCCTCCTCGGTCTCGCCGAGGATCGGGGCCACCACGAACAGAATCTTGATCTCGTCGGGGTCGCGCCCGCCGGCCACCGCCCGCGCCCGCACGTCGTCGCGATAGGCCTTCAGCCCGGCGACGCCCATGGAGGGGGCGATGATGCTGTCGGCGGTCATGGCGGCGAACTGGCGCCCGCGCGGCGAGCCGCCCGCCTGCACGAAGGCGGGCCGGCCCTGGATCGCCGGCACGCAGTTCAGCGGGCCGCGGCTCTTGTAATAGGTGCCCTTGAAATGGATGGGCTTGACCTTGGTGTAGTCGGCATAGGTGCCGGTGGAGAGGTCGCGCACCACCGCGTCCGGCTCCCAGCTCGCCCAGAGCTGCTTGCACAGCTCGACATATTCGTCGGCCATGTCGTAGCGCTGCTGCCGGGGCGGCAGCTTGTCCATGCCGAAATTCTCCGCCGCCAGATCCTCGCCGGTGGTGACGATGTTCCAGCCGAAGCGGCCCTTGCAGATATTGTCCAGCGTGGCGCAGAGCCGGGCCAGCATGAAGGGCGGGTAGGCCATGGTGGAGAAGGTCGCCACCACGCCGAGATGGGTGGTCGCGGCGCCGATCAGCGCCGCCATCGGCGAGGGATCGGCCTTGGGGCCCATGATGTTGTGCTTGAGATAGACCTCGGTGGTGCCGCCATAGGCCTCCGAGATCATCAGCGTGTCCTCGAGCATGATGTAGTCGAAGCACGCCCGCTCCATGGCCCTGGCCATGTCGACATAGAACTGCCCGTCCCACGGGTCGCCGCCGCCACCGGTGAAGGTGCGGGTCCATTCGTCCACGGCGAAATTGGTGAACCACCCGAGATGGAACGGCTTGGCACTCATGAAGCACTCCGCACAGCCACGCATTGACGTCGAACGATAGGCCGCCGCGCTCCGGCCGAACCATCGCCAATCGCCCGAGCCATGGTCCGGCCGATCTGTGGCCGCACAATGGGCAGGCGCGCACCCCCCGCCCAATATCTGGGCATTTTCGTGCGCAGATAGAATGTTGTGCAGAAAGAAACCGCCCGGAGGCAAGTCGGTTGCGTGCGGCGCACAATTTGCACGGCAGGGCCGATCGCGTTTCGGGGGGTGCACGGTCGTTACAGAGAGGCGAGGCCATGTCGAACATCAGCCAGATCTACGATATCGACCTGAAGCTGCTGCGGTGCTTCTGCACAATCGTCGAGGAAGGCAGCTTCACCGCCGCCCAGGCGGCGCTCAATCTCTCCCAGTCGACACTGAGCGAAAACCTGAAATCGCTGGAGATACGCCTCGGCACCCGGCTGTGCCGGCGCGGGCCGAAGGGCTTCAAGCTGTTCCGCGAGGGCGAGGCGGTCTATCAGGCCGCCAAGGAATTGTTCGCCTCGGTGGAAACCTTCAAGCAGCGCGCCTCGAACATCAACCAGAGCGCCTCCTACGAGCTGTGCGTCGGCATCCAGGACGGCATCGTCGAAAATCCCTCGGCGCGGCTGCACGACGCCATCCAGCGCTTTTCGGAATATTACCCCAATGTCCGGTTCCGCATGGAGGTGATGCTCGGCTTCCAGCTCACCGGCCGGGTGGCGGACGGCATGGTGCATGTCGGCATCGGGCTGGTGAACGACCAGTTCCCCCAGCTCACCTATGAGCATCTGTTCGACGAACAGGGCTATATGTGCTGCAGCGACCGCCACCCCTTCTTCGGCCGGCCGGATGCCGAGATGACGCTGGCCGAGATCGAATCCGCGGCCTATTGCAACCGCGGCCACCTCGAATACTACCATCCCGAGTGCACCCGGCACGGCGTGACCTGCGGCGACATCGGGCTCGGCATCCAGTCCCAGCTCGCGCTCATCCTGTCCGGCCGCAATATCGGCTATGTGCTTGACCACACGGCCGAACCGCTCTTTGCCGCCGGCACGCTGCGGGCGCTGCGGCCGGACCTCGTGCGGATCGTGAACCCGGTCACCGCGATGATGGGTCCCGCCGCCGCCGACTTCAAGCTGGCGCGCCGCTTCGTCGACTGCCTGGTCGACGTCCACATGGAGCTGGGCCAGAGCCGCCTGCTGCCGCGGCCGGCCTTCGCCACGAGCTGCGGCACGGTGGTGGAACAGAACGGCATCTGCCGGGTGCTGACCTCGGCGCGCACCGCGGCGCCGCCGGTGCGCTTCAAGGAGCGCGACTTCGCCGACAGCGCGCAGAACGTCGCCTGACCCGGCCCGCCAACCCGGCCGAGCCCTTCCCGGCCTCACCGGGCGGCCGGGGAAACGGCGTGATGACCCGCCGGGCCGGAGGCTCATTCGGGCGCGGCGAGCATCAGCCGGTTGCGCTCGAACTCGCGCTGGGTCTGCTGGCGCTGGTCGGGGTCGGCAAGGCAGGCGCTCGCCTCGACATCCGAGGCATAGGAGGCGACCGCGGCGCCGTCCTCGTCCCCGTCATCGGCCAGCGCGGCGATGTCGATGACGTAGGATTCCTCGAAAGTGCCGAAGAAGGCATAGGCCACCAGCACGCGAACCGGCTCGCCCCGGTCATAGACGAGCCGCAGCCGCTCCGCCGCGCCGCTGGTGTCCTGCGAGATGACCTCGAACACGCCGCCATTCTGGTCGGGGCAGCGCACCGCCACCGGCATGAAGGTGTTGCTGTCCGGCTTCAGCGCCGTGCTCGGCGCGGCGGCGGCCGCCGATGCGGCGGCGACCATGGCGGCCAGACAGGCGGGCACCGGACGCAGGCCGGCGGCACGCGCGGCCGCTCGGCGAAGGGCCGCCGCCACCGGCCCGGCCCCGCGCCGGCGGCTACCGAGGCCCACATGCGGGCCACCCGTGAAACCCGTCTTCATTCCCGCCTCCCCGGCTGCCGCCCTGTTCCGTCCGACGTATCCCGCTCGATGCATCGGCTGACAACGCCCCAACGTCGTGCCGGCCCGGCCGCGATCCCCGGCCGCAGCCGGCCTCGCCGCATCTGCGTCGGCCGATGCCCGGCACACCGCGCCGCTGGCCGCGCCCCGGCGCATCATGCATCGCCCAAGCCTGACTCGAGCCCGCGGCCGCGTCCAGCCCCTTCGCGCGCCCGGCGGCCGCCACCGGGCGGCCCCTCGCCCATCGGCACGGCACGCCGCGCGGCCGCCCTCGCCAATCCGGCGCCGAAGCGCCAGCGTAAGACACCGACACCACGGACCTTGCCATGCCCGACACCCGCCCCGCCCTGTTCTGGTTCCGCGACGATCTGCGCCTCGCCGACAACCCCGGCCTCACCGCCGCGCTGGCGGAGGGGCGGCCGCTCGTGGCGCTCTATGTCCTCGACACCGCGATCCCCGACATCCGCCCGCTTGGGGGGGCGGCGCGCTGGTGGCTGGGGCGCGCGCTGGCCGACCTCGCCGCCCGGCTCGCGGCCAGAGGCGGGCGGCTGGTGCTGCGGCGCGGCCCGGCGCGGGAGGTGGTGGCCGATCTCGCCGCCGCCGCCGGCATCGGCGCGGTGCACTGGAACCGGCGCTACGACGCCGGCGGCATCGCGCTCGACCGCGGCCTGAAGGCCGACCTCAAGGCCGCCGGCATCGCCGTGCACAGCCACAGCGCCCATCTGCTGCACGAGCCGTGGGAGGTCGCGACAAAGGCGGGCGAGCCGTTCCGCGTCTTCACCCCGTTCTATCGCGCCGCCGCCGCGCAGCCCACCCGCGCGCCGCTGCCGGAGCCGCCGCGCTGGAGCTGGGCCCCGCCGCCGGCGAGCGAGAATCTGGCCGACTGGGCGCTGGAGCCCGCCGCGCCGGACTGGGCCGGCGGCCTGCGGGCGCAGTGGCAGCCGGGCGAGGAGGGCGCCGCCGCCCGGCTGGCCGGCTTCCTCGCCGAGGGGCTTGCCGCCTATGCCGAGGCCCGCGACCGGCCGGACCTGCCCTCCACCTCGCGGCTCTCGCCCTTCCTGCGCTTCGGCCACCTCTCGCCGCACCAGGCGCTGGCCGCCGCCCGGCGCGCGCCGCAGGTGGCGGCCCGCGACCTCGCCAAGTTCGAGAGCGAGATCTACTGGCGCGAGTTCTCCTACCACCTGCTGTTCCACTTCCCGCAGCTCCCGGAACGCAACTTCCAGCCGCGCTTCGACGCCTTCCCCTGGCGGGAGGACGCCGCCTTCCTGCGCGCCTGGCAGCGCGGGCGCACCGGCTATCCCATCGTCGATGCCGGCATGCGCCAGCTCTGGCAGACCGGCTGGATGCACAACCGGGTGCGGATGATCGTCGCCTCGCTGCTGGTGAAGCACGGCCTCATCCACTGGCGGGCCGGGGAAGACTGGTTCTGGGACACGCTGGTCGACGCCGACACCGCCAGCAACGCCGCGAGCTGGCAGTGGGTGGCGGGATCGGGAGCCGACGCCGCACCCTATTTCCGGGTGTTCAACCCGGTGCTGCAGGGCGCGAAATTCGACCCCGCCGGCGATTATGTCCGCCGCTTCGTGCCGGAGCTGGCGCGGCTGCCGGCGGACGCGATCCACGCGCCGTGGCAGGCCGGCGCCGCCGTGCTGCGCGCCGCCGGGGTGCGGCTCGGCGAGACCTACCCCCGCCCGGTGGTCGACCTCGACGCCGGCCGCCAGCGCGCGCTGGCCGCCTATGACACCGTGAAAGGCTGAAGCCGCAACGCCGATGCCGGGGAGAAATGCCGCGCGGATGGTTGCCGCGCCCGGAGCAGTCCACTAGTTTCGTGGACCTTCGGCACGGAGTGAATGCGACGGTCATGACCATCCGCAACGGCCTCATCGAGGCGATCGGCAATACGCCCCTCATCAAGCTTCAGCGGGCCTCGGCGGAGACCGGCTGCACCATTCTGGGCAAGGCCGAGTTTCTGAACCCCGGCCAGTCGGTGAAGGACCGCGCCGCGCTCTACATCATCCGCGACGCGGTGGCGCGCGGCCAGCTCCGCCCCGGCGGGGTGATCGTGGAAGGCACCGCCGGCAATACCGGCATCGGCCTCGCGCTGGTGGGCAACGCGCTCGGCTTCCGCTCGGTGATCGTCATTCCCGAGACCCAGAGCCAGGAAAAGAAGGACATGCTGCGGCTCGCCGGCGCCACGCTGGTGGAGGTGCCGGCGGTCGCCTATGCCAACCCGAACAACTACGTGAAGGTGTCCGGCCGCCTCGCCGAAGAGCTTGCCCGCACCGAGCCGAACGGTGCGATCTGGGCCAACCAGTTCGACAACGTCGCCAACCGGCAGGCCCATATCGAGACCACCGGCCCGGAGATCTGGGAGCAGACCGAGGGCGAGGTCGACGGCTTCATCTGCGCGGTCGGCACCGGCGGCACGCTGGCGGGCACCGCCATGGCGCTGAAGGCCCGCAATTCGCGCATCCGCATCGGCCTCGCCGACCCGTTCGGCGCCGCGCTCTACAGCTACTACACCACCGGGGAGCTGAAATCCGAGGGCTCCTCCATCACCGAAGGCATCGGCCAGGGCCGCATCACCGCCAATCTGGAAGACGCCCCGATCGACGTCGCCTACCAGATTCCCGACGCGGAGGCGGTGCAGATCGTGTTCGACCTGCTGGAGCACGAGGGGCTCTGCCTCGGCGGCTCCTCCGGCATCAATGTCGCCGGCGCCATCCGGCTGGCGAAGGAACTGGGCCCCGGGCACACCATCGTCACCATCCTGTGCGACTTCGGCACGCGCTACCAGTCCAAGCTGTTCAACCCGGACTTCCTTAGGGAAAAGGACCTCCCGGTGCCCGGCTGGCTGGAGCGCAGCGTGACGGTGCCCAATGTGCTGGTGACGGCGTGACCGGGCTGCTGTTCCGCGCCGATGCCTACCTCGCCGAAACGCCGGCGACGGTGGTGGGGCTGACCGAGGCCGGCGGGCTGGTGCTGGACCGCACCGTGTTTTACGCCGCCGCCGGGGGCCAGCCGGGCGACACCGGCACGCTGCGGCGCGCGGACGGCGTGGAGATCGCGCTCGGCCCCGCCGCCTATGATGGCGAGCGCAACGTGGTGCACCCCGCCCCGCCCGGCGCGGCGCTGCCGGCGGTGGGCGAGGCGGTGACCGTGCGGCTGGACTGGGAGCCGCGCTACCGCCGCATGCGGATGCACACCGCGCTTCACCTGCTCTCCGTCGCCCTGCCCTTTCCCGTCACCGGCGGCGCCATCGGCGAGGCGGAAGGCCGGCTGGATTTCGACCTGCCGGAAGTGCCGGACAAGGACGAGCTGACCGCCCGCCTCGCCGAAATGATCGCGACCGACGCGCCGGTGACCGACCGCTGGATCACCGACGAGGAGCTGCTCGCCAATCCCGGGCTGGTGAAGACCATGTCGGTGCGCCCGCCCATGGGCACCGGGCGGGTGCGGCTGGTGGAGATCGCCGGGCTGGACCTGCAGCCCTGCGGCGGCACCCATGTGCGCCGGCTCGGCGAGATCGGCGCGGTGCGGGTGACCAGGATCGAGAAAAAAGGCCAGATCAACCGGCGGGTGCGGCTGGCCTTCGCCTGACGCGGCCGTTCCGGCGGGCCGGAACGGACGGAAGGCTGGACCTCTGCGGGCCGGCGGAAGGAGGGCGCCTCAGTCGGCCCCGCCCTCACGCAGGCGAGGGAACAGCGCGAGGGCATTGTCGCGCAGGATGGCGCGTCGCAGCGCGGGCGTAACGCGCTCCGCGCCCTCCAGACGGCGGAGCAGCAGGTCGCAACCGGCAGCCGGCGTGAAGGGATAGTCGCTGCCATAGTGGATTTTTGCGGGATCGGCGACATCCAGCAGCGCCGACAGCAACACCGGCACCGGCGATCCGGCAACGTCGAAGTGAAGGGTCTTCATGGCCTGGCGCATGGACGGCACCGGGGATGTGCCGGGCATGAAAAGCGACGACATGAGCTCGATGCGATCGAGCAGCACGGGAAGCGCGGCGCCGGCATGCGGGACGATGATCCGCAGGTCGGGATGACGCGCGAGCACCCCGGCAACGACCATGTCCGTGATGGACCGCGTGGTCTCGAACATGAATTCGAAGGCGGGAGCGGGAAAGACCCCCTTCAGGCGCGCGCAGCAATCGCAGGCGGGCGAGGTGGGATGAACCAGGATCACGGCCTTGCGGCGGTTGAGCTCGGCATAGAGCGGCTCGAGCCGCGGATCGCCGAGATAGAGGCCATGGGCGTTCGTTTCCAGAATGATGCCGTCGGCCCGCAGCTCGTCGAGCGCATAGGCCGCCTCGTCCAGCGCGCCGGCCATGTCGGGCAACGGCAGGGAGGCGAAAAGCCCGAATCGGTCGGGATGGGCCAGCACGAGGCGCCGGCCCTCCTCATTCACCCGCCGGGCAAGCTGGCGCGCCCGCGCATCATCGCCGAAGTGCACACCCGGCGACGACACGGAGAGAAGCGCCGTCCGCACCCCCAGCAGGTCCATCGTTTTCAAGGCACCGTCTACGTCCCATGAAGGGATGGCCGGCATGCCGTCCGGCTTCTCATGCCCGGCCCCGCGAAGCGCGTCGGCGTAGAAGTCGGGAACGAAATGGGCGTGGACGTCGATGGAGTCGGAACTGCGGGTCGCGGAACTCTGAGAAACGTCGGTCATCTTCGATCCCATCTGCAACGTCGGATTCTCCATGCCTGCGGGCGACCCCTTCCGCGGCGACCCGCGGGCGCATCGTGGCGGGCGACCTGATATCGCGGCAGGAATCACGGTAGCAGACCACCAGGTCCAAGGGGCAGGCTCCGGCCCGTGAAAACGCCGGCATCGCCGCCGCGCCGTGAGTGCCACGCCTTCCCGGTACGATGGCGGGAGGCGGCGGCAGGGCGCGCCGGCGTTCGGGATCGCGGCACGGCTTGTCTTGGCGCATGGCGGCGCGCAGAAGAAGGGCCCACCTAGTCGCCGATCGCGACGGGAGGGCGTGCCTGCCGCAGGCCGCCGCCCGGAGCCGCTTCCTTCAGCCCAAGCAGGCGGCATTCGCCGCCGGGAGACGCAGCATGACCGACGCCCCCCTCTCCTCCCCCTGGCTGGTGAGCACCGGCTGGCTGGCCGACACGCTCGGCGCGCCCGACCTCGTGGTGGTGGATGCCTCCTGGCACCTGCCGACCGCCGGCCGCGACGCCAAGGCGGAATACCGCGCCGGCCATATCCCCGGTGCGGTGTTCTTCGACATCGACGCCATCGCCGACACCGCGAGCGGCCTGCCCCACATGCTGCCGGACCCCGCCAGCTTCGCCGCGGCGGTGGGCGCGCTCGGCATCGGCGATGGGGCGCGCATCGTGGTCTATGATTCGGTGGGGCTGTTCTCGGCGCCGCGGGTGTGGTGGACCTTCCAGACCTTTGGCGCCCGCGAGGTGTTCATTCTCGATGGCGGCCTGCCGAAATGGCAGGCCGAAGGCCGCCCGGTCGAGGCCGGCGAGGCGACGCCCGCCCCCGCCCTGTTCACCCCGCGCTTCGACGCCAGCCGGGTCGCGAGCATCGACGAGGTCGCCGGCCTGCTCGCCACCGGCACCGCCCAGGTCGCCGACGCCCGCTCCGGCGAGCGCTTCCGCGGCGAGGCGCCGGAGCCGCGCGCCGGGCTGCGCGCCGGCCACATGCCGGGGGCCCGCAACCTGCCTTTCGGCGCCGTGGTCCGGGACGGCCGGCTCGCCGACCCCGCCGCCATCCGCGCGGCGGTGGCGGCGGCGGGGCTCGACCCCGAGCGGCCGATCGTGACGAGCTGCGGCTCCGGCGTCACCGCCTCGGTGATCTGGCTGGCGCTCGACGCGATCGGCGCCACGCCGAAGGCGCTCTATGACGGGTCGTGGAGCGAATGGGGCGGCTCCGACCAGCCGGTCGCCACCGGCCCGGCGGACTGAACCCGGACGGGGCCGATCGGCCTCATCGTCCACCTCACCGCACCGACCCTCCACTCTCCCGCAACGCAAAACGGCCGCCCCGAAGGGCGGCCGCCGGGCCAATGCGACCCGTCGCGCGCGGCGGGAGGCGACCGCTTCAGTGCAGTATCTGGCTGAGGAAAAGCCGGGTGCGCTCGTGCTGGGGGTTGGAGAAGAAGGCATTCGGCTCGTTCATCTCGATGATCTGGCCGGCATCCATGAAGATGACCCGGTTCGCCACCTGACGGGCGAAGCCCATTTCATGGGTGACGCACAGCATGGTCATGCCTTCCTCGGCGAGACTTACCATGGTCTCGAGCACTTCTTTGACCATCTCGGGATCGAGCGCGGAGGTCGGCTCGTCGAACAGCATGATCTTCGGCTTCATGCAGAGCGCGCGGGCGATGGCGACTCGCTGCTGCTGGCCGCCGGAGAGCTGGCCGGGATACTTGTTGGCCTGCTCCGGGATCTTGACCTTGCGCAGGAAATGCATGGCGAGTTCTTCGGCGTCCCGCTTCGGCATCTTGCGCACCCAGATCGGGGCGAGGGTGCAGTTTTCCAGGATGGTGAGGTGCGGGAACAGGTTGAAATGCTGGAAGCACATCCCGACCTCGCGGCGGATTTCGTCGATCCGCTTGAGATCGTTGGTCAATTCGATTCCGTCGACGACGATGGAGCCCTTCTGGTGCTCCTCCAGCCGGTTGATGCAGCGGATCATGGTCGACTTGCCCGAGCCCGAGGGCCCGCAGATGACGATGCGCTCGCCGCGCCGCACCTTGAGGTTGATGTCCTTCAGCACATGGAATTCGCCGTACCATTTGTGGACGCCGACCAGTTCAACGGCCGTTTCCTTGCCGGGCGGGACGTGAACGGCGGGAATTTCATCGCTCGGGACGATCGAGGGAGCTTCGCTCATCAGGTTTCTCCGTCGTTCAGTGTCTGTGAGAGGTGTTCAGCCGGCGCTCGACGAACATCGAGTACCTGGACATGCCGAAGCAGAAGATGAAGTAGACGATGCCGGCGAAGGCGAAGCCGGTATAGAGCGTAACCGGGCTCGCCCAGTTGGGATCGGTGAACGCCGCCCGCAACTGGCCAAGGAAATCGAAGATCGACACGATCAGGACCAGCGTGGTGTCCTTGAAGAGACTGATGAAGCTGTTGACGATACCGGGAATGACCAGAGTGAGCGCCTGAGGCAGGATGATGAGCCGCATCATCTGGCTCCAGGTCAGCCCCATCGCCATTGCGCCCTCATACTGACCTTTGGGAATAGCCTGCAGCCCACCCCGAACTACTTCCGCCATATAGGCGGCGGTGAACAGCGCGACGCCGACCAGCGCCCGCAGCAGCCCGTCCGGGTTGGCGCCGGCGGGCAGGAACAGCGGCAGCATGTAGGTGGCGAAGAACAGCACAGTAATGAGCGGAACGCCGCGCCAGAACTCGATGAAGATGATGCAGAGCAGCCGCACGATCGGCATCTTCGATCGCCGGCCGAGCGCCAGCAGGATGCCGAGCGGCAGCGAGGTGACGATGCCGGTGACGCCGATCACCAGCGTCACCAGCAGCCCGCCCCACTGCCGGGTCTCGACCGGCTGCAGGCCGAAATCGATGTCCCACAAAAGGGTTATGATGCCGAGGCCGAGGAAGACCGAGGCGACGATGCGGGCGACGCCGCGGGCATCGCCGAGCGCGGCGCCGATGACCGCGCCAAGGCCGGTGACGAGCCCGGCGGTCAGCAGGAAATCCAGCCAGAAGGCGAGCTTCACCCCCGCGACGGAGGCACCGGCCAACCCGCTGAACAGGCCGAAATGCTGGAACAGGAAGGCCGAAGCGTCGATGTTGCCGCCCGTCAGCAGGATGAAGGCGACGATGGGATAGGCCCCGAAAAACAGCAGCGCGTTCAAACGCTTCTGGCCGATCGAGGGAATGAGCAGCGGCACCAGCAGGGCCGCGCCCAGCGCGAAGACGATGTTGACGCGCCAGCGCTGGTCGATCGGATAGAACCCATAGATGAACTGGCCGAATTTCGCCTTCACGAAGGGCCAGCACGCTCCGGTGCCGGGCGCCAGGCACGCCTCACGGTTGTCGCCGGTCCAGACCGCGTCGAGGATCAGGAATCGAACCAGCGGCGGCAGGATCAGCACCACCAGCAGCAGGCCGAACAGGGTGAGCAGCGTATTCAGGATGCTCGAGAACAGGTTCTCGCGCATCCAGCCGAGAACCCCGATATTGCGCCGCGGCGGCGGCAGCGGGGTGTGGAGTTCCTGGCGGACGAAGGTGTGGTCGTCGATGGCGAAGGTCATGGCGCCGCCCTCACCGTTCGACCAGCGCAACGCGCCGGTTATAGGCGTTCATGATCACCGAGGTAATGATGGACAGCACGAGATAGACGCCCATGGTCACCGCGATGATTTCGATCGCCTGTCCGGTCTGGTTCAGCGTCGTTCCGGCGAACACCGCGACGAGATCGGGATAGCCGATGCCCACCGCGAGCGAGGAGTTCTTGGTGAGGTTGAGATACTGGCTGGTCAGCGGCGGGATGATCACCCGCATCGCCTGTGGGATGACGACGAGGCGCAGCGTCTGCCCGGAGCGCAGGCCGAGCGAATGCGCCGCCTCGGTCTGGCCATGGCTGACGGACTGGATGCCGGAGCGGACGTTCTCCGCGATGAAGGCCGCGGTATAGGTGGAAAGCGCCAGCGTCAGCGCAACGAATTCGGGAATGACCCGGACACCGCCGACGAAATTGAAGCCCTTCAGCTCCGGCGATTCGAAGGTGATGGGAAAACCGGTCGACGCCATGGCGGCGAGCGGCAGCCCGATGAGGATGACCGCGCCGATGCGCCCCATCGGCAGGCCACGGCCGGTTTCCTCGCGCCGGGCGCTCGACCAGGAGGAGAGCAGCACGGTGGCGAGGATGGCGAAGCCGGTCGTCCACAGCACCAGCGCCGTGCCCTCGCCAAAGAGCGGCCGCGGCACGATGATGCCGCGATTGGACAGGAAGAACTCGCCGAAGAGGCTGATGCTCTGGCGTGGGCTCGGCAGCGCGCTCAGCACGGCGAGGTACCAGAACAGGATCTGGAAAAGCGGGGGCAGGTTGCGCAGCACCTCGACATAGGTCGCCGACAGCGTGCGCACCACGAAATTCTTGGAAAGCCGGCCGACGCCGACCAGGAAGCCGATGACCGTGGCAAGGATGATGCCGACCACCGCGACCAGCAGCGTGTTCAAGAGGCCGACGATGAAGGCGCGGCCATAGGTCGAGGTCTCGGTATAGGGGACGAGCGTCTGGCTGATGCCGAAGCCGGCGGTGTTGTCGAGAAAGCCGAAGCCGGTGGCGATCTTCTGGGCTGCAAGGTTTTCCCGGGCGTTGTCGACGAACATCCACCCCAGGACAACGACCACGATCAGCGCCAGCAGCTGGAGAACGATGCTCCGCACCTTCGGGTCATTCACGAAAGACGTGCCCGGGGGCTTGCCCCGCGCGGACTCAACCAGTTCTGCCATGGTCCCCCTCGCCTCGTTCGAGGCCTTCATGAGTGGGCCCCGCGCCAGGGCGCGGGGCCCGGATCCTCAGCGGATCGGCATGCCGTACTGCAGGCCGCCCTTGTTCCACAGGGCATTGGTGCCGCGGGCCAGCTTCAGCGGGGTGTCGGGGCCGACATTGCGGTCATACATCTCGGCATAGTTGCCGACATGCTTGATGATCCGGTAGCCCCAGTCGTTGGTGAGGCCCATGCCCTCGCCGAACTTGCCTTCCGAACCCAGCAGACGCTTGATCTCCGGGTTGGCGGACTTGGCCTGCTCGTCGAGGTTCTTGGACGAAACACCGAGTTCTTCCGCGTTGAGCTGGGCGAACAGCACCCACTTCACGATATCGAACCACTGGTCGTCGCCATGGCTGACCACGGGGCCCAGCGGCTCCTTGGAGATGACCTCCGGCAGCACGATGTGGTCGTCCGGGTTGGTCAGCTTGAGGCGCTCGCCGGCAAGGCCGGAACGGTCGGTGGTGAGCACGTCGCAGCGGCCGGCGTCATAGGCCTTGACCACCTCGTCATTGGTGGCGAAGGCGATGACCTCATAGGTCATGTTGTTGGCCCGGAAGTAGTCGGCCAGGTTCTGCTCGGTGGTGGTGCCGGTCTGGGTGCAGACCGACGCCCCGGAAAGCTCAAGGGCCGAGTTCACCTTCTTGTCCTTGCGGATCATGAAGCCCTGGCCGTCGTAATAGGTCACGCCCGTGAAGTTCAGGCCGAGCGAGGTATCGCGGGTGATGGTCCATGTCGTGTTGCGCGACAGGATGTCGATGTCACCGGACTGAAGCGCCGTGAAGCGGTCCTTCGCCGAAAGGGGGGTGAACTTCACCTTGGTCGGGTCGTCGAAGATGGCGGCCGCCACCGCGCGGCAGAAATCGACGTCGAGGCCGGTCCAGTTGCCCTTGTCGTCCGGCGTCGAGAAGCCGGGCAGGCCCTGGCTGACACCGCACTGAATGAACCCCTTGGACTTGACCTGGTCCAGCTTGGCAGCCTGCGCGCCGGCCGCCGAGAGACCGAAGACTCCGGCAAGAGCGAGCGTGGACAGGAGGCGTTTCATGTTTCCAGCCTTCTTCATGAGCTTGAGCGGGTACGGCACCACGAGCGGGAGCCGCGAGTGAAATGAAAGGCAATTAGCGTGCCGTCGCGGGCCACAGGACGCCGTAGCGTCAAACGCCTTCCGTTCGGCGTCTGCCACGGGCTGTATTCCCCCCTTGCCGTGCGACGTGACGTCATCTGAACGCCGACCCGCCGTCGGGTCAAGCGCTTGACGTACCGGGCTCTGCCGCCTCATTGACAGGCACAATCTGACGATAGCGCCCGCCCGGATGGTATGAGAATGAACAGGACATCAACCCACGATGGCAACGAGCCGCGCGCCGTGGACACGCAGCTCGTCACACTCGGCCGCGATCCCGCCCGTTTTGACGGCTTTGTGAATACCCCCGTCGTCCGTGGGTCCACAGTTCTTTCGGCCACCGTCGCCGATCTCGAGGGCCATACCGGCCGCTACACCTATGGCCGGCGCGGTAATCCCACCCTTGAAGGCCTGGAAACCGCGCTGACGGCGCTGGAAGGCGGCAGCGGCGTCGTCTTGACCCCCTCGGGCCTTTCCGCCGTCAGCCTCGCCCTGCTGGCGTGCCTGCGGGCGGGAGACCATCTCCTGATGACCGACAGCGTCTACCAGCCCAGCCGTCGGCTGTGCGGCACCGTGCTGAAGGGTTTCGGCATCGAGACCACCTTCTACGACCCGCTCGTCGGCGCCGACATCGCGGCCCTGCTGCGCCCCAACACCCGGGCGATCTTCATGGAGGCGCCGGGCTCGCAAAGCTTCGAGATGCAGGATGTGCCGGCGATTGTCGCGGTGGCGAAGGCACACGGCATCACCACCCTGATCGACAACACCTGGGCGACACCGCTCTTCTTCCGGCCGCATGATGTCGGCGTCGATCTGTCCATCCAGGCCGGCACGAAATATCTCGGCGGGCATTCCGACCTCAATCTGGGCGTGATCTCCGCGGGCGCCGCCATTTGGCCGGCGCTGAAGGGAATGCATGGCGACCTCGGCCTCACCGTCGCGCCGGAAGATGCCTTCCTCGCCGCCCGCGGCCTGCGCACGCTGAAGGTGCGGCTGGAACGGCACCAGGCCTCCGGCCTCACCGTGGCGCGCTGGCTGCAGAACCGGCCGGAAGTGCTGAGCGTGCTCCACCCCGCCCTTCCCGAACATCCCGGCCACAACGTATGGAAGCGGGATTTTTCCGGCGCCAGCGGCCTGTTCAGCGTCGTGCTCAGGCCGGCGCCGAAGCGGGCGGTGGATGCCTTCCTCGACAGCCTCGCCTTGTTCGGCCTCGGCTATAGCTGGGGCGGCTTCGAGAGCCTGGCGATCCCGTTCGACTGTTCGGGCTACCGTACCGCGACGCGCTGGGCACCCGGCGGGCCCGCCATCCGGTTCCATATCGGGCTCGAGGAGCCGGCGGACCTCATCGAGGATCTGGCGCAGGGCCTGGAACGGCTGAACGCCGTCGCGGCGCAGGGCGAGACGCCGGAAGACTGAGCCGCGGATGAGCGGGCGGAGCGCGGCCGCGACCGGGGGCGGCCGCGCCGCCGGTCGCCGGAGACTACTGACGACGGTCGGCGTTGCGGAACAGCGAGAGCCGCACCCGGCGGCCGGTGTTGAAATTGAAACCCCGCACCTCCTCGCCCCGCTCGATGCGCAGGCCCAGCGCTTCGGCGCGGCGCGCGAAGCGGCGTTCCTCGTGGCGCTCCACAAAGGCGGCGTGACAGCCCGTGTCCGCGAGGAAATCGGCCGCTGCGCCACCGTCCATATAGCGCACCGGCCGCTCCAGCAGGAACATGAGGCTCGGCTCGTTGTAGCCGGCCGCCGCGATGTCGGCGGGGCGCCCGTCGCAGTTCTCCGCCGCAGCCAGAGCGGCGAGCTGGGGCGAGATCCACACGCTGTCCATCCGCGGGAGGATGAGCTGCATGACGCCGAAGCCGGACACCAGCATGCCGGCGACGCCGAGCAGTGCCGCGCGGTCGAGCCCGTAATCCCGGGCATAGGCCGCGGCGGTGACGAGGAAGAAGAAGCCGGTGAGCAGAAGCGGCCATGCCAGCACGCTGGTGCTGCGGTCGAACACCGCCATGCCGAGCAGGACGCCGACGGCGATGATCGCCCCCACCACCGGCCACAGCCACAGCAGCCGCACCAGCCGGGTATTGGCGATGGCCATCGCCCCCCGCTCCATCGACAGCGCGACGAGGATGGCGATGGCGGGAAAGGTCGGCACGATATGGGTTGCGAGCTTGGCCGGCACCAGTTCGAACAGAACCCAGACCGGCAGCACCCAGGCGAGGAGGTAGCGCACCGCGCGCAGCCGGCGGGCCTTCCAGACGATCGGCGCCGCGAGGGCGGCGAGCGGCGCCGCCGGCCAGAACAGCCCCCAGAACATCAGGAGGTAGGCGCCGGGCGGCCCGAAGAAGCCCCGCGTGGACGGCGCCACCCGTCCGACGATGGCCTCCGCCGTTTCGGCCGCGGCCTCGGTCGAGAGATGGCGTGCATAGGCCCAGGCCGCCCCGACCACGGCGACCAGCAGCAGGCCGCGCAGCGGCGCCAGCGCCCGCAGGAAGGCGCCCGAACGGTCCACGACGAGCAGGGAAGCGATGGCCAGCGCCGGGTAGAGCGGCGCCAGCAGGCCCTTGGTGACGAGACCCACCGACAGCGCGACCCAGAAGATGGCCGCAAGCCCCAGATCGGCCGGCGGCATCGCCGCTCCCGGCTCGCTGGTCGCCCGCCCGGCGGCGAGATAGATTCGTCCCAGCGCCCCCATCATGGCGACGATGCTGGCGAGGAAGATCGCCTCCGGGATCGCCAGCCGGGCGCCGAGGTCGAGAGCAACCGACGCACCGAGGAAAATGGCGGCCAGCAGCGCCGCGGGCCGGCCGACGAAGCCGAGCGCGGCCCAGAACACCAGCAGCACCGCCGCCACCGCGCCGATCAGCGAGGGAAGGCGGTAAAGCCAGATGGTGTGCACGGCGTCATCGACGCCCAGCCGGTCGGCAACGGTCAGAATGCCGACCTGCGCCCAGTGCAGCGCCAGTGGCAGGGTGCGATTCGGCTCGGCGCCGATCCGCACCAGGGTGAGCTGGCCGGTCTCCACCATCTGCTTGGAGATCTGCGCGAAGCGCGCCTCGTCGCGGTCCATGGGGGGCAGGGAGAAGAAGCCGGGCAGGAATGCGACGGCGCACAGCGCCAGCAGCAGCACTACGGCGCGCCGGTTCGATGCGGCGCCGGCAGTGAACAGCGCCGCGATCCAGCCAGCCACCCCGCGGCCATAGGCATCCACGCCAATGCCCCGCGGGCGACCGAGCCCCTGATCCATCTGCACCATAGCGTCGTCCACGCCCTTCGTCGGGCGGGACCATAACAGAAACGCGTCGCCCCGGAAGAGCAGGGCGCGCGGCCGTCCACCACGGCGGCGGCGGCTATTTCGTCAGGATCAGCTTGTTCTGCGAGGTGAGCCGCAGCCGGTAGCTTTCGCCACGGTGCGCAATGACGATTTCCTTGGTCGCAATAAAAAGCTCACGGCTGTCGATGATCTGGTCGACGACCGGGACAACGCGCCGGGATCCGGGCCGGGCATCCGCCATATCATTCGATCGCGGCGAGTCCGTCATCTCTCGATGATCCACATAAGAATAAAATAAAACTTAGATATCTCGGCTTCTTCTAATTTGGAGCACCTCCAGACTGGCTGGAGAGCCACGAATATTGATACGGCCGACAGGCGACGCGGGCAAGCCCGCCCCAGCCGTTTCGCCGCGCCTGCGGGCCGAAAAGCTGCGCAACCGCGAGGTGAAGGAGAGCCCGACGCGATTTTCGATGGCTTGCGCTGGGGATGAGGCTATCCGGCCGACAGAAGGCGGGTTTCTTCCGGCGTCAGGGTTTGCAGCAGCCACGGCACTCGCGCCGCCGGGAGCGCACGGGCATAGAGATAGCCCTGGGCGATGTCGCAGCCGTGCTGGCGGAGATAGGCGGCCTGGCTCGACGTCTCCACCCCCTCGGCAACGGTGCGGATGCCGAGACTGTGACCAAGATTGATGACCGCGCGGACGATGGCGGCGTCGTCGGCATCGCGCTCGAGGTCGCTCACGAAGGAGCGGTCGATCTTGATGATGTCGACGGGGAACTGCTTCAGATGGGTGAGAGAAGCATAGCCGGTGCCGAAATCGTCCAGCGCGATCAGCACCCCCGCCGCGTGCAGCATCTGCAGGCTGGAGCGCACCCGCTCGATGCCCTGGCCGAGGAACACGCTTTCCGTCACCTCCAGCATCAGCCGGTCCGGGGAAACCTCGGCCGCCGCCAGCGCCGCCAGCACGCGGGCGCCATACTCGCCGCGGCTGAACTCGGCTGAGCTGACATTGATCGAGATGCGGCCGAATGCGAGGCCATCCGTCAGCCAGTCCCGTATGTCGCAGAGCGCCAGCGCCAGCACCCGTTCGCCGAGGGCGATGGCGAGATCGGTGTCCTCGAAGGCCTGGCCGAAATGGGAAGGGCCGAGCAGGCCCTTGCGGGGGTGGCGCCAGCGCAGCAGCGCCTCGAAGCCGATGATCTCGCCGGTTTCGAGCGAAACCTCCGGCTGGTAATAAGGAACGAACTCGCCGTTCTCGAGCGCGGCCCGCACGCAGCCGGCAAGCTGGATACGGTTTTCCGTCGCCTCCCGCATCGCCGCATCATAGCCCACCACGACATCGCGCCCCCGGGCCTTGGCGCGGTAGAGCGCAATGTCGGCATTGCGCAGCAGCTCGGAGGGGTCGGAGCCATGGTCGGGGGCAAGGGCAAGCCCCATGCTGCCGCGGCAGTTCAGCAGCGTGCGGCGGAAGGTGAAGGGCCGCCGCAGTTCGCCCAGGATGCGCTCGGCCACCGCCATGGCCGCCGCGGCATCCTTCACCCCGTCCAGCAGCACGACGAACTCGTCACCGCCGAGCCGGGCGACGGCATCGGTGGCCCCGACACTGGCCGACAGGCGCCGGGCGGCTTCGATCAGCAGCGCGTCGCCGGCATCGTGACCGAGCGTGTCGTTCACGTCCTTGAAATTGTCGAGGTCGATCAACATCAGGCACACATGCGAGGCCGCACGGCGGGCGCGGCGCAGGGCATAGTCGAGCCGTTCCCGCAGCAGGCCGCGGTTGGGCAGGTCGGTGAGCGCGTCGTGATTGGCGATGTGCCACATGCGGCGCTCGAACTCCCGCTGCTCCGTTATGTCCTGCAGGATACCGAAAAAGCGTTTGTGCTCGCCACGCTCGGCCTCGACATTGCAGGCCACGCGGACGATGCGGTTTTCGCCGCGGACAGTGATGAAGGGCAACGCCATCTCGAACGCCGCACCCGTCTCGGTCGCGACCTGCAGCCTTTCCTCGAGCTGCAGACGTGCATCCTTGGGGAAGTGCGACAGCACCAGCTCGTGGGTCAGCGGTGTGCCGGGAGCGAGCCCGTAGATGCGATAGACCCCGTCGGACCAGGTGATGCGGTCGGTCGACAGATCCATCTCCCAGCCGCCGACCCGCGCGAGCCGCTCGGTCTGGGCCAGCAGGTTCTGCCGTCGCCACAGCTCGCGGCTCTGCACTTCCAGCAGCCCCTGGCTCGTGCGACGGTGCATCAGCTCCAGCCTGGTGCGGGCCGTCGCCTCGTGCAAGCGAAGCTGGTCCGACAGGATGCGGGCGAGCTGGCGGATGAGGCTCTCCTCCTCCGGCGTGATCTGGCGCGGCTCCGGGTCGAAAATGCACAGCGAGCCGACATTCAGCCCAGCCCGCACGCCGATCGGCGCGCCGGCATAGAAACGGATATGCGGTGCGCCCACGACATAGATGTTCCGGGCGAAACGCTCATCCTCCCGCGCGTCCGGCACCACGAGGAGTTCGTCGGACAGAATGGTCCAGGTGCTGAAGGAGTGCTCGCGCGATGTGCCGATCAGCTCGGTACCGGCACGCGCCTTGATGATCTGCTGGTCGCGGTCCACCAGCCCGACACAAACGGACTGAACCTTGAGCAGGTCGCGCGCCAGCCGGCACACCCCCTCCAGGTCGGCGACCGGCTCGCCGTCCAGAATGCCCAGGGCGTGGAGGCTTGCAAGTCGCTCCAGCTCCTGCTCCGGCACGGGAAAGGGCATCTAAAGACAGCTCCCGGCGTCCCCGGCGTGTCGCAGGACTGCGACAGGCGGACATCGTTGGCGAAGGTATTATCGGCCTGATGCTGACTATATGGCCGGCCCCGCCGTGAGGTGAAGCCCTCAGAGTCACCTCCATTTCAAGAAGGTGAACGCTCGCGATGCAACGCGGTGGCAGGCCGGCGCCGCCTTCCCGCAACGCCGGCCTTGCCGGTTCGAAAACGCCGCCTTCACGGCTGGCGCAGGCAGGGCGCCACGCGGCGCCCGTCAGGAGGCCGCCGACACCGGCGCCGAGGTGGCCGCCAACCCGCCGGCCGTCTCGATGAAGCGGGCGACATCGGCCACCCCCTGCCCTTCCCGCACATTGGCGAACACGAAGGGCCGGCGTCCCCGCATCCGCCGTGCGTCCCGGTCCATCACCTCCAGCGAGGCGCCGACATAGGGCGCGAGGTCGATCTTGTTGATGACCAGCAGGTCGGAGCGGGTGATGCCGGGCCCACCCTTGCGGGGGATCTTCTCGCCGGCGGAAACGTCGATGACGTAGATGGTGATGTCCGCCAGCTCCGGGGAGAATGTGGCGGCGAGGTTGTCGCCGCCGGACTCAATGAGGATGAGGTCGAGGCCCGGAAACGCCGCCCGCATCTCGGCGATGGCCGCAAGATTGGCGGAGGCATCCTCGCGGATGGCGGTGTGGGGACAGCCGCCGGTCTCGACCCCCATGATCCGCTCGGCCGGCAACGCGCCGGCGCGGGTGAGGATTTCCGCGTCTTCCTTGGTGTAGATGTCGTTGGTGATGGCGCAGAGGTCGTAGCGGTCGCGGAAGACGCGGCAGAGCGCCTCCATCAGGGCGGTCTTGCCGGACCCTACCGGGCCGCCGATGCCCACGCGCAGCGGGCCGGTGCTTTCGCTCATGTCGCGTCTCCGCTCAGCTTCGGAACAGTCGGGTGTACTGGGTTTCGTGGCGCATGGCGGCGATATCCGAGCGCAGCGCGGCGCCGCCGGCCGCAGCCAGAGGCCGGGCCGCCGCCCGCTCGGCGATGGCGTGGACCCGGCGCGACAGCGCCGCCAGCGCGCGGTTGCCGTCGGTCTGGCCGAGCGGCACCAGCCGCACCGCGGCGGAGACGAGGTTTGCCGCCACCGCGGTGAGGAAGGCGCCGAGCGTGACGCCGAGCGGCACGCCATGGGCCGCCGCACTCACGCCCACCGCTACGGGATAGGCGGCCCGGCCCTCCCAGGCCTCGGCGATGAGGTCGAGATCGGGCGCCGGCCAGGCGACGCGGGTTGCGGCGAGGAAGGCGTCGCCCTGGTTCAGCGTCTCCATCTGCCGCTCGCGAGAGGGCGCGAAGGCGGCCGCCAGCTCGGCGACCTCGCGCAACGCGGCATTGTCCCGCGCCGCCACCGCGCGCCAGGCATGAGCGAGGAACACCGCGTCGGTGAAGGGTCCACCCTGCTCCAGCAGGTCGCCGACCCACCCCTCGAGGCTGGCGAGATCGCGTATGTCGCCCGTCTCCACCGCCCATTCGAGGCCATGGGAATAAGCGAAGGCGCCGACCGGATAGGCCGGCGACAGCCAGACCAGCAGCGGGACGAGATGCGCCGCCGCGCCGGCCGGCTCGAGGCAGGTGCCCCCCTCGCTCAGCACCGTGCTGTCACCCATGCCGGGAACCGGCGCCCCGATGGCCATGCTCGTGTCCGTGGCCATGCTCGTGAGCGTGGCCGTGGTCATGACCGTGGTCGTCGGCGCCGATATGGACGTGATGGTGCTCGCCATGGCTGTGGTCATGACCGCAGCCGCAGTCCGGCCCATGATCGTGATGATCGTGCGCGTGGTGGTCGTGCCCGTGCCCGCCTACCGCCATCACGTCGCGCACCGGAGCAGCGTGCGCATGGCCGTGGTGGTGGCCCTGATGCGCATGGGCGTGCTCATGCTCATGCGCGTGCTCATGCTCATGGTGGTGATGATGATCGTGGTCGTGGTCATGGTCGTGATGGTGGTCATGGCCACAGCCGCACGCCTCGCCATGTGCGTGGTCGTGGCCATGCGCATGCTCGTGCCCGTGATCGTGGCCGTGAGCGGCGGCGGCCTCGTAGGCGCCGCCTTCCGGCTCGAACGGCGCCTCGACGAGGGCGACGCCGGCGCCGAGACCGCGCGCCATCTCCTCCAGCACCGGGTCTCGGGCGATGCGGACGCGATCGGCCAGAAGCTGCGCGGCGACGTGACGGTTGCCGAGATGCCAGGCCAGGCGGGCGAGATGATGGGCATCCCGCGCCACGATCTCGGCCACCGGCTCCTCGGCCGCCACCACGGCGACGACCCGGCCGTCGTCAAGCCGGATGCCGTCGCCGTCCTTCAGCCGCACCGCCTCGGGCAGGTCGAGCAGGAAGGCGACATCCCCCTCTCCGCGCATCGCGATACGGCGGCGGTGGCGGCCATCATGGGGCAGCACCACGCGATCGGCCGCGGTAGCGAGGTCCCAGGTGCCGGCGGGCAGCAGCGTGCGGGCGTGGATCATGGCGTCTCTCCTGCGCCGGTCTTTCCGGCGGCCAAGGATTAGAACAGGAAGTAGCGCTGCGCCATGGGCAGTTCGGTCGCCGGAGCGCAGGTGAGGAGTTCGCCGTCGGCGCGCACCTCGTAGGTCTCCGGGTCAATTTCGATGGTCGGCGTGGCGTCATTGTGGATCATCGAGGCCTTGCCGATGCCGCCGCGCACATTCTCCACCGCCACGAGCTGCTTCTCCAGCCCGAGCCGCGCGCCGACGCCCCGCTCCACCGCCGCCTGCGAGACGAAGGTGAGGCAGGTCGCGGTGCGGGCCTTGCCATAGGCGCCCCACATCGGCCGGTAATGCACCGGCTCCGGCGTCGGGATGGAGGCGTTGGGGTCGCCCATCTTGGCCGCGACGATGGCGCCGCCCTTGATCACCATGTCGGGCTTGGTGCCGAAGAAGGCCGGCGACCACACCACGAGGTCGGCGAGCTTGCCCGGCTCCACCGAGCCGATATGGCGGGAGACGCCGTGGGCGATGGCCGGGTTGATGGTGTATTTCGCGACATAGCGCTTGGCGCGGGCATTGTCGTTACGCTCGCAATCGCCCGGCAGCAGGCCGCGCTGCAGCTTCATCTTGTGAGCGGTCTGCCAGGTGCGGGTGACCACCTCGCCCAGACGGCCCATGGCCTGGCTGTCCGACGACATCATCGAGATCGCGCCGATGTCGTGGAGGATGTCTTCCGCCGCGATGGTCTCCTTGCGGATGCGGCTTTCGGCGAAGGCGAGGTCCTCCGCGATCAGCGGGTCGAGGTGGTGGCAGACCATCAGCATGTCGAGATGTTCGTCGAGCGTGTTGATGGTGAAGGGACGGGTCGGGTTGGTGGAGGACGGCAGCACATTGGGCAGGCCGGCGACCTTCATGATGTCCGGGGCATGGCCGCCGCCCGCGCCCTCGGTGTGGAAGGCGTGGATGGTGCGCCCCTTCATGGCGGCGATGGTGTCCTCGACGAAGCCGCTCTCGTTCAGCGTGTCGGTGTGGATCATCACCTGCACGTCGTAGGCGTCGGCGACGGAGAGACAGTTGTCGATGGTGGCCGGGGTCGTGCCCCAGTCTTCGTGAAGCTTCAGCGCGCAGGCGCCTGCCTCGATCATCTCCACCAGCGCGGCGGGCCTGGCGGCGTTGCCCTTGCCGGAGAGGGCGAGGTTCACCGGGAAGCTGTCGAAGGCGCGCAGCATCATCTCGATGTGCCAGGCGCCGGGCGTGCAGGTGGTGGCGTTGGTGCCGGCCGCCGGCCCGGTGCCGCCGCCGAGCATGGTGGTGACGCCGGACATCAGCGCATGCTCGATCTGCTGCGGGCAGATGAAGTGGATGTGGCTGTCGAAGCCGCCGGCGGTCACGATCTTGCCTTCGCCGGCGATGACCTCCGTGCCCGGGCCGATGACGATGTCCACCCCCGGCTGGATGTCGGGGTTGCCGGCCTTGCCGATGGCGTGGATCCGGCCGTCGCGCAAACCGATGTCGGCCTTCACGATGCCCCAGTGGTCGAGGATCAGCGCGTTGGTGATGACGGTATCGACCGAGCCTTCCGCGCGCGTCGCCTGAGACTGGCCCATCCCGTCGCGGATGGTCTTGCCGCCGCCGAACTTCACCTCCTCGCCATAGACGGTGAGGTCCTTCTCCACCTCGATGATGAGGGCGGTGTCGGCGAGCCGGACCCGGTCGCCCACGGTCGGGCCGAACATCTCGTTATAGGCGGCACGCGAAATCTTGATGGACATGGCGCAATCCGATCGAAGCAGGATGGGGAGGATGCGGGCAGCGGCGCGACGCGCTCAGAGCTTGCCCATCACCTCCTGGCGGAAACCATAGACCTCGCGCCGGCCGGCGAAGGCCACCAGCGTGACCTCCCGGGTCTGGCCGGGCTCGAACCGCACGGCGGTGCCGGAGGGAATGGCGAGCCGCATGCCGCGGGCCGCCTCGCGGTCGAAATGGAGCGCCGGGTTGGTTTCGGCGAAATGGTAGTGGCTGCCGACCTGGATCGGGCGATCGCCGGTGTTGGCCACGACGAGCGAGAGGAGGTCGCGGTCGGCCAGCAGGGTGATCTCGCCCTCCTCCATCAGCACCTCGCCGGGCACGACGTGCAGACCGGCGGCGCGGATCGGCTCGTGCACCGTCACCAGCTTGGTGCCGTCGGGAAAGGTCGCCTCGACCTGGATTTCGTAGATCATCTCGGCCACGCCGGGCATCACCTGCTCGGGCGTGAGGACCTCGGCGCCAAGGCTCATCAGCTCGGCCACGGTCTTGCCGTCGCGGGCGCCCTCCACCACCACGTCGGTGATGAGCGCCACCGCCTCGGGATGGTTCAGCTTCACGCCCCGCTCGAGGCGGCGGCGCGCCACCATGGCGGCCATGGAGACGAGGAGCTTGTCCTTCTCGCGCGGGCTGAGATTCATCGGGTTTCTCCGAAACGGGGAGCGATTGGGCTGGAAAACGGATTGACTGTCAGGAATGCCAGATGCGCGGCGTCTCGGCGAGCCCCAATTCGCCCATCAGCCGGCGGATCGCCCCCTCCAGCGCCGCGCCGTGGCGGGCGAGCAGGCGCACCGACAGCATGCCGTCCCAGGCGCTGGCGCCGGCCTCCAGATCGGCAGGCAGCGCATCGGGCAGGCCGAGAGCCTCGCGGACGGCCGGCAACCGGGCCTCGGCATCGGGCGCCACCAGCAGCACCGTGGCGAAGGCGGGCCAGCCGGCGGCCACCGCCGGCCGCCGCAGCGTCCGTCCCACCTCGCTGCCGAGATCGAGCCCGTCGGCATAGACCAGCCGGCCGCCGCGGCGCACCCGCCACTGGTCCTGCAGCCGGCCGCGTTCGAACGTCTCGCCCCGGGCGGTGCGGCCGAGAATCACCTGCTCGACGATCAGCAGCCGCGCATCCGGCGCCAGCTCGGCCGAGATGGAGCGCACCACCCGCGCCGCATCGAACAGGATGGTTGGCTGCGGCATCCAGTCCAGCCGAGCGCCGGATTCGACCGTGAGCCGGACATGCAGCTCGGCATCCGAACCATCGGAACGATATACCTTTTCCGCCGCCTGCGAGGTGACGACCAGCCGGGCGCCGGTCCGCGCGGTGACGGCGTGGGCCATGGTGTCGCCGCCGGCGATGCCCCCGCCGGTGTTCAGCAGAACCGCTTCCAGCGCGCCGGTCCGCCGGCCCGAACGGGGGAATCGCACCCGGGCGTGGCCGGCCTCCGCCACCGCCCCGGTGACGGTGCGCCCGCCCACGGCACGGGCTTCGAGCGAAAGGCGGCTGTGAGCGCGCTGCGCCTGCGGGATGCGCGTGGGCGCGGCGTCCTCAGACGGCAATGCGGTTGCGGACATCCGGATCCTCGAGCGCGGCGCCATCGCCCGACATCACCACCGCCCCGCGCTCCATCACGATGAACTGGTCGGCGAGCTCGCGGGCGAAGTCGAAATACTGTTCGACCAGCACGATGGCGATGTCGCCCTTGCTGCGCAAGTAGCGGATGGCGTTGCCGATATCCTTGATGATGGAGGGCTGGATGCCCTCGGTCGGCTCGTCCAGCACCAGCACCTTGGGCCGCATCACCAGCGCCCGGCCGATGGCGAGCTGCTGCTGCTGGCCGCCGGAGAGGTCGCCGCCACGCCGGCGCATCATGCTGTCCAGCACCGGGAACAGCGAGAACACGTCGTCAGGAATCGAGCGGTCGGCCCGCTTCAGCGGGGCAAAGCCGGTTTCGAGGTTCTCCGCCACGGTCAGCAGCGGGAAGATCTCGCGGCCCTGCGGCACGAAGGCGATGCCACGGCGGGCGCGCTCGGCCGGCGCCATGGCGGTGATGTCTTCACCATTGAACAGGATGCTGCCCTTCGAAACCGACTGCCGGCCGACGATGGCGCGCATCAGGCTGGTCTTGCCGACGCCGTTGCGGCCGAGCACGCAGGTGACCTTGCCCGGCTCGGCGGTGAGCGAGACGCCGCGCAGCGCCTGCGCCGCGCCGTAGAAGAGGTTGATGTCCCGAACTTCCAGCATCCGCTCAGCGCCCCAGATAGACTTCGATGACGCGCTCATTGGCGCTGACCTGGTCGAGCGTGCCCTCGGCGAGCACCGAGCCCTCATGCAGGCATAGCACGCGCACGCCAAGGTCGCGCACGAAGGTCATGTCGTGCTCCACCACCACGACCGAATGGCCATTGGCGTTGATCTCGCGCAGCAGTTCCGCGGTCTGCGCGGTCTCGGCGTCGGTCATGCCGGCCACCGGCTCGTCGACCAGCAGGAGCTTGGGGTCCTGCGCCAGCAGCATGCCGATCTCCAGCCACTGCTTCTGGCCGTGGGAGAGCGCGCCGGCGAGGCGATGGGCATGCTCGCCGAGCCGGATGGTCTCGAAGATCTCGTCGATCTTGACCCGCTCCTGCGCCGTCTCACGCTTGAAGATGTTGGCGAGCGCGCCGCGCTGGCCCTTCAGCGCCAGGCGGAGATTGTCTATCACCGTGTGGCTCTCGAACACCGTCGGCTTCTGGAACTTGCGGCCGATGCCGAGCGTGGCGATTTCGGTCTCGTCCAGCTTGGTGAGGTCGGTGGTGCCGCCGTTGAAGAAGACGTCGCCCTTGTCCGGCCGGGTCTTGCCGGTGATGACGTCCATCATCGTGGTCTTGCCGGCGCCGTTGGGGCCGATGATGGCCCGCATCTCGCCGGCGTCGACGGTGAAGGAGAGAGCGTTGAGGGCCCGGAAGCCGTCGAAGGTGACGGTCACGCCGTCGAGATAGAGCAGCGCCTCGGTGAGGTTCTTCTCCGTCATGGCCTTGGGCGGCTCGGCGGCCTCGACGGGAAAGGCGGCGGTATCGGTCATCGTTTTCCCCTCACTCCGCCGGCTTCGCCGTGATGCCGGGCGCGGGCGGCGCGTCCGGCTCCGGGCTGCCGGCGCTGCGGCGCGCGCGCCATTCCAGGAAGGTGCCGAGAATGCCCTTGGGCAGGAACAGCGTCACCGCCACGAACAGCCCGCCCAGCATGAACAGCCAGTAGGGCGCCAGCATGCCGGAGGTGAAATAGGTCTTGGCATAGTTCACCAACACCGCGCCGAGCGCCGCGCCGGCCAGCGTGCCGCGTCCGCCCACCGCCACCCAGACGATGATCTCGATCGAGTTGGCCGGAGAGAACTCGCTGGGGTTGATGATGCCGACCTGCGGCACATAGAGCGCCCCGGCGATGCCCGCGAGGCAGGCCGAGACCACGAAGGCGGCGAGCTTGTAGTTCTCCACCCGGTAGCCGGTGAAGCGCACCCGGGTTTCCGCGTCGCGGATGGCGATGAGCACCTTGCCGAAATGCGAGCGCACGAGATAGCGGCACAGCACATAGCCGCCCGCCAGCGCCAGCGCGGTAAGCGCGAACAGCGCGGCCCGGGTGCCGTCGGCCTGGATGTTGAAGCCGAGGATGTCCTTGAAGTCGGTGAGGCCGTTATTGCCGCCGAAGCCCATGTCGTTGCGGAAGAACGCCAGCAGCAGGGCGAAGGTCATCGCCTGGGTGATGATCGAGAGGTAGACGCCGGTCACGCGGGAGCGGAAGGCGAACCAGCCGAACACCAGCGCCAGCAGGCCCGGCGCCAGCAGCACCATGGCGGCGGCGAAGGGGAACCAGTCGAAGCCGTACCAGAACCAGGGCAGTTCCTTCCAGTTCAGGAACACCATGAAGTCCGGCAGCACCGGGTCGCCATAGACGCCGCGGGTGCCGATCTGGCGCATCAGATACATGCCCATCGCGTAGCCGCCGAGCGCGAAGAAGGCGCCCTGCCCCAGCGAGAGAATGCCGACATAGCCCCAGATCAGATCCACCGAGAGCGCCAGCAGGGCGTAGCAGAGATATTTGCCCAGCAGCGAGACCAGATAGGTCGGCACATGCAGCGCGGAGCCCGCCGGAAGCAGAAGGTTCAGCGCCGGCACCAGCACGGCGAGGCCGATGACGATGGCGAGGAAGACCAGGCCGCCCGTGCCGAGCAGGGCGGGCTTGCGGGTGTCGGTCTGGCTCATGCTTCGATCGCCCTGCCCTTGAGCGCGAACAGGCCGCGCGGTCGCTTCTGGATGAAGAGGATCACGATCACCAGCAGCGCGATCTTGCCGAGCACCGCGCCGGCATAGGGTTCGAGCAGCTTGTTGGCGATGCCGAGCGACATGGCGCCGACCAGCGTGCCCCAGAGATTGCCCACCCCGCCGAACACCACGACGAGGAAGCTGTCGATGATGTAGCTCTGGCCGAGATTGGGCGAGACGTTGTCGATCTGGCTGAGCGCCACCCCGGCGATGCCGGCGATGCCGGAGCCGAGGCCGAAGGTCATGGCGTCGACCCAGTTGGTGCGGATGCCCATCGAGGCGGCCATGCGCCGGTTCTGCGTCACCGCCCGCATCTCCAGCCCGATGCGGGTCAGCCGCAGCACGGCCAGCAGGGCGAGGAAGACCAGGATGGCGAAGACGATGATCCAGGCGCGGCCATAGGTGACGGCGAGATGGCCGACATCCACCGTGCCCGACATCCAGCTCGGCGCGCCGACCTCGCGGTTGGTCGGACCGAAGATGGTGCGGATCGCCTGCTGCAGGATGAGCGAGATGCCCCAGGTCGCCAGCAGCGTCTCGAGCGCGCGGCCGTAGAGGAAGCGGATCACGGTGCGCTCGATGATGACGCCGATCAGCCCGGTGAAGAGGAAGGCGATCGGGATGGCGATCAGCAGCGAGGCGTCGAACAGCGCGGGGTTGTAGGCCCGGATGAGTTCCTGCACCACGAAGGTGGTGTAGGCGCCGAGCATCACCATTTCGCCATGGGCCATGTTGATGACGCCCATCACGCCGAAGGTGATGGCAAGGCCGATGGCGGCGAGCAGCAGCACCGAGCCGAGCGAGAGCCCGTACCACACATTCTGCGCCACGCCCCAGACCGCGAGGGTGCGCTGGATGCCGGCGATGGCGGAAGCGGCGGCGGTCTTGACGCTGGCCGGGGCGTCGGGCGGCAGGTTCTGCAGCACCGCGAGCGCGTCCTGGTCGCCGGCATCGGCGATGGTCGCCACCGCGGCGATGCGCTCGGCCTCCGGCGCGGCGGAGGAGCCGATGACGATGGCGGCGCGGGCGGTGGCCAGCGCCTGCTTGACCGCCGGGACCGTCTCCTTGGCCAGCGCGGCGTCGAGCGCCGGCAGAACGGTGGCGTCGCGCGACTTGAACACCGCCTGCGCCGCGGCGAGCCGCTTGGCCGGATCGGGATTGAACAGCGAAAGCGCGCCGCTGGCCGCCGCGATGGCGCCGCGGACGCGGTTGTTGGCGCGCACCGCCTTCAGCGCCGCGGCGTCGACGCCCGCGGCGGGCTGGCCGGAGGCGGCATCGGCGAGGCTGCCGTCGGCGCCCCGGATATAGACCTTCCCCGCGGCGGGATCGACCAGCAGCCGGCCATCGGCCAGCGCATCGACCACCTCGACCGCGCGCGGATTGCCGCTGGTCGCGAGGAGACCGAGGGCGGCGGCGGTGTCGGCATAGGATTCCGTGGTGAATTTCGCCAGCGCGTCCTCATAGGGACCGGCGTGGGCGGCACGCGGCACCAGCGTCGCGAACAGGGCCAGCCCGAGAAGGAGAACGGCGAGGGGCGAAGACAGGCGCATCAGGCATCCCCGGTTTTGGCTCGGCAGAAGGCCGAGCGGGGTTCAGCCCCCGCACGGCCGTCTCGGCCCCCGAAGGGCGGGGCCGGCGGGGTCGCGCCCCGCCGGATCGTCCCGCCCCCCGAAGGAGCTGTCAGGAAGCCGGGCTCAGGAGCCGCCGCACTTCTTGGTGACGGTGTTGTAGTTGCCGCACTTCAGCTTCACCCAGTCGGCCTCGAGGTCCTTGGAACCCTCGAGGTAGTCCGACCACGCGTCGCCGGGGACGAGGCCGTTGCTCTTCCACACCACGTCGAACTGGCCGTTGTCCTCGATCTCGCCGATGAAGACGGGCTTGGTGATGTGGTGGTTCGGCAGGACCTCGGCGGTGCCGCCGGTGAGGTTCGGAACCTTGATGCCCGGCAGGGCGTCGATGACCTTGTCGGGATCGGTGCTCTTCACCTTCTCGACGGCCGCGACCCAGGCGTTGAAGCCGATATAGGTGGCCTCCATCGGGTCGTTGGTCACGCGCTTGGGGTTCTTGGTGTAGGCCTGCCACTCCGCGATGAACTTCTTGTTCTCGGGGGTGTCGATCGACTCGAAGTAGTTCCAGGCGGCGAGATGGCCGACCAGCGGCTTGGTGTCGATGCCGGCGAGCTCTTCTTCGCCGACCGAGAACGCCACGACCGGGATGTCGGTCGCCTTGATGCCCTGGTTGCCGAGCTCCTTGTAGAAGGGAACGTTGGCGTCGCCGTTGATGGTGGAGACCACGGCGGTCTTCTTGCCGGCCGAGCCGAACTTCTTGATGTCGGCGACGATGGTCTGCCAGTCGGAGTGACCGAACGGCGTGTAGTTGATCATGATGTCTTCCTTGGCGACGCCCTTCGAGAGAAGGTAGGCCTCAAGGATCTTGTTGGTGGTGCGGGGATAGACGTAGTCGGTGCCCGCGAGCACCCAGCGCTTCACCTCGCCGCCGTCCTTCGACATGAGGTAGTCGACGGCCGGGATCGCCTGCTGGTTCGGGGCGGCGCCGGTGTAGAACACGTTGCGCTCGCTCTCCTCGCCCTCATACTGGACGGGGTAGAACAGGATCGAGTTGAGCTCCTTGAAGACCGGCAGCACGGACTTGCGCGACACCGAGGTCCAGCAGCCGAACACCACGACGACCTTGTCCTTGGTGATCAGCTCGCGCGCCTTTTCGGCGAAAAGCGGCCAGTTGGACGCGGGGTCGACAACGACCGCCTCGAGCTTCTTGCCCAGCAGGCCGCCCTTCTTGTTCTGCTCGTCCACGAGGAACAGCACGGTGTCCTTCAGCGTGGTCTCGCTGATCGCCATCGTGCCCGAGAGCGAGTGGAGCACGCCGACCTTGATCGAATCCTCAGCCTTTGCCGAAACGGACGCACCGATCGCCAGCGCAGCCGCACCGGCGGCCACGCGGCCGACGACGCGGCCCGCATGGGAGAACAGCTTCAACATTTTCGTTCCCTTCTGGAGTAGACACGCAGGACCCCCGTCCGCGTGCTGGACGGGGATTTTGCAACAGGCGTGCCAAGCTGCCGGCAAGGGCCCGGGCTGGTAAAAGCCGTATACAAATCAACTGGAAACTCGGAACAAGCCTCACTGGCTGCCCAATCGGAAGGCATGTGACGCTGCTTTGCACACGTACAGACAAACCGGCGGGAGACGCTACCGCCCCTTTGCACCAGCAGCGTGCGGCGCCCGGCGCCCCGCTACCTCCGCCAGCCTGCCAGCCGGGAGAGGGCGAGATCGAGCGTCGCGTCGGTCTTGGCAAAGCAGAGCCGCACCACATGCCGCACCGGCTCCTGCGCATAGAAGGCGGAGACGGGGATGGCGGCGACGCGGTGGCGCTCCACCAGCAGCCGGCAGAAGGCCTCATCATCGACACCCGGGTCGCCGCCGAGGTCGATATTGACGAAATAGGTCCCCGCGCAGGGCAGAACCGGGAGGCCGAGAGCGCCGAGCCCGGACACCAGCCGGTCGCGCGAGCGCTGCAGCCCGGCGCGCATCGCCTCGAACCACCGATCTTCCTTGGCGAGCCCGTAGGCAACCGCGTGCTGAAGCGCCGGCGGAGTCGTGAAGGTGAGGAACTGGTGCGCCTTGGCGAGCACGGCCATCAGCTCCGGCGCGGCGCAGACGAAGCCGACCTTCCAGCCCGTCATGCCGAAGATCTTGCCGGCGGAGCCGATCTTCACCGCCTGCCCGCGCATTCCCGGCAACGACAGCACCGAGCGGTGGCGGCGGCCGTCGAACACGACATGCTCCCACACCTCGTCGCTCACCAGCACCGCGCCGCTGCGGCGGCAGAAGCCGGCGAGCAGCTCCAGCTCGTCGTCCTCGAACACCCGGCCCGTGGGGTTGTGCGGGTTGTTGAACAGCACCACCCGGGTGCGCGGGGTGAAGGCGGCGGCAAGCGCCGCCTCGTCCAGCCGCCAGTGCGGCGGGGCGAGCCGCACCAGCCGCGGCACCCCGCCCGCCCGCAGCACCAGCGGCAGATAGGCGTCGTAGAGCGGCTGGAACAGCACGACCTCGTCGCCCGGGGCGATCAGCGCCAGCAGCGCGCCGGCAAGCGCCTCGGTCGCGCCGGAGGTGACCATCACTTCCGCCGCCGGGTCGAGATCGAGCCCCTGCCAGCGGGCATAATGCGCCGCCACCGCCTGCCGCAGCTCCGGCACGCCCATCATCGGCGGGTACTGGTTCCAGCCGTTCAGCACGGCGTCCGCCGCCCGGGCGCGCACGTCCTCCGGGCCGGGATCGTCGGGAAAGCCCTGTCCGAGATTGACCGCCTCGTGGGTCCGCGCCAGCGCGGACATGGTCTCGAACACGGTGGTGGGCAGGCTGGCGAAGACGGGGTTCATCGGCGGGTCCGTCGGAGCGGGAACGACACCGCCTTATCCACGCCCCCGCCGGCAAAGGAAAGGGCCGGCGCCGCCCGGGGGCCCCGCCCGGCGCGCATGCGTTGCCGCGGCGACGGCAGCACCTTGCGCACATCCCCTGCGCAGGACGGTATCATGTCACGGCAGCGTCACCGCCCCGCCCTACCCCGGCGGCTCCACATACGGAGCGGAACATGAGAACTCTCCTGATGGCCTCGCTGGTCGCCGCGGCCCTGCTGCCCGGCGCGGGCCGGGCGGCCGAGCCGACCGAGCTGACGGTGATGAGCTTCAACATCTGGGGCGGCGGCGCCAATGCTGGCAAGCCGGTGGACGAAACCGTCGCCGCCATCCGGGCGGTCGGCCCCGACATCATCGGCGTGCTCGAGACGCGGCCGGAGCCGGACCCCTGCGACGCCGACAATTGCGTGCCGACCGGCCCGAGCGTCGCAAGGGAAATCGCCGGCAGGCTCGGCTATTACTATTACGACCAGGACAAGCGGAATCCCGCGCTCTGGGCCGGCGCGATCCTGAGCCGCTACCCCATCGTGAAGGCGACGGAGAACGACCTCGGCGTGCAGCTCGACGTCAAGGGCCGCAAGGTCTTCGCCTATTCGCTTCACCTGCCCGATTTCCCCTACCAGCCCTACCAGCTCCTCGGCATCGAGTATGGGCCGGCGCCCTTCCTCAAGACCGCCGACGAGGCGGTGGCGGCAGCGAAGGCGGCGCGCGGGGCGGGCGTCGACCTGTTCCTGCACGACCTGAAGGAAGCGGACGGCGCCGATGCGGTGTTCGTGTTCGGCGACTTCAACGAGCCTTCGCATCTCGACTGGACCGAGGCGGCGGTGAAGGCCGGGCGCCAGCCGCTCGCGGTGGCCTGGCCCACCTCGCGGCGGATGGCGGAAGAAGGCGGCTTCCTCGACCTGTTCCGGGTCGCCTGGCCCGATCCGGCGCAGAAGCCCGGCATGACCTGGACCACCACCACCGAGCCCACCGACCCGGCCGACCACCACGACCGGATCGACTTCACCTATGGCCGCGGCGCCGGGATGACGGTGCTGAAGGCCGGCATCGTCGGCGAGAAGGCGCCGGAGGCGGACATCGTGGTGACGCCCTGGCCGTCCGACCACCGCGCCACCATGGCCACGGTACGGTTCTGAGCCCGTCCGGCCGCGATACGAAAGGGCCGCCCCGAAGGGCGGCCCCGCTGACGGCGATGACCGGCACGCTCGGTGCCGAACGGATCAGAACTTGTAGTTCAGGCCAGCCCGCACGACGTGGAACTTGGTTTCCACCTCGGTGCTGAGCCCGGCACCATCCCCGGCCCAGCTGTAGTTCTGGTTGCCGAGATCGACGTAGAGATACTCGGTCTTGAAGGTCCAGTTGGAATTGAGCGCGTATTCGAGACCGCCGCCGATGGTCCAGCCCCATTCCACCTCGTCGTTGGACAGGCTGCCGGAGAACACCTGCGCGCCGCTGTCGTCCTGCAGCGAAAGGCTGGCGTGCGACTTGACGCTGCCATAGGCGAGACCGCCGGTGCCGTAGACCAGGAGCTGGTCCCACGCATAGCCGAGGCGGGCCCGCACCGTGCCGAACCACTCGACCTCCGAGCCGACCTTCGTGCCGAGCGAACCGACGTAATCGTCGAACGCATAGAGCGACGTGTTGCCGGAGACCTCGCCGTCAATACCCGACCACATGATGTCGGCCTCGACGCCGACGACGACGTTGTTGTCGAGCTGGAAATTATAGCCGATCTGGCCACCGCCGAGGAAGCCGCTGGCGTTGGTGTCGATCGAGCCGCTCGCGTCGAACGGGCCGGCATAGGCGCTGTAGGGATAATCGAAGTCGCCGCCGCCATAGCCGGCATTGGCGCCGAGATAGAAGCCGGTCCAGGTGAACACCGGCACGATGACCGGGGCGGGCGCCGCCTTCACCGGATACGCCATGTCGGCAGCCGAAGCGGTAGCAACCGGGAGCAGCAGCCCGAAGGCGGCGCTCGCGAGCAGAATCTTCTTCATATGTCATCCCTCCGACCAGTGGATGACAAGGAGTAGCGATGCCGCAACGTTATTCCTAGTGTATAACGGCAACAGCGCAAATCCATAAGGGTCTAGAAATCGCTCATATAAATTAACATATGTTATATTTCGGTACATCCTCACCATTAACGGGTAACGACGTAAAGTACTGAATTCGTATTACATAAGAACCAATGTGGCATGATTATCGAAACGCGGGCCGCCACCGCGACGGCCCACGACGCCGACGGATTCGCCATCGGTCGCCAGCCGCACCATCTCGCCCAGCCCGCTGGTGGCGAGGAACTCCCCGGCCTTCCGCGTCGGCGCCAGCCCGCAGCCATCGACCAGCGTCACCGCGCCGATGAAGCGGCCGTCGCGGCGCCAGACGCTCACCCGGTTGCCGCGCGGGCTGGCGGCGGCGACATAGGCGCCCGAGACATCGAAGGCGATGGAGCCGATATAGGTGCGGAAGGCGCGCCACTCCGCGTCGGGCGCCTCGAACGGGGTGAGCCGGCCGTCGAGCCCGACGCCGTGGACCAGCGGGCGCGCCACCCCGTCGGCGAGCACATCCTGCGCGGCGACCACCACGAGGCCGTCCGGCGCCACGGCGAGGTGGCGCAGCGAGAGCGAGGCGAGGTCCGGCGCCAGCCGGCCGACCGCCCGGGCCTCGCCGGTGGCGCGGTCGAGAACGGCGATGCCGGAGCCCGCCTCCTCCGCGCCCAGCGCCTCCGGCGTGCCGGGCTCCAGCCCGCCATTGGCGACCACCAGCACCCCGCCGGTGCCGAGCATGTCGTGCGGGCCGATGCCGGCGGAGGCCCACTCCCCCCGCAAGGCGAAGCCGTCGGCGGGATCGCGCAGCGAGACCGTGCCCTCCCCGCTGGCGCGGTCGATCTCGACGGCAAGGAAGCGGCGGCCATCGGCGCTGAAGCGGCCATGGCCGGAGAACACCCGGCCCGGCCCGGGCTCGAAGGTTTCCACCACCGCGCCCGACACCCGGTCGAACACCACGGCGGCGGTGCCCGGCCGGCGGGCGACCGCGACGGCATGGCGGCCGTCCGGGCTCGGCTCCACCCAGTGCAGCCGCTGCGCGCCGCGCCCCACCGTCGCGGGATCGAGCCCGGCCGACAGCACCACCGGCGCGAAGCCGCCTTCCACCGCCGCGGTGGCGAGCCACTCGGCCTCGAGCGCGGGATCGTGGGCATGGTCCTGCGCATGGGCGGCGCCGAACAGCACCCGCGGCGCCAGCACCAGCCCACCCAGCCGGGCCAGCAGGGAACGGCGGTCGGTGCGGGAAGAGGCGGGGTCAGTCGTCGGGTTGCGGCTCATCGGCCCTCTCCTCAGTCGCCATCCAGCGCGTTGAAGCCGAGCGGCACGCCGAGGCCGGAAGCCAGCGGCTCGGCAATGCTCTTCTGCGCCGTCTTCAGCGCGGTAATGGCGGCCTCGAGCTGCCGGCGGCCCTTCGCCTCCTGAGCGGCGGCGCCGATATCGGCGGACAGCGCCGAGACGGCGGCCGTGGCGGCCGCGGCGTCGCGGTCGACGATGCCCTTGCCCCGGGCGTCGAGCCCGGCGGCGAAGCGCACCGCCAGCGCCTGGGCGCTCGCGGTCACGGCGACGATGGTCTCCCGGGCCCGGCCGCTGCGGCGGCGGTCGGAAAGGGCGGGCTTGGCCTCGGCCGCGCTCTTGCCCATCACCACCAGCAGCCGCTGGTCCACCACGCGCTGATAGGCCCCCGCGAGGTCGGTCACCATCTGGCTCAGCAGCGCGTCGGGATCGGGAAAGAACACCGGATCGGCCTTGCCGGCGGCGAGCTGGGCGAGCAGGCCCTGGGTGCCGTCGCCCCAGCCGGCGCGGATGCTGGTGGCGATCTCGTCGAGATTGCCGGCGATGGCGGCGCCGATGGCGCAGCGCCGCGCCGATTCCGGCCCGGCCAGCAGCGCCGCCTCGGCGCCCTCGTCGTACAGCAGCCGCTCCAGCGCCGGCAGGCCCTGCACGGCGGCGCTGAGCCGGGCGAAGCGCTGCGGCTCCAGCCGTTCCGCCGTGGGATCGGCGATGAGCTCGGTGAGGCCGCGCGCCACCGCGTTGCGGCGCTCGGGAAAGAGGTTGAACCGGTCGGCCCGCAGCGACAGCACCACCGGGCCGAAGGTGACGAACTCCACCGCGGCCCACGCGTCGGAGGTGGCGGCAAAGCTCTCCTTCAGCGCCGCGACGCCCGCCGGCGCCGGGGCGGCGCAGAAGGCGCGCCAGGCCTCCTTCTGCCGCGCCGCGGCGGCGGCGAGGGCGTCGTAGCGCGGCAGCAGCCAGTCCGCCACCACCTCGGTCGCCTTCACCGGGGCGGCCTGCGCCCGGCTGCTGAAGGCCTGCGTCAGCACGGTGGCGACAAAGGCCATGCCGGGCAGGCTCTGGCCGATCTGGCCGGCGAGCGCGACGATGAGCGCGAGAAGGGGGCGGAACATCGAAGAAATCCTCGGTCAGAGGGAAGAGACATAGGCGACGAGGCGATCCCGCTCGGCCGCGGGCAGGGCGTCGAAGCGGGCGCGGGCGCCGGCGGCCTCGCCGCCATGCCAGCGCACCGCCTCCGCCACCGAGCCGGCGCGTCCGTCATGCAGCAGTCCGGCGCCGCGCGCCAGCGCCAGCGAGAGCCCGGCGAGGGGCGCGGTGCGCCAGTCGCGCGGGCCGGCGCCGGGCTGCCCCACCGGGTCGGCCAGCCCCTCCCCCATGTCGTGCAGCAGCACGTCGGTGAAGAGCCGCGCCTCGCCCCCGCCCCGGGTCGGCAGCGCCGGACGGTGGCAGGCGCCGCAGCCGGTGGCGGCGAACAGCGCTGCCCCCGCCGGGAGCCGGCTGCGGCTCCGCGCGCCCGCGGGTTCCTCGCCGGCATGCGGCGAAGGCACCGGCAGGCCACGCAGATAGTCCACCAGCCGCGCGACGATCGCCTCGCCGATTTCCGGCTCGCCCTCGCGGTCCTGGCCGTGGGGCGCCTGCCGGCACGCGGTCTGGCGCTCGGTGCAGTCGCCCCAGGGCTCCAGCCGCAGCGGGGTGGAGAGCCCGAGATCGAGCGCGAAGGCCTCGGAGGCCTGCCCTTCCAGCGTGGCATGGGCCGCCTTCCAGCCGAAGCGGCCGACGCGCGAGCCGCCCTCCGGCGTCTCCAGCCAGCGGACCCGGCCGCGCACCCCGTCGCCGTCGCGGTCGTCCGGGTCGGCGCCGGCGAGGATCGTGGCGTCGCTCACCTCCTCCAGCCGCCCGCGCCCGCGCAGATCGGGGGCGGCGCGCAGCGACAGGCCGGTGGCGGCGTCGAGCGGACCATAGCCCGGCTCGGCGATCTCCGGCACCCGGCGCCCGTCCGGCCGCACCTTCACCCGCACCACGCCCTCCGCCGGCACGCCCGGCAGCGTCATCGTCTCCAGCCGGTGGCCATAGGCGGGATCGCCCGTGCCATCGGCGCGCAGCAGGGCGAGCACCAGGCCGAGCCCGTCCGGCACGCCCTGCGGCGTCAGCGCGGTTGCTCCGGGCCCCGCGCCGGGATGGCACGCGGCGCAGGAGCGGGCATCGAACAGCGGCCCAAGCCCGTCATTCGCCCGTGTGGAGCTCGGCGCCGGCACCCAGGCGCGGCGGAACAGCGCCCGGCCGATCGCCCGGTCGAGCCCGGAATCCGCCGCGTCCCCGGCATCCGGCCGGGCCTCCTGCGCCACCGCCGGGCTGCCGGCATCTCCCGCCAGCACCGGCGAGACCGCGAGGAGCGCGAGAAGGCAAAGCCCGCCGCCCCGCAGCAGGCGGCGCCGCCACCCGCTGCCGCCGGGCGCGGGCCGCCGGGCGGCGCGGCCGCCCGGCATCGGGCCGCGCGGCCGTTCAGAGCACACGGAAATACCCCATCATCCCGGTCTCCATGTGCTCCAGGATGTGACAGTGGAACACCCAGTCGCCCGGCGCGGCGACGAAGGCGATCTCCGCCGCCTCGTCCGGCTGCACCAGCACGGTGTCGGCGAGGTGGCGCGGCAGCCGGCCGGAACTGGAGCCGATGACCTCGAACACATGGCCGTGGAGATGGATCGGGTGGGGGTAGCGGGTGCCGTTCTTCACGGTGACGCGGTAGGACCGGCCCGCCCGCATCCGCGCCAGCGGCGGGGGCACGGCGCGGCGGCTGCCGGTCGGCCAGGAGAGCTGGTCGATGCCCCAATAAGTGGTCGAGCCGACGCACAGGCTGTCGAGCAGGGCCTTGGCCAGCGGGTCGTCGGGCGGCAGGCCGGCAGCGCTGATCGCGGCATCGGTCGCCTGCTGCAGCGTGAAGGTCAGCCGCTCCGCCTTCTTCAGGTCGGCCCGCGGCACCTGCGCCGCCGGCAGCGCCAGCGGGCGGAACGGCCGTAGCGGCCGGGCCGACGGCGTGGCGGTGAGGGTGGCGAATTCATAGAGTTTGGCGGCGCGGTAGTCGGCGAGGCGCACCTGCCCGCCCGCCGCCGGCATCCGCACATGCAGGTCGATGCGCTGGGCCGGGCCCATGCGCCACACGCCGTCCGGCAGCCGGTCGAGAGGAATGGGCGGCAGGGCGTGGCCATCCACCGCGATCAGCGCGGCCTCGCCCTGGTCGACGCCGATGTCCATGACCCGGGTGGAATCGAGGTTGAGGATGCGCAGGCGCACCTCGCCATGAGCCGGCGCCTCCAGCGCCAGCGACGGCTGGCCGTTGCAGCGGCGCGTCGCGCCGAAGGTGCCGGCCTTGGAGGCGCCGTCGGGCTCCGACATGGGGAGGAAGCCGCCATTCTCCGCCAGCCGCCAGTCCTTCAGGCACAGCACATGCTCGGCATCGAAGGCGGGGTCGCGCGGGTCCTCGACGATCAGCACCCCGGCAAGGCCGCGCCCGGCCTGCCCGGTCTCGTCGCAATGGGGATGGAAGAAGAAGGTGCCGGGGTCCTCCAGCGGCACGCGGTAGGCATAGGCGCCGCCCGGCTGCACCAGCGGCTGCGTCAGCGTCGGCACTCCATCGAACGCATTCGGCAGGCGGATGCCGTGCCAGTGCACCGTGGTGCCCTCGTCGAGCCCGTTCTGGAATCCGACATCCAGCACGCTGCCGCGGGGAAAGCGCAGGGTGCGAAACGGCGTGCCATCATAGGCGCAGACCCGGCTCGCCGGCCCGTCGGGGCCGAGCAGCTTCATCTGCGTCTCGCCGGCGGCCAGCGTCAGCGCCTGCGTCGCCGCGGGAGCGGCCGGCACCCGCGCATTGCCGAGTGAGGTCGGAAGAAGGTAGCTCGCCGCCCCCAGCGCCCCGCCCGCCAGCAGGGCCCGGCGGGAGAGCCCGGCAGGCCGGTCCGGCGGGAGCATGGGGAGGTGTCGATCTGCACGCGACGTGGTCATCGCGCCACTCCTGAGCATCCGGCGCCGGGGCGGATTCGTCGAGGCGCTCGTTTATGGCATCCCCTCGGGATGCCCTGCGGCGCGGCATGCCGCGCCGCCTGTCGTCGTCACGTCACGGTCGGGCCGACGTCACTGGCTGACCTTGGAAGGATCGTCAAGGCTGTCCGAACCCTCGACCTTGATCTTCAGCTTCAGCGCCGCGACCACGCCCTCGAAGGCGCGGGTCTGGGCGACGAGGGAGTCGACGCCCTTCTGCACCAGGGCATTGCCCTCGGTGTTGCCCTCGCCGATCATCTGGTCATAGGCCTCCTTGCCGCTGTCGGCCTCGTCCTTGATGGCCTTCAGCGCGGCGAGCGCGGCGTCGACCTTGGCCTCGGCCTCCTCGGCGGCCTTCGGCGCCAGCGCCTTGGCGTAGGCGGAGACCGAAGCCCCCTCCACGACCGAACCGTCGACCCGGGTGTAGCGGCCGCGATAGATCGAGGCGATGCCGACCTCGTCGTAATAATGCGAGTTGTGGGTGTTATCGGAGAAGCAGTCGTGCTCTTCCTCGGGGTCGTGGAGGATGAGGCCGAGCTTCATCCGCTCGCCCGCCAGCTCGCCATAGGAGAGCGAGCCGAGCCCGGTCAGGATCACGCCCAGACCGGCCTTGTCCTTCTTGGCCAGCACGGCCTTGCGCGCCTTGCCCTTCTCGCTCCACGCCTTGGCCATGTCGCCGAGGTCGGCGACCAGCAGGTCGGTCGCGGCCTTGAGATAGGCGGCGCGGCGTTCGCAATGGCCGCCGGTGCAGTTCTTGGTGTCGTAGTCGCTGGCGGGGCGCTTGCCCGCGCCCGGGCCGGTGCCGTTCAGGTCCTGGCCCCAGAGCAGGAACTCGATGGCGTGGTAGCCGGTGGCGACGTTGGATTCGACGCCGCCCGCTTCCTGGAGCTGCTCCAGCACCGCGGGGGTGATGGTGGTGGCGTCGATGGTCTTCTTGCCGACGCGGATCTTCGGGTTGGCGATGACGTTCGCGGTGTAGAGCGGGTTCTCGTCGGAGGTGTCGCCATAGGACTTGGCGTCGACATAGTCGATCAGCCCCTCGTCGAGCGGCCAGGCGTTCACCTTGCCTTCCCACGCATCGACGATGGGATTGCCGAAGCGGAAGCCCTCGCTCTGCTGGTAGGGCACCCGGGCCGCCTTCCAGGCGGTCTTCGCCTTGGCGAGGTTGTCCTCGGTCGGCGCGGCGAGGAACGCGTCCACCGCGCCCTGCAGGTCCTTCGCCGTCTTCAGGCTGTCGTCATACATCGCCTGGGCGACATTGGCGTAGGTCACCAGGATGTCGCGCGGCTTGGGGGCGTCGGACGTCGCATCGGGCTTGGCCTGCGCGAACGCCGGGCCGGCGGCCAGCGCGACGCCGAGCACGGCAACGGCGAGGGCTGGCGCCGAAAACAGGGAACTGGCTCGCATGGGATCATCTCCTCGGGGCGCGTGCGGCAGCGCCCTCCCGAAATGTCCTACGCCTTTGAAAAACCGCCCTCAAGGCGGCCGGAACATATTGGAATTATTATACTTCAATCATTACGCTGCGTCCGCCAGTGCTGCGCGGGCCCTGCAACACCAATACTTGCAAGGCTTCGGCGCAGATTGGAAAAGCTCCAGAGTTTATACTCTGGAACGATTTCAAACCGCTTCCACATGCGGCGCCAGCGCGGCGCGCAGGGCGTCTTCGGTCACGCTGGCGAGAGGCTGAAGCAGCTTGGCCGCCTCGGTGCGGCGGCCGGGCCGCATGATGAGCACCACCGTCTCCGCGCCACCGCAGCCCGGGTCGCCGCAGGCGATCTCCGAGATGGAGACCGTCGATTCCTCGCCGAGGCCGAGAATGGCGCGCGCCTTCTCCGCCAGATCGCGCGCGGTATCGGGCGCGGCCGCGCTGCTGCGTCCACTGCGAAAGAACAGCCGTGCCATTCCATCCTCCGTTGCGGGGACATGTAGCGGCAGCATCGCACCGGGAAAAGGGCGACAGCGCGGCGGCGGCGCAGGCCCCGCGCCAAACCCGCGCCGTCCCGCCGGCCGATCCGCGCCGGTTCAGCGAAGTATTAGGCCGCGACGTCAGTTTTGAACTATAATAATACGCGAAGATACTTCTTGCGCGGCCAAATAGAGCGTCGTATTCGACTCCTCACCCGCCGACGACACCACGTCGCGGCGCGGCACCGAACCGCTCGCGAGGCCGTTATCCCGGCTGGCCGCGCGAGCCGGGCGGGACGGCGGCACGCGCTCCCTCAGCCGCCGTCCCGCGCACCCTTCCGCCCGCCGGCGCCGCCCCTCAATGATGCCGCCGCCGCGCCCGCTCCCGCGTCGCCCGGCGCGGGCCGAGCAGCCGTGCCAGCGCCGCGCCGTTGAGGATGTGGCGGTCGCGGGCGTGGTCCTCGTCGTCGATGCTGAGCCCGGCCAGCGCCACCCGGTCGTCCTCCATCGCCCGCACCACCAGCGTCGCCGCGCCGAAGCGGACATGGCTGCCGACCGCCGGCCGCTCGTCGAAGCGCTCGGCGAACAGGTCGGCAATGGTGAGGTCGCGCTCATGCGGCTCCACCGGCAGGCCGTAGAGATCGGAAATGGCGCCCAGCGAGATGTCGCCGCGAAAGGGGAAGGCCGCCGCCACCTCGACATCCGCCCGCCCCTCGCCCGGCACGAACAGCCGGTCGAGCCGCGCCACCCGCTCCGGCGGGGCGAGGAGATAGGCGTAGTCGCCCGGCGCCAGCCGCTCCGCCTCCTGCGCGGTGAGGATGGCGCCTTCGCGCACCACCAGCATGAGCTGGGCCCAGTTCGGCAGCACGCCGTGGCTCAGCACCGGGCTGCCCCGCCCCACGGGATAGGCCACCAGCTCGTAGTCGAGCTGGCCCGGCAGGTCGATCTCGAAGCGGCGGGCCTCCTTCAGCGGCTCCGCCAGCGCGACCTGGAACAGCCGGGCGGCGTGGGTCAGGGTCCAGCCCTGCACCACCAGCGAGACGATGACCACGGTGAAGGCGACGTTGAAATACACCTCCGCGCTCGGCACGCCGGCGAGGGTGGGAATGGTGGCGAGGAAGATCGACACCGCCCCGCGCAGCCCCACCCAGGAGATGTAGGCCTTCTCCTGCGGCCGGAAGCCGAACGGCGCGAGGCACAGCCACACCGCCGCGGGCCGGCCGACGAGGATGAGGAACACCGCGATGCCGACCGCCGGCAGCGCGTATTCCACCACCCGCGCCGGCGAGACCAGCAGGCCGAGCATCACGAACATCACGAGCTGCGCCAGCCAGGTGGCGGCGTCGTGGAAACTGACGATGGAGGCGATGGCCCGCACCGGGCGATTGCCCAGCACCAGCCCGGCGAGGTAGACGGCGAGAAAGCCGGACCCTTCCGCCACCGCCGCCAGCCCGAAGATGAGCAGCGCCGCGCCCACCGCCAGCAGCGGGTGCAGGCCGCTCGGCAGCTCGAAACGGTTCAGCAGCGCGGCCAGCGCGAGCCCGCCGGCGACGCCGATCGCCGCGCCGAGCACGCCCTGCTGCGCGAGGTGCAGCAGCAGCTCCCAGCCCGGCGCCTCCCCGCCGGCGGCGACGAGCTGCACCAGCACCAGCGAGAGGAAGATCGCGATGGGATCGTTGGTGGCCGATTCGATCTCGAGCGTCGCCCCCACCCGCTTGCGGAGCTGGAGCCCGCCCGACTTCAGCAGAAAGAACACCGCCGCTGCATCGGTGGACGCCACCACCGCGCCGACCAGCAGCCCCTCCAGCAGCGGCAGGCCGAGCAGCAGGCTCGCCAGCAGCCCCACCAGCCCCGCCGTCACCACCACGCCGAGGGTCGAGAGCATCAGCGCCGGCCCGAGCGTGCCGCGGAACGCGCCCATGCGGGTGCGCAGCCCGCCATCGAACAGGATGATCGCCAGCGCCGCCGAGCCCACCAGATAGGTCGCGCGGTAATCGCTGAAATGCACCTGCCCCGGACCGGATTCGCCCGCCAGCATGCCGATGACGAGGAACACCAGCAGCAGCGGCGCGCCGAAGCGCGAGGCGATGAGGCTGGAGAAGATGCCGACCACCATCAGCGCCGCCCCGGCGAGCAGCAGCACATTGGTCAGCGCGATGGTTTCCATCCCGTCCCCCGCCCTCGCCCGCAGCGGCCCCGGCCGCGCCGCACCCGCCTATGCCCCAACGGCATCAGCGTAGGGAGGGTTTCGGGCAAAACTTGGGGGTGGCGGGAAAACGGGCGAACGCGGCAGGCAAGAAAACCCGTCCCGAACCCGACCCGAACCCGTCCTGCGCGCCTACCAGCCGCCCACCCAGCGCGGCGGCAGCGGCCGGCCCAGCCGGGCCAGCACACCCTCGGCGGCGCGCTGGCCGGTGGCGAAGCTGGCCTGCAGCAGATAGCCCCCGGTGGGTGCCTCCCAGTCCAGCATCTCCCCGGCGACGAAGGTGCCGGGCACCGCCCGCAGCATCAGCCCCTCGTCCACCGCGGCGCGGGTGACGCCGCCGGCGGTGGAGATGGCGCGCTCCAGCCCGGCGAGGCCGGTGACCCGCACCGGCAGGCGCTTGATCGCGGCGGCGAGGTCCCAGGCATGGGTCGGCGGCGCGCCGGCCTCCCGCAGCAGACCGATCGCCGCCGGCTCCAGCCCCGCCGCCTTGCGCAGCCGGTTGGAGAGGCTTTCGCCCTTCCGGGCCTCGGCGAGCCGGTCCGACAGGGTCTCGATGGCGAGATCGGGCCTCAGGTCGATAATCACGGTGCTGTCCGCGCCCGCCGCCAGCGCCTCCCGCAGCTTCGGCGCCAGCGCGTAGAACGGTCCGCCCTCCAGCCCGTGCGCGGTGAGCACGGCCTCCCCGCGAATCGTGGTGTCGCCGAAGGTGACCGCGATGCGCTTCAGCGGGTGGCCGGCGAAGCGCTCGCGCAGCAGCGGGCTCCACGTCGCCAGCGCGCCGACATTGGCGGCGGTGAGCGGTGCCAGCGCGACCCCGCGCCCGGCGAGAAGCCCGGTCCAGCCGCCGTCGCTGCCGAGCCGCGGCCAGCTCGCCCCGCCCAGCGCCAGCACCACGGCGTCCGCCGCCACCGGCGCGGCCTCGCCGGCAAAGGTGAGACGGCCGGCCTCGTCCCAGCCGGTCCACAGCCGGCGTCCGGCCAGCTCGACGCCGAGCGTGTCGAGCCGGCGCAGCCAGCTCCGCAGCAGCGGCGAGGCCTTGAAGGCCTGCGGAAAGACCCGGCCGGACGTGCCGATGAAGGTCGGCTCGCCCAGCTCCGCCGCGAAGGCCCGCAGCCGCGACGGCGGGAAGGCGTCGAGCATGGGCGCCAGCCAGTCGGCGGCGGCGCCGTAGCGGCGCAGGAAGGGCTCGCGCGGGGCGGAATGGGTGAGGTTCAGCCCGCCGCGGCCGGCGAGCAGGAATTTGCGTGCCGGCGATGGCATGCGGTCGAACACCCGCACCCGGCAGCCGGCGCCGGCCAGCACATCCGCCGCCATCAGCCCGGCCGGCCCGGCGCCGACCACCACCACCGTCGGGGCCTCGCCGCCCGCCACGCCGCCTGCCGTCACGTTCCGCGTTTCTGTGTTCATCCGCCGTGCTTAGCCGGGCGCCGGCCCCGCCGCAATGCGGCGCGCGGATTCGGCACCCGCCCTTGGCTACCCCGCCGCTTCACCGCCGCGCGCCGCGCGGAGCCGGCCGTGCCGCCTCTGCCGGCGCGACGGCCGAAAGCCGAGTCCGGCCAGCGGCTTGTCGCCGACGGATGAGACGGCGATTCCGCTAGGGCACATGTCCGCCCCCGCTCACGCGCTGAATCCGGTCCCCGCCTCAACCCATTGATAAAACAGACGTCGGGCGCCGGCCGGGGACGGCCGGCCCCGGCTCGCGCCCATCCTCCAACAGGCTAAGGCGGCAACCCGCTGCTAGCCCCGCGGCCGGTCCGGCGTATCGACCTCGGCAACATCGCTGACGCGCAGGCTCACCTGGCTGCGGCCCTGCCAACTGTCGACATCCAGCGTGCCGGCGACATGGACGAGCTGGCCGCGGGCGTTCAGCAGCGCCCGGCCGAGCGGGGCATTGGCGGCGCGGAAGGCGACGCCGGAGACGGTCGCCCCGTCCGGGCCGCGCAGCCGCACCCGCACCTGATCGGCATTGCCGGCCTCGGCATGCGCAATCCGGTGAGCGGGAAAGGCGAAGACCGGCTGGGGATTGCCGGCGCCATAGGGTCCGGCCCGGTCCACCAGCTCCACCAGCTCCGGCGTCGCCGCCCCGGCGGCCAGCGCGCCGTCTATGGCGAGCTCGTCGACGCCCCGCGCCTCTTCCACCGTCTCCGCCAGCTTCTCTTCCAGAAAAGCCCGGAGCGCGCCGAGCCGGTCGCGCGCGAGGGTGAGGCCCGCCGCCATGGCATGGCCGCCGCCCTTCACCAGCAGCCCGGCCTCCACCGCCGCCCGCACCGCCCGGCCGACATCGACGCCGGGAATGGAGCGGGCCGAGCCGGCGCCGACATCGCCGGTGAAGGCGATGGCGAAGGCCGGGCGGCCGAACTTCTCCTTCAGCCGCGCCGCCACCAGCCCCACCACGCCGGGGTGCCAGCCCTGCCCGCTGGCGAGGATGACGGCGGCGTGGCCCTCGCGGCCGAGCGCGGCCTCGGTCTCGGCCTCCGCCTCGGCCAATATGGCCTTCTCCACCCCCTGCCGCTCGGCGTTCAGGCGGTCGAGCTCGGCGGCGAGGGCGCCGGCCTCGATGGGATCCTGCGTCAGCAGCAGCCGGGTGCCGAGGGTGGCCTCGCCGATGCGCCCGCCCGCATTGATGCGCGGCCCGAGCAGGAAGCCGAGATGCCAGCCCTTCGGCGGCCCCGAGAGTCGGGCGACGTCCATCAGCGCGGTGAGGCCGGGGCGCTCGCGGCGGCGGAGCTGCAGCAGGCCCTTGGTGACGAAGGCGCGGTTCAGCCCCACCAGCGGCACCACATCCGCCACCGTGCCGAGCGCGACGAGATCGAGGCTCGCCAGCAGGTCGGGGGCCGGCCGGGCCTCGCTCCACCAGCCGCGCCGGCGCAGCTCGCGCAGCAGCCCGACCGCGACGATGAACACCAGCCCCACCGCGCAGAGATGGCCGAGCCCGGAGAGGTCGTCGGCGCGGTTCGGGTTCACCAGCGCGGCAACCTCGGGCAGTTCTTCCCCGGTCTGGTGATGGTCGATCACCACCACGTCGAGGCCGAGCGCATGGGCACGGGCGAAGGGCTCGAAGCTCGCCGTGCCGCAATCCACCGTCACCAGCAGCCGCACGCCACGGGCGGCGAGGCTCTCGATGGCCGGAATATTGGGCCCATAGCCCTCGAAGATGCGGTCGGGAATGTGGAACAGCGGGTCGAGCCCGCCCGCGCGCAGCACCTCCACCAGCAGCGCGGTGGAGGTGGCGCCATCGACGTCGTAATCGCCGAACACCGCCACGCTCTCTCCGCGCATCACCGCATCGGCGAGGCGGGCGACCGCGGCACCCATGCCGGTGAGCACGTCGGGGTCGGGCAGCAGGCGCTTCACCGTGGGATCGAGATAGGCCTCGACCTCGCCGACCGGCACGTCGCGGGCGGCCAGCACCCGGGCCAGCAGCTCGGGTATGCCGTTGCGCTGCACCATGGCGAGCGGCACCGCGCTCGCGCGGGGGTCGAGCCGTTCGCGCCAGAACCGGCCGGTGGCGGAGCGGTCCACCCCGAGAAAGGGCCGCGCCGGCGGCAGGGCGGTGGGAAAGGCGGGGTTTGCGGGACTCATCGCCGAGATAGAGCCTGAACCGCGCCCGCGCGTCGAGAGCCTTGCCGTCGGAACGGACGCGGAGCCGGCGCAACCGCCGCCACCGACCGCCGGGAATGTTCACCCGCCGGTGCCCAATGACCTATCGTCAGGCCGTCATCGCGGCGTCATCGCCTCGTTGCGCCGACGACATGGCGCGGCGGCAAGAGCACAGGCTCAGCCACGGAGGAGGCCTTCATGACCCGCTCGCCCCGACCCAGCCTGCGCGCGCTTCTTCTCGCCGGCATCGCGTCCGCCGCGATGACCGCCCTGCCCGCCCGCGCCGACGACGCCGCCTTTCCCGCGACGCTGGCCGGCCACGCCGTGCTGCCGGCGAACAGCCTCATCACCATGCCGGACGATGCGCCCGCCGACCTGAAGAACGCCGGCAAATACACCACCGGCAAGCGGGTCGAGGCGCTCGGCACGGTGGAGGGCACCTCCGCCGGGCGGCCCACCGGCATCGCGCTGCCCTTTGCCGGCCAGCCGCTGCAGGGCCACTCCGGCATCAAGACCATGCCGGACGGCACGTTCTGGATTCTCACCGACAACGGCTTCGGCTCCCGCGCCAACAGCCCGGATTCCGCGCTCTATCTCAACCGCTACCGGATCGACTGGAAGACCGGCCGCTTCGAGCGGCTGGAGACGGTGTTCCTGCGCGACCCCGACAAGAAGGTGCCGTTCCGCATCGTCCACGAGGGCACTGCGGCGCGTTACCTCACCGGCGCCGATTTCGACCCCGAGAGCTTCCAGATCCTCGGCGACACGCTGTGGATCGGCGAGGAGTTCGGCCCCTATGTGCTGAAGGCCGACCTTTCCGGCCGGATCCAGGCGGTGTTCGAGACCATGGCCGGGGACACCCCGGTGCGCTCGCCCGACAACTACCAGGTTGCCTCTCCCTCGACGCCGGACGCGACCGGCACGTTCAACGCCCGCCGCTCCAAGGGCTTCGAGGGCGTGGCGGCCTCGAAGGACGGCCGCTTCCTCTATGCACTGCTGGAAGGCCCGCTCTGGGACCCCGCCGCCAAGGGCTGGCAGAAGGACGCGGAGGGCCGCGAGGTGCTGCCCATTCTCGAATTCGACGTCGCCGCCGGCCGCTGGACCGGCCGCTTCTGGCACTACCCGCTGGCGAAGAACGGTAACGCCATCGGCGACTTCAACATGATCGACGCCACCACCGGCCTGATCATCGAGCGCGACAATGGCGAGGGCACCGCCGACAGGGCCTGCCCCGAGGGCCAGAAGCGGCCGGACTGCTTCCACGACATCGCCCGCTTCAAGCGCGTGGTGAAGATCGAGCTGACCGACGCCAATGCCGGCAAGGAGGTCCGCAAGATCGGCCATATCGACCTGATGAGGATCGCCGACCCCGACGGGCTGGCGCGCAAGCCGCTGAACGAGGGGGTGCTGACCTTCCCGTTCTTCACCATCGAGGATGTCGACGTGGTGGACGACACCCACATCGTGGTCGGCAACGACAACAACCTGCCCTTCTCGTCGAGCCGCGAGCCCAACAAGGCGGACGACAACGAGCTGATCCTGCTCGAGGTCGGGGAGTTCCTGAAGGCGAAATGAGGCACCCCGCCGGGGCGCAGCCGGACGACGACGCGGGCGGCACGCGCCGCAACCGTATGACGTCGCGGGCGGCACGCGCCGCCCGCCGGGTCAGGCCCGGCCGGCCACCGGCTCGGCCGCCGGGCGCAGCACCAGCGCCACGCCGGCCATCATCACCAGCGCGCCGACCAGCTTGATCGGCGCCGGCAGCTCGCCGATCAGCACGATGCCGAACAGCACGCTCAGCAGCGGGTTCAGCATGGAATAGGGCACCACCGTATTGATGGGGTGCCGCTGCAGCAGCCAGTACCAGATGCCATAGGCGATGATGGACGACATCACCGCGCTGTAGACGATCGACAGCCAGCCATGCCAGGTCGCGACCTCCAGCGAGGCCCACTGGCCATGCTCGAGCAGCAGCGAGGCGAGCAGGAGCTGCGGCGCGGCAAACAGCGAGGACCAGCCCATCATGGTCAGCGGCCGGATGGCCGGCATGGTCTTGACGATGAGGTTGGTCACCGCCCAGCCCGCCGCGCTGACCATCAGCAGCGAGAGCGCCAGCGGCCCCGGCAGGGTCGGCCCGGCCGCCAGCACCACGATGCCGAGCACCGACAGCGCCAGCCCCGCGACCTTCACCGCGCCGAGCCGCTCCTTCAGGAAGATGCAGGCCAGCACGGTGGCGATGGGGGCGCCGAGCTGCACCACGATCGAGCTGGTGCCGGCCTCGGCCATGGAGAGCGCGATGAACAGCAGGCCGAAATGCAGGATGCCGAAGGTGACGGACACCAGCATGACCCAGGGAAGCTGCTCCCGGCTCAGCCGCACGAACGGCGTCACCAGCGCCGCCACGAGGAAGAAGCGCAGCGCGCTCATGAAGATGGGCGGAATTTCCGCGGTGCCGAGCTTGACGATGATGATGTTGAGCGCCCACGCGCAGACCACGGCGAGGGCGAGCAGCTTGTCTCTGAAAGGCATGGGGCACCACGGTAGCGCCGGCCCCGGGGCGGGTCCGTCGCGTGGGACAGGAGATAGACCGAAGCGGCGCCACCGCCAAAGCGGAACTGGTTATACCAGCCCTGCGGCCAGCACATGGAATACTCATCATGACGCCGCAATCATTGTCATAGATGATGGATCGCACGCGACGGGACCGCAAGCGCGGGATCGCGGCCCGGGCGATTCGTCCGCTCCGGCCCGGCCGGGCGCGGCCTCCCGGAGAAGCACGAGCCCCGGGCGCGGCCAGCACGCCGGGCGACGGGCCTGCGACGCCGCGGCCGGCGGCCCGATCTTGCCGCGGCCGTCGCCGCCACTATGGTGGCGCCATGTTCGATCTCTCCCTCGCCGGCCGCCTCACCTTCCAGCATCACGCCCCGACCGAGCCGGCGCTGCCGCCCGGCCGGCACGACACCGGCCTGTTCGCCGAGCGCGATTATGTGCTGGTGGTGCCGGAAGGCGTCGACCCCGCGCGCCCCACTCCGCTGGTGACGCTGTTCCACGGCGGCGGCGGCAGCGCCGAGAAGATCATGCCCATCCTGCGCCGCCACGCCGAGCAGCGCGGCTTCCTGCTGCTGGTGCCGCAGTCGCTGCTGCCGACCTGGGACATCGTGATCGCCGGCAACGGGCCGGACCGCGAGCGGCTGGACATCGCGCTCGACTGGGTCGCCTCGCGCTTCACGCTCGACCCCACCCATTTCGCCTTTGCCGGCCATTCCGACGGCGGCAGCTACTCGCTTTCCACCGGCCTCTCCAACGGGCGCATCGTCACCCATATCATGGCCTTTTCCGCCGGCTTCATGACGGTGCTGGCGCAGGAGGGCGAGCCCAAGGTGTTCATCGCCCATGGCCGGCAGGACACCCAGACCCCGATCGACACCGCCGGCCGCTCCCATGCCGCCAAGCTGCGGGCGGCGGGCTACGACCTGCTCTATCTCGAATATGACGGCCCCCACGCCTCGCAGCCGCACATGGTGCAGGTCGGCGTCGACTTCTTCATGGGCGGGCGCGGCCGGACGGTGGCCGATCTGCGGGCGGCGGCGGCCGCCGCCGGCTGAGCCGGCCGGAACGAAAAACCCGGCGCGGAGGCTCCGGCCGGGTTCATCGGGATGATGGGCGCGACGGGCGCCGGCGGGGAGACGGCGCCCGCGCCGGCGCGCCCGCTCGGCTGGATCGGCTCAGCTCAGCTTCTTGGCGGCCTTGGTGATCTCGGCGACCTGGGTGTCGATCTCCTTCATCAGCGCGACGAAGGCATCAGGACCGGCGGCCAGCGCGTTCTGCACCTCGGTCGCCCAGGTCGAGCGGCGCAGGGTGAAGGTGGTCACCGCCGAGGAGGAGCCGTACTTCTTGGTGAGATAGGTGCTGATCTTGAAGGGCACCGGCTCCAGCGCGAGATAGCGCGAGGTCGGGTTCGCCTCCAGGAAGTCGGCAAGGGCCTTGGCCACGCCGGCATAATCATCCGCCAGCAGCAGCGCGTCGAACTGGGCGAGCAGCGGGACCAGCGGGGTGTCGTGGCCCTTGTAGATCTGGGAAACGGCCATTGGATCTTTCCTCTTGCAACATTGTCCTTGCGCCCGGCCCGGGGCGCCGGTCGGTGCGGGCGCCGTCGCGGCGCCGACCAACCCCTCACGCCCCGTCGGGAACGTCGGCCGGCCCTGGCGCCCCTCGGGGCGCCAGCCGGCGCTACTGGTATACAGAACACCGGAGCCCGGCCCAAGCCCTTCCCAGCCCCCTCCGTGCCCAAACCCTTCCCGTTGGCACGTCCGCCGCCGCCAGCGGCCGCCGGCATGCGGCCGTCCCCCGGAAAAGCAAAGGGGCGCCGCAGCGCCCCTCGTCTCTTCGCTCACCCACCCGCCACCGGCGGCCGGTGCCGCTCAGTCGAGCTGGAACTTCGAGAGGTCGCGGTGCTCCGCCTCGATCCAGCGGGCGGTGCCGGAGGCGGACCGCATCACCACGGTGTGGGTCTTCACCAGGCCCTTCTCGTACTTCACGCCCCGCAGCAGGTTGCCGGTGGTGACGCCGGTCGCCGCGAACAGGCAGTCGCCGCGCACCATGTCGGTGATCTCGTAGATCTTCTTGCCGTCGGCGACGCCCATCTTGCGGGCGCGCTCGCGCTTCTCCTCGGTGTCGAGGATGAGGCGGGTGTACATCTCGCCGCCGATGCAGCGCAGCGCCGCCGCCGCCAGCACGCCCTCGGGCGCGCCGCCGGTGCCGAGATAGATGTCGACGCCGGTCTCGTCGGGGTCGGTGGTGTGGATCACGCCGGCCACGTCGCCGTCGGTGATGAGCTGCACCGAGGCGCCGGTGCGGCGCACCGCCTCGATGATGCCGGCATGGCGCGGCCGGTCGAGAATCAGCGCGGTGATCTCGGAGGGCTTCACGCCCTTGGCCTTGGCCAGCGAGGCGATGTTGTCCGCCGGGGTGGCGTCGATGTCGATGGTGCCCTTGGGATAGCCCGGGCCGATCGCGATCTTGTCCATGTAGACGTCGGGGGCATAGAGCAGCGTGCCGCCCTCGGCCATCGCCATCACCGCGATGGAGCCCGGCATGTTCTTGGCGCAGAGGGTGGTGCCCTCCAGCGGGTCGACCGCGATGTCCACCGCCGGGCCCTGCTTGGTGCCGACTTCCTCGCCGATATAGAGCATCGGCGCCTCGTCGCGCTCGCCCTCACCGATGACGATACGGCCGGCGATCGGCAGCCGGTTGAGTTCGCGGCGCATCGCATCGACCGCGGCCTTGTCGGCCGCCTTCTCGTCGCCCCGCCCGCGCAGATGCGCGGAGCAGACGGCTGCGCGTTCGGTGACGCGGACCAGTTCGAGCGTCAGGATACGCTCGAGCACCTGGCTCGCATTGACCGTGATTTCCGGCATCGTCAAAGCCCCTCTCAATCCTTCTCGATCCGTATCATCTGCGGCGCGGCCGTGATGACCCCGTCCGCCTCGATGGCGGCAATCGCCCGGCGCACCGCGTCTTCCGTCGTGGCGTAGGTGATGAGCACCACCGGCGCCGGGTCGTCCGCGCTGTCCGGGCGGTCGCCGCCATGGGGGCGGCCGCGCCGATGCTGCATTATGGACTCGAGGGAAATGTTCTGCTCGGCCATATGGCGGGCAATGGTTGCCGCACTTCCGGGCCGGTCGACCACGGCGAGGCGGATGTAGTAGCCGCCCTCATGACGCTGGATCGCGGCGCGTCCGGCCGGCTGCAGCGCCGCCGCGCGCACGCCGAAAGCCGCGCAACCCCGCCCTGCGGCGAGATCGCACACGTCGGAGACCACCGCCGAAGCGGTGGCGTCACCGCCCGCGCCGGGCCCGACCAGCGTCAGCGCCACCGCGTCGCCGTCGATCGCCACCGCGTTGGTCACGCCGGCGACCTGCGCCAGTGGCCAATGTTTAGGCACCATGGTGGGATGGACGCGCTGCTCGATTCCGCTCTCGGTGCGCATGGCGACGCCGAGCAGCTTCACCCGGTAGCCGAGTTCCTCGGCGGCGTTCAGGTCGGCCAGCGTGATGGAACGGATGCCCTCGACGTGGATCGCCTCGGGGTCGGGCGTCACGCCGAAGGCGAGGCTGGCGAGGATGGCGAGCTTGTGGGCGGTGTCGAAGCCGTCGACGTCGAAGGTCGGGTCGGCCTCGGCATAGCCGAGCGCCTGCGCCTCGGCGAGCACCGCCTCGAACGGGATGCCCTCGTCCTGCATCTTGGTGAGGATGAAGTTGCAGGTGCCGTTGAGGATGCCGGACACCCGCTCGATCCGGTTGCCGACCAGCGCCTCGCGCAGGGTCTTCACCACGGGGATGCCGCCGGCGACCGCGGCCTCGAAATAGAGCCCGACGCCCTTCGCCTCGGCCAGAGTGGCGAGCGCGACGCCGTGATGGGCGAGCAGCGCCTTGTTGGCGGTGACCACCGGCTTGCCGGCCGCGAGCGCAGCCTCGACCGCCGCCTTTGCGGCGCCGGCCTGGCCGCCGATCAGCTCGACGAAGACATCGATGTCGGGGTCGCGGGCGAGGTCGACGGCATTGTCGAACCAGCGCACGCGGGAGAGATCGCAGGCACGGTCGCGGGATCGGTCGCGGGCGCTGACGGCCACCACCTCGACGGCGCGGCCGGTACGCGCCGCGATCTCGTCGCGGCGACGGGCAAGCATGCGAACGACCCCGCTCCCGACCGTGCCGAGGCCGGCCAAGCCAATCCTGAGGGGCGACGCCATGTGGACTTCCGGACGCAACAGACAGAAGGAACGGCGCCGCCCGGATCGGGACCCGGACGTCAGCGCGCCGCGGCGAGGGGAACGACGTTGTGCAATGTTTCCGCGCCCGTTTCAAGGAAGCGGCGGACATTGCGCGCCGCCTGCCGGATACGCTGCTCGTTCTCCACCATGGCGATGCGCACGAAGCCGTCGCCATGCTCGCCGAAGCCGACACCGGGGGCCACCGCGACATCCGCCTTCTCGATCAGCAGCTTGGCGAACTCCAGGCTGCCGAGGTGGCGGAACTTCTCGGGAATCGGCGCCCAGGCGAACATCGAGGCGCTGGGGGACGGAATCTCCCACCCCGCCTTGCCGAAGCTGTCCACCAGCACGTCGCGCCGCTTGCGGTAGACCGAGCGCATCTCGGCGATGCACTCCTGCGGGCCGTTCAGCGCGGCCGCGGCCGCGACCTGGATCGGGGTGTAGGCGCCGTAGTCGAGATAGGACTTCACCCGTGCCAGCGCCGCGATGAGCCGCTCGTTGCCCACCGCGAATCCCATGCGCCAGCCGGCCATGGAGAAGGTCTTCGACATGGAGGTGAACTCCACCGTCACGTCCATGGCGCCCGGCACCTGCAGCACCGAGGGGGGCGGCACGTCGTCGAAATAGACCTCGGAATAGGCGAGGTCGGAGAGCACGATGAGGTCGTGCTTCTTCGCGAAGGCGACGACGTCGCGGTAGAAATCGAGGTCGGCGACGCAGGCGGTGGGGTTCGAGGGGTAGCACAGAACCAGCGCCAGCGGCGAGGGAATCGAATGCGCCACCGCGCGCTCCAGCGCGTGGAAGAACTCCGGCCCCGGCTCGCACGGCACCGAGCGGATCGCCGCCCCCGCCATCAGGAAGCCGAAGGCATGGATGGGGTAGCTCGGGTTCGGCACCAGGATGACGTCGCCCGGCGCGGTGATGGCCTGCGCCATGTTGGCGAAGCCCTCCTTCGAGCCGAGGGTGGCGACCACGTGCCTGTCGGGGTCGACCTTCACGCCGAAGCGGCGGCCGTAATAGGCCGCCTGGGCGCGGCGCAGGCCGGGGATGCCGCGCGAGGCGGAATAGCGGTCGGTGCGCGGACGGCCGATGGTTTCCTTCAGCTTCTCCACCACATGGGCGGGCGCGTCGAGATCGGGATTGCCCATGCCGAGGTCCACGATGTCGGCGCCGCCATTGCGGGCAGCGGCCTTCACCCGGTTGACCTGCTCGAAGACGTAGGGCGGCAGCCGGCGGATGCGATGGAAATCGGTCATGGCGGTGGACTCGAGGGTGAGCGGCTCTTGGGTTCCTCGCGGCCGCTCTTTTGTCACGGCGGACACGCGGGGGGCGTCATAACAGGTTCATCAGGCACGTCATCCCTGAAATGCGCGCCCATGGTGGCGGAAGCGTGGTGAACAGGACGTTAGCACCGGCCCGCCGCCGGTGCCGGACGGCGGGAGAGCGGCCCGGCGCGGGTGCCCGCCGCCGCGCGCACGGAGACGCGCAATGCGGGTCGGCGGCCTCGCAACCGCCCGGCCCAGGCGCGAGCCGGGATCACGCCATGCCCGGATCGCCCGAACCGCCCGCCCAACCGGGAGTCCTGCTGGTGCGAAAAGCCCGCTCGGGGCGAAGCGGCCCCGCTCCCGCTGTGCGGCCCATGCCGGACGCACCGGCCTGCCGGCCGGCACGCGAACCGCTGACGGACCGGCGGCGGCTCACTGCCCGGTGGTGCTGCCCTGGTCGGAACCGTCCTGCTTCTTCGCGTCGGCCTCGATCCGGCTCTGGATCGCCTTGGCCTGGCCGGTGCCCTGCGATTCGAGGCTGGACTGCACCTTGCTCACCTGCGTGGCGTCGAGCACCGGCGGCTCCTTGTCGCCGCGCGGCGGGGTGCCGAAGGTCGGGTAGGTGTCGGAGATGCCGGGCGGCGGAGGCGGCGCGTCCGGCATGCGTGAGCAGGCCGCGGCCAGCAGCGTGGCGGCGAGCGCGCCCGCCAGCGCCAGCGGCCGCGCGGCGCGGTGGCGGCGGGCGACGCCAAGGCTGTGGCGGCCTGTCTTCGACTCGTCGGTCACTGCGAACCCTCCGTTCCGGCGCCCCTTTATGCCGTAGCACACTCGCTAGTGCCATATCGCGCGGCTATGATGCACATCGTCGATGCCTACCCGCGAGGACAAGCGGTGAGTAACCGGAACGCCAGCGATCTTCCCGCCACACGCGCCGCCACGCCAAAGACGCCGCGCCGCCGCCGCGCCGCGCCCCCGGCGGCAGCGCCCGATGCGCCCGCCGGGGCGCCGGCCGCGGTGCCCGCGGTCACGGCGCCGGCCGCCAGTGCCCCCGCCATCCTCGCGCCGGCCGCCGTTCCGCCGGCCATGGCCGCCTCCATCGCGGTCGCGGCGGCCATGAGCCCGCCGGTCCCACCGGCGCCGGCTCCCGCCGCCACGCGCACCGCGAAGCGAACCGCCGAACGGGTCGCCAAGCCGGCCGCCGCGCCGAAATCCGCCGCTGCGGCGAAGCGAGCCGCCGGAGCACAGCCGGCCGCGATGGAGAGCCCGGCGCCGGCCAAGGCAGCCGCGCCCGCATCGCCGACGGCATCGGCGGCGCCCGCCGCGTCAGCGCGCCCGGCGGCATCGGCAAAGCCGGCCGCCCCGGCGGCATCGGCCGAGCCGCCCCGCGAGGCCAAGCCCGGCGCCGTGGACCTCGAAGCCTTCGCCGGCAATCTGGCGCGGCTGGTGGAGGAAGGCGGCAAGGCCATGGCGGCCTATCTGCGCCCCCGCGAGGACGGCACGGTGAAGGACGACATCGCCGAGGACATCGCCGACGTGATGAAGACGCTCGGCCATGTCGCGGAATACTGGCTGGTCGATCCCCAGCGCACGGTGGAGGCACAGTCGCGGCTGATCGGCGGCTATCTCTCGCTGTGGTCCTCGACGCTGAAACGGCTCGGCGGCGAGGATGCCGAGCCGGTGGCCCGCCCGGCCACCCGCGACGGCCGCTTCAACGACCCGGAATGGACCAACAACCCCTTCTTCGACGCGCTGAAGCAGAGCTATCTGCTCACCAGCACCTGGGCCGAGGGGCTGGTGAAGGAAGCCGAGATCGACCCGCACACCAAGCAGAAGGCGGATTTCTACGTCCGCCAGATCGCCGGTGCGGTGTCGCCCTCCAATTTCGTGCTGACCAACCCGGAGCTGCTGCGCACCACCCTCGCCTCGAACGGCGAGAACCTCGTGCGCGGCATGAAGATGCTGGCCGAGGACATCGAGGCCGGCGGCGGCGAGCTGAAGATCCGCCAGACCGACACCTCCAAGTTCCGGGTGGGCGAGAACCTCGCCGCCACCCCGGGCAAAGTCATCTTCCAGAACGAGCTGATGCAGCTCATCCAGTACAGCCCCACCACCGAGACGGTGCTGGGCATCCCGGTGGTGATCGTGCCGCCGTGGATCAACAAGTTCTACATCCTCGACCTCAACCCGGAGAAGTCCTTCATCCGCTGGGCGGTGGAGCAGGGCCTGACGGTGTTCGTGGTCTCCTGGGTCAACCCCGACCCCTCGCTGCGCGACAAGGGCTTCGAGGACTACATGCGGGACGGCGTGCTGAAGGCGATCGAGGTCGCCAGACAGGCCGCCGCCAGCCCGGAGGTTCATGCGGTCGGCTATTGCGTCGGCGGCACCATGCTCGCCATCACCCTGGCCTGGCTCGCCGCCGCCGGCGAGGACGCCGGCATCCGCTCCGCCACCTTCTTCACAACCCAGGTCGACTTCTCCCAGGCCGGCGAGCTGAAGGTGTTCATCGACGAGGAACAGATCGCCAGCCTCGAACGCAAGATGCTGGAATCCGGCGTCATGGAAGGCCGCAAGATGGCGAACGCCTTCAACATGCTGCGCTCGAACGACCTGATCTGGCCGTATGTGGTGAACAACTACCTGAAGGGGCAGGCCCCCTTCCCCTTCGACATGCTGTACTGGAACTCGGATTCCACCCGGCTGCCGGCGGCGAACCACTCCTTCTACCTGCGCAACTGCTACCTCGACAACCGGCTGGCCCGCGGCCGGCTGGAGCTGGCGGGGCGGCGGCTCGACCTCTCGCGCATCACGCTGCCGACCTACAGCCTCGCGACGCGGGAAGACCACATCGCCCCGGCGGCCTCGGTCTATCTCGGCGTCCAGCTCTTCGGCCGCCCCACCCGCTTCGTGCTCGCCGGCTCCGGCCACATCGCCGGCGTCGTCAATCCGCCGGCGCGGGAGAAGTACCAGTACTGGACCGGCCCGCAGCCGGCGGGCGCACTCGAGGGCTGGCTGCCGCAGGCCGAGATGCACCCCGGCTCGTGGTGGCCGGACTGGCTCGCCTGGCTCACCGCGCACGACGCCACCCAGGTGCCGTCACGGGCGCCGGGCGGCGGCGTCTTCGCCCCCATCGAGGAAGCGCCGGGCTCCTATGTCCGGGTGACGTCGTGACCCGGCGCCGGCGCGGGATGGCCGGACGCATCGTTCCCCTCACCGTGCCGATCCTCCTCGCGCTGGCGGGGGTGGTGGCGGGAGGCGGCGGACCTGCCGGGGCGACGAGCTTCGACTGCGCCAAGGCCCGCGCGCCCGACGAGATCGCCGTCTGCGCCAACCCGAACCTGTCGGAACTCGACACCGAGCTGGGCGCGCTGTGGTTCACCTATTCCCGCCTGCCCCTGCTGATGGGCGCCAGCGGCAACCGCCGCGACGAGGCCCGCGCCTTCCTCGCCACGCGCGCCGCCTGTGGCGGGGATGCCGGCTGCCTGACCCGGGCCTACGCCGCCCGAATCAGCGCGCTGAAGCAGGGAATAACGAGCAATCTGAGTGACTTGGCGAAGGCGGCGGACAATCCGGCTCCGCCCGCGCCGCCACCCGTGCCCCAGCCGGTGATGGACCTGATCGGCTCCTACAACGCCGCCTGCAACCGGCTCGGCGGGCAGCTCTCCGACAATTCCTGGCCGAACATGATGAGCGCCGACCTCGACCACGACGGCATCCCGGATTTCGTGCTGAACACGCAGAACCTGCGCTGCCTCGGCGCCGCCACCGCCTTCTGCGCCAATGACGGCTGCGCCATCGACATCGCGCTGTCGAGCGCCCGCTTCGCCCACCCGGTCGGCGCCCGCGGCGCGACCCCGACCCTGGTGCAGGACACCGACGCCACCCGGCTCTCGCTCACGGTGGATCGCAGCCTGTGCAACGCCCCTGCCGGGGCGTCCTGCGAGGCCCGCTATAGCTGGCAGAACGGCGCGCTCACGCCCGCCTATACGGCGCGCCCGGCGCCGTAAGCCATTGCCTCAGAACACGTTTCCCGATCAGGGGAACAGCGCGATCTGCTCCAGCCCCATCGTCTCGGGGAAGCCGAGCATCACGTTCATGTTCTGCACCGCCTGTCCCGAGGCGCCCTTCACCAGATTGTCGGTGGTGGAGACGACGATGACCCGGTCGGCGGCGCGGTCCTGCACCACGCCGATGAACGCCATGTTCGAGCCCTTGACGAAGCGGGACTGCGGCACCTGCCCGAGCGGCAGCACGTGCACGAAGGTCTCGCCGGCGTAGAACTCCGCCAGCACGCGGTGCACCCCCGCCGCGCCGACACCGGCCACCGCCTTCAGGTAGATCGTGGCGTAGATGCCCCGGCTCATGGGAATGAGGTGGGGGGTGAAGGTCGGCACCACGGCGCGGCCCGCGGCGCGGGAGAATTCCTGATCGAATTCAGCGGTATGGCGGTGGCCGCCGACGCCATAGGCGTGCATGCCGTCCGTCACCTCGGTGTAGAGCAGCGACTCCTTGGCCGAGCGCCCGGCCCCGGTGACGCCGCTCTTGGCGTCGATCACCACATGCTCGGGGTCGATGGCGCCGGCCTCGATCAGCGGCACCACCGGCAGGATGGCGGTGGTGGTGTAGCAGCCGGGATTGGCGACGAGCCGGGCCTTGCGCACATCCTCGCGGTACAGCTCGACGATGCCGTAGACCGCCTCCTGCTGCAGGTCGAGCGCCTGGTGCGGGTGGCCGTACCACTGCTCATAGGCGCCGGGATCGCGCAGCCGGAAATCGGCGGAGAGGTCCACCACCTTGATATGCGGCGCCACCTCGAAGGTGCGCTTGATGACCTGCTGGGTGGTGCCGTGCGGCAGCGCGCAGAAGGCGAGGTCGACGCCCGACCAGTCCACCGCGTCGATGCTGACGAGGGTCGGCAGCTTCAGCGGCGCGAATTGCGGGAACACCTCGGCCATGCTCTGGCCGGCCTTGCGGTCGGCGGTGAGCGCGACGATCTCGGCGCGGGGATGGCGGACCAGCAGGCGCACCAGCTCGGCGCCGGTATAGCCCGAGGCTCCCAGGATCGCGATGCGCGCCGCCTTTTCCATCTCCACTCTCCCTTCCGGGTCCTCCAGCGGGACCGCACAGCAAGAGCGCGCACTTACACCCGTTGCGCGACGGACGGAAGACAGCTCCTCGCTACCGCGCCAGGCGCCGGACCGGCACGGCACGCACCGCACCGTTGAACAGCGCTTGCCCGAGGCGCAGACGAAGCGCCGCGCCGGCGACGGCGGTGCTGAGGGCCAGCACGACGAGGCTCATGATCCCGAAGCCGAGAACGGGATCGAGTGCGGCATCCTTCATGACGAGGCCCAGCACCGACACGATCGGCATATGGATGAGATAGATCGGGAAAGACAGGCGCACCAACACGCCGATCACCCGCGACGGGCGGTCGAGATGGCGCCGGCACAGCCCGATCAGCAGGGCGAACATGGCGACCGCCGTAAAGGCGCTCGCCGCTTCGAACAGATAGGCCACGGCCGCCGTACCGGGTGGATAGAGGCTGAGATAGGCGATGAGCGCGGCGGCGCCGAGGGCCGCCACCCAGCGGTCCGCCGGCAGGCGGGCGAGGCCCGCCGTCATCTGCAGCACCGCGCCGAGGGTGAAATAGGGTGCGAAATACAGCACCGCGCGCAGGTCGACGAAGCCCTCCAGCAGCGCGAGATCGGTGTCCCCATGGCGCATCACCAGCAGCAGCAGGATCTGCCAGGCCGCCAGTGCCACCATCAAAGCCGCGAGGCCCGCGCGCCCGCGCAGCCTCGGGCCGGCGAACGCGCGGATAGCCGCACGCCCGCGACGGAGCGCCGGCCAGGCCGGCGCCAGACCGGCCGACAGCATGACGAGCACGGGCAGGAACCACAGATGCCGCACCCAGTGCCGGCCGGGGGTCTGCAGCATGACGAGGAAGGCGTCGAAGGCGGCGGCGGGCGTCGCCGTCTGCGCCAGCGCGCTGGCGTACATCTGGATCGGATTCAGCAGCACCATGCCGGCGAAAAAGGGCAGCCCCAGCTTGATGCAGCGGCCGAGCAGCCAGGCCGGGCCATCGGCCCGGCGCTCCAGCGCGAGCGCCGCGCAGAAGCCGGCAACGATGAAGAAGGCCGGCATGCGGAACGCGTGGATCGTGCCACCGATCCACTGCACGATCAGACTGCCGTCGGCCGCGTGGATGTCGCGCGGGATGTCGGGCGAATAGATCAACGCCACGTGATAGGGGATGCCGAGCAGCATCAGCAGCCCGCGCGCGGAATCGAGATAGAGCAAACGTCCGCCCGCCACACGCTCCCCCCAGAGCCCACCCCGCCAGACGCGCGCGGTGCCGCACCGGGACCTTCCGCCGCCGGCGCCCTTACGTCAACCATCCGACCTCCCGGCCCATGGGGATGTCTCCGCTTGTCGCAGCGAACCGCCGCGCCATATGAAGGAGCCGTTCCCGACCGGGTGGCGTGCGAGGAGATGCCGGCCGATGATGACCCCTGCCCGCTGGTTCGCCCTCGGCCTCGACATGATGCGGCTGTCGCAGGAGGCCAACGCCGTCATCGCGCTGCGGCTCGCCCGCTTCGCCGCTGGCCACCCCCAGTCCGGCCGGGAGGCCGTGCGCATGGTGAGCGAGAAGGCCGGCGCGCTCGGCGAGGCGCAGGCCCAGCTCGCCCGGGCCGCGGCGGCCGGGACGCTCGACCGCGCCGCCCCTAAGGTGCTAGCGATGTATCGCCGGAAGGTGAAAGCCAACAGGAAGCGTCTGTCGCGCTGATCCGCGTTCACGACATGTTCCTGTCGCCGCCTTGGGCTGGCATAGTGCCCGGCACCGCCGAATCGCGCTCACGCACGGAACATCGCCCTTCATGTCGACGCCCGACGATCTCTTTGCCGCCCTGCCCGAACCGACCCCGCCGGCCCGTCCCGCCGGCACGCGGAAACCGGCGAAGGCGGCAGCGGCCCCGGCCGCGGCCGCGGCGCCGGCCTTCACCGAGGCGTCCTACACCGCCGCCCATATCGAGGTGCTGGAAGGGCTGGAGCCGGTGCGGCGGCGGCCCGGCATGTATATTGGCGGCACCGACGAGAAGGCGCTGCACCACCTCTTCGCCGAGGTGATCGACAACGCCATGGACGAGGCGGTCGCCGGCCACGCCACCTTCATCGAGGTGGAGCTGGAAGCGAGCGGCTTTCTCACCGTGACCGACAATGGCCGCGGCATCCCGGTGGAGGAACACCCCAAATATCCCGGCAAGTCGGCGCTGGAGGTGATCCTCACCACGCTGCACGCGGGCGGCAAGTTCGACAGCAAGGTGTACGAGACCTCCGGCGGCCTGCACGGCGTCGGCGCCTCGGTGGTCAACGCCCTGTCCGACGTGCTGGAGGTGGAGGTCGCGCGCGGGCAGGTGCTGTACCGCCAGACCTACCGGCGCGGCCTGCCGCTGGGCCCGCTGACCGAGGCGGGCCGGGTGCAGAACCGGCGCGGCACCCGCATGCGCTTCCACCCCGACCCGCAGATCTTCGGCGAGGAAGCCCGGTTCAAGCCGGCGCGCATCTTCCGCATGGCCCGCTCCAAGGCCTATCTGTTCGGCGGCGTCGAGGTGCGCTGGCAGTGCGACCCCGCCCTGGTCGCCGGCACCGAGGTGCCGGACCGCGCGGTGTTCCGCTTTCCCGGCGGCCTCAAGGACTATCTCGCCGCCGACATCGAGGGCCACACCCTGGTCCACCCGGAGATCTTCGCCGGCAAGACCGCCCGCACCGGCGGCCATGGCTCGGTGGAATGGGCGGTGGCCTGGCTGGGCGACGCCGATGGCGGCGTCTCCTCCTACTGCAACACCATTCCCACCGCCGAGGGCGGCACCCATGAGGCCGGCTTCCGCGCGGTGCTGCTGCGCGGCCTGCGCGACCATGCCGAGCGCACTGGCAACGCCAAGCGCGCCGCCACCGTGACCGGCGACGACATCATGGCCGGCTGCGCCGCCATGCTCTCCGTCTTCGTGCGCGAGCCGGAATTCCAGGGCCAGACCAAGGAGAAGCTCGCCACCGCCGAGGCCGCCCGCATCGTCGAGAGCGCGCTGCGCGACCCCTTCGACCACTGGCTCGCCGGCAACCCCACCCAGGCCAGCCGGCTGCTCGACTGGGTGGTGGAGCGCGCGGAGGAGCGGCTGCGCCGCCGGCAGGAGAAGGAGGTCTCCCGCAAGACCGCGGTGCGCAAGCTGCGCCTGCCGGGCAAGCTGGCCGACTGCTCCAACAATGCGGCGGCGGGCTCCGAGCTGTTCATCGTCGAGGGCGATTCGGCCGGCGGCTCCGCCAAGCAGGCCCGCGAGCGGCAGAACCAGGCGGTGCTGCCGCTGCGCGGCAAGATCCTGAACGTCGCCAGCGCCGGGCGCGACAAGCTCGCCCAGAACCAGCAGCTCGCCGATCTGATGCAGGCGCTCGGCTGCGGCAGCGGCACCCATTACCGCGAAGAAGACCTGCGCTATGAGCGCGTGATCATCATGACCGACGCCGATGTCGACGGCGCCCACATCGCCTCGCTGCTGGTCACCTTCTTCTACCGCCAGACCCCGAAGCTGATCGAGAACGGCCACCTCTTCCTCGCGGTGCCCCCGCTCTACCGCATCACCCAGGGCACGAAGACGCTGTATGCCCGCGACGAGGCCCATCGCGACCAGCTGCTGGCGAGCGAGTTCAGCGGGCGGGGCAAGGTGGAGATCGGCCGCTTCAAGGGCCTTGGCGAGATGATGCCGGCCCAGCTCAAGGAAACCACCATGAACCCGCGCACCCGCACCCTGCTGCGGGTGACGATCGACGACGCCGAGCGCGCCGCGGTCGCGGATGTCGTGGAGCGGCTGATGGGCAACAAGCCGGAGAGCCGCTTCGCCTTCATCACCGAGCGCGCGGCCTTCGCCGGCGAGGAACTGCTGGACATCTGACGCCGGCGGCGGCGCCGGCTTCTCGCGCCCGCCGACGGCTTCCGCGCGCCGCTCAGCGGCGCCGGTTTGATTCCCGCGCCGCTCAGCGGCGCTCCAGCGCGATGCGGGCGGCGAGGCCGAGGAAGATCGCGCCGGTGGCGTAGCGCAGGCCCCGGGCGACCGCGCGGCGGGACTCCAGAAACCCGCCGATCCGCCCGGCGAAGCCGCCGACCAGCAGGTTCACCGCGGTGCCGCCGGCGTTGAACAGGCTGCCGAGCAGGAGGAACTGCAGGAAGGTGGAGCCGCGGCCGGGGTCGACGAACTGCGGCAGGAAGGCCAGCATGAACACCGCGACCTTGGGATTGAGCAGGCTCACCACCACCGCCTCGCGCCATGCCGTCCAGCACCCGCCCGGCCCCGCCGCGGCCGCCGCGACCGGATCGCCGGCATGGCGCACGCTCTGCACCGCGAGCCAGACGAGATAGCCCACCCCGCCCCAGCGGATCACCTCGAACGCGCCGGGATGGGCGGCGAGCAGGGCGGCGAGGCCAACGCCCGCCGCCAGCGTGTGGATCAGCGAGCCGGTGGCGATGCCGAGGCTCGCCGCCATGCCGGCGCGCCAGCCCGCGCGCATGCCCTGCCCGAGGCAGAACAGCATGTCGTTGCCGGGGGTGAGGTTGAGCGCCAGGGCGGCGGGAAGGAAGACGGCGAGGGTGTCGGGTGAAACCAGCATGGCGCGGCCTCAGCGCTGCGGCGCCGGCGGGCTGTCCACCGGCTCGGGCCTGGGGTCTATGGCCACGATCTCGGCGGTGCCGAAGGGCAGCTCCACCTCGTCGCCGACCGCGCGGCCCAGCAGCAGCCGCGCCACCGGCGCGCTCCAGCCGATCCGGCCGGCCCGCGGCTCGGCCTCATCCTCGCCCACCAGCCGGTAGCTGCGGCGGCGGCCTTGCTCGTCCTCGATCGTCACCGCCATGCCGAGCGTGATGCGCTCGGCCTCCGCCGGCGGATCGACCGGCTCGGCGCTGGCGCGGCGGGCCGACCAGTAGCGCAGATCGCGCGAGGCGCGGGCGATGGCGTCGCGGTCGCCCGCCACGGTGGCGGTGGCCAGCGCCTCACGCAGCACCTCGATCTCCCGCTCGATGAGGGCGAGCCCGCGCCGGGTGACGAGGTTGCGGGCCGGGCTCACCGGGCGCTCGGGCAGCGCATCGGTGCCGGAATCTTCGTTCACGAAGGCACGGCTCATGGTCTTTCCTTCGGCCCCCACCGCCGCACCGGCCCGTTAAAAGGCTTGACAGCGGTGAATATCATTGACTCTGCGGGCTTAATGCATATGTTGCGTTGCGTCGTCCGGCTGTACCGAATAAATGCGCTCCGCGCGAAGACGATGCAATCCGCCCCCGGTTACGGCTCGGGGTTCCGGTGAGCGGTGCGCTGCCGCAGAATTGACCCTAGATGCTTTTCAATGAACTTGGCCTGAGCGAGAAGGTGCTTTCGGCCGTCGCCGACGCAGGCTACACCGAACCGACGCCGATCCAGGCCCAGGCCATTCCCCATGTGCTGGCGCGCCGCGACGTCCTCGGCCTCGCCCAGACCGGAACCGGCAAGACCGCCGCGTTCACCCTTCCCATGCTGACCCTGCTGGAGCAGGGCCGGGCCCGGGCCCGCATGCCGCGGACGCTCATTCTGGAGCCGACCCGCGAGCTGGCCGCGCAGGTGGAAGAGAATTTCGTAAAATACGGCAAGAACCACAAGCTGAACGTCGCGCTGCTGATCGGCGGCGTCTCCTTCGGCGACCAGGACACCAAGCTGGTCCGCGGCGTGGATGTGCTGATCGCCACCCCCGGCCGCCTGCTCGACCATGTCGAGCGCGGCCGGCTGCTGCTGTCGGGCATCGAGATCCTGGTGATCGACGAAGCCGACCGCATGCTGGACATGGGCTTCATCCCGGACATCGAGCGCGTCTGCAAGCTGGTGCCCTTCACCCGGCAGACCCTGTTCTTCTCCGCCACCATGCCGCCGGAAATCCAGCGGCTGGTCGCGCAGTTCCTCTCCAACCCGGTCCAGATCGAGGCCTCGCGCCCCTCCTCCACCGCCTCGACCATCACCCAGCAGCTCGTCGCCGCCGGCAAGGAAGACTTCAGCAAGCGCGAGACGCTGCGCGAGCTGATCAACTCGGCCGAGAACCTGCAGAACGGCATCATCTTCTGCAACCGCAAGAGCGAAGTCGCGGTGGTGCACAAGTCGCTGGTCCGGCACGGCTTCAAGGCGGTGGCACTGCACGGCGACATGGACCAGCGCTCGCGCATGCAGGCGCTCGACCAGTTCCGCACCGGCGAGGCCACCCTGCTGGTGGCGAGCGACGTCGCCGCGCGCGGGCTCGACATCCCGGCGGTGAGCCACGTCTTCAACTACGACACCCCCCACCACGCCGAAGACTATGTGCACCGCATCGGCCGCACCGGCCGCGCCGGCCGCAGCGGCGCCGCGCTGACCCTCGTCACCCATGCCGACGTCAAGTCGCTGGCCGCCATCGAGAAGCTGATCGGCCGCTCCATCGAGTGGCGCGGGCCGGCTCTCGGCGAGGCGCCGCCGCGCGCCGAGCGGACCGAGCGGACCGAGCGCAGCTCCAGCCGCGGCGAGCGCGGTGGTGAACGTGGCAGCGACCGTGGCGGCGAGCGCGGCGAGCGCCGTGGTCCGCGCGTCGCGCGCCGTCGCGGCGCCGAGGCCACCCCGGCCGAGGCCGCGCCCGAGGTGGCGGAGGCCGAGGTCGAGGCGGCCACGCCGGCCGCCGCGCGCCGCAAGCCGGCCGCCGCCCGCGCGCCTCAGGTCGATGCCGCCGCCCCGGCGAAGGACGAGGCCCGGCCCACCCGCGCCCCGGCCAGCCCCGGCCGCGCCGCCACCAACCCCGCCCCTGCCCGCGCCGCGGCCAACCCCGCCCCCGGCCGCGCCGCGGCCAGCACCACTCCTGCCCGCGCCCCGGTGAACCCCACCACCGCGCGCCGCCCGGCGGCGGAACGCCCGGCCCGCAACGACGAGCCGGCCGACACCTCCCACCTGCCGGCCTTCCTGCTGCGGCCGGTGAAGTTCAAGACCGGCTGAGCCGGCGGCCCGCCGGGCCTCCCCTCGAACGCGGCCGGGCCTCCCCTCGCACGCGAAGGCGGGCTTCCCGTCAACGCGAAGGCCCGCCCGCCGCCCGGCAGCCAGACGGAAGCGGCGGCCAGCCAGCCCGCCTGCCGTCCGCCCGCCCTGCCGGTGGCCGCCTGTTATCCCGGCCCTGCCGGTGGCCGCCTGTTATCCCGGCCCTGCCGGTGGCCGCCCGTCATCCCGGCTTCGGGGCGGCGGCCATGCGCTCGCGCAGATGGCTCGCCAGATCCGCCTTCAGTGCCCCCACATCGCCAGAGCGGGCCCAGGCGGAGAACACGACCTCCACCCGGTCGATCAGGATCTTGCCGAAGCCCGCGCCCGGCGCCGGCGTGGCGAGCGCCCGCGCGTCGGCCCGCAGGAAGGCCAGCCCGTCCGCCATCACCGCGGCGCTGTCGATGTCCGGCTTCAGCTCCACCGCGAGGTCGAGCCGGCGCTCGCCATAGGCGCTCTGGTTCACGATGGCCGCGCCCCACACCTGCCCGTTCGGAATCAGCACCTGCACATTGTCGCCGGCGGCCAGCTCGGTGTTGAACAGGGTCAGCCCCTTCACCGTGCCGGCCCGGCCCGCCAGCTCCACCGCATCCCCCACCCGGAACGGGCGGAACAGCAGCAGCATCACCCCCGCCGCGAGATTGGAGAGCGTGCCCTGCAGCGCCAGGCCGATCGCCAGCGAGGTCGCGCCGAGCACGGCGATGATGCTGGTGGTCTGGATGCCGAAGCGCTGCAGCACCGCAATGCCGACGAACACCAGCACGGCATATCTGGCGAGGCTGGAGAGAAAGCCGACGATGGTGGGGTCCACCCGCCGGGTCGCCGCCAGCGCCCGCTGGACAAGGCGCTCCACCAGCCGCGCGATCCACCAGCCCGCCACCATGAGGCCGATGGCGTAGAGCACGTTGAGCCCGTAGAGGATGAGGAGGTTGCCGAGCCGTTCGAGATCCATTCCGTTCTCCTGACCTGTGACGGTCTGGAAACGGCCGAGGCGGCGAAGGGTTCGAGAAAGTGGCGCCCTCAGCCGCGCGGGCCGGCGCGACGGCCCCCGGCCGGCAGGCGCCGCGCCTGCGCCACCGCGAGCGCGCGGCGGGCGAGTTCGGCGGCGGTGTCGGCATCCTCCAGCGCGGCCGAGGGCATCGACCAGTAGCCGAGCACGACCCGGCGGCCCTGGCGGTCATAGGCGAAGGGCGTGCTGCCCGCCGCCTCGAGCGCCTGAGCGAGCGCCGCATCCGCCTTCAGATAAAGCTCGCCGTCCACGACGAGGGCGAACATCACGCCGTCAGCATAGATTCCGAGGCCGCCGAACATGCGGCGGAGGGCAACGGGGCCGAAGGCGGAGAAAATCTCCTCGATATCGGCCCGCTCCATGGCCGGATCAGGCCGGGGCGCCGGCCGCCACGTCCCGCGCCGGGGTGATGGCGACGGATTCGCCGCAGCCGCAGGCGGAGGTCTGGTTCGGGTTGTTGAACACGAACTGGGCCGACATCTTGTCGGCCTTGAAGTCCATCTGCGTTCCGAGAAGGTAGAGGATCGCCTTGGGGTCGATCAGCACCTTGACGCCCTTGTCCTCGATCACCTCGTCGAAGCGGCCGGGCTGGTCGGCGAATTCCATGGTGTATTCCATGCCGGCGCAGCCGCCATTCTTCACCCCGACGCGCAGCCCGAAGACCGGCGTTTCGGAACGTTCGATGATGGCGCGCACCCGGGCGGCGGCGGCATCGGTGAGGCTCATGACAGGGGGGCGGGAACGCAGTTCGGCCATTTGACGTCTCTCCCAATCCTCGCCGGTTCAAGGCCGGCGGATCAGCTCGCCTTAAGATGGGGGAGGCGCGGCCCCGGAGCAAGATGCGCGTGCGGCCGGCGCCTCAGTAGTTCGGCCACAGGCCGGGGGTCGCGAGTTCTACCAGATGGGCGTCGGGGTCGCGGAAATAGAGGCTCACGCCGCCACCCTTCCAGTCCACCCGCCCCTCCAGCGCCACGCCCCGCGCCGCCAGATGGGCGATCCAGTGGGCAAGGCTCCCGGCGGGAATGGCGAGCGCGTAGTGCAGCGGGCCGGCGCCGTCATGCGGGGGGATGATGCCCTCCGGCATCCGCACCGGCTCCCGCGTCGCCCCGCGCAGGAACAGCAGCAGCACGCTGCCCGGACCGGCGCGATAGGCGCAGAAGCGGGCGTCCGCCACCATCGGCACCAGCCCGAGCACGCCTTCGTAAAAGGCGCGGGCGCGGCCGATATCGTCGACATAAAGCCCGGTCTCCAGCACGCCGGAGATCGGCGGCGGCGCCGGGGTCACCGGATGTTCGCCGGCGCCGGTCACCACAGGTTCAGCGTCAGCCGGGCCTCCTCCGACATCCGGCCCTGGTCCCAGGGCGGGTCGAAGGTGAGGTTGACGTTGACGCCGGACACCCCGCCGACGCTGGCGACGGCGCCTTCCACCATGCCGGGCAGCTCGGCCGCGGAGGGGCAGTTCGGCGTGGTCAGCGTCATCTCGACCGCGACCTGGCGGTCATCGGCGATGTCGACCTTGTAGATCAGCCCGAGTTCGTAGATGTCGACGGGGATTTCCGGGTCGTAGACGGTCTTCAGCGCGGCGACGATGTCGTCGGTCAGCCGCTCCAGTTCCTCGGCCGGAATCGAGGAGGCGATGGTCGGCGCGTTGGGCGCCTCGGTGACGGTCTCGCTCATGCGAACAGGTCCTGAGCCTTGGCGAGGGCGTCGGCCAGCCGGTCGACCTCCTCCCGCGTGTTATAGAGCGCAAACGACGCCCGGCACGTCGCTGTCACCCCATATCGCCCGAGAAGCGGCATTGCGCAATGGGTGCCGGCCCGCACCGCCACGCCGGCGCGGTCGATCACCGTCGCGATGTCGTGGGGGTGCGCGCCCTTCATGTCGAAGGCGACGATGGCGCCCTTGCCGGGGGCGTCGCCATAGATGCGGATCGAGTTGATGCGGGAAAGCCGCTCCTTGGCATAGGCGCCGAGCGAAGCCTCATGCGCGGCGATCCGCTCGCGGCCGAGGCTTTCCATATAGGCGAGCGCGGCGCCGAGCCCGATCGCCTGCACGATCGGCGGCGTGCCGGCCTCGAAGCGGTGCGGCGGCTCGCCATAGGTGACGCCCTCTTCGGTCACGGTGCGGATCATCTCGCCGCCGCCTTCATAGGGCGGCAGCGCCCGCAGCCGCTCGATCTTGCCGTAGAGCAGGCCGATGCCGGTGGGGCCGTAGAGCTTGTGGCCGGTGACGCCGTAGAAATCGACGCCGAGGTCCTGCACGTCCACCGGCATGTGCACGGCGGCCTGCGCCCCATCCGCCACCACCACCGCGCCGACCTCGTGGGCAAGGCGGGCGATCTCCTTCAGCGGCGTCACCGTGCCCAGCACGTTCGACATATGGGTGACGGCGACCACCCGGGTGCGCGGCGACAGCAGGGCCTTGTAGGCCTCCATGTCGAAGCTGCCATCCTCCAGCAGCGGCACCCAGCGGATCACCGCGCCCTTGCGCTCGCGCAGATAGTTCCACGGCACGATGTTGGAGTGGTGCTCCATGATGGAGAGGATGATCTCGTCCCCCTCCCCGATCGACGGGCCGAGCGAGGAGGCCACCAGATTGATCGCCCCGGTCACCGAGCGGGTGAAGATCACCTCGTCCAGCGAGCCGGCATTGAGGAAGGCCCGGCAGCGCTCGCGCGCCTCCTCATAGGCCTCGGTCATCGCATTGGCGAGGTAGTGCAGGCCGCGGTGGACGTTGGAATATTCGTTCTCATAGGCGTAGCGCATGCGGTCCAGCACCTGGACCGGCTTCTGCGCCGAGGCCGCATTGTCGAGATAAACCAGCGGCTTGCCGTAGACTTCCTTGGCGAGGATCGGAAAGTCCGCGCGAATGCGGGCAACATCATAGCCGCCATCGGCAACCGCGGGATGGGCGGAGACAGGGCGCGTTTCGACCATGGGTGGCCCCCTCCTGGAGGGCATCGGCAAAGGCATCGTCCCGCCGGCGATCCGGGCATGGCGGGAGCCGGGCCGCTCGCGACCCGTTGCGGGAGCGCTCCGGGATGTCGACAGGACATCCCGGATACGGTCAGGAAAGGCGGAAGGCTCAGCCCCGCGCCTTCAGCCAGGCTTCCGCCTGCTCGATCAGCGCGTCGCGCAGGCCGTCATGCTCGACGGTCTCGATCGCCTCGCCGACAAAGGCCTGCACCAGCAGGCTCTGGGCCTCCTTCAGCGGCACGCCGCGGGCCTGCAGGTAGAACAGCAGGTCGTCGTCGATGGCGCCGCAGGTGGCGCCGTGGCCGCACTGGACGTCGTCCGCGAAGATCTCGAGCTCCGGCTTGTTGTCCATCTCGGCATCGTCGCCGAGCACCAGCGCGCGGCTCATCATCCGCCCGTCGGTCTTCTGCGCCGCCTGGCGGACCACGATCTTGCCCTGGAACACGCCGCGGCTGGAATCGTCCAGCACGTGCTTGAACAGCTCCCGGCTCTCGCAGCCCGGCACCTGATGGTCCACGAACAACGTGGAATCGGCGTGCTGGCGGCCCTTCAACAGCACCGCGCCGTTGAATGCCACCTGGCTCGCCTCGCCGACGAGATTGGCATAGAGCGAGGTGCGCGCCACCGCCGCGCCGCTGGTGAAGGCGAAGTCGTGGAGCTGCGCCTCGCGCCCGACCTCGAACAGCAGGGTCGTCAGACTCACCGCCGCCGGGCCGAGCGCCTGGATGCGGACGACATCAAGATGAGCGTGGTCGCCGACATAGAATTCGGTCGCACTGTTCACCTGATCGGCCTGACCAGTCACACTCTCGAAGGTCTCGACGACGGTCGCGCGGGCGCCCTCGCCGACCACCACGAGCGAGCGGGCATAGCTCGCCGCGGGGCCCTGCCCCACCGCCACATGGGCGATGTGGATCGGCCGCGCGAGCGTCGCGCCGGGCGCGACATGAACCAGCACACCATCCCCCGCCAGCGCGGTGTTGAGCGCCAGCGCGGCGTCGTAGCGGGCCGGCACGAGGCCGCCGAGCCGGCTCAGCCGCTCGTCGCCCGCGGCCACCGCCGCCGCCAGCGGAAGGAGACTAAGCCCTTCTTCCAGCTCGGAAAAATCCGACAGCTCCGGCACCACCGCGCCATTGGCGACGACGATGCGGCGCACCAGCGCGCCGGCCAGGAGACGCGCCGCCGCCTCGGCCTCGGCGACGCCGGCGGGACCGGCGACCGGCACCGCCTCGCGCATCAGGGTGCGCAGGTCGGTGTATTTCCACTCCTCCACCCGGCGGTGCGGCAGGCCCTGCTCGTTGAAGCTGCGGGCGGCGCTGCGGCGCAGCTCGTTCAGCCGCCCGGGCGCGGACGGCACCTGCTCAAGCGCGGCGCTCAGCGCCTGCTCGGCGGGGGTCCGCATCAAACGGATCTCAGCGCTCATCGCCACCCCCTCACGCCGCGTCCTGCTGGTACTCGGCATAGCCATTGGCTTCGAGCTCCAGAGCCAGGTCCTTGCCGCCGGAGCGGACGATGCGGCCCTTGTTCATCACGTGCACGAAGTCCGGCACGATGTGATTCAGCAAGCGCTGATAATGGGTTATGACGATCATGCCGCGGTCGGGCGAGCGCAGCGCGTTGACGCCTTCCGAGACGATCTTCAGCGCGTCGATGTCGAGGCCGGAGTCGGTCTCGTCGAGGATGCAGAGCTTCGGCTCCAGGATCGCCATCTGGAGGATTTCCATCCGCTTCTTCTCGCCGCCGGAGAAGCCGACATTCACGCCACGCTTGAGCATGTCCTGCGAAATGCCCAGCGCGCCGGCCTTTTCCCGCACGAGGCGCAGGAAGTCCGGCGTGGAGACCTCCTCCTCGCCCCGGGTCCGGCGCTGGGCGTTGAGCGCGGCGCGCAGGAACGTCATGGTCGCGACGCCGGGCACCTCAATCGGGTACTGGAAGGCGAGGAACACGCCCTTGGCGGCCCGCTCGTCGATCTCCATGGCGAGGAGGTCCTCGCCATCCAGCGTCACCGCGCCGTCGGTGACCTCATAGTCTTCCTTACCGGCGAGGATATAGGACAGCGTCGACTTGCCCGAGCCGTTCGGGCCCATGATGGCATGGACCTCGCCGGGATTCACCTTCAGGGAGAGGCCCTTGAGGATTTCCTTGCCGTCCTCGCCCTCGATCTTGGCGTGGAGATTGTCGATATCGAGCATGGCCATTTCATCAATTCCGTTCTGGGCGCCACATCCCGCCCCGGCTGCGGCCGGCGGCGGGGAGCGCACGTGTCATCCTGGGGAGCCCCCGGGAGCGGCCGCACCGCGCCCGGGACGACGATCGAAGAAGGGCCTCAGCCCACCGAGCCCTCAAGGCTCACCGAGATCAGCTTCTGCGCCTCGACCGCGAACTCCATCGGAAGCTGCTGCAGCACGTCCTTGACGAAGCCGTTCACGATCAGCGCCGTCGCCTCCTCGTCGGAAAGCCCGCGCTGACGGCAGTAGAACATCTGGTCCTCGGAGATCTTCGAGGTGGTGGCCTCGTGCTCGAACTGGGCGCTGGCGTTCTTGCTCTCGATATAGGGAACGGTGTGCGCCCCGCACTTGTCGCCGATCAGCAGGGAGTCGCAGTTCGTGAAGTTCCGCGCCCCGGTCGCCTTGCGGTGAGCCGTGACGAGACCGCGATAGGTGTTGTCGGAATAGCCCGCCGCGATCCCCTTGGAGATGATCCGGCTGGTGGTGTTCTTGCCGAGGTGGATCATCTTGGTGCCGCTGTCGACCTGCTGGCGGCCATTGGAGATGGCGATCGAGTAGAACTCGCCGCGGCTCTCGTCGCCACGCAGGATGCAGCTCGGGTATTTCCAGGTGATGGCGGAGCCGGTTTCAACCTGCGTCCAGGAGATCTTGGAGCGGGCGCCACGGCAGTCGCCACGCTTGGTGACGAAATTGTAGATGCCGCCCTTGCCGTCCTTGTCGCCGGGGTACCAGTTCTGCACCGTGGAGTACTTGATCTCGGCGTCGTCGAGCGTTACCAGCTCGACCACGGCGGCGTGAAGCTGGTTCTCGTCGCGCATCGGCGCGGTGCAGCCCTCGAGATAGCTGACATAGGCACCTTCGTCGGCGATGATCAGGGTGCGCTCGAACTGGCCGGTGTTCCGCTCATTGATGCGGAAATAGGTGGACAGCTCCATCGGGCAACGCACGCCCTTCGGCACATAGACGAAGGAGCCGTCGGAGAAAACCGCGGAGTTGAGCGTGGCGAAGTAGTTGTCCGTCACCGGAACCACCGAGCCGAGATATTTCCGCACCAGCTCGGGGTGCTCGCGCACCGCCTCCGAGATCGGCATGAAGATCACGCCGGCCCGCGCCAGCTCCTCCTTGAAGGTGGTCGCAACCGAGACGCTGTCGAACACGGCGTCCACCGCGACGCGGGTTCCCCCGGTCGATTCGATGCCCAGCAGCGCATCGCGTTCGCGCAGCGGGATGCCAAGCTTCTCATAGGTGGCGAGAATCTCCGGATCGATGTCGTCGATCGACTTGGGGCCCTCCTTCGCCTTCGGCGCGGAATAGTAATAGAGGTCCTGATAGTCGATGGGGGGGTAGCTTACCCGCGCCCATTCCGGCTCCTGCATGGTCTGCCAGCGACGGAAGGCGTCGAGACGCCACTCCAGCAGCCACTCCGGCTCGTTCTTCTTCGCCGAGATGAAGCGAACGGTGTCCTCGGTCAGTCCCTTGGGTGCCTTCTCGGACTCGATGTCCGTGAAGAACCCATACTTGTACTGATCGACGTCGATGGAGCGGACCTGCTCCACAGTCTCCTGTACGGCCGGCATCGTCTTTCTCCTTTCCCGCGCGGGGTCAAGGCCCACGGGTCAAGTCCACCTTGAAGAACGCAGCGCGCGGCGCTGCGGTAGGCACGTCAGGCCGCGCACGCGCGGCGAATGCATCAGGCCGCTCGGGCGCGGCGCAGCAGGCCCGGCAGCACCCGGCGAAACACGCCCAGCGCCCGTTCGACATCGGCCTCGTCGCTCGACCAGCCGAACGACAGGCGGATGGCGGAGCGCGCGATGCGCTCTGGAACACCCATGGCGTCGAGCACATGGGACGGCCCAACCTTCCCCGAGGAACACGCGGCTCCGGCGCTTGTAGCCAGCCCGGCAAGATCGAGCGCGATGACCATCGTCTCGGCCGGAACGCCGGGAAGGGCTATGCATGAGGTGTTCGGCAGCCGATCGACATCGCCGACCAGCAGCACCAGCTCGGGGAACTCGCACCTTAGAGCGCTTTCAAGCCCATCGCGCAAGGCCGCAACACGGCCGATTTCCCCATCTAGATCGCGCAGGGCACAAGCCGCCGCCGCGCCGAAGGCGGCAATGGCCGGCACATTCTCGCTCCCCGCACGACGCCCCCGCTCCTGCCCGCCGCCAGCGAAGACCGGATCGGGCCGAAGGTCCGGGTCGGCAACGACGAGCGCCCCGGCCCCCGGCGCACCGCCGATCTTGTGGGCGGAAAGCGACAGCAGGTCGACACCCAGGGCGTTCATGTCGACACCGATGCGGCCAGCGGCCTGTACTGCGTCCGTGTGAACCAGCGCACCCTGGAGATGGGCCCGGCGGGCCGCCTCCGCAACCGGCTGGAGCACGCCGGTCTCATTATTGGCGAGCATCACCGACAGCAGAACCCGGCGTCCGGCCCCGGCATGCCGGGCAAGAGCCTCATCCAGCGCGTCCAGCCGCAGCCGTCCGCGGGCATCCACGGGCAAGAGCTCGACCCGTTCGGGGGGGAAACGATGGCCGCGCAGCACGCCGGCATGCTCCACCGCAGTGACCAGCAGCGTATCAAGCGCCAGCGGCTCCCCGCCCCGCGCATAGGCCGGGGTAAGGGCGAGAGCGTCCGCCTCGGTGCCGCAGGATGTGAAGATCACACCGCGCGGATCCGCCCCGACCAGCGCCGCCACATGGCCGCGCGCCTCCTCGATCCGCGCCCGCGCCGCCCGCCCCTCGCCATGGATGGCGGAGCCGTTGCCGGCGGCAGCCAGCGCCGCCCCGAGCGCCGCGACGGCCTGCGGGCGGGCGGGAGCTGTGGCGTTGTGGTCGAGATAGGTGCGGTCGTTCATCGTCTCTCGGGGGTCACGGCGACGGGAGGGATCGGGTAAAGCAGATATCGTACCCTATATAGGAAGCGAAGGGACGCTTGCCCCGCCTCTCCTGCTTGCATGCTTGCCAAACGGGCCCATCTCCTGCATAGGATTACTTCCATCTTCTCCGTCGCAATTGCATACTCGCCGTTCTGCAACTCGACGTAGAAATTTAGAATTATTCTAAATAATTTAGGGGCGTCGCCTCCAGCCGTCAAGGCGAACTGTGGCCTGGACCTTGTCGCCGCTGCGGCACCTGAGCCAGATCGCGTTCCGGAGGACGCTTCCGGCAAAGGCCGACGAGCCCAAGGTCCGAACTCCATGCCTGAGGTTATCTTCACCGGTGAGAAGGGGCGGCTCGAAGGCCGCTACCAGCCCGCCAAGACGCGCAACGCGCCGATCGCGATCATCCTGCACCCGCACCCGCAATTCGGCGGGACGATGAACAACCCAGTCGTGTACAACCTCTACTACCAGTTCGTGAACCGCGGCTTCTCAACCCTGCGGTTCAATTTCCGCGGCGTCGGACGCAGCCAGGGCTCTTTCGACCACGGCCAGGGCGAGCTTGCCGATGCCGCCGCCGCGCTCGACTGGGCTCAGTCGATCAACCCGGACGCCCGGGCCTGCTGGATCGCCGGCTTCTCCTTCGGTGCCTGGATCGGCATGCAGCTTCTGATGCGGCGCCCGGAGGTGGAAGGCTTCATCTCCATAGCCGCGCCCGCGAACCTCTACGACTTCTCCTTCCTCGCACCCTGCCCTTCCTCGGGGCTGTTCGTCCATGGCGACAAGGACGCGGTGGTGCCGTTCTCGGCCGTCACCGGCCTCGTGGAGAAGCTCAAGACGCAGAAGGGCATCATCATCGAGCAACAGACCGTTGCGGGCGCCAACCACTTCTTCGACGGCCGGACCGAGGAGCTGATGGAGGTCGTCGGCACCTATCTCGACAAGCGTCTGCCCGGCACCCGCAAGAAGGAAAGCGCGGCCTGAAGCGGTCGGGCGAAGCGGGCTTGGTCGGAAAGACCGCCGGCGTCGCCGTTCAACGGTCTGAATTCCATGCAAAAGCCCGGCACGGGGTCCCGTGCCGGGCTTTTGCTTTATCCGATCGGCGTGCGCTCAATTGAAGGCGACACGCTCCGGCGCGCTCACCGTCACAGTGTCGCCGCGACGCATGATCTCGACTTCGCTGGCATTGGCACCCTCGGCGCCGGGCACGGAGAAGCTCACAGCCTGCTCAGGCTGCAGCGTGGCCTTGACGCGGACAGGCGCCCCACCGCCCACGCTCAGCGTGGCGACGACGTGATACCCATCGGTCTCGGTGGTGTAATACGCCACGCCGGAGACATAGCCGATGTTGATGATCTGGGCCTGTCCGGGACGCGGGGCCTGCGACTTCTCCCACGCGCCGGCAGGGGCGAGAGCGGCGGCGGCGAGGAGACCGGCTACGGCGGCGGGAATGGCGACGCTGAAAAAGGTACGCATCTGAGTTGCTCCAATTCGGTTCTGTCCGGGCCGATTGGTTGAGACGGCGTGGCCTGGCGAGCCGGAGGATCCGGGAGCCCTTTAAATACACCTCCCATTGTGCGTCGCATCATCCGATTTCGCATCGCACCAATGCGTTTAAGGAATACTTCGTTGATTGGGATCACGATTCATTTTTTCTGAACATTGCGTTCAGCTTTTCTGGCATACCAGGGATAATCACGCCTCCCTGCTGCGCTGTGGGTACGCCCGTCGTTCCAGGAAAGCTCAAAGGCAGCCCTCGCAGCGCACGTGCGGCGAGGAAGCCGAAGGCCTGCGCCTCCAGGGCATCGCCCGACCATCCCACCGTGTCGGCCACTTCGACCGGTATGCCCAGCCGCTGGCTGAGCATGTCGACCAGGGTGGGGTTGCGGGCCCCGCCGCCGGCGACGACGACTCTCTTCGGGCGGCGGGGCAGCAGCGGCAGCACGGCCGCCACCGAGGCGGCTGTAAGGGCCGTGAGCGTCGCGGCACCATCCGGCGTGCTCATGCGGTCAAGTCCCGCCCGCTGCTCTACCCATTGTCGGAAACTGTTGCGGTCCAGAGATTTGGGCGGTGGCAGGCGAAAGAAAGGGTGCGTCATCAGCGCTGCCACCACCGCTTCGTCGACCGTTCCGGCCGCCGCGACACGCCCACCCTCGTCGTAGGCGGCACCCGTCCGAAGGGTGAGGAAATCGTCGATCAGCGCGTTGGCGGGGCCGGTGTCGCAGGCCACGGGGTCCGCGTCGCCATCGATGAAGCTGATATTGGCGACACCGCCGAGGTTGAGCACCAGCAGCGGCTCAGGCCCCGGCGACAGCTTCGCCAGGGCACGGTGATAGACCGGCACCAGAGGAGCGCCCTGCCCGCCAGCTACGACATCGGCCGCGCGCAGATCGTACACCAGTGCGGGCACGGAGGGGCCGGCGAACGGGCGCAGCGCGGCCGCCAGCGCCGCGCCGTCGCCGATCTGTACCGTCAGCCGCTGCTCGGGGCGATGCAGTACGGTCTGGCCGTGGAATCCCACCACATCCACGGGCTGCCGCGCGACCTCCATCAGGAAATGACGCAGCGCCTCGATATGGCGCTGGGTCACGCGGTGCTCGGCAGCCTCCACAGCGCCCGGCCGCTCGTCACGGTGCCGGATGGCGCGGGCATCCTCCAGCGCGCGGAAGAACAGCGCCCGGTCCTCCGCCTCATACGGATAGGTCCGCCATGGGCCAAAGCCGCCGATGCGTTCGCCATCCGTCTCGATCAGGGCAACGTCGATGCCATCCAGCGACGTCCCGCTCATCAGGCCTACGGCTTTCAGCATGTCCGGCTTCCTGTCCTCGGGGTGCTTTCGGGCATTGAAGCTGATAGTAGAGCCCCGCATCCACCATCGCGTTTACGCAGGCACGCCATGAGCACCTTCCGTTCCGATTTCCTGCACACGCTCCACGAGCGCGGCTTCATCCATCAGGTCTCCGACGAGGCCGGCCTCGATGCCCTGTTCGCCAAGGAAACCGTGACGGCCTATATCGGCTTCGACCCTACCGCACCGTCGCTGCACGCCGGCGGCCTCATCCAGATCATGATGCTGCACTGGCTGCAGAAAACCGGTCACCGGCCGATCTCGCTGATGGGCGGCGGCACCGGCATGGTCGGCGACCCCTCCTTCAAGGACGAGGCGCGCCAGCTTATGACGGTCGACACGATCGAGGCCAACATCGCCTCGATCAAGCGGGTGTTCTCGAACTACCTCGCCTATGAGGAGGGGCCGAACGGGGCCCTCATGATCAACAATGCGGAGTGGCTGCGCTCGCTGAACTACCTCGAGTTCCTGCGCGACGTGGGGCGGCACTTCTCGGTCAACCGCATGCTGTCCTTCGACAGCGTGAAGACGCGGCTGGAACGCGAGCAGTCGCTCTCGTTCCTCGAATTCAACTACATGATCCTGCAGGCCTATGACTTCGTCGAGCTGGCGAAGCGTTATGATTGCCGGCTGCAGATGGGCGGCTCGGACCAGTGGGGCAACATCGTCAACGGCATCGATCTCGGCCATCGCATGGGCACGCCCCAGCTCTACGCCCTGACCTCGCCGCTGCTGACCACCGCCTCGGGCGCCAAGATGGGCAAGTCGGTCAACGGCGCGGTGTGGCTGAACGCCGACATGCTCGGCCCCTATGCCTTCTGGCAGTACTGGCGCAACACCGAGGACGCCGATGTCGGCCGCTTCCTCAAGCTCTACACCACCCTGCCGATGGACGAGATCGCCCGGCTGGTGAACGAGGCGCAGGGCTCGGGCATCAACGAGGTGAAGAAGATCCTCGCCACCGAAGTGACCGCCATGCTGCACGGCCGCGCCGCGGCAGAGGCGGCGGCGGAGGCGGCCCGCAAGACCTTCGAGGAGGGCGGCGTCTCGGCCGACCTGCCGACCGTCGAGGTGGCGGCCGCGGAACTGGAAGCCGGCATCGGCGTGCTGGCGGCCTTCGCGGAGAGGACCGGCCTCGTCGCCTCCAACGGCGAGGCACGCCGCCAGATCAAGGGCGGCGGCCTCAAGGTGAACGACGCCAGCGTCACCGACGAGAAGGCGCTTCTCACCGCGCGCGACCTGAACGCCGACGGCGTCATCAAGCTCTCGCTTGGCAAGAAGAAGCACGTACTGCTTCGCGCGGTATAGGCCCGCGGCGGCGGTGGCCGGTCAAAGGCCACCGCGCCCGCCCTCAGCGCGAGGGAACCAGTGCCGGCGGTGTCGGATCGGGTGCCTGCCGGAACTCGAAAATCTTGCGCAGGAAACCCGGTGCCACGGCGGAGATAGGGTTGATGCGAAGCGTCGGACCGGACAGCGGGCCGACAATCTCGTAGGTCACGCCGACAAGCCCTTCATTCGGCCCGCCGCCGAGGAAGAAACCCAGCACGGGAAGGCGGCTGAACAGATTGTTCAGGCCGTAGGCGGGCACGAAGGTGCCGCGCACCCCGACCTTGTCGCCGACGAAATCCAGCACGCCATCGAAGGTGGAGCCGATCGCCGGACCCCAGATCGCCCCGTCGCGGATCTGAAGGCGGCCGGCGGAGCGCTGGAACGCGACCTGAAGCTTCTGGAAGGCGACGGCGCCGCCGGGCTGAAGCCGGCCGTCCTTGGTCTTGTCCGGCGCGGCGGCGATCAGCCGGTCGAGCCCGGGCTCGCCCCGGATCACGAAATCGCGCATGTTGACGGTGCCATCCTGCGGCTTCCCCGTCGCATTGGGAGGGTCGACGCTGACCCAGAGGTCGCCGCCATAAATGCGGGAATAGAAATCGACGAAGCGCAGCAGCGCCCCCGCGTCGCTCGTCAGGATCTGCAGCGCGGGACGGCCGGTGCGGTCCGGGCGCAGATCGCCCTTCACGCCGCCATCGCGCCCCACCAGGGCGGCAAGGCTGAAGGTCCGCAGATTGCCATCGCGACGCGACATGCGCAGCACGGCCTGCCGCATCGCCTCGCCATTGTTGCCCTTCACCACGCCGAGATTGACGTCGAGGTCGATATCGGCCGGCTTCTTCTGCGCGCTGGTTCCAGCGATCGGGGCATCGAGCAGGCTCTTCAGGAAAGCCCGCGCCTCGATGACCTCGCCACGCACCGTGATCTTGGCGACCCCGCCGTCGATGTCGATCTTCACGCTCGCCTTGTCGCCATCGGAAAGCTGGAAGGTCGGCAGATTCGCGGAAACCAGATCACCCTTGCCGTTGAGATCGACGTCGCCCCGAATGTTGACGCCGGTGCCGGTGACGGCAAGGTTGTCGATCTTGATGGAGTCGCTGCGCACGGTCGCATCGGCGGTCAGCTTGGCAGGCTTGCCCGCCGGTTTGGACCATCCCGGCACGAGTTCCGCCAGCCGCGCTGCGGTGAGGTCGAGTTCGACGTTGCCCTTCTTCTCCTTCGCACCGATCGTTCCGGTGAGCTTGACGCCAACCGATCCGCTGAGGCCGGCGAGCTCGACATTCATCTTGTCGCGCGCGGCATCATCCAGATTGGCGGCGAAGCGGAAGCTCATGTCGGCGCCGTCGCGCGGCTTGTTGACCTCGAAACTGGCGGGCGCTCCGGCAATCTTCCCGTCGCCACGCAGCAGCGTGGTCGAGGCGGTGGCGAACAGCTTCACCGTCGCGTCGTCCAGCTTCTGGCCCTGGAAGATCTTGTCCGCCGAAAAATCCGTCAGGTCGGCCTCAAAGGCGTAATCGACGTCCTTCATGGACATCGGCTCGCGCAGCGTCAGGTTGATCTGCGCAGTACCGCTGATCTGGCCCTTGATGGTGCCGGGATCGAAGGGATCATTGCCCGGGCTCTTGAGCGCGGGGGTCGACAGCATGTCGGCGGCGGCGGCGGCCGGTCCCTCCACCTTCACGCTCAGCTTCGCCGTGGGATTGGGCATGATGGTGTTGGGCACATCGAGCACGCCCTCCGGCAGCGACAGCTTCCGGCCGCCCGGCGTCTCCATCACGACGTCCGTGGCCACCGCATGCGCGCTCCGCCCCGTCGCCTGAACGAGGAGCGTGGCATTCTGCAGCGGCGGCAGGCCAGGCGCCGCCCGGATCACTCCATTGACGCCGGCGACCTCGACCGCAGCGCCTTCGGTCGGCAGCGGCCTGTCCTTATTGCCGATGGAGGAAAGCGGCGCGGCGAACCGAATATTCGTGCGGGTCACGTCGCCGGAGGCGACGTGCTCATAGATCCAGCGCCGGACATCCGGCGCGGCGACGATGGGCCAGAGTCGCTTCAGGGATGTCACCGACATGGGAGTACCGACCACATTCATGGTCAGCACCGGGTCCGGCAGGCCTGCGTCGAAGGACCCGTCTATCGTCAACCCGCCTTGAGGGCCCGAGAACACCGCCTTCTCGATCACGAGCTTCCGGGTATCGGGCTCGAAGCGGAGATCGAAGGCGCCCTGGTCGAGCAGCAGCGGCGGCTCCTTCTCCGCGTCCGGACCGCCGCCGCCGAACAGGCCGTGAATGCGCGTCGTGTGGAGGCGCCAGGGGGCTGCTGGATCGGCCGGGGGCGTGAGCTCGGCCGCGAAGGTGAGGTCGAGCGGATCGGCCTTGATCGACAGCGGATCGATCACGAAGAGGCGGCGCGCGGGATCGAGCCGGACATCGACGGCGACCTGCTTGATGAGCATCATCCCCGCCGCGTCGGCCCCCATCTGGAGCTTGCCCGCGCCGGCGACGACGCGGCCGCGGGCGCTCGCTATCTGGCCATCGCGGGCAATGTCGGCCTCGAGCCGGAGGCTGAGCGGCGAGGTCGCGATCATCGAATCGTCCGCCTTTCCGGCAGCGGCGAGAAGATCGCGCGAGGCGAGATCGCGCACCTCGAAGCTCATCTGCCGATGGTCCTGCTCAAGCGGACCAATCACGATCTGAGCCGACCACGGGCCATTGGCCCCGGTGGCATCGAAATCCACCGTCGCGCCACCCGCCAGCGGGCGCGCGACGTCCAGATTGATGTTCTCGAACGTCCACTTCTGGCCGCTCGCCTCGTTCTCGATGCGCAGCGTGCCGTTCTTGAGCCCGGCCTCCGTCAGCTCGGTGCCCCCGAAGCCGCCATTGTCGATGGCCTGCGCGAGAGCGGCCAGCGCCGGCAGACGGGTGGGGTCGAAGATGGCGGCGGCAGGCGGTGGAGCCGACTGCCCATCGGCGGCGGCGGCAGCGGTGGCGGGAGGTGTACTCCTGCGAGCCTCTGAGCCCGGCGGTGCAGCCACGATCGGCTTCGCCCCCCGCCCCGTCGCCACCGAGAGCTCGCCTTGCGCGTTGATGTGAACCGAAAGCTCCGCCCCGATGAGAGCGATTCGCTGCGGTGCCGAGAGCCACGGCAGCAGGGAGGTGCGAATTCCCACCTCCGCCTGCGGCGCGCTCGCCACCACCTCGCCCTGCGCGTTCCGCACCACGATGTCGTTGACGCGCACGACGAAGTCGCCGGCCTCGCTGCGCGCGGCGGTGATGGAGCCGATCTCGACCGTCTCGCCGGTGCCGAGCCGCTGCTCGATTTCACGAGCGACATAGGGCCGCAACAGGTCGAGACCGACGAAGCCGGACACGACCAGAGCGTAGGCGGTGATCCCAAGGAGGATGGCAAGCCCGCAGAAGCTTGCCGCGGACCAGCCACACAGCCGCGCCCAGCGCGGCAGCAGGCGGCGTTCGAGGAGCTGCTCGGCCATCTCCGCGCGCACACGCGAGCGCAGCCGGATCCTGTGCCGTCCGGCCATACCGTTGCGCTTTGCGTCGCGGCTCATCAAAAGCCAAGATCTCCGAGGGCCGTGCGGCCTGCGACGCGGTTATCCGCGGCCCGCCGGAATCGCTGATCCACCATGGTCCCCGTTCCGTAGTGCGAGCCTATACTCGCCCCCGAGCGAATTCTCTGAAAAACCTGACAAAAGGAAGGCAGACGATGATCGAGCCCGGCCATCCCGCCCCAGACTTCACTATAACCGACGATGCTGGCGCGACGCTGTCGCTCGCCGCCTTTCGGGGGCGCAATCTTGCGCTCTATTTCTTTCCCCAGGCTGGCACGCCGGGCTGCACCACGGAGACGAACGACTTCAACCGACTGGCCGCCGAATTCGACGCCGCAAACACCGTCGTCCTCGGTATTTCCGCGGATAGTGCCCGCAAGCTCGCCAATTTCCGCACCAAGCACGCGATCAGCTTCCCGATGGCCGGCGACGAGACCCATGCCCTGCTCGAGAGCTACGGCGTGTGGAAGGAAAAAAGCATGTACGGCAAGAGCTACATGGGCATCGAACGCACCACGGTATTGATCGATTCGCAGGGAATCGTTGCCCGCCTATGGCCGAGGGTAAAGGTGGCGGGCCATGCCGAAGAGGTGCTGGCGGCCGCGCAGGCGCTTTAATTCGCCCGCGCTGCGGCGGGATCAGTCGACATCATCCACGCTGGCCGGGCCGCCGCCATAGGCGCGCTGGGCCAGCGCAGCCTCCATGAACGGGTCGAGATCGCCGTCCAGCACCTCCTGCGGGGTGCCCGACGTCACACCCGTGCGCAGGTCCTTCACCAGCTGATAGGGCTGCAGCACGTAGGACCGGATCTGGTGGCCCCAGCCGATATCGGTCTTCGCCGCCTGATCCGCGGCAGCCTGAGCCTCCCGCTTCTTCAGCTCCATCTCGTAGAGCTTGGCACGAAGCATCTCCCAAGCGGTCGCGCGGTTCTTGTGCTGCGAGCGGTCGCCCTGCGCCACCACCGCGATGCCGGTCGGAATGTGGGTGAAACGGACCGCCGATTCGGTCTTGTTCACGTGCTGGCCGCCGGCGCCACCAGAGCGCATGGTGTCGATGCGCAGGTCGCTTTCCTTGATGTCGACAACGATGCGGTCGTCGATCACGGGATAAACGTCGACCGAGGAGAAGGAGGTCTGCCGACGGGCATTGGAATCGAAAGGCGAGATGCGCACCAGCCGGTGGACGCCGGCCTCGGTCTTGAGCCAGCCATAGGCGTTGTGGCCTTTAACGAGGATGGTGGCCGACTTGATGCCCGCGGTCTCGCCCCCGGACTCGTCCACCATCTCGACCTTGAAGCCACGCCGCTCCGCCCAGCGCGTGTACATGCGCAGCAGCATCAGCGCCCAGTCCTGGCTGTCGGTGCCACCCGCGCCGGCATGGACTTCGAGATAGCTGTCATTGGCGTCCGCTTCGCCGGAAAGCAGCGCCTCAAGCTGGCGGCGTGCGACCTCGGCCTTGAGCCGGGCGAGAGAGGCGGCGGCCTCGGCCACCACGCCGTCATCGCCTTCGGCTTCGCCCAGCTCGATCAGCTCGACATTGTCGGCGAGATCGCGCTCGATGCGCTCAAGCGCGCCCAGCCCGTCCTCCAGCGTGCCGCGCTCCTGCATCAGCTTCTGCGCGCGCTCCGGATCGTTCCAGAGATTCGGGTCCTCGGCCATCGCGTTCAGCTCGGCGAGACGGGCCTTGGAACGGTCGAAATCGATGTGCTGCCGCAGCAGGCCAGCGGCTTCCTTGATTTCGTCGACGCTCGCAGCGAGCTCGGCGCGCATGATGGTCACTCTCGATTGGTCGGAAGGCCGCGGAAAATAGAGGCGAAGGGCGGCGCTGTAAACGGCGTCGGGTTATTGCAGAGTGACGCCGCACACGGCCGGGCGCGGCGCGGCCTTGCTGCCGCGCCCGGCCGGACCCTGTGCCGTCAGTAAAGCCCGCCGGTGCCGTCGGTGCCGACCGCGCGGTCAGCTTCCGGGGTGACGCTGCTCGGCAGCCCGGGAGCGCCGGAGCCGGCGATCGAATAGCTGTCGGGCGGCGCCGTGCCCGGCTTGAACCCCTCGAGGATCGAATTCTCCCCGGGGCCGGCGCGCAGTCCGGACTTGGGATTGACCCGGATCAGCTTGATGCCCGGAGGCACGCGGAACGGCACGGCCGGGCGATCCGCCAGCGCGACCTTCATGAAGTCGCGCACCACGGGGGCCGCGATGAGGCCGCCGGTCGAGCCCTTGCCCATCGGCTTCGGGGTGTCGTAGCCGAGATAGACGCCCACCACCATGTCGGGGGTGAAGCCGATGAACCAGGCGTCCTTCTCGTCATTCGTGGTGCCGGTCTTGCCGGCCACCGGCTTGCCGAGCTCCTTGAGCGCGGTGCCGGTGCCGCGCTGAACGACACCCTCCATCATCGAGGTGATCTGGTAGGCGGTCATCGGGTCGATGACCTGCTCACGGCGATCGACCAGCGTCGGCTCGGCCTGATTCTGCCAGCTCGCGGCGTCGCAGCCGCGGCACTCGCGCTCGTCGTGCTTGTAGATGGTCTTGCCGTAGCGATCCTGGATGCGGTCGATGAGCGTCGGCTTGATCTTCACGCCGCCATTCGCCAGCTCGGAATAGGCCGTCACCATCCGCATCACCGTCGTCTCGCCAGCGCCGAGCGCCATCGAAAGGACCGGCATGAGATTGTCGTAGACGCCGAAGCGGCGGGCATATTCCACGATGGTGGGCATGCCGAGATCGTTGGCGAGCCGAACCGTCATCACGTTACGCGACTGTTCCAGCCCGAAGCGCAGGGTCTGCGGACCATAGAACTTGCCGGAGTAGTTCTCCGGCCGCCACGTCGCCTGCCCCGCCTGGCTCAGCTCGAACGGCGCGTCCATGATGATGCTGGACGGCGTATAGCCATTGTCGAGCGCGGCCGAATAGACGAACGGCTTGAAGGACGAGCCGGGCTGCCGATACGCCTGGGTGGCGCGGTTGAACTGGCTTTCATCGAAGGAGAAGCCGCCCGCCAGCGCCAGCACGCGGCCGGTCCACTGGTCCATGGCGATGAGCGCACCTTCGATCTGCGGCTGCTGGCGCAGGCGCCACTGGCCCTGCTTGCCGTCGATGGCCTCGACATAGATGACGTCGCCGGGCTTCAGCACGTTCACGAGGCCGGACTTGCCGCCACGGCGGGCCCATTTCACCCCGTCCGGGGTGATGATGCCAACCTCGCGCTGGGTCTGCAGGACACCGGATTTGTCCCGCTGCGGCTGGAGGCCGATCTTGGCGGCGTCGTTGCCGGTTTCGAGAACAACGGCAAGGCGCCACGGGATGTCGTTGAACGAGCGCACCGAGACGAGCCGCCCGCCCCAATCGCCCGTCGGTTCGATCACGGTTACCGGGCCGCGATAGCCGCGCTGCTCGTCGAAACGGGTGAGGCCGTCCAGCAGCGCCTTCTTGGCGATCTGCTGCAGCTTGGGGTTCAGCGTGGTGCGCACCGAAAGGCCGCCGCCATAGAGCTTGTCCTCGCCATAGCGCTCGGCGATCTCGCGACGGACCTCCTCGGCGAAATACTCGGCCGAGAAGATGTGGGCGCCGGTCGGGCGGACGGTGACGGCGAGGTCTTCCGCCTTGGCCTTCTCGGCCTGGGCCTGGGTGATGTAGCCGTTCTCGGCCATGCGGTCGATCACCCAGTTGCGCCGGGCGATCGCCGCCTCGCGCTCGCGGAACGGGTGATAGTTATTCGGGCCCTTCGGCAGCGCGGCGAGATAGGCCGCCTGCGCGATGTCGAGCTCGTTCACCGACTTGTCGAAATACAGCAGCGACGCCGCCGCGACCCCGTAGGAGCCGATGCCGAGATAGATCTCGTTCAGATAAAGCTCAAGGATGCGGTCCTTGGAATAGGCCCGCTCGATGCGCAGCGCGAGGAGCGCCTCCTTGACCTTGCGGTCAAGCGACACCTCGTTGGTGAGGAGAAAGTTCTTCGCCACCTGCTGGGTGATGGTCGAGGCGCCCTGGGGGCGGCGGCCGGAACCGTAATTCTGCAGGAAGGCATAGGCGGCGCGGCCGATGCCGGTGATGTCGATGCCGCCATGGGAATAGAAATTCTTGTCCTCGGCCGAGATAAAGGCGTCGATGACAAGCTTGGGGATGTTCTGGATCGGGAGGAACAGCCGGCGCTCCTTCGCATATTCCGCCAGCAGCGAACCGTCGCCGGCATGGATGCGCGTCATCACCGGCGGCTCGTAATTCTGCAGCTGCGAGTAGTCCGGCAGATCCTGGGAAAACTTCCAGATGAAATAGCTCGCGCCCGCACCGGCGACCACGAACACGATCGTGCCGAGTGCAAACATGAAGCCCATGAAACGCAGAAAAAGCCGCATGCCGGCCCGACCCCGCATCCTGTCGCCCGGCGCCGTCGGGTGACGCTGCGCCGGCACGGTGAATCTCATCGCCCTGCCGTACCGTCTGGGGGCGAACTATGGCCGTATCGCGACGGCGCGGGTCTTGTCACGTGGATGCGCAGGTCCCCGCCGGGCGGCGCTCTCCCGGCGGGGACCTTGTCAGGGCATGGCCACCGGAACCGAGCCGGTGCGCTCGCGCAGGGAGAAATAGGCGTTTATCGCCGTCACCATCGCGTCGGTCACCTTCGACTGCCAGGCGTCGGAGGTCATCAGCTCGAGGTCCTTGGTGCTCGAGAGATAGCCGAGCTCGAACAGGACCGACGGCACGTCCGGCGCCTTGAGCACCTTGAAGCCGGCCGATTTGATCGGGGATTTGTGCATGCGCGCCACGCCGTCCACCCCGGAGACGAGGGTGCGGGCGAACTGGGCGGAAAAATTCTTGGTTTCGCGCTGGGCAAGATCGAGCAGGATGCCGGCGACGTCGGTCGGCTCTTCCGAGAGGTCGAGACCCGCGATCATGTCGGCGCGGTTTTCATCGTCGGCGAGTCGCTGGGCCTCGGCGTCGGATGCCCGGTCCGACAGGGTGTACACCGTCGCCCCGCGCACCTCGCCGGTCCGCGCGGCCAGCGAATCGGCGTGCAGCGAGATGAAGAGCTGGGCCTGATGATCGCGCGCGATCTTCACCCGGTCCCCCAGCGGCACGAATGTGTCGCTCTCCCGCGTCATCACGATCCGGTAGCGCCCGGTCGCCATCAGCTTGGTCCGCAGGGTACGGGCGATCTGCAGCACCACGTCTTTCTCGTTGATGCTGGCCGTGGCGTTCACCGCGCCGGAGTCGACCCCGCCATGGCCGGGGTCGAGCACGATGACCGGCCGACCGTCATCGGGGCCGACCGTCGGCGGCGCGAGCGCCGGCACAGCCTGGGCCCGCTGGACCGGCGCCGCCACCGATTTCATGAAGCTGACGCGGTCCGTCTTCACGAGGTCCACCACCAACCGGGCCGGTTGGCCGTCGATCGGGTCGATGACGAAGGCCTTGTCGATCTTTACCGGGCCGGTCAGGTCGATCACCAGCCTCGCCTTGCCCGGAGCAAACAGCCCGAAGCGATAGGCGGAGACAAGGCCACGCCCCTCCCGCCCCGCAGAGGCGGGCAAGGCGAAGGCGACATCGGGAATGTCGACGACGACGCGGTAGGGATCGGCAAGCGTGAAGGCGCCGAGCGCGACCGGCCGGGAGAGGTCCATGACCAGCCGCGTGCGTTCCCCGTCGCCCGCCAGCCGGGCGTCGGTCGCCACCGCCGGGCTGGCGCTTCCGGCATCGGTCACAGCGGCGGGCATGATCGCAGCAGGCACCTGCACCGGGGTCGTCGCCGCAGCGACGTCCGTCGAGCCGGCTCGCGCAACGGGAAACCCGGCGACGAGGCCCATCAGGAGCACCCACAGAACGACACGCCAGCCCATCCGCTCTCCTGCGCTTGGCACCTCTGGAGAAAGCTATCGAAACGCCCCGGCGTCGGGACACTCAGTTCTAACGGAATAGGCCGCGAGGGTTAACCGTATCTTGACAGCACGGGCACAGCCGCCGCCAGCACCGCACAGCGCCGCCCACCTGACCAAAGGGCCATTGCGAACTTGCCAAAAGGAGGCGCATGCCGTTATTAAGAGCAAGCAAATGGATCGCATTTCGGATCGCCCACGCGGTGTCCGGCATTCGCGTCCGGGCGGTGCGGATTCCCAGCAATGGCATGTCCGCCTTCCGTCGTGCAGGTCCTTCATGGCAGCACGACGGCGCGCAGCGCGACCTGGTCGGTGTCGCCTTCGCCCCCGGATGCTTCCGCCGACACCCCCATCGGGACATCCGGCGCTGAGGACCGGCCTTTAAGGCCGGCCGCGCAGTGTGCCTCCGGATGCCGAGGGCCGGATCCAAGGATCGCGGCCTCCATGTTCGGTCGAGGGATAGACGGCAGCAAGCAATGAAGCGTCCGCCGGCACGTGCAGATCAGGGGCGTAACCGGAAGTTCCGGACGCTCCGCGACTGTCGCCCGGCTCTGGCGCATCCCGGCTCAGGCCCGGCTGGCGGACCCGTTGGCTCCCCTCACCCGTTTCCGATCACCGCTTATGGACATGGCCCCTGCGATCCGGCGCTGCGTGCGCCCGCGCGGGGCTGTCCGCATATGAGAGTTCCATGGCCAACAAGATGCTCATCGACGCCACCCACCCGGAGGAGACCCGGGTCGTGGTGGTGCGCGGCAGCCGGGTCGAAGAGTTCGACTTCGAGGCTGCCAACCGCAAGCCGTTGCGCGGCAACATCTATCTCGCGAAGGTAACGCGGGTCGAGCCGTCCCTGCAGGCTGCCTTCATCGAATATGGCGGCAACCGCCACGGCTTCCTCGCCTTCAGCGAAATTCATCCCGACTATTACCAGATCCCCGTCGCCGACCGGCAGGCCCTGCTTGCCGAGGAGGAGCGTCAGCAGAAGCGCGATGCGGAGGACGAGGCTGAGGACAAGCCGAACGCCCGCGCCCGTCGTGCCCGCCCGGCGCGCCGCAGCGACGACAGCGTCTCCGAGGGAGCCGCCGAGGAGTCGACCGACGACGACAATGATTCCGGCCCCGCCCGTCGCACCCGCCGTCCCTCCGCCGATGATGAAGGCGGCGGCGTCGAGGAAGTGCATGCCGAGGAAGAGGTCGTGGAGCAGGTTGGCTCCGACGACGCGCTGGAGGAGGTGCCGGAGCGCCAACCCCAGCGCCGCGCCCGCTCCTACAAGATCCAGGAAGTGATCAAGCGCCGGCAGATCATGCTGGTGCAGGTCGTGAAGGAGGAGCGCGGCAACAAGGGCGCCGCGCTGACCACCTATCTCTCGCTCGCCGGCCGCTATTCCGTGCTGATGCCGAATACCGCCCGTGGCGGTGGCATCTCCCGCAAGATCACCTCGGCCGAGGACCGCAAGCGACTGAAGGAGGTCGCCTCCGACCTCGAGGTGCCGGAGGGGATGGGCGTCATCCTGCGCACGGCCGGTGCCAACCGCACCAAGGCCGAGATCAAGCGCGACTTCGAGTATCTGCTGCGGCTATGGGAAAATGTGCGCGAGCTCACCCTCGCCTCGACCGCGCCGTCGCTGGTCTATGAGGAAGGCTCGCTGATCAAGCGCTCCATCCGCGACCTCTATAACAAGGACATCGACGAGGTTCTGGTCGGTGGCGAGGAGGGCTACCGCGAGGCCAAGGACTTCATGCGCATGCTCATGCCGAGCCATGCGAAGAACGTGAAGCCCTATCGCGACACCCAGCCGGTTTTCGCCCGCTTCGGCGTGGAAAGCCAGCTCGACGCGATGTTCTCGCCGATCGTCCAGCTCAAGTCCGGCGGCTACATCGTCATCAACCCGACCGAGGCGCTGGTCTCGGTGGACGTGAATTCCGGCCGCTCCACCCGCGAGCACAATATCGAGGACACCGCCCTCAAGACCAATCTCGAGGCGGCCGAGGAAGTGGCCCGCCAGCTGCGCCTGCGTGACCTCGCCGGGCTGATCGTCATCGATTTCATCGACATGGACGAGAAGCGGAACAACCGGGCGGTCGAGCGGAAGCTGAAGGACTGCCTCAAGAACGACCGCGCCCGCATCCAGCTCGGCCGCATCTCGCATTTCGGCCTCATGGAGATGAGCCGCCAGCGCATCCGTACCGGCGTGCTGGAGAGTTCGACCGAGGTGTGCCCGCATTGCGGCGGCACCGGCCACGTCCGCTCCTCCTCGTCGGTCGCGCTGCAGCTGCTGCGCGGGGTGGAAGACCTTCTGCTGAAGTCCAACACGCACAACCTGATCGTCCGCACCCGTGCGGAGAACGCCCTCTACGTCCTCAACCACAAGCGCGCCCACCTGCACGAGCTGGAGGAGCGCTTCGGCGTCACCATCACCATCTCCGCGGATCAGAGCCTGACGGGCCTGATGCCCTTCGCCATCGACAAGGGCGACGCGGTTCCGAACCCGATCCCGCTTCCCCGCATCACCGAGATCACCGCCGAGGTGGTCGACGAGCCGGAGGATGAGGCGGTCGAGGCCGAGGACGACTCCGAGGCGGAAGCCGTTAGCGAGGCCAAGGCCGAGCCGGAGGGCTCCTCGCCGGCGGCGCGCGAAAGCCGCGAAGGGGGAGAAGAGTCCGCACGTGGGGAAGGCGAAGGCGGCCGTCGCCGCCGGCGTCGGCGTCGGCGTCGGCGGGGCGGCGCTGGCGAAGCCGGCCAGAACGGCCAGAACGGCCAGGCCTCCGGCGAAAACGGCGCTTTTGAAGAGAGCGACGAAGACACCGATTCCGAGGAGGATGGCGAGACCGGCTCCCGCGACAGTGAGGCCATCGACAGTGAGGCGATCGCCGCCGCTCCGGTGACAGGCGAGGCGGCGGAAGCGGCGCTCGATCTGGCTCAGGACGCGGCAGCCGAGGCCGCCAGCGAGGCGGCGGAAGCGCCCGCCGGTGAGAGCCCCACGGAGACGGGGACCTCTGACGAGGGCCGGCGTCGCCGTCGGCGCGGTGGCCGGCGCGGCCGGCGCGACGATGATGCGGCGGAGACGGCCTCTGATGAGGCCGTGCCGGCGGAAGCCTCTGCTCCTGTCGAGCCTGCCCCTGCTGACGGCGCGGCCGAGGCCCTTCCCGATGCCCCGGTTCCGGACGTCACCGAGCCGGTGGCGGCGGAGAAGCCTGCCCGCAAGCCGCGTACCCGCCGGGCCGCGAAGACCCAGGAAGCCGCGCCCGCCGAAACCGCGCCCGCCGTTGCCGAGGGCGCGGTTGAGCCGGCGGCTCCGGAAGAGGACGCGGCGGTCGCCGAGGTCAAGAAGGCGCCGCGTCGCCGCCGTTCTACCGTGCGGGAGCCTGCGCCGCTCGCCGTCACCGAGGAGACGGTGAGCGCCCCCGTTGTTTCGCCGGAACCGGCCGCGCCTGATGAGGGCGCGGAGGCCGCGTCGGCATCCAGCGAGGACGGATCGGCTCTGCCGGCGACGCCGCCGCAGGACGAAGCGCCGACGCTGGTTGAGGCGGCCGAGGCGTCGCCCGATGCCCCGCCCGCTACTGACGAGGCGACCGCCAGCAGCGACACCTCGGAAACACCCTCCAGCGGGCCGTCCGACGATGAAAACCGGCCCCGTCGGACGGGCTGGTGGCAGCGCAAGATCTTCGGCAACTGAAATGAAGAACCCCCGGAAGCGCGGCTTCCGGGGGTTCTTTCTTTCCAGAGGTTCTCTGTTTCCAGCCCGCCGCGCGACGGGCTGGAGATCAGCCGCGCTTCAGGAAAGCGGTGATCCGCTCCACGCCTTCGCGCATGTCGCTTTCCGAGCCGCAATAGGAGAGCCGGAGATAGTGGTGCCCGCGGGCCGGGTCGAAATCGACCCCCGGCGTCGCGGCAACACCCGCCTCGTCGAGGAGCCGGCGGGCCAGAGCCGTCGAATCCGACGTGAAACGCGACACATCGGCATAGAGATAGAAGGCGCCGTCCACCGGCATGAACTCCGGCAGACCGGCCGCCGGCAGCCCGGCGCTCAGGAGCCGCCGATTGGCCTCGTAGCCATGCTTCACTGCCTCCATCTCCGCCGCGCCGTCGAAGGCGGCCTCGGCGGCGAATTGCGAAAGCGTCGGCACGGAGATGGAGAGGTTCTGCTGCAGCCGCTCCACCGCGCGGATCATGGAAAGTGGCAGCACCATCCACCCCACCCGCCAGCCGGTCATGCAGAAGTATTTCGAGAAGGAATGGATCACCGTGACCTCGGCCGACAGGCTCGCCGCGGTCACCGCCGGGAAGGCATAGTCCAGCCCGTGATAGATTTCGTCGGAGATGAAGCGGATGCCGAGATCGCCAGCGGTGGCCGCCAGCGTGGCCAGTGCCTCCGGCGTCATCATCGTGCCGGTGGGATTGGCGGGGCTCGCCACCAGCACGCCCTTCAGCGGTGCCGAGGCATGGGCCTCCGCCAGCGCCTCCGGGGTGATCGACCAGCGCGAGGCGGCGTTTGTCTCGATCAGCACCGGCTCGCAACCCAGCGCATGCAGGATGTGCCGGTAGGGCGGATATCCCGGGCTGGCCAGCGCAACACGGTCGCCGGGCTCGAACAGCGCCAGGAAGGCCAGGATGAACCCGCCCGACGAGCCCGTGGTGACCACGATCCGGCCGGGATCGACGTCGAGGCCATACCGCTCGGCGTAGTGCCGGGCGATCCGCGCGCGCAGCGAGGGGATTCCGAGCGCGTTGGTATAACCGACCGGACTTTCCATCGCCGCCCGCGCCGCCGCCTGCCGGGCGGCGAGTGGCGCCTGCGCCGCCGGCTGGCCGATCTCCATATGTATCACGCGACCGCCAGCCGCCTCGATCTCCGCCGCCCGCGCCATCACGTCCATGACGATGAAGGGGGTGATCTCGCTGCGGCGGGACGGCGTCACGCCTTGGCCCAGGGCCTGGAAACCCGCACGGGCACGCGCGAGCGCCGCTGTCTGGATCAGCGCAGAGGTCATCCCGCTCACTCTCCCTGTCGGCCCGCAGCCACGGAGCGCGGGTTGCCGTTCTGATGCCGCATTCTGCGGCTGGTCTGCTGCCACCGACTCCGCCAGTCCGTCGCTTGACCCGCCGCGCTTCCTGCCGTCATGGTCCGGTCGCGCGCCCCCAAAAACGATGCATGATGCCTCTGCTCTCCGTTGACAAGCCCTCACGACCGATCCGCCGTCTGGCAACGTGGCTGTCCGTCGCCACCATGGCGGTGCAGGGGCTGGCGATGCCGTTCGGCGCGGTGCCGGCGTATGCGCAGGAGTCGGTTCCCGGCAGTCGCCCGACCATCATCCGCGACGCCGAAACCGAAAACCTGATGCGCGACTACACCCGGCCGATCTTCCGCGCCGCGGGACTGCAGCAGCAGAACATCGAAGTCGTGCTCATCAACGACCGCTCCTTCAACGCGTTCGTCATGGACGGGCGGCGCATCTTCCTCAATGTCGGTGCGCTCACTCAGTCGCAGACGCCCAATGAGATCATCGGCGTGTTGGCGCACGAGACCGGCCATATCGCCGGCGGCCATCTCGCCCGCATGCGCGAGCAGCTGGAAACGGTGCAGACCCTTGCCGTCGTCGGCATGCTGCTGGCCGGCGCCGGCGTCGCCGCGGGAGCCGCCAGCGGCACCAACATGGGCAATCCCGCCGGCGCGCTGATGGCGCCGGGCGAGATGGCCCGGCGCTCGCTCCTGGCGTATCAGCGCAGCGAGGAACAATCGGCCGATCGCGCTGCGGTGAGCTATCTCACCGCCACCAAGCAGTCTCCGATGGGGATGCTGAAGACGTTCGAGCGCTTTGCCAACGACCAGCTTTTCCTGAGCCAGCGTGTCGATCCCTATGTGCTCAGCCACCCCATGGCGCGCGAGCGCGTGGCGGCGCTGGAGGACCTCGTCGCCAAGAGCCCCTATCGCGACGCGAAGGACCCGCCCGCCCTGCAGGCGCGGCACGACATGATGCGGGCGAAGCTGGTCGCCTTCACCGAGCCTCCCGATTCGGTGGCGCGGCGCTACCCGCTCTCCGACACGTCCTTGCCGGCGCGCTATGCCCGGGCCATCTCGGCCTATCGCTACGGCAATGTGAACGACGCGGTGCGTCAATTCGATGCGCTGATCGCGCAGAACCCGTCGAACCCCTATTTTCAGGAGCTCAAGGGGCAGGCGCTGCTCGAATCCGGCCGCGCGCGGGAAGCCATCGCGCCTTTGCGCCGGGCCTCCACGCTTTCCGGCGGCAATGCCCTGATCCGCATGCTGCTCGGCCAGGCGCTGGTTGCCGCGGGTGACAAATCCTCGACTGAAGAGGCGATCCGCGAGCTGAACTTCAGTCTGCAGCAGAGCGGCGGCACGCCCGCGGCATGGCGCTATCTCGCCATGGCCTATGGCCAGAAGGGCGACATACCCAATGCCGACCTCGCCTCCGCCCAGGCGGCACTGGCGGCTGGCGACGTGCAGCTCGCCCGTGAACTCGCCGGACGTGCCCGTCAGCAGTTTCCGCTCGGTTCGCCCGGCTGGCTGAAAGCTGACGACATCGTCAATTTGAAGCCGCCGCCGCGCCCGGTAAGAAAGAAACCTTCCTGATGGGCCCCCGGCCCACCCGCTTTTCCACCCGGAGACTTCGATGCTGCTTTCCCTCCCCCGCGCCTTCGCCGTCGGCATGATGGCCATGGGCCTTGCATTCGCGATGGCCCCGGCCCCCGCCGCGGCGCTCGACGACGTCCAGCGCGCGGAGTTCGAGGCTCTCATCCGCGATTACCTGATCAAGAATCCCGAGGTGATCCAGGAGGCGATCGGCGAATTGCAGAAGCGGCAGGAAGCGGCGGAAGCCACCCGCCGCAAGGCGCAGATCGCGGCCATGAAGACGGAGATCTACAACTCCCCCCACGCCATCGTCGTCGGCAATCCGGAGGGCGACGTCACCCTGGTCGAGTTCTTCGACTACAATTGCGGCTTCTGCAAACGCTCGCTGGGGGATCTGGTCGATCTCGTGAAGAACGACCCCAAGCTGAGGGTGGTGCTGAAGGAATTCCCGGTGCTCGGGCCGGGCTCGGTGGAGGCCGCGCAGGTTGCCGTGGCGGTTCGGCTGGTGGCCCCGGAGAAGTATTTCGAGTTCCACCAGAAGCTGCTCGGCGACCGCGGCCAGGCCAACCGCGCCAAGGCGCTGGCGGCGGCGAAGGACGTCGGCGTCGACCCTGCCAAGGTCGAGAAGGCCATGGCCGAGCCGGAAGTGCGCGCCGCGCTGGAGGAAAGCCTCAAGATCGCCGACACGCTCGGCATCAACGGCACGCCGAGCTACATTCTGGGCGACGAACTCGTCATTGGCGCGGTCGGGCATGACCAGCTCAAGGGCGCGATCGACTCGGTCCGCGCCTGCGGCAAGACCCAGTGCTGAGGCTTTGGCTCTCGGGGACAGCGTGTGACGTCTCTTTGGCGGGGACTGCGGCGGGTTGGTCGCGGTCCCCCCTTGGCGGAACCGTTGGGTTTGCCTATAAACCGCGCGTCCGCACGGCATTGGCTGGGCGAGCGCAGACCTGAGACGCGATGCCTGTTCACCCGTCGACAACCGTCCACGTTCTCAATGGACCGAACCTCAACCTGCTCGGCACGCGCGAGCCGGCGGTGTACGGTCGCGCTACGCTTGCCGACGTCGAAGACGCCTGCCGTTCCACCTGTGACCGCCATGGGCTGGAACTGGTGTTTCGCCAGACGAACCACGAAGGTGAACTGGTGACCCTGCTGCAGCAGGCGGCCGGCAGCCTCGGCGTGGTGCTCAATGCCGCAGCCTACACCCACACTTCCATCGCCCTGGCCGACGCCATCAAGGCGGCCGGCCTCAATGTCGTCGAAGTGCACCTGTCCAACGTCTTCGCCCGCGAGGCCTTCCGCCACCACTCCTTCATATCGCCGGTCGCCCGCGGGGTGATCTGCGGCTTGGGGATCGAAGGCTACCGCCTCGCGATCGACGTGCTCGCCTCCAGCCGCGCCAATTGAGGGAGACGGGTCCGCGACCGTCACGGGATCATGATGAAAACCAACAAGCCCGCCATAGACCCCGCGCTGGTGCGCGAGATCGCCAACCTGCTCTCCGAGAGCGACCTCACCGAGATCGAGGTGCAGCACGAGGATCTCCGCATCCGCGTGGTGCGCGCCGCCCCGACTTTCGTGGCGCCGGCGCCGGTCGCGGTAGCCGCCCCGGCCGTCACCGCCCCCGTAGCGACCGCGCCGGCGGCTCCTGCGGCGCCCGCGAACGCTGATCCGGCAAAGCATCCGGGCGTCGTCACCTCGCCGATGGTGGGCACCGCGTATCTCGGCCCTGAGCCGGGCGCCAAGTACTTCGTGGATGTCGGCTCGGTGGTGAAGGAGGGCCAGACCCTGCTCATCGTCGAGGCGATGAAGACCATGAACGCGATTCCCGCTCCCCGCGCCGGCACCGTCACGCGGATCCTCATCGAGAACGCCCAGCCGGTCGAATATGGCGAACCCCTCCTGATCATCGAGTGAGGAACGCCCCCATGTTCGGCAAGATTCTGATTGCCAATCGCGGTGAGATCGCGCTTCGCGTCCTTCGCGCGTGCAAGGAGCTCGGCATCGCGACCGTCGCAGTGCATTCGACCGCAGACGCCGACGCGATGCATGTGAAGCTCGCGGACGAGAGCGTGTGCATCGGCCCGCCTGCGGCCAAGGACAGCTACCTCAACATTCCCGCCCTGCTCGCGGCGTGCGAGATCACCGGCGCGGATGCGGTGCACCCCGGTTATGGCTTCCTCGCGGAGAATGCGCGCTTCGCCGAAATCCTCATCGATCACGGGGTGCAGTTCATCGGGCCCAAGCCCGAGCACATCCGCATTATGGGCGACAAGATCGAGGCCAAGAAGACCGCCCGCCGCCTCGGCATACCCTGCGTGCCGGGCTCCGACGGCGGCATCACCTCCGATGAGGAGGCGATGCGGGTGGCGAGCGAGATCGGCTTCCCTGTGCTGGTGAAGGCCGCTGCCGGCGGCGGCGGCCGTGGCATGAAGGTGGCGCGCTCGGCAGAGGAACTGTCCGCCGCGCTGTCGACGGCGCGTTCCGAAGCCCGGGCCGCCTTTGGCGACGACGCGGTCTATCTCGAGAAATATCTCGGCACGCCGCGCCACATCGAGATCCAGGTGCTCGGCGACGGCAAGGGCAATGCGGTGCATCTGGGCGAGCGCGACTGCTCGCTGCAGCGGCGGCACCAGAAGGTGTGGGAAGAGGCCCCCTCGCCTATCATCACGCCGGAACAGCGGCACCGCATCGGCGAGACCGTCGCCCAGGCTATGCGCGACCTGAAATATCTCGGCGCCGGAACCATCGAGTTCCTGTATGAGAACGGTGAGTTCTATTTCATCGAGATGAACACCCGCATCCAGGTGGAACATCCGGTGACCGAGGCCATCACCGGCATCGACCTCATCAACGAGCAGATTCGCGTTGCCGCAGGTGAAGAGCTGTCGATCCGGCAGGAAGACGTGGTGCTGAACGGCCACGCCATCGAATGCCGCGTCAATGCCGAGCATCCGCGGACCTTCCGCCCCTCGCCCGGCAAGATCGGCTACTGGCACGTGCCCGGCGGGCTCGGCGTGCGGGTCGATTCAGCGGTCTATCAGGGCTATGCGATCCCGCCCTATTACGACAGCCTCGTCGGCAAGCTCATCGTCCACGGCAAGACCCGCGCCGAATGCCTGATGCGGCTGCGCCGGGCGCTCGACGAATTCGTCGTCGAAGGCATCGAGACCACGCTGCCGCTGTTCCGCGAGCTGGCCCGCAACGAGGAAATCGTGCGGGGCGCCTATGACATCCACTGGCTGGAGCACTTCCTCGCGGAAGGCGAACCCGGGCGCTGACGGCGGGCTTCGACGTGCCAAGCCACTGAACCAGGCGGAGAGCCGGGCCTTCACAGCCCGGCTCTTCTGCTTCATGCTCGCGGCATGTCACGCCCTCGCGAACATCAGGTCGAAATCACCCCGGAAGTGCTGCTGAAGGCCTATGCCTGCGGCATATTCCCCATGGCGGAAAGCGCGGACGATCCCGGCCTCTACTGGATCGAGCCGGAGCGCCGGGGTGTCATTCCGCTTGACGACTTCGTCATCTCCCGCCGCCTCGCGCGCACGGTGCGGTCCGACCGCTTCGAAGTCCGCATCGATCACGACTTCGAGGCAGTGCTGGACGGGTGCGCCCAGCCGGCCGAGGGACGGAGCAAGACCTGGATCAACGCCCGCATCCGCAAGCTCTATCTCGACCTCCATGCCCGCGGCCATGGCCATTCGGTCGAGGCTTGGGAAGCCGGTGAGCTCGTCGGCGGGCTTTATGGCGTCCGGCTTGGGCGCGCGTTTTTCGGCGAGAGCATGTTCCACCGGAACCGCGATGCCTCAAAAGTGGCGCTCGTGCATCTCGTCGCCCGGTTGAAACGCGGTGGCTTCACCCTGCTGGATACCCAGTTCGTGACGGACCACCTGCGCAGCTTCGGCGCCATCGAGGTTTCGCGGCGGAGCTACCACCAGCTGTTGGCGAACGCCCTCGAAGGCGTGGCCGATTTCTACTGCTGGCCGCCGGGGGAAGCGATCACCGGGTCGGTCTGCTTGCAGTCGATCAGCCAGACGTCATAGATCGGGTGCTCCACGCCGTGGAGACCCGGACTGGCGGCAAACATCCAGCCGCCAAAAATCCTCTTCACCTCGCCGTCAAGCTCCACCTCCTGCACTTCGACGAAGCCGGTGGTGTTCTGGGTTTCGGTCGCCGGCCGGGTGTAGCAGACGCGGGGCGTGATCCGCAGCGCGCCGAACTGCACCGTCTCGTTGACCGCGACATCGAAGGTGATGATGCGGCCGGTGATCTTGTCGAGGCCGGAGAAGACCGCGGTCTTGTTGGCTATCTTCTGCGACGGCGGCTGCGTGAGTTCGACCTCGTTTCCGGCCGGTGCTGCCGGGGCTCCCGGCGTCGCCGGCGCTGTCTGGCCGGGTGGGACAACGACCGCCGGGGCGCCGGGCTTCGGCCGCGGCTGCGCGCGGCTCGGCGCCGGCTCCTCCATGATGGACGGCACGCCATCAGGAATCGGCGCGGAATCGGGATTCTCCACCGGACCGTCCGGGACATTGGCCGGCGGCAGCGGCGAGGATTCGACACCTCCCTGCCAGCCCTGCTGGGCGTGGGCGACGCTGGAGGCGGCGAGCGCGAGCAGAATGGCGAGCGGCAGGGAACAGAGTCGGGACATCACGGGCAGTCATTCGCGATCGGGCGGGACGTGGACATCACCACCTCAATGAGGCGGCGGCGGGGCGTCGCTCGCGGCGAGCACCCGCCGACGGCAGCCGCCCCGGCGCCGCATTCACTCGGGCGACCACGCCTTGTAGTCGCCCGTCACCGCCGGGCGGTGTCCCTGCGCCAGTGTCGAGCCCGGCGGGTGATAAGCCGCCACCGTGCCGGTGGGGTTGGGACGGTGCGGCTGCTGCCAGGGATGCGGGGTATAGGCCTCACGGCTCGGCGGCACATCGGAACGCTGGTGCATCCAGGCGTGCCAGCCCGGCGGAATGGCTGTGGCCTCGGCATAGCCGTTGAAGATCACCCAGCGCCGCTCGAAACCGAGCGCAGGATCGATCTGGCCGCCCTTGGTCCGGTAATATTTGTTGCCGAACTCGTCTTCACCGACCAGTTCGCCGAAGCGCCAGGTGTGGAAACGGGTTCCCATGGTCTGGCCGTTCCACCAGGTGAAGATTTCGGTGAGGAGTGTCGAGACGTTCACGGGGACCCCGTATGCCAGCGTTTCTCGGCCGGACCATGCCATTCGCACCGCGCCCTGTCCAGCCGAGCGGGCATCGGCGCGGCCTTATGAAGCCTTCTTCTCGGTGGCGAAATAGGCGAACGCCCCGCCGAGCGCCACCACCGCGGCCACGGTGACGGCGAGCCATCCTCCGCTTTCGAACAGCGGGCTCGCCAGTGCCGAGCCAAGGGCGCCGCCGAAGAAGAAGATCGCGATGTACAGCGCGTTCAGCCGGCTGCGGAGCTCCGGCGCCAGCATGAACAGCGCTCTCTGGCCGAACACCAGATTTGCCGTGACGGCGAGATCGAGCACGACGGCACCCGCCACCAGTATGCCCAGCGACCCGGCCACCGCCCCCCAGAAGGTGAGCGCGAAGCCCGCGATCGCCAGGATGAAGGCCCCCGCCGTCCCGGCATGAGCGTGGCCGCGATCGGCCAGCCATCCCGCCACGGGCGAAATGACCACGCTGGCGGCACCGGCCAGCGCGAACAGGGCCATTCCCTGTTGGTCGAGGTGGAACGGCGCGCCGTGCAGAAGAAGCGGCGCGGCGGTCCAGAACAGCGTGAATGTCGCGAACATCGCGGCCTGATAGGCAGCCCGGCGCCGGAGAATGGGCGTGCGGCGCCAGAGCGGCGGCAGCGACAGCACCAACTCGCGGTAGCTGGAGCGGGTATGGGGATGGCGCTGCGGTAGCGCCAGACGCAGCCCCACCCCCAACGCCAGCATCAGCAGCGCGGCAAGGCCGAACACGGCGTGCCAGCCAAACCAGTGCGTTACCATGCTCGCCGCCGGACGGGCCAGCAGAATGCCGGTCATGAGCCCGCTGACCACACTGCCCACCCGCCGGCCACGCTCCTCCGGTGCAGCGAGATGGGCGGCGAAGGGAACCGCCACCTGCGCCACCACCGAGCCCACGCCGAACACAAGCGCCGCGCCCAGGAAGATCACGGCGCTCGGCGCGAGATAGGCGACCGCCAGACCTACCGCCGCACAAACGACGATGGAGGCGATCAGCCGGCGATTCTCCACAATGTCCCCAAGCGGAACCACCAGCAGCAGGCCGCAGATATAGCCGATCTGGCTGAGGGTGACGACGAGGCTGGCGATCGATTCGTCGAGGCCGATATCGGGCGCGATCAACGGTAACAGGGGCTGCGCGTAATAGAGATTGGCGGCGCCGGCGCCCGCCGCCAGCGCGAGGATGAAGAAGATGGCGGGCGGCGTGGGACGCGCCGGGGTGTCAGGAAGGTGGCTCATGGCGGCTCGGCCTGCCCGCGCCGGCTGCGGCACGGTTCAAGAAACGGGCGCGCATGAAGCGTCACCACGGGTGGCGCTGTCCAGCCACCCCGAACGCATGGCTGCTTCCCACGGCCGGCGGGCGCCCTCGCTCGTGTGTCGCCCACGTGCCACCCTTCCCGTTGTCCCCGCTCTCAACAGCCCCTCCACTGCGCCGCAGCGCTGGACTCGCCATGCGAATCCCCACTCGATAGGAAGCCCTCGCCCCTCGATTTCGGGCGGCCGCCGCCCCATCTACATTTAGCGCTTCGTTCATTCTTCCACACTAGAGTTTGTGACGGGTGATTGACGGCCGCGAGGGAGTCGGACAGTTTGACCACCGTCGATCGCGGCGTTCGTAACGCGGCCGGCGCTCCCAACACCAACAGGATTCCGTCACCGGTGGCGACATCGGGGAACGCGGGTGTGCGGACGGAATGACAAGCGCGCGAAGGCGGGGCGGCAACGTCACGAACCCTCGCGAATTGACAGGCTGGGCTCGGGCAGAGGTTCGAGTCGACATCCAGCGGCAGGTCAGAGGACTGTGGCCTGCCGCGGAACGGGGACGAAAAGCATGCGCATCGAGCGTCGCTACACCAAGGCCGGTCGTTCTCCCTATGCGGACATTGCGTTCCGCACGGTGACGAGCGAGATCCGCAACCCGGACGGCTCGATCGTCTTCCGGCTTGAGGGGATCGAGGTGCCGCAGCACTTCTCCCAGGTCGCGAGCGATATCCTGGCCCAGAAGTACTTCCGCAAGGCCGGCGTGCCGGCCCGCCTGAAGAAGGTCGAGGAAGAAACCGTCCCGTCCTTCCTGTGGCGCGGCACGGCGGACGAGAAGGCCCTTGCGGCGCTGCCCGAAAAAGAGCGCTACGTGGGCGAAGACAATGCCCGGCAGGTGTTCGACCGCCTTGCCGGAACCTGGACCTACTGGGGCTGGAAGGGCGGCTATTTCGATTCCGAGGAGGACGCTCAGGCCTTCTTCGACGAGCACCGCTACATGCTCGCCATGCAGATGGCGGCGCCCAACTCGCCGCAGTGGTTCAACACCGGCCTGCACTGGGCCTATGGCATCGATGGACCCAGCCAGGGCCACTTCTATGTCGACTACAAGACCGGCAAGCTGACCCGCTCGAAGACCTCCTACGAGCATCCCCAGCCGCATGCCTGTTTCATCCAGTCCGTCTCCGACGATCTGGTGAACGAGGGCGGCATCATGGACCTGTGGGTGCGTGAAGCCCGCCTCTTCAAGTACGGCTCCGGCACCGGCTCCAACTTCTCCGCCCTGCGCGGCGAGGGCGAGCGCCTGTCCGGCGGCGGCCGCTCCTCCGGCCTCATGAGCTTCCTGAAGATCGGCGACCGCGCCGCCGGCGCCATCAAGTCCGGCGGCACCACCCGCCGCGCCGCCAAGATGGTGGTGGTGGACGCCGATCACCCCGACATCGAGACCTATGTCGACTGGAAGGTGAAGGAGGAGCAGAAGGTCGCCGCTCTCGTAACCGGCTCCAAGACCGTCGCCAAGCACATGAAGGCCGTGATGAAGGCCTGCGTGAACTGCGAGGGTGATGGCGACGACTGCTTCGACCCCGAGAAGAACCCCGCCCTGAAGCGGGAGATTCGAGCCGCCAAGAAGGCGCAGGTGCCGGAGAACTACATCCGTCGCGTCGTCCAGTTCGCCCGCCAGGGCTATAAGGACATCGACTTCCCGATCTACGACACCGACTGGGATTCCGAGGCCTACCTCACGGTGGCCGGGCAGAACTCCAACAATTCGGTACGGGTTGACGACGCGTTCCTGAACGCCGTTCAGGCCGATGCCGACTGGCGGCTGACCTCGCGCACCACCGGCAAGGTGACGAAGACGCTGAAGGCCAGCGAGCTGTGGGAAAAGATCGGCCATGCCGCCTGGGCCTGCGCCGATCCCGGCATCCAGTTCCACACCACCATCAACGACTGGCACACCTGCCCGGCGACGGGGCCGATCCGGGCCTCCAACCCGTGCTCCGAGTACATGTTCCTCGACGACACGGCGTGCAACCTCGCCTCGCTGAACCTGCTCCAGTTCCGCAATGCGGATGGCAGCTTCGACGTCGCGAGCTATGAGCACGCGTGCCGGCTGTGGACGGTCGTGCTCGAAATCTCCATCCTGATGGCGCAGTTCCCCTCGAAGGAGATCGCCCAGCTCTCCTACGAGTACCGCACCCTTGGCCTCGGCTACGCCAATATCGGCGGGCTGCTGATGACCTCGGGCATTCCCTATGACTCGCCCGAAGGCCGCGCCTATTGCGGCGCCCTGACCGCGATCATGACCGGCGTGTCCTACGCAACCTCCGCCGAGATGGCGAAGGAGCTCGGCCCGTTCCCGGGCTACGGCGCCAACGCCGACCACATGCTGCGCGTGATCCGCAACCACCGCCGCGCCGCCTATGGCGAGGCGACCGGCTATGAGGGCCTCAACACCAACCCGGTTCCGCTCGACCACGCCGCCTGCCCGCTGCCGATCCTGGTCGACCATGCCAGGAGCGCCTGGGACAAGGCGCTGGCGCTCGGCGAAGCCCATGGCTACCGCAACGCTCAGACCACGCTGCTCGCGCCGACCGGGACGATCGGCCTCGTGATGGACTGCGACACGACCGGCATCGAGCCCGATTTCGCCCTGGTGAAGTTCAAGAAGCTGGCCGGTGGCGGCTACTTCAAGATCATCAACCGCGCCGTGCCGGAGGCACTGCGCACGCTCGGCTATTCCGAAAGCCAGATCGCCGAGATCGAGGTCTATGCGGTGGGCCACGGCTCCATCACCCAGGCCCCGGCGGTCAACCACGCGACGCTGCGGGCCAAGGGCTTCGGCGACGCCGCGCTCGCCAAGATCGATGCCGGGGTGAAGTCCGCCTTCGATGTGAAGTTCGTGTTCAACCGCTGGACCCTCGGCGACGAGACGATGGCCGCGCTCGGGGTGCCGGCCGACAAGATGGCCGATCCCTCCTTCGATCTGCTCAGCTTCCTCGGCTTCTCGAAGAAGGACGTCGAGGCCGTCAACGTGCATGTCTGCGGGGCGATGACGCTGGAAGGCGCGCCGTTCCTGAAGCCGGAGCATTACCCGGTGTTTGACTGCGCCAATCCCTGCGGTCGCATCGGCAAGCGCTATCTCTCGGTCGAAAGCCACATCCGCATGATGGCGGCGGCGCAGCCCTTCCTCTCGGGCGCGATCTCCAAGACCATCAACATGCCGAACGACGCGACGGTCGAGGATTGCAAGGAAGCCTACCTGCTGTCCTGGCGTCTCGCCCTGAAGGCGAACGCGCTGTACCGCGATGGCTCCAAGCTCTCCCAGCCGCTCAACGCCCAGCTCGTCTCCGACGACGATGACGAGGAGGATGCGGTCGAGGCGCTGCTGGAGAAGCCGGCGGCGGCCCGCGCGGCCCAGCTCACCGAGAAGATCGTCGAGAAGGTGATCGAGCGCGTCGTCGCGATCCGCGATCGCGAGAAGATGCCCGACCGTCGCAAGGGCTACACCCAGAAGGCCGTCGTCGGCGGCCACAAGGTCTATCTGCGCACCGGCGAATATGACGACGGCCGGCTCGGCGAGATCTTCATCGACATGCACAAGGAAGGCGCGGCGCTGCGCTCCTTCATCAACAACTTCGCCATCTCGGTGTCGCTGGGCCTGCAATACGGCGTGCCGCTGGAGGAGTATGTCGACGCCTTCACCTTCACCCGCTTCGAGCCTGCGGGCCCGGTGCAGGGCAACGACACCATCAAATACGCCACCTCGATCCTCGACTACATCTTCCGCGAACTGGCGGTGTCGTATCTCGGCCGCAACGACCTCGGCCATGTCGAGCCGGCGGAGTCGAGCTTCGACGCGCTCGGCAAGGGCGTCGACGAAGGCAAGCCGGACGGCAAGCCCTCCCCCGCCGCCGTCGCCGCGACCCGTATGGTGTCCAAGGGCCTGATGCGCGGCAAGAATGTCGGGCTGATGGTGGTGCCCGCGGGCGCCAGCGTCACCCCGGCGCCCTCGAAGGTCACCGCCCTGCGCGGCCTCACCCAGGGCGCCACGGCGCTGAAGGCGGCGCCGGAGGAAGAGACAGAGGCCGAGCTGGGCACCGCCGCCCTGCCCTGGTCCGCCCCGGCCGCGGCGGCTCCTTCGACCAAGGCCGAGGCCCGCGCCATCGCCCGCGCCAAGGGCTATGAGGGCGAAGCCTGCCCCGAGTGCCAGAACTTCACCATGGTGCGCAACGGCACCTGCCTGAAGTGCGAGACCTGCGGCAGCACGACGGGCTGCTCGTGAGACACGCAAACCTCTGACAGGATGAAGGCCACGGACCCGGCGGTTCGTGGCCTTTTTCTTAGGCGGTGACGCCATCTCTCGCATCTGGAGCGCCGACGGCCATGGCCGGCATGATTCCCACCCTCACCACGCCCCGCCTCACCCTGCGCCCACACCGGCTGGACGACTTCGACGCCTATGCCGCGATGTGGGCGGAGCCCGCGGTGGTGCGCTTCATTGGCGGCACGCCGTTCACGCGGGAGGCGGCGTGGATCCGCTTCCTGCGCCACGCCGGGCTCTGGCAGCATCTCGGCTTCGGCTTCCTCGCCATCGCGGATCGGGAGACCGGGGCCTTCATCGGCGAATGCGGCTTCCATGACCTGAAGCGGGCCATCGTTCCCTCGATCGAGGGAACGATGGAGGCGGGCTGGGCGCTGGTAACCACGGCACAGGGCAAGGGACTCGCCGAGGAAGCGATGCGGGCGGCGCTCGGCTGGGCCGATGAGCATGGTACCGGCGAACGCATCACCTGCCTGATCGAGCCCGACCACGCCGCCTCGATCCGGGTGGCCGAAAAGCTCGGCTTCAGCCGCTACACCGACGGGCTGTACAATGGCCGCAGCGTCGTGCTGCTGGCCCGCCCGCGCGGGAGCGCAATGACCGGAATAGCTGTGGAAGAAGGCTGAGCCGCCGGCAGGCGTAGATTGTGCTGGCCGCCGGTGCGGCTGGCAGCGGCTTGGCCTCAAGGAAAATCCGGTTTTTCTCGGCCGGGCCGTTGGGCAAGGACCTGACTTTTTTGGTCCCATCCCCGCAGCGCCTTATCAAGCTACCCCAGATTCCTATACTGCAGCCCAGCTTCTGACCGGGCTCTGGGGAGACTGTAATGCGTAGAACGAGCGATCCTTCCCGTCGCGATGGCGGTGACACCGTCACCGGGCTGGGCGCCTCCGGCGTGAAGCGGGACGGGCTCGACGGCACGCTGCTGAACGACGGCACCATCATCGCCGCCACGGGCAGCTTCGCCATCACCACCGGTGCCAGCGCCTCCGGCACGATGGTGGTGAACACCGGAATCATCGACGGCCGGATTGCCTTTGCCGCCGGCTCGGAGGGGCGGTTCGAGAACAGCGGCTGGCTGGGATCAGCGCCGAGGGTGCCGGCACCACCCATGAGATAACCGGCGTTTTCGCACAGACCGCCTCCGGCACGCTCGCCCTGCGGATCGATGGCGCAGCAGCCGATCAGCTCGCCGTGGAAGGCGCCGCCCGGCTGAACGGTACGCTCGCCACCAGCTTCGTCGGCCCGCAGTCGCTCCAGAAAAGCTATACCCTTGTCACCGCGAGCGACGGCATCACCGGCACCTTCGCCACCTTCGACACGGAGGGGCTGCCCTCCTTCTTCACGAGTTCGCTGGACTACAGCTCCAATGCCGTCTCGATGAGCCTCGCCTCCGCCATCTCGGCGGTACCGGGGCTGACGGCAAACGAATCCGCCCTCGCCTCGGCCATTGACGGCGCCCTCAACAATGCCTCCGGCAGCGCGATCGGCGAACTGCCCTCCGGGCTTTCCGCCTTCTACGACCTCTCGCTGTCGGAGGTCCCCTCGGCCCTGAACGCCCTCTCCGGCCAGGCCTATGCCAGCGAGCAGTCGGTGCCGATCGGGGACAGCTCGTACAGCCGCCAGGCCGTGCTGGGGCGGCTGCGCCAGAGCGCCTATGCCGGAGAGACCGGCCCGGTCGGCGCCCTCGCCTTTGGTGGACCGGCCACGGTCCAGCCGGGCAGCGGAAGCCCCGAGCCGGCCGGCGCAGCCGAAGCGCTCGCCTATGCCACCAAGGCCCCGGTCGCGCCCGCACCCGTGGCCACCACCGAAGGGCCCATCTTCTGGGCGGAGGGTTTCGGCGGCCTAAAATCAAATGATCAAAAACGCAGACGCCGCCCCGGTCGCCCGGGACGGCGTCTGTTCGTCAGCTTTCACCGATGACGGCCGATCTTCGGAACCAGCCATCGGCGGCAGGCTTCACGCCGTGCGCAGATTGACCGCAGAGGTCTTGCCCGAGCGCTGGTCGGTCTGGAGCTCGAAGGAGATCTTCTCCCCGTCGCGCAGACCCTGCAGGCCGGAACGCTGAACCGCGCTGATGTGAACGAACACATCCTTGCCGCCGCTGTCCGGCTGGATGAAGCCGTAGCCCTTCTGGTCGTTGAACCACTTCACGGTGCCGGTAAGGGTAGACATAGTCTCAAGTCTCTCAGATCTAGGTTGCACATCCAGCCGGGACGCCATGGACCCGACTTTGGTCGAAATTGGAAGAAAAGCTGAACGTGCGCCCGTCAGTGCAGGCGAAACGAACCAGTCGTCCGGCCAAATTCTGCAGAGAGACTAGACGGAATGCGGCGGGATGCAAGCCCGCAGTCGGCTCTTCGGCCCACATCCGAAAACGACAAAACCGCCACTCCACTGGGGAATGGCGGCTAAACCCGGCAGGCCTTCTCGCGGGCCGCGTGTAGCGATCAGGCGGTCCGCAGATTGACCGCCGACGTCTTGCCCGAACGCTGATCGGTCTGGAGTTCAAAGGAAATCTTATCGCCGTCCCGCAGGCCGCGAAGGCCGGAGCGCTCCACCGCGCTGATGTGGACGAAGACATCCTTTCCACCGCTGTCGGGCTGGATGAAGCCATAGCCCTTCTGCTCGTTGAACCACTTCACGGTGCCGGTATCAGCCATCGAGGGAACCTTCAGACAGGAGTTTGCACGACACGCGTGAAACGCGCGCGGTCTGCCCGGGTTCCATGCCAAGTCAAAAAGATGGCGGCAAACAAGAAAGCGCCGGCGTCGCCGCCGGCGCTTTCAGACGGGTCCCGCCCCCACGCGACCCGCCGTAACCCGTTATCCCGTGCTCTCAGGAGCAGTAGCGGCGATCCACCTGGGCAACCCGGCCATTGGAATAGGTGTAATAGCAGCGGTTGTTGCGCCAGTAGTAATATCCGGTGTTGCGTCGCTGATCCTTGCCGACCGCGTCACCGATCATGGCGCCGGCCACGCCGCCGATCAAGCCGCCAGCCACCGCACCGCCGGCCTTGCCGCTCGCCGCTCCACCGATCACCGCACCGGTGATGCCACCGATGACGGCTCCCGTGGCCGTGCTGTTCTGCGCGGATGCCGGTATGGGAGCCACGGCAACCGCAGCCAGGAGCAGGCCGGCAAGGGCGGAACGAAGCAGCATGTCGATCTCCACTCGATACGAAGGTTGCCGGAGCCGTCGCCCGACTCGCCACCTCCGGTGCTATTCATTTACCGGCACGAAGCCGAACGCAAGATGAACGACGAAGCGTCAACGGAAGCGGCGACTGGGCCACCGCTTCCCCGCCGCTGGCGATCAGACGTGCTGTGCCTCGACCACGGCAATCGCGGTCATGTTGACCACACCCCGGGCCGTGACGGACTGGGTCAGGATATGCGCCGGCCGCGCCGTGCCCAGCAGGATCGGTCCCACGGGCAGCGAATCGCCGAACACCTTCACCATCTGGTAGGCGATGTTGGCCGCCTCCAGATTCGGCATGACCAGGATGTTGGCGACGCCCTGCAGCCGCGAGCCCGGCAGCACCCGCTCCCGCATCTCCGGCACCAGCGCGCTGTCGCCCTCCATTTCACCGTCGACCATCAGCTCCGGGGCACGCGCGGTCAGCAGCTCGGTCGCACGGCGCATCTTGCGGGCACGCTCGTCATCGCGGCTGCCGAAATCCGAATGCGACAGCATGGCCACCCGCGGTTCGATGCCGAAGCGCCGGACATGGGCCGCGGCGTGCATGGCCATCTCGGCGAGGTCTTCGGCGCCGGGATCGAGGCTGACCTGGGTGTCACACAGGAAGAACGCGCCCTTTGGCGTCAGCAGCATCGACATGGCGGCGACATCGCGCACCCCCGGAGCAATGCCGATGATGGTGCGGATGTGGCGAAGATGGCGGATGAAGCGGCCTTCAACGCCGCAGAGCATCACGTCGGCATCGCCGCGCAGCACGGCGAGCGCGGCGATCACGGTGGGCGTGGTGCGGACCAGCGTGCGGGCGATCTCCGGCGTCACCCCCTGGCGCCCGGTCTTCTCGACATAGGTCGCGACATAGTCGCGGTAGCGCGGATCGTCCTCGGGGTTGATGAGGTCGAAATCGCGGTTGGGACGGATGGACAGCCCGAAACGCTCCAGCCGGGTTTCCACGACCGCCGGGCGGCCGATCAGGATCGGGCGGGCGATGCCCTCCTCAATCACCACCTGCGCCGCCCGCAGGATCCGCTCATCCTCGCCTTCCGCATAGATCACCCGCTTCGGCGCCTGGCGGGCAAGCGTGAAGATCGGCTTCATCACGAGGCCGGAGCGGAACACGAACCGGTCGAGCTGTTCGAGATAGGCACCAAAATCCGTGATGGGGCGCCGGGCGACGCCGCTCTCCATCGCCGCCCGGGCGACGGCGGGCGCCACGCGCAGGATCAGGCGCGGATCGAAGGGCGAGGGAATGAGCGAGGTCGGTCCGAACACCGGGGTCTCGCCACCATAGGCCCGCGCCACGACGTCGGAGGGGGTCTCCCGGGCCAGCTCGGCAATGGCATTCACCGCGGCGATCTTCATCGCCTCGTTGATCTGGGTCGCGCCGGCGTCAAGCGCCCCGCGGAAGATGAAGGGGAAGCAGAGGACGTTGTTGACCTGGTTCGGGAAGTCGGAACGTCCCGTGCAGATCATGGCGTCGGGCCGCGCGTCGCGGGCGATGTCGGGCATGATTTCCGGGGTCGGGTTGGCGAGCGCCATGATCAGCGGACGCTCACCCATGGTCTTGAGCATTTCCGGCTTAAGAACGCCGCCGGCCGAAAGACCGATGAAGATATCCGCACCAACTATCGCCTCGGCGAGGGTGCGCGCCTCGGTCTTCTGGGCGAACACGCCCTTGTAGGGGTCCATCAAAACCGTGCGGCCCTCGAACACCACGCCTTCGATGTCCGTCACCCAGATGTTCTCGCGCCGCGCGCCCATGGTGACGAGCAGATTCAGCGTCGCGATGGCGGCCGCACCGGCCCCGGAGGTGACGATCTTGACGTCCTCCAGCTTCTTGTCGCCAAGGAACAGCGCGTTGACGATGGCCGCCGCCACGATGATGGCCGTGCCGTGCTGGTCGTCGTGGAAGACGGGGATACCCATCTTCTCCCGCAGCCGGTTCTCGATCTCGAAACACTCCGGTGCCTTGATGTCCTCGAGATTGATGCCGCCGAACGTCGGCTCGAGCGCGGCCACCGTGCTCACCACGAGGTCGGGCTCGTTCGCCGCGAGCTCGATGTCGAACACGTCGATACCGGCGAATTTCTTGAAGAGGACGGCCTTGCCCTCCATCACCGGCTTCGAGGCCAACGGGCCGATATTGCCGAGGCCGAGAACGGCCGTGCCGTTCGAGACAACGGCGACGAGGTTCTGCCGCCCGGTGAGTTCAGCGCCGAGCGCGGGATCGGCCGCGATGGCCTCGCACACGGCGGCGACACCGGGGGTATAGGCCAGCGCGAGGTCCCGCTGGTTGGCGAGGGGCTTTGTGGGCTGGATCTCCAGCTTTCCGGGCCGCGGCAAGCGGTGATAGACCATGGCGCCGGAACGCAGATCATCAGAGATATAAGAAGCCATAGCCGTCCCCTCAAAGCCGTCGCATGCGGTGCGACAATACGAAGTTTGAAATGGGGTACAACGACTTTCGCCCGATGTAATGCCCGTCTTTCGACGGTTCGTGTAGCTTAGCCGCCAGCGGCACGGGGACGGCGCGCCGCATCGGCTTCAACTCGGGTCACAATGCATGCGCAAAACGGCGATCGTCCTCCTGGCCTTGCCCGTCCTCGCGGCTGGCAGCTATTTCGGCCTTACCGCTTATGCCAATCACGAGGCGCAGCGGCAGGTCGACGCAGTGTTTCGCGGCATGGCCACGGGCGGAATCGAGGCGCGACATGGCGGGGTGTCGTTCGACATCTTCACCGCCCGGCTCGAGGTCGCCGACATCGCCTTCGTCTATCCGGGGGATCGAGGGGCGACACGCATCGGCCGCATCCGCGCCTCGGGCCTCGGCGAGGCCGGCGGCGACCGGGTGAAGGCGGAGCGCATCGAGATTTCCGACCTCGCCTTCGAAGGTCGCTCCGGCCCCGGCATGACCGCCGCCTTTCTCGCCCCCACCATCACGATCGACCGCTATGACGGCCCCATCGAAGTCAAGGCGCGCACCGGCCAACCCTGGCAGATCGCCCTCGCCTTCCTGAGACAGGCCAGCATCGCGCGGATCGACGTGCCGGCCGCCAAGCTGACGACGGCGCTGGCGGAGGGCACGATGACCACGTCCACCGAGATCGCGTATGGCGCGACCAGCCTGGAGAGCATCGCCGGCGCGGTCATCCAGCGCGTCAGCATGGCGCCGTCCAACGTCACGCTGCACACCTCGCAGGGTGACGGCAACGGTCATATCGGCGCGATTTCCGGCGAAGGCATCGATGTCGGCGCCTGGATCAACGCCGTGACGGACGAGCCGGTCGCCGCCGGCGAGATTGGCACGCTGGCCCGGCGCTACGGGATCGACGGCTATGAATTTGCCGTCGGCGACAAGATCCGCCTCAAGGGCGGGCCGGTCACCCTCACCGAGCTTGCCATCGCCGCGCCGGGTATTCCCGTCGCCGAGATCACGGCAGCCGAACAGGAGATTCAGGCGCGTGAGCAGCGCGGCGAGACAGTGGAGCCCGCCGACCTCGACACCCTGCTCACCCTGCTGGCCTCGGGCTTTGACGCGCTGCGGCTGGGCAGCTTCGAGGCCGGGGCGATCGAAATGGCGACGCCGGACGCGGCCAAGGCACGGATCGCGACCCTGCACGCAGCCGGACTGACCGATGGCGTGCTCGGCGAAGCCCGGCTGGAGGGCTTCGCCGGCACCGATCCCGCGGGACGACCGGCCAAGCTCGACCGCGTCGCCGTGACCGGGCTGCGCATCGGCGACCTGATGCGGCAGGCGGCGGCCAACCTCTCGCAGGACGACCATGCCGGAAGCGGCCCGGCGCCGCGGCTCGATATGGTTCAGGGCTTCGAGCTGCTCGGGCTGGTGGCACCGTCGGACACCGGCGACGGCCCCTACCAGATCGACAGCCTCACCTTCTCGACCGACAGCTTCGTGAATCAGATTCCCCGCAAGGCCACCGGCTCGGTCCGCATGGCGGTGCCGACGGCGACCTTCGTCGACCAGCAGCTGTTCGCCCTGCTCGCGGCCAACGGCGTGGCGCGGGTGACCATCTCCGGTGACATCGCCTCGAACTGGGACGAAACCAGCGGCGTCGCCGTCGTGGCGCCGATCGCGCTCGACATCAGCAATGTCGGTTCCATCGCCGGGCAGCTCCGCATCGGCAATGTGCGACCGGATTCCTTTTCCGGCGATTCCACCATCGCCCTTGCGGCAGGACGGCTGGAAACGCTGGAATCAGCATCCTTCACGCTGAGGGATGCCGGGCTCTACGACATGAAGCTCAAGCAACTGGCGGAGGAGCAGGGTGCCAGTCCCAAGGCGGTGCGCCAGTTGCTCACCGGGGTCGCCGCCTTCATCGTGAACCAGTTCGCCGGCGACCGCCCGGCTCTGGAGCCGGCGGGCCGGGCGCTGATCAGCTTCCTCGACGGCCCGGGCGGAACGCTGACGCTGAATGTGCGGCCGCGCTCCACGCTCACCTTCGGCGCTATCATGGACGCCGCCCATGGCGATCCGCTCGATCTGCTCGACAAGGTCGACATCGAGGCGAATGCCAGCCGCTGAAACGCCAGGCGCCGCGGCGGCCTTTCCGGCCCCGCGGCGCATGATCTTCAAAAGACGGCGGGGACGCCCGGCAGCCGAACGCTTCACTTCGCCGGCAGGTTGGTGCGGATGTGCAGCTCGCGCAGCTGGCGGGGGGTGGCCTCGGAGGGCGCCCCCATCAGGATGTCCTGGGCCTGCTGGTTCATCGGGAAGATCGAAATCTCCCGAAGATTGGTGGTGCCGCAGAGCAGCATCACGATGCGATCCACACCTGCGGCCATGCCGCCATGGGGCGGCGCGCCGTACTGGAACGCGCGGTACATGCCGCCAAAACGCTCGATCACGGTCTGCTCATCATAGCCGGCCAGCTCGAAGGCCTTGACCATCGCCTCAGGACGATGGTTGCGGATGCCGCCGGAGGCGATCTCATAGCCGTTGCAGGCGATGTCGTACTGGAACGCTTTGATGGTCAGCGGGTCCTGACCGTTCAGCGCGTCGAGACCGCCCTGCGGCATGGAGAAGGGGTTGTGCGAGAAGTCGACCTTCTTCTCGTCCTCGTTCCATTCATAGAAGGGGAAATCGACGATCCAGGCCAGTTCGAACCGGTCATGGTCGACCAGCTTCAGCTCCTCGCCGACCCGGGTTCGGGCGCTTCCGGCGAACTTCACGAACTTCTCGGGATCGCCCGCCACAAAGAAGGCGGCGTCGCCGGCCCCAAGGCCAAGCTGCGCGCGGATCGCGTCGGTGCGCTCGGCGCCGATATTGTTGGCGATCGGGCCGGCGCCCTCGGCCGAGCCCCCTTCGACCTCGCGCCACATGATGTAGCCGAGCCCCGGCTGGCCCTCGCCCTGGGCCCAGGCGTTCATACGGTCGCAGAAGGCGCGCGAGCCGCCGGTCGGGCCGGGGATCGCCCACACCCGGTTCTTCGGGTCCTCGAGCATGCGCGCGAACACCTTGAAGCCGGAGCCGCGGAAATGCTCGGAGACGTCCTGCATCTCCAGCGGGTTGCGCAGGTCGGGCTTGTCGGTGCCGTATTTCTGCATCGACACGGCGTAGGGGATGCGCGGCCAGTTCTTCGAGACCGGCTTGCCGTCGGCGAACTGCTCGAACACGCCGGTAATCACCGGCTCGACGGCGGCGAACACATCCTCCTGCTCGACGAAGCTCATCTCAAGGTCGAGCTGGTAGAACTCGCCCGGCAGGCGGTCGGCGCGCGGGTCCTCGTCGCGGAAGCAGGGCGCGATCTGGAAGTAGCGGTCGAACCCGCTCATCATGATGAGCTGCTTGTACTGCTGCGGCGCCTGCGGCAGGGCGTAGAACTTGCCGGGGTGCAGGCGGCTCGGCACCAGGAAGTCGCGCGCGCCTTCCGGCGAGGAGGCGGTGAGGATCGGGGTCTGGAACTCGAAGAAGCCCTGTGCCTTCATCTTCGCGCGCATGGCGTCGATGATGGCGCCGCGGGTCATGATGTTCTTGTGCAGCTTCTCGCGGCGCAGGTCGAGGAAGCGGTACCGCAGCCGCGTTTCCTCCGGGTATTCCTGATCGCCGAACACCGGCAGCGGCAGTTCGCCGGCCGGGCCCAGCACCTCGATCTCGCGGCCATAGAGCTCGACCGCGCCGGTGGGCAGGTCCGGGTTTTCCGTGCCGGCCGGGCGGTTGCGCACATTGCCATCGACCCGGATCACCCATTCCGAGCGCACCGTCTCGGCGAGCTTGAAGGCCGGGCTGTCGGGGTCGACCACCACCTGGGTGAGGCCGTAATGGTCGCGCAGGTCGATGAACAGCACGCCGCCATGGTCGCGGATGCGGTGGCACCAGCCCGACAGGCGGACGGTTTCGCCGACATCGGCGCTGCGGAGGGCGCCGCAGGTGTGGGTGCGGTAGCGGTGCATATGGCTCTTCCCGAAAGGCGCAGGGACCGAAAGATCGGAATGCGGGGCCGAAGCCCGGACAACACGAAAACACCCCGCCGCGGGGGCCGCGGAGGGGTGCATCCCGATCGGGGATTTGTCAAGGACGGCGGGGTTTTCCGCCGCCGCAACCGGATTCGGGAACGGCCCCGGGATCAGGGCTCGTAGGTCAGCGTGAGCTTGGCGACACCCAGGGCGAGCGAGGCGCCGACGCTGCCTTCCACCGAAAGCGGGTTAAGGGCAAAGGACTTGTCGGTGCCGACCAGCGCGTTGGCCCCGACGCCGATGCCCATCGCCACATCGGCCGAAACCCCGTCATAGCTGCCGGCCAGCGCGCCGGGCGCCACCTGCTTCGTCACCGCCGCGACGCCCCAGGTCATCATTCCCGCGCCGGTCACGCCGAGGTCGAGGCCCACCCGCTCGATGGTGCCCTTGTAGCTCGTGCTCGGGCCCTCGGTGGGATTGAAGGTGCAGTTCAGCTTCTGCTTGGACTCGACGATCATCGAGATGCTCGAGCCGACCTGACAGACCAGCACGCCCACATCGACCCGGCTTCCGGCCTGGGCGGGAACGGCAAACGGCACGATGGAGAGGGAAGCGGCGGCGGCGAGAGCGCGCAGTCGGGTGCGGGTCTTCATGAAATTTCCCCAAGGGTTTGTCGGCACATCATGAAACGGCGTCTCGACGTCAATCGGCATCGCCGGGCCGGCGTCGAATCGGATTATATACTCGGCCTACATCAAAACCCGGAAATTTCGCGGGTCGATGATATGGAAGT
>NZ_JAHBGE010000062.1 GCF_018390635.1 Ancylobacter lacus | reverse complement strand
TATACCCCGACTCCGTAGAATCCCGGCAAATAGCTGCGAAGGCTTGCGGAATCGGCGCTGATGGATTCTGCTTACGGGATGATCAGAGGCCAATTCCTGACCGCTTTGGAACGCCAGCATTTGTTGGCCCTAGTGCGGCGGCCGTCCGGCCAGCATGGCCCGGCGCGTCGGGCGCATGCAATCTTGCTTCTGGATGACGGGCTTGCCGTGCCGGAGGTGGCGCGGGTGCTTTATGTTGACGACGACACGGTTTACCAGTGGCATCAACGCTGGACATCGGGCGGTGTTGGGCGTCTGACGGATTTCGGCTGGAAAGGCAGCCTGCCGCGTCTTTCGGCGCCGCAGGAAATAGACCTGGTGAAAGCGCTGATGGCGCGCGTGTTCACCAGCACGTCCGAGATCATTGCCCTTGTCGAAAAGCGGTTTTCCATCGCCTACAGCCGGTCCGGGATGATCAAGCTGCTCGCTCGTCTCGGGTTCGAATACAAGAAGCCGAAGGCGCTACCGCGCTTGCCGACAGTGCAAGCGCAACAAGCGTTCGTGGCCGAGTATTCCCGTCTCCTCAGCCGATTGGGGGCCAATGACCAGGTGGTTTTCCTTGATGCGGTTCATCCGGAATACCAGAGCCGTCCGGCCCATGGCTGGATCAGAAAAGGCGATCCGGTTGCCATCTTGCGGACGGCCGGTCGCCAGCGGCTGAACCTGCATGGCGCCATCAATCTGGAAAGCGGCCTCTGCCAGATCGTCGAAGGGGAAACCGTCAACGCAGAGACGACCATCCGCCTGTTTTCGCGCTTGCTTTCCGCCTACCCGGGGGCGGGAAAAATCCATGTTTTCCTCGACAATGCCAGATACCACCATGCCAAGGAGGTCGAGGCATGGATGGTCGAGCACGGACAAAGGATCGATCTCAGATTCCTGCCGCCCTACGCGCCCAATCTCAACGCGATCGAGCGATTATGGCGTGTCATGCACACATCGGTCACCCACAACAAATACTATGAAAGCTTCGCTGATTTCGTAGATGCAGTGAACGTGTTCTTCCGAAAAACACTACCAAGCCAATGGCTTAAGTTGAGAGACTTTATCTCCGATGACTTCCATATCATCGACCCGCGAAATTTCCGGGTTTTGATGTAGGCCGAGTATA
>NZ_JAHBGE010000061.1 GCF_018390635.1 Ancylobacter lacus | reverse complement strand
GGCCTATCCCACCAAGCCCACCCTCAGTAACGTGGCCTGAGGACGACGCTTACCAATCACCGGATCCTGCGTGCGAAAAACGTTTTTAAGTTCAGCTCCCACATAGACGCCTTGCCTGCCCAGGGCCTCGGCTGCCTCGACCAGATGATCGGGCGACAGGCCGATGCGCAGGTGAGAGGGCAGATGGCCACGAAACGTCGTTTCAAGACCGGCTGGAACGATCGACACATCGCCGGGCCGCCACGGGCCTGCGACGTGCTGGCCTGCGCGTTGCTGCAGCACGTAGGACGAATGATCCCGGGCGATCAGCACGACAGGATGGTCGCGCGGCGGCAATGGATCGGCACGGTCAGCGTGAAGCGGGCCGCAGGCGTCGACCCGAACTCCCCGCCAGTCGCGTCCCTCGCTCGTCGCCAAGCCGGAGCGAACACTCGGCGGCGGCCGCACGAGATTACTTTTGCCGTTCTCATCTTTATTGGGTCGACAATCCATCAGCATGCTCGCGGACTTCTAAGCTCCATCAAGTGGAGTGATCTTGCGCGCGATTATCTTTGGAAGACGCTAGATGGGAAAGGTTCGCTCCGGTCAGCGGTCATACCCAACCGGACAGGCGGCCATAGCACCAGGCTGCTTCATATGCGGTGTCGACGGCCTCGCGTGGTGGCCTTCATCAGGCAGGCGTGCGACTTCCACTGAGACGAGTCGGTATCATGATGTTGATCGCAACATATTACCACCTTGATTGTGGCAAAGCGGGCCTTTAAAAAGCAGAATGGACGTAGAGTTTCGTCGCCGCCTGGTCATTCTGCGGCAGATAACTCGAGGGCCGAGCCGGAACGGACCGTTTCAGTTCGAGGGGCACTTTTCGTTGCAGCAGCCCGCCACCTCATCGCGTCGAGAAGGACCGGCCCGCACCGGCGTCCGAGTGGAGCCCGAGGCTGTGTGAGAACTCTGTGGCTCGTCGCGCAGGTTGTTGCCACGGCGC
>NZ_JAHBGE010000060.1 GCF_018390635.1 Ancylobacter lacus | reverse complement strand
CGGATGAACACATCCAGCTTGTTGACGTGGCATCATACAACCACCGATCATGCTCCTCCAGTACGGTCAACATCGGGCTGGAAATGCCGGACTTGAGGCAGAAGGAGGGACACTGTGGAGTTTGTCGTAGCGACATACCTCGCTTACGCCACGGCTTGCATGTTCGGCGCCGCGTCGATCATGCAGAAAAAAGGCAGAAGCGGCCTTGCCGGCCTCGCTCTCGGCGCCTTGCTCGGCGTCTTCGGCCTCCTCATCGCGGCGTGCCTGTCCGATAAGAAGCGGGACGAGCTGCGGATCGCCGAGATCAACGCGACTGCGGCCATGGCGGAGGCGGCGGCGGCTTCGGCGCGGGCGGCGGCACGGCAGCTGGACGCCGCGAACGACACCAAGGTGTGCCCGCGCTGCGCCGAGACCGTCAAGGCGGCGGCCCTGGTCTGCCGCTACTGCCGGCACGAATTCACGGCCGAGCCGGCCTGACGGCGCTCCCGCCCTACTGCCCAACCCATTGACAATGAAGGCGCCTGCCAGGGCGCCGCGTGCCGCCGGACGAAAAGTCGGATGAACACATCCAGCTTGTTGACGTGGCATCATACAACCACCGA
>NZ_JAHBGE010000059.1 GCF_018390635.1 Ancylobacter lacus | reverse complement strand
TGTAGCGCGAAAAATCAGATGGCAGTGCGCGAAAGATCAGATGGCAGCGCCAGAAACCCCATTCTGGAGCTGCGCTGAAGGTATGTTGAAGGCTCGCTGAAGAGGCACGACCGCGCGCGATTTGGAACTGGTCCATCACCCGGTTGAAGCCCATAACGGGAGGGCCATGATGCTGGCCGGCATCTGGGGCCTCCCCGGATTCCACGCTCATGCTTGACAAGCCGCCCATCGGCCAGCCCTGCAACGGCTGCGGCATCTGCCGCCGCGCCGCACGATGATCGCCGCGGCGGCCTTCACGATGTCAAACAGCCATTCCGGGATGCGGGCCTCGATCCCGTTATGACGGATCGAGACCCTTTTTCTCTCCACAATCAGGCGGCCTCGGCCGCCTCCCGAAGCCGCCGGCAGGCGATCTCGAAATAGTCCGGCACCACCTCGATGCCGGTGTAGGGCAGCCCGCGGCGGGCACACGCCACGCCCACCGTGCCCGAGCCCATGAAGGGATCGAGCACGGGGCCATCCATGACCTGCAGCAGCCCTTCCATCAGCTCGACCGGCTTGCCGGCGATATGCCACTTGCGCCCCGATGTTGACGCCCGGAACACGCCGGGAGCGCACGGCCCGACCAGCGCTCGCGGCCCCTGGGTGCCCCAGGCCACAAATTCAGCCTGGGCGCGGTACCGGCCCAATTGTGGACGGCCGCCTTCGGTCTTGTCCCAGACTGCGATGCCCCGCCACACCCATCCACCGGCCTGAAGCGCGTCCGTCGTCACCGGGAACTGACGCCAGTCCGAAAACACCGCGCAGATTCCGCCCGGCCGGGTCAGCTCGCGCGCCCGGCCCATCCAGAGGGCTGACCAGGCGAGATAGCCGCGCTGGTCGCGTGTATCGCCGGCGAACTCGGGATAGAGCCCACGGTCGGTCG
>NZ_JAHBGE010000006.1:2500-5765 GCF_018390635.1 Ancylobacter lacus | reverse complement strand
CCCGTCATTTTTCTGTTGCGAGCGGAGTTGACAGGGCTGGGGGGGTGCTCCTATAAAGCGGCCATCGACGACGGGTTGCCGCCGCACGGCGGACGGCGCGCCCCACAAGCTCCTCACTGACAAGGTGACACGGAGTGATCTGGTGAAAGCCGGAGCGGGACGTCAGTCGGTTGCGTAAGGGTGTAAGCCTTTATGTAGGGAATGTGAATTCCCGGCGGGTTTGCCGCGAGGCGAACCGAGAGAATTTCGAGGCCCTGAGAGATCGGGGTTGACATTGAAGGCGAAAGCCTTATGTGAAGCGCCCGCCCTGAGGGGTTGGCGATGGAGCCTTCGGGTTCCGGCTGTTTGACAGGTGAATGGAAGAAAGAGAAACGTGGACGGCGGAGTCCTTGCGGGTCTCTTGGATCGGGCAACCGGTTTGAGAGACTGATGAGAACTTCGGCGGTCTTACGTTCTCAATGAGAGGCCCTGACCCCTGAGAAGGGATCGGGTGAGCCTCGACCTCGTCAAGAGGTTTTGAGCGTAGCGACAGATAAAGCCGATCAAAGTACTCATTCAACGTGAGAGTTTGATCCTGGCTCAGAACGAACGCTGGCGGCAGGCTTAACACATGCAAGTCGAACGCACCGCAAGGTGAGTGGCAGACGGGTGAGTAACGCGTGGGGATCTGCCCAATGGTACGGAATAACTCAGGGAAACTTGAGCTAATACCGTATGTGCCCTTCGGGGGAAAGATTTATCGCCATTGGATGAACCCGCGTCGGATTAGCTAGTTGGTGTGGTAAAGGCGCACCAAGGCGACGATCCGTAGCTGGTCTGAGAGGATGATCAGCCACACTGGGACTGAGACACGGCCCAGACTCCTACGGGAGGCAGCAGTGGGGAATATTGGACAATGGGCGCAAGCCTGATCCAGCCATGCCGCGTGAGTGATGAAGGCCTTAGGGTTGTAAAGCTCTTTCGCCGACGAAGATAATGACGGTAGTCGGAGAAGAAGCCCCGGCTAACTTCGTGCCAGCAGCCGCGGTAATACGAAGGGGGCTAGCGTTGTTCGGAATCACTGGGCGTAAAGCGCACGTAGGCGGATTGTTAAGTCAGGGGTGAAAGCCTGGAGCTCAACTCCAGAACTGCCCTTGATACTGGCAATCTCGAGTCCGGAAGAGGTAAGTGGAACTCCGAGTGTAGAGGTGAAATTCGTAGATATTCGGAAGAACACCAGTGGCGAAGGCGGCTTACTGGTCCGGTACTGACGCTGAGGTGCGAAAGCGTGGGGAGCAAACAGGATTAGATACCCTGGTAGTCCACGCCGTAAACGATGGAGGCTAGCCGTTGGCGAGCATGCTCGTCAGTGGCGCAGCTAACGCATTAAGCCTCCCGCCTGGGGAGTACGGTCGCAAGATTAAAACTCAAAGGAATTGACGGGGGCCCGCACAAGCGGTGGAGCATGTGGTTTAATTCGAAGCAACGCGCAGAACCTTACCAGCCTTTGACATGCCCTGGACAGTTACCAGAGATGGTTTCTTCTCTTCGGAGCCGGGGACACAGGTGCTGCATGGCTGTCGTCAGCTCGTGTCGTGAGATGTTGGGTTAAGTCCCGCAACGAGCGCAACCCTCGCCCTTAGTTGCCATCATTCAGTTGGGCACTCTAGGGGGACTGCCGGTGATAAGCCGAGAGGAAGGTGGGGATGACGTCAAGTCCTCATGGCCCTTACGGGCTGGGCTACACACGTGCTACAATGGCGGTGACAGTGGGATGCGAACCCGCGAGGGTGAGCAAATCTCCAAAAGCCGTCTCAGTTCGGATTGCACTCTGCAACTCGAGTGCATGAAGTTGGAATCGCTAGTAATCGTGGATCAGCACGCCACGGTGAATACGTTCCCGGGCCTTGTACACACCGCCCGTCACACCATGGGAGTTGGCTTTACCCGAAGGCGCTGCGCTAACCCGCAAGGGAGGCAGGCGACCACGGTAGGGTCAGCGACTGGGGTGAAGTCGTAACAAGGTAGCCGTAGGGGAACCTGCGGCTGGATCACCTCCTTTCTAAGGATGTTCCCTCAATACGGCCGGTTCTTCGGAGCCTGGCACGATTATCGGAACTCTTAGATCATAGCTCGCAGTCAGCGAGCAGAATGCGGGACACCGCCGTCTTCGTTTCTCTTTCTTCATGGACGAGCCCAGGCCACTGGGCCGGGCGTATTCGCCCGGCTGCGGTCAGGCTTGGGGCCTGTAGCTCAGGTGGTTAGAGCGCACCCCTGATAAGGGTGAGGTCGGACGTTCGAGTCGTCCCAGGCCCACCATTTCCGGGGTACGATCGGTTGCCGAGCCTGACGGGGCCATAGCTCAGTTGGGAGAGCGCGTGCTTTGCAAGCATGAGGTCGTCGGTTCGATCCCGTCTGGCTCCACCATTTCTCGATGAGGGAAATGACGTGTCGAGCCGGAAGCTGCGGTTTTCTCGTCCATGAGATCCTGAATTCGCACACGTTGCTGGCATTGCCGGGCGTGAGGCGTGTTGTCTGACATTGTGAAGAAGCATTCATTCGGCCAGCCGCAAGGCGGGTCGTGACCCATGGGGCAACCCGCGGGGACACGGCCGGCGGAGGCGTGACCGCGCCGTCGTCGAATGACATGCGAAGCAAGCTGGTCTTTAGAATAGCTTTGATACCGTGAGGCGGGTCTCTCAAAACCGCCTCGCCCCCGCGTCTCCCGCACGGACGACGCGGTTGTTTCCGAGAGGAAACGTTCATGGGTAGGTATCGAAGATGAGAACGATCAAGTGTCTTAAGGGCATTCGGTGGATGCCTTGGCGCTGAGAGGCGATGAAGGACGTGGTACGCTGCGATAAGTCACGGGGAGCTGCGAACAGGCTTTGATCCGTGAATTTCCGAATGGGGAAACCCACCTTCGACGACTGGAACTCTTGTGCTTTGTGGTTCTGCCATGAAGTACAGGAATTCCAGTTGTCAGATGAAGGTATCAAATCCTGAATACATAGGGGTTTGAAGCGAACCCGGGGAACTGAAACATCTAAGTACCCGGAGGAAAGGACATCAACAGAGACTCCGTTAGTAGTGGCGAGCGAACGCGGACCAGGCCAGTGATGAATGTACGAGAAGTGGAACCGGTCAGGAAAGCCGGGCCTCAGAGGGTGATAGCCCCGTACACGTAATGCAAGCATTCATCCACGAGTAAGGCGGGACACGTGAAATCCTGTCTGAACATGGGGGGACCACCCTCCAAGCCTAAGTACTCCTCAGCGACCGATAG
>NZ_JAHBGE010000058.1 GCF_018390635.1 Ancylobacter lacus | reverse complement strand
CAGCTTGGCCGTGAGGGCTTCGATGTCGCGCGATGCACGGTGGCACGGCTGATGAAGAGCATGGGTATTCAGGGCATTATCCGCGGCAAGCCGCACAGGACGACGATCCCGGACAAGAAAGCTCCCTGTCCGCTGGACAAGGTGAACCGCCAGTTCCGCGTTCCGGCCCCGAACATGCTGTGGGTGTCGGATTTCACCTATGTCGCCACCTGGAAGGGTTTCGTCTATGTCGCCTTTGTCATCGATGCCTATGCTCGCAAGATCGTTGGCTGGCGCGTCAGCAGTTCGGCGCATGCGGGGTTCGTTCTCGATGCCCTAGAGCAGGCGGTGCATGATCGCCGCCCGGGAAAGGGCATGGGGCTGGTTCACCACAGCGACAGGGGCTCGCAATACCTGTCTATTCGCTACACTGAGCGCTTGGCGGAGGCCGGTATCGAACCCTCGGTGGGCAGCGTCGGCGACAGTTACGACAACGCCTTGGCCGAGACGATCAATGGCCTGTTCAAGGCGGAGGTCATCCACCGCCGTGGCCCATGGCGCAGCTTGGAAGCCGTGGAATACGCGACGCTCGAATGGGTGGACTGGTTCAACAACCGCCGTCTTCTCGAGCCCATAGGGAACATCCCGCCCGCAGAAGCCGAGGCCATGCACGTCATGCGCGCCGAAAAGGGCTTCATCATGATCGGCGACGAATCCGACGGCACGGTGATCCCGCAGGACCTGGGCCTGGGCTGGGCGATCAGCAAGAAGAAGGCCGACTATATCGGCAAGCGGGCGCAGGAGCGCAGCCACATGACCGATCGCCGGCGCTGGAAGCTGGTGGGGCTGGAAAGCGTCGACGGCCGGGTGCTGCCCGAC
>NZ_JAHBGE010000057.1:145443-214976 GCF_018390635.1 Ancylobacter lacus | reverse complement strand
CTGCCGGCGGCCGCGCGGCGAGCGGGCGGGCGGCGCTCACCAGCCCCGGCGCCACACTGGCCGGGGCTTCCGGCGCAGGCGCGCGGGCGGGCCGGCCGGCGATGCGGCCGCGCTCCAGCAGGGAGGGCGGCGGCGCATCGCCCGCCTGGAACAGCCGGCGCGCCTCCTCGGCGGTCAGCGGCGCCCCGAACAGGGTGCCCTCGGCGAAGTCGCAGCCGAACTTGGCCAGCGCCGTGGCGGCGGCCTCGGTCTCCGCGCCCTCGGCGATCAGCTCCATGCCGAGATCGTGCGCCATGCCCACCAGCGAGCGCAGGATGAGCGGGCGCGGCGCCCGGTTGCGCCCGTCGAGCCCGGCGACGAAGGAGCGGTCGATCTTGATGGTGTCGAACGGCAGCCGCTGGAGATAGCCCAGCGAGGAATAGCCCGTGCCGAACTCGCCGAGCGAGAGCCCGGCGCCGAGGTCGCGCAGCCGCGCCAGCATGCGGGTGGCGTATTCCGGGTTCTCCATGACCAGCGATTCCGCCAGCTCCAGCTTCAGCGTGCCGGGCGCCACCACGTTGCGGGCGAGAACCGCCTTGATGTCCTGGATCAGGTCGTGGCGCAGCATCTGCCGCGAGCTGACATTCACGCTGATGAACACGCCCTCGCCCCGGGCGCTGCGCTGCCAGGTGCCGAGCTGGCGCGCCGCCGTGTCCAGCAGCAGCAGGCCGAGATCGACCACGAGGCCGCTGTCCTCGGCCAGCGCCTGGAAATCGCTGACCTCCAGCGCCCCGCGGGTGGGGTGCTGCCAGCGCGGCAGGGCCTCGAAACCGGCGAGCTTGCGCGTTTCCAGCCGCACGATCGGCCGATAGAGCACCACGATCTCGCCCTGGCTGATGGCCCGCCGCAGGTCGGCCTCCATCGCCACCCGGTCGATGCTCTGGGAGCGCATGTTGGGGCGGAACACCTCGATGCGGTCGCCCCCGGCGCGCTTGGCGTGGAACATGGCGAGCTCGGCGTCCTTCAGCATCTCCGCCGGGGTGCGGCGCTGGCCGTCCGCCAGCAGCAGCCCGATCGAGGCGGTGATGAAGATCTCGCGGTCGCCGAAGCCGACCGGGGCGCGCAGGGTCCGCCGCAGCGTGTCGGCGAAGGCGGTGATGCGCTCGGCATCGCGCTCCGACATCAGGACGATGCCGAAATGGTCGCCGCCGAGCCGGGCGAGGGTATCCTGCGGCTTCATCAGCCGCATCAGCCGCCGCGCGACGGTGAGCAGCAGGGAATCGCCCGCCGCCATGCCGAGATTGGCGTTCACCTGCTTGAAGCGGTCGAGGTCCACCAGCAGCACGGTGGGCTTGGCCTGCTCGTCGGTGCGGGTGAAGCTCACCGCGGAGGCCAGCCGGTCGAGGAACAGCTCGCGGTTCGGCAGGCTGGTGAGGTTGTCGTGCACGGCGTCGTGCAGGATGCGCTCCTCGGCGGTGCGCAGCTTGGTGACATCGGACAGCATGCCGATGCAGCGCACCACCTCGCCATCCGCCCCCACCACCGGCCGGGCGCGCAGGTTGAACCAGAAATAATGGCCGTCATGCGCCCGCAGCCGGAAATCCTGGTCGATCCGGCCCCGGCGCTGCTCCAGCACGCCGTCGAGCGTCGCGCGGAAGCGGTCGCGGTCGGAGGGGTGGATGATGTCGAGCCAGCCCGCCGCCTCGGTCTCCAGCGTGCCGCGCTTGAAGCCGAGCATCTCCTCGGCCTCGGGGCTGACATGGATGCGGTCGGTGTCGACGTCCCAGTCCCACACCACGTCGCCCGAGCCGGCTACCGCCAGTGCCCGGCGCTCCAGCTCCTGCGCGCCGCCGGCCACCGCGCCGAGGCCGGCAAAGGCGTGCTGCATCACGGTGAAGCCGATCAGCATCACGATCAGCACCAGCCCGCCCAGCAGCGCCGGCGCCACGAGGTCGTTGCCGATGCGCCCGGACACGGCGAGCCCGGCGGTGACCACCCACACCACCAGCAGGAACAGGGTGGGAATGATCAGCACCGCGCGGTCGTAGCGGTGCAGCGACAGCCACACCACCACGGCGAAGCCCATCACCGCCACCGCCAGCAGCGAGAGCCGGGCGATGCCCGCCGCCGCCGCCGGATCGAGCAGCGCCAGCCCCACCAGCGCGACCAGGAACACCAGCCATGCCGCGGCGATGTGGGCGTAGCGCACATGCCAGCGGTTGAGGTTGAGATAGGCGAAGAGGAACACCACCAGCGTCGCCGCGAGGATCGCCTCGCCCGCCGCCCGCCAGAACTGCTGGGCCAGCGGCGAAATGCCGAACACCTTGCTCCAGAAGCCGAAATCCAGCCCGATATAGCCCAGCACCGCCCAGGCCAGCGCCGCCGCGGCGGGGAACATGACGCTGCCCTTCACCACGAACAGGATGGTGAGGAACAGCGCCAGCAGCCCGGCGATGCCGATGACGATGCCGTTGTAGAGGGTGAAGCTGTTGACCTTGTCCTTGAACGCCTCGGGCTCCCACAGATAGAGCTGGGGCAGCTCGGCGCTGGTCAGCTCCGCCACCAGCGTCACCGTGGTGCCGGGGTCGAGCGTGATCAGGAAGACGTCGGCATCGGAGGCGCTCTGCCGCTCGGGCCGGAAGCCCTGGCTGGCGGTGATGTTGACGATCCGCCGGTTGCCGAGATCGGGCCAGAACACGCCGGAACCCACCATGCGGTAATGCGGCGCGACGATGAGGCGATCGACCTGCTCGTCGGTGTTGTTCGACAGCGCGAACACCGCCCATTTGCTGCCGTTCGGGCTGGGCGCCACCGCGCGCACCTCGATACGCCGGACGATGCCGTCGGCGCCGGGCGCGGTGGACACCTGGATGCGGTCGCTGTCGCTCGATTCCAGCTCGATGGCCGGGGCGAGATCGACCACCAGCGCCTCCAGCCGGATCGCGATGGGGTCGAAGGCATAGGCGGGCACGACGCGCAGCGCGAGCGCGAACAGGGCCACCAGGACAGGCGCAAGCACGAGCCGGTTCGGGACCCCGGAGCCAGGGACGGCGAAGCACCGGCAGATGCGGGCGATGAGCGGGCGGACAACAGCCAAAAACGCGACCTCGAGGTTTGATCCCGACGCGGGCCCCCGCGGGCGCGCTGGCGCGAGCGCCTGCCCGAAGGCGGAAGCGCCGCGCCGCCGACGGAGCGACACGATTGGTAGCGGCGGGACGCGGCGGGAGCAAGGCGGCGAATGCCGCCGCGGGCGCACGAAACGTCGTTACCGAACGGCAGATGCCCCGGAAAGTTGCGGCGCGGCGTGCGGTTGGGGCTCCGCGCCCGCGCATCGCGGCCGGCGGCCGGGCGGTGTGGTGCCGAGTGCGGGCGGGTCGGCTCAGGCCGGGCCCTGCCCGCGCCAGTCCGCCACCATATTTTCCGCCGCGGCGCGGTCGGCCGGGCTCATCTCGTCATACATCTTCTGCAGCAGCGGGTCGTCCAGCCCGCTGCCCTTGGCGGCGAGATACCAGGCGGCGGCGGCGATGGTGTCCTTGGGCATGCCCCGGCCGGCGGAGAGGATGCGGGCGAGCCGGTTCTGCGCGATCGGGTTGCCGGCCAGCGCCGCCTTGCGGAAGAGCTGCGCGGCCTTGGCCTCGTCCTTGGGCACGCCGACGCCGTTGAACACCATGATGGCGTATTCCACCGTCGCGACGGTGTGGTCCACCATCACCGCGCGCTCCAGCAGCCGGGCGGCCTCGGCGGGGTCCTGGCGCACGCCGTTGCCTTCCCGGTAGAGGATGGCGAGGGCGTAGAGCGCGTCCGGCTGGTCCTTGCGGGCGGCGCGGCGGAACCATTCGGCGGCGGCCTCGGCCTCGCGCGGCACGCCGTTGCCCTGCAGGTAGAGCATACCGAGATTGTAGGCGGCGGCGGGATTTCCCTGCTGTGCCGAGGCGAGGAAGAGCTGGGAGGCGCCGACCTCGTCCTGGGCCTCGCCATTGCCCTGCAGCTTCATGACGCCCAGCGCGAACTGCGCGTCGGCATTGCCGAGGCTGGCCGCCTTTTCATACCAGCCGCGCGCCCGGGCGGTGTCCTGCGGCACGCCGAGGCCCTGGGCGTAGATTTCGGCGACCAGCGTCATCGCCACCGGGTCATTGGCCTCGGCGCGGGCGAGGCCGAGCCGCAGCGCGGTGGCGTAGTGGCCCTGCTGATAGGCGCCATAGGCGGCGTCGCCGGCGCTCGCGGCCACCGGGTTGGTGGTGACCGCGACCGGGCTGGTGGTCACCTTGCGCGGCCGGGCGGCGGCGGCCGGCGCCGAGGGAACCGAGCCGTGGGACGGCGCGGCGGGGGCCGGCAGAGTCGGGGCCGGCTGACTCTGCGCCGGCTTGGATGGGGCGGGCTGGGCGACTGCGGCCTGCGCCACGGCCGGGGAGGCCGGCAGCAGCCACAGCAGCGCGGCGGCGAGGGGCGCCGCCGGCAGCACGGCCGGGGCGAGGAAACGTCGCGCCCGGCTCCGCATCAGCCTTCCTCCACCAACAGCGCCGCGGCGAGCGCCCGGGCGCCGGTCTCCGGCGCGTCCAGCAGCAGCGCGTCGACGGCGACGAAATCGGTTCCGACGGCCACCAGCGCGGCGACCTCGTCCATGGTGCGGGCATAGGCCACGCAGGGCAGCTCGAACAGCTGCGCCCACCACTCCGTGCGCTCCAGCACGGTGTCGAAGGGTACGGTGCGCCCGCCCGCGTCGGCTTCGCCGAACATCACATAGTCGGCGCCGGCCTCGCCCGCGCTCATGGCGTCGTGCTTGGTGCGCAGCCCGCCGGCCCCGGCGATGCGGTGCGGCCGCAGCGCCGGCAGCGCCGCGTTCAGCGCCGCGATGCCGTCGAGATGGGCGCCGTCGGCGTCCAGCGTGCCGACGAGATCGAGCGAGCCCTCGACCAGGCAGGCCGCGCTGATGTCGTGGATGGCGGCGACCAGCGGGGCCAGCCGCGCGGCGCTGGCGGTGGTCTCGCCCGGCGCGAGGCGCAGCATCACCGCCGCGATGTCGACGACCTCGCCCGCCTTGCGCAGAATGCCGGCGAGCGCGCCGAGCCCGCCGGCCCCGGCGACCGCCTGGGCGGGGAGGATGAGGAAGAGGCGCGGCGCGTGCCGTGCCGGCTCTTTTTCAGCGCGTGCCATGGTGCAGAGGTTCCGCAAGATGTCGGCGAAAGCAGGGCGCCCGTCGCGCGGCCGCGCTGCTTCCTAACCCGCCGGCCGCGCCGGCGGAAGCGCCTTGCGCGGAGCCCCGGCCTGATTGCGCCCGCGGCGGCGGTCGATCTGGCCGCGCTGCCTCGCCAGCAGGCGTGCCCATAAATGAAACAGGCTGAAATTACAGAGAATTAACCCGGAATCACAGGGGCGTTGCTTCCGGGCTCGTTGCGCCGGTGGTATTCAGCGTCAGCCAGAAAAGAGGACGGCACAGGCCGCCCTTGGGGGTCATCATGCTCAAGCACCGCCTTCGCCTCGCCGCCTTCGCCGCCGCCACCGCCCTCGTCGTGCCGGCGCTCGTGCTCTCCGCCGCCGCGCCCGCCGCGGCCCAGACCGCCGCGCCGGCCGACACCTCCGGGCAGGACGCCGCGGCTGGCCTGGCCTGGCCCCGCACCGTCTCGCTCGGCGACAACAACGTGCTGAGGCTCTACCAGCCGCTGATCGAGGACTGGAACGGCGACCGGCTCAAGGCCCGCGCGGCCATCGCGATCGGCCCGGCCGACGGCAGCCCGACCTATGGCATCGCCCATTTCACCGCCCGCGTCGCGGTGGACAAGGCCACCCGCGTCGCCCAGCTCAGCGAGATCGAGGTCGCCAGCGTCGACGTGCCGACCGATCCCTCGCAGCAGACCCGGCTGCTGAGCGCGCTGCAGTCGCGCCTGCCCTCCGACGGCATCACGGTGGCGCTCGACCATCTCCTCACCAGCTACACCGCCTCCAAGCAGATCACCAAGGATCTGGGCCAGCCGGTCGAGAACACGCCGCCGCGCATCCTGTTCGCCAACACGCCGACCCTCCTCGTGCTGGTCTCGGGCGACCCGGTGCTGCGCCCCATCGATGGCGCGCAGGGCTATCAGCGCGTCGCGAACACCCGGGCGCTGGTCATCGTCGACCCGGCCGGCGGGTATCACCTTCAGGCCGCCGGCCGCTGGTATCAGGCCGCGGGGCTTGCCGGCCCGTGGAGCCTGACCACCACGCCCAATCCGGCGGTGGAGGCGGCGGGCGGCACCGCGAACTACGCACAGCCGGCGGAATCGCTGATGCCGCCCAACGGCAAGCCCCCCGCCCAGCCTCCGGCGGTGATCGTCGCCACCCAGCCGACCGAACTGGTGGTGACGCAGGGCGCGCCGCAGATGGTGCCGGTCGACGGCACCACGCTGCTGCGCATGGCCAATGCCGACCACGGGGTGCTGCTCGATCCCTCCAGCAACGCCTATTACGTTCTGGTTTCCGGCCGCTGGTTCAAGGGCCCGGCGCTGGCCGGCCCGTGGAGCTTCGTGCCGGCGGACCAGATTCCGCCGAGCTTCGCCAAGATCTCGGACAAGGACCCGGCCGCCAACGTGCTGGTCTCCGTGCCGGGCACGCCGCAGGCCAAGGAGGCGGTGATCGCGGCCACCGTGCCGCAGACCGCCAGCATCTCGCGCAAGGCGACGCTGACGGTGGAATATGACGGCGGCACGCCGCGCTTCGTGCCGATCTCCGGCACGATCCTGTCCTATGCCGAGAACTCCCGCACCCCGGTCATCCGGCTCGACGCGGAGCGCTATTACGCGGTGTCGCGCGGGGCCTGGTTCGTCGCCAGCAGCCCGAACGGGCCGTGGGCGGTGGCCGATGTCGTGCCGGCGGCGATCTACACCATCCCGGTGTCCTCGCCGCTCCATTACGTCACCTATGTCCGGGTCTACAGCTACACCCCGGACTATGTCGTCGCCGGCTACACCCCCGGCTATCTCGGCGTGACCATCGCCCCCTATGGCACGGTCGTGTACGGCACCGGCTCCACCTGCAGCGGCTATGTCGGCACCTACTGGTATGGTTGCCCCGCGACCTATGGCTACAATGCCGGCTTCCAGTGGGTGGACGGCTTCGGCTTCGGCTTCGCCGCCGGCTGGTGGGGCGGCATGGCGCCCTATTGGGGGCCGTACTGGGGCCCCGGCCCGTGGGGCGGCACCTGGAACGCGGTGAACGTGAACCAGACCAACATCTATGGCCAGTGGGGCGGCAACGCCACGGTGAACCGGGTCACCGGCTACAATGCGTGGACCGGCAATGAATGGGCGCGCTCGTCCTGGGCCGGCGTCTCGGCGGGCGGCACCTCCTTCGCCGGCCGCTCGGCCGCGGCCTTCAACCCCTGGACCGGCAATTACGCCGCCGGCGCCGAGAACGAGCGCTACAACCCCTCTACCGGGGCCGTCGGCGCCTCGCGCGCCGGCATCGTCGGCAATGTCGACAGCGGCAATTTCGCCGCCGGCCGCCAGTCCGCGGGCTACAACCCCACCACCGGCATGGGCCACGTCTCCGAGACCGGCGTCACCGACAATAACGGCAATCTCAGCGTCGACAGCCGTGGCGTCGCCGGCAACGCCAAGACCGGCAACGGCGTCGCCTGGAACGACGGCAACATCTACACCGACCATGACGGCACCGTTCACCAGTATGACGGCAGCAACTGGCAGCGGCAGACGACGAGCGGCTGGCAGCAGGACACCGATGCCGACCAGATCAACCGGCTGAACACCCAGCGCCAGTACCAGAGCTTTGGCAATGACCGCGTCAACAGCTTCGCCAGCGATGGCGGCTGGAGCGGCTATCACAGCGATGGCGGCTGGGGCGGGGATCGCAGCTTCGGCGGCGGCGACTTCGGTGGCGGCCGGTTCGGCGGCGGGTTCGGCGGCGGCTTCCGCCGCTGAGGCGGCCGGGAGCGGTCCTTATCCCCCCGCACGAAATCCCCTTGCACAACGAAAAACGCCGCCCCTCGGGGCGGCGTTCTCATGTCGGGGGTCGCGAGGGCCGCGCCGGAGAGCGCGGCCCGGCGGCGGCTCAGGCCGCCTGCTTCTGCTCGACCTCGGCGCTCCACTTGCCGAGAGCGGCGAGATAGTTCATCCGCGCCCGGTGGGTGAAGACGGCCTGGCCGGCCGCGACGTTCTCCGGCTTGCCCGACCACGCCTTCTGCGGCGCGGCCTGCAGGGCGCGGCCATAGGAGAAGGTGAGGTTCCACGGCAGCCCGCCGAGCTTGATCATGGCGTCGAGATGGGCCGTGGCCTCCTCGTCGGACTGGCCGCCGGAGAGGAAGGCGATGCCCGGCACCGCCGAGGGCACGCAGTTCTTCAGGCAGCGGACAGTCTTTTCCGCCACTTCCTCGACCGAGGCCTGCTTCGGCGACAGCTTGCCCGGCACGATCATGTTGGGCTTCAGCACCATGCCCTCGAGCCGGATGCGGGCGTAGAATAGCTGCTGGAACACCTCCTTCAGCACCCACTCCGTCACTTCGTAGCAGCGGTCGATGTCGTTGCTGCCGTCCATCAGCACTTCCGGCTCGACGATCGGCACGATGTTGTTGGCCTGGCACAGCGCGGCATAGCGGGCGAGCGCCTGCGCGTTGGCGAGGATGGAGCCATAGGTCGGGATGCCCGAGCCGATGTCGATCACCGCGCGCCACTTCGCGAAGCGGGCGCCGAGCGCGTAATATTCCTTCAGCCGGCCGTCCAGCCCGTCCAGCCCCTCGGTGATGGTTTCGCCGGGGAAGCCGGCCTGGGGCTTGGCACCCTCGTCGACCTTGATGCCGGGGATCGAGCCCGCGGCCTCGATCAGCTTCACCAGCGGGGTGCCGTCCACCGCGTTCTGCCGGATGGTCTCGTCATAGAGGATGACGCCGGAGATATAGTCCTCCATCGCCTCCTTGGTACGGAACAGCATCTCGCGGTAATCGCGGCGATTTTCGAAGGTCGACTCCACGCCGATCGCATCGAACCGCTTCTTGATCGTGCTGGAGCTTTCATCCGCGGCGAGAAGTCCCTTCCCGCCAGCACACATCTTGTACGCAATCTCGTCGAGGCTTCCCGCCATCGTGTATCTCCCGCGCATAAAACAACCGTGCCCCCCGGCGGCCCGTTCTTCCGCACGGAGGGCACAGAGACTGTTTATAGCATTGCGGGCTTGAAAGTCTTAAGACCTTGGCAGTGATCCCACGCGCTCAACGTCGCAGTGCTTCGACGCCGGGCAGGGGCTTGCCCTCCAGCCATTCGAGGAAGGCGCCGCCCGCGGTGGAGACGTAGCTGAAGCGCTCGGCCGCGCCGGCATGGTTCAGGGCGGCCACGGTGTCGCCGCCGCCGGCGACCGACAGGATGCGCCCCTCGTCGGTGAGGTCCGCCGCCGCGCGGGCCACCGCGACGGTGGCGATGTCGAAGGGCTCCAGCTCGAAGGCGCCGAACGGGCCGTTCCACACCACGGTCTTCACCGTGGCGAGCTTGGCGGTGACATGCTCGACCGAGGCCGGGCCGGCGTCGAGGATCATCTCGCCCTCGCCGACCGAATCGACGCTGGTGACGTGGTGGGGCGCGTGCGCCTTGAATTCGGTGGCGACCACCGCGTCCACCGGCAGCACGATCTCGCAGCCCGCGGCCTTGGCCTTTTCGACGATCTCCAGCGCGGTGCCGGTGAGGTCGTGCTCGCACAGCGACTTGCCGACGCTCTTGCCCTGCGCGGCCAGGAAGGTGTTGGCCATGCCGCCGCCGATGACGAGCAGGTCGACCTTCTTCACCAGATTGCCGAGCAGTTCCAGCTTGGAGGACACCTTGGCCCCGCCGACCACGGCCATCACCGGCCGCTCCGGCGCCTCCAGCGCGCGGGCCAGCGCCTCGATCTCCTCCTGCATGCAGCGGCCGGCATAGGCCGGCAGGTGGTGGGCGAGGCCCTCGGTGGAGGCGTGGGCGCGGTGCGCGGTGGCGAAGGCGTCGTTCACATAGATGTCGCCGAGCTTCGCCAGCGCCTCGACGAAGGCGGGGTCGTTCTTCTCCTCGCCGGCGTGGAAGCGGGTGTTCTCCAGCAGCACCACCTCGCCCGGCGCCAGCGCGGCGACCGCGGCCTCGGCGACCTCGCCGATGGTGGCGGGCACGAAGCCGACCGGGCGGCCGAGGCGGCTCGCCACCTCGGCGGCGATCGGCTCCAGCGTCAGCTTGGGATCGGCCCCCTTGGGCCGGCCGAAATGGGCGAGCAGGATGACCTTGCCGCCCTTCTCCGAGATTTCCCGGATGGTCGGCAGCACCGCCACGATGCGGGTGTCGTCGGTCACCCGGCCATTGTCGACCGGGACATTGAGGTCGACGCGGACGAGGACGCGCTTGTCGGCGACATCGACGTCGTCGAGGGTGCGGAAGGCGGACGTCTGGGCGGAATCGGTCATGGCGCACTCGGTCTTGGCGTGGGCGACGCTGACGGGTTCGGCGGACACGGGATCGGCGGAACGGGCGGCGTCGGCGGAAAGGGTGGCATTGGCCGGAGGCGGCGGACGGGCCGGGCTGACGGGCGTCCCCAAAGACGGGTGGTCCCGAAGGCGCCGGTCGTCCGAAGGTGGGGCCGGCCCCGGATCGGGCAGGGCCGCGCAGGCAGGTGGCCGCGGGGTGCCGCAGAGGTCACGGCGGGCGGCGGGCGTTTCTTATGCACCCTCCCCCGTCGCGCGGGGGAGGGGTCTTCCTCCGGCGGTGCCGGCTCAGATCAGCTTCGCGAGCGTGACGGCGGTGTCGCACATGCGGTTCGAGAAGCCCCACTCATTGTCGTACCAGGTGAGGATCGACACGAAGGTGCCGTCCATGACCTTGGTCTGGTCCATGTGGAAGGTGGAGGAGTGGGGGTCGTGGTTGAAGTCGATCGAGACGTTGGGCGAGGTGGTGTAGTTCAGCACGCCCTTCAGCGGGCCTTCGGCCGCCGCCTTGATCGCCTCGTTCACCTCGTCCTTGCTCGTCGCGCGCTTGGCGACGAATTTGAGGTCGACCACCGAGACGTTGGGGGTCGGCACGCGCAGGGCGAAGCCGTCCAGCTTGCCCTTCAGCTCGGGCAGCACCAGCCCCACCGCCTTGGCGGCGCCGGTCGAGGTCGGGATCATCGACAGCGCCGCGGCGCGGGCGCGGTAGAGGTCCTTGTGCATCTGGTCCAGCGAGGGCTGGTCGTTGGTGTAGGAGTGGATCGTCGTCATCATGCCCTTCTCGATGCCGATGACATCGTTGAGCACCTTGGCCACCGGCGCGAGGCAGTTGGTGGTGCAGGAGGCGTTGGAGATGACGAGGTGGTCCTTGGTCAGCTTGTCGTGGTTCACGCCGTAGACGACGGTGAGGTCGGCGCCGTCGGAGGGGGCGGAGACGATGACGCGCGTGGCGCCGGCGGTGAGGTGGGCGGCCGCCTTGTCGCGGGCGGTGAAGATGCCGGTGCACTCCAGCGCGATGTCGACGCCCAGCTCGCCATGGGGCAGCTCGGCGGGGTTGCGCACCGCGGTCACCTTGATCGGCGCGCCGCCGTTGATCACGATCGCGTCGCCCTGAACCTCGACCTTGGCCGGGAACTTGCCGTGCACGGAGTCGAAGCGCAGCAGATGCGCGTTCGTCTCGACAGGGCCCAGGTCGTTGATGGCGACGACCTCGATATCGGTGCGGCCGGATTCCACGATCGCGCGCAGAACATTGCGCCCGATGCGCCCGAAGCCGTTGATGGCGACCTTTACAGTCATGCGTCTTTCCCCAGTGAGCGAGAACGGTCCCTAGACTTGTAGCGTACTGGCCTCATAGCGTGCCGGAACCGGCCAGACCAGACCACAACAGGGTTGACGCGGCACAATTGCGCAGCTCTCCGGTGTGTTATGCATATGGTGCATGGCATGCCGTATGCGCAGCAACGAAAACACCTCCGGCCGGGGGGCCGGAGGTGCGCTGACGTTCCTGTCTTTTCAAAGGCCGGGCAGCCTCCGCCGCCGTGCCGGGGGGGGCTCAGCCCCGCAGCTTCGCCAGCTTGGCCTTGGCGGTTTCCACCACCGCCTCGGGGGTGATGCCGAAATGGGCGAAGACCTGCGGCGCCGGGCCGGAGGCGCCGAAGCCGGACATGCCGATGAAGGCGATGTCGGAGCCGATCAGCCCGTCCCAGCCCTGGCGGATGCCGGCCTCGATGGCGATCTTCACCGGCGCGGTGCCGATCACCTGGCGGCGGGTCTCCTCCGGCTGGTTTTCGAACAGCTCGAAGCACGGCACCGAGACCACCCGGGTGGGGATGCCGAGGCCTTCCAGCGTCTCCCGCGCGGTGGCGGCGAGGCTGACCTCGGAGCCCGAGGCGAACAGCGAGACCTTCGCCTCGGTGGAGGAGGCGGAGATGATCTCATAGGCGCCGCGCTGGGTGAGGCAGCGCTCGGTCGCCTCGGTACGCAGCAGCGGCAGGTTCTGGCGGGTGAGGGCCAGCACGCTCGGGCCGGTGGAATGCTCCAGCGCGATCTTCCACGCCTCGGCCGTCTCCACCGTGTCGCAGGGGCGGAACACCAGCAGGTTGGGGATGGCGCGCAGCGCGGCGATGTGCTCGACCGGCTGGTGGGTGGGCCCGTCCTCGCCGACGCCGATGGAGTCGTGGGTGAAGACATAGACCACGCGGATGCCCATCAGCGCGGAGAGGCGCACCGCCGGGCGGCAATAGTCGGAGAACACCAGGAAGGTGCCGCCATAGGGGATGAGGCCGCCATGCAGGGCGATGCCGTTCATGCCGCCGGCCATGGCGTGCTCGCGGATGCCCCAGTTGACGTAGCGGCCGGAATAGTCGCCCGCCTCGACCGCCTTGCCCACGGCCTTGGTCTTGGTGTTGTTCGAATGGGTGAGGTCGGCCGAGCCGCCGATCATCTCCGGCACCGCGGCGGTGATGGCGTCGAGCACGATCTCCGAGGATTTGCGGGTCGCGACCGCGCCGCCATCGGCGATCGCCTTGGCGATGACGCCCGAAACCGTCGCGGCGAATTTCGGCGGCAGGTCGCCGCGGATGCGGCGCTCGAATTCGGAGCGCAGCTCGGGCTCGGCGGCCTGGAGCCGCTCGTTCCATGCCTTGTGGGCCTGGCGCGAGCGCAGGCCGGCGAGGCGCCACGCGTCGAGCACGTCGGTCGGGATGACGAAGGGCTCGGCCTCCCAGCCCAGCGCGGCGCGGGTGGCGGCGATCTCGGCGGCGCCGAGCGGGGCGCCGTGCACGCCGTTGGTGCCGGCGCGGTTCGGCGAGCCGAAGCCGATGGTGGTGCGGCAGGCGATCAGCGAGGGCTTCTCGGTGGTCTTGGCCCGCTCGATGGCGGCGAGGATCGCCTCGGGGTCGTGGCCGTCGATCCGGGTGGCGTCCCAGCCGGAGGCTTCGAAGCGGGCGAGCTGGTCGGTCGAGACCGAGAGCGAGGTGGGCCCGTCGATCGTGATGTGGTTGTCGTCGTAGAGGACGATGAGCTTGCCGAGCTTCAGGTGGCCGGCGAGCTCGATCGCCTCTTCCGAGATGCCTTCCATCAGGCAGCCGTCGCCGACGAGGGCATAGGTGTAGTGGTCGACCAGATCGCCGCCGAACTGCGCCGCCATGATGCGCTCGGCGAGCGCGAAGCCGACCGAGTTGGAGAGCCCGGCGCCGAGCGGGCCGGTGGTGGTCTCCACGCCGACGGTGTGGTGGTACTCGGGATGGCCGGGGGTCTTGGAGCCGAGCTGGCGGAAGTTCTTGATGTCCTCGATGCTCACCCCCTCGAAGCCGGTGAGGTAGAGCAGGGCGTAAAGCAGCATCGAGCCGTGGCCGGCCGACAGGATGAAGCGGTCGCGGTCCGGCCAGTGCGGGTCGGTGGCGTCGAACTTCAGGACCTTGCCGAACAGGACGGTGGCGATGTCGGCGGCGCCCATCGGCAGGCCGGGGTGGCCCGACTTGGCGGCCTCGACGGCATCCACGGCCAGGAAGCGGATGGCGTTCGCCATGCGGTCGTGCTTTTCGCGGTTGATCATGAAGGCTCTCCGGCTGCCAGGCATCGCCTGCTGCGGCGCATCAAGGGTGGGGGGCAGGGAGTGATAACACCGGTCGAAGGGGTGTCAATCGACCGCTCGGATGGCTCACCCGCGCCCCGCGGGATCGTCCGGCCCCGCTTTGCGGCGGAGACGGGCTATCCGAAGGGGTGCGCGCCACGGTGGCCTGCCCTTATGTCGCCACCATGACGCCGCGCGCCGCCGCGGGCAAGGCTGGCCGACGTGCGGCCCCGGTCCGGGTACCCGGGGCGGCGGGGCGGTGGCCATGTGGGGGGCTCCGCCGGTTGACGCTGCGCCGGCCCGCGCGCTCAATGCCGCCGATCGTGACTCGTGGCGCGCGCGGGGTTCTTCCGCGCGGCGCTGCGCGAGGCATCAGCAGAGGGGGCCGTCCCGCATGTCCGAACCGGGCCCTATCGACACCGCGACCCGCCGGCTGGAGGCGGCCATTCAGGCGCTGGAGGCCGCCATCGGCCGGCGTCTGGAGGTGGAGCGGCAGGAAGCGGCGCTCGCCGCCCAGCTTCACCTGCTGGGCATCGACCGCTCGCGCCTCGCCGACCAGCTCGACGGCGCGCAGGCGCGGGCGGACCAGCTCGCCAGCGTCAATCTGGAAGTCTCGCGCCGCCTCGGCAGCGCGATGGAGACCATTCGCGCGGTGCTCGCCGCGCAGGAGCGCTGAGTGCGTCGCCGCGCGCGCGGCGCGTCGACCGCCCCGGGGGGACGGGGACGAAGGGGGACTGGAATTCATGGCGCATGTGACGGTTAGCATTGCCGGCCGCACCTACCGCATGGCCTGCGACGACGGACAGGAGCCGCATCTCTCCCGGCTCGCCGCCGAGGTCGACGGGCGGATCGACCAGCTTCGCGGCTCGTTCGGCGAGATCGGAGACCAGCGGCTCAGCGTCATGGCGGCGATCACCATCGCCGACGAGCTGTCGGAGGCGCGCCGACGCATCGCGGCGCTGGAGCGCGAGATGGCCGAGCACAAGGCCGCCCGCGCCGCCGCGCTGGCCAGGCTGGAGCACACGGAACGCGCCGTGGCCAGCGCCGTCACCGCCGCCGCGGAGCGGCTGGAGCAATTGTCGCTCGATCTCGGGCCGATGCCCTCCGACCGCGTGGGCCTCGGCTAGCGGGGCGCCGGCTGGCCGGCCGCGCGGCCCGTCCGCCGCAACTTTGAATTGCAGAAATGCCCCGGCGCGGCATACTCGGCTTCCGGCGGCGCGGCCGCAATGGCGGCGCTGACCGAGCCGCCCGGATCCCGCGGCGGCGGGCATGGCGCCTGCCGTGACCCGCTACCGGGGGGAACCATGCCGATTCTGTTCACCATCAGCCGCAAGGGCAACGATTTCTTCTGCGCAGCCGACGACGGGGAGCCCTTCTTCGTCGGCCGGCGGGTGCCGTATGACGGCCATATCGGGCTCTACAACATCTTCGCGAAGTCGCCGCTGCCGAAGCTCGACTATGACGCGGACGATTTCACCCAGGAGTTCGGCTTCTGGGCCCGCTTCATCGAGCCCACCGCGCGGTGTGAGGGGCGCAACTTCCTCACCCTCAACACCTATGACCGCGCCGCCTTCACCTTCGGCTTCGGCCAGTTCGCCGCCCATGTCGCGGAGGGCGACTTCGTCAGCTATTTCCGCCGCCTGCTCGCCCTGCCGGCGGCGAAGGACTATTTCCCCCATCTCGCCCTGCAGGGCGGACACATCGTGCAGAGCGAGGCGGGACATGTGGTGCCGCTGGAGGACGCCCATTCCACCGCCGCCCTGATGAAGTACCTCAACCCCGACCTGTCGGAGGTTCAGGACAGCGAGGTCATCGCCGCCGCCAAGTTCATCCACTGGAACAGCCACAGCGTCCCGGCCCGGGCGGCGCAGGTGGCGCAGATGACGGAGACCTTCCACGGCTTCATGCGCCGCGCCGACACCCGGGTGGGGATAGACGGCCGCCCCGCCAGCCAGTGCTGCGTCATCGCCGACCTGCTCCACCATGGCCGCGGCGGCAGTATGCTCTGGCCCGCCGTCGAGGCGGCGCTGCGCAGCAACCACCCGCTCGACGAGCTGCTCGACATCGGTTCGCTGAAATGGAAGGAGCGCTGCAGGACGCTGGGGGCCGCGATCGCGGACACGCCGGAGATGGCGACGCGGCACTGGAGCCGGACGCAGGACGGTTTCGTCTGAACCGATGCGCCCCGGCCGCCGGCCGATCCCTGGGCCTGCCGGCTCCGGCGCCACCCTGCCGAGAGCGGGCGCGTGGGCCTCGCCGCTGGCTGGTACGCGTTAATCGGGTGCGCTAGTCTCGGGACGAGAGCGCCGGGCGGCGGCCACCGCCCCGGCGCATCGTCGCGCGAACCGCCCGCACCCGGCCCCGACGGGCGGCAGGAGCCCCGCCATGTCCACGCTGAACCTGCTGCGCCCGCCGAACCCCGAGGAACTCCGCTACGTCGCGGACTGCCCGATCCGCACCGTGCTGGACCGCATCGGCGACAAATGGAGCTACCTGCTGGTGCTGCACCTCGCCTCCGGCCCGAAGCGGTTCGGCGAGCTGCGGCGCGGCATCGAGGACATCTCCCAGCGCATGCTCACCGAGACGCTGCGCAGCCTGCAGCGCGACGGCCTCGTCGCCCGCACCGTCTTTCCCACCACGCCGCCGGCGGTGGAATACCGGCTCACGCCGCTCGGCCAGTCCCTGCTGGAGCCGATGGGCGGGCTGGTGGCCTGGGCGATCGGACAGGCCGAGGCGATCCGCGCCGCGCGCGAGGCCTACGACGCCGAGCCGCGCTGACCCCGCGGGCTGCGCCCGCGCTCTGCTGCTGCCTTGGGCTGCGCCCGCGCTGTGCTCGCCCCTTGGGCTGCGCCCGTGCGGCTCGCACCTCCGGCTGCGCCCGCGCTCTGCTTTTGCCTTGAGCCAGGCCCGCGCGGCTTGCCCCTCGGGCTGCGCCGCCGTCGCCCGATGTCGCACCTGCCATGCGCGGCCCGGCGGCGGCGGGCCTTGACGGCGGGCCCGCAACAGGGGCAGAGGTGCCGCCAACCCTCGCGCGCCCGAACCGGCGCGCCGTCCCCGTCCTGCCGGCGCCGTGCCGGCCATCGCCGGAAATCGCCATGATCCGTTCCCCGCTCATGACCGTCATGGTCCAGGCCGCGCGCAAGGCCGGCCGCTCCCTCGTGCGCGACTTCGGCGAGGTCGAGAATCTCCAGGTCTCGCTCAAGGGCCCGGCGAATTTCGTCTCCAACGCCGACCGCAAGGCCGAGCGCATCCTCCACGAGGAGCTGAAGAAGGCGCGGCCGAATTTCGGCTTCCTGATGGAGGAGGGCGGCGAGGAGGCCGGCACCGACCCCTCCAACCGCTGGATCATCGACCCGCTCGACGGCACCACCAATTTCCTGCACGGCATCCCGCTTTTCACCATCTCGGTGGCGCTGGTGCGCGACGGCGTGCCGTTCGCCGGGCTGATCTTCAACCCGGTGACGGACGAGCTGTTCATCGCCGAGAAGGGCGCCGGCGCCTTCATGAACGACCGCCGCATCCGCGTCGCCGCCCGCCGGGCACTGTCCGACAGCGTGGTGTGCTGCGGCATGCCGCATATGGGGCGGGGCAATCTCGGCGGCTTCGCCAAGGAATACGCCGCCATCGCCCCGAAGGTCGCGGGCCTGCGCCGCACCGGCTCGGCGGCGCTCGACCTCGCCTGGGTGGCGGCGGGCCGCTTCGATGCCTTCTGGGAGCGCAACCTCTCGGCCTGGGACATCGCGGCCGGCATCATCCTGGTGCGCGAGGCGGGCGGCTATGTCTCCGACCTCGACGGCGGCGAGAAGATGCTCGACAAGGGCGACATCGTCGCCGGCAACGAAACCATGCGGCGCGACCTGCTGGCGCTGGTCCGCGGCGCCTGAAACCATGCCGAAACCAAAGCGGTAGCGCGCCGTTCCTTTTCTGTGCCCGTATGGCATAGTCGCGCCGCGGTGCCGGGCGGGAACCGCGCGACGATCAGGAGACGGCGGCGAATGTCTGAAACGGCGGACCCTTTCCAGAAGCTCTCGTCGCCGCGCATATTCCTGATCCGGATGCTGGTCTTCGTCGTGCTCTGCGGGGCGCTGGCGGCGGTGATGTACCGGCAGATCCTCGCCGCCTTCCTCAACAATCCCGGCCTCAACGGCGTCATCTTCGGCGTGCTGGCCATCGGCATCATCTTCGCCTTCCGCCAGGTCGGCCGGCTGATGCCGGAGGTGGAGTGGGTGAACAGCGTGCGCCTTGCCGACCCGGGCCTCGCCGTGGAGCATTCCCCGGTGCTGCTGGCCCCGCTCGCGGTGCTGCTGCGCGACCGGGTCGGCCGCATGGCGATCTCGCAGACCACCATGCGCGGCGTGCTGGAATCCATCGGCACCCGGCTGGACGAGGCCCGCGACCTGCTGCGCTACCTCACCGGGCTGCTGGTGTTCCTCGGCCTGCTCGGCACCTTCTGGGGCCTGCTGGAAACGGTGGGCTCGATCGGCCGGGTGATCGGCTCGCTGGATGTGGGGCCGGATTCCGGCTCGATCCTGGAGGCGATGAAGACCGGCCTCGCCGCGCCGCTGGCCGGCATGGGCATCTCCTTCTCCTCCTCGCTGTTCGGCCTTGCCGGCTCGCTGGTGCTGGGCTTCCTCGATCTTCAGGCCGGGCAGGCGCAGAACCGCTTCTACACCGACCTCGAGGACTGGCTCGCCACCACCGTGGCCGATTACGGCCTCGACGCCGCCCGCCCGCCCGGGCCGGTGCAGCCGCCGCTGGCGGGGCCTGTCGCGCCGGTGCCGCCGGGGGCGCCGGGCGCGCCGCTACAGGCGCTGCCACCGCCCAACTACGCCCAGCTCACCCAGGCGATGGAGCGGCTGGAGCGCACCATGACCGAGGCCGGCTCGCACCGCGTCACCGCCGCCATGGCCCAGCTCGCCGAGAGCCTGCAGGGCCTCGTGCAGCACATGCGCAGCGAGCAGCAGATGGTGCGCGACTGGGTGGAGGCGCAGGCGGCGCAGCAGCAGGACATCAAGAAGCTGCTGGAGCGCCTCGCCGAGCGCGAGCGGATCTGACCGGTGCGCACCGCACGGGCGGGGAGGGGCTGAACCATGGCGCTGGGGCGCTCCCGCAGCCGCGAGCGCGGCATCGACTACTGGCCCGGCTTCGTCGACGCGCTGTCGACCCTGCTGCTGGTCTTTGTCTTCTTGCTGTCGGTCTTCGTGCTGGCGCAGTTCTTCCTCACCCAGGAAATGTCCGGCAAGGACACCGCGCTGCAGCGCCTGCAGGCGCAGATCCGCGAGCTCACCAACCTCCTCGCGCTGGAACGCGCGAACAATGACGACGCCGAGAGCGAGGTCGGCAAGCTGCGCTCCTCGCTCGCCCTGCTGGAGCAGGAGCGCGACCGGCTGCGCACCGAGCTTGGCGCCGCCCCCGCCGACACCAGCGCCGAGGCGCAGGCCCGCAACGCCGAGCTCACCCGCCAGCTCGGCCAGCAGCAGGACGCGGTGGCGCAGGCGCTCGCCCAGGTCGACCTGCTGAACCAGCAGATCGCCGCGCTGCGCCGGCAGATGGCGGCGCTGGAGGAGGCGCTGCAGGCCTCCGAGCAGAAGGACAAGGAGAGCCAGGCCAAGCTCGCCGACATGGGCCGCCGGCTCAACCTCGCCCTCGCCCAGCGGGTGCAGGAGCTGACCCGCTTCCGCTCCGAATTCTTCGGCCGGCTGCGCGCCATCCTCGGCGACCGGCCCGACATCCGCATCGTCGGTGACCGCTTCGTGTTCCAGTCCGAGGTGTTCTTCGATCCCGGCGCGGCGGCGCTGCGGCCGGAATCGGTGCCGGCGCTGGACAAGCTGGCCGATGCCATCAAGGGGCTGGAGGCGGAGATTCCCGCCGATCTGCCCTGGGTGCTGCGGGTGGACGGCCACACCGACAACCGCCCGATCTCCACCCCGCAATTCCCCTCCAACTGGGAGCTGTCGGCCGCGCGCGCCATCGCGGTGGTGCAGTATCTGGTGTCGCGCGGGGTGCAGCCGGTGCATCTGGTCGCCGCCGGCTTCGGCGAGTACCAGCCGATCGACCCGGCCGACACCGACGAGGCGCGCGCCCGCAACCGCCGCATCGAGCTGAAGCTCACCGAGCGCTGAGCCATGGCCGCGGCCCCGCGCCTGCGCGTCGCTCCGGCCGGTGCGGGAAACCGTCCGGCCATGCTCGCCCTGTGGGTGGCGGCGTGGCAGGCGACGCTGCCGCAGATCGATTTCGCCGCCCGCGCCGGCTGGCTGGCCGCCCGGCTCGACGAGCTGGAGGCCGGCGGCGCGGTGACGCGGCTTGCCTTCGCCGGGGAACAGGACGGCGCGGAACCCGGCCGCCGCGCGGCGAGGCCGGCGGCCGCCGGGACGGCCGGACGCGACGGCTCGCAGGCCGTGGGCGAAGCGGCGGAAGAAGGCGACGGGCTGTCCTTAGCCGGCTTCGTGGTGGTTTCGCCCGCCACTGGCTATCTCGACCAGCTCGTCGTCGGGCCGCGCTGGTTCGGTGCCGGCGTGGCGGCGGCGCTGCTCGCCGAGGCGCGGCGGCTCTCGCCGCACCGGCTGGAGCTGCACGTCAACCAGGACAACCCCCGCGCCGTGCGGTTCTACGAGCGCGAGGGGTTCGTGCGCACCGGCGAGGGCACCAATCCCCGCTCCGGCCTGCCGATCTGGCGCTATGAATGGCAGGGGGAGGCGGCACCATGAGGCGGCCCGGCAGCGTGCGCGGGCTTGAGGAGCTGGGCCGGGTGCGGCTGTCGCGCTCCTTCTTCCTGCGCGATTTCCTCTATTCGGAGATCGCCAATTTCCTCGGCATCCCGAACATTCCCGACGATCCCGACCTCGCCATCGCCGCCGGCACCCGGCTCTGCGAGGAGCTGCTGGAGCCGTTGCAGGCCCGGTTCGGCCGCATCTCGATCCGCTCCGCCTACCGCTCGGCGCGGGTGAACCAGATCGGCAACGAGCGCGGCTTCAACTGCGCCTCGAACCCGCACAGCGCCGCCGGCCATATCTGGGACCTGCGGGACGCGGCGGGCGGCATGGGCGCCACCGCCTGCATCGTGGTGAACGCCTTCATCCCTTACTACGAGGCGACCGGGCAGTGGGAGGCGATGGCGTGGTGGGTGCACGACCACCTGCCCTATGGCGACATGGAGTTCTACCCCCGCTTCGCCGCCTTCAACCTGAACTGGCACGAGCGCCCGGCCCGGCGCATCACCTCGCAGATTCCCCCGCGCCGCGGCCTGCTCACCAGGCCGGGCATGGCGAACCATGAGGGGCGGCACGAGCCCGCCTATGCCGGCTTCCTCGCGGCGCTGCGGTGATGAGGTGGGCGGAGGGGCGACGGCGGCCGGCGCCGTCCCGCTCAGCCGAAGCCGAGCTGCTGGAACGCCGCCAGGGCGGCGGGCTTGAGGCGCCAGGTGCGGGTCGGCGTGTTATAGTCGGCGAGAAGGCGCCCGAAGCGTCGATTGTTTTCGATGATGGTGGGGACAAGACGCCAAAGGTCCTGCTTCCGGTCTGTGCACGCCTTGCCGATTTCATTTGGGCCGCCTTCGCCAGCCAACAGCGGAGCATATCACAAGTGCGTGATCGAAAATCACGGGATCTCTTAAATGGCGCTTAAACGGCTCTTAAACGCCCTTCAATGGAGCTGTACCATTTGAGCAACAGTTCAGGGGCTAGCAGAGTCAAGATTCGTTCGTTAGGAAGGAGTTGCCGCGCCCCGCTGTTTCGCAGACGGCAATCATCAACCGGTCCAGCCACTGCTGGAAGAGGGGGGTGATATGAATGGGTGACTTCAAAGTCTGCCCGCGGCAGGCCCCGGTACGGGTACGACACTATTGTCGTGTCCGCTTCGGGAACGTGGAGCAGGTTTGCTCCCACTGCAGGCGGCTGCCGGGTTCTCGCAAAACCCGACAGCCATAAGTCTGCAAATCAGGCGCCGTCCCGAAAGGGGCGGCGCCTCCGTCCTTGAAGGGTATCAGAATCCAAGAGCGTCAGCGTACGCGACCCTGACGCGGTTTACATCCTGTCAACCGACTTCATACTGATATGCCCCGTCCCGAGTGTTAGTCAACCAATCGTTGATTTAGGGCTACGGGATTCGACCACCGAGGCGTCCCGCTCTGCTCGGGTGATCCATCTCTAGACGCCAAACGCTAACACTATGCTCCCCTCACGCCGTCCCGCGCCCGTGCGCCTCACGCCGCCTGGCCGAACTGCAGCGCCGCCAGCCGGGCGTAGAGGCCGGCGCGGGCGACGAGGCTGGCGTGGGTGCCTTCCTCGACGATGCGGCCGTTCTCCATCACCAGAATGCGGTCGGCGGAGAGCACGGTGGCCAGCCGGTGGGCGATGACGAGCGTGGTGCGCCCTTCCATGGAGCGGTCGAGCGCCTGCTGCACCAGCGTCTCGCTCTCGGCATCGAGCGCGGAGGTCGCCTCGTCCAGCAGCAGGATCGGCGCCTGCCGCAGCACCGCGCGGGCGATGGCGAGGCGCTGGCGCTGGCCGCCGGAGAGCGTGACGCCGCGCTCGCCCACCCGGGTGTCCCAGCCCTGCGGCAGCCGGGCGACGAACTCGTCGGCCAGCGCGAGCCGGCCGGCGGCCTCCACCTCGGCGTCGGTGGCGTCGGGCCGGCCGAGCCGGATGTTCTCCCGCACGGTGGTGGCGAAGATCGCGACATCCTGCGGCACCAGCGCGATGCGGGCGCGCACCGCCTCGGGGTCGGCGCGGGCGATGTCGACGCCGTCGACCCGGATGCGGCCGGCGGCGGGGTCGTAGAACCGCAGCAGGAGCTGGAACAGCGTGCTCTTGCCGGCCCCGGAGGGGCCGACGATCGCCACCCGCTCGCCGCGCCGGACGGCGAAGGAAAGCCCTTCCACCGCGATGTGGCCGGGCCGGGTGGGGTAGGCGAAGCGCACCTCCTCGAACGCCACCTCGCCACGCGGGGGCGCGGGCAGGGCGAGCGGGGCGGCCGGCGCCTTCACCTCCGGCTCGGTGGCGAGCAGCTCGGAAATCCGCCCGGTGGCGCCGGCGGCCTGTGCCACCTCGCCCCACACCTCGCCGAGCTGGCCGAGCCCGCTCGCCGCCAGCACGGCGTAGAGCACGAACTGGCTCAGCGTGCCCGCGCTCATCGTGCCGGCCAGCACGGCATTGGCGCCCGCCCACAGGATGCCGACCACGCTGGCGAAGACCATGAAGATGCCGAAGCCGGTGAGCAGCGAGCGGGCGCGGATGGCGGCGGCGGCGGCGGCGTAGGTGTGCTCCACCTCGCCGGCGAACAGCCGCCCGGCGGCGCGCTCGGCGGTGTTGGCCTGCAGCGTGCGCACCGCGCCGATCGCCTCGGCGGCGTAGGCCGAGGCTTCCGCCAGCGTGTCCTGCGCGGCGCGCGAGCGCTTGCGCACCCCGCGCCCGGCGCCGATCAGCACCGCGACGATGGCGGGAATCAGCACCAGCAGCGCCGTCGACAGCCAGGGGCTGGTGACCACCATCATCACCGCCGCGCCGAGGAACAGCACGATGTTGCGCAGCGCGATGGAGGCGGAGGAGCCGACCGCGCTGCGGATCTGGGTGGTGTCGGCGGTCAGCCGCGAGATCAGCTCGCCGGAACGGGCGGTGTCGTAGAAGCGGCCGTCGAGCAGCAGCAGCCGCTCGAACACCGCGGCGCGCAGGTCGGCGACGATCCGCTCGCCCAGCGACATGACGAGGTAGTAGCGCAGCCCCGAGGCCCCGGCCAGCACCGCCACCACCAGCAGCATCACGCCGAAATAGCGGTCGATGAAACCGGCATGGCCGGCGTCGAAGCCGAAATCGATCATGCGCCGCACCGCGACCGGCACCACCAGCGTGGCGATGGCGGCGACCAGCAGCGCGGCCAGCGCGGCCAGCGCGCGGCCCTTGTAGCGCATCACATGCGGCCGCAGCGCCGCGAGCGGGCGCAGGGTGCGGCGGGGTGGCCGGGCGACGTCGGCCTGGAAGGCGGGCTCCCCGGCGGCGGGGCCGCTGAAGGGGGTTGTTGACTCCCGGCTGGGATCGGCTTGTGTCACGGCAAGCTCTCGGTTATAGACCCGCTCGGATTTCCGGCAGGATCGTTTTGAAGATCGCCGCGCGGCTCCCTTCGGGGCCCGGCCCCGCGGCGGCGAGGATGCAACCCATGAAGAGCAACATCCATCCCGACTACCACTTCGTGAAGGTGGTGATGACGGACGGCACCGAGTACACGACCCGCACGACCTGGGGCAAGGAGGGTGACACCCTTGCTCTCGACATCGACTCGACCTCGCACCCGGCCTGGACCGGCGGCTCGCAGCAGCTGCTCGACCGCGGCGGCCGCGTGTCGAAGTTCCAGAAGAAGTTCGCGGGCTTCCTCAAGGCCTGATCCGGCCCGCGGCGGCCCGGCGGCGCGCTTCGGCACGGCCTGTCAGGGCCACGCCGCGCGGCCCGGGAAACGCTGCGTCGCGCGGGCATCGTGCCCGCCGGCCCGCCCCGTGGCGACCGACAGCAGCCTCCGTGCACAGCGCGGGGGCTTTTGTCGTTTTCCGGCCCGCCGGACGCCCCACCGCCGGCTGCCGCGATGACCGCCCACCGCCCCGGCGCCCCGCCGATGCGGCGACGGGCCGCGGCGGCTGTGCCCCGTCTCTTGCGGAACGGGCAGCCTTCCGCGCAACGCGCGGCGCGCTCGCTGGACCGCGCAACGCGCTCGCTGACCGCTTGCGGCGCCGTTCCCGGTGCCCGGTCCTCAGATGACAGGTTCTGCTTCCCAGAGCATGGCCGCCCCGGCGCGGCCCTGGCCTCAGCCGGCCTCGAAGGCGGCGCGCAGCCGGCCGATCTGGTCGTTCACCGGGTTCGGCACCTCCAGCGCGCGGCCATACAGCGCGGCGTCGAGCCGCACGATGCGCTCGCGCAGCTCGTTGGAGCTGTCGATCAGCGCCAGCAGCCGCTCGGGCAGCTCGCGGGCTTCCTCCTCCGGCAGCACATGGACGCGCTCCAGGTCGATGCGGCCCTTCTGCCGCTCGGCCTCGGCCAGCGTCATCTCCCGTTCGTTCACCGTGCGCTGCAGCAGCAGCCAGGAGGCGATCTGCATCAGCCGCGTGGTGAGGCGCATGCTCTCGCGGGCGTAGATCAGCATGGGGTTGCGGGAGAGGTGGCGGCTGTCCTCGCGGCCGGGGCCGTCGAGATAGGCGGCGGTCTGCTCGACCAGATCCATGCCCCGGGCGAAGAGATGCTCGAAGCTCTGCGCGGCGAGCATGCGCTCGCGGAAGTCGACGGGCTGGGCGGGGGCGCCATGATCGTTCATGGCCTCAAGTCTTGCCGCAACAGCCGCGCCGGGTCGAGTGCGGGCGGGCCACACCGGCGCTGCCGCACACAAAAAAGAGCCGCCCGAAGGCGGCTCGAAGGCTTTGACAGGGAGGCGTCAAACAGAGTGGACAGGAGCCACTCGCGTCCAGAATTGGACGTCAACAGTGATGCGCCGGAAAGCTTAACGCGCCGTTAAGCCTGTTTTGCGCCCGCCCTTCCACGGCCGGACGGGACGGGCCGGCGTCGTTCACCCCGCGCCGTCAGCGCTTGAAGAAAACATCCGCCGCCTGCCGGGAGGCCTTCTTGGCGGCCAGCGTGGCGCGCAGCCGCGCGATCTCCGCCTCCAGCGCGAGGATGCGCTCGTCGATCTCCGATTCGGACAGGGCCGAGAGGTCCCCGCCGATCTCCAGCGCCGGGCGCGGCCGGCGCGGCTCGTCGTCGATGAAGCTCATGGCGTTCCTCCGTTGCGTCGGGGCGCGGCGGGCGGGCCGCGCCGGCTCCACGGCAAACTATATCAGCCGCCGCCGGTTGCCAGCCCGGCGGGCATGACCTACCAAATCCGCCAGTCGCCGCCCGGCGCGCCACGCCGCGCCCTGGCCGGCTTTGCCTTTCCGTGCCGGCGCCGCGCGCGCCGGCCCTTCAGGAGTGAGCCCGTGTCCGACCTGCCGACGAGCATGACCGCGATCGCCATCCCGACCCCGGGCGGCCCCGAGGCGCTGGTGCCGGAGACGCGGCCGGTGCCGGCGCCGCGCCCGGGCGAGATCCTCGTGAAGGTCGCCGCCGCCGGGGTGAACCGGCCGGACGTGATGCAGCGCAAGGGGCTCTATCCCCCGCCGCCCGGCGCCCCGGACATTCCCGGGCTGGAGATCGCCGGCGAGGTGGTCGGCGTCGGCGAGGGCGTCACCCGCTGGAAGCCCGGCGACAAGGTCTGCGCGCTGGTGTCGGGCGGCGGCTATGCCGAGTATTGCCTCGCCGAGGAGGGCTCCGCCCTGCCGGTGCCGGCGGGCCTCTCGCTGGCCGAGGCGGCCGCGCTGCCCGAGACCTTCTTCACCGTGTGGACCAATGTGTTCGACCTCGCCGGGCTGAAGCCGGGCGAGAGCTTCCTCGTCCATGGCGGCACCTCCGGCATCGGCACCACGGCGATCCAGCTCGCCAGGGCGTTCGGGGCGAAGGTGTTCGCCACCGCCGGCAGCGCGGAGAAGTGCGCGGTGTGCCGCGACCTCGGCGCCGATCTCGCCATCGACTACAAGACCCAGGACTTCGTCGCCGAGCTGAAGCAGGCCACCGGCGGCAAGGGCGTCAACGTCATTCTCGACATGGTCGGGGGCTCCTACATCGCCCGCAACTACGAGGCCGCCGCCCCGCAGGGCCGCATCGTGCAGATCGCCTTCATGGAAGGCTCGAAGGTGCAGATCGACTATATGCGGCTGATGCTGAAGCGGCTGTCGCATATGGGTTCAACCCTGCGCTCGCGCCCCGGCGCGGAGAAGGCGCGCATCGCCGCCGCGCTGGTGGAGAAGGTGTGGCCGCTGATCGAGGCCGGCACGGTGAAGCCGGTGATGGACCGCAGCTTCCCCCTCGTCGAGGCCGCCGCCGCCCATGCCCGCATGGAATCGAGCGCCCATGTCGGCAAGATCGTGCTGACGGTCGGCTGATCGGCCTCCCCGGTTGGTGACGGCGGCGTGCCGCGCCCCGTCACGAACCGGGGAGAAGCCCGCGCATCCCTCTGGCAATCGGCCGCGCGACGTCCTAGATTTGTCGTGCGGGGCTGCGCGGTTCGTCAGGAGAACATATTCCCCGGGGCCTTATCGATCTCAAAGGGAGCTGTCCCTGACCGGACCCGTGGGTCCGGACATATGGCGCCCACCTACGTTGTAGGTTCCCGGGATCGATTTCCAACGGCCATCGCGGCTCCGCACTCGCCTTCGGCGTCCGGTTTCCGGCGCCACCCGGTGCATCTCCGTTCCGGTGTCCACCGGTTCCCGTTGCCTGCCGGTTCCTGTTGCCCGTGTGGCGTCCGGCCACCAGTACGGCGCCTGCCATGCCGCAAATGCCTCCCTCCTCCGCCCGCGACCCCGACGCCATCGCCGCCACCAAGACGCGGCTGCGGCGCGAGGCTCTGGCACGCCGCGCCGCGCTGACCCCGGCGGAGCGCGAGGCCGGGGCCGAGGCGGCGGCCGAACACGCGGCGGAGTGGCTCGGCACCGTGGCGGGCGAGACCGTGGCGCTGTTCGTGCCCATCGGCCATGAGATTCCCACCGGCCCGCTGGTCCGGCGCCTGCGCGCCGCCGGGGCCCGGCTGGCGCTGCCGGTGGTGGTCGGCCCCGCCGCGCCGCTGGTGTTCCGCCGCTGGGACGCGGCGGTGCCGCTGGAGCCGAGCCCGGGGCCGGGGCGCTTCGCCATTCCCGCCCCCCCGGCCGGCATGGCCGAGGTCGACCCCGACATCGTGGTGGTGCCGCTCGCCGCCTTCGACACACGGGGCAACCGGCTCGGCTATGGCGGCGGCTTCTACGACCGCACGCTGGCCCGGCTGCGCCGGGTGAAGCGGGTGGAGGCGCTCGGCTTCGCCTTCGCGGTGCAGCGGCTGGACGAGCTGCCCGCCGGCGCCCATGACGAGCGGCTCGACGCCATCGCCACCGACGCCGGCGTCATCCTGCCGACGGAGGAGTAGCCCTTCATGCGCATTCTGTTCCTGGGCGACGTGGTCGGCCGGCCGGGCCGCCATGTCGTCGCCGAGCACCTGCCGCGGCTGCGGCGCGACTTCGCGCTCGATTTCGTGGTGGTGAACGGCGAGAATGCCGCCGGCGGCTTCGGCATCACCGAGGCGATCTACGAGGAACTGCTGGAGGCCGGCGCCGACGCGGTGACGCTCGGCAACCACGCCTTTGACCAGCGCGAGGCGCTGGTCTTCATCGAGCGGGCCCCCCGCCTCGTCCGCCCGGCCAATTTTCCCAAGGGCACGCCGGGCCGGGGCGCGGCGCTGGTGGAGGCGCAGAACGGCGCCCAGGTGCTGGTGGTCAACATGATGGGCCGCTCCTTCATGGACCCGCTGGACGACCCCTTCGCCGCGATCGACCGCGAGCTGGAGGCCTGCCCGCTCGGCCTCGCCGCCGACGCCATCCTCATCGATTTCCACGCCGAGGCGACCAGCGAGAAGCAGGCCTTCGGCCACTGGTGCGACGGCCGCGCCAGCCTCGTCGTCGGCACCCACACCCATGTCCCCACCGCCGACCACCGCATCCTGCCCGGCGGCACCGCCTTCCAGACCGACACCGGCATGTGCGGCGCCTATGACGGGGTGATCGGCATGGACAAGGAGGAGCCGCTGCGCCGCTTCACCCGCAAGATCGGCGCCTCCCGCTTCGAGCCCGCCGCCGGGCCCGGCACGCTGGCCGGCCTCGCGGTGGAGACCGACGCCACCGGCCGCGCCGTCGCCGTGGCCCCGGTGCGGATCGGCGGCGACCTTTCCCCGGCGCTGCCCGGCTTCTGGTGAGCCGCAGGGCGCCGCCCTTCATGGCGGCCGCCTTTCCGGTGGCTCCGCGTCGCGGCGGCGCGCCGCTTTACGTGCGGGCGGGCTTGCGCCTATAAGCCAGCCGCATTCGGTTTCGACAGGAAGACGTGCCCGGCCGCGCATCGGCCGGAGCGCGCGACGTGGAGGCGGCGATGGCCGGTCATTCGCAGTTCAAGAACATCATGCACCGCAAGGGCAAGCAGGATGCGGTGCGCTCCAAGCTGTTCTCCAAGCTGGCGCGCGAAATCACCGTGGCCGCCAAGATGGGCATGCCCGACCCGAACATGAACCCGCGCCTGCGTGCCGCCGTTCTCGCCGCCCGCGCCGAGAACATGCCGAAGGACAACATCGACCGCGCCATCAAGAAGGCGCTGGGCGGCGACGCGGAGAACTATGACGAGATCCGCTACGAGGGCTATGGCCCCGGCGGCGTCGCCGTCATCGTCGAGGCGCTGACCGACAACCGCAACCGCACCGCCTCGGAAGTGCGCTCCTACTTCACCAAGTCCGGCGGCGCGCTGGCCGAGACCGGCGCGGTGTCCTTCATGTTCGACCGCATCGGCGTCATCGCCTTCGACGCCGCCAAGGCGTCGGCCGACGACATGCTGGAAGCGGCGATCGAGGCGGGGGCGGACGACGTCTCCTCCGACGAGAACGGCCATGAGGTGGTCTGCTCGGTGGAGAACCTGCACGAGGTGGCCCGCGCGCTGGAAGCCCGCTTCGGCGAGCCGCGCAAGTCCGGCCTGGTCTGGCGCCCGCAGAACACCGTGGCGGTCGACGACGAGGTGGCGGAGAAGCTGATCCGGCTGGTCGACACGCTGGAAGACAATGACGACGTCCAGAACGTCTACGCCAATTTCGAGATCTCCGAAGGCCTCATGGCGAAGATGAGCGCCTGAGCGTCCTTCGGGGCGCGCCCGCGCCCCGCAACTGGGAGGGCGCCGTGCGCCGCCTCACGGTCGTCACGGTCACCGACCGTACCTATGTCGAGCTCACCGGCGTCATGCTGCTGTCGCTGGCGGCGCATGGCGGGGAGGCCGTCTCGGCCGTGCACGTCTTCGGCACCGGCCTCACCGACCGGGACCGCGCCCGCCTCTCGGCCTGCCATCCCCGCCCGGCGGACCTGCACATCCACGACGTCGACCAGTCCATCCGCGACGTGCTCGGCCGGCTGGTGGCGCGCACCCATGTCAGCCCCTCCGCCTATGTGCGCCTCCTCATTCCCCATCTGCTGCCGCAGGTGGGCGAGCGGATGCTCTATGTCGACTGCGACACCCTCATCAACGCGCCGCTGGCGCCGCTGGTGGAGGTGGAGATGGGCGGCCATGCGGTGGCCGCCGTCCGCGATGCCCGCACCTCCGCCCATGGCGAGTGGAACCGCCGGCTCGGCCTGCCGGAGGACACGCCCTATCTCAATTCCGGCGTGCTGCTGATCGACCCCGCCGCCTGGCGCGCCGCCGGTCTCTCCCGCCACAGCCTCGACATCGCGCTGAACCAGGGCGACCGGCTGCGCCTCATGGACCAGGACGCGCTGAATCTCGCCCTCGCCGGGCGCTGGCAGGAGCTGCCGCGCACCTGGAACTACTACGAGACCTCCTATGTCTCGCGCCGCAGCGGCAATGTGGAGGGGTTCGCGGCGGCGAACATCATCCATTTCGTCGGCCGCTCCAAGCCCAACCACGCCGATTGCCGCCACCCCGCCACCGCGATCTGGCGGGCCCACCGCGCCCGCTCGCCCTGGGCGCGGGCGCCGCTCTCCAACGCCGCGCTGCGCAATGTGCGGGTCTATGTGGTCGAGGCGCTGCGCCGGGTCGGCCGGCTCGCCCGCCGCTGCCGCGACGCGGTGCGCCGCCGCCCGCCCGACCTGCCGCTCGACGATCCGGCATAGCCCCGGGCCCCGGCCCTCACGGCCGCAGCAGCGGGTCGAGCAGCGGCAGGCTGGCCAGCGCCGCCAGCGCGATGATGACATAGGCCGCGATCCGGTAGTGATGGTCCGCCGCGCGGGAAAAGGCATGCGAGCCGAGCCACACCCCCGCCGCATAGAGCGGCCCCAGCACCACCGCCAGCCGCAGCACCTCGGCCGTAAACATGCCGCTGGCGAGATAGGCGGTGCCGCTCGCCACCGTCGCCACGGCGAAGAAGCCGAACAGGTTGGTGCGCACCTGCAGCGGGTTCTGCTGGCCGCCGAGCCAGTAGGCCACCACCGGCGGGCCGGACATCTGCGCCGCGCCGCCGAACACGCCGGCCACCGCGCCCACCGCCAGCGTCACCCACAGCCGCGGCCGCCCGCCATAGCGCCAGCCCGACATCAGCAAGGCGAGCAGCGCCACCGCCACCGCCGCCAGCAGCCAGCGCAGCGCCACCGGGTCGATGTGGCGCAGCAGCGCGACGCCCGCCGGCACGGTGAGCACCGCGCCGGCCGCGAGCGGGGCGACCTCGCGCCAGACGCAGCCGCGCAGCGCCCGCCCGACGATCGGCAGCGTCATCACCGTGTCGACCAGCAGCAGCACCGGCGCCGCGACCTGCGGCCCGAACGCCGCGCTCACCAGCGGCACGAAGATGAGCGCGCCGCCGAAGCCGGAAAAGCCGCGGGTGATGCCGGCGACCAGTGTGGCGACGCAGGCCCAGATCAGTGCGAAGTCGAACGACATGGCGGGAGCCGGGGGCCAGTCTGGCGCGAAGAGGGCTGCGGAAGCGTGCCGCGCCGGGCCCGGCGCCGCCGGCCCGCAGGCACGCCGGCCCGCGCGCGGACCGGATGATGCGTTGCCTATCGCAGAGTCGGGGAGCGATTTAAAGGCCGGACGGTGCCGGCAGAGCGGCGGTGAGCGGGGCAGGCGGGGGGCATCGGCACAGCCCGGCGCATCCTTGCCGGCGCAGCCTCGCGGAGCCGTGCCGGGCGGTGGGGCCGGCGACGGTTCCATCAGCGCCAGGCGAGGAATCCATCGCCAAAACGCGTTTGTCGCCGCCCCTCGCCCTCGCCATGTTACGCCCGCGCCCGCCGCCCGTTCCGCCGGGTGGCGCACCGCCCGTCCAACGCCGCCCCGCGGCCGGAAAGCCCCGATGTCCTCCTCCTCGCCCACCGCCCCGGCCGCCGGCTCCGCCGCCCCGGCCACCCCCGGCGCCCTGCGCAACCGGCTCATCGGCTATGCCGGGGCGCTGCTGGCCGTCACCATCTGGGGCGGCTGGATCGTCTCCACCCGCCACGCCGTGCACGGCCACCTGCCGCCGGCGACGCTGGGCTGGCTGCGCTTCGTGGTCTCCGCCGTGGTGCTGGCGCCGTTCTGGCTGAAGGTGGGGTTGTGGCCCAAGCGCAACCTCGTGCCCTTCCTGGCCTGCTTCTTCGGCGCGGGCGGGCTGTTCTTCCTGGTGGTGGGCAACGCGATGCGTTTCGTGCCGGCGGCCGATGTCGGCCCGCTGCTGCCGGGCACCATGCCGCTCATCGTGGCGCTGATCTCGGTATTCTGGTTCCGCGAGCGGCTCGGCCGGCTGCGGATCGCCGGCTTCGCCTGCATCGCGCTCGGCGTGCTGACGCTGAGCGGGCGCGGGTTGCTGCATTTCTCCGACGGCGCGTGGCGGGGCCACCTGCTGCTGCTGCTCGGGGCCAGCATGTGGGCGGGCTATACGCTCGCCTTTCCCCGCACCGGGCTGAAGGTGACGGAGCTGGTCGGGCTGGTCGGGCTGTGGTCGACCCTGGTGCTGACGCCCTATGGCCTGCCCGGCGTGGTGGAGGCGGTGCAGCAGGGCTATGGCCCGGAGGTGCTGTTCCAGCTCGTCATGCAGGGCCTGCTCTCGGGCGTGGTGGCGCTGATGGGCTTCGGCACCGCGCTGAACCGGCTGGGCTCCTCCCGCGCCGCCGCCTTCACCGGGCTGGTGCCGGCGCTGGCGACGCTGATCGCGATTCCCGTGCTGGGGGAGCATCCCGATCTCGCCGCCATCATCGGGGTGATCGCGACCGGGGTGGGCGTCACGCTCGCCAGCGGCGCGCTCGGCCGGGGCTGAGGCGCGGGGCAGGGGACGCGGGGGCAGGGGACGCGGGGGCAGGGGACGCGGGGGCAGGGGACGCGGGGGCGGGGTCTGCCGCCCCGATCGAGGGCGCCGCGTTCAGGCCGGCGGCAGGCGCCCGGTCCGGGCGGCATGGGCGAGGCCGGCAAAGCCGAGCGCCTCGGCCTGCCGGGCGGCGGCTTCGGCGTCGTAGGGCACGGCGCGCAGCTCGGCCGCCCAGCCGCCGGCGCGCCGCTCCACCACGGCGTAGCGGGCATGGGGCGCGCCGGCCTCCACCACATGGGGCACCGGCGGCCCGGCGCGGTAGGCCGGCATGCCGACGCTGCCGGGATTGACCACCAGCACCCCGCCGACCGCCACCACGCGCGGCGTGTGGGTGTGGCCGCACAGCACGAGCCGGGCCGCCCCCACCCCGGCCAGCCGCGGCAATATGGCGGCTTCCGCCGCCAGCACCGTGCGGCCGGCGTCGATATCTTCCAGCAGGTAGTCGTCATCCCCGCCCGCCGGGCTGCCGTGGCAGGCGAAGACCTCGCCGTCGGCCAGCGACAGGGTGGGCGGCAGGCCCGCCATCCAGTCGAGATGCGCGGGGTCGAGCCGCTCGCGCGCCAGCACGTCGAGCGCGCCGCTGCCGCCGTTCAGGACCTGGCGTTCATGGTTGCCGGCGAGGGTGGCGGCGTCGAGGGCCATCTGCGCCCCGGCGCTGGCGCGGGGATCGAACGGGCCGGAGACGAGGTCGCCGAGATTGACGAGGAGATCGGCCCCCGCCCCCCGCAGCTCGGCGAGCACCGCGGCGAGCGCGAGGCTGTTGCCATGGACGTCGGCGATGACGGCGATGCGCATGCGGCCCTCCAGCCGGGGGAATGGCGGCCGGGTGCGGCCGGGTCGGTCCTCCCGGCATGTTGGGCGAAGGCCGCCGGGCTGGAAAGGCTGCCGTCGGCTTTCCCGCGCCCTTCGCGCGCCGATGCCCCCATCCGCCGCGTCGCCCGCCCGCAGCGGTGGCACCGGTGGCCTTCGGCCCCTCCGGCGGCCGGGAGACGGTGCTGCCCTGTGAAACGGGCGGCGGCGGGCGCCGCCGGCTCAGCGCTCGCAGACCACCTGTGCGGTGAAGCGGCTGCCGGCCTCGGCGAGGTCCTCCGTCTTCAGCTCCGGGCCGGGCGGCTCGATCCGGGCCGGAATCTCGGCGGCGTGGAGGAAGGCCAGCACCGCGCCATTGCCGAGCGCGAAGTTCACGTTCTGCGGAATGGTGCCGGCGAGCTTGAGCGTCACCATGTCGTTGAGCTTGGCGGTGGCGATCCCCATGACCCGGCCGGTCGAATCGAGCACCGGCCCGCCGGAATTGCCCGGCTGCAGCGGCGCGGTGAACTGGAAGTAGCGGGTGTCGCCATCGAGGCCCGACAGGCTGCTGACCATGCCGGCGGTGACGTTGATGGCGCTGCCGAGCAGATCGGAGAGGGGATAGCCGAGCACGAGCGCGCTGGCACCGGGCCGCACCGGCTCGCCGCGCAGCCGCGCCACCGCCTTCGGCGTGCCGGCGTTCAGCCGGATGAGGGCGAGGTCGTTTGCGGCGTCCTTGCGGATCAGCAGCGCCGGCCCGTAGCCCCGGACCGAGAGCGAGCGGCAGTCGCCCGCGACATGGGCATTGGTCAGCAGGGAGCCATCCTCGGCGATGAAGAAGCCGCTGCCGGTATAGGTGCCGTGCTCGGCGGCGGCCGGCGCAGGAGGCGCGGCGGGCGTCGGCGTGGCGGGTGTGGGGGTAGCGGGTGTGGCGGGCACGGGCGCGGCCGCCGGGGCCGCGGCCGGCGGAACGCTCGCGATCGCCGGCCGGCGGGGAGAGGTCGCGTCCCAGATCGGGCCGGACAGCCGGGTGCCGTCGGCGATGAAGGAATCCGGCGGAATCTTGCCCTCGCGCTTCCACGCGTCGCGCATCTCGCCGGCGAAGCGGGTGGGAATGGGGCCGAGGACGATGGCGAACCGCCCGTTCGCGGCGCGGGACACGAAGAGGCGGGGAAAGGTCGGCAGCAAGTCCTGCGCCACCAGGATCGCGGCGTCGAGGTCCTCCCGGCTCGCCAGCACGAGGTAGCGGTCGACGGCGGTGGCATCGAGAATGGCGGCCGGGCCTCCCGGCGGCCCACCCGCCGCGCGCAGCGCCGCGATGCGCCGGCCGAGGCGGGATTCCAGCGCCGCCCCGAGCCCCTCGACATAGGGCCCCGTCAGGAAGGCGTGGCCGGTGCCGGGGCCGTAATAGCGGTCATGGGCCTCCTCCATGGCGAGCAGCGGCTCGACGCAGAAGGGAACGGCCTCGGCCGCCAGCGCCGTCACCGTGCCCTCGCGCGCTGCCTCGGCAAACCGCGGGTTGCGCGCCACCGCCCCGGCGAGACAGTCGCTCGCCGCCCGGGCATAGGGCACGAAAGCCGCGCGCTTCTGCTTTTCGCTCAGGGCCGGGGCGGTCCAGCCGCCGCTCCACGGCCGTGCCCTGGGAACGTGGTCGAAGAAGCGGGGCTCGCGTGATTCCACGGCGATCACGCCGCTGCCGATGGCCGCCGCCAGAAGAAGGATCGACCCGATCGTCATGCACGCTCCCCACCCGGCATGATTGTACCCCGCGCCGATGCGGCCGCAAGGGAAGGCCGCCGCCGTGACGCGCCCATCCCGCCGCGTCCGCGTTCACCCTTCCTTCACCATGCCGGCGCGGCGGCGGCGACGGCGCCGCCCGCGGCCTTTCCGTTCGTCCTTTGTTCAGCTACGCCCTTGGGCATGGCGACCCCCCCGATTCGCATTCTCGGTCTCGACCCCGGCCTCCGCCGCACCGGCTGGGGGATCATCGAGGCGTCGGGCACCCGGCTGTCCTATGTCGCCTGCGGCGCGGTGCTGCCGCCCGAGGACGCCCCGCTCGCCGCCCGGCTGGCGGCGCTGCATGACGGCCTCGCCGCCGTCATCCGCGCCCACGCCCCGGACGAGGCGGCGGTGGAGGAAACCTTCGTCAACATGAACCCCGCTTCCACCCTGAAGCTCGGCCAGGCCCGCGGGGTGGTGATGCTCACCCCGGCGCTGGCGGGGCTGCCGGTGGCGGAATATGCCGCGCTGCTGGTGAAGAAGACCGTGGTCGGCGCCGGCCGCGCCGAAAAGGGCCAGATCCGCATGATGATCAAGGTGCTGCTGCCGCGTTCCGATGTCGAGAGCGACGACGCGGCGGACGCGCTTGCGGTCGCCATCACCCATGCGCAGCATAGGGGCGCCGCGGCGCTGCGCGCCGCCGTGCTCGGCGCCACCCCGGCATGAGGGCCGGGGCGGGGGATCGGCAGCCTCACAGGAGCGGTGGCGAGCGATGATCGGGAAGCTGAAGGGCGTCGTCGACAGCTATGGCGAGGAGCACGTGATCCTCGACGTGCACGGCGTCGGCTATCTCGTCCACTGCTCCGGCCGCACCCTGCAGGCGCTGCCGGCGGCGGGCGAGGCGGCGACCCTGTTCATCGAGACCTTCGTGCGCGAGGACATGATCCGGCTCTACGGCTTCGCCTCCGAGGCGGAGAAGGCGTGGTTCACCCTGCTGCAGCAGGTGCAGGGGGTCGGCTCCAAGGTGGCGCTCTCCGTGCTCTCGGTGCTTTCCCCCGCCGAGCTCGCCAACGCCATCGCGGTGGGCGACAAGGCGATGGTGTCGCGCGCCAATGGCGTCGGCCCACGGGTCGCCGCCCGCATCGTCGCCGAGCTGAAGGACAAGGCGCCCGGCTTCGCCACGCTCGACCCGGCGGTGACCGGCCTCGCCGGCGCGCTCGACACCGGCGCCGCGCCCGCCCCGGTGGCGGACGCGGTCTCGGCGCTGGTCAATCTCGGCTACGCCCAGCTCCAGGCCAGCGCCGCCGTCGCCACCGCGCTGCGCGAGCTGGGGGAGGGGGCCGACACCGCCCGCCTGATCCGCGCCGGGCTGAAGGAACTCGCCCGGTGAGCCGGGTGGCGCGGGCGCCGGAGCCGCCGCATCGCTCCCATCGGCCTCCAGGGGCGGATGAATGGACACATCGTCCACCTCACCGCACCGACCAGCCACCGCTTTCGCGCGGGGGGCGGGCATGAGCAAAGGGCGCCTCATCACCCCGGAACGGCGGGAAGACGACGCCGAAACCTCGCTGCGCCCGCAGATGCTGGGCGAATTCGTGGGTCAGGAACAGGCCCGCGCCAATCTCGACGTCTTCATCAAGGCGGCGAAAAGCCGGGGCGAGGCGCTCGACCACGTGCTGTTCGTCGGCCCCCCGGGATTGGGAAAAACGACGCTGGCTCAAATAGTTGCGCGGGAATTGGGGGTCGGTTTCCGCTCCACCTCCGGCCCCGTCATCGCCAAGGCGGGCGACCTCGCGGCGCTGCTGACCAATCTTGAGGAACGCGATGTCCTGTTCATCGACGAGATTCACCGGCTGAATCCGGCGGTGGAGGAAATTCTCTACCCAGCCATGGAAGATTACGAGCTGGACCTCATCATCGGCGAGGGGCCGGCGGCCCGTTCGGTGAAGATATCGCTGTCGAAATTTACCCTTGTCGGCGCCACCACCCGCTCGGGACTACTGACGACACCTTTGCGCGACCGGTTCGGCATCCCGATCCGGCTCAATTTCTACACGGTTGAGGAATTGACGCTGGTGGTTACACGCGGCGCGCGGGTGCTCGGCATCGCGATCACCCCGGACGGCGCGCGCGAGATCGCCCGCCGCGCCCGCGGCACCCCCCGCATCGCCGGGCGGCTGCTGCGGCGGGTGCGGGACTTCGCGCTGGTGGCGGGGCGGGCCAGTATCGACCAGGTCGCGGCCGACCATGCGCTGCGCCACCTCGAGGTCGACCAGGCCGGGCTCGACCAGATGGACCGGCGATATCTCTCAATGATCGCAATGAATTACGGCGGCGGGCCGGTGGGCGTTGAAACCATTGCCGCCGCCCTCTCCGAGCCGCGCGACGCGATCGAGGAGATCATCGAGCCCTATCTGGTGCAGCAGGGATTCGTCCAGCGCACCCCCCGCGGACGGGTGCTGACGGCCGGCGCGTTCCGCCATCTGGGCCTCGCGGTCCCCACGACCACGGCGCAGATGCCGCTGTTCGATGCCGGCGATGAATAGCCGCCGCGCTTCCGGCATCGACGCGGCGGCAGCTGTGATGTAAGCCCTTTTCACATGAGCGGGTCCAAAGGCGGCGAATCCCGCGGCTATCACCACGGCAACCTCCGGGAAGCCCTGATGAAGGCCGCGCTTGAACTGATTGCGGAGCGCGGCCCCTCCGGCGCGACCTTCGCCGAGGCGGCGCGCCGCGCCGGCGTCAGTCCCGCCGCACCCTATCGCCATTTCCGCGATCGCGAGGAGCTGCTTGCCGCCGTCGCGGCGGCCGGTTTCGAACGTTTCGCCGAGGCGCTGCTGAAAGGCTGGGACAGGGGGCGGCCTCGCCCCGCGGAAGCGTTCGAGCGTATGGGCCGGGCCTATCTCGACTTCGCCCGGACCCACGCCGCCGACTACGTCGCCATGTTCGAATCCGGCATCGCGGTGGAGGGCAATGCCGCCCTCCAGCAGGCGAGCCAGCGGGCCTTCGGTGTGCTGCGCGAGGCTGCGGAGGCGGTGGTGGCGGACATGCCGGGCCCGGTGCGCCCGCCCGCGCTGATGGTGGCACTCCACACCTGGGCGCTGGCGCATGGCGTCGCCTCGCTGTTCGGCCGCGCCGACGCCGCCCGCCGCAAGGTGCCGATGTCGCCGGAAGACCTGCTGGAAGCCGCCTTTCTGGTCTATCTCCGCGGTCTCGGCGCTCCCCAAGCGTAAAGTGGAGGGGTGCTCCATTGACAAAGCGCCGAGGTTTTCCTACCTATGTAAATGTGATTAACATTCACTCGATGATCTCACCGGGAAAGACGCCATGGAGTTTGCTCACAAGCTCGACAATTACGGCAAGCCGGCCTGGATCGCGCTCACGGTGCTGGGCTTCATGGCCTGGTGGCCCCTGGGGCTCGCGGTTCTGGCCTTTTCGATAGGGAGTGGACGTATGGGATGCCGCAGTCCGCGCGACTTCGCGCAGTGGCAGGACCGGGGGCGCGATGCCTTCCGCAGTGCCTTCGGTGATCGCTGGAGCCGCGGCTTCAGCTCCAGCGGCAATGCCGCCTTCGACGAGTACCGGCAGGAGACGCTGCGCCGACTCGAGGAGGAGCAGCGCGATTTCCGCTCCTTCCTAGAGCGGCTGCGCCAGGCCAAGGACAAGGCGGAGTTCGACCAGTTCATGGCCGACCGCCGCTGCCGCCCCGCCGGCCAGCCCGGCCCCTCCGGGCCGGAAGGCCCCCAGGGCTGAGCCCTGCCGACGCCGCTCGCCGATTGACGCAACGTGATGGCCGCGCCCTTTGTTCACAAGGGGCGCGGCCTCGTCTATAGGGCGGTTATGACCGAGCGCCCCGTCTTCTCCGCCGCCGACCCCTTCCTGCATCTCGCCGGCCGCCTGGTGCCGGGCGGCCATGTGCTGCCGGTGCGGGTCTATTACGAAGACACCGACTTCACCGGCATCGTCTATCACGCCAACTATCTGAAATTCATGGAGCGCGCCCGCTCCGACCATCTGCGGCTGATCGGCGTGAGCCAGGGCGAGCTGTTCGGTCAGGCGCAGGAAGAGGCGCCCGGCTTCGCCTTCGTGGTGCGCTCGATGAGCATCGACTATGTCCGGCCGGCGCGGTTCGACGATGTTCTGGAGGTTCACACCAGCCCGTCCGAGGTCGCCGGTGCCTCCATCACCCTGCACCAGAAGGTGATGCGCGGCCCCGATCTTCTGGTCGAGGCGAAGGTGAAGGTCGCATTCGTCGCCCAGGGCCGCGCCCGCCGCATCCCCGACGCGTTGCGCGCGGCAATGAAGGCCGCTCAGGCCGAGGCCCCCGCCGGCTGAAGCAGTGGTGGACACCGCATCGGCCGTGCAACACGGCTGTTGCAATGCCGCAACGGTAACGCGCTATTAACCCTAGTCCGTCTTAGATGGGGGCGAGGCGGGCCGACATGCGCCCAAGTTTCGTCAGAATCCACGCAGAACACGGGTTTACGTTCGGTGGGTCCTGCGGAACGGGCCGTGGTGGCGGCCTCGCGGAACGGTTTCGTCGCCACCCCGGCTTGACGGACGTGATGAAGAGCTGCGGACCGGTGTGAGCCGGGCGATGCGCCAGCCCTGGTGCGAGGTTTTGATCAGATGAATCCTGCCGACGTGGCACAGACGGCGATGGCCGCCCCGAGTGCCGACCTGTCTCTTATCGGTCTGTTCCTTCAGGCCCATTTCATCGTGAAGTTCGTCATGGCGGGCCTCGTGGTGGCGTCGGTCTGGGTGTGGGCGATCATCATTGACAAGACGATCCTCTTCACCCGCATGAAGCGGCAGATGGACCGCTTCGAGCAGGTCTTCTGGTCCGGGCAGAGCCTCGAGGAGCTCTACCGCTCGCTTTCTTCCCGCCCCAACCACGCCATGGCCGCCATCTTCGTGGCCGCCATGCGCGAATGGAAGCGTTCCTATGAGGGCGGCGCCCGGTCCTTCGCCGGCCTCACCCAGCGGCTCGACAAGGTGATGGACGTGACCATCGCCCGGGAGGTCGAGCGGCTGGAGAACCGGCTGCTCGTTCTGGCGACGGTTGGCTCCGCCGGTCCCTTCATCGGCCTGTTCGGCACGGTGTGGGGCATCATGACCAGCTTCCAGTCGATCGCCGCCTCCAAGAACACCAGCCTCGCCGTGGTGGCCCCCGGCATCGCCGAGGCGCTGTTCGCGACCGCAATCGGCCTCATCGCCGCCATTCCCGCGACGATTTTCTACAACAAGTTCGTGTCGCAGGTGAATCGCCAGGCGCTGCGGCTGGAGGGGTTCGCGGACGAGTTTTCCGCCATCCTGTCGCGGCAGATCGACGAGCGGGGCTGATCGATGGGCATGGGCGGAGCCGGGGCAGGGGGCTGGCAGTCGCGGCGCTCGCGTCGGCGCGGCGGCGGTGCCGTCATGTCGGAGATCAACGTCACCCCGATGGTCGACGTGATGCTGGTTCTGCTCATCATCTTCATGGTGGCGGCCCCGATGCTCACGGTCGGCGTGCCGCTGGAGCTGCCCCAGACCGAGGCCAAGGCGGTTGAGCAGGACAAGGAGCCGCTGGTCATCTCGATCAACGCCAAGGGTCAGATCTTCCTGCAGGACACCGAGATCCAGGTTGACGAGGTGGTGCCGAAGCTGCAGGCCATCGCCAAGGCTGGCTATGACGAGCGGGTCTTCGTCCGCGGCGACAAGACGGTCGACTACGGCACCGTGATGAAGGTGATGGGACGGCTGTCCGGCGCCGGCTTCAAGCGCGTGGCACTGGTCTCGGACGTCGAGCAGGGGAACTGAGCGGCCATGCGCGCGGGCCTCATCTCCTCGGCTGTTCTCCATGGCGGCATTCTGGCCTTCATGATCTTCTCCTTCGCCTCGCCGCATCCTTTCGACGTGGCGCCGGCGGAGTCGATGCCGATCGACATCGTGTCGGATGACGAGCTGTCGCAGATGATGGCCGGCAAGAAGGACGCGCCGAAGGCCGAGGCGCCGAAGCCGGTGGTCGAGAAGGTCGCGCCGACGCCGAAGCCCGCGGAGAATCTCGAGGCCCCGGTTTCCGAGAAGCCGGAGGTGAAGGCGGCGAACGAGCCTCCGCCGCCGCCCCCGCCTCCGCCGCCCCAGGTGAAGCCGCCGGAGCCCAAGCCGCCCGCGCCGGCACAGGCCGAAGCCAAGCCCGCCCCCGCGCCGCCGCCCCCTGATGCCGAGGCGCTGAAGTCGAAGCCGCCGGAGCCTAAGCCGCCGGAGCCGAAGCCCGAGGAAAAGCTGGCCCAGATTCCGCCGGCTCCCCCGCCCATGCCGCCGAAGAAGCCGCCACCGCCCAAGCCGGTGGTGCAGGCGCCGCCGCGTGACCAGGAAGAGCGCAAGTTCGACACCAACCAGATTGCCGCCCTGCTGGACAAGCGCACACCCTCGCGTCAGGCCGCGATCGGCGACACCATCAACAACACCGCGGCCCTTGGCGCCTCCACGGGTTCCGCCGCCCGGCTGTCGCAGACCGAGATCGACGCCCTGCGGGCGCGGCTGATGGGTCTGTGGAACCCGCCGGCCGGCGCGGCCAACCCCCAGGAGCTCATCGTCACGGTGCGGATCCGGCTGAACATCGACGGGACGCTGGCGGGGCCGCCTCAGGTGATCACCTCCGGCCAGAGCCAGTTTTTTATGACCGCTCGCGACAGTGCGATCCGCGCCATCTTCCGCGGCCAGCCCTTCGACATGCTTTCGCCCTCGAAGTACGAGGCGTGGAAGGATATCGAGATCACCTTCGATCCCCGCGACATCGTGCGCGGGTGAGCGTTCATGCCGCCATTGCCGACTGCCCGAGATTGAAAATGACAGAGTTGATCCGTCCGTCCGCGTCGTTCCGTCCCGAGGGTTCCGGCCTGCTGCTTCCGAAGCGCGGGCCGGTGTTTTCCCGCCGCACGCTGCTGACCGGGGCCGGCGCGCTCGCCGGCGCGGGGCTCGCGGGGGTGGGTCCGGCCGGCGCGGTGCTCCGGCTCGACGTGACGCAGGGCACGGTGCAGGCGCTGCCGATCGCCATCACCGATTTCGTAGGGGGCGGCAGCCCGCAGGATGTCGAGGCCGGCAAAGGCGTCACCCAGATCATCTCGGCGGATCTGCGCCGTTCCGGACTGTTCGCGCCGATCGACCCTGCCGCCTTCGTCGAGAAGATCACCAACCCCGACGCCTCGCCCCGCTTCCAGGACTGGCGCGTCATCAATGCGCAGGCGCTGGTCACCGGCCGCATGACCCGCCAGCCCGACGGCAGGGTCAAGGCGGAGTTCCGGCTGTGGGACGTGTTCGCCGGGCAGCAGCTCATCGGCCAGCAGTATTTCACCCAGCCGGAAAACTGGCGGCGGGTCGCCCACATCATTGCCGACGCCATCTATGAGAGGCTGACGGGTGAGAAGGGCTATTTCGACACCCGCATCGTGTTCGTGGATGAATCCGGCCCTAAGGAAAAGCGCGTCAAGCGCCTCGCGATCATGGATCAGGACGGGGCAAACGTGACCTATCTGACCCGTGGCGATGATCTCGTGCTGACGCCGCGCTTCTCGCCGACCAGCCAGGAAATCACCTACATGTCCTATGGGCGCGCCGAACCGCGCGTCTACCTCCTCAATATCGAGACCGGCCAGCGCGAGGTGGTGGGCAACTTCCCGGGCATGAGCTTCTCGCCCCGTTTTGGCCCGGACGGCCAGCGCGTCATCCTCAGCCTGCAGCAGGGCGGCGATTCCAACATCTTCGTGATGGACCTGCGCTCCAAGGCAACGACCCGGCTCACCGACACCGCCGCCATCGACACCGCGCCGTGCTATTCGCCCGATGGCACCCAGATCGTGTTCGAAAGCGACCGCGGCGGCACCTCGCAGATTTACCTGATGGGCGCCGACGGCTCCAATCCGCGCCGCATCTCGTTTGGCGACGGCCGGTATTCGACGCCGGTATGGTCGCCGCGCGGCGATACCATCGCCTTCACGAAGCAGGCGAACGGGCGCTTTGCCATCGGCATCATGCGCACCGACGGGTCGGGCGAGCGCATCCTGACCGAGGGCTACCACAATGAGGGTCCCACCTTCGCGCCCAATGGCCGGGTCATCATGTTCTTCCGCGATCTGGGCGGGTCGGGTGGGCCCCAGCTCTATACGGTCGACGTGACCGGCTACAACGAACAGCGGGTTCCCACGCCGAGCTACGCCTCCGATCCGGCCTGGTCGCCGCTGCGCTCCTGAAGGCGCCGATCCGGCCGAGATAATGAGTTGGAAACCATAATGAGGGGTTTCCGCTTTCTGACGAGAGTCGAGCGGTTGCGGCAAGGTTTCATCAACCATGACGCTTCATGAGTTAACCAAGAAAACACGAGGCCGGGGTCATCCGGCCGAAGGACATCAGGAGTCACCGGAATGACCCGTATGCTGCGCATCGTCCGCGGTTCGCGCACCGCACTCATCATCGGCCTCGCGCTGCTCGCTGCGGCCTGCGCCAAGAACCCGATGGACGGCCGCGGCGGCGTCGGTGGTGCTCTTGGCTCGGCTCCCGCCGGCAGCCCGCAGGAATTCGTCGTCTCGGTCGGTGATCGGGTGTTCTTCGACAGTGACCAGACCGACCTCTCGCCCGAGGCCCGCGCCACGCTCGACAAGCAGGCCCAGTGGCTGCAGCAGTACAACCGCTACACCTTCACCATCGAAGGTCACGCCGACGAGCGCGGCACCCGCGAGTACAACATTGCGCTCGGCGCACGCCGCGCCCAGAGCGTGCGCGACTATCTCGTGAGCCGCGGCATCCAGGCCCACCGCATGCGCACCATTTCGTATGGCAAGGAGCGTCCGGTCGCGGTGTGTAACGATATTTCGTGCTGGTCGCAGAACCGCCGCGCGGTCACGGTGCTGAACAATCCGGGCTCGTGACATCGCCGACCTGAGCGTTGCCGGCGGGCGTCCGCGCAAGCGGCGGTCGGCCGGCAGCGTGGCGGCAAGGCACTGATGGGCCACACTTTGGTCGCGATCGGCCCGGTATGCTGGTTCGGTGTCGGTGACGTGGCCGACCCCTTGCGAATGTTGCTCAAGCACCGAACATCATGATCCTGCGAGTCATGCCCCTGCGGGCCTTCCTGCTGTCATTCGGCCTCGCGGCCGTCGCGCTGCCCGGTTCGGCTTTGGCGCAGCAGAACGGCGATTTCTTCGGCAATCTGTTCAAGCCGCCCGGGCAGGTTGGCCAGGGCTCACAGGCGCCGCCGGCCGGCGAGAGCGACGCCGTGAGCTCGCGCCTCGACCGCATCGAGAACCAGATGCGGCAGATGACCGGGCAGATCGAGGAACTGCAGTTCAAGAATCAGCAGCTCGAAGCCCAGCTCAAGCGCACCCAGCAGGAGATGGACTATCGCGCCGGCGGTGGTGCCGGAGCCGCTGCTGCGGCGGCCGGAGCCGCGCCTGCCGCCGCCGCGGCGGCCCCGGCGCGGGCCGGCCAGCCTGCCGCTACCAGTAGCCGGCGGTCCGATGCGTTCGACCCGAATGCCCAGCCGACGGCGCCCGGCGCGCCGCGGCCCCTCGGCACGACCCCGCCGTCCGCTCCCGGCAGCGCTGATGGCGTCGGTGCGCCGGTCGACCTTGGCTCGGGTGCTCCGGCGGCCGGTGGGCAGGACCTCGCGACGCAGCCGCCGACCAACACGCCGAAGGACCTTTACGATCTGGCCTATGGCTATGTGCTGCGGCAGGACTATGCCCAGGCCTCGCAGGGCTTCCAGACCTTCATACGGCAATACCCCAGCGACCGCGCCGTGCCGGACGCCTATTACTGGATGGGCGAGGCCGACTATCAGCGACAGATGTACAAGGAAGCGGCGCAGAGCTTCCTCAAAGTGTCGAGTGATTATCCCAATGCGGTGAAGGCGCCGGACGCTCTGCTGCGGCTGGGCCAGTCGCTGGCGGCGATCGGTGAGAAAGACGCGGCCTGCGCGACCTACAACGCGGTCGGCAACAAATATCCCAAGGCATCAGCGACGGTGCGCCAGGGCGTTGAACGGGAACAGAAGCGTGCCCGCTGCTGAAGGTCCGCCGCCCCGCAGGGCCGGCCGTCATGGCGCCGGCGATCCGCGCTCGCTGGATTTGCCGACCCTGTTCCGCAGCTTCGAGGGGCACCGCAAGGTGCTCCTCGCCGTTTCCGGCGGTCCGGACTCCACGGCGCTGCTGCTGCTCGCCCATCTTTGGCGGGCGGAGCGCGAGGCGGGGCCTGAGATTGCGGCGGCCACCGTCGATCACGGCCTGCGCCGGGCGGCGCGGCAGGAGGCGGAGACGGTCGCGGCGCTCTGCGCCCGGCTCGACATTCCCCATACCATCCTGAACTGGGAGGGCGACCGTCCCGCGGCGGGTTTGCAGGAGGCCGCCCGCAATGCCCGCTACGCGCTGCTCGCGGCCCACGCGGGGGCGATCGGCGCCGGGGCACTGGCGACGGCGCATACGAGCGACGATCAGGCCGAGACCGTTCTGTTTCGGCTGCTCCGGGGCTCGGGGCTCTCGGGGCTTGGAGGCATGTCAGCGGAGCGCCGCATCGGCGATTTCGTGCTATTGCGCCCGTTCCTGTCGTTGCCGAAGGCGGTTCTGGTCGCCACCTGCCAGGCGGCGGGGGTCGAGGCGGCCGAGGACCCGTCCAATACTGACCATCGCTTTGCCCGCGCCCGGCTGCGGGCGCATCTTCTGCCGGCGCTCGCGGCCGAAGGACTGGATGCGGAAGGGCTTGGCCGCTTCGCACAGCGCATGAGCCGCGCCGAAGCTGCCCTTCAGCAGGCGACGGAGGAGGCGGTGGCGCGGCTCTGCCCCGCGCCCTGGGCCGACGGCGGCCCGCTGAAGCTCAACCGGTCCGCCTTTCTTGCCCTTCCGGAGGAGATCGGCCTGCGCCTTCTCGCGCGGCTGGTGGAGCATCTCGGCCATGAGGGGCCGGCCGAGCTGGGCAAGCTCGAGGCCCTGATGCGCTGGATTCTGGACCATGCAGGCCATCCCGGCCCGGCGGGCCGCACCCTCGCCGGCGCGCTGGTCCGGCTGGAGAAGGACCAGCTCGTCATCGCCGCCGCCCCGCTTCGTCGTGCCGGGCTGCCCGCTACTTGACGAGGATTTGCGCAACCGCGTCCAAGCGTATCAACCGGGGCATCTTGGCAATCCGCGGGTGCGGACCTAAATTACCGAACGAAAGGGAGCGGCGCCGGCATCGGCAGGCCCCCCGCGTCGGGGCTCGCCCGGCGCCGAAAGGATAATGATGAACGCCAACATCCGCAATTTTGCCCTCTGGGTGATCATCGTTCTCTTGCTGCTGGCATTGTTCTCGCTGTTCCAGAATCCGGGCCAGCGTCAGGCGGCGAACGACATCAGCTTCTCCCAGCTGCTGAACGAGGTCGATCAGGGCCGCGTCCGCGACGTGCTTATCCAGGGGCCCGAGATTTCCGGCACGTTCAGCGATGGCCGCACCTTCCAGACCTATGCGCCGAACGACCCGTCTCTGGTCCAGCGCCTCTATGGCAAGGGTGTCTCCATCACCGCCAAGCCGCTGCAGGACAATGTGCCGTGGTTCGTCAGCCTGCTGATCTCGTGGCTGCCGTTCATTGCGCTGATCGGCGTGTGGATTTTCCTTTCCCGCCAGATGCAGGGTGCCGGCGGCAAGGCGATGGGCTTCGGAAAGAGCCGCGCCAAGCTGCTGACAGAGGCCCATGGCCGCGTCACCTTCGAGGATGTCGCCGGCATCGACGAGGCGAAGAGCGACCTGACCGAGATCGTGGAATTCCTGCGTGACCCGCAGAAGTTCCAGCGGCTCGGCGGCCGCATTCCCCGCGGCGTGCTGCTGGTCGGCCCGCCCGGTACCGGCAAGACGCTGCTGGCCCGCGCCATTGCCGGCGAGGCCAATGTGCCGTTCTTCACCATTTCCGGTTCGGACTTCGTCGAGATGTTCGTCGGCGTCGGCGCCTCGCGCGTCCGCGACATGTTCGAGCAGGCGAAGAAGAACGCGCCCTGCATCATCTTCATCGACGAGATCGACGCGGTCGGCCGGCATCGTGGCGCCGGCCTCGGCGGCGGCAATGACGAGCGCGAGCAGACCCTCAACCAGCTGCTGGTCGAGATGGATGGCTTCGAGGCCAATGAGGGCATCATCCTCATTGCCGCGACCAACCGGCCCGACGTTCTCGATCCCGCGCTGCTGCGCCCCGGCCGCTTCGACCGCCAGGTCATCGTCCCCAACCCGGATGTGGTCGGCCGTGAGCAGATCCTGAAGGTTCATGCCCGCAAGATTCCGGTCGCGCCAGACGTGAACCTCAAGGTAATCGCGCGTGGAACCCCCGGCTTCTCCGGCGCCGACCTTGCCAATCTGTGCAACGAGGCCGCGCTCATGGCCGCCCGGCGCAACAAGCGCATGGTGACGATGAGCGAGTTCGAGGACGCCAAGGACAAGGTGATGATGGGGGCGGAGCGCCGCTCGCTGGTCATGACCGAGGACGAGAAGATGTTGACCGCCTATCACGAAGGTGGACACGCCATCGTCGCGCTGAAGGTTCCTGCCACCGATCCGGTGCACAAGGCGACCATCATTCCGCGCGGCCGCGCTCTCGGCATGGTCATGCAGCTTCCCGAGCGGGACAAGCTCAGCATGTCCTACGAGCAGATGACTTCGCGTCTCGCCATCATGATGGGTGGCCGCGTTGCCGAGGAACTCGTGTTCGGCCACGACAAGGTCACCTCCGGCGCGGCTTCCGATATCGAGCAGGCGACTCGCCTGGCGCGGATGATGGTCACGCGCTGGGGCTTCTCCGACAAGCTCGGTCAGGTGGCCTATGGCGAGAACAATGACGAGGTGTTCCTCGGCATGTCGATGCAGCGGCAGCAGAACGTGTCCGAGGCGACGGCTCAGACCATCGACACCGAAGTCCGCCGTCTGGTGGACGAAGGCTACGCCGAAGCGACCCGCATCCTGACGGAGAACCGTCATGAGCTGGAGGCGCTGGCGCGCGGTCTGCTGGAATACGAGACGCTTTCCGGCGACGAGATCGTCGGCCTGCTCGATGGCAACGCTCCGGTCCGCGACACCACCATCGAGCCGGCCAATGTGCGGGGATCGGTGGTGCCGAGCGCGGGCAAGAACCGCCCGCGTCCGGACACCGGCATGGAGCCGCAGCCGCAGGCCTGATGCGGAGCTTGCCGTGCCAGGGAGCTGGACCAGACAAAATCAAACGCCCGCCTATTTTGGCGGGCGTTTTTTTGTTCTGGGTCCCCTTGAGTGTCTCGTCTCGCGGGACTGCCGCCAAGGCTCCGCGGCATGTCAGCCGCCGCCACGCTCCCGGTTGGTGAAACGGGCGTTGCCGAGGCCGGTGCCGATGGTGAGCACGCCCCATCGGGCGACATCCTCCATGAAGGGCCGCTGGCTCAACCCCTGGACGACGGCGTCGTTGTGCATCACCACCACGCTTTCCTCGCCGGCGATGACCGGCAGGGCTGCCTTCAGGGCCTCCGGCAGGTTGAACCGCCGGCTCGACCAGTTGCCGGGCAGGTTCTGGGCGCCTTGACTGATGGAGCCATCCGGCTCGATGACGCCGGGACAGCCGATGCCAATGAAGGGGGCCAGATGCAGCTCGCCCTTTTCGGCGCCCGCGATCAGCTCGGCAAGCATGTCGATCAGCCGGCCGACCGCGGTTTCCCGGTCCTGTTCCTCGTCTGCGTGCCGCCACAGCAATGAGCTGCGGACGGCGGCGCGGGCGAGGTCCGGCGCCTTTTTCAGGTTCAGTTCGACAATCCCGGCCCGGATGTTGCTGCCGCCGATATCGACCGCGACAAGGCTGTCATGGGCGGCGAACATCCAGCTCGGGGCGAGATGGGCGGCGCCGATCAGCCCCGCCTCGTCCGGGTCGTGGCGGATCGGCGTGAGCTCAACCGGAATTTCCGCCGCCCGCAGCAGAAGCTCGGTACGGGCCACCGCGATTTCGGCGAAACGGCTCGACCGTAGCCCGCCGCCGACGGCGATCCGCTCGGTGTCCCGCCATTCCTTCGTGCGCAGCAGCCGGCGGGTGACGGCGGCGAGATTGTGCGCGAACTCTTCGATCGCGCTCAGCATCACCGCCTGCCCGCGCACATTTCCTTCCAGGAAAACCTTGTCGAGGGATCGCTTGGATATTTCCGTCGTCGGTTCGGAGAAGAGGTCCTTGCCGGCGCTGGCGGCGATCGTGCGCCACTTGTCGAAGCCCTCGAAGAAGGCGGCGCGGCGGGCCCGGTCGCCGACGAAGCCGTCGTCGTCGCGAAGCTGGGCGTTGTAGCCGTCCACCTCCACACTCGGCAGCCGGACCGCGCCGTGTCCCGCGATAGGGGCGGAGGATATACGTGGAGCGGCCTTGGTCTTTGCCATGAAGAAGACATCCCCTGTTGCTCTCACACAACGGTGGGCGCGCGGCTTGGTTTCCTCGCGCGGCTGCGGCTGGCGGAAAGCAGGCCTGCATGGACGCGCGGCTGAGAAGTGATCGCGCGGTAACGCCGGCTTATGACATGTGACGTCAGGTGAGCTTAAAAGCCGCTACTAAGGCGGCGCAGATATCGGATGGAAAAGACCCGCGATGGCGCGCAGATATTTCGGCACGGACGGTATTCGAGGTCGGGCCAACGGCGTGATAACCCCGGAGCTCGCGCTGCGGGTCGGCATGGCGGCGGGGCTGGTCTTCCAGCGGGGTGAGCACCGGCATCGCGTTGTCATCGGCAAGGACACCCGGCTGTCCGGCTACATGATCGAGAACGCTCTCGTTGCCGGCTTCACCTCCGTGGGCATGGATGTTCTGCTGCTCGGTCCGATGCCGACCCCGGCGGTCGCGATGCTCACCCGTTCGATGCGGGCCGACATCGGCGTCATGATTTCGGCCTCGCACAATCCGTTCGACGACAACGGCATCAAGCTCTTCGGTCCCGATGGTTACAAGCTGTCGGACGGCATCGAGAGCGACATCGAGGCGCTGGTGGAAGGTGACCTCTCGGCCCGCTTGGCCAAACCGATGGATATCGGCCGCGCGAAGCGCATCGAGAGCGTGCACGCTCGCTACATCGAGTTTGCCAAGCGCACCCTGCCGCGGAACCAGTCCTTCGACGGCATCCGCGTTGTCATCGACTGCGCCCACGGTGCCGCCTACCGCGTGGCGCCGGAAACCCTTTGGGAACTCGGTTGCGACGTGGTGCCCATCGGGGTGGCGCCGGACGGCTTCAACATCAACCGCGAGGTCGGCTCGACCGCGCCGGAGGCGCTGGCCGCCAAGGTGCGGGAGGTGCGTGCCGATATCGGCATCGCCCTTGATGGTGATGCCGATCGTGTGCTGATCGTTGACGAGAAAGGCCATCTCGTCGACGGCGACCAGCTCATGGCGGTGGTGGCCGAGAGCTTCAAGGACGACGGGCGGCTGTCGCGGGAAGGCATCGTCGCGACCGTCATGTCCAATCTCGGCCTCGAGCGCCATCTCGCCGGCCTCGGCCTTGGCCTGGCGCGCACACCCGTTGGCGACCGCTATGTGCTGGAGCATATGCGCGCCAACGGCTTCAATGTCGGCGGCGAACAGTCGGGCCACATCATCCTGTCCGACTATTCCACTACCGGCGATGGCCTCGTGGCGGCATTGCAGGTGCTGGCGGTGGTGCAGCGGCTCGGCCGGCCGGTTTCGGACGTGTGCCACCGGTTCGACCCGTTGCCGCAGATCCTCAAAAATGTGCGCTACAAGGGCGGTCGTCCGCTCGAGCAGGACAGCGTCATCAAGGCGATCGCCGCGGCCGAATCGAAGCTCAACAGCCACGGGCGTCTTCTCATCCGTCCCTCCGGTACGGAACCAGTGATCCGGGTCATGGGCGAAGGCGATGATCGGGATCTGGTGGAAGCGGTGGTGAACGACGTGGTGGAAGCGGTCGGTTCCGTGACCTGAGCTGTGCGTCGCGAGCTGCCGGCGGCCGCCGCCGGCAGGCCCCACCCCCGCACCGGCGTTGGCTGGTCACACGTAAACGTCATCAAACAATGGGGGACAGGGCGAGTTGGTCCCGTAAGACCGCGCACCTTGGCAGTCGAGGGCCGGCATACGGAGACAAATTCATGAAAGCCCTCAACCTCATCACGCTTCTGCTCGTCATTGTCGGCGGCATCAATTGGGGTCTCGTCGGCCTTGCGCAGGTCGATCTGGTGGCGGCGATCTTCGGCGGCCAGGATGCGACCTTGGCGCGCCTCGTCTATATTCTGGTCGGGCTCTCCGCGCTGTGGCAGCTCGTGCCTTTCTCCCGTGCCATGAGCCATGACGAGCCCGCCGCGCTGCGTGGCCGCTCGCTCTGAGGCGCTAGCCCGCGACATATAAAAGGGCCCGCTCGGCGTCGAGCGGGCCCTTTTTCATGAGGCGCGAAAGGACTGCATTCAGCCGTCCAGCCGGCGGAGAAGGCCGCGGTAGATCTCGTCGTCATCGCACAGCCCGGCGAGGCGGCCGAGATTATCGACCAGCAGGATCGGCAAATCCGTATGCCTCTTCAGTTCGATCGCCGCCTTCAGGCGAAGATCGACGGGTGCGACGATGCAGTCGGCTTCCTGGGCCCGCTGGTCGTCGATCACCCCGGCGTCGCCATCGGCGGCGGCCATGATGCCGGATCGGCCGTCGAGCTCCAGCGCAATGGGGCGGTTTTCTCCATCCACCTTCACCCGCACACGGCCGTGCTTGTCCAGCACCACGCTGTCGCCCTCCCGGGTGAGGCTGGCGGCCGGCCGCATCACCGCGGTTCCCCGCAGCACGTTGAGCGGGTTCATGTGCTTCACGAATTCGGCGACATAGGCATTGGCCGGCCGCAGCAGGATGTCCTCGGCCGTTCCGGCCTGGACGATCCGCCCACCCTCCATGATCGCGATGGTGTTGCCGAGCTTCAGCGCCTCGTCGAGGTCGTGGCTGACGAAGACGATGGTCTTTTGGATGCGCTTCTGCAGGTCGAGCAGTTCGTCCTGCAGCTTGTCGCGGATCAGCGGATCGAGCGCCGAGAAGGGCTCGTCCATCAGCAGGATGTCGGCGTCGGTGGCGAAGGCGCGGGCGAGGCCGACGCGCTGCTGCATGCCGCCGGAAAGCTCGTGGGTGTATTTGCCCGCCCAGTTGGTGAGGCCGACCATGGCGAGTTTCTCGTCCACGATCCGGTTGCGTTCGGCGAGCGGGGTGCCGCGCAGCTCCAGGCCGAAGCCGACATTGTCGCGCACCGTGCGCCAGGGCAGCAGGCCGAACTGCTGGAACACCATGGAAACCGTGTGCATGCGGATGTCGCGCAGGGTCTCCTCGTCGCAATGGGCGACGTCGATGGCCTTGCCCCGATGCTCGACGATCACCTCGCCGCGCGCCACCTCGTTCAGCCGGTTGATGGCGCGCAGGATGGTGGATTTGCCCGAGCCCGACAGACCCATGAGAACGCAGATCTCGCCGCGCTCGATCTTGAGGCTCACGCCAGCGGCGCCCAGCACAGCCCCGGTTTCGGCGAGAATCTGGTCGCGGGTCCGGCCCTCGTCGATAAGGGCGAGGGCGCGCTTCTGCTGGGAGCCGAAGACGATGTCGATGTTGCGGAATTCGACGGCGGACATGGCTGCCCCTCAGCTCTTCTTGGAGGGCCGCTCGGGCCGCTTGCAGACGCGGTCGAGCACGATGGCGAGCACCACGATGGCGAGGCCCGCCTCGAAGCCCATCGCAATGTTGACGGAGTTCAGTGCCCGCACCACCGGCTTGCCCAGCCCGTCGGCGCCGACCAGGGCGGCGATGACGACCATGGAGAGGCTCAGCATGATGCACTGGGTGATGCCCGCCATGATGGTCGGCAGCGCATAGGGCAGCTCGACCTTGAAGAGCAATTGCCGCTTGGTCGCGCCGAACGCCTTGCCGGCCTCATAAAGATTCGGTGGAACCGAGGAGATGCCGAGATGGGTCAGGCGGATCGGCGCCGGAATCGAGAAGATGACGGTGGAGATCAGGCCCGGCACCGCGCCCAGACCAAAAAGAACCAGCGTCGGAATGAGATAGACGAAGGTCGGGATGGTCTGCATCAGGTCGAGGATCGGCCGGATGGCGGTGTAGAGCCAGGGCCGGTGCGCGGCAGCAATGCCGATCGGTACCCCGATGACCACGCAGACCAGCGTCGCACACAGGACCAGCGACAGAGTCTCGATTGTCGCCTGCCAGTAGCCGAGATTGGTGACGAGCAGCAGCGCCCCGACGATGAAGACCACCAGCCCCACGGAGCGGTGGACGAACCACGCCGCGACCGCGAAGAACCCGATCAGCAGCAGCGGCGGCACGAAGAGGAGCGCCGCGGTCAGGCCGGTGATGAGGTTGCCGAGCACGAGCGAGACGAAATCGAAGAAGGCCTGGCCGTGCTCGGTCAGCAGATCGACGAAGTTCTTGAGCCACAAGCCCAGCGGGATCTTGTGCGCGGTGATCCAGTCATACATCGGGCGTTCCCCATCGCCAGCGTAAGGTCGGGTGCAGGCCGGCGCCCTCTCTCAGCGGGAGAGGGCGCCAAGGTACGCGCGATCAGAGCTTCAGGCTCTTGCGAACCGCCGGGATGGCCGGCTGGCCGTCGATGGTGGTGACGCCGTTCAGCCAGGCTTCCCAGGTCTTCGGGTTGTCCTTCAGCCACTTCTCGGCAGCCTTCGGGGCCTCCATGCCGTCGAACAGGATGTAGCCCATCACCACGTTCTCATCGTCGATGGAGAACTTCAGGTTCTTGATGAACTGCCCGACATTGGGGCACTCGGTGGTGTAGCCGGCGCGGGTGTTGGTGTAGACGGTGGCGCCGCCATAGTTCGGGCCGAAGACGTCGTCGCCGCCTTCGAGATAGGTGATCTTGTACTTGCTGTTCATAGGGTGGGGAGCCCACCCGAGGAACACGATGGCCTCCTTGCGCTTGGAGGCGCGCTCGACCTGGGCGAGCATGCCCTGCTCGCTGGATTCGACGAGGTCGAAGCCCTTGAGCCCGAACTTGTCGTCCTTGATCATGTCGAGGATCAGCCGGTTGCCGTCATTACCCGGCTCGATGCCATAGATCTTGCCGCCGAGCTCGGTCTTGAACTTGGCGATGTCGGCGAAGGACTTCAGGCCCTTGTCATAGAGATAGGTCGGCACCGCCAGCGTGTACTTGGCGCCTTCAAGGTTGGCGCCGATCACTTCCACGCTCTTGTCGTCGCGATAGGGCTTCAGATCGGCTTCCATGGTCGGCATCCAGTTGCCGAGGAAGACATCGATGTCCTTGGTCTGCATCGACTTGTAGGTCACCGGCACCGACAGGACCTGGGTCTTGGTGGTGTAGCCGAGGCCCTCGAGAATGGCCGACGAGATGGCGGAGGTGGCGGTGATGTCGGTCCAGCCGACATCGGCGAATTTCACCGTCTTGCAGGCGGCGGGCTCAGCGGCCTGCGCCGACTGGAAAGCAGCGTCGCGGAGGAAGGGGGCGGTGAGGATCACCGCGCCGAGGGCCGCGGTCGCGAGAAATTTCAAGCTGCGCATCGTTCGCTGTTCCCGTTCAAGAGCGCTCTCGCCGGTGGGCCGACGGACGAGGCGGGACGGACGCGTCCCGCACTCCCGGTCCGGCGGTCATCGGCATCGTTCAGTGACACTGTTCCCTGCTGCCACCGACACCATCCTGATCGGTCGTCGGGCTGGCAGCAACCCGGCCCTTGAAGGGCTCTTTTGAATGGCTATTCAAAAACGGAACCGCGCGTTTGTCACGCGCATTTTTCATTCACAACCTCAGTGTTTTTGCGTGTTTGTGCGGCATCGCGGCATAAGGTCGACCACGAACAGCGCGTCGTTGGCGCGCTGTGCGCGGGGGCTTTCCGAGCGGCAGGCTTTGTGTATTATTTGCTCGTTCAATTGCTCCTGCGACGCGAGGTGATGGATGCCGTCCATGGCGGAGGCCCGGCGCACGGCCCAGCGCGAGGACGAGGTCCGCCGCCGCGAGCCGGAGGATGTGCGCCGTCGCCAGCTCATCGAGGCGACCATCGATTCGCTGGCCGAAGTCGGCTTCAACGCGTCCACCCTCGCGCAGATCGCGCGGCGCGCCGGTGTCTCGCCAGGTCTCGTCGCCCACTACTTCGGCGACAAGGATGGCCTGCTGGAGTCGACGCTGCGCCATCTCGCCCGTCGCATCGGGCGGGGCGCCGCCATCAGGCTCGCCGCTGCCGGCTCGCCGCGCGCGCGGGTGCAGGCGGTGATCGACGCCAATCTGGCGCCGGAGGAGTTCGACCAGCGCTCCTGCAGCGTGTGGCTGGCCTTCTGGGGTCAGGTTCTGCATTCGGAGCGGCTGCGCCGGGTCCAGAAGGTCTACCAGTCGCGCATGCTCTCGAACCTCACCCACGATCTCCGGCCGATCGTGGGGCCCGCCGAGGCCCGCCGCCTCGCCATCGCGATCGCCGCCGTCATCGACGGCCTCTGGCTGCGCTCGACCCTTTCCGCCACCGGCGAAACCGACGCGATCACCGCGCGTGCCATCGCCACTGCCTTTGTCGACGGGCAGATCGCCCTTTTGCCCGCCCATCCCGCACCTGGACGCCCTCTCATGTCGAATACGCCTGTGCTCCACCGCAACCATATCGGCGGCCGCTATGTCGAGTCCGCCGCGGCGGAGAGTTTCGAGACCGTCAACCCCGCGACGGGCGAGGTTCTGGCCCGCATCGAACTGGCGGGCGAGCCCGAGGTCGAGGCTGCGGTCGCCGCCGCGCGCGCCGGCCAGAAGCTCTGGGCCGCCATGACGGGCGCCGAGCGCGGCCGTGTGCTCAAGAAGGCGGCGGACCTGCTGCGAGCGCGCAATGAGGAGCTGGCGCGGCTGGAAACGCTCGACACCGGCAAGCCGATCCAGGAGACCATTGCGGTCGACGTTCTGTCGGGGGCCGATTGTCTCGACTATTTCGCCGGCGTGGCCGCCACGATCTCCGGCGAGCACATCGATCTCGGCTCCAGCGCCTTCGGCTACACCCGGCGTGAGCCGCTTGGCATCGTCGCCGGCATCGGTGCGTGGAACTACCCGCTTCAGATCGCCTGCTGGAAAAGCGCGCCCGCGCTCGCCTGCGGCAATGCCATGATCTTCAAACCCGCCGAATTGACGCCGCTGACGGCGCTGAAGCTGGCGGAGATTTTCACCGAGGCCGGCCTGCCGGACGGTGTGTTCAACGTCGTGCAGGGCTTCGCTGATACCGGGCGGCTCCTCACCCGTCACCCTGCGATCGCCAAGGTGTCGCTGACCGGGGAGGTCGGCACCGGCAAGAAGGTGATGGCGGATGCCGCCACCACGCTGAAATACGTGACCCTCGAACTTGGCGGGAAATCGCCGCTGATCGTGTTCGATGACGCCGATCTCGACGATGCCGTTTCCGGCGCGCTGCTGGGCAATTTCTATTCGGCCGGCGAGGTCTGCTCGAACGGTACCCGCGTCTTCGTTCAGGAGGGGGTGCGGGCGGCGTTCCTCGAGAAGCTCGTCGCCCGGGTGGCGAAGATGAGGGTTGGCGACCCGCTCGACCCGGACACCCATGTGGGAGCCCTGATTTCGCAGGGCCATATGGACAAGGTCCTCGGCTACATCGCCAAGGGGCGCGCCGAGGGGGCGAAGGTGCTGGTCGGGGGTGAGCGCGTCACCTCCGGCGCGCTTGGCCGCGGTGCTTTTGTCGCTCCCACCGTGTTCGACGGCTGCAGCGACGCCATGAGCATCGTCCGCGAGGAGATCTTCGGCCCGGTTATGACGGTGCTGTCCTTCCGGGAAGAGGACGAGGTGGTCGAGCGGGCCAACGACACGCCCTTCGGCCTCGCCGCCGGCGTCTTCACCCGTGACCTCGCCCGCGCCCACCGGGTGATTGCGCGGCTGGAGGCCGGCACCTGCTGGATCAATGCCTACAACCTCACACCGATCGAGCTGCCCTTCGGCGGGGTCAAGCAGTCCGGCCTCGGCCGCGAGAATGGCAGGGCGGCGATCGAGCACTACACGCAGCTCAAGAGCGTCTACGTCAATCTCGGCCGCGTCGAGGCGCCGTACTGAGGGAGCGGGACATGAGCGTCATGTCGGGCGAGTTCGATTACATCATCGTCGGGGCAGGCTCCGCGGGCTGCGTGCTGGCGAACCGGCTGACCGAGGACGGCCGCAACCGCGTGCTGCTGCTGGAATTCGGCGGCTCCGACCGCTCCATCTTCATCCAGATGCCGAGTGCGCTCTCCATTCCGATGAACATGGAGAAGTACAACTGGATGTACGAGACCGAACCGGAACCGGGCCTTGCCGGCCGGCGCATGCACTGCCCGCGCGGCAAGGTGCTGGGCGGCTCGTCCTCGATCAACGGGCTGGTCTATATCCGCGGCAATCCGCTCGATTTCGACGGCTGGCAGGCGCAGGGCGCGCAGGGCTGGGCCTACAAGGACGTGTTGCCCTATTTCCGCCGCGCCGAGGGCCGGCGCGACGGGGGCGATGCCTATCGCGGCGCCGACGGCCCGCTCAAGACCACCTATGGCGCGCTGAAGAATCCGCTCTACCACGCCTTCGTCGAGGCGGCGCGGCAGGCCGGCTATCCCCTCACCGACGACGTCAACGGCTTTGCCCAGGAGGGCTTTGGCCGCATGGACATGACGGTGAAGGACGGCGTGCGCTGGTCCACCGCCAATGCCTATCTCAAGCCCGCGCTGAACCGGCCGAACCTGAAGGTGGAGACCCATGCGAGGGCCCGCCGCATCCTCATGGAGGGCCATCGGGCGGTGGGCGTCGCCTATGAGCAGGGTGGCCGCACCGTCGAGGTGCGTGCGGTGCGGGAGGTGATCGTCTCCAGCGGGCCCATCGCCTCGCCACAGCTGCTGAAGCTTTCCGGCATCGGCCCGGCGGCCGAACTGCGCGATTTCGGCATCGATGTCGTGGCGAACCGGCCCGGCGTCGGCGAAAACCTGCAGGATCACCTCGAATTCTACTTCCAGCAGGCCTGCACCCAGCCGATCACGCTCTATTCCTCGATGGGCCTCTTCGCCCGTGGCCAGATCGGGCTGCGCTGGCTGCTGCGCAAGGACGGGCTGGGCGCGACCAACCACTTCGAGACCTGCGGTTTCATCCGCTCGCGGCCGGACGTGCCGTATCCCGATATCCAGTACCATTTCCTGCCGCTGGCGGTGACCTATGACGGGCAGGGGCTGGCGTCCGAGCACGGTTTCCAGGCTCATGTCGGCCCGATGCGGACCAAGAGCCGGGGCTGGGTGAAGCTGCGCTCGGCGGATTTCCGCGATAAGCCTCGAGTTTTCTTCAATTATATGAGCCACGAGGACGACCGCATCGAGATGCGGGCCTGCGTGCGGCTGACGCGGGAGATCTTCGCGCAGAAGGCGTTCGATCCCTATCGCGGCCGGGAAATCCAGCCGGGGGCGGACGTCACCAGCGACGAGGCGATTGACCGCTTCGTCGCCGAGAAGGCCGAGAGCGCCTATCACCCCTCCTGCAGCTGCAAGATGGGGGACCCTGCCGACCCCATGGCGGTGGTGGACCCGCAGGCGCGGGTGATCGGGGTGGAACGGCTGCGGGTGGTGGATTCCTCGATCATGCCGTCGGTGACGACGGGAAACCTCAACGCCCCCACCATCATGCTGGCGGAGAAGGCCTCCGATCATATCCTCGGCCGGCCGTTGCTGGCGGCGTCGAACGCGCCGTACCTGCCGGCGGAAAGCGGGCGGGTGGCGCAGCGCTGAGCCGACGGGCGGCTGAAGCCGCCCGCTTTCGGCCGCGTTTGTTGATTTTATCGAGGATTCAACGGCGCAGGACGCCGATTTCGCGCAAATGCGTGATGATTTCCCGCGCGGCCTCGGCGGGCGCGGGGTTCACCAGAAGCCGGCCGCCGCCGGCCGCCGCTTCGGTGGCGGCCTTCAGCCGGTCGGCGGCGGAGGCGCCGGCGGCGCTTTTTGCGATGAGCTTCGGCCGCTTCCGATAGGGCCGCTCTTCCGGCGCGGCCGACGGGGGCTGACTGTCAACCCCCTGCAATTGCGTGATTTTCCCTCTCCGCGCGGCGGCGAAGGTGAAGGGCAGCGGGGCCGGGGCGGCGGGGTGCACGGTGAGGAGCGCGGGCAGCCGCAGCACCACCCGGCGCCGGGCGCCGCGCGGCAGGACCTGTTCGACGGCGAGGAGGCCCTCGCCCCCGGCATCGATCCGCACAACATCGGCGAGGATCGGCAGCCCCAACTCGCGGGCGAGGGCATAGGGCAGCAGCCCGCTGTCCTCGCCGCCCTGCGCCTGCCGGCCGGCCAGGATGAGGTCCGGCGTGGTGGCCTTCAGCGTGGCGGCAAGGCTGACAAGCGGGTCGGAATCGCCCTTTATTGTCAATAGGTTGAGCGTCGAGAGCCCGTGGCCCAGGGCATCGGCGACGCCGTCCGCGGAAGGCCCTGCGTGCAGCCCGGTGATGTCGGCGGCCAGGCCGGAGGCCAGCCGCAGCGCCTGCAGCTCGACCGCGGGGGGGCAGGGGCGGGCGGAAACGGGGTGGCGGCCGGCGGAGAGCAGGACGGTGATCTTCATTCCCGCGTCTCCTCAGCTTGCAGCGCCGCCAGCAGCGCCGGCATGACCTCCTGCGCGTCGGCGACGATGGCGAGGCCGGCCCGCTCGATCATCGCGGCGTGAAGGTCGGTGTTGACCGCCACCACATGCTCGCACCGCGCAACCCCTTGCAAATGCTGGGGTGCGCCGGCGATGCCGAGGGCGAAATAGCAGGTCGCGTCCAGCACCGTGCCGGAGGCGCCGACCTGCGCCGCACGCGGCATCAGCCCGGCATCGCAGACCACGCGGCTTGCGCCGGGGGTGGCCCGCAGTGCCGCCACCAGGGCGCGGAACCGCTCGAAATCGGTGATGCCGTTGCCCGCCGACACCACGAATTCCGCCTCCGACAGCGGCACCGTGGCGGGGTCGGCCGGCACCACGCGCGCGGAAACGATGGCCCGGGGCACCGCCGCGACCTCACCTAACGCGTTGATTTCACGGGCTTCTCGCGGTGCGCCGGCATAGGCAGCCACGGCGTCGGCGGTGAGGCTGACGAGACGCGGGGGGGTGGCGCGCTGCTCCACCCGGCGGCCGCGGGCGGCGCGGGTCACGGCGCGGGCGGTGAGGCTTTCGGCGGCGGCGAACAGCGGTTCGCCCAGAGCCGCGGCGACGCGGCGGGCGAGGTCGCCGCCCTCGGCGGTCTCGGGGAAGACCGCGTGCCGCACCTTCAGCCGGCGCAGCGCCGCGGCCAGCGCGGCGGCGCGGCCCTCGGGGTCGAATTCGCTTTCACCGGCAAGGACTTGACTGCGATCCGCGCCGGCGCCCCCCAGCTCCTCCACCGGCCCGCCGGGCAGCGCCACCACCGCGCCGCCGCCCTCCGCCAGCAGCCGGGCGGCACCCAGGACCTGCCGGTCATGGGCAGTGAGTCGCCCGCCGGGGGCGTCGGGAACCGCCGCGACGAGGAAGGCGGGCTCCTCCACCACCACGATCCGCGGCGGTGCGGTGAGTGCGATTTCCGGTTCGATGAGGTGGACGATGTGTCCAGTCTGGCCGGTGAGGCCGGTCTGGCGGAGCGTGCGGTCCAGCCGTCGCCGGGCCGGGCCGGGGACGAGGGCGGAGTCCACCTCGGCGCGGGGGTCGCGCCGGGGCCGGCCGGTGGGGCTCGCCGCGGCCGGGGCGGCCGCGCGGTCGAGCCGGGGGCGGGCGGTGCCGGCGACGAGATGCAGGGCGCGTTCGGTGCGGGGGTCGCGGCGGGTCCGGCTCATGCCACGGGCTCCGGCTGGCGGGTGGGCCGGGCGGGGGCGGCTTCCACCGCCATCAGCACCAGCTCGGCGATGTCGCGCACCTCCGGCCGGTCGCCGGTGACGCCTTCCAGCATGGCGGTGCATTGCGGGCAGGCCACGGCGACGATGCCGGCGCCGGTCGCCTTTGCCTGTTCCATGCGCAGGTCGGGAATCCGGGTCTCGCCCTCAACGTCGCTCAGCGGCGCCCCGCCGCCGCCGCCGCAGCACATGGAGCGGCGGCCGTGGCGGGCCATCTCCACCCGATCGAGCCCCAGCCGGTCCAGCAGGCGGCGGGGGGCGTCGACCTCGCCATTGTAGCGGCCGAGATAGCAGGGGTCGTGATAGGTCACGCCCGCCAGCGCCAGCGCGCCGGGGGCGAGGCGGCCCGCCGCCACCAGCTCGTCGAGGAAGGCGGTGTGGTGCACCACCTCGTAATGGCCGCCAAAGGCGGGGTATTCGTTGCGCAGCACGTGCAGCGCGTGGGGGTCGGCGGTGAGGATGCGGGCGAAGCGGTAGCGGGCGAGCGTCGCGACATTCTCCCGCGCCAGCCGCTGGAAGGTAGCTTCGTCGCCGAGCCGGCGGGCGAGGTCGCCGCAGTCGCGCTCCTCAGGGCCCAGCACCGCGACATCGACCTTCGCCAGATGCAGCAGCTTCAGCAAAGCGCGCAGGCTGCGGCCGTGGCGCATGTCATAGGCGCCCTCGCCGAGCCAGAGCAGGATCTCGGCCTCGCCGCGGGCGGCGATGAGGGGCAGCGGGGTGCCGGCGGCGAAATCGGTGCGGGCGGCGAGCGGGCGGCCCTGCGCGTCGTCGGCATAGCGCAGCTCGGCCAGCGCCGGGGCGGCCTTCTCCGGCACCGCGCCGAGCTCCAGCGTCTGGTGCCGGCGCAGCGACACGATGGCGTCGACATGCTCGATCATCATCGGGCATTCCTCGACGCAGGCCCGGCAGGTGGTGCAGGACCACAGCGTATCGGGGTGGATCATCGCCTCGCGGCCGATGATCGGCTGGTCCGGCCCGCCCCGCCCGGCGACCGGGCGGGCGTGGGGGTAGGGGCTGCCGGCATAGGCGGCGTTGCTGCCGCCGGGCTCCAGCGTGGCGACCAGGTCCTGGATCAGCTTCTTCGGGTTCAGCGGCTGGCCGGCGGCGAAGGCCGGGCAGGCCACCTCGCAGCGCCCGCACTGGATGCAGGCGTCGAAGCCGAGCAGCCGGTTCCAGGCGAAGTCGGCCGGGGTTTCCGTGCCGAGGCGGGGGGCGTCGAGGTCAAGCGGCGCCAGCGCGGTCTCGCGCCGCCCCTCGAACCGGCCGGGCCGGGGGTGGGCGGCGAGGTGCAGGGCGCCCGCCACCACATGGCGCATCGGCCCGCGCTCGATCTGGTTCACCAGCCCGAGGCCGGCGGCGGCGGCGAGCCACAGCCCGAGCCAGCCGAGCGGCCACAGCCAGCCGCCGCTGGCGCCGTCCAGCGCCACCAGCAGGGCGCCGGCGGCATAGCCGATGAGCAGCAGCGGCAGGAAGGCGAAGCGCCCGCGGGAGAGGCGCGGCGGCGTCACCGGCACGCGGCGGCGGCGCACCATCGCCCCGCCCGCCAGCATGGCGGCGAACAGCAGCGCCACCACCCCCCAGAACAGGCGGGAGCCACCGAGCCCCGGCAGCGGCGACAGCAGGACGAGCAGCGAGCCCGCCAGCAGCCCGCCGGCGGTGAGGGCGTGCATCCGCGCGGTGAAGGGATCGCGCCCCACCACATGGTGCACATCCACCAGATAGCGCCTCGGCAGGGCGCGCAGCCCGGCCACCCAGTCCACCCGCGCCGGCTGGCCGGCCCGCCACGCCCGCGCCCGCCGGAACGCCGCCACGCCGGCGAAGCCGGCGAGGGCGTAGAGCACCAGAGCGAGGGAGAGGGTGGTGTCGGTCATGGCGGGTGCATCATGGCGGCGGCGCGCTTCCGGGGGTTCTGGCCGCGCCCGGCGGGCGCCGGCCGAAGCGGGGGCCGTTCAGGGACGCGGCCGTTCAGGGACGCCGCCGGCCGCGAAGGGCCGGCAGGGTCTCAGATATCCTTGCACAGGCGCAGCGCGTCGTAGATCGCCGCGTGGATGTTGCGCCCGCTCCAGGCGTCGCCGATGCGGAACAGGGCGAAGCCGCCTTTGCCGAGCGCGGGCTGCGGCGTGCCGGCGACGAGGGCGTCGAGGTCGGTCTCGCCGTCATTGGCGGAGCGTGCCCTGAGGTCGCGGAACAGCCCGTCCACCGGCAGCACGCCGTAATCGGCGACGACCCGGTCGACGACCCGCTCCTCCTCGGCCTCGGTCATGGTGTTGCGCAGCGCCGCGATCAGCCGGTTGCCTTCCGGGTAGACCTCGATCAGCTCCATGTTCGGGCTCATCACCACGCCGAGCTTGTAGAGCTCGCGCAGATGGACCGGCTGGTTGGTGGTGCCGACCTCTTCCGCGATCATGCGGTCGTGGGTCGCCATCTCGACGAGGCAGCCGCGCTTGGCCAGCACCTCGGCGGTGGAGGCGGCGTTGTGGCCGCCGATCTCGTCATAGAGCAGCACGGTGCCGGTGGGCTCCACCGCGCCGGTGAGCACGTCCCAGGTGGTGACGACATGCTCGGCGCCCTTGGCGTAGCCCTTGATGGGCGCGCCGCCGGTGGCGAGGATCACGACGTCCGGCGCCTCGGCGAGGATGGACTCGGCGGTCGCCTCGGTGCCGAGGCGCAGGTCCACGCCCTTCTTCAGCACCTGCGCGTGCAGCCAGCGCGGAATGCCGGAGAGCGCCTCGCGCCAGGTCGCCTTCGCCGCGATGTTGATCTGGCCGCCGACCTTGTCGGCCTTCTCGAACAGCACCACGGCATGGCCGCGCTCGGCCAGCACGCGGGCGGCCTCGAGGCCGCCGGGGCCGGCGCCGACCACCACCGCCTTGCGCTTCACCGGCGCGGGCGGGATGACGTGGGGCATGAAGGCCTCGCGCCCGGTGGCGCCGTTCTGGATGCACAGCGCGTCGCCGCCGACATAGATGCGGTCGATGCAGTAGCCGGCGCCGACGCACTGGCGGATGTCGTCGTCGCGCCCCTCGATCAGCTTGTTGACGAGGTGGGGGTCGGCGATGTGGGCGCGGGTCATGGCGATCATGTCGACATGGCCCTCGGCGACGGCGCGGGCGCCGGTGGCGAGGTCGGTCACGCGCTGGGCGTGGAAGATCGGCACGTCCACCTCGCGCTTGATCGCGCTGGGCAGGAACAGGAAGGGCGCCACCGGGAACGACATGTTCGGCAGCGAGATGGCGTGGGAGATGTGGTCGCGGGCCTGGCCGCCCAGCACGTTGAGGAAATCGACCAGCCCGGCCTTCACATAGTCGGCGGCGATGGCGACGCAGTCCTCATGGCTGAGGCCGTCGGCGATCATCTCGTCGCCGGACATGCGCATGCCGATGACGTAGTCCGGCCCCGCCGCCTCGCGCATCGCCTCCAGCACCTCGCGGCCGAAGCGCATGCGGTTTTCCAGGCTGCCGCCATATTCGTCGCCGCGCTGGTTCACCGAGGGCGACCAGAACTGGTCGATGAGGTGGCCATGGGCGGCGGAGACCTCGCAGCCGTCGAGCCCGCCTTCCTTGCAGCGGCGCACCGCGTCGGCGAAGCTCTTCACTACGCGGCGGATGTCGTTGCGGTCCATCTCGCGGGGGATGGTGCGCGAGGCCGGCTCGCGCCGCGGCGAGGCGGAGATGGTGGGAAACCAGTTCTCGGTGTCCCACTTGGTGCGCCGGCCCATATGGGTGAGCTGGATCATCAGCTTGGCGCCGTGGGCGTGGACCCGCTCGGCGAAGCGCTGGAAATGCGGGATCACGCTGTCGTCGGCGACCGAGATCTGCGCCCAGGGCGCGGCCGGGCTGTCGATCGCCACCGAGGAGGAGCCGCCGAACATGGTGAGCCCGATGCCGCCCTTGGCCTTCTCGGCGTGGTAGAGCTGGTAGCGCTCCTGCGGCTTGCCGTCCTTGCCGTAGCCGGGGGCATGGGAGGTCGACATCACGCGGTTGCGGATGGTCAGGCCCTTGATGGTCAGGGGCTTCAGCAGGGCGTCGGCATTGGCGATCATGGCGGGGAAACGCGCTCCTCGGGCAACCATGCCGGAAACTTCGCGGCACGATAGGGGCGGGGGCACTCTGGAGACAGAATAATTCCGCCATCGCGCCGGTAGCTTTGCGACCGGCGCTCAGCTCCAGTGCAGGCGCAGCAGCGCCGGCACCGCCAGCGCCAGCACGATGAGCGCCAGCGGCACGGAAAACACGAAGCCGACATAGTGGAAGCCGAGCGCGCCGATCACCCCGCCGCTGAAGAAGGCCAGCAGGAAGCAGGTGAGCAGCTTCAGCTTGTCGCGGTCGGCGAGGACTTCCGTCGCGCCGTTGCGGCGGCGCAGCCGGTTCACATAGAACAGCTTGCCCAGCTCGATGCCGAGGTCGGTGACGATGCCGGTCATGTGGGTGGTGCGGATCTTGGCGCCGGAGAGTTTGGTCACGGTGGCGTTCTGCAGCCCCATGATGAAGCACAGCACCGCCACCGCCGGCACGAAGACGAAGACCGAGGTCCGGGCGTGGCCGCCGAGCACGCCGAAGGCCAGCAGCAGCAGCGCCTCCAGCGTCAGCGGCAGGGCGTATTCCTGCCCGGCGCGGTGGAGCCGGGCCCAGTTCACCATCACCGCCGAGGTCGCGGCGCCGGCCAGGAAGGGCAGCAGCGCGCCGAAGCCGGCGATCACCAGCCCCGAGGCCCCGACCACCAGATTGTCCGCCATGCCCGAGACGATGCCCGACATGTGCGAGGTGTACTGCCCCACCGCCAGCAGGCCGCCGGCATTGGTCGCCCCGGCGACGAAGGTCATGACGAGGCCGAGCCGGGCGTCGGCCAGCGGGGTGCGCGCGGCGCCGAGCATGTCGGCCGACAGGTCCGAGTAGCGCGCGGCGAGATTGCGCGTCTCGAGGTGGCGGTGAGGGGCATTCATGGTCAGGCGCGGCGTTCTTTATGCGGCGCGGCCGGTCCCGCGCGGCGGGCGTCCGGTGCGCCGGCCGGCTGCCCGGCGGGTCGACGTGGAGCAAAGTGTCGCGCCGATGGGGCGCCGGGTGCAAGCGCGAACTGTACGCCGCATGCCAGCCCTGCGGCTTGATCTGGCGCAGCCCGGCTTCCGCCGCGCCGTTCAGGTGCCGGAGCGGTCCTCCCGCGGCGGGCGGCCGAAATGCCGGGCATAGGCGGTGGAGAAATGCGCCGCCGACTGGAAGCCGCAGGCTACCCCGACATCGGTGACCGAGAGCGGCGAGAGCCGCAGCAATTCGCGCGCCCGTTCCAGCCGCAGCGTCATCTGGTAGGCCGCCGGGGTGGTGGCGAGGTGGCGGCGGAACAGCCGTTCGAGCTGGCGCACCGAGACGTCGAGCCGCGCCGCGATGGCGGCGACACCGGGCGGGCCGGCGCCGGCGGCGGCGTCCACCGCGCCCTGCATCAGCTTCACCGCGCGGGCGAGCGTCGGGTCGGGCAAGGCGCGGCGGGGCCGGGCCGGGCGCATGGCGCGGGCGCCGGGGCGCGGCTCGGACGGGGCGCCGCGGTCGAGGATGAACTGCTCCGACACCTTGTCGGCGAGGCCGCGCCCGCCCCGCGCCTCGATCAGCGCCAGCATCATCTCCAGCGGCGCCACCCCGCCGGTGCAGGTGAGGCGGTCGCGGTCGATCACCCAGGCGTCGGCGACGAAGTCGATGTGGGGGAATTCCTCGCGGATGGCGGAGAGGTTCTGCCAGTGGATGGCGCAGCGGTGGAAATCCAGCAGCCCGGCATCGGCCAGCACGAAGCTGCCGGTGCACAGCGCGCCGAGCGCGGTGCCGCGCCGGGCCAGCCGCCGCAGCGCGTCCTCCAGCCCCGGCGTCACCGCGTGGCGCACGTCGATGCCGCCGCAGACCAGCAGCAGGTCGAGCGGCCCGGCTTCCGCCAGCGCCACCGTGGGGCTGAGGGTGAGGCCGTTGCTGGCGACGGCGGGGGCGCCGTCCAGCGTGGTCACGCACCAGCCATAGAGCGGCGCCTCGGCGACGTAGTTCGCCATGCGCAGCGCCTCCAGCGCGTTGGCGCAGGCGATCATCGAATGGTTGGGCAGGGTGAGGAAGCCGATGCGGCGGAGGGCGGAAAGGTCGTGCTCCTGGGCCATCGGCGTCTCCGGTCGAGGCATCGTGATGGACGGGGGTACGTAAATGCCCGCAGAGTGTCATGGCGCGGCACGAATGCTGCCTAACATTCGCCGCGCCCGCTGCCGTGAATAGAGGCTCCTCAAGGGGAGATACAACATGTCCGTCACCCTGGCCGCCCCGTTCCATCTGTCGTCGCGCAAGCTCGCGGAAATCGGGCTTCAGGTCGCGTTCTGCGTGGCGCTGGTCGGAGGCACCTATGCGTTGACCCGCGACACCGCGCCGGCCGAGGCGCCCAAGGACGCCTCGCGGCTGATCGCGCCGGAGGTGGAAGGCGAGTTCGGCCTCGCGCAGAAGGGCGACCGCCTCGCCGCGCTGCCGCCCGCCGCGCCGCTGGCGGAGGGCGCGCCCGCCGCCGTGCCGGCGGCCTCGACCGCCCCGGCGGTGCACGCCGTCGCCGCGCCCGCCCATGCCGTTGCCGCCACCATGTCCAGCGAGCCGGCTGCCATCGCCGAGACCGCGCCGCTGCCGCCGGCCAAGCCCCGCCGGCTCAGCGTCACCGCCAGCACCGTGCCGGTCGAGCGTCCGGCGGCGGCGCCGCTCGCTCCCAGCCCGGCCGCCGCGCCGCGCGTGGCCGCCGCGCCGGTCGCGGCCCCGGTTCCGGTCGCGTCGGCGGAGCCGCTGCCGCCGGTCGACCTCACCCCGGCGGCGCCGGAGCCGGCCAAGCCGGCCGAACAGGGCCTGTTCGGTCTGCCCACGGTGCAGCAGGTGTTCGACAAGACGGTGAGCGACACCAATGAGGCGCTCGGCAAGATGAAGCAGGCGGTGCAGCAGGTGATTCCGGTCGGCCAGTAGGCCCCCCGGCCCTGCCTGCGCGCCTCCCGCTCCACGGCGAGGCGCCTGTCGGGCCGGCCGCGCGCCGTCCCGCCCCACGGCCGGCGGTGGCCGCCGGCCCGAACGCAGGGCCGAATTCCAGCCCTGGCGGCGGTCAGCGGTCGACGACGAGGTCGCTGGTCGGCTTGGAACAGCACAGCAGCGCCATGCCGGCGTCGATCTCGCGCTGGCGGATGCCGCCCTGGTGCTTCATCTCCACCGTGCCGGAGGTGATCTTCGACTTGCAGGTGCCGCACAGCCCCTTCGAGCAGGAGGAGGGCAGCCGGATGCCGGCGCGGCGGGCGATGTCGAGCACGAACCGGTCGCCCGGCACCTCGATGGTCTTGCCGGATTTGGTGAACGTCACCTGATAGACCGGCGCCGGAGCGGCCTCGGCCGCCGCCACCACGGCCTGCGCCGCGGCGACGACCGCCTCCACCGCCGCCTCGCCGTCGATCTTCGCCTCGGCGGCGCTCACCTCGGCGGCGACCTCCGGCTCGGCGGCGGCGAGTTCCTCGAAATTGAAGCTTTCCTCATGGTGGCGGGCCATGTCGAAGCCGGCTTCCTTCAGCAGCGCCCGCACCGCCGCCATGAAGGGCGAGGGACCGCAGACGAAGACCTCGCGCTCCAGAAAATCCGGCGCGATCAGCTTCAGCATGGGCAGCGAGAGCCGGCCGCGCAGCCCGGCCCAGGGCTCGCCGGCGCTGTCGCCCTCGCAGACCGGGGCGAGGCGGAACAGGCCGGGCTGGTTGCGCGCCATCAGCTCCAGCTCGGTGCGGAAGATGATGTCGGCGGGCGAGCGCGCGGCGTGCACGAACACGATGTCGCGCGGCTCGCCGAGATCGTGGAAGCTGCGGGCCATCGACATCAGCGGGGTGATGCCGCTGCCGCCGGAGAGGAACAGGTACTTCGCCGGGCCGGCCGGGGCGGCGCCCTCGCCGAAGCAGGTGAAGTCGCCCATCGGCCCCACCGCCCGCAGGGTGGAGCCCACCTTGAGCGTGTCGTGCAGGAAATTCGACACCGGCCCGCCGGGCACCCGCTTCACCGTGATGGTGAGGGTGTGCGGCCGGGTGGGGGCGGAGGCGATGGTGTAGCAGCGGTTCACCGCCTCGCCGCCGATCTCCACCTCCAGCGTGATGAACTGGCCGGGGCGATAGCTGAAGCGGGCGGGCGCGCGCGGCGCCAGCACGAAGCTGCGCACGTCGTGCGTCTCCTGCCGGATCGCCCGCACCACCAGCACGTCGTCGACCTCCGGGTTCCACAGCGGCAGGTCCGGGGCCAGCAGCGGGGCGGCGGCGTCGCGCGCGATGGTGGTGGGTCCGGTCATGGGGCGGCTCCTCGGCTGGGGCAGATCTTGGCGGCAGATCTTGGCGGCAGATCTTGGCGGCAGATCTTGGCGGCAGATCTTGGCGGCAG
>NZ_JAHBGE010000057.1:0-145346 GCF_018390635.1 Ancylobacter lacus | reverse complement strand
CAGGTCTTGGGGGCAGGTTTGGCGGCAGGTTTGGGCAACGTCTCGGGCCGGCGCGGCGTGGGCGGGCTCGACCCTGCCGGCATTATGGCGGCGCCACAAGACGACGCGTCCCCCGCGCCGCCCGAAGGCGGCCGGAGGACGGCCGGTCGTGTCGGAAGGCGGCGGCGGCTCAGTCGTCGCCGCGGCCGGAGAGGTGGGCGTCCATGCGCTTGATGTACCAGTTGCAGAACTTGTCCACGAGCATCTCGGTGTGGGGCGAGTAGGGGCCGGGCTCATAGGCCGGGCTGCGCGCGCCTTCCTGGCAGTAGCCGACCAGCGTCGAATCCTGGTCGTTGGTGGCGTCCCACACCCCGGTGAGGTTCTCGAGGTCGTAATCCACGCCTTCCACCGCGTCCTTGTGGACCAGCCACTTGGTGCGCAGCAGCGAGCGCTCGGCATCGAGCGGCAGCACCGAGAACACCACGGCGTGGTCCGACATGAAGTGGTGCCAGGAATTCGGCTGGGTCCAGAAGTGCAGCGCGCCGTGCTTGGGGTCGTTGATCTTGCCGAGCAGCTTCTTGCAGGCGGCGCGGGTGTCGGCGGTGTGGCTCTCGCCGTCGCCGGCCAGCGGCAGGCGCTCGGTGCGGAAGCCGGTCACCATGTCGTCGAGGTGTTCCATCATGGTGGAGGGGAAGCCGCAGCTCTCCCACTCGCGGTGGCTGGCCTTCAGCAGCTTGCCGTAGTTCTCCGCTTCCTGGCGCTCGTGCTCGTCGAGCTCCTCGGGCGCGAAGCCGAAGCCATAGGCGAAGAGCGGCACGGTCAGCTCGGGATGGTTGCCCGCGCAGTGGTAGCACTCGCGGTTGTTCTCCATGGTGAGCTTCCAGTTGCCCGGCTCGATGATGTCCTTCTCGAACGCGACCTTGGCGTTGCGCAGGTCGTGCGGGGCGAGATAGGGCGCCATCTTGGCGGCCATGACGTCGAAGTCCGCCGGCGGCTCGTCGGCGAGGCAGATGAAGATCAGCCCTTCCAGCGAGCGCACGTGCACCGGCTTCAGCCCGTGGCAGGCCTTGTCGAAATCGGTGCCCATGTGCTCGGCGTGGAGCAGCTTGCCATCGAGGCCATAGGTCCAGGAATGGTAGCGGCAGACGAGATTGCCCACCGTGGTCTTGTAGTCGAGCAGCAGCCGCGCGCCGCGGTGGCGGCAGACATTGTGGAAGGCGCGGACCTCATTGTCGTCGTCGCGGGTGACGATGATGGAGCTCTTGCCGATGTCGAGCGACATGGCGTCGCCCGGCTCCGGGATATCGGGCTCGACGCCGACGAAGATCCAGTGCCGGCCGAAGATGATGTCGAGGTCGGCCTCGAAAATCTCGGGGCTGGTGTAGAACGGCGCTTCGAGGCTGAAGCCCGGCTTGCGGCGGGCGACCAGCGCCTTGAGGGGCGTGTGGGTCATGTCGAGCATCGCGGATCTCCCTCGCGCGTTTGCGGTGCCCGTGTTCCCGTCGGGCCGTCGCGCGTCTTCTGGAATTGTTCGACCAAACCGCGCCGCCGACTTTAACGGATGCGACGCGTCCTTTCATGTGGGCGACATTTGCGGCGCATCCATGGGCATGCCGCACCGCGAGGCAGGCCGGGGCGATGCCGCGGGCGGCGTGTCGCCCGCCGCCGCGCTCGCCCGACCGCCGCCGCCGTGGCAGGATGATGGGCGCGGGCGGCGGAGGCTGCCGCCACCCCCTCCCGCCGCTCCCTTCCCGCCCGCCGTCACGGACCTCCGATGAAGCCGCTTTTCGCCAGCTGGCAGCTCTGGGCGCTGCTCTCCGCCGCCTTCGCCGCGCTCACCGCCATCTTCGCCAAGGTCGGCGTCACCGGGGTCGGCTCCGACTTCGCCACCTTCGTGCGCACGGTGGTGATCCTCGTCACCCTCGCGGCGATGCTGACGCTGACCGGGGGCTGGCAGGGGCTCGCCACGCTGGCGCCGCGCGCGGTGCTGTTCCTCGTGCTGTCGGGACTGGCGACGGGGGCCTCGTGGCTCTGCTATTTCCGCGCGCTGCAGCTCGGCGAGGCCTCGCGCGTCGCCCCCATCGACAAGCTCAGCGTGGTGCTGGTGGCGATCTTCGCGGCGCTGTTCCTCGGCGAGCGGCTCACCGCCGTGGGCTGGCTCGGGGTGGCGCTCATCGGCGGCGGCGCGCTGCTGGTGGCGAGCGGGCTGTGAGCCCGCTCAGCCCCGCGCCTTCTGCCGCCAGGCCGAGGGGCTGGCGCCGGTGACGCGCTGAAACGCGCGGTTGAAGTTGGATTTGGTGAGAAAACCCGCCTCCAGCATCACCCGGGTGACCGGCAGATCGGTCGTCTCCAGCAGCCGGCAGGCCTCGCGCACCCGGTAGCCATTGACGAAATGCGACACGGACAGGCCGTGGACGCGGTTGATGGCCTGCGAGACCTGCCGGGCCGGCCGCCCCAGCCGCCGCGCCAGCCGGCCGAGATTAAGCTCGCCATCGGCGTAGAGCCGGGTGCGGAGCATCAGCGCGTCGGCGGCGGCGGCGAGGGCGTGGTCCTCGCCGGCCGGGGCGGCGGCCGGGGCCTCCGCCGAGGCGGCGGGCGCCAGCGTGCCGGCCCCGGGCGCGGCTTCCGCCTCCGCCATCGCCTCCTCCGCCGCGCCCGATTCGGCGGCGGCCGCTGCGGCCCCGAGCAGCAGCAGCGCCAGCACATTGCCGAGCGTCACCACCGCCGGGGCGTGGCGGCCGCCGGCGAGATCGAGGTCGAGGCTGATCGCCACATCCATCAGCGCCGAGGCGATGAGCGCGCCGCCCGTCACCACCAGCGCGCGGTAGGAGCGCACCGCCCCGTCCAGCCGCGCCGCCACCAGCCCGTCCGGCCCCAGCCGCGCCAGCCAGAGCAGCGCCAGGCCATAGCCGAGGAACAGCGCGACGATGGCCGGCCCCACCGGCCCGGTGTCGACCAGGAACAGCCCGGCCACCGCGAGCGGCGCCGGCAGGTGCAGCAGGTCGCGCCACCGCCAGACCGCCGGCCCGCCCGCCGGCCCCGCCGTCTCGGGCTCGGTGAGGCTGCGGAAGGCGAGGAAGGCCAGCGGCGCCAGCAGGCTCGCCGTCACCGCCTGCACCGGCAGCACCACACGCATCCCGTAACCCCAGTTCAGCCCCACCAGCACCGATTGCAGGGCGTAGCCCGCGAGCAGGGCGAGGAACAGCACGTGGTGGCGGCCCGCGCCGCCGCCGCCGCGCGCGCTGCGCGCCAGCAGCAGGAGCAGCAGGAGGGAGACCACGAAGGGCAGCGGAACGAAGATCATCGGGGGAGCGCAGCACGGGGTGACGGCGGCAGATGTGACCCGAATCGCGGGGCAGGTCGACCTCGATCGCGTTTCAGGTCGCGGCCGGCGGCGGTGGCGGGCCTGCTGCGGCTTTCCCAACCGGAGACCGCCGCCGTGACCCGCCCGATGCCCATTCCCCGCCTGCCCCGCGCCGCCCGCTGCCTGATGGTCCTGTCGGTGCTGCTGGGCGTGCCCGTGCCGTTCGCCGCCGCCCGCGCCGACAGCCTGCCCGACCTGTCCGCCGTGCGGCGGGTGGAGATATCGGGCGATGCCGCCCGCCTCGTGCTGTCCGCCCGGGAGGGCGCGCCCACAGGGGCGCAGATCGTGGCGCGGCGCGACGGCTGGTTCGGCGGGTGGTATTCGAGCTGGTTCCACGAGCCCTGCGAGACCGCCAGCCGCCTGCAGGTGGAGGGCGATGTCCTGCGGGTGGTGGTCAGCGCGCCGCGATTCCTCTGGGTCCGCGACTGCACGGTGGAACTGCACGCCGACCTGCCCGCCGGGGTGGATGTGCGCATCGGCCTGCCGGCGGCCTCGGCGCGGCTGGAGGGCCGCTTCGGCGCGGTGGAGGTGGAGGCCGGGGCGTTCGACCTCGAGCTGGCGGGCTCCGCCGCCCGCGCCCGCTTCGCCGGCGACGCGCTGCGGCTGCGCTATGACGAGGCGCTGGAGGCCACCGCCGGCAGCGTCGAGGTCGCCGGGCGGGCCATCGACGCCGCCCTGCGCTTCGCCGGCACCGCGCCGCTGGCCTGGCGGGTGGAGGCGCGGGCGGCGATGGTGGATGCCACCCGGCCGAACGAGCCCGCCGCCACCCGCCACGTGGCGGTGACCGGCGACTATGTCCATGTCGAGATCCGCTGAGAGCGGGGTGGCGGGCGCCCCGGCCGGGGCCGCAACCACGGATGCGCCCGGCTACTCGAACAGCCGCCGCGCCGTGTTATTCGAAGAGCCGCTGCGCGGTGTTACTCAAATAGCCGCTGCGCGGCCTGGGTCTGCGCCGCCGCCGGGCTGGTGGCGCGGGCGTCGGACGGGGTGAAGCCGTGCAGCGCCTTGAACTGGCGGGAGAAATGCGCACAGTCGGAAAAGCCGGCTTCGAGCGCGATGTCCGTCACCGAGCGGGCGGTGGTGTCCAGCAGGAAGCGGGCATAGCGCAGCCGGATGCGGCGGTAGAACTCCGCCGGGCGCTGGCCCATCACCGACTGGAACAGCCGTTCGAGCTGCCGGGTGGAGAGCTGCAGCCGGCGGGCGATGTCGGCGATCGGCAGGGGATCGGCGATGTGCTGCTCCATCAGGATCAGCGCCCGGCGCACCCGGTCGTCGGCGACGAGATCGACGATGGGCGGGTGCGGCTGGGCCTCGCTGCCCGGCCGCACCCGGTCCAGCATCATGACGTGGCGGCTCTTCTGCGCCACCGCCCGGCCGATGTGCTTTTCCACCAGCGCGGTGGCGAGGTCCGCCGCCCCGCCGCCGCCGGCGCAGGTGATGCGGTCGCCGTCGATCACATAGAGCCGGTCGGCGACCGGGGTGTGGTGGGGGAATTCGTCGAGGAAATCCTGGTAGTGGTACCAGGAGACGCAGCAGCGCCGCCCGGTCATCAGCCCGGCGCGGGCCAGCACGAAGCTGCCGGTGCAGATGCCCACCAGCGGCACGCCCGCCCGCGCGGCGCGCTTGAGATAGCCGATGGTCGCTTCGTCGAGCTGCGGCCCGCCATGCAGCAGCCCGCCGATGACCACGATGTAGTGGAAGGCGGTGGGCTCGGTGAGCGGCGCGGTGGGCGAGACGGTGACGCCGCAGCTCGCCCGCACCGGCTCGGCGCTGGACGACATCACCTGCCAGCGCGCCAGTATGGGGCGGGAGCGGTCGCCCTCGTCGGCGGCGAGGCGCAGATGGTCGACGAACAGCGAGAAGGCGGACAGGGTGAAATTGTCGGTCAGCAGGAAGCCGACATTCAGCGCCGGCGCGCTGGCGGCGGCCGGGCGCGCGCCTCCGGGGGCGGTGGCGGGAAGAGGGGGGCGCTGCTGGTTCATTCCATACTCCGGCCCGTAGCATAGCAAATCTGCCGGGTCCGGTAGCAAGGTCGATGCCGCCCCGTCTGGGGACATGGGGCGCTTCAGCATTCGGGCAGGTTCACGGCGAGCCCGCCGAGCGAGGTTTCCTTGTATTTCGAGGCCATGTCGCGGCCGGTCTCGCGCATGGTGACGATGACCTTGTCGAGCGACACCACATGGGTGCCGTCGCCGTGCAGGGCGAGCGAGGCGGCGTTCACCGCGCTGATGGCGCCGAAGGCGTTGCGCTCGATGCAGGGCACCTGCACCAGCCCGCCGATGGGGTCGCAGGTCATGCCGAGATGGTGCTCCATGCCGATCTCGGCGGCGTTCTCGATCTGCTCGTTGCTGGCGCCGAGCGCCGCCGCCAGCCCGGCCGCCGCCATCGAGCAGGCCACCCCGACCTCGCCCTGGCAGCCGACCTCGGCGCCGGAGATCGAGGCGTTCATCTTGAACAGCGCGCCGATGGCGGTGGCGGTGAGCAGGAACAGGTGCATGCCCGCCCGGTTCGCGCCGGGGCAGTGGTCGCGGTAGTAGCGCAGCGTCGCCGGCACCACCCCGGCGGCGCCGTTGGTCGGGGCGGTGACCACGCGCCCGCCCGCCGCGTTCTCCTCGTTCACCGCGATGGCGTAGAGGCTCACCCAGTCCATCACCTCGTGCGGGGTCGGGGCATTGCGGGCGATGAGCCGGTCGCGGATGGCCTTGGCGCGGCGCTTGACCGAGAGGCCGCCGGGCAGCTCCCCGGTGGTGGCGATGCCGCGGTCGACGCAGGACATCATCGCCGCGACGATGCGGTCGAGATGGGCTTCCACCTCGGCGGCGGGCCGGCGGGCGTGCTCGTTGGCGACCATCAGCTCGGCGATGGAGAGCCCCGCCGCCTCCGCCCGCGCCAGCAGCTCGCGGGCGTTGCGGAAGGGGAAGGGCAGCACCGCGTCGTCGCTGCGCACCGGCTGGCCGACCTCGGCCTCCGGCACCACGAAGCCGCCGCCGATCGAGCACCAGCGTTCTTCGGCGATGAGCGCGCCGCGCCGGTCGAAGGCGCGGAAGGCGAGGGTGTTGGGGTGCTTGGGGGTCTCGCTGACGCCGTCGAACAGGATGTCGGTGGCGGGGTCGAAGCCGATGCCGTGGCGCCCGCCCAGGGCGAGGCGGCGGCTCTGCCGGGCCTCGGCGACCAGAGCGTCGGCGCGGTCGGGGTCCACCGTCTGCGGCCGCTCGCCGGCGAGCCCGAGGATCACCGCCTTGTCGGTGCCGTGGCCCTTGCCGGTCCAGGCGAGCGAGCCGAACAGCGCCACCTCGACCCGCGCGACCTCGCCGAGCAGGCCGGCGCGGTCCAGCCGCTCGACGTAGCTGAACGCCGCCGCCATCGGCCCCACCGTGTGGGAGGAGGAGGGGCCGATGCCGATCTTGAAGAGCTCGAACACGCTGATCATGAAACGTCCTCGCCGGAAGAGCGATGGCCCCGGCCGTCAGGAACCGGGGCCGGGTGGCCGGGGGCTTTCTGCGCGTGTCACGAGGACCGGCGGGGGCGGCTCAGCCGGTCCCGCGCCGCGCCTCTTCGAGGAGCTGCCAGATATAGGGCGCGAAGGAGCGCCAGACATCGATGAGGAAGATGTCCGTGGCGGTCCGCCGCAGGACGATCTCGGCCTTGGCGAACACCGTGCGGGTGCACATGCCCACCGGGAAGGCCTCCAGAGCGAGGTCCAGCGGGCAGCCCTGGTTCAGCACGAAGGCGGCGCGGGGGCCGGACACCTCGATGCCGACGCTGCGCGAGGACACGTCCACCAGCGCGTGGGGGAGCCCGGCGAGCGCCGCCTCCAGCGTCTCGACCAGCGGCGCGGGGCTCTCGCCCGGCGCGAGCAGGATCCACTCGTCCGGCCCCAGCCACAGCGCGGCGCGGGTGCCGGCGGCGGCGAAGCGGCAGGCCGTGCGCGGCAGCTCGAGGCCGAAGGCGGCGCCGGCCGGCCCGATCGCCGCCTCGCGACCGCGGAAGGCGAGCCGCGCGGCGGCCGGCAGCAGGCGCAGGCTGGCGCCGACGCCGGGGCGGCTGGCGGCGGCGAGCGCCTCCAGCGGCACGATGGGGTAGGGCGTGCCGGTGTTGGGGGTGTCAGACATCGAACCGCTCTCCCTTGGGATCGTAGAAGACCGGCTCGGCCACTTCGACCTCGATGACGCCGGCCGGCATCGGCACGAACAGCCGGGAGCCGATCCGCGCCCGCCCGCCCTTGATCATGGCGAGGGCGATGGAGCGGCCCAGCACCGCCGAGCGGTAGGAGGAGGTGACGTGGCCGATCATCGGCACCGGCACCGGAACGTTGGGGTCGGCGACGATCTGCGCGCCTTCCTCCAGCACCACGCCGGGGTCGACGGTGAGCAGGCCGACGAGCTGCTTGCGGTCCGGCGCGCTCATCGAGGCGCGGGCGAGCGAGCGCTTGCCGACGAAGTCCTTCTTGGCCTTGCCGACCGCCCAGCCGAGATTGACGTCGTCCGGGGTGGCGGTGCCGTCGGTCTCCTGGCCGACGATGATGTAGCCCTTCTCGGCGCGCAGCACGTGCATGGTCTCGGTGCCGTAGGGCGTGATGCCGAATTTCTGGCCGGAGGCGTGGATCGCCTCCCACACCGCGCGGCCATGCTCGGCCGGCACGTTGACCTCGAAGCCCAGCTCGCCGGTGAAGGACACGCTGAACACCCGCGCCGGCACCCCGGCCACCCGGCCGGTGCGCACGCTCATATGCGGCATGGCGGCGCGGGAAATGTCCATTGCCTCCACCAGCGGCGCCAGCACCTCGCGCGCCTTCGGCCCCTGCACCGCGATGACCGCCCACTGCTCGGTGGTGGAGGTCAGCCACACGTCGAGGTCGGGCCACTCGGTCTGGAGGTAGTCCTCCATGTGGGCCAGCACCCGCGGCGCGCCGCCGGTGGTGGTGGTGACGTGGAAGCGGTCCGGCGCCATGCGGCCGATGACGCCGTCGTCCATGACGAAGCCGTCCTCGCGCAGCATCACGCCATAGCGCAGCCGGCCGGGCTCCAGCTTGGCCCAGGCATTGGTGTAGATGCGGTTCATGAACTCGGCGGCGTCGGGGCCGACGATCTCGATCTTGCCCAGCGTCGAGGCGTCGAACAGGCCGACCGAGCTGCGCACCGCCCGGCACTCGCGGGCGACCGCGGCGTGCAGGTCCTCGCCCTCGCGGGGGAAGACGAGGGCGCGCTTCCAGTTGCCGACATCCTCGAACAGCGCGCCGTTCTCCACCGCCCAGCCATGGATGGGGGTGGTGCGGGCGGGGTCGAACAGCTCGCCCCGCGCCGCGCCGGCGAAGATGCCGAAGGTGGTCGGGGTGAAGGGCGGGCGGAAGGTGGTGAGGCCGATCTGCGGCACCGGCGTCTTGAGCGCCTCGGACACGATGCCGAGCGCGTTCATGTTCGACGTCTTGCCCTGGTCGGTCGCCATCCCGGTGGTGGTGTAGCGCTTGATGTGCTCGATCGAGCGGAAACCCTCGCGGGTGGCGAGCTTGATGTCCTTGGCGGTGACGTCGTTCTGCCAGTCCACGAAGGCCTTGGCGAAGGCGGGGTTGCGCCGGTGCGGGGTGGCGCCGATGTGGCCGTCCGTGCCGAGCCGCACCGCGAGGGTGGCGAAGCTGCGCGCCGGGGCGCTGCCGCCGCGCGCCGCCTGCGCCGCCGCGGCGCCCCGGGCATAGCCGTCTTCCAGCGCCTCGCCGAGCTCGAACAGGCCGCGGCTGGCGCCGGCGGAGCGCTCGCGCTCCACCGAGGTGCCGGGGATGTAGCAGCGCAGCGTCTCGTCCCACACCAGCTTGCCGCGGGACTGCGAGAACAGGTGCACGCTCGGGGTGAAGCCGCCCGACATCAGCACGAGGTCGCAGTCCACCTTCTGGGCGGGGCCGAGATCGTGCGGGCCCAGCCGGGCGAGCGTCGCCCCGGTGACGCGCAGCCGGCCGCTGGTGCCGGTGACGACGGTGCGCGGGCGCACCTCGATGCCGGCGGCCAGCGCGCGGGAGGCCAGCTCGCCGGAGGGCGAGGGGCGCAGATCGGCGATGGCGGCGATCTCGACGCCCACCGCCGCCAGATTCAGCGCGGCGCGGTAGCCGGCGTCGCAGGCGGTGAACACCACCGCCCGCTTGCCGGGCCGGGCGCCGTAGCGGTTCACATAGGTGCGGGCGGAATCCGCCAGCATCACGCCGGGGCGGTCATTGTCGGGGAACACCAGCGGGCGTTCCAGCGCGCCGGTGGCCAGCACCACTTCCTTCGCCCGCACCTGCCATAGCCGCTCGCGCGGCAGCTCGGGGTCGGGCACGGCGAGATGGTCGGACACCCGTTCGGCCAGCGCGATCATGTTGTGGGGGAAATAGCCGAACGCCGTGGTGCGCGGCAGCAGGGTGACGTTCTCCTGCGCGGCGAGGGTAGCGAGGGTTTCGGCGAGCCACTTCTGCGCCGGCAGGTCGTCGATCAGCGAGCGGGTGGAGGCCAGCAGCGAGCCGCCCATCTCCGCCTGCTCGTCGCACAGGATGACCCGCGCGCCGGTGGCCGCCGCCGCCAGCGCGGCGGCCAGCCCGGCCGGGCCGGCGCCGACCACCAGCACGTCGCAATGGGCGTAGTGCTGGCTGTAGCGGTCGGCGTCCGGGGCCTCCGGCGCGCGGCCGAGGCCGGCCATGGCGCGGATCTTCGGCTCGTAGAACGTCGTCCACGCCTTCGCCGGCCACATGAAGGTCTTGTAGTAGAAGCCGGAGGGCAGCAGCGGGCTGGCGAGGTCGTTGATCGCGCCGGCGTCGAAGGCGAGCGAGGGCCAGCGGTTCTGGCTCTCCGCCTTCAGGCCCTCGTGGATCTCGACCTGGGTGGCGCGCAGGTTCGGGGTGAAATGCGCCTCGTCGCGCCCGACCCCCACCAGCGCGTTCGGCTCGTCGGAGCCGGCCGAGATGATGCCGCGCGGGCGGTGGTACTTGAAGGAGCGGCCGACGAGGTGAACCCCGTTGGCGATCAGCGCGGAGGCCAGCGTGTCGCCGCGAAAGCCGCTGTAGTGGCGGCCGTCGAAGGTGAAGGACACCGGGTGCAGCCGGTCGATGCGGCCGCCGGTGGGGGTGCGGAAGGCGCCGCTCATCGCGCGCTCTCCTCAGTCTCGGGGCGGGATTCGCCGGTCCTGTAGGTGGTCACGAAGAAGTCGCTCACCGTGTCGCGCACCGCGTTGAAGTAGCGTCCGCAGCCATGGATGTGGCGCCAGCGCTCGGCGTGCTTTCCCTTGGGGTTGGTGCGGGCGTAGAGGAAGTCGGCCCATTCCTGGTCGCTGAGGGCGGAGGGGTCCGCCGGGCGGGCGATGTGGGCCTCGCCGCCATAGCGGAACTCGATTTCCGGCCGCAGGCCGCAATAGGGGCAGTCGATCAGCAGCATGGGTGTCTCCTGCCCGTCAGTGCGCGACGGCGGCGGCCGCCGCCTCGTCGATCAGGAACCCGTCGCGGAAGCGCTCCAGGCTGAAGGGCGCGTTGATCGGGTGGGGCTCGTCCTTCGCGATGGTGTGGGCGAAGACATGGCCCGAGCCCGGCGTCGCCTTGAAGCCGCCGGTGCCCCAGCCGCAGTTCACATAGAGGCCCGGAACCGGCGTCTTCGCCAGGATGGGCGAGCGGTCCGGGGTGACGTCGACGATGCCGCCCCAGTTGCGCAGCATGCGCAGCCGGCGGAACTGGGGAACCAGCTCGCAGATGGCGTCCAGCGTGTGGGTGGTGATGTGGAGCCCGCCGCGCTGGCTGTAGCTGGTGTAGGCGTCGGTGCCGGCGCCGATCACCATCTCGCCCTTGTCGGACTGGGAGATGTAGGCGTGGATGGTGTTGCTCATCACCACGGTGGGGAAGGCCGGCTTCACCGGCTCCGACACCAGCGCCTGCAGCGGGTAGCTCTCCAGCGGCATGCGCACGCCGGCCATGTTCATCACCACGCTGGTGTGGCCGGCGGCGACGACGCCGATCTTCTTGGCGCCGATGAAGCCGCGCGAGGTCTCGACCCCGGTGACCGCGCCGGAGGCGTCGCGGCGGATGCCGGTGACCTCGCAGTTCTGGATGATGTCGACGCCGCGCGCGTCGGCGGCACGGGCATAGCCCCAGGCCACGGCGTCATGGCGGGCGGTGCCGCCGCGCCGCTGCAGGGCGCCGCCGAGAATGGGGTAGCGCATGCTCTTGATGTTGAGCGGCGGGCAGAATTCCTTGCACTGCTCGGCGGTGAGCCACTCATTGTCGACGCCGTTGAGGCGGTTGGAGTGGACATGCCGGCGGAAGCTCACCACGTCGTGGTGGTTGTGGGCCAGCATCAGCACGCCGCGGGCGGAGTACATGACGTTGTAGTTGAGGTCCTGCGACAGGCCCTCCCACAGCTTCACCGCGTGGTCGTAGAGCGCCGCACTCTCGTCGAACAGGTAGTTCGAGCGCACGATGGTGGTGTTGCGCCCGGTGTTGCCGCCGCCGAGCCAGCCGCGCTCGATGACCGCGACATTGGTGACGCCGTGCTCCTTGGCGAGGTAATAGGCCGTGGCGAGGCCGTGGCCGCCGGCGCCGACGATCACGACGTCATACGCCTCCTTCGGCGCCGGGTTGCGCCACTGGGGCCCCCAGGACTGGTGGCCGCCAAGGGCGTTTCGAAGCAGAGCGAAGCCTGAGAATTTCTGCAACGGAGCCTCCGCCCCCGCGCCGGCCGACCCGGGCCCCGCCGCCGGGAGGGCGTCGTCGGGCCTGCCGGGAGCCGCACGGGGCTTTCAACAGGCCGCCATGCTGGCCGAGACCGCCGGGCAGGGCGAGCATCGCTGCGGCGGCGGCGTTGTACCGATGCGACATCGGCCGGGCCGCCCCCGTGGCCGCGCTGCCGGCCCTCAGGCCGGTTCGGGCCTTCCGGTTGCCCGCTGCCGCTGCGGGACGGGCGCGCTTGAACTCATGCGACACCGCGCAAACCCTTTTCCCGCGCCATCCGCCGGGTGAAGGCGTGGCGCGATGGGGTCCCTTCCCTTGCGGTAGGTGGCGCGGCTTCATATCTCGCGAGGTGGCGGGGTGGCAGCGCAGGAGAGCCAGATGTTCGACACACGAGACGCCAGGCGGCTGCTCGACCAGTTTCTCACCCCCGGCGGCGCCGCGCCACAGGGCGGCCCGGTCACGCCCTGGAGCCGCGCCGGCGGGACGGCGGGCGCCTCGGGCGCCTCGGGCGCGGCACCGGGCGACCTGATGGCGCGGGCGAAGGAGTATCTCGCCGGCAATGGCGGCTCGCTCGCCTCCGGCGCCGCGGCCGGGGCGCTGGTCTCGCTGGTGCTGGGCTCGAAGGCCGGCCGCAAGCTGGGCAAGAACGCGGTGACACTGGGCGGCCTCGCGCTGGTCGGCACCCTCGCCTACAAGGCCTACCAGAACTACCGGAGCGGCAATCCTCCCGAGCAGGCCGCCACCCCGGTGCCCTCCGGCGCGCCGCCGGACCGGCCGGAGCCGGCGCGGCTGCCGCCGCCGGGCTCGCCCTTCGACGTCGAGGCCGCCGGCCGTGGCGAACTGCCGGTGACGCTGCTGCGCACCATGATCGCCGCCGCCCTCGCCGACGGCCATGTCGACGAGGCCGAGCGCGCCGCCATCACCGCCCGTCTGCGGGAAAACCACGCCGGCGCGCTGGATGAGGCCGCGCGCTTCCTCGCCGACGAACTCGCCCGCCCCGCCAGCGTCGAGGACATCGCCCGCGCGGTGGCGAACGAGGCCGAGGCGGCCGAGGTCTACATCTCCGCGCTGCTGGCGATCGACCCTGATTCCACCGCCGAGCGCGCCTTCCTCGCCCGCCTCGCGCTGGCGCTGCGGCTCGATCCCGCGCTGACGCCGCATCTGGAGGCCGCCGCCCGCGCGGCCCGCGCGGGCTAGGGTCTCAGCCCGCCGGCCGCGCCGATCCGCTCACGCGGTGGACACCGCCGCGCCGTGGAAGGAGGCCGGCTCCCGCGCGCCCGCCAGCGACGCGGCGGGGGCGGTCGCGCTGCTGTCCCGGGCCTGCGGCAGGTCGAGGAGGCGGGCGAGCCGGCCCATGGTCGCCTCGGGGCCGTAGCTGGTGTGGCAGAGCCGCTGCAGCGCCTGCGCCTGGCCCGGCAGGTGGGCCGGGCCGGCGAGGTGTTCGCGCAGGGCGCGGACGATGTCGGCGGTGGAGCGGGGATCGAAGAACAGGGCGTGGCCCGCAGTGATCTCGCGGAATACCGGCAGGTCCGAGCACAGCACCGGCTGGCCGAACAGCGCGCCTTCGACGATGGGAAGGCCGAAGCCTTCGGACAGGCTCGGCATGATGACGCCGGCGGCGGTGGCGAGATGGGCGAATTTCTCGGCATCGGCCAGGAAGCCGGCGAGCTGGATGTGGGCCGCGCGCGGGTCGCCCTTCAGGCGCTGGCGCAGCCGTGGTCCGACCCCGCCGATCAGGACGAGGCGCGCCACCGGGCCCAGCTCGATGAACGCCTCGATCAACCGGTCGATGTTCTTGCGGGCTTCGTCCGAGACGATGGCGACGAAGCTCGGCACCGCGGCCGCGCCGGCGGTGTCCGCCCCCACCTCCGGCCCGCCGTTCCGCCGGGCGGCGGCGAGCGCTTCGCGGCGCAGCGGCGGGAAGACGACGCTGGAGTCCAGCCGCGCCGCCGCAGCGGGAAACAGCCGGGCGAAATTCTGCCGCGTCGTCTCCGAGACGAAGACCAGATGGTGGGCGATGGCCGTCATCGTGCTGAGCCGGTTCGCGAAGCTGGCGCGGGTGCCGCTGTCCATCTGCGGGTCGGTCAGCGGGATGAGGTCGTGCACCACGCCGATGATCCGCGTCGCGGGATCGGCGACCAGCCGGATGTGGTGGGGGCAGTCGAGGATCACCGCGGCGAAGCCGCGGGCGTCGAGCAGCGGCGCCGGCTGGCTCTGCGTGGCCGCCTCATTCGCCGCGGCATAGATCTTCGGCGCGAGCATGAAGCTTTCGACATGGGCGAGATGGTCGAGATTGGGCGGCAGGAAGTCGAGCTGCCCCGCGCGGTTCGCCACGATCCCCGTGCGGACCGGCACGCTGCGGCGGCGCAGCGTCTCGATGAGCCGGCGCGGGCCTTCGGTCAGCCGGCGCAACTGGCGGGCGCGCCGTGCCAGCCAGCGCGGCCGCTTCGGCGGCGGCGCCGGCTGGGGGGCGGCACCGGGGGCAGGCTCGGGCGCCCATGAGCCGAGAAAGCGGTAGATCTCTGCCAGCCGCGCGACGGCCGCCGCCTCGGGCGGCAGCACGGCCTCGACCTGCGGGGGCAGGCCGAAGCCGGGGCGGGCCTCCACCAGCAGCGTGGTGCGCACGCCGAGGCTGGCGAGGCCGGCCAGTATGCCGGCGCTGTAGTTGAAGATTCCGCGGGCGTGGGCCGGCACACCGAGATTGTCGCTGACATACAGCACGCGGTGGCCGCCAAGGCCGGCCCACGCCTCCGCCGCGCTGGAGCGCGCCGCATCACTCCAGGTAAAATTCGCCTCAATCGTGGTGGAAGCCATAAACAATGTTCCGAAACGGTCCTTATCGTCTCGTTAAGGACTGCCTTGCCCACTACTTGTTTACTCGCCCCTCAAAAGGGCTATAGCGCACGACTCTAGCTGTCAAAGGTAAAATACCCCTGACGTAGCGGCGCGCTGATGCGGGAAAAACCGGCCTGATACCGGCCTTCTGACGTTTTCGTGAAGGCCGCTGCGGCACCTTCCGGCCCCCTGGCGCATTGTCCCCCCGACACATCCCCGCACGTAAGGCGCTGGCGCCGGGCGTGCCGATGAATGACGGAAGGCAACGCATGAAGAAGTTCGCTCTGCTCGCCGCGGCGGCCGCCGCCCTCATGACCGCCTCGGTTTCCGGTGCGCTCGCCCAGCCGAGCTGGAAGCAGATGGGGCCTGATGGCCGGCCCTATGTGCACACCGGCGGCCAGGGACGCGGTCCCGGCATGGCGCAGCGCTCCTACCAGCCGCGGCACCACGCCCAGCCGCGCTACCAGTCCCGCAACTATAATCGCGGCTATTACAACCGTAGCGGCAATCATTACTACAATGGCCATCGCGGTTACTCGCGCTACCGGCCGGGCTACCAGGAGTATAATGGCTGGTGGTTTCCCGCGGGCGCCTTCGCCGCGGGCGCGCTGATCGGCGGGGCGATGGCGGCGCAGCCGAGCTACGCCCCGGCCCCCGGCGGCGGTGGCCATGTCGCGTGGTGCCAGAGCCAGTACCGCTCCTACCGGGCAAGCGACAACACCTTCCAGCCCTATAACGGGCCGCGCCAGCAGTGCGTCTCGCCCTACTGAGCCGGCTTATCATCCTCAAGGACCTGCGGACGGCGCCCCATCGGGGGCGCCGTTCTGCGTTTGGCGCCGGCCTTGCCGTGCCGGTCGCCGGGCATCGGCGGAGAGCCCGCCGCACGCCTCTTGACGCCGCCGACCGTCCGGGAGTAGTCGTTTCGTCGGGCTACCCCTCCCCACCGAGGGGCTTCCCATCTGGAAGGATGGCACAGATGACGACGAACGCTCTGCCGGCGGCGAAGCCGGCGAACCCCAATTTTTCCTCGGGTCCCTGCGCGAAGCGTCCGGGCTGGACGCTGGAGGCCTTGAGCGGCGCGCCGCTCGGCCGGTCCCACCGCGCCAAGGTCGGCAAGGCGAAGCTCAAGCGCGCCATCGACCTCACCCGGGAGGTTCTGGAAATCCCCGCTGACTACCGCATCGGCATCGTTCCCGCCTCCGACACCGGGGCGGTGGAGATGGCGCTGTGGTCGCTGCTCGGCGCCCGCCCCGTGGACATGCTGGCGTGGGAAAGCTTCGGCGAGGGCTGGGTCACCGATGTGGTGAAGCAGCTCCGGCTGAAGGATGCCCGGGTGCTGAAGGCGGGCTATGGCGAGCTGCCCGATCTCGCGCAGGTGAATTTCGACCATGACGTGGTCTTCACCTGGAACGGCACCACCTCCGGCGTGCGGGTCGCCAATGGCGACTTCATTCCCGCCGACCGGCAGGGCCTCACCATCTGCGACGCCACCTCCGCCGCCTTCGCGCAGGAGCTGGACTGGGCGAAGCTCGATGTCGTCACCTTCTCCTGGCAGAAGGTGCTCGGCGGCGAGGCGGCCCACGGCATGCTCATCCTCTCGCCCCGCGCGGTGGAGCGGCTGCAGAGCTATGTGCCGGCCTGGCCGCTGCCGAAGATCTTCCGCCTCACCTCCGGCGGCAAGCTGATCGAGGGCATCTTCCAGGGCGAGACGATCAACACCCCGTCCATGCTCTGCGTCGAGGACTATATCGACGCGCTGGAATGGGCGCAGTCGCTCGGCGGGCTCAAGGGCCTCGTCGGCCGGTCCAACGCCAATTTCAAGGTGCTGGCGGACTGGGTCGAGGCCACCGGCTGGGTCGATTTCCTCGCCCGCGATCCTGCCAACCGCTCCAACACCAGCGTGTGCCTCGTCGTCGCCGACCCCGAGGTGAAGGCGCTGCCGGCGGAGGCGCAGGAAGCCTTCGCCAAGGCGCTGGCGGCCGCGCTGGAAAAGGCCGGCGTCGCCTATGACATCGGCGCCTATCGCGATGCCCCGGCGGGCCTGCGCATCTGGGCCGGCGCCACGGTGGAGGCGGCCGACCTGCAGGCGCTGACGCCCTGGCTGGACTGGGCCTATGCCGAGGCGAAGGCGGGCCTCAAGCGCGCCGCCTGACCGCCTTCGCCTGATCGCCTCTCCGCTTCCCCGCCGCTGACGCGAGGAGGCGGCGAAGGGGCCGATGCGGTGCTCCGACGGAAAATTGGCTTCCTCCTCCCGGCCGCGTCTTTCCGCTGGAGCAGACCCTCTCCCCGCCCTCTGCGAAGGGGCGGGCGCCCGACGAACGCTTCGCCGTCTCCTCCCGCCAGCGGCGGGACCCCTTTCCGAACGACCGATCCGCCCCCGCTGCGGGCGATCCCCAAACGGACCTGATCCCATGGCTCCCCGTGTACTGATCTCCGACGCCCTCTCCCCCGCCGCGGTGCAGATCTTCAAGGATCGCGGCATTGAGGTCGATTTCCAGCCGGCTCTCGGCAAGGACAAGGACAAGCTCGCCGAGATCATCGGCGACTATGACGGCCTCGCCATCCGCTCGGCCACCAAGGTGACGCCGAAGATTCTCGCCAATGCCAAGAAGCTGAAGGTGGTGGGCCGCGCCGGCATCGGCGTCGACAATGTCGACATCCCGGCCGCCACCGCCAAGGGCGTGATCGTGATGAACACGCCGTTCGGCAATTCCATCACCACCGCCGAGCACGCCATCGCCATGATGTTCGCGCTGGCCCGCGAGATTCCCGCCGCCGACGCCTCCACCCAGGCCGGCAAGTGGGAGAAGAACCGCTTCATGGGCGTCGAGCTCACCGCCAAGACGCTCGGCATCATCGGCTGCGGCAATATCGGCTCCATCGTCGCCGACCGCGCGCTGGGGCTGAGGATGAAGGTGGTGGCCTACGACCCCTTCCTCTCGCCGGAGCGGGCGCTCGACCTCGGCGTCGAGAAGGTGGAACTGGACGACCTGCTCGCCCGGGCCGATGTCATCACCCTGCACACCCCGCTGACCGAGCGGACCCGCAACGTGCTCTCCGCCGAGGCGATCGCCCGGACCAAGAAGGGCGTGCGCATCGTCAACTGCGCCCGCGGCGGGCTGGTCGACGAGGCGGCGCTCGCCGAGGCGCTGAAGAGCGGCCATGTCGCGGGCGCGGCCTTCGACGTGTTCGTCACCGAGCCGGCGACCGAAAACCCGCTGTTCGGCCTGCCCAACGTGATCTGCACCCCCCATCTCGGCGCCTCCACCACGGAAGCGCAGGAGAATGTGGCGCTGCAGGTGGCGGAGCAGATGAGCGACTATCTGCTGCGCGGCGCCATTTCCAACGCGGTGAACTTCCCCTCGATTACGGCGGAAGAAGCCCCGAAGCTGAAGCCCTTCATCGAGCTGGCGGAAAAGCTCGGCTCCTTCGCCGGCCAGCTCACCGACACCGACATCCAGACCGTGCGCATCACCTATGAGGGCGCGGCGGCGGAGCTGAAGATCAAGGCGCTGACCTCCGCCGCGGTGGCCGGCCTGCTGCGCCCGGCGCTGCAGGACATCAACGTCGTCTCCGCCCCCAGCATCGCCAAGGAGCGCGGCATCGTGGTGGAAGAGACCACCCGCGCCGCCACCGGCGACTTCGAGAGCCTGGTGACGCTGACGGTGGTGACCGACAGGATGGAACGCTCGATCTCCGGCACCGTCTTCGCCGATGGCCGCCCGCGCATGGTCGACATCAAGGGCATCAAGGTCGACGCCGAATTCGCGCCCTCGATGATCTACGTCACCAACGAGGACAAGCCGGGCTTCGTCGGCCGCTTCGCCAGCCTGCTCGGCGACGCCGGGGTGAACATCGCGACCTTCGCGCTCGGCCGCGACCGTCAGGGCGGCGATGCCATCGCGCTGGTCGAGGTGGACGGCGCGGTGCCGGGCGAGGTGCTGGCCAAGGTGCAGGCGCTGCCGCATGTGAAGCAGGCCAAGCCGCTGACGTTCTGATGCCGGTCGCGCGTCCCCGGCATCGGGCGCGCGTGACCATCGGGCGGAAGTATTCGGATGAACAGCGGAGCCGGAAGGCTACCGGGCGGATGATGACCTAACGTAATCAGCACGAGGGCCGGTGGTTTCGGCCCTCGCGCGTCTCCACACGCCGTAAAATGCATGACGCGCCGGCACAACCGCTCTTGCCGCCGCAGATGGGCCAGATGATGATGTTTCCCGTCATCAGGCGTGTCTGCGGGGCAGGGGTGGCATGGTCAATAATCTGGATCCTGACTATATTGCCGGCCGCGACGGCTACACGCACCATGTGCCGATCGACCGCGAAGCCTATGATCGCGGCGTCGCCGAGCGCGAGGGGCGCAACCGTCCGGCCGTGGGCAGAGGTGGCGGAGACGCCATGCCCGGCCTGTTTCTGCTGGCGCTCATTCCCATTCTTGTCGGCATCGGCTTTGTCGTCGCGGTGCCGATTTTCCCGGTGGCCGGAATCATCACCGCCGTCATCGCCTACGCGGTTTCTCTCTATCTCGGCGTGGACCTCTATACCGACGAAGGCCTGAACAACCTGGTCATCTCGGTGCTGATCTGCATCCCGATCTATCTCGTCGCGCTGTACCCGGAGAGCCGGGCGGCGCGATACCCGGCTTATCGCGTGGCGCGCCACTGGGTGCGCGTCGTCGGCCTCGCCATCGCGCTCAACGAGGTCCTGCTGCCGACCCTGGCGGTGTATCTGCCGGGTGGTGACGAGCGGGTCTATGCCGCCTGGGGCATCGTCGCGGGCGGCCTCACCGTTGAGAAGCTGGCGTGGCTCGCCGCGCTGATGGTGCTGGTGCATGTCGTCGTCCGCTGGCTGGAGACCCGCGGCATCACCATGAGCCGCAGCGAGCGCTTCGGATGGCGGCGCCCGGTGTGAACGCCATGGCCCCGCCGGATCGGTGCGATCGGTCGCAGCGGCGCCGGGCTGGCAGCCAACTCGCGCCCGGCTATCGTGTCCCGACCCGCACCGCCCGCGGGAGTGCGGAGCTTCTGCCCATGGCCTTCCCGCGCCTGAACCCGGCCCTTGCGGTTCCGCCGGTCCCGACCCTGGCGCTCGCGGCGCTGGCGCTCCTCCTGCCCGCCGGCCCTGCCGCGGCGCAGCTGCGCGATCAGGCCGACACCATGAAGCTGATGACGGCGGCGGGCATCTCGGCGGCCGGGGGCAAGATTCTCAATGCCTGCGGCCATCCCACCAACCCGCGGGTGATGTTCATCGACCTCGATGGCGACGGTTCCGGCGAGGCGGTGACGCAGGATATCGACCCCGCCTGCTACCCCGATCCCGGCACCCAGTCGCTTGTTCTGCACCGGAACGCCGCCGGCGACTGGGACGTGGTGGCGAAGGTGCCCGGCGTCATCCGCCCGCTCGGTACGCGCTCCCGCGGCTGGGCCGACTTCACCCTGCAGGCGAAGGGCTGCCAGCCGGTCTGGCGGTTCGACGGGCATGGTTATGTGGCGACGCCCTGCGCCGACGCGGCAGCGCAGGCGTCGACCGCCAAGCCGGCGGTCCCGCCCGTCGCCCCACCGCCATCCGCTGCGTCGGCTCCTGCCGCGCCAGCCCCTGCCGCGCCAGCCCCTGCCGCGTCAGCCCCTGCCGGACCTCCCAACCCCGATCTCGCGCTGTTCCCCGCGACGCATGGCGACTTCGCGCCGAAAGGCGACTGTACGCTGAAGCCGAAGGTGACGATCGCCGCCGATGCGATCCGCCTCGACACGGCGGCGGGGGCGGGGACGTTCGCGCGGGCCAATGCGATCACGAACTACATGGGCCCCGACGACGACTCGATCTCCTACGCCCTGCACGGCGGGGGCGACGGGCTGATCGTCTCGGTCAAGGGCGACGGCTTGTGGAGCATGGGCGGAGACGGCCTCAGCGCCGCCGAGAAGGCGCTCGACGCCGCCGCCAGCGTGCCCGAGGGCAAGGCCGCGCTGCGCCGTTGCGGCGCCGCTGCCACCGCCACCGCTGCCACCGCCACCGCTGCCGCGCCGCCGCCGGCAGCGCCCGCGGCGCCGGTGTCCGGCCAGGCCAGCACAGTCGACGCCTTCGCCGACAAGGACGCGATGAGCGATGCCGGCTTCAGGGCGGCCTATCTCAAGGTGCTCGGTCCGCTCGCCCGCCGCGAGGACTGGCTGGTCGACATGCAGGGGCCGGGTCAGCAGAAGGCCGTCTCCCTCGCCGGTACCCGCTATCTCCTGGTGGCGGTCTGCAAGCCCCACGACTGCGGCGACAATGCCATGATGGTGCTCTATCGGCCGGAGACCCGTGAACTCTTCGGCATCGTCTCGGTGACGGGCGCCAAGAAGCCGCTCGGCAACCCGCCGCCGGCCCTGCGCGGCGAGGTGATGAAGCTGTGGAAGGAAACCTGGCCGGCGGGCTGAGGCGGGCGCCGTGCCGCCGCGGCGCCCGCGGCCGGCTCACAGCGGGAAGGCGGCGCGGTGCAGCTTGCTGGCGGCGCGGGAGAGGGCGACGATCGCCTCCCAGTCGCCCATGGTGACGAGGTCGTGGGGGCAGACCCAGGAGCCGCCCACGGCGAGGATATTGGGCTGGGCGAGGTATTTGCCGACATTGTCCGGCCCGATGCCGCCGGTCGGGCAGAAGCGCAGGTCCGGCAGCGGCGCGGCGATCGACTTGATGAGATTGGCGCCGCCCACGGCTTCGGCCGGGAACAGCTTCAGCACCGAAAAGCCCATGGCGTGCAGCGTCATCGCCTCGGACGGGGTGGCGCAGCCGGGCAGCACGGGCACCGGCGCCTCGGCGAAGGCCTCCAGCAGCGCGGGCGTCACGCCGGGGCTGACGAGGAAGCGGGCGCCGGCGGCGATCGACTTCTCCACCAGTTCCGGCCGCGTCACCGTGCCGGCGCCGACGATGGCGTCCGGCACCTCGGCGGCGATGGCGGCGATGGCCTCCAGCGCCGGCTCGGTGCGCAGCGTCACCTCGATGAGCGGCAGGCCGCCCTCCACCAGCGCGCGGGCGAGCTTCACCCCCGCCGCGACGCTCGGCACCGTGACCACCGGCACGACGGGCGCGCGGGCGAGGAGGAAGCTGGGATCGGGGAGCGACATGGTGCCAGGCCGTGATCTGTTCGCGGGATCGGTTCGCAGGCTGCTGTTCGCAGCTGCGGCAATCCAAGAGCCTCGCACTCCGATTGTCGAGGGGGCGGCGACGCTTTTCCGGCCGAATTCATAGGAAGTTCCGTTTTGGAGCTGTGGTGGCTACAGTTTGCGTTCTCCGCGCCGCGTCGCGCTTCCGCCTGGTGGCCGTCTCATGTTCTCGTTCGATTCCAGCTATCCCCGCGATCTCGTCGGCTATGGCCGCACCCCGCCGGACCCGAAATGGCCGGGCGGCGCCCGCATCGCGGTGCAGTTCGTGATGAACTACGAGGAGGGCGGGGAGAACTGCGTCCTGCATGGCGACGCCGCCTCGGAAGCGTTTCTCTCGGAGATCGTCGGCGCGCAGCCCTGGCCCGGCCAGCGCCACATGAACATGGAGTCGATCTACGAATACGGCGCCCGTGCCGGCTTCTGGCGGCTGTGGCGGCTGTTCACCCGCCGCAACCTGCCGCTCACCGTCTATGGCGTCGCCACCGCGCTCGCCCGCAACCCCGAGGCGGTGGCGGCGATGAAGGAGGCCGGCTGGGAGATCGCCAGCCACGGGCTGAAATGGATCGACTATCGCGACTTCACCTATGAGGCGGAGAAGGCCCATTTCGAGGCGGCGATGCGCCTGCACGCCGAGGTCACGGGGGAGCGCCCGCTCGGCTGGTACACCGGGCGCACCTCGGAGCATTCCCGCCGGATCGTGATGGAGGAGGGCGGCTTCCTCTATGATTCCGATGCCTATGCCGACGACCTGCCCTACTGGATCGCGGGTCCGCACGGGCCGCACCTCACCATTCCCTACACGCTTGACAGCAACGACATGCGCTTCGCCATTCCGGCGGGATTCAATTCGGGCGACCCGTTCTTCACCTATCTGCGCGACAGCTTCGACGCGCTGTACGCGGAAGGGGCCGAGGCGCCGAAGATGTTGAACATCGGGCTGCATTGCCGGCTCGTCGGCCGGCCGGGGCGCATCGTGGCGCTGGAACGCTTCCTCGACCACATCGCCCGCCACGACCGGGTGTGGGTGACGCGGCGCATTGACATCGCCCGCCACTGGCACGCCCACCACCGGCCGGCGTGAGCGCGGGGCATGCGGGCGGCCCTGCCGCATGCCCTGCGTCCGCACGGGTTCAGCGCTGCTTGCCGCCGCGCTGGAGCACGTTGATGAGGATCGCGGTGGTCCAGCCGAACATCATGATGCCGCTGGCCGCCGTCAGCGGCTCCACCAGCCGGGCATGCTCCAGCTCCACGGCGTGGCCGAGGCCGAGGGTCGTGTAGGTCATGAACGCGGAGTAGTAGGCGTCCGGCCCGTTCGAGACGAGGCCGAGCAGCCGGTAGACCATCGCCCACAGCCCGACCTCAAACAGATGCGCCACCAGCAGCAGCGTGACCGAGCCCATCATGAGCAGCACGTGCTTGGCGTGGGGCAGCCGCTTGGCGGGGTTGGGCTGGTAGTGGTCGTGGATCATCATCAGCAGCACGGTGGTTCCCACATGGACCATCATGACCGCCAGGTTCATCATGATCCCGAGCACGAGGTCGCGCAGCATGGGGGTCTCCGGCCTTCCGATTCGCGGGTGAAATCATGACCGAAGCCCTGAAGATCCGGCACATGATGCCGGAGGAGATCCCTCTGGCGGTGGAATGGGCGGCCGCGGAGGGGTGGAACCCCGGTCTCGCCGACGCCGCCTGCTTCGCCGTCGCCGATCCTCGCGGCTTCCTTGTGGCGGAATGGCAGGGAGAGCCCGCGGCGACGCTCTCCGTTGTGAATTACGACGATACCTTCGCCTTTCTCGGCTTCTACATCGTGCGGCCGGACCTGCGCGGGCGCGGTTTCGGCTGGCGGTTGTGGCAGGCGGGGCGGGCCCACGCCGCCGGCCGCACCATCGGCCTCGACGGGGTGCTGGCGCAGCAGGCGAACTACGCCCGCGACGGTTTCGTCTTCTCCCACCGCAACATCCGCTATGGCGGGCGGCCGCGTGTCGCCCCTGCGGCCGGGGAGGGCGTGGTGCCTCTCGCGCAGGTGCCGTTCGCCGCGCTGGCGGCGAGCGATGCCGCCGTGTTTCCCGCCCCGCGCGAGGCCTTCCTGCGGGCGTGGACCACGGCGCCCGGCCATCAGGGGTTTGCCCTTCTCCGCGACGGCCGGCTGAGCGGCTGGGGCGTGGTGCGGCCGGCGCGCACCGGCTTCAAGATCGGTCCGCTGGTGGCGGAGGCGGAGGGCGCGGCCGAACGGCTCTTTGCCCATCTGGCGGCGGTGGCGGGGGAGGGCGAGCTGTTCTTCGACGTGCCGGAGCCCAATGCCGCCGCCCGCCGCCTCGCCGAGGCGGCGGGGCTTGAACCGGTGTTCGAGACGGCGCGGATGTATGCCGGCCCGATCCGGCCGGTGGACCTTGCCCGGCTCTACGGCGTCACGAGCTTCGAGCTGGGGTGACCGCGCGGCGCCGCCGCCCGAAGAAGGTGGCCGCCGCCACGCCTGCCAGCACCAGTGCATACCCCACCGCGTGGTAGAGATGCGGCGCCTCGCCCAGCAGCAGGATGGCGAGGGCCGAGCCGAACACCGGCAGCAGGTGGAAGAACGGCGCCGCCCGGTTCGGCCCCACGATCTCGACGCCCCGGTTGAAGAAGAGATAGGCCAGCACCGAGGCGAACACCGAGACATAGGCGAAGGAGGCCAGCGTCAGCGCGTTGAAATGCAGCGGCGGGCCGGCGATCCGCTCCCACACGAAGGCCGGCGTCAGCAGCGCCGCGCCCCAGCCGAGCGAAAAGGCGAGGAAGCCGAGCCGGCTCATCGCCGGGCGCTTCGCCAGCAGCGCGGAATAGAAGGCATAGAGCACCATGGCGACGAAGAACCAGATGTCGCCGGTGTGGAAGGCGATGCCGGTCAGCACCGAGAGATCGCCGCGGCACAATATGACCAGCACCCCCACCAGCGACAGCAGGATGCCCGCGCTCTGGCCGAGCGAGAGCCGCTCGCCCAGCAGCACGAAGGCCCAGGCGGCGATCAGCAGCGGCGCGACGGAGGCCATCAGCAGCCCGTTCAGCGCCGGGCTGGTCTGCAGCGCCCAGTAATAGAGCGTGTTGTAGAGCGTGATGCCCGACAGCGAGAGCAGGGTGAGCACGCCCATGTTGCGGCGGATCACCGGCCAGTCCTGCCTGAGGTAGCGCCAGGCGAAGGGCAGCAGGATGAGGAAGGCCAGCGTCCAGCGGAACCACGCCAGCGCCACCGGCGGCACCTGCCCCGCGACGTGCCGCCCCAGCACGATGTTGCCGGCCCAGAGCAGCGGCACCAGAGTCAGCAGCACATAGGGAGCGTCGAGCAGGCGGCGGAACATGGGCATGCGAAAGACCGGAGCCGCGCAGGACGCGCGGCCACAGGGTCTAGGCGCCCCGGCCGCCGGGGTCAATCGGCCGAGGGGCGCAGGCCGAGGCGTTCGACAAGGGCGCGGGCTTCGGGGAGATAGAAGGCAAAAACATCGGCATAGGGGTCGTGGCCGACGTTGCGGCACAGGGCATGGGCCGCCTCGATCTGCGACAGTGCGTCAGCCGCCATGGCGGCGTCGCCGGTGCGCCCGGCAAGCTTCACCATGGTTCGTCCCTGATTGCCGATGCTCACCGCCCAATCAAGCGGCACGCGGTCGGGAGTGCGCTCCTCTAACGCGGCGCGATAGGCGGCGAGGGCCTGTTCGAGACGTTCCGCGCCGGCCTCGCGCTCGCCGAGGACCCGAAGCGCATTGCCGAGATTGTGTTGCGTCATCGCCCAATCGAGTGGCACGCGCTCGCGCGTCCATTCCTCCAGCGCGGCGCGATAGGCGGCGAGGGCCTGCTTGAGGCGTTCCGTGCCGGTCTCGCGCTCGCCGAGAGCTCGGAGCGCAGCGCCGAGATTATTTTGCGTCATCGCCCATTTGAGTGGCATACGCTCCTGGGTCCACTCCTCCAGCGCGGCGCGACAGGCGGCGACGGCCTGTTCCAGACGTTCAGTACTGTCCTCGCGTTCGCCGAGGATCGATAGCGCATTGCCGAGATTGTTCTGCGTCATCGCCCAGTCGAGCGGCACGCGCTCGCGGGTACGTTCCTCCAGCGCGGCGCGATAGGCGGCTATGGCCTGTTCGAGACGTTCCGTGCCGGCCTCTCGCTCCCCGATGTCAGAGAGCGCGTTGCCGAGATTGTTCTGCGCCGTCGCCCATTGGAATGGCACGCGCTCGCGCGTCCATTCCTCCAGCGCGGCGCGATAGGCGGTGATGGCCTGTTCGAGACTTTCCGTGCCGGTTTCGCGCTTGCCGAGGGCAGAGAGCGCAGCGCCGAGATTGGTCTGCGTCATCGCCCAGTCGAGTGGCACGCGCTCGCACGTCCGTTCCTCCAGCGCGGCGCGATAGGCGACGATTGCCTGTTCGAGACGTTCCGTGCCGGTCTCGCGCTCGCCGAGAAGGCGGTATGCATTGCCGAGATTGTTCTGCGTTGCCGCCCAGTCGAGTGGCACGCGCTCGCGGGTGAATTCCTCCAGCGCGGCGCGATAGGTGACGATGGCCTCGACGAGACGTTCCGTGCCGGTTTCGCGCTCGCCAAGGATGCTGAGCGCAGTGCCAAGCTCGTTCAACCCCACGCCCCGCTCGTCGGCGTCGCCGGCCACTTCGAAGGCGATGCGCGCGAGCTCTATGGACACCTCAAGATCGAGATTCAGCCCCCCGTCGCGCCCCCACACAAACCATTCGCCCCCCACCGCGCGTAGCCGCTGGAACAACCCCGCGCGATCCGCCACCTCAAGCTCCACCCGACGCGCGATCTTGGCGGCGGCGGCCTGGGCGTCGCGGCGCAGCAGGTCCTGCCGGATGCCGGCCTCGAGCAGGGCCAGCCCGTCCGCCAGCGCGCGCTTGCGGCGCTCCTCTTCCTCGCGTTCCCAGCGCGCAATGGCACGCTCGGCTTCGGCGGCGGCGTCGTCGAACCGGCCGGCATTGGAGAGTTCGGCCACCCGTGCCAGCTCCTGCCCGACGAACGCGTCGAGATTGCCGGCGCGGGCGGGCGTCGCGCCGGCCTCGATGGCGATGACGACCGCCCGTTCCAGTTCCCGCAGGGCCTGGTCGAAATCGTCGACATTGGCGCTGTTGCGCCGGGCGAGGGCGATGACAGCCTGCCGCTGCAGGCCAGCCTGCTCGGCGGCCCTGGCTTCGCCGCGCCGGTCGAGTTCCGCCATCAGCTCGGCCACGATCTGGCTCGGCATCGTATCGAGACGGCCTTCGATGCGCTCGACGCCCTGCCGCGTCGCGGCCGTGTCCTCGGCGATGCGCGGCAGCAGCGCCAGATGGTGCTCCGCCCCCGTGCGGAACACGGTGAGCGCGTCGAGCGCGGCGAGCTGCGCATCGAGCCTGGCGTCGATGCCGCGCACAGCGTCCAGCGTCGCCTCGGCGAGGTCGCGGGCCACCTTGTCCATGGCGATGTGGAAGGCTTCGCGCGCTTCCGGGTAGGCGGTGGGGCTCTTGATCAGCTCGGCAAAGGCGGCGAACACCAGTTCGCCGAAGCGGCGCGGTGCGCCGCCTTCCACCGGCAGCCCCTGCTCGGCGACATGACGAAAGTCCTCGGGAACGGCGCCGGCCTCGCAGCTCGCGAGTTCCGCGAGCACGACGGTGAAGCCGTCCGTCAGCCCGTCGCCCCGCCCGGCATGGGCGCCGGGCGCCACCCGCTCCGGCACGCCATCGACGATGCTCTCGACATGCCGGTCGATCGGCGAGGCACCGGGAACCCGGTCGCGCTCCAGAGCCTCGCGCCGGACCTCGCGCAGCGCCGCGGCGATCGCCGCAAGGGTGCCTTCGGAGCGGAGGGCTTCAAGCCGCCGGTCCGGCGTCGTCAGATCGCGCCGGACGACGACGAGAATGTCGTTGGCCGCCGTGGTCCAGGCCAGCCGCGTGGCGCGCAGCAGGTCGTGATTGGCGGAAACCTGCCGCAGCGGATCGTGGAGCGCCAGCCGGTCCCGCCAGCGTGCCTTGACATCCGCAGGTACAACCGCCAGCGCCGCGCCGGGCAGCCCGCCAAGGCCCAGATCCACCAGTTTTTCCAGCCAGTCCATCGCACCTCCGCCACGTGCGAAGGTACCGGACGGCTGCATCAACTCAAGCGGGAACCCGCCTGCCCGTGGGCCTCACCCCGCCAGCACCCGCACGGTCGTTCCCCACGTGTCGGCGGTCGCGATGCCGCCGGGCACCGGCTCCACGGGCGCCCCCGCCGCCGTCAGCCGCGCCGCCACCGCCGCGACATCGGCCGGCGTCGGCAGCCGCATCTCGTAATGCACGAGGCCGGTCGAGCCCGCCGCGGCCGGCCCGGCGCCGCGGCTGCGCCAGACATTGAGCCCGAGATGATGGTGATAGCCGCCGGCGGAAACGAACAGCGCGCCGGGATAGGACGCCGTCGTGATCGCAAGACCCAGCGTGTCGACGTAGAACCGGCGGGCCGCCTCCAGATTGCCGACCTGAAGATGGACATGGCCGACGACGGTCCCGGCCGGCATCGGGGTTTCCACCGCCACGCCCAGCGGCAGGGCCGACATCACGCCGCGCCCGTCGAGCTGCTCGGTCGCCATGGCGACGGTGCCGCCGTTCCACCGCCACTCGCTGCGGGGCCGGTCGCGGTAGATCTCGATGCCGTTGCCGTCGGGATCGTCGAGATAGAGCGCCTCGCTGACGAGATGGTCCGAGGCGCCGATCGGCACGCCGCGCTCGATCAGCCGGCGCAGCACGATGGCGAGGGCCGCCCGGTCGGGCACCAGTATGGCGACATGAAACAGGCCGGTGGTGTGCGGGGGGCGGGGCGGAGCGCCGGGCACCACCTCCAGCTCGATCAGCGTTTCGCCGCCGGTACCGAGCCGGAACAGCCCGTCGCCCTTCGCCGGCTGCGGCGTCAGCCCGACGATGTCGCGGTAGAAGGCGAGCGAGCGCTCGCCCTCGCGCACCCGCAGGCGGACGGCGCCGAGGCGCAGCGCGTCCGGCAGCAGCGGCAGGGTGGCGGCGGCGGAAACGGTCATGGCGGACTCCCGAAGACTGGCTGCGTCAGATGTCGGGCAATCCGGCCCGCCCCGCAAGACGACGCGCCGTGCGGGAATGGAAGGACTGTGCTGCGGCTCCGGCGGGAGCCTGCCGGTCTGGCCCCGGGGGTTGCGCGACCCGCGCCGTGCCGGCTCCGCGTGCCCGGCCCTGCCCGGGGCGTGCAAACGTCGCATGGCGGCCGGACCCTGTGGCCGCGGCCGGAGTTTTCTTGCCTCGCCTGTAACGATCCCTTAAGAGGTGGCAGCCCCCGGTGGATAGCTTCGCCGGGGTTTCTTCTGCGTCGGATCGTCCCCCACGGGATGCCGGCGGGTGCATGGCATATCAGGAGCGGTGCTCGTGGCGAATGTGGTCGTCGTCGGTTCCCAGTGGGGCGACGAGGGAAAAGGCAAGATCGTCGACTGGCTCAGCGAGCAGGCGGATGTCGTCGTCCGTTTCCAGGGCGGCCATAATGCCGGGCATACGCTGGTCGTCGGCAATGTCACCTACAAGCTGTCGCTGCTGCCCTCCGGCCTCGTGCGCGGCGCGAAGCTCTCGGTCATCGGCAATGGCGTGGTGCTGGACCCGCAGGCGCTGATCGACGAGATCGCGCGGATTTCGGCGCAGGGCATCGACGTCTCGCCGGAGCGGCTGCGCGTGGCCGAGACCGTCGCCCTCATCCTGCCGCTGCACCGCGAGCTCGACGCGATCCGCGAGAATGCCGCCGCCGTGGGCACCAAGATCGGCACCACCAAGCGCGGCATCGGTCCGGCCTATGAGGACAAGGTTGGCCGCCGCGCCATCCGCCTCGTCGACCTGTCCCACCCCGCCAGCCTCGACGGCAAGATCGACCGGCTGCTGACGCATCACAATGCGCTGCGCCGTGGCCTCGGCATCGACCCGGTCGACGCGATTGCGCTGCGCGAGGAGCTGCTGGCGCTGGCGCCGAAGGTTCTGCCCTATATGGACCGCACCTGGGCGCTGCTGGACGACGCCCGCCGCCGGGGCGAGAAGATCCTGTACGAGGGCGCGCAGGGCGCGCTGCTCGACGTCGACCACGGCACCTATCCCTTCGTCACCTCCTCCAACACGGTGGCGGCGCAGGCGGCGACCGGCTCGGGCCTCGGTCCCAACGCCATCGACTATGTGCTGGGCATCACCAAGGCCTACACCACCCGCGTCGGCGAGGGTCCCTTCCCGACCGAGCTCAGCGACGAGATCGGCCGCACGATCGGCGAGCGCGGCCACGAATTTGGCACCGTGACCGGGCGGCCCCGCCGCTGCGGCTGGTTCGACGCCGTGCTGGTGCGCCAGACCGTGCGCACCTCCGGCATCACCGGGATAGCCCTGACCAAGCTTGATGTGCTGGATGGGCTGGAGAGCCTCAAGGTGTGCACCCGCTACCGGCTGGGGAACGAGGAGATCGACTATTTCCCCGCCGGCCAGGACGCACAGGCTGAGGTCGAGCCCATCTACGAGACGATCGAAGGCTGGTCCGGCTCCACCGCCGGTGCCCGTTCCTGGGTCGACCTGCCGGCCGAGGCCGTGAAATATGTCCGCCGTATCGAGGAACTGATCGGTTGCCCCGTCGCGCTCCTCTCCACCAGTCCGGAGCGCGCCGACACCATCCTCGTGCAGAACCCATTCGAACCTTGAGGTTCCGGGGGCGTTTTGCCTCCGGTGCCTGGTGATCCCGAAGCGAGATGGCTGACTATTATCCGTTGCTGGCGCGAGCCGTTGCCGGTCTGCCCGCAAACACCGCGCGGTCCCGCGGCAACGTTTATGAGCGGGCCCGCCGGGCGCTGCTCGCCCAATTGCGCGGTGTCGAGCCCCCGCTGCCGGAAGTCGACATCGAGCGCGAGCGGTCCGCGCTTGAGGTCGCCATCAGCCGCATCGAGCTGGAGTATCTGGGGTCGGACGATCCCTTCGCCGATATCGTGCCGCCGCCGGAGCCGCCGCCCTCCTTTACGGTGACGCCGCCGCCCCCGGTTGCGCCGCCGACCTCCGCCGCGCCGCCGCCTGCGGCTGCACCGTCGCGGATCGGCGACCGGCTGCCGGAGCGTCCGGCACCGCGCTCCTTTGCCGAGCGGGTACGGCTGGAGCTGCCGGCGACGCTTGCCGCCCCGCCGCGCGAGGCGGCTGACCCGGTTCGCGCGCCGCTCGCGCGCCCGCCCGAGCCGGCGCCCGCGCCTGTGGACGTGCGGCCTGTGGAACGGCCGGCCCGCCCGCCTGTGGCCGCCGATGTGCCCCCGGCCGACCTGCCGCCGCCCGACGTGCCCGCCCCCGTGGCGGCGGAGCCCGGCATTGTCGAACCCGCCGTGCCCGACGCTCCGCCCGCCGAAGTTCCGGCCGCCGCTTCGGAGCAGCCGGAACCGGCCGTGGCCGAACCGACGCCTGCCGCGCCGATTCCTGACGCGCCGATTTCTGCCGCCCCGGCGCCGCGCGTGCCGTTCTGGTCGCGCGGCAATGCCGTGCGGGTGAACACGCCGCGTGCGGAGCCGACGCTCGACGGCCGCCGCGACGAGGCCTTGCGTCTCGAACCGCCCCGCGTCGAAGCGCCCGTGGTGGATGCACCGGCGGCCGCCTGGCCGGGCGCGGGCGCGCCGCCCGTCGATCTCCCGTCGTCGGCCGTGGCCACCGATGAGCCGGCCAACGTGCCCCCGGTGGCGGTGCCGCCGCCCCCCTTCACGGTGACGGCACCCACGGCCGCCCCCTCGCCGGCGCCTTCCATGCCGCCGCTGGCCCGGAACGTCGAGCCGCCGGCGGCCCCGGCGGAGCGGCCTGCTTCAGGCGGTCGGTCTCTGCCGCTCGGTGGCCTGCTGCGCCGCGCCACGGCGACGTCGCGCGAGCCGGTCGCCGAAGCGCGGCCGGCCGACGATGCCTTCCCGGACCTGCGCGACGGTCGCCAGGGCTATCAGCCCGATCTCGTTTTCGCCGATCCGCCTTCGCTCGAGCCGGAGCCGCGCGACGGCTTCGACATGGAGAGCCTCGATGCCGAGGCCCGGGTCGGGCGGCCGGAACTCGACTGGGAAGTGACGGAGCCCGACGTGGCGCCGGCGCAGCCCCGCCGCTGGGGCCGGCTGGTGGTGGTGCTGCTCGTCCTCGCGCTTCTCGGTGGCGGCGTCGCCCTTGGCTTCAGCCAGCGCGAGAAGGTGATCGGCTGGATCGGCGATCTTCGGAGCGGAACCTCGCAGGCGGTTGCTCCCGCCCCGGCCCCCTCTCACGATCAGGCGGCCGAGGGTCAGGCGCCGGCAAAATCCACCGACCGGGTCAGCCAGTCGCCGGCCGCCCCGGCCCCGGAAGCCGCCGCAGAGACCCCCGCCCCGGCGGCGGCGCAGCCGGCGGCGGCGCCCGTGGTGCGCAGCACGTCGACCCCGATCCCGGTCAACGCCCAGCGGGCGGTGCTGTTTGAGGAGAACGCCGGCGGCGGCCAGCAGGGGCTCCAGCAGTTTGTCGGCACGGTGGTGTGGTCGACCGAAAGCTTCGATGCCGGCAACGGCAACGGTCCCGATATCGGCATCCGTGCGGTGGTGGAAATTCCCGACCGGCAAATCAAGGTCGACATGAACCTGCGCCGCAACCAGGACCAGACCCTGCCGGCGTCGCACATCATCGAGCTGCGCTTCGATCTTCCCGCTGACTTCGACCTGGGCACCGTCGCGAATGTGCCCGGCGTGCGGGCCAAGCCGACGGAGGGCGCGCAGGGCGTGCCGCTCACCGGCCTCGCGGTGCGGGTGACGCCGGGCTTCTTCCTTGTCGGCCTTTCCGCGCTGAACAATGAGCGGCAGCGCAACCTCGCCCTGCTCATCACCCGCAACTGGCTCGATATTCCGCTGGTGTTCAGCAATGGCCGCCGGGGCATTCTGGCGCTGGAGAAGGGGCCGACCGGGGATTCCGCCTTCCGCGAAGCCTTCAGTGCCTGGGGCCTGCCGATTCCTCAGCAGACCTCCCGGCCGGCCGGCCAGCCCGCCGACGGCGCAGCCGCGCCCGCGCCCGCGCCGGCTCCCTGAGACTTAAGCCCGCCCCGCCGGATGGCGGGATGAGGCTGTTGCGCCTGCCCGATCTGCATCGGGCGGGTTCGCTCTCGTGCGTTCCGATGTGAAAGAACCCCGTCGCCGTGGGCCTTCGGAGGGCATGCGCTCTGCGCAGGGCTGGTATCAGGTATATCGTATACCAGAAAGGCGGCATTCCGGTATGCTGCGCCGCAATAGCAAGCTACATCCGGAATATCACCATGATCCAGTCTGTTTTTCCCGTTCTGCCGGCGCTGATCGTCGCACACGCGTGGATGACGATGATCATCGTCCATACGCTGAGCGACATGGAAAGCTTCGCCCTGCCGCCCGAGACGTTCCCGATCTGAAATGCTGCATCGCAGCGAGGGAGCCTGTCTCCCGTCCCTGGCAGCGATGAAGCGGCACGCCTGAATCAAAACACCCCGCGCCGGGTGGCGCGGGGTGTCTAGGGATCGGCGCGGGTGCGCAGGATCAGGCCGCGGCCTTGCCCTGCAGCAGCTCGATCAGGGTCTTGCCGAGGCGGGCCGGGGAGGGCGAGACCGAGATGCCGGCAGCGCGCATCGCCTCGATCTTGTCCTCGGCGCCGCCCTTGCCCCCGGAGATGATGGCGCCGGCATGGCCCATGCGGCGGCCGGGAGGCGCGGTGCGGCCGGCGATGAAGCCGACGGTGGGCTTCTTGCGGCCGCGCTTGGCCTCGTCGAGCAGGAACTGCGCGGCATCTTCCTCGGCCGAGCCGCCGATCTCGCCGATCATCACGATCGACTCGGTGGCGTCGTCCGCCAGGAACATCTCCAGCACGTCGATGAACTCGGTGCCCTTCACCGGATCGCCGCCGATGCCGACCGCGGTGGTCTGGCCGAGGCCTTCCTGGGTGGTCTGGAACACCGCCTCATAGGTGAGGGTGCCCGAGCGCGACACCACGCCCACCGAGCCGCGGCTGAAAATGTTGGTCGGCATGATGCCGATCTTCGACTCGCCGGCGGTGACGATGCCGGGGCAGTTCGGCCCGACCAGACGCGACTTGGAGCCGTCCAGGGCGCGCTTCACCTTCACCATGTCGAGCACCGGAATGCCCTCGGTGATGCAGACGATGAGCGGAATCTCGGCGGCGATCGCCTCGCAGATGGCGTCGGCCGCGCCCGGCGGCGGAACATAGATCACCGAGGCGTCGGCGCCGGTCTTCTCCCGGGCTTCCGCCACGGTGTCGAACACCGGAAGGCCGAGATGGGTCGAGCCGCCCTTGCCGGGCGAGGTGCCGCCGACCACGTTCGAGCCATAGGCGATCGCCTGCTCGGAGTGGAAGGTGCCGTTCTTGCCGGTGAAACCCTGGGTGATGATCCGGGTGCCTTTATTGATCAGAACCGACATCACACGCCCTCCTTCACGGCCTTGACGATCTTCTGCGCGGCGTCGTCGAGATCGTCCGCCGGAATGACGTTCAGTCCGCTCTCGCGGATGATCTTCTTGCCTTCCTCGACATTGGTGCCCTCGAGGCGCACCACCAGCGGAACCTGCAGCCCGACCGCCTTCACCGCGGCGAGCACGCCGCGCGCGATGACGTCGCACTTCATGATGCCGCCGAAGATGTTGACGAGGATGCCCTTCACCTGCGGGTCCGCGGTGATGATCTTGAAGGCCGCCGTCACCTTCTCCTCGGTGGCGCCGCCGCCGACGTCGAGGAAGTTGGCGGGGGATTCGCCGTAGAGCTTGATGATGTCGAGCGTCGCCATGGCGAGGCCGGCGCCGTTGACCATGCAGCCGATGGTGCCGTCAAGCGCGATATAGGCGAGGTCGTACTTCGACGCCTCGATCTCCTTCTCGTCTTCCTCGGTCTCGTCGCGCAGGGCGAGGATCTCGGGGTGGCGGTAGAGCGAGTTGGAATCGAAGGAGATCTTCGCGTCGAGGCACTTCAGCTCGCCGCCCTTGGTCACCACCAGCGGGTTGATCTCCAGCATCGCCATGTCCTTCGCGGTGAAGGCGGCGTAGAGCTTGGCGACCAGCGAGCCGGCCTGCTTGGCGAGGTCGCCGGAGAGGCCCAGCGCCTCGGCGACGGTGCGGCCGTGATGGGGCATCACCCCGGTCGCCGGGTCGACGGCGAAGGTGTGGATCTTCTCGGGCGTGGAGTGCGCGACTTCCTCGATGTCCATGCCGCCTTCCGTCGAGACGACGAAGGCGACACGCGAGGTGGCGCGGTCGACCAGCGCGGAGAGGTAGAACTCCTTCTCGATCTCCGAGCCTTCCTCGATATAGACGCGGTTGACCTGCTTGCCGGCCGGGCCGGTCTGGATGGTCACCAGCGTCTTGCCGAGGATGAGCTTGGCGTTCTCGGCCGCGTCGGCGGCGGACTTGACGACGCGCACGCCGCCCTTCTCGCCCGCTTCGGCTTCCTTGAACTTGCCCTTGCCGCGCCCGCCGGCGTGGATCTGGCTTTTCACGACCCATACCGGGCCGGGAATCTTGGCCGCGGCGGCTTCCGCCTCGTCGGCGGTCAGAACGGCGACGCCGTTCGGCACGGGAACCCCGAACTCGCGGAGCACTCCCTTGGCCTGGTATTCATGGATATTCATTCAACCCGCTCCTCCGACGCCGGCGACCGCGAGGACAAGCAAGTCCCGCGCCGCGCGACGCACCATGTTCCATTCAGCGCGCCGCCCCTTTTAGCCCGGCGGCCGGCGCTGGCGCTACTGCACGAAAGTGTTGCTGAGCGTTCCGATGCCGTCGATGACGATGTCGACCGCGTTGCTCGGCGCCTTCATGGTGCCGACGCCCAGCGAGGTGCCGCAGCAGATGACATCACCCGGCAGCAGCGTCATGTCGTGCGAGATGCGGCTGACGAGCTGGGCGGGGGAGAACACCATGTCGCTGATGGGGTAGCGCTGGCGCTCGTCGCCATTCAGCACGGTGCGCACCACCAGGGTCGCGGGATCGACGTCGGTGGCGATCGCCGGGCCGAACGGTCCGAAGCCGTCGAAGCTCTTGGCGCGGACCCACTGGGCGAAGGTGGCGTCCTTGTTGATGATGTCCGCGGCGGTGATGTCGTTCACGCAGGTGTAGCCGAAGATGTGCGCGGTGGCGTCTTCCTCGGACACGTTGGTGGCGGCCTTGCCGATGACGATGCCGAGCTCGCCCTCATACACGATCTTCCCGTCATAGGAGACGGGCCGGCGCACGGTGGCGCCGGGCGTGGTCACACAGGAGCCGGCCTTCAGCAGATAGAGCGGATCTGCCGGGACCGGCGAGTTCAGTTTCGCCGCCAGGGCGTGGAAATTGTTCCACAGCGCGATGATCTTGGTCGGCTCGGTGGGGGCGAGCAGCTCGACATCGGCGAGCGCCACGGTTTCACCCGTGGGCTGCGCCGCGCCGAACATGTCGCCGGAATGCACGGAAATGGTCGCGCCGTCGAGCGTGCCGAATTCGGCAACGCCCGCGCGCTTGAAGCGGACCCAATGCGCCATGTGATGCGATCTCAGTTGTAGCAGCCGGCGATCTGGGCGCGCTGGCGCACCAGAGACAGGACGATGTCGATGGTGGGGGTGGGGATGCCGGCGAGGCGGCCCATTTCCTGAACCACCGTCACCAGCGGGTCGATCTCCATGGCGCGGCTGCGCTCGAGGTCCTGCAGCATCGAGGTCTTGTGCGCGCCGACCGCGCCCGCGCCGTCGATGCGGCGCTCGACGCCGACCCGGAAGTTCACGCCGGACTGCACCGCGATCTCCTGGGCCTCCAGCATCATCGCCTTGGCGACGGCGCGGGTGCCGGGATCGGAGGCGATCACGTCAAGGGTGGCGTGGGTGAGGGCGCTGATCGGGTTGAAGCAGAGGTTGCCCCACAGCTTCAGCCACAGCTCGTCACGGATGTTGGGCAGCACCGGCGCGCGCAGGCCGCCGGCGGCAAAGGCCTCGGACAGCTTGGTGACGCGCTCGGTGATCTCGCCGGACGGCTCGCCGAGCGGGAACTTGTCGCCATAGACGTGCTTGATCACGCCCGGCTCGACCACCTCGGTCGCGGGGTAGACGATGCAGCCAATGGCGCGCTCGGGGCGCAGCCCGTTCCACTGCTTCGCGCCGGGATCGACGCTTTCCAGCGTCTTACCCTCAAGCTGGTCGCCATGCTTGTAGTAGTACCAGTAGGGCACGCCGTTCACGGCGGTGACGACGGCGGTGTCGTTGCCGAGCAGGGGCTGCATCGCGTCGACCACGCTCGGCACCTGGTGCCCCTTCAGCGCGACGATGACGTAGTCCTGCGGGCCGAGGTCGGCCGGGTTGCTGGAGCAGGGAATGTGCTCGACATGCTCCTCGCCGTCGATGAGCAGCTTCAGCCCGTTCGCCTTCATGGCTTCGAGATGCGCGCCGCGGGCCACGAGACTGACATCGACGCCCGCCCGCTTGAGCTGGACGCCGACATAACCGCCGATCGCGCCGGCACCATAAATGCAGACCTTCATGAGGCTCCCTCCTGGGTCCGTCGACCCCCTGAGTATGACGGACCACTTTGTTTGGTATTTTGTATGCCATGATGGGCAGAAATCCGCCCTAGTCAAGCGCAAACAGGCCGGCGTGATATTACGTCGCGCGTTTGGATGGTTGTCCGAGCCGGAATGTCGCGCGCAAGGCCACGGCGTCAAGTTATGTGGGCAAAGTTGACGCATGTCCACGCCGTATAGGCTGAACAATTGTATCGCGATGACGTCACATGACTGCCACGGCCGGCGCTCCGGCGCCGCCGATACGCGGGGTTCATCGCAGTGCAGCGTAAAGCGCTGTCAATCTTCTGGCCGAATCTCGACAGGCTTTACACGCGAGATGCGGAATGACCCCGCCGGGACAGGCGCCCGGCAGGGTCGGTTGGTCAGGTCGTTCGCCGTCGCGCCGGCCCCTTTTCGCGAGGCCGGCGGCCGCCGGCCTCACGCGTCGGGGGCGACGGTGTGGTTGGCAAGAAGCTCGAGCGCCTTGACGAGCGCCGAGTGGTCGAGCGCGGCGCCGCCATGGGCGGCCACCGAGGAGAACAGCTGCTGCGCCAGTGCCGTGGAGGGCAGCGACATCTGCATCTGCCGGGCCCCGCTCAGCGCCAGGTTCAGGTCCTTCTGGTGCAGCTCGATGCGGAAGCCGGGGTTGAAGGTGCGCTTCACCATGCGCTCGCCATGCACCTCGAGGATGCGGGAGTTGGCGAAGCCGCCCATCAGCGCCTGGCGCACCTTGGCCGGGTCCGCGCCCGCCTTCGAGGCGAACAGCAGCGCCTCGCCGACGGCGAGGATGTTCAGCGCCACGATGATCTGGTTCGCCACCTTGGTGGTCTGGCCGTCGCCATTGCCGCCCACGAGCGTGATGTTCTTGCCCATCTTCTCGAACAGCGGCTTCACCGTCTCGAAGGCCGCTTCCGGGCCACCCACCATGATGGTGAGCGAGGCGGCTTTCGCGCCCACCTCGCCGCCGGAGACCGGGGCGTCGAGATAGTCGCAGCCGAGCTCGTTGATCTTCTTGGCGAATTCCTTCGTCTCCACCGGCGCGATCGAGCTCATGTCGACCACGATCTTGCCCGGCGTCAGACCCGCCGCGACGCCGTTCTCACCGAACAGCGCGGCCGCGACATGGGGGGTGTCCGGCACCATGGTGATGATGATGTCGGCGTTCTTGGCCACCTCGGTGCCGGTCGCGCAGGCGACGCCGCCCTTGCCCGTCAGCTCCGCCGGCACCGGCTTGATGTCGAACAGATAAAGCTCATGCCCCGCGTCGATCAGGTGTCCCGCCATCGGCGCGCCCATGATCCCGAGACCAACAAATCCGACCTTCATCTCGATTCCTCGTGTTCCCAAACAGGTTTCTTGGTGGCGTGCCGTCACGCGGTAAGGGTCTTGAGCCAGCCGAGGCCGGCGCCGGTTTCCCCCTTCGGCTTGTACTCGCAGCCAACCCAGCCGCTATAGCCGATGGCGTCGAGGTGCCGGAACAGGAAGGCGTAGTTGATTTCGCCGGTGCCGGGCTCGTTGCGGCCGGGATTGTCGGCGAGCTGGACATGCGCGATCTGGGGCAGGTTGGCCTCGATGGTGCGGGCGAGATCGCCCTCCATGATCTGCATGTGGTAGATGTCGTACTGGATGAAGAGGTTGTCGGAGCCGACCTCTTCGATGATCGCCTTGGCCTGCTTCGTGTAGTTGAGGAAGAAGCCGGGGATGTCGCGGGTGTTGATCGGCTCGATCAGCAGCTTCAGCCCGGCATCCTTGATCTTGGGCGCGGCGAACTTGAGATTCTCGACAAAGGTCTGGTGCAGCACCGCGCGGTCGGCGCCGGCCGGGGCGATGCCGGCGAGGATGTTGACCTGGGGGCAGCCGAGGGCGGTGGCGTAGGCGATCGCCTTGTCCACACCGGCGCGGAATTCCTCGACACGATCGGGAAGGATGGCGATGCCGCGCTCGCCCGCGCCCCAGTTTCCGGCCGGCAGGTTGTGCAGCACCTGGCTGAGGCCGAACTGCTTCAGCCGGGAGACCAGCTCCTCGACCGGAAAGTCATAGGGGAAGAGATATTCCACGCCGGTGAAGCCGGCGGCGGCGGCCTTCTCGAAGCGATCGAGGAAGGGCACCTCATTGAAGAGCATGGTGAGATTGGCGGCAAAACGGGGCATGGACCGCTCCTGAAACGACATGGCAGGCGACGGCGCCGGGCCACGGGACGCGGCGCGGGCGCAGGACGAAGACGCCGCCCACGGCTGGGCGGCGTCGCGCGGCAGGATCAGGCCTTCTCGGCGATGCTGTCGAGGGGCAGGTCGAGAACCTCCTCGAATTCGTTGACGGCGTCGATCTCGGCGCCCATCGCGATGTTGGTGACGCGCTCGAGGATGAACTCCATCACCACCGGCACCTGGTGCTCCTTCATGAGCTCCTTGGCGCGGTTGAAGGCGTCCTTGAACTCGTTCGGCGAGGACACCCGCACCGCCTTGCAGCCGAGGCCCTCGGCAACCGCGACATGGTCGACGCCGTAGCCGGCATTTTCCTCGGCGTTGATGTTGTCGAAGGCGAGCGAGACCTCGAAGTCCATGTTGAAGCCGCGCTGCGCCTGACGGATCAGCCCGAGATAGGAGTTGTTCACCACCACATGCAGGTAGGGCAGCTTGTGCTGGGCGCCCACCGCCAGCTCCTCGATGAGGAACTGGAAGTCGTAGTCGCCCGACAGCGCCACGATTTCGGCATCGGGATCGGCGGCGCGCACGCCCAGCGCGGCCGGCAGCGTCCAGCCGAGCGGGCCGGCCTGGCCGCAGTTGATCCAGTTGCGGGGCTCGTAGACCTTCAGGAACTGCGCGCCGGCGATCTGGCTGAGGCCGATGGTGGAGACGTAGCGGGTCTTGCGGCCGAACGCCTCGTTCATCTCCTCATAGACGCGCTGCGGCTTGAGGGGCACGTTGTCGAAGTGGCTCTTGCGCAGCATGGTCTTCTTGCGCGCCAGACACTCGGCGGCCCAGGCCGAGGGGTCCTTCAGCTTGCCGGCGGCCTTGTACTCGCGGGCAACCTCGAGGAACAGCTCGAGCGCGGCCTTGGCGTCCGAGACGATGCCGAGATCGGGGCCGAACACCCGGCCGATCTGGGTCGGCTCGATGTCGACATGGATGAACTTGCGGCCCTTGGTGTAGACGTCGACCGAGCCGGTGTGACGGTTGGCCCAGCGGTTGCCGATGCCGAACACGAAATCGGAGGCCAGCAGGGTGGCGTTGCCATAGCGGTGCGAGGTCTGCAGGCCGCACATGCCGGCCATCAGGTCATGGTCGTCGGGGATCGTGCCCCAGCCCATGAGGGTCGGAATGACCGGCACGCCGGTCAGCTCGGCGAACTCGACCAGAAGGTCGGCGCAGTCGGCATTGATGACGCCGCCGCCCGAGACGATGAGCGGACGCTCCGCCTCGTTCAGCATCGCGATGGCCTTTTCGGCCTGCTTGCGGGTCGCCTTCGGCTTGTAGACCGCGAGCGGCTCGTAGGTGTCCTCGTCGAACTCGATCTCGGCGAGCTGCACGTCGATCGGCAGATCGATGAGAACCGGGCCGGGGCGGCCGGAGCGCATGACGTGGAAGGCTTGCTGGAACACCATCGGCACCAGCGCCGGCTCGCGGACCATGACCGCCCACTTGGCAACCGGCTTGGCGATCGATTCGATGTCGACGGCCTGGAAATCTTCCTTGTAGAGGCGGGCGCGCGGCGCCTGGCCGGTGATGCACAGGATCGGAATCGAATCCGCCGAGGCCGAATACAGGCCGGTGATCATGTCGGTGCCGGCGGGGCCGGAGGTGCCGATGCACACGCCGATATTGCCGGCCTTGGCGCGGGTATAGCCCTCGGCCATGTGCGAGGCGGCTTCCACGTGGCGCGCCAGGATATGGCGCGTCTTGCCGTAGGCGCGCATCGCGGAATAGAGCGGATTGATCGCGGCGCCGGGCACGCCGAAGGCGGTCGTCACGCCTTCCTTTTCGAGAACCCGGATAGCAGCATCGACGGCACGCATTTTCGCCATGGACAGTCCTCCTCCTCGCGCTTGTTGTCGGGCCCGGGCATCGGTTGTGGCGGTTTCGCCACGGGAGGCGTCGACGACCGGACCGGCTGGCGCGCTGGCATAAATCCCGGCTTCGGTGGGACCGCGAGCGGTCCGGCGGGAGGGTTCCCGGAAGGCGCCGCGCGGCGCCGGTCCCGTTCCCCCGTCCGGGTGCGGCCCGTCGGTCGCGTGCCGTGCGGCAGGGGAGCCCTCGGATCCTTCCGAAGTCGGGCGGAAGATGCCATGAGCTTCTGATTTCCGCAATATGGAATTGATTTCTGATTTGCGAAAAAGCGGCGCTTGCGGCTTTATGCTAAGGGAGAGCCGAATGGATCGTTGGCGACGTGTCCGGCCCCGGGGGGAACGCCCGGGCCGTCCCGCCGGTGACCGAAGCCAAACCCGCATCAACCTGCTGCGCGAGGAACGAATGAGCGATGCCGTGACGACGACGCGCCGCCGGGGCCGCCCCTCGAACGCGGCCGCCGGCGCCGAGACGGGCGGCGAGGTGCAGTCGCTCGACCGCGCCATCGCGCTGCTGGAGGTGCTCGCCGCGGCGGATGGCGTGACGCTGTCGGAAGTGGCGCGGCGGGCGGAACTGCCGACCTCGACCGTCCATCGCCTGCTGACGACACTGGAACGGCGGGGGCTCGTCGGCCATGATGCCGAGACCGGCCACTGGCTGGTCGGGCTCGGGCTGTTCCGCATCGGCTCGGCCTATCTGCGCAACCGCCGGCTGCCGGAGATCGGCAGGGCCACCATTCGCGAGCTGTCCTTCGCGGTGAACGAGACGGTCAACCTCGCCATGATCGACGGGCCGGAGCTCATCTGCGTCGCGCAGGTGGAAAGCCACGCCGCGGTGCGGGCCTTCTTCCGCATCGGCGCCCGGCTGCCGATCCACGCTTCGGGCAGCGGCAAGGCCATCCTCTCCGTCATGTCGCCGGAAGCGCGGCGCGACTGGCTCGGCGGCGACCAGCTCGCCCGCTACACCGACCACACCCATGTCAGCCGCCGCGCGCTGCAGGCCGACCTTGCCGTGATCGGCGAACGCGGCTTTTCCATCGACGATGAGGAGCACACGCTGGGCATGCGCTGCGTGGCGGCGGCGATTCTGGACGAGTGGAAGGAGCCGATCGGGGCGGTGTCGATCTCCGCGCCGGTGGTGCGGATGCCGCCGGAGCGGATCGCCGAGCTGGGTGCGCAGGTGCGCGAGGTCGCCCGCAAGCTCACCACCCGCTACTCCGGCCTGTGAGCGGAGCGCCGGCGGCGCCGGCGTCAGGTTGGCCGGTCCGTCAAGAGTACGGAGGGCGGCGATGCCGCCCTCCGGTCGGTGGGAAGGTCGATCAGACCGCCTTGGCGTCGTGCAGGGCGGCGATCTCTTCCTGGGAGTAGCCGAGGTCGGCGAGCACTTCGTTGGTGTGCTGGCCGAGCAGCGGGGAGGCGGTCACCTCGACGGTCAGGTCCGAGAACTTGATCGGGCTGCCGACGGTCAGGTACTTGCCGAGCTTGGGGTGATCCACCTCGACCACGGTGCCGCTCTTGCGCAGCGACGGGTCGTTGGCGATCTCCTTCATCGACAGCACCGGGGCGCAGGGGATGTCGAACTTGCGCAGGATGTCGACGGCCTCGAACTTCGTCTTGTCGGCGAGCCAGCTCTCGATGAAGGCGAAGATGTCGAAGATCTTGTCCTGGCGGGCTTCGGCGGTGTTGTAGGCCGGGTCGTCGATCCACTCCGGCTTGCCCAGCGCCTTGCAGATCGGCGCCCAGGCGTGGCCCTGGATGGTGAAGTAGATATAGGCGTTGGGATCGGTCTCCCAGCCCTTGCACTTCAGCACCCAGCCGGGCTGGCCGCCGCCGCCGGCGTTGCCGCCGCGCGGAACCACGTCCGAGAACTCGCCGTGCGGGTACTGCGGGTACTCCTCGAGATAGCCGAGGGCGTCGAGGCGCTGCTGGTCGCGCAGCTTCACGCGGCAGAGGTTCAGCACCGAATCCTGCATCGACACGGCGACCTTCTGGCCCTTGCCGGTGCGGTTCTTCTGGTGCAGCGCGGTCAGGATGCCGATGGCGAGGTGCATGCCGGTGTTGGAGTCGCCGAGCGCGGCGGCGGAAACGGTCGGCGGGCCATCCCAGAAGCCGGTGGTGGAGGCGGCGCCGCCGGCGCACTGCGCGACGTTCTCGTACACCTTCAGGTCTTCATAGTGGTGGCCGTCGGAGAAGCCCTTCACCGAGGCGAGGATCATGCCCGGGTTGAGCTCCTGGATGTACTGCCAGGTGAAGCCCATGCGGTCGAGCGCGCCGGGGCCGAAGTTCTCCACCATGACGTCCGACTCTTTGATGAGCTTGGTCAGGACTTCCTTGCCCTGCGGGGTCTTGGTGTCGAGCGTCAGCGAACGCTTGTTGGAGTTCAGCATGGTGAAGTACAGCGCGTCCGCGTCCTTCACATGGCGGAGCTGCGAGCGGGTGACGTCACCCGCGCCGGGACGCTCAACCTTGATGACGTCGGCGCCGAACCACGCCAGAAGCTGCGTGCAGGCGGGGCCTGCCTGCACATGCGTGAAATCGATGATCTTTATACCTTCAAGCGGCTTAGTCATCTTAGTCGATTTCCCTTTTGAACGTTCAATCGTGGATCCGGGCCTTTAGTCTTGTTCCGCGCGACCCGGAAGCGATAAGCCACCCGTATCACCGGGTGGAAGGCACGTGAAAGCCGGTCACCCCGCTTTCGTCTCGAGTTCCCGCAGCCGCCGGCGCAGGTCCCGCTCCTCGTTCCAGCGCGCCGTTTCGTCCCGCACGAGCGCGACGATGGCGTTGACCGACCCGTCCTCCGCGTGAAGCAGGGCGACGGTGAAGGCGATGGAGAGCGTGTGTCCCTCCTTGTGCAGCGCGGGCACCCGCAGGACGGCTTCGCCGTAGCGTGTCGTCCCGCTCCGCATGGTCTGCTCATACCCCTGCCAGTGGCGCGGCCGCTGCCGCTCGGGGATGATCAGGTCCAGCGACTGGCCCAGCGCCTCGGCTTCCGTGAAGCCGAAGATGCGCTCGGCCGCGGGATTCCAGAGCACGATGTCGCCCTTCAGGTCGGACACCACCACGGCATCCCCCAGCGAGGCGACGAGTTGGCTAAGGTCGACCGGCACGCGCATGGCACTTCACCTACCAGGACCGCAGGCCCGAACGTGATGACGTGAAGCCGCCGTGGCATCCGCCGCGCCGTCTCCACGCCAGCCAGGGTGCCGCCGTTCCATCCCGAAACGGCACCCATGGCAGACCGGACCCACAGGACGTCATGGCTGTCACGTCCTCCGACAGTCGCGCTGCCTTGCGGCAGTGCTGGGACAGGGCGGCGTGATGCCGTCCCGTCCCGATGTCTCGGGCGCCGGCCTGTTCAGACCGGAGCCGTCCCGACGCCGGCCCGCGAGCGGGCCGGGTCCCATGGTTATTCGGCCGCCTGACGAACCGGCGTGCCGATGGCGCCGGACGCCCGGATCGCCTCGATCTCGGCATCGCCGAGCCCGAGCACGCTCGCCAGCACCTCTTCCGTGTGCTCGCCGAGCAGCGGCGAGCGCTCCACCGGCACGTCGTTGTCCGACAGCTTGATGGGGTTGCCGACGGTGAGATAGGTGCCCCGCACCGGATGGTCCACCTCGACCAGCGTGCCCGTGGCGTAGAGCGAGCGGTCCTCGGCGATTTCCTTCATCGACAGGATCGGGCCGCAGGGGATGTCGTATTTGTTGAGGATCTCCATCGCCTCGAACTTGGTGTGGGCCATGGTCCACGCCTCGATGCGGGTGAAGATCTCGTTGAGATGGGGAAGGCGCGCGGCCGGGGTGGCATAGCCGGGATCGGTCTTCCAGGTCGGCTCGCCGATGACGTCGCAGATCTTCTCCCAGACCGGCGCCTGGGTGATGAAGTAGATGTAGGCGTTGGGGTCGTGCTCCCAGCCCTTGCACTTCAGGATGCGGCCGGGCTGGCCGCCGCCGGAATCGTTGCCGGCGCGCGGGACGCTGTCGCCGAACGGCACGCCCTCGCCATACTGGCTGTATTCGCGCAGCGGGCCACGCTCCAGCCGCTGCTGGTCGCGCAGCTTCACGCGGCACAGGTTCAGCACCGAATCCTGCATCGCGCACAGCACCTTCTGGCCGCGACCGGTCAGCGTGCGCTGGTACAGCGCGGTGACGATGCCGAGGGCGAGGTGAAGGCCGGTGCCGGAATCGCCGATCTGGGCGCCGGTGACGAGCGGCAGCCCGTCGCGGAAGCCGGTGGTCGAGGCCGAGCCGCCGGTGCACTGGGCGACGTTCTCATAGACCTTGCAGTCCTCGAACGGGCCGGGGCCGAACCCCTTCACCGAGGCGAGGATGATGCGCGGGTTGAGCTCCTGGATGCGTTCCCAGGTGAAGCCCATGCGGTCGAGCGCGCCGGGGGCGAAGTTCTCCACCATCACGTCGCAGCTCTTCACCAGCTCCTCAAGGACCTTCTTGCCCTGCGCGTTCTTGGTGTCGAGCGTGATCGAACGCTTGTTCGAGTTCAGCATCGTGAAATAGAGGCTGTCGGCGTTGGGGATGTCGCGCAGCTGGGCGCGGGTCACGTCACCCTCGCCGGGACGCTCCACCTTGATGACATCGGCGCCGAACCAGGCAAGCAGCTGCGTGCAGGTGGGGCCGGACTGAACATGGGTAAAATCTAGGACGCGGACGCCGTCGAGTGCCTTCGCCATGGGTTTCCTCTCGAAGTGGAAATCGGCGTTGATCGCCGTTTTATCATCGTTTTTCATAAGGTTGTGCGGACGGGGAGTGGCTCCCCGCCCGCACGGTTCCGTTCGCTTTTTCCGGGGCCCGGAAGCCCCGGCCGTGACCATCGTGGAACCGTGGGCCCCGCCGGCGCCGCGCTCGCCGAACGGGAAGAGGTTCCCGGAGCCGTGGCGCCCGCCCCACACCCGCTGGCCTCTTGATGGGCCGGCATCGTGTGGGAAGCGTCACGGCTTCCGATCGACGATGGCTTACTTCTTCTTCACCACGCTCTGCGGGTTGAGGCTGCCGATGTTGCCGCTCTCGCTGCCCGCTTCCGGATCGATCACCGCGTTGATGAGGGTCGGGCGGCCGGAGTCGAGCGCGGCGTTGACCGCGCGGCTCAGCTCGTGCGGGGTCGTGACGTTGACGCCGACGCCGCCGAAGGCCTCCATCATCTTGTCGTAGCGGGAGTCCTTCACGAACACCGTCGTGCCGGGATCACGGCCGTGCGGGTCGGAGTCGGTGCCGCGATAGATGCCGTTGTTGTTGAACACGACGACACAGACCGGCAGGTTGTAGCGGCAGACGGTCTCAACTTCCATGCCGGAGAAGCCGAAGGCGCTGTCGCCCTCGACCGCCAGCACCGGCTTGCCGGTCTCGACCGCCGCGGCGATGGCAAAGCCCATGCCGATGCCCATCACGCCCCAGGTGCCGACGTCGAGCCGCTTGCGCGGCTGGTACATGTCGATGATGCCGCGGGCGAGGTCGAGGGTGTTGGCGCCCTCGTTCACCAGAATGGTTTCCGGGCGCTCCTTGATGATGGTGCGCAGCGCGCCGAGGGCGCTGTGGAAGTCCATCGGGGTGGAGTTCTTCAGGAGCCGCGGCGCCATCTTGGCGATGTTGGCTTCCTTGCGGGAATTGACGGTGCTGACCCACTCGGCCGGCGGGGCCGGCCAGTCGCCGGCGCTGACGCCCTCGAGCAGGGCGGAGACGCAGGAGCCGATGTCGCCGACCAGCGGCGCGGCGATCTCGACGTTCGAGTCCATCTCACGGGGCTCGATGTCGATCTGGATGAACTTCTTGGAGCCGGGCTCGCCCCAGGTCTTGCCCTTGCCGTGCGACAGCAGCCAGTTGAGGCGCGCGCCGATCAGGACGACGACGTCGGCATCCTTCAGCACCAGCGAGCGGGCCGCGCCGGCCGACTGCGGGTGGGTGTCGGGCAGCAGGCCCTTGGCCATGCTCATCGGCAGGAAGGGAATGCCGCTCTTCTCGACGAGGTCGCGGATCTCGTCATCGGCCTGGGCGTAGGCCGCGCCCTTGCCGAGCACGATAAGCGGGCGCTTGGCGTCCTTCAGCAGGTCCAGCGCACGTTTCACCGCGGCGGGGGCGGGGAGCTGGGCCGGGGCCGGATCGATGACCTTCACCAGCGACTTCGCGCCGGCGTCGGCGTCCATCACCTGGGAGAACAGCTTGGCGGGCAGGTCGAGATAGACGCCGCCCGGACGCCCGGACACCGCGGCGCGGATGGCGCGGGCGACGCCGATGCCGATATCGGCGGCGTGCAGCACGCGGAAGGCGGCCTTGCAGAGCGGCTTGGCGATGGCGAGCTGGTCCATCTCCTCGTAATCGCCCTGCTGCAGGTCGACGATCTCACGTTCGGACGAGCCGGAGATGAGGATCATCGGGAAGCAGTTGGTGGTGGCGTTGGCCAGCGCGGTCAGGCCGTTGAGGAAGCCCGGCGCGGAAACGGTGAGACAGATGCCCGGCTTCTTGGTGAGGAAGCCTGCGATCGCGGCGGCATTGCCGGCGTTCTGCTCATGGCGGAACGAGATGACGCGGATGCCTTCGGCCTGCGCCATGCGGCCGAGGTCGGTGATCGGAATGCCCGGCACACCGTAGATCGTGTCGATGCCGTTCAGTTTCAGGGCGTCGATGACCAGATGGAAGCCATCGGTAAGGTCCTGGGTGTCAGCTTCGACGCTGTTATCAATGATCTGTGCTACTGCGGACATTCCGCATCCTCCCGGAAATCTTTGTCTGCACCGTTTCGGTTCTGATTCTCAGACCGCGCAGGCTTCCATACGGTGACTGGAAACGAGATCGGCACTCTGGCTTTGCGCCTTTCGGGTGCATGCGGCGCAGGTTTCACCCCGGCCAATTACTCCCGCTTCCACCATTGGTCGTCCCACCTGAGCATCAGTTGGACGGGTCGCCCCGCCTCAATCCAGATCGACGTGACTCTCGACATGCCTCGCAAGCCGGAGCGTATGGTCACGGACCAGACGCTCGGCACGGTCTGCGTCCCGTGCCTCAAGAGCCAGTATTATCTCCTGATGGTCGGCCGCCGAACGTTGCGCCCGATCCATTTCGAAGATTGTGCGATGGCGGATGGCCCGAACGTGAAGGAACAGGTTCTCCGTCATCCCAGCGAGCAGGCTGGAGCCGCTCAGCCGGATCAGCGCCTGATGGAACGCGATATTCGCATTGGAATATTCGTCGCACCGGTCGCGTTCGATTCGGTTGAGGTCGAACTCCCTGAAAAAATCCCTCAATTCGGCGATCGCCTCGTCGCTTGCGCGCTGAGTGGCGAGGCGGGCCGCCATGCTTTCCAGCGCCGCCCAGGCTTCGATCATCTCGATGATCTCCGCCTTGGTACGGCGAACCACCAGTATCCCCCGCCTCGGCACGGCGCGGAGCAGGCCCTCCTGCTCAAGCATCGCCACTGCTTCACGGATCGGCGTCCGACTGGCGCCCAGACGCTCGGAAATGTCCCGCTCGTCGAGCAGCATCGGCTCGTCGGAGCCGTAGATATTCATATTCGTGATGGCTTCTTTGATGGCCGCATAGGCCTTGCTCTTGAAGCTCTCCTTGGCCGGCAGGCGTTCAATGGCCAGGCCATGATCGCCGCTCTGCCAGCGCTTGTTCAGAACGGACTTGCTGCTCACGAGAACGTCCTCGGCGGAGACGCCCGCGGGGAATTCGCAAGAAATTTGGCATACCAAATACCAACCGTCAATCTGGTATGCGGCATTTTAACAGCCTTGCCGCTCTTCTCCTTACGCTGCGGAAATTATCGCCGCCCGACAAGACGGCCCGCCCCGTCCACCCCAGCCGACAGGCGGAGGCGGGTATTTAAAATACCACGTCATAAAAGGGATGGCGAGACAGAGTCGCGGCGCCTTCCGCCCCGGCGCGGTTGAGTTCGGCGCGGGGCGGGAGGGGCCGGTTCATGTGGTCAGGTGGAAAACTTGCCGTGCTTCTCGACATGGGCCGCCAGCCCGAGCGTGTGCTCGCGCACGAGCCGCTCGGCGAGGTCGGCATCGCGCGCCACCAGGGCGGCGATGATGCCGCGATGTTCCTGCATCGAGCGCTGCGAGCGGTTTTCCTGGCGAACCGACACCGCCCGGATGCCGCGGATGTGAATGAAGAGATTCTCGGTCATCTCCGCGATCATCGCGCAGCCGCTCAGCCGGATGATGGTCTGGTGGAAGCGTATATTGGCGTCGGAGTACTCGTTCATGTGGTCGGCGGGCGCCTCGTCCTCGAAATCATGGAAGACGTCACGCAGCTCGGCCAGGTCGCGATCGGTGGCGCGCTGGGCGGCGAGTCGCGCCGCCATGCTCTCCAGCGCGGCCCACACGATGATCATGTCGATGATCTCGCGCTTGGATTTGCGCACGACGAAGATGCCCCGGCGCGGCACCGAGCGCACAAAGCCTTCCTGTTCCAGAACGGTGAGCGCCTCGCGGATCGGCGTTCGGCTCACGCCGAGGTCCTGCGAGAGCTGACGCTCGTCCAGCCGGATGTCGCCATCCTGGCCGTACATGTCCATTTCCGTGATCGCCTTCTTGATCGCGTCATAGGCGAGCGTGCGCAGGCTGGTGTTCGCCGCCAGCGGGGCGATGTTGAGGCGGATCTGCGTATCGGCGGCTTCCACGAGCGCGCTCCCCTTTAGTTCGGCGCACCCATGCGGTTTGCGGTGCAGCGACATTATGGGGCCAGCGGGCCGGCCGGTGATTCAGACCGGCGCGCGGCCGGAATCATGATCGTATACCAGCCCCCCAATGTCCATCCGGCGCGCACCGGAGCGTTTGGGCGGGATTCTGCGCGCAGGTGTCGCGGCGTTGCCCCGGCATGGGCGGAATCTGGCCGATTCGGGGCCTTGGGGCTGCGTCGGGTCGTGCGGCGGCTGCCTTACGGTGCGTTGCACCGCAACATCTGGGGAAGCTGCCACTCTATACCTGGAAGTGCCGTAGGGGAGAGAGCGCCGAGGCAGAGCCAGGCCGCGAGCGCCCCTTGGGAAGCAAAAAGCCCCTGAAGGTGACGTTACGTAATGTATTCCGTAGCGATTTGTGGGGTTTTTGGCATACAAAATTTTGCACAACGCGAAATTCCGGTTATCATGCTTCCAGTGGCGGTCGAGCGACGGGTGCCTTACTAAGCGTCAGCTTGCCCATTCAATAAGAAAAACGATGGTTGAATTTGGCCATTACTCTAGGAAACATCCGAGGATTACATGACTTCTGCCGCAACGTCATCGGTGAGTAACGGGCGCTGGTTGCAGCTCGTGTTCGGCGTCATCTGCATGTGCATGATCGCCAACATGCAGTACGGCTGGACCTTCTTCGTGAACCCCATCCAGGAGCGTCATGGATGGGATCGCGCCGCGATCCAGGTCGCGTTCTCCATCTTCATCGTCACCGAGACCTGGCTGGTGCCGGTCGAGGGCTGGTTCGTGGACAAGTACGGCCCGCGGATCGTCGTGCTGTTCGGCGGCATCATGTGCGGCCTCGCCTGGGTCCTTAACGCCTACGCCGACTCGCTGACCATGCTCTATGTCGGTGCTGCGGTGGGCGGCATCGGTGCGGGCGCGGTGTATGGCACCTGCGTCGGCAACTCGCTGAAGTGGTTCCCGGATCGCCGCGGCCTCGCCGCCGGCATCACCGCCGCCGGCTTCGGTGCGGGCTCGGCGCTGACCGTGATCCCGATCCAGAACATGATCAAGAATCAGGGCTACGAGGCCGCCTTCCTCTATTTCGGCATCGGCCAGGGCATCGTGATCACCGTGCTGGCGCTGTTCCTGATCGCGCCGAAGAAGTCCGACGTCGCCTCGGTGGTGGCGAAGGTCGCCCAGTCGGCCCGCGACTTCGCCCCCAAGGAGATGCTCTCGACCCCGCTGTTCTGGGTCATGTACGCGATGTTCGTGATGATGGCGGCCGGCGGCCTGATGGCCACCGCCCAGCTCGGCCCGATCGCGAAGGATTTCGGCATCGCCGACATTCCGGTCAGCCTCATCGGCATCACCCTGCCGGCGCTCACCTTCGCCGCCGCCATCGACCGCGTGCTGAACGGCCTCACCCGTCCGTTCTTCGGCTGGGTGTCGGACCAGATCGGCCGTGAGAACACCATGTTCGTCGCCTTCGCCATCGAAGGCATCGGCATCTATGCGCTGAGCGTGTTCGGCTCGAACCCGGTCCTGTTCGTCATCCTGACGGGTCTCGTGTTCTTCGCCTGGGGCGAGATCTACAGCCTGTTCCCCGCCATGTGCGGCGACGCCTTCGGCTCGAAGTTCGCCACCACCAATGCGGGCCTGCTCTACACCGCGAAGGGCACCGCGGCCATCATCGTGCCGTTCACCAGCATCCTCACCACGATGACCGGCAGCTGGCATGCCGTGTTCATCTCGGCGGCGGCTCTCAACATCATCGCCGCGATCATGGCGCTGGTGATCCTCAAGCCGCTGCGTCAGGCCCATGCCCGCCACGCCTCCGAGGCGACGGCCAAGGGCGAGGCGGCTGTCACCGCGCACTGATCGAACGTTCCGTCTCCTCCTGGCCTATGGGGCGCGTCCGCCGGACGCGCCCTTTTTGTTTTGCGCGCCTGTTGCTCGCGGCCGAGGCTGGTGAACGCCTGCGTATTTCCGCAGGCGTCAAACGTTACGCTGCGTCATGCTGGTGGCGTGCCCACCAGGATGTCCGGTTTTCCCTGGCGTGTTCGGCGGGCTCAACTGGGAGCGATGTCCGTTGTGGTCTTGAGGGCGTCCAATAAATACGTTTGGTATATATTCCCAAGTTTATTTAAAATCTCGCACGGATATAAGTAATTCTAAAATCTATTTGTCTAAAATCACGAAGTCATTAGGTGTGACAACGCTATAAAAGCCGATTGGCATACATAATATTGTGCATTATGATCATTTTAAGCGGGTCGGGTACGACTACCCTGCGTCATGCGGGAATGCACCTTACGGCATCCCCAAAGGCAGGGCGGCAACCCACGCACTCGGGAGCTGCAACGACATTCGCCGGCTGGGAAGTCCCGTCGGCCAAAGACAAGAGACGGCAGGTTTCCGGTCAACCGGAGGCCGCAGCCGCACAGCGCCGATCCGCGGCGAGAGAGTTGAGAGAGGAGAACGCCCTTGAGCACTTCGAGCACTGCATCCGTCGATGCGTCGACGAATTCGATCCGCTGGGTTCAGCTGGTCGTCGGCGTCGTCTGCATGGTCGCCGCCGCCAACATCCAGTACGCCTGGACCCTGTTCGTCCCGGAAATCACCCGTGAGTTCGGCTGGTCGCGCGCGGCCATCCAGACCACCTTCACCATCTTCGTCGTGGTCCAGACCTGGCTGGCGCCGATCGAGGGCTATTTCATCGACAAATACGGCCCGCGCGTCATGGTGCTGGTCGGCGGCGTGTTCACCGGCCTGTCGTGGATCGTGAACTCCTACGCCGACACGCTCACTCTCTATTACGTGGGCGCCGTCATCGGCGGCATCGGCGTCGGCTGCGTCTACGCCACCTGCGTCAACGCCGCGATCAAATGGTTCCCGGACAAGCGCGGCCTCGCGGTCGGCCTGACCGCTGGCGGCTACGGCGCCGGCTCGGCCCTCACCATCCTGCCGATCGCCAACATGCTGAAGACCAGCGGCGTGTCGGAAACCTTCTGGACCTTCGGCCTCATCCAGGGCGGCATCATCGTGCTGGCCGCGCTGTTCCTGCGGCAGCCGCCGAAGGACGCCAAGGGCTCCAACAAGGTCGCCCAGTCCCGCCGCGACTACACCCTGCCCGAGGCGCTGCGCTCTCCGGTGTTCTGGGTCATGGGCGCCATGTTCATCGGCACCGTCACCGGCGGTCTGATGGCCGTTGCCCAGCTCGGCGTCATCGCCCAGGACCTCGGCGTGAAGGACTTCCAGGTCAATCTCGGCTTCACCGTGATGGCCGCGCTGCCCTTCGCCCTCATGCTCGACCGCATCATGAACGGCATCTCCCGTCCGCTGTTCGGCTGGATCTCCGACCATATCGGCCGCGAGAAGACCATGTTCATCGCCTTCACCATCGAAGGCCTCGGCATCGTCGCGCTCGGCACCTTCGGTCACAATCCGTGGGCGTTCCTCATCCTCTCCGGCATGGTGTTCCTGGCCTGGGGCGAGGTCTACTCGCTGTTCTCGGCCACGACGGCTGACACCTTCGGCACCAAGAACGTCGCCAAGATCTACGGCGTCCTCTACTGCGCCAAGGGTGTGGCCGCCCTGCTCGTGCCGTTCGGCAACATCCTGATGGAAGCGACCGGCACCTGGTCCTCGGTGCTCTACACCGTGGCCATCATGGACCTGTCGGCGGCGTTCGCGGCGCTGTTCGTCCTGCGCCCCATGCTGATCAAGCACCATGCCCGCAATGCGGAATGGGCCAAGGCCAACGGCATCACGCTGTCGCCCGTCGCGGCCGGCGGCCACTGATCCAGGCGATCGGGAGGCGCCCGCAAGAGGCGCTTCCACCGGAGTTCCTCCGAGCACTGGGCCTTCCCATGGTGGGAAGGCCCTTTTCTTTTTGGCCCGGGACGTCGGCGGGCCGAGGCGCGACCGTCTCAGCCTTCCGCGCTGGCGAGAGCGGCGATGGCCGCGACCTGTGCGCTGGCGCTGGCGCCGAGCGCGTCGATCTCCGTGCGGTCGAACCACCGCGCCTCCAGCGCGTCGTCCGCCGCCAGCCCTTCGCCGGCCTGCCAGCGGCACGCGACCGTGATCATGGCGAAATGGTGCGCCACCGCACCGGCGACGTCCCGCTCGATGAAGTCGAGCACCGTGAGCAGCCGCGGGGCGTCGGCGACGATGCCGGTCTCCTCCGCGAGTTCACGCAAGGCCGCGGCGGCATGGGTCTCACCCGGCTCGACCCGTCCGCCCGGATAACCCCAGAGCCCCTGATCCGGCGGGTTGGCACGGCGGACCAGCAGCAGCCGATTCTCCCGCAGAACGACGGCGAGAACCGCAACGGTGGGGCGGGCGTTCATCGCCGGCCGACCATCGCGGCGGATTGGCCGGTTTCGGCGGCTCGCAGGCGTGCGGCCCGCTCTGGCGGGCGCATACCTCGGTGCGATCGGTCGGGTGCTTCGGAGGGGCCGGTCAGGCCGGGCCGGGCCGCGGCGGGAGCGATCGGCATATCGTTCATGGCACGGCCTTTCCGGGCGAGGCAGCGGGACAGGCGCGATCATGTCGGGTCCGAATCGCGCCCGCAACCGCCGTGGCGGGCCGCGCACCGGCCGCCGCCGCGCGAATCCGCGCGCGGTGCCCGACACCGGCCGGCACAAGGCTGCGCCCCGGTGCGCCGGCGCGCGTTCATGGTGGCGGCCCGGGGCCTCGCGCCACGTCAATGCCCCCGGCGGTTGGCCGGGAAGGCGGCCTTTCGCCTCTGGCGAGGCGGGCGTTTCGACGGCATTGTGCCTCTCATCGACACGAGACGGGATGGCGCAGATGCGTGTGAGCAGGACGGCCGGCCTTGCGGCGATCGCTCTTCTTCTGGCGGGCGGGGCCGCTTCGGCGGCGGAGTGCGGCAAGACCGGCGCGGGGTTTCCCACCTGGCTGGCGGCGTTCCGGCAGGAGGCGGCGGCGCAGGGGATTTCCCGCCAGACCATCGCCACAGCGCTCGACGGTCTCGCCTATGCCCCCGATGTGGTGGGAGCGGACCGCGGACAGGGCGTCTTCAGCCAGAGCTTCTACCAGTTCGCCGATCGCATGGTCGCGAGTTACCGCATCCAGAAAGGTCGCCAGCTCATCCAGAGCCACGCCGCCATTTTCGACCGAATCGAACAGCAATTCGGTGTGCCAGCCCCTGTGATCACCGCGTTCTGGGCACTGGAGACGGACTTCGGGGCGAATATGGGCGACAAGCCCACCATCCGCTCCGTTGCGACGCTGGCCTATGACTGCCGGCGCCCGGAGATGTTTCGCACCCAGCTTCTCTCCGCCCTCAAGATCATCGACCGCGGTGATCTCACCGTGCAGACCATGCGCGGCCCGTGGGCGGGCGAGCTCGGGCAGTTTCAGTTCCTGCCGGACCATTATCTGAACTACGGCGTCGATTTCGACGGCGACGGCCGGGTCGACCTGCTGCGGTCGGATGCCGACGCGCTGGCCTCGGCGGCCAACTATATCAGGGCGCTCGGCTGGACGCCGGGTCAGCCCTGGCTGGAGGAGGTGGTGGTGCCGGCGAACCTGCCATGGGACCAGGCCGACCTCGCCATCAAGATTCCCCGGGCGCAATGGGCGCGGTGGGGCGTGCGGCGTGCCGGCGGGGCACCGCTGCCGGCCGACAATGCCGGCGCATCGCTGCTCCTGCCGATGGGCAGGACCGGACCGGCCTTCCTCGTCTATCCCAATTTCGACATCTACACCCAATGGAATCAATCACTGGTCTATGCGACCTCGGCGGCCTATCTCGCCGCCCGCATCGACGGCGCCGGCGCGTTCAAGCGCACCCCCAACATCCCGGTCCTGTCGATGAAGGAGGTCGCCGATCTCCAGCGCCTGCTCAACGCCCGTGGCCACCATGTCGGCGGGGTCGACGGCAAACTCGGGGCCGCAACCCGCGCCGCGGTGAAGGAGGAGCAGATCCGGCTCGGGTTGCCGGCGGATTCCTACCCGACCCCGGAGCTGCTGGCCCGGCTGCGCGGCGGGGCCTGAGGCCGGCCGGCGGCGGTCCCGGGACTGTCCGGGTAGGGTGGGTGTCAGATCACCGGGATGCCTGCCTGTTTCGCCTTCGCCTCCGGCTCGACATGAATGTTGACGTGGATGTCCTCCACGTCGCGCACCAGCGCCTCCTCGATCCGGTCGCAAATGGCATGTGCCTCGCTGACGGCCATGTCGCCGGGGACGACGAGGTGGAAGTCGACGAAGGTCATGCGGCCGGCCTGCCGGGTGCGCACGTCATGGGCCTCGATCGCGCCGACCGCTTCCGCGGCGATGCGGCTGCGGATGAGTCGGAGCGTCTCTTCCGGCACGGCCTGATCCATCAGCCCGCCGACGCTTTCCTTCAGCACCACCCAGCCAGACCACAGGATGTTCAGCGCGACCAGGGCCGCGAGCGCCGGATCGAGGATCGCCCAGCCGGTGGCGACGGCGAGCGCGACGCCCACCAGCACGCCGCCTGACGAGATCACATCCGTCAGCAGGTGCTGCGCATCGGCGATCAGAGCCGGCGAGCGCACCCGCCGCCCGAAGCGCAGCAGGAAGAAGCACCACGCCGCATTCACCACCGCGGCGCTGGCATTCACCAGCAGGCCCTCCCACGGCGCGTCGAGCGTGGCCGGGTTGCGCATCGCCTGGAAGGCCTCGTGAAAAATCGAGATCGCCGCCACCACGATGAGGGCACCGACGATCACCGCCGAAAAATACTCCGCCTTGGCATAGCCATAGGGGTGGGCATCGTCCGCCGGCCGGGCGGACACCTTCACGGCGGCGACGGCAGCCAGGGCGGTCGCCACGTTCACCAGGCTTTCCAGTGCGTCGGAATAGAGCGCCACGCTGCCGGTCATCCGGAAGGCGAGAAACTTAAGCCCCAGCACGAGGAAGCTGACGATCACGCTGCCGATGGCGATGCGGAGTGACGTGTGCATGGCGTGGTCGGGACCCGTTTCAGAGCGGTTGCGCAGGAATGCGACGGCACCTCAGCAGGCCGAGGGGCCGTCCGCTTAACCGGTCGGCTCCCGAAATGCAAGCTATGTCAATGGCTTGCAAGTCATTCGCAGGAGCGTTCTCACCCCAACTCCTTGTCGCCAAACGCATCGGGCCTTTGCCGCCCGCCTCAGGCGTTTGCGGTGCGCGGCAGGATCGCCCCGCGATGCCCGATGACGGCGCCGGCGAGACGATGGCCGGCTTCCGCCGCCGTCTCCGGCTGGGCGCCGCCGAGCCGGGCGGCGAGATAGGCCGCATTGAAGCTGTCGCCCGCCGCCGTGGTGTCCACGACCGGGCCCGCGAGCGACGGAGCCGGCACGAGCTGCGAGGTTCCCGCCGCACGGATGAGGGCGCCCTGCGATCCGTTCTTCACCACGATCTCGCCGACCCCGAAGGTAGCGATGCGCTCGGCGGTGCCGGCCGGCGACCCGTCGCCCCACAGCCGCGCCTCGTCCTCATAGCCGGGCAGGGCGATGCTGGTGCGCTTCAGCGCCTCGGCATAGACCGCCCGGGCCCGGCCCAGATCGCCGCCCCAGCCCTGCGGGCGGAAATTGCCGTCGAACACCACGACGGAGCCCCGTTCGCGGGCGAATTCCAGCGTCGCTAGCAGGCGGCCGAGGCCGAGATTGGAATAGAGCGACAGCGTCACGCCGGAGAGATAGATGAGTTTCGATTCGACGATGCTCTCCGCCACCCGCTCCCATCCCGGCAGCTCGAACAGGTCGCGGGCCGGGGCGGTGTCGCGCCAGTAGGTGAAATGGCGCTCGCCCTTGGCGTCGGTGTCGATGAGGTACAGTCCCGGAACGCGGCCGGGCACCTGCAGCATTGTTTCCACCAGAAGACCCTCGCCCTCGGCCGCGGCGCGGATGCGGGCGGAATAGGCCTCGTCGCCGAGCGCGGTGGCATAGGCGGTCTCGATACCGGCGCGGGCGAGATAAACGGCGGTGTTGAAGGTGTCGCCGCCGACTCCGAGGGCGAAGCGCCCGTCGCTGCCGCGGGCCATTTCCACCATGACTTCGCCGATCGCGATGGCGCGGGGCATCGTAGTCTCCTTCGTGTCGGTTCGGGCCGGCAGACTCGCTGCAAACCGCCCGGGAGGCAAGCCGGGAGAGCTGACGCTACGGCATATCGATGATGCGCACCGGCCCGGTCGGCGCCGGAATCTCCGGCTGCGGGGTGGGGGCCGGAGGGGTTTCGGGAGCGGCCGCGGGGGGAATGTCGGGTGGCGGCGGGCTGGTTGCGGGTGCCGGGGCGGCGGCGGGGGGTGTGTAGGTCCATCCCGGCGGCGGGGGGTAGCGGCGGGAGAGGTCGGCGCGGCGGGCGTCGTTGGCGGCGATCAGGCAGAGCAGCCGCTGGCCGAGGCCATCGGGTCCCATCAGCCGTCCGCCCACGGTGCGGCGCGCGGCGCCACCCTCGTAGGGCGCGATGTTCTGGCATTCGAAATTGCGCCAGCGCACGAAACGCCCCTGCGCCTCGTCCATGGCATTCGCCCAGCGCTGGCGCTGCACCGGGGCGACCGCCTCATCGGCGCGGATGGCGGCGAGCGCCCCGGCATAGGCGGCGTCGAGCCTCTCCTGCCCCGCCTTCGCCGCCGCCGCCAGGCAATCGAGATAGAGCCGGGCATTGCCCTGCGCGGGATCGCAGGCTCCTGTCGCCGGAGCGGCGACAGCCGCGGCGGTCGGCTGGCCCGCCGACTGAGCCCTCGCGGGATGTGGGACAGCACCCAGAAGCGCCGCCGCCAGCACGGCCCGGCGCGGCCACCGCCTCACGCGGCGCGCGCCTCGGACAGGAAATTCCCCATCCTTTCAAGAGCCTTACGAATGTTAGGCTCCGAGTTGGCGTAGGACAGCCTGATGTAGCCCTCGCCATGCACGCCGAAATCCGGCCCGCCGATGGTGGCGACGCCTGCTGTTTCCAGCAGCGCGGAGGCCAGCGCCTTGGCCGAGCCCCAGCCGGTGCCGGTCACGTTCGGGAAGGCGTAGAAGGCGCCTTTCGGCAGGGTGCAGCTCACGCCCGGCAGGGCGTTGAGACCCTCGACCACCACCTGCCGGCGGCGGTCGAACTCGGCGACCATGGCGGCCACGCAATCCTGCGGCCCGGTGAGGGCGGCGAGTGCGCCATATTGCGCCGGCGCATTGACGCAGGACCAGGCATTCACCGCCAGCTTGCGCGCCGCCTCGAACAGCCCGTCCGGCCACAGCGACCAGCCGAGCCGCCATCCCGTCATGGCGTAAGTCTTTGACCAGCCATTCAAAAGGATCAGCCGGTCGCGGATTTCGGGATAGGCGAGAAGGCTGGCGTGGCGGGCGCCGTCGAACAGGAACTGGTCGTAGATCTCGTCCGACAGGATGGCGACCTGGGGATGCCGCTCCAGCCCCTTCACCAGGGCGTCGATCTCCGCTTTCGGGGTCACGCCGCCCGTCGGGTTGGCCGGTGTGTTGAGTATGATGAGGCGGGTGGTGGGACCGATGAGGCCGAGCATTTCGTCCGCCGAGACCGCAAAGCCGTTCGCCTCCCGGATCGGCACCGGGACCGGGGTGGCGCCGGTGAACTCGATCATCGAGCGGTAGATGGGGAAGCCGGGGTCGGGGTAGAGAATCTCCGCCCCCGGCTCGCCGAACATCAGGATGGCGGCGAACATGGTGATCTTGCCGCCGGGCACGATCATCACCCGGCCGGGATCGATGCTCGTCCCCAGCCGGCGGTGGACGTCCGCCGCCACCGCCTCGCGCAGCGGGGCGATGCCGACCGAGGGGGTGTAGCCGTGGTGGCCGTCACGCAGGGCCTTCACCGCCGCCTCGACGATGTGCGGCGGCGTGGCGAAGTCGGGCTGGCCGATGCCGAGATTGACGATGTCGTGCCCGCGCGCCGCGAGATCGGTGGCCCGCGCCAGCACCGCGAAGGCGTTCTCCTCGCCGATGCGCGTGAAGGCCTGGACGGGGAAGGGACGTGGCGCGGGGAGGGCGGCGGACATGGCGGGCGTCCTCATTGTTTGTGCTTCCACATTTGCTATTCCTGTCACACACAGGACGGCGCCTTCAAGAGCGGCGGCACGGAGACTGGCATGGCGGGCGGCGGCGAGCAGGACAGGGTATCGGAAGCGCGCGCGCCGGAGGGCGGGGCAGGCCCGGTTTTCGGGCAGCCGGTCCACACCGATCCGGCGCCGCGCCCGCGGCGGGAGGTGCTGTCCGGGCGCTTCGTCGACATCGTGCCGTTCGACGTGGTGCGCCATGCCTCCGACCTCTACACCCTGTCCCATGGCGACGACCGCGAGTGGCAATGGGCCTATCTCGGCGTGCCGCCGTTCGAGAGCCTCAAATCCTTCACCTCCTACTACGCCGTCGCGGCGGAGAAGGAGGACCCGTTGCTCTACGCCATTCTCGACAAGGCGACCGGCCGGGCGGTGGGCCACGCCACCTATCTCAGGATCGAGCCGGCGCACCGGGTGATCGAGGTCGGCAACATCCTCTTCACCCCCGCCCTGCAGCGGCGCCCCGGCGGCACCGAGGCGATGTACCTGATGGCGCGCTACGCCTTCGAGACGCTGGGCTACCGGCGTTACGAATGGAAGTGCAATGCGCTGAACGCGCCCTCGCGCCGGGCGGCGGAGCGTTACGGCTTCCGGTTCGAGGGCGTGTTCCGCAACCACATGATCATCAAGGGCCGCAACCGCGACACCGCGTGGTTCGGCATGACCGAGGAGGAGTGGCCGCAGCGCGCGGTGGCGTTCGAGACCTGGCTGGCGCCGGAAAATTTCGACGCCGCCGGCACCCAGAAGGTCGGGCTCGGCACGCTGAACGCGGAGCGGCTGGAGGTGGAGGGCCGGGTGCTGCGGCGCGCCAGCCTGGAGGACCTGCCGGCGGTGGTGGCGCTGCAGAAGGCGGCCTATGCCAAGAACCGCCCGCTGCTCGGCGTCGAGCCGGTGCCGCTGCTGTGGGACTATGCCGCGGTTTTCCGCCAGCGCGAGGTGTGGGTGGTCGACGCGCCCTATGGGCTCGCCGGGGTGCTCATCCTGGAGGCGCGGGCCGACGACCTCCTCATCGACAGCCTCGCCGCCTCGCCGCTGGCGCAGGGCACGGGCACCGGCAACCTGCTGCTGGAAGCCGGCCAGCTGCGCGGCCGCCAGCTCGGCCGGCCGCTGGCGCGGCTCTACACCGGCGAGCCGCTTTCGGCGAACATCAACTGGTATCGCCGCAAGGGCTTTTCGATCGAGCGGGTGGAGCAGATGCCGGACCGGCGGCTGGTGCACATGGTCAAGGCACTGGGATAGGCGTATCCGCACGCGGCGCGGGCCCGCCCGTGCGGGCCGTTGCCGCCATGGTTGCGCCCCGGCGCGGATGGCTTACATTCCGCTGAGAAATTCTGGGATGTGCCGAACATGACCTATGTGGAAGCGGCCAGCGCGCCGCTGCGGAAGACCGGCCATATCAAGCTCCATGGCGCCGAGGCCTTCGAGGGCATGCGCCGGGCCGGCCGGCTGGCGGCCGAAGCGCTCGATCTCGTGCACGAGATGGTGGATATCGGCGTCACCACCGACGCGATCGACCAGGTCGTGTTCGACTTCGCCATGGACAATGGCGCGCTGCCGGCGACGCTGATGTATCGGGGCTACCGCAAGTCCACCTGCACCTCGATCAACCATGTCGTCTGCCACGGCATCCCCAACGACAAGCCGCTGCGCGAGGGCGACATCGTCAATGTCGACGTCACGCTGATCTATGACGGCTGGCACGGCGATTCGAGCCGCATGTTCGCCATCGGCCCGATCCCCCGCCGGGCGGAGCGGCTGATCGACGTCACCTATGAATCGATGATGCGGGGCATCCGCGCCATCCGCCCCGGCGCCCATGTCGGCGATATCGGCGCCGCCATCCAGGAATTCGTCGAACCCTTCCACATGAGCGTGGTGCGCGATTTCTGCGGCCATGGCGTCGGCCAGCTCTTCCACGACGAGCCGAACGTGGTCCATGTCGGCCGCCGCGGCGAGGGGCCGGAGCTGCTGCCGGGCATGATCTTCACCGTGGAGCCGATGATCAATCTCGGCCGCCCGCATGTGAAGGTGCTGTCCGACGGCTGGACCGCGGTGACGCGGGACCGCTCGCTGTCCGCCCAGTTCGAGCACGCCGTGGGCGTGACGGAGACGGGCGTGGAGATCTTCACGCTGTCGCCCAAGGGCTACCACAAGCCGGTTTTCGGCACCCCTCTATGAGCCGGCAGCCTGGGGACCCGGTGCCGAGCCACCCGGTTCCGGGCGACCCGGTTCCGGCGGAGGCTGCCCTGCCGGAGGGGTCGCCGGCCGGTTTCGCCGCCCCCGCGGCCCCGGGGGCCGGGCCCCTGCCGCAGGTCCTGGCGCCGGATTGCTGCGGCGGAGGCGCGCATGCCGGCCTCGAAGAGTCCACGCCTCATTTCGTCGGCCATCGGGAAAGGCTGCGCGAGCGCTTTCGAAACGCCGGTGCCGATGCGCTGCCGGATTACGAGCTGCTGGAGCTGGTGCTGTTCCGCGCGGTACCCCGTGCCGACGTGAAGCCGCTCGCCAAGCAGCTCGTCCAGAAGTTCGGCTCCTTCGCCGAGGTGGTGAGCGCGCCGCCGGCCCGGCTGCGCGAGATCAAGGGCGTGGGAGAGGCGATCGTCACCGAGCTGAAGCTCATCGCCGCCTCGGTGGAGCGCGTCACGCGCGGCAAGGTCAAGGGCCGCACGGTGCTCTCCTCCTGGAGCGCGGTGCTGGAATATTGCCGCGCCGCCATGGCCTTCGCCGACCACGAGCAGTTCCGCATCCTGTTCCTGGACAAGCGCAACCAGCTCATCGCCGACGAGGTGCAGCAGCGCGGCACGGTGGACCACACCCCGGTCTATCCCCGCGAGGTGGTGAAGCGGGCGCTGGAGCTGGCGGCGAGCGCGGTGATCCTCGTCCACAACCACCCGAGCGGCGACCCCACCCCGTCCAGCGCCGACATCCAGATGACCAAGACCATCGCCGAAGTGGCAAAGCCGCTCGGCATCGAGGTGCACGACCACATCATCGTCGGCAAGGACGGCCATGCCAGCCTGCGGGGGCTGCGGCTGATCTGAGGCCGGCCCCGCACGCCGCCGCCAGAACGGGAACGCCCGGCGGCGGCAGGGCCGCGCCGGGCGTTCGTCAGCGGGTTCCGCAGCAGGTCCCGGTTTCGCCGGAGCGGGATCAGACCACCCGCACCTCGAGGGTGGCGACGCCGTCGACCCCGCCTTCCAGCCGGTCGCCGCGCACGATGGCGCCGACCCCGGCCGGGGTGCCGGACATGATGACGTCGCCCGGCTTCAGCTCGAACAGGCCGGAGAGGTAGGAGATCATCTCCGGCACCTTCCAGATCATCTGGTTGAGGTCGCCCTTCTGGCGCGGCTCGCCATTGACGTTCAGCCACACCCGGCCGGCGTCGGGGTGGCCGATGCGGCTCGCCGGCACCAGCGCCGAGCAGGGCGCGGAGGCCTCGAACGCCTTGCCGACTTCCCACGGCCGGCCGAGCTTCTTGGCCTCGCCCTGGAGGTCGCGGCGGGTCATGTCGAGCCCCACGCCATAGCCCCACACATGGTCGAGCGCGCTCTCGACCGGGATGTTGACGCCGCCCTTGCCGATGGCGACCAGCATCTCAAGCTCGTAATGCACGTCGCTGGACTTGTCGGGATAGGGGAAGGTGCCGTCGGTGATGACGTTGTCGGGGTTCTTCTGGAAGAAGAAGGGCGGCTCCTTGTTCGGGTCGTGCCCCATCTCGATGGCGTGCTCGGCATAGTTCCGCCCGACGCAGTAAATGCGGTGGATCGGGAACAGGGCGTCCGAGCCCTCCACCGGCAGCGTCGGGATGCCCGGCGGGGTGATGGCGTAGACCGTGGTGTCCAAAGGCGCGTTCATCAGCGTACTCCTGCGTAATAGTCGACGCGTTTCTCGAGGGCCTCGACGAGAGCCGAAAGCAACATCGCGGCCGCGAAGAGGATGAGGGTGAGGGCCCAGAAATTCGTCATGTCGAAATTCCGGGAATAGAGTTCGAACAGCTCGCCATAGCCGATGATCGAGACCAGCAGCTGGCCGATGACGACGCCCTTCACGCCGCGCACCAGGCCGAGGCGGATGCCGGCGAGGATCTCCGGCAGCGCCGCCGGCAGGATGATGCGGGCATAGAGCGTGAAGGCGGAGGCCCCGTAGCTGCGGCCCATCTCGACGAGGGAGGGCGGCACCCCCTGGATGCCGGCGCGGGCGTCCAGCACGATGATCCACACCGCGAACAGGAACACCGTGACCACCACCGTGGTCTCGCCCATGCCGAACAGGATCATCAGCACCGGCACCAGCGCCGAGAGCGGGGCCGAGACGAAGATGTTGACCCAGATGCCGAGCAGGTTGTCGACCGCCGGGAAGCGGCCCATCAGCACGCCGAGCAGCGTGCCCGCCGTGATGGCGAAGAACATGCCGAGGACGAAGCTGTGCAGCGTGGTGAGCGCCGCCGCCTGCCAGGTGCCGGTCTGCACCAGCGCCACCATCGCCGTCAGCACGTCGGAGAGCGGGGGAATGAGGAACAGCGCGCCGGACTGCCCGACCGCCTCCCACACCACGCACCACACCAGCAGCGAGGCCATCATCGGGACGCGGAAGCCGAGGATCGTCATGGTCCGCCTCCCTCAATCCACATAGCGCTTGAGACCCTGCCAGATCTCCTCGACGGTATCGAGATATCCCTGGTCGCGGCGGATGGCGTCCGGCGGCGCGGAACGGTCGATCTGCGGCTCGATGATCTCCGCGACCCGGCCCGGCCGGCGCGACAGGATGACGATGCGGTCTGAGCAGTACACCGCCTCCTCGATGGAGTGGGTGACGAAGATGAAGGTCTTCTTCTCCAGCGCCACGAGGCGCAGCAGGTCCTCCTGGAACTTGCGGCGGTTCTGTTCGTCCACGGCGGAGAACGGCTCGTCCAGCAGCAGCACGTCGGCATTCACCGCGAAGGCGCGGGCGAGGCCGACGCGCTGGCGCATGCCGCCGGAGAGTTCGTGCGGGTATTTGTTCTCGAAGCCGGAGAGCCCGACCTCGGCGATGTAGCGCCGGGCGATGGACTGCCGCTCGTCCTTGCCCATGCCCTTCAGTTCCAGCCCGAAGGCGACGTTGCGCAGGACGGTGGCCCAGGGCATCAGAGCGAAATCCTGGAACACGAAGGCGCGCTCCGGCCCCGGCCCGGTGACGACCCTGCCGTTCACCCGCACCTCGCCGGCGCTGGCGGGAATGAGACCGGCGATGATCTTCAGCAGCGTGGTCTTGCCGCAGCCGGAAGGGCCGAGCAGGGTGGTGAGCCGGCCGGTGGGGAAGTCGAGGTCGATGCCGCGCAGGGCCTCCACCTCGGCATATCTCTTGCCGATGCCGCGGATCTCTTGCCGATGCCGCGGACTTCCACGGCGACGTCGGAGCCGGCGGGCGTGGCGGTGGCCTCGGCCGCCTCGGCGGTGATGTTCCGCATGTCAGGATGTCCTCTTCTCGGGGCGCAGCACGCGCAGCTCGAAGGCTTCGAGCGCGGCCAGCGTCAGCGTGGACACGAGGATGATGGAGACCACCGCGGCGTACATCTCCGGGTAGTCGGCAACGGAGCGGTGGTAGGTGATGAGGTCGCCGATCCCGGTCGGCGTGATCAGCAGTTCGGCCAGGATGACGCCGATGAAGCCGGCGGCGAGGCCGAGCCGCAGGCCGGCGAAGATCACCGGGCTGGCGTCGGGGATGATGACGCGGGTGACGGTCTGCCAGCGGGTGCCCTGGAACGACCGGCACATCGCCACCAGCGAGGGATTGGCGTTGCGCACCGCCTTGTAGCCGTTCAGCGCGATGACCGGCAGCGCCAGCATGATGACCGCCAGCGTCTTGGCCAGCAGGCCGATGCCGTAGACGAAGGTGATGAGCGGGATCAGCGCGGCCATCGGCGCGGCCTGCAGCACGATGAAGACCGGCGCCACCAGCCATTCCGCGAAGCGCGACAGCCCCATCACGATGCCGAGCCCCACCCCGAGCAGGGCAGAGACGGCGATGCCGATGACGAGTGGCTGCAGCGTCTGGCCATAGGCGGCGAGCAGGGAGCCGTCCAGCAGCATCGCGACGAAGGCGCGCAGCGTTTCGAGGAAGGTGGGAAAGGCGTAGCTGATCGGGACGCGGCCCGCGATTTCCCAGGCGAGGAAGAACAGGCCGACCGACGCGGCGCGCCAGAGGGCCGGGCGATGCTCCATCAGCTTCCCCCAGACGGTGGGAGCCTCGGGAGGGTGAACGGCCCGCGAGGAGCCGTTCGCATGGGCGGGAAGCGCCATCCGCCCGGCCTCAATTGGTGCCGAGCTTGCCGAGGGAGCGGTTCAGCGGCTCGAGCGCCCAGAAATCCTCCACCTTCAGGCTCGCCGGTTCGCCCTGGAGCTGGCCCGACAGGGTGTAGAACGCGAAGTCGTCCTTCGCCGCCTGCGTGCCGCCGCCGTTCAGCGGGAAGGCCTTGGCGTCCGCCAGCTCGGTGAAATAGGGGGTGATCTCCGCGACCTGATCGGCCGGCAGGTCCGGCAGCAGCTTGTACTTCGTGCGCCACTCCGCGACGACGGCCGGATTCTCGGTCACCTCGCGCCAGGTGGTGAGGATGGATTCGACGATGATGTCGACGTCCTTCTGGTTCTTGTCGAGGAACTCCTGCCGGGCGAACAGCGCCTCGTCGGTGGCGTTCACCCCGTCCATGGGCAGGATGATGAACTTGCCGGGGGCTTTTTCCTCCAGCAGGCGGCGGCCGGCGGCGTCGACGATGGTGGCCTTCACAGTGCCCTGCAGCAGCGCGCCGGTGCGGACCTCCGAGCCGGGGATGTAGCTGATCTTGGAGAAGGTGATACCCTGCCGCTGCTCCATCAGCTTCATGATCGCCTCGGTGCCGGAGCCGCGCGAATGCACCGCGACCTCCTGCCCGTCGAGGTCCTTCCACGTCTTGTAGGAGGCGGCGTTCACCGCGGGGTAGAAGTGCAGGGTGGAGAGCTGCAGGAAGATGCGCACCGGCACCTTCACCTTCTGGATCAGCGCGTAGGGCCCGCCCACGCCGACATCCGCCTGCCCGCTGACCACCGCCTGCGCGGCGATGTCCTCGGACTTCAGATAGGTCATCTCGATTTCGACGCCCTTCTGCTTCGCCAGCTCGAAGGCGGCGAGCAGATGGAGGTTCTCCACGCTGGCGATGTCGCCATAGGCGACCCGCACCTTGGCCTCTGCCTGCGGGACGAAGGCAAGGGCGGCGGCGAGGCCGAACACACCCGCCAGCGCCGCCCGCCGCCGCGAGGCGGAGCGGCGATCCGCCGGACGGGTCTTGGCCGGGCTCCAGGTCCGATTCGTGAGCATTTCCAGACTCCCATTGTGCCGAGTGGTTGGTTCCACTGTCGGTCTGCCCCCGCGAGGTGAGCGACCAATTATGATTTGGTTTATATTGGCTGCTACGTAAGGTCAAGTTCACAGCCGCTTGACCTCGTGCTTTGGCCGCGACATAGAGTGAACCAATGCCGCATTTGGTTGAGCCCAATATCCCGCACCGCGCCATGCTGACGCCGCCCAAGGATTCCCACCCCGAAAAGGGGATCGTCACCCAGCTCCGCGCCTATCTCGCGCAGAGCGACCTGCCGGAGGATGGCCGGCTGCCGCCGGAGCGCGAGCTGTCCTCCGCCCTCGGCGTCTCCCGCACCGAGCTGCGCAAGGCGCTGGACGTTCTGGAGGAGGAGGGGCAGCTCTGGCGCCATGTCGGCAAGGGCACCTTCCTGGGCAGCCGGCCGCTCGACACCTTCGCCGACATCTCGGCTCTCGCCCGCCGCAGCAACCCGGCGGAGGTGATGCGCGCCCGGCTGGTGATGGAGCCGGAGATCGCCCGCGCCGCCGCCTTCAGCGCCACGCCGGCGGCCATCGCCGAGATGCGGCTGTGCCTTGCCCGCTCGCGGCAGGCGGAGACCTGGCGGCACTATGAGGGCTGGGACACGCGGCTGCACCGCACCATTGCCGAGGCCACCCAGAACAGCCTGCTGCTCGGCCTGTTCGACACGCTGAACGCGGTGCGCCGCGCCGTCACCTGGGGGCGGCTGCGCACCGCCCCGGTGCGGCCGGCGCCGACCCATCACAGCTTCGCCGAGCACGACGCCATCGTCGAGGCCATCGAGCTTCGCGACATGGCCGGGGCCGCCGCCGCCATGCGCACGCACCTGAAGTCGGTCGAGCGCAAGCTGCTGGAGCAGCAGGATTCGCGCCCCGAGGACCGCTGAGCGGAGCGGGGCGTTTCCGGTTCGTTGGCGTGCGAGGGTGAGCCGCGGACGACGCGCCGGGGCGTCGGCGCGCCATCCGCGGCTCGGCCCTCCCTCGCCCCGGGGGCGGAAGGGGCGAGGAAGACAGGAGCGCGTACGGCCGGTGCCGGGCGCGCCAGGGGCAGGGACGGCCGGCCCGGCATCGGGCGGCCGGGCGGCCGGGTGGCTCAGTCGAACTGGGCCAGCAGCTCGGCGGCGCCTTTCGCGATGCCGGTGCGCGCCGCGGTGAGCGGGCCGACGCCCGAGGGCAGGTCATACGGTTTGGGATACTGCTTGGCGACGTAGGCGCCGAGCAGCCGCTTGTCGCTCGAGTCGAAAATCTCCACCGCGTAGCTCACCGAGCCGGTCAGCGTGCCTTCACGGTCGCGCAGGCTCTGCACGCCGTTGACGACCCCGCCGGCCACATCGAACCGCGACAGCGTGCCGAGAACGGGTGCGGTGCGGGCGGCGCCGGTGAGGGTGATCCGCACCCGCAGCGTGTCCGGCCCGGGCCGGTTCGTCACCGTGAAGCGGGTGGCGAGGCTGCGGGTGAAGGCCGTCTGCATGTCGCTTGCCAGGGCTTGCCGGTCGGCGGCGTCGAGATCGCCGAACTGGGCGTCGGCGCCGCTGTAGATCGCCACCGGATCGACGATGACGTTCCGGTAGTGCGTCCAGTCGACCGCGCTGCTGTAGCGGAACGGCATTCGCCCGGTGCTGTCGTTGATGTTCGGCGACAGATAGGACGACGAGGCGAGTCCGGCATAGGCGAGGGGTTCCGGGCTGGCGCAGGCGGCCAGCGGCAGGCCGAGCCAAAGGATCAGCAGGCGTCTGACGGGGGAGGGCATCGGGCGTTTCGGCCTCCGGGAGTTCGCGGTCTGCGCGGCCCCGGCAGCCCGGTGCGAGGTGGGTATAGCGCGGTTGCTTTCAAAATACAAACCGTTCAGTCGGTTTTTTTTATAAGCCACACAACCGCGCCCTCTCGCCCCCGTGGGGATGTTTCGCCGTCGCTCCGTGGAGGGTTCCGAAAGGCTGCTTCAGCCTTGCTTGCCGCCGGCCTGGTCGCTGCCGGGCTGGCCGGTCCAGCGGGCCTCGTCGGCGAGCAGCGTGAACAGATGGTCGCGCTCGGCGTCGGTCAGCGGCGAGAGGCCGAACAGCGACGACAGCGTCAGGCCGCGCGCCGCCAGCCAGCGCAGGGTCGCGAGATCGGGGTCGGCGGCTTCGGCGCGGATCACCTCCAGCGCCTCGCGGTCGGCCATTCGTGTGGTGCCCAGCAGCTCCGGCTCCTGCGCGACGGCGCCGAGAAGGGCGAGGGCCAGCGAACGCGGATCGGCGACCGCGGCGTGCAGCGTCGCAATTTCGGCGGCGAGCCGGGGCTGGGCGTGCTGGTGGCCGTGGGCCGCGATGTGGTCGCGGGCGTAGTTCTCGAAGAACGCGGCCTGGTGCTCCATCAGTGCCGCCAGCACCGCCTTCTTGGTGCGGAACTGGTGCATGAGGCCGCCTTTGCTGATACCGCTCTCCCGAGCGATCGCATCCAGCGTGAGGTGTCCGGCGCCGTCCCTGGCAATGATGGCGAGCGCGGCCTGGATCACGGCGGCGCGCGTTCGCTCGGAGCGGGTGTTGTTGTCCATCGGCGTTCCGCTGTGGGGCCGGCGCGGCCCTCTGCCGATCGCTTAGCCGCTGCGGTGGGGCCTTACAAGCCAGGGTCGGCGCCTGCCGCAACGGCGCAGTCGGCCGTGCGCATGACGTGCCGTCATCGCGGTGACACCTGCGGAAACTAGGCAGGGTCATCCACTTGAGGAGGACACCGGCCATGCGCGCCACTCTGGCGGTTCTCGCCCTTTCCACCGCCCTCGGCTTCGGCTTCGCGTCCGAGGCGGACGCGGCGACCATCTATCCGCTCGACCGCGCCACCATCCTGGTGCGCTCGCCCTTCGACCTGAAGGTCGAATTCGCCGGCGTGGTGAAGGCTGAAGACGTCAAGGTGACCCTCAATGGCGAGCCCGCCGAGGTCGTGCTCGGCAAGGGCTTCACCTTCGTCGAGCGCGAGCCGGGCGTCGATGCCTCCGCCGTGATGCTGCGCGCCGCCTCGCTCGCCAAGCCCGGCCACTACACCGTCGAAGCCCGCGCCGGCGACGACGTGAAGACGGTGACCTGGGACGTGTACGCCACGCCGGCCCAGCCGAAGGCGAAGAACGTCATCTTCTTCCTCGGCGACGGCCTGTCGGTCGCCCATCGCACCGCGGCCCGGCTGATGTCCAAGGGCATGACCGAGGGCAAGGCCAATGGCCGCCTCAACATCGACGGCATCTCGCCTGTCGCCTTCGTCGGCACCTCGGCGACCGATGCGGTGGCCACCGACAGCGCCAACACCATGTCGGCCTACATGACCGGCCACAAGACCGCGGTGAACGCGCTCGGCGTCTATGCCGACCGCACCAAGGACAGCCTGGACGACCCCAAGGTCGAGACCATCGCCGAGGCGCTGCGCCGCACCGGCGGCAAGGCGATCGGCATCGTCACCACCGCCGAGATCGAGGACGCCACCCCCGCCGCCGTGGTCTCCCACACCCGCCGGCGTTCCGACAAGGCCGACATCGCGCTCATGATGTTCGACGTGAAGCCGGAGGTCGTGCTCGGCGGCGGCTCGGCCTATTTCCTGCCGAAGTCCGTTCCGGGCTCCAAGCGCAAGGACGACATCGACCTGATCGACCGCTACCGCGAGTCCGGCTACGCGCTGGCCACCACCGCGGCCGAGCTCGAGACGGCGCGCGGCACCAATAGCGGGCGCATCCTCGGCCTGTTCCACACCGGCAACATGGATGTCGCGCTGGACCGCCTGCAGCTCAAGAAGGGCACGGTGTCGAAGTTCCCCGACCAGCCCGGCCTCGTGAAGATGACCGAGGTCGCCCTCGAGCAGCTCGCCAAGGACCCGGACGGCTTCTTCCTGATGGTCGAGGGCGCCTCGATCGACAAGATGTCCCATCCGATGGACTGGGAGCGGGCGATGTACGACACCATCGAGTTCGACCAGGCGGTGGGCGCGGGGCTGGCCTTCGCGGCGAAGCACCCCGACACCCTCATCGTGGTGACCGGCGACCACACCCATGGCGTCTCCGTCATCGGCACCATCGACGACAACAAGCCGGGCACCGAGATGCGCGAAAAGGTCGGCGTCTATGCCGATGCCGGCTTCCCCAACTATGAGGACAAGAACGGCGACGGCTATCCCGACAATGTCGACGTCTCCCGCCGCCTCGCCATCTTCTCCAGCAACTTCCCGGATTATTACGAGACGTTCCGTCCCAAGATGAACGGCCCGTTCGAGCCGGCGGTGCAGAACGAGAAGAAGGAATACGTCGCCAATGAAGCCTACAAGGACGTGCCCGGCGCGGTGAAGCGCGAGGGCAACCTGCCGCGCTCGGCCGACACCGCGGTCCATGCGGTCGACGACGTGGTGCTGCAGGCCACCGGTCCCGGCGCCGACGGCTTCCACGGCTATATGGAGGAGAGCGACATCTATCGCGTGCTGGTCGACGCGATGGCGATCGCTCCGGCCAATTGAGCGGCCCGCGGACACCCGTCAACCCATGGAACCCGGCCGGCGACGGCCGGGTTTCCGCACGCCGGGCCGGGCGGCGGCAGGTGCTGGGACTGCTCGGCGCGCTGCCGCTTCTGGCGCTCGCCCGTCCCGCCCGCGCCGCGGCGGCGACGCCTCTCGGCTTTGGCGATCTCTACGGCGCCGTGAGCGTTCTCGGCCTCAGCTTCTCCGACAAGGTCAAGGCCCTCGCCGGCCAGCCGGTGACGATGCGCGGCTTCATGGCGCCGCCGCTGAAGGCGGAGGCCGACTTCTTCGTGCTGACCGAGATTCCGATGTCGATCTGCCCGTTCTGCTCCTCGGATGCCGACTGGCCCGACAATATCGTTGTGGTCTATCTCGATCGGGCCCAGACCTTCGAACAGGCCAACCGCATGATCGAGGTGACGGGGCGGCTCGAGGTCGGCTCCTGGACCGACCCGCACACCGGCTTCGTCAGCCTGCTGCGGCTTGTCGGCGCCCGTTTCGAGCGGGCCTGAGCATGCCCCGGCTCGCCATCCGCGATCTCGTTGTGTCCTATCCCGGCCTCGGCCGGCCGGCACTGGCGGTGCCGCGGCTCGATCTGGCGGCGGGCGAGCATGTCCTGCTCACCGGCGCGTCCGGCGCCGGCAAGACCACCTTCCTCAACATCGTCACCGGGCTGGAGCCGGTGGCCGCCGGCCGGGTGCGCTGGGACGAGATCGACCTCGCCGCGCTCGGCGAGGGCGGTCGCGACCGCTGGCGTGCCGCCCATGTCGGTCTGGTGATGCAGGAGTTCCATCTATTTCCCGGGCTCTCCGCCCTCGACAACGTGCTGCTGCCGGCGCGGCTGGCCCGCTTTCGCCTTCCCGCCGCCCTGAGCGGGGAGGCCGAGCGGCTGCTGGCGCGTGTCGGCATCACCCGCGCCGGGCAGAAGGTGGAGACGCTCTCGCGCGGGCAGATGCAGCGGGTGGCGGTGGCGCGGGCGCTGCTGGCCCGGCCGGGCATCCTGATCGCGGATGAGCCGACCGCCAGCCTCGACGCGGAATCCGGCGCGGCGGTCGCCGGGCTCCTGGCCGAACTGGCGGCCGAGACCGGGGCGACCCTGATCATCGCCAGCCACGATCCCCTGTTCGCCCGCGCGAACCTCAACCGGCGCCTGCATCTCGATGCCGGCCGCCTCGTCGGGTAGGGCCCTCCATGCTCGGCTTCATTCTCGCCGATCTGCGCCGCCATCGCTGGGGCGTCGCCGCCATCGCCCTCATCGTCGCGCTGGCGACCGCGCTCGGGGTGGCGGTGACGCTTCAGGAACGGGCGATGCGGCTCGGCAGCGCCCGCGCGGCGGACGCGTTCGATCTCGTCGTCGGCGCGCCGGGCAGCGAAACTCAGCTCGTGCTCTCGTCGGTGTTCCTGCAGGCGGCGCCGCTGCCGCTGATGCCGGGCCGGGTGCTGGCCGGGCTGCTGCAGGACCCCCGCGTCGCCTGGGCGGCGCCGATCGGCTTCGGCGACGAGATCGACGGGCGGCCGATCGTCGGCACCAGCGCGCCGCTGCTGGAGGGGCTGGGCGGCCTCGCCGAAGGCCGCGGCTTCGGCCGGCTCAATGAGGCGGTCATCGGCGCCGCGGTGCCGCTGCGCCTCGGCGACCGGTTCCACCCGATGCATGGCCATGCCTTCGGTGTCGGCCTCGTCCATGGCGGGGTGACCTATGGCGTGGTCGGCCGGATGAAGCCGACCGGCACGCCGTGGGACCGCGCGGTGCTGGTGCCGATCGAGGCGGTGTGGCGCATCCACCACGCCGAGGCTGCCGCCGGGCCGGCCGGTCCTGGCGGGGCCCAGCCGGATGAAGGGCTCGATGCGCCGGTCGATCCGTCCGCTCTGCTCTCTCCGGAGGCCACGGGCCTGCCGGCGATCCTCGTCAAACCGCGAACGGTTGCCGATGCCTACAAGCTGCGCCGGGACTACCGGGGCGAGACCACGCTCGCGGTCTTCCCGGCCGAGGTGCTGACCCGGCTCTACGGCACGCTCGGGGATGTCCGGCTGGTTCTGGCGGCGATCGCGACCGGTGCGCAGGCCCTCGTCGGGGCCGCGATCCTGCTCGCCATCCTCGTCCACGTTCTGCAGCGTCGCCGCCAGATCGGCGCGCTCAGGGCCTTCGGTGCCGCGCGGCTCGCGGTGTTCTCCATCGTCTGGCTCGAAGTGGTGCTTGTGCTGGGCGCGGGCCTGCTGGTCGGGGTGGGTCTTGGCTGGGCGGGCGCGCGCGCCCTCTCCAACCAGCTCGCGCGGCAGACCGGGGTGCCGATGCCGGTCGGCTTCATGCCCGAGGATGCGATGCCGCTCGCCCTGCTGCTGCTGGCGGGCGCCGTGGTGGCGGTGGTGCCGGCGGTGCTGGCCTATCGACAGTCGCCGGCCGAGGCGCTGCGCGGTTGAGCCGGCCTGCACCGCCGTTTTGCGCCGATATTGAAAGTACACGAACATAAATTTGCGCCGCTTGCTTGGCCGGCTTCCGCACAGCCGGCGGCTTCCACCGCGGCGTTCTACTTTGGTCGCGACCCTTGGCGTTGTCGGTTTGCTTTGCGCGGCGGCGGTATAGCCAGTCGATCCGCATCGCGATAATGCTGGTGCCGCAGTGCAGCGTGGGGGGTGGCCGTGGTGGATGATGTTCGTGGCATGGACGAAGGTCGCCGCCACTCCGCACGGGTGTTTCCCGGCCTCTGCGCCCTTGCGCTGGCGCTGGCTCTCGCCGGCTGCGGCGAGGCGACGGAGCCGCCCGCGGCGCCGCCCCGCCCGGTGCGGACCGTGACCGCCGAGACCCGCACCGCCGGCGACACCGCCACGCTCACCGGCACGGTCGAGGCCCGCAACGAGGTCACCTATGGCTTCCGCATCGGCGGGCGCATCGTCGAGCGGCTGGTGAATGTCGGCGACCGCATCGCCCCCGGCCAGGTGCTCGCCCGGCTCGACCCGCAGGACGAGCAGAACACGCTGCGCTCCGCCCAGGCGGCGCTTTCCGCCGCCAATGCCGCGCTCACCCAGACCCGCAGCCAGTATGAGCGGCAGAGCCAGCTTCTGGCGCGAGGCTTCACGCCGCGGGCGCAGTATGAGCAGGCGGAGCAGGCCTTCCTCAATGCCCGCTCGCAGGTGGAGGACGCCGAGGCCCGGCTGCAGATGGCGCAGGACCGGCTCGACTTCACCGAACTGAAGGCCGACGCCGCCGGCATCGTCACCCAGCGCCGCGCCGAGCCGGGCGAGGTGGTGCAGGCCGGCCAGCCGGTCATCGAGGCGGCCCGGCAGGATGGCCGCGACGCCGTGTTCGAGGTGCCGGCGCCGATGCTCTCCGGCCTTCCCGCCGACCCGGAGGTCGAGGTGGCGCTGGCGAGCGATCCCGCCGTCACCGCGAAGGGACGGGTGCGCGAGGTGGCGCCGCAGGCCGATCCGGTGACGCGGACCTTCCGTGTCCGGGTCGGGCTGATCGACCCGCCCGAGGCCTTCCGGCTCGGCACCACGGTGGTCGGCCGCGTCACCGTGCCGGAAGGCGCGGTGATCGAGATACCCGCCAGCGCGCTGACCCGGCTGAACGACCGGCCGGCGGTGTGGGTGGTGGAGCCCAAGGCCCTGACGGTGGGGCTGCGCAGCATCGAGGTGCTGCGCTACAGCCCGTCCGCGGTGGTGGTGGCCGACGGGCTGGCGCCCGGGGATATCGTGGTCACGGCCGGCGTGCAGGCGCTGCACCCCGGGCAGAAGGTGCGCCTGCTGGGAGCCGGGCTGTGAGCGGCTTCAATCTTTCGGCCTGGGCGCTGAAGCACCGCTCCGTCATCATCTACGCCATGCTCGTGGCGGTGGTCGCCGGGGTGATGGCGTTCCGCGGGCTCGGCCGCGCCGAGGACCCCACCTTCATCATCAAGACCATGGTCGTTCAGGCCAACTGGCCGGGCGCCACGCTGGACGAAACCACGCGTCAGGTGACCGAGCGGCTGGAGCGCAAGCTGCAGGAGGTGCCGAAGCTCGACCGTCTGGAGAGCTACACCCGGCCGGGCGTCACCACCATCTTCGTGCATCTGAAGGGCTCGGCCACCGCCGCCGAGGTGCCGGACCTCTGGTATCAGGTGCGCAAGGGTGTCGCCGACATCCGCCACACCCTGCCGCAGGGCATCGTCGGGCCGTTCTTCAACGACGAGTTCGGCGACACCTTCGGCATCATCTACGGCTTCACCGCCGACGGCTTCACCCATCGCGAGCTGCTCGACCGGGTGGAAGCGGTGCGCTCCGAGCTGCTGCACGTGCCCGACGTCTCGAAGATCGAGCTGCTGGGCGCGCAGGACGAGCGCATCTTCATCGAGTTCTCGATGGCGGAGCTGGCCAGCCTCGGCATTGACCGCAGCGCGGTGCTGCAGGCGCTGGCGAGCCAGAACGTGGTGCGTCCCTCCGGCGAGATCCAGACCGGGGCGGAGAACATCTCGGTGCGGGTGTCGGGTGCCTTCACCTCCGAAACCGACATCGCCAACGTGAATTTCGTGGTGAACGGACGGCTCATCCGCCTCGCCGACATCGCCACCATCCGCCGCGGCTATGCCGATCCGCCCCAGCCGATGTTCCGGGTCAACGGCCGGGAGGCGATCGGCCTCGCCATCGCCATGCGCGAGGGTGGCGACATCCTCGCCATGGGCCGCAATGTCGACGCCGCGATGAACCGCCTCGTCGCCGAGCTGCCGGTCGGCATCGACGTGCAGCTGGTGGCCGACCAGGCGGTGACCGTGAACGACGCCATCGCCGAGTTCATGGAAAGCCTCTGGCAGGCGGTGGCGATCATCCTGGTGGTGTCGTTCGTGGCGCTGGGGGTGCGGGCCGGCGCCATCGTCGCGCTGGCGATTCCGCTGACCCTCGCGGTGGTCTTCGCCATCATGCAGATCGCGCAGATCGACATGCAGCGCATCTCGCTCGGCGCGCTCATCATCGCTCTGGCGCTCATGGTCGACGATGCCATGACGACGACGGACGCGACCCTCACCCGCCTCGCCGCGGGCGACACGCCGATCCGCGCGGCTTCCTACGCCTTCTCCGCCTATGCCGCCGCCATGCTGGCGGGCACGCTGGTGACGGTGGCCGGTTTCGTGCCGGTGGGCTTCGCGGCCAGCTCGGCGGGCGAATACACCTTCACCCTGTTCGCGGTGGTGACCATCGCGCTGCTGGTGTCGTGGGTGGTCGCGGTGCTGTTCGCGCCGCTGCTGCAGGTGCTCATCCTCCGGCCGCCGGCCAAGGAAGCGACGAGAGCGGCCGCCGCCGGGCCCGGGCGGGTCATGGGGCTGTATCGCGGGTTTCTGGAGGGGTGCCTGCGGCTGCGCTGGATCACCATCGCGGTGACGCTCGGCCTGTTCGTGCTGTCGGTGCTGGCCCTGCCGCTGGTGCCGCGGCAGTTCTTCCCCTCGTCCGACCGGCCGGAGCTGCTGGTGGACCTCGCCTCGCCGCAGAACGCCTCGATCTATGCCAGCGAGAGCGTCGCCGAGGCCTTCGACAAGGTTCTGGCCGGCGACCCCGACGTCGCCCGCTGGAGCACCTATGTCGGGCGCGGCGCCATCCGCTTCTACCTCCCGCTCAACGTCCAGCTTCCCAACGATTTCTTTGCCCAGGCGGTGATCGTGGCCCGTGACGTCGCGGCGCGGGAGCGGCTGCACGCCCGGCTCGACAAGGTGCTGGCCGAGCAGTTCCCGCAACTCGTCGCCCGTGTCGCCCCGCTGGAGCTGGGGCCTCCGGTCGGCTGGCCGGTGCAGTACCGCGTTTCCGGGCCGGATGTGGAGAAGGTGCGGGCCATCGCCTTCGACCTCGCCGCCGCGGTGGCCTCGAGCCCCGACGCGGAGCGGATCAACTACAACTGGATCGAGCCTTCCCGTCAGGTGCGCATCCGGCTGAACCAGGACGAGGCCCGGCTGCTGGGCCTTTCCACCGCCCAGCTCACTGGCGTGCTGAACACGGTGTTCTCCGGCCAGCCGGTGACGCAGGTGCGCGACGACATCTACCTCGTCAACGTGCTGGCCCGCGCCACCGACGAGGAGCGCGTCTCGCTCGGCGCGCTCGCGTCGCTGCAGGTGCCGCTGCCGAACGGCCGGACCGTGCCGCTGAGGCAGATCGCGGTGTTCGAGTATGCCCAGGACTATCCCGCCATCTGGCGGCGCGACCGGGTGCCGACCCTCACCGTGCAGGCCGACGTGCGGCGCGGCGTGCTGCCCGAAAGCGTGGTGGAGGGGCTGGCGCCGAAGATCGCGGCCCTGCGCGCCACGCTGCCGCCGGGCTATGCCATCGTCGTCGGCGGCACGGTGGAGGAGAGCGCGGCCTCGCTCGGCTCGGTCATCGCCGTCGTGCCGGTGATGCTGCTGCTCATGTTCACCGTGCTGATGTTCGAGCTGAAGAGCTTCCAGCGGCTCGTCATCGTGCTGTCGGTCGCCCCGCTCGGCCTGATCGGGGTGGTGGCGGCGCTGCTGGCGTCGGGGCGGCCGCTCGGCTTCGTCGCCATTCTCGGTGTGCTGGCGCTCATCGGCATGATCACCAAGAATGCGGTCATTCTCATCGGCCAGATCGAGGCCGACCGCGCCGCCGGCCGCACCGTGCGGGACGCGGTCATCGCCGCCTCCTGCGCCCGCTTCCGTCCGATCATGCTGACCGCGGTGTCCACCGTGCTGGGCATGATCCCGATCGCGCCCACGGTGTTCTGGGGGCCGATGGCCTTCGCCATCATGGGCGGGCTGCTGGTCGGCACGCTGCTGACACTGATTTTCCTGCCCGCGCTCTATGTCGCCTGGTTCGGGGCGGACACCGGGCCCGAGGCTGCCGCGGCGCCCGAAGCGGCGCAGGCCGGGGCGGGGCTCGGGGCGGGCTGATCCCGCCCTGTCCAGCCGGACGGGAGGGGCGCCGCGCCTCTCCGCCGCGGGCGATGTGATACGCCGGGAGCGCCGTGCCGGGGCTGCCGGGACCAGGGGGGAGCGGGATGGAACGGGATTCGGTGCTGGTGGACCTCGCCCTGCAGGGCGGGGGCTCCCACGGGGCCTTCACATGGGGCGTGCTGGACCGCCTGCTGGAGGAGAGCTGGCTGGAGATCGAGGGGGTTTCCGGCACCTCCGCCGGGGCGATGAACGCCGCGGTGCTGGCGGATGGCTTCGCCGCCGGCGGGCGCGCCGGCGCCCGCGCGGCGCTGGAGAGCTACTGGCGCCATGTCTCCGACGCCGCGCGCTTCAGCCCGTTCCGGCGCTCGCTGATCGACCGCATGCTCGGGCGCTGGTCGCTGGAAGGCGCGCCCGGCTTCATGTTCATGGACTACATGTCCCGCATGTTCTCGCCCTACCAGTACAATCCGCTGGGGGGCAACGCGCTGGAGCCGGTGCTGGAAAAGCAGATCGACTTCGCCCGCCTGCGCGCCTCGCCGATCAAGCTGTTCATCACCGCGACCAATGTGCGCACGGGGCGGCCGCGGGTGTTCCGCAACGCCGACATCACCCCCGCGGTGCTGATGGCCTCCGCCTGTCTGCCCACGATCTTCCAGGCGGTGGAGATCGACGGGGAGGCCTATTGGGACGGCGGCTATTCCGGCAACCCGACCCTCGCGCCGCTGGTGAACGAGCTCACCTCCGACGACACCATCCTGGTGCCGATCAACCCGCTGGAGCGCCCGGGCACGCCGCGCACCCCAGCGGAAATCCTCAACCGGCTGAACGAGGTGTCGTTCAACGCGGTGGCGGTGAAGGAGCTCTACATGATGGCGCTGCTCCAGCGCCATTCCGCCGCGCTCGGTAGCGACAGCGAAGCCTGCGACTGGGCGCGCATGCGGGTCCATATCGTGCGCAACCCCATCATGAACACGCTCGACTTCTCCTCCAAGTTCAACGCGGAGTGGGACTTCGTCAGCATGCTGCGGGATGAGGGCCGGAAGGCCGCCGAGGTGTTCCTCGCCGACCATGGTCACGATCTCGGCCGCGCCTCCACCGTCGATTTCGACAAGCTGCTGGCGGAGCTGTGACCATGGGTCTCCTCGGCATACTGGTCGCGCTCGCCGTTCTCATCTTCCTCGCCTTCCGCGGCTCCAGCATCCTCGTGCTCGCGCCGGTGGCCGGGCTCATCGCTGCGGCGTTCTCGGGCGAGCCGCTGCTGGCGAGCTGGACCCAGACCTTCATGCGCAACGCGGCGGATTTCGTCGCGCAGTTCTTTCCGCTGTTCCTGCTGGGTGCGGTGTTCGGCAAGCTGATGGAGGATTCCGGCTCGGTCGCGACCATCGCCGACACCATGACCGCGCGGCTCGGGGCCCGGCGGGCCATCCTCGCGGTGGTGCTGGCGGGGGCGATCGTCACCTATGGCGGGGTGAGCCTGTTCGTCGCCTTCTTCGTGCTGGCGCCGATGGGCGTGGCGCTGTTCCGCTCCGCCGGCGTGCCACGGCGGCTGATGCCGGCGGCCATCGCCCTCGGCACCTCGACCTTCACCATGTCGGCGATGCCGGGCACCCCGTCGATCCAGAACGCCATCCCGATGCCGTTCTTTGGCACGACGCCCTTCGCGGCGCCCGGCCTCGGCTTTATCGCCTCGCTCATCATGCTCGGTTTCGGCCTGTGGTGGCTGAAGCTGCGGGAGAACGCGGCGCGGGCGGCCGGGGAGGGCTTCGGCGACCTCTCCGCCGCACCCGAGGAGGCGGCGGAGCGGGCGACGAGCGACCCGATCGTGCGCGAGCGGGCCACCACGGCACGTGAATTCGACCCCGCCGAAATCCACGGCAGCGAGCCCGCGCATCGCGGCCCGCCCATCGCGCTGGCGGCGCTGCCCATACTGGTGGTGATCGCCGTCAACCTGCTGATGTCCTTCGTGGTGCTGCCGCGGATGGACACGTCCTTCCTCGCCCTGCCGCAATGGGGCGGCACCTCCGCCTCGGCGGTGGGCGGGGTGTGGTCGGTCATCGTGGCGCTGGCGGCGGCGATCCTCACCGTCGCCGCCATCAATTTCCGCAGCGTGCCGGTGCTGCGGGCCACTGTCACGGCGGGGGCCAATGCCTCGGTGCTGCCGATTCTCTCGGTGGCCAGCCTGGTCGGCTTCGGCGCCATCGTGGCGGCGCTGCCCGCCTTCGCCGAGGTGCGCGACTGGGTGCTGGGCATTGGCGGCGGCCCGCTGGTCTCGCTCGCGGTGGCGACCAATATCCTCGCCGCCCTCACCGGCTCGGCCTCGGGCGGCCTCACCATCGCGCTCGACGCGCTGGGGCCGACCTATCTGCGGATAGCGCAGGAAATCGGCATGGACCCCGCGCTGATGCACCGGGTGGCGGTGATCGGCTCGGGCACGCTCGACAGCCTGCCTCATAACGGGGCGGTGGTGACGCTGCTCTCCGTGTGCGGCGTCACCCACAAGGAGGGCTATCTCGACATCGTCATGGCCGCCGTGGTCGGGGCGCTCATCGCGCTGGCGGCGGTCATCGTGCTGGGCACGGCGCTCGGGAGCTTTTGATGCGCACCCTTGTCATTCGCGCTGTGGTGCTGTGCCGCTGGGCGATGGTGCCGTTCTTCCTCGGCCTCGTCCTGGCGCTGGGTTTGCTGCTGATCGCCTTCTTCGGCGAGATCGTGCAGCTCGCCCTTCGGCTTCATGAACTCAACGAGGTCGAGCTGATCATGGCGCTGCTGTCGCTGATCGACCTGACGCTCGTCGCCGGCCTGCTCGTCATCATCATCCATTCCGGCTTCCAGAACTTCGTGGAGCGGATCGACGGGGAGACGCTTTCGGGCTCCCCGGCCTGGATGAGCGGCATCAGCTTCTCCGGGCTCAAGATGAAGCTGTTCGCCTCCCTCATGGCCATCGCCGGCATCACGCTGCTGAAGGCGCTGATGAAGCTGGAGGTGAGCGTCAGCACCGCGCAGGTGCAGTGGCTGGTGGTGGCGAACGTGCTGTTCGTGGCCGCCTATACCGTGCTCGCCCTCACCGACCGGCTGACGCGGCAGGACGCCGGCGGGGCGGGCGAGACGCCTTCCGCCGGCGATTGACCCCCACGCGTTTTCCCAGTTGCTCCCGGCGAGGGCGGCCGCTCCCGGTGTGTCCGGGCGCGGCCGGGGGACGGCCTAGCTGCGGCGCTGGTTGTAGACGTCGAGGCACACCGCGCCGAGCAGCACCAGGCCCTTGATGACCTGCTGGTAGTCGATGCCGATGCCGAGGATCGACATGCCGTTGTTCATCACGCCCATGATCAGCGCGCCGATCACCGCGCCGCCGACCCGGCCGACGCCGCCATAGGCCGAGGCGCCGCCGATGAAGCAGGCCGCGATCACGTCCAGCTCGAAGCCGAGGCCGGCCTTGGGGGTGGCGGTGTTGAGCCGGGCCGCGAACACCAGCCCGGCCAGCGCCGCCAGCACGCCCATGTTGACGAAGGTGAGGAAGGTGAGCCGCTCCGTCTTGATGCCGGAGAGCTTCGCCGCCTTCTCGTTTCCGCCGACGGCGTAGATCTGCCGGCCGATCGTCGTGCGGGTGGTGACGAAGGCGTAGAGCGCCACCAGCGCGGTGATGATGACGAGGACGTTCGGCAGGCCGCGATGGGAGGCGATCAGATAGGCGAAATAGATGATCACGGCCAGGAGCAGCAGGTTCTTGCCGATGAAGAAGCCATAGGGCTCGGTTTCGATGCCGTGACTCTCCTGCCGGGCGCGGTTGCGCACGTTCTGCCACACCAGCACCAGTGCCAGCAGCGCGCCGATCGCCAGCGAGGTGGGGTAGAGCGTGGTGACGTCCGGTATCAGTTCGGGGATGAAGCCGGAGGAGAGCTTCTGGAACTCCACCGGGAAGGGCCCGACCGACTGGCCGGCGAGGATCGCCAGCGCCAGACCCTTGAACACCAGCATGCCGGCCAGCGTCACGATGAAGGACGGGATCTTGAAATAGGCCACCCAGTAGCCCTGCGCCGCCCCGATCAGCGCGCCCAGCGCCAGGCAGATCAGCGCGGCGGGTATGTAGTGCACGCCGAACTTCACGATGAGCACCGCCGCCACCGCGCCGATGAAGCCCGCCACCGAACCCACGGAGAGGTCGATATGCCCGGTGACGATGACGAGCAGCATGCCCAGCGCCATGATGACGATGTAGCTGTTCTGCAGGACGAGGTTGGTGAGGTTCAGCGGCCGCAACAGGGTGCCGTTGGTCACGATCTCGAAGAAGATCATGATCGCAAACAGCGAGATCATCATCCCGTAGTCGCGCAGATTGTTCTTGAGGAAGCCGGCATGGCCGGACTTCGGCGGGTGGGGCTTGTCCTGAAGCGCCATGGTCTTCTCGCTCGCGGGGGTGTCGCTCATGGCCGTGCCTCGCCCTTGCGCATGATGGCGCGCATGATCTTCTCCTGTGTGGCTTCGGCGGCGGGGAATTCGCCGACGAACGCGCCCTCGTTCATCACGCAGATGCGGTCGCAGATGCCGAGCAGCTCCGGCATCTCCGACGAGATGACCACGACGCCACGGCCAGAATCGGCCAATTCATTGATAATGCAGTAGATTTCATACTTCGCGCCGACATCGATGCCGCGGGTCGGCTCGTCGAGGATGAGCACCTTGGGATCGGTGAACAGCCATTTCGACAGCACCACCTTCTGCTGGTTGCCGCCGGAGAGCTTGCCGGTTTCCTGATAGACGCTGTGGCAGCGGATGCGCATGCGGCTGCGGTAGTCGGAGGCGACCTTCAGTTCCTGGACGTCGTCGATGACGCGGCCCGGCGCGATGCGGTCGAGATTGGCCAGCGAGATGTTCTTGCGGATGTCTTCCGCCAGCAGCAGGCCGAGATGCTTGCGGTCCTCGGTGACATAGGCGAGGCCGGCGTCGATGGCGCGGCGCACGGTAGAGACGTCCGCCTCGCGGCCTTCGATCTCGACCCGGCCGGTGATCTTCTGGCCGTAGGAACGGCCGAACACGCTCATCGCGAATTCGGTGCGGCCGGCGCCCATCAGCCCGGCAATGCCGACGATCTCGCCGCGCTTCACCTCGAAGTCGACGTTTCGGATCATCTGGCGGTCGGTATGGAGCGGGTGATAGGCCGACCAGTCCGACACGCGGAAGATCGTCTCGCCGATCTTCGGCTCGCGCTTGGGGTAGCGGTGCTCGAGGTCGCGGTCCACCATGCGGCGGATGATGCGGTCTTCCTCCACCGCGCCGTCGCTGCAGTCCAGCGTGTCGACGGTGCGTCCGTCGCGCAGCACGGTGATGCGGTCGGCGACGCGGGAAACCTCGTTCAGCTTGTGCGAGATCAGGATGGAGGCGATGCCCTGCGCCTTGAACTCCAGCAGCAGGTCCAGCAGGGCCTGGCTGTCCTTCTCGCTCAGGCTGGCGGTCGGCTCGTCGAGGATGAGCAGCCGCACCTTCTTCGACAGCGCCTTGGCGATCTCGACGAGCTGCTGCTTGCCGACCCCGATATTGGTGATCAGCGTGTCCGGGGATTCGTTCAGCCCCACCTTGGCGAGCAGTTCCTGCGTGCGCCGGTGCACCGCGCCGCGGTCGATGATGCCGAAGCGCCCGGGCGGGTTGGCGATGAAGATGTTCTCCGCAATCGACATCAGCGGCACCAGGGCGAGCTCCTGGTGGATGATGATGATGCCGAGGGCCTCGGAATCGATGATGTCGCGGAAGCGGCGTTCCTCGCCGTCGAAGACGATGGCGCCGTCATAGGAGCCGTGCGGGTAGACCCCGCTCAGCACCTTCATGAGGGTGGACTTGCCCGCGCCGTTTTCCCCGACGAGCGCGTGGATCTCGCCGGGCGCGACCGTGAAGCTGACATCGCTCAGCGCCTTCACCCCGGTGAAGTGCTTGCTGATGCCCTGCATTTCCAGAAGGGCGTTCATGACTGCGCTCCTCGTGAGCGCCCCGTGCCGGCCGGTCGCCGCCGCCGGCACGGGGCAGGACTCGTCAGTTGATCTGGCCGGGCTTGTAGTAGCCGCTGCCGACCAGAACCGCTTCCCAGTTGCTCTTGTCGACCACGACCGGCTTCAGCAGATAGGCGGGAACGACCTTCACGCCGTTGTTGTAGGTCTTGGTGTCGTTGACGACGACTTCCTTGCCGCTGAGCGAGGCGTCGACCATGTCCGCGGTCACCTTGGCGAGTTCGCGGGTGTCCTTGAAGATGGTGGAATACTGCTCGCCGGCGAGGATCGACTTGACGGAGGGAACCTCCGCATCCTGCCCGGTGACGATCGGCATCTTCATGCCGCCGGAACCATAGCCCACGCCCTTGAGCGAGGACAGGATGCCGATGGACAGGCCGTCATAGGGGGAGAGGACGCCGTTCAGCTTCTTGTCGGAGTAGTAGGCGCTCAGCAGGTTGTCCATGCGGGCCTGGGCGGTTGCGCCGTCCCAGCGCAGCGTCGACACCTTGTCCATGCCGGTCTGCCCGCTCGGGATCTTCAGCGTGCCGTTGTCGATCAGCGGCTGCAGCACCGACATTGCGCCGTTGTAGAAGAAGTAGGCGTTGTTGTCGTCCGGCGAGCCGCCGAACAGCTCGATGTTGAACGGACCCTTGTTCTCGGGATAGCCGAGGCCCTTCAACAGCGACTGCGCCTGCAGCACGCCGACCTGGAAATTGTCGAAGGTCGCGTAATAGTCGACATTCGGCGTCTCGCGGATGAGGCGGTCATAGGCGATGACCTTGATGCCCTTCGCGTGGGCCTGCTTCAGCACGTCGGACAGGGTGGTGCCGTCGATCGAGGCGATGACCAGCACCTTGGCGCCCTTGGTCACCATGTTCTCGATCTGCGAGAGCTGGTTGGGGATGTCGTCCTCGGCATATTGCAGGTCAGTGTTGTAGCCGCGCTCCTTCAGCACCTTCACCATGTTGTCGCCGTCGGCGATCCAGCGGGCGGAGGACTTGGTGGGCATGGCGATGCCGACCGTGGCCTTTTCCTGCGCGCTGGCGGGGCTGACGCCGAGGCCCGCCAGGGTCAGGGCGCCGAAGGTCACGGCGCCGAGCGCCAGGGCGGAAAGGGCGGTGGAAATGCGTTTCATGTTTCACTCCCGGTTGCGATGGGTTGGCCGCCATCGGCGGTCCGTGTTCGTGGCGGCCTGGAGGCCGCGAGGGGCCGTCGCCGAGGCCTCAGGCGGGTGAGGTCAGGGGCTGGGTGACGGGTGGAAAGGCGGCGTCATAGGCGGCGATCACCGCCTTTGCCTTTCGCCGCACCTCGGCGGCGTCGGCGCCCGGCCGGTAGAGGCTGGAGCCGAGGCCGAAGGTGCGGATGCCGGCCGCGCCATAGGCGGCGAAGTCCGCCTCGCCGACGCCGCCGACGGCGCCGACCACCGTGCCCGGCGGCAAGATCACCGTGATCGCCTGGATGATCGCGGGGCCGAGCAGGTTGGCCGGAAAGAACTTGAGCCCCGAGGCGCCGGCCTTCACCGCCAATAGTGCCTCGGTGGGGGTGAGCACGCCGGGCATGGTGACCATGCCGTGCCCGGCCGCCCGGCCAATGACCTCCGGGTCGACATTGGGGCTGACCATGAGGCGTCCGCCGGCCTGCGCCAGCCGGTCCACCGCCGCGATGTCGAGCACCGTGCCGGCGCCGATCCACACCGTGGCCGGGGCGAGACGGGCCGCCGCCTCGATGGAGCGGAACGGCTCGGGCGAGTTCAGCGGGATCTCGATGGCCTCGAAGCCTTCCTCGATCAGCGCCCCGACCACCGCCTCCGCCTCGTGCGGGGCGAGGCCGCGCAGGATGGCGACCAGCGAGCGCTTCAGGCGCGGCCACGGCACGGGAGGGTGAGCGGTCACGGCTGGGCTCCTTCGGTCTGGAAGGCGGCGAGGGCGGCGGCGTGCAACCCCGCCCGGACGCAGGATTCGGCATCGCGCAGGCGGATGCCGGCCGCGCCGGCGAGGGCCAGCGCGTCGCGGTAGAGCGGGGCGATCGGCCCCGAGGCGATCAGCACGGTGCCGTCGAGCCGGCCCAGCCGGCGCGCGGCGCCGGCGAGTTCCAGCCCGATCAGCAGGCCCGAGAGCCGGTCCCGCGCGGTGTCCGGCGCGGTGCCGGCCAGCAGCCAGCCGGCCCGCAGCTCGAACAGCCGGTTGCCCGCCGTTTCCGGCGCCGCCATCGCGTCGGCGACCCCGCCGGCAAAGGCCTCGGTGGCGCCTCCGCCGTCCGTCGCGCCCGCGATGGCCGGCGCGACCACGGAGGCGGTGCGCAGCAGGTGGAACAGCTCGCCGGTCATGAAGGTGGCGAAGCCGGCGAGGGCGCCGGTCTCCAGCGCCACCCATTTGGAGTGGGTGCCGGGCAGGCAGACCAGCCCGTCATGGCCTTCGGCGGCCAGCGCGAGAAGCTGGGTTTCCTCCCCGCGCATCACGTCGGGGTGGCTCGGGCTCCGCTGGGCGATGCCCGGCAGGATGCGGACCGGGCGCCGCGCCGCCGGCGCCGCCACGGCCCGCTCGGCGAGGCCTTCCAGCCGCAGCGGCGCATCGAGATAGGCCGCCTCGATCCAGCCGCTGCGCGAGCCGACCATGCCGCACATCATCACCGGCACGCCATCCGCCACGCCGAGCGCGGCGAGATGGGATTCCAGCACCGCCTCGAAGCCCTCCGCGGCGGAGGCGGCAAGGCCCTGCGCGCTGCGGCGCTCCGCCAGCACCCGCCCATCCGCGGCGAGCGCCCAGAGCCGGAAGCTCGACGTGCCCCAGTCGACGACGACATGCGCCAGGCCGTCCATCATGCCGCCTCCAGCCGCACGCGCGGCTCCGGCCGGCCCTTCACGCCGGCTTCGAGCAGGAAGGTCTGGCCGTGGCCGGGGTCGGCGGCGCGCATCGCCGTGCCCATGCCCTGCCAGGAGGAGGTGACCAGCAGTCGGTCGAACCCAGGGCCGACGAAGACGGGGCAGCTCGGCTGGCGCGCCGGCACGGCGAGGCGCCGCACCAGCGTGCCGCCGGGGGAATAGACGTGGAGGCAGCCTCCGCCCCATATCGCGCACCAGATCAGCCCTTCGGCGTCGGTCACCGCGCCATCCGGGCCGCCGGCGCCGTGGTGGCGGTGCAGCGGCGTCGGCGCCCCGAGCGGCAGCCCGGTGGCGGGGTCGAGCGCCACGCGATAAAGCATGTTCTCCCGGGTGTCGGCGAAGTAACCCGTTGCGCCATCGGGGGAAAAGCAGATCGCATTGGGAATCGACAGGCCGGTGAAGAGCTGCACGACCTCGCCGCCGCGAAAGGCATAGATGCTGCCGATGCCGCTTTCGGCGCGCCGGCCCATGGTGCTGGCCCACAGCGTGCCGCTGGGGTGGACGCGGGCGTCGTTGGAACGGGTGCGGGCGTCGTCCGCCTCGATCTCGGCGAGCCGTTCCAGCCGGCCGGTTGCGATCTCGCGCAGGTACAGCCCGTCCTCCGCCACCAGCAACTGACGGTCGTCGTCGACCATCGCCGCGGCGCTGGCCATGAAGGGCAGGGCCTGGACGGCGATCCGTCCCTCGCCGAGCCGGACCTCATGCAGCCTCTGCTCCAGAATGTCGAACCACCACGCGGTGTCGCTGGCGGCGTCATAGCCGGGGCCTTCGCCGAGGTGGCAGCGCGCGGCGTCGAGCACCTGCACCGGCACGCTATGCGGCGCCGGCGCGGCCGGGGTGGGGGCGTTAGTGGTTGTCACGGGGCATCCCCATCGTCTGTGCGATGCGCTGGTAGCGCACCGCCGGCTCCAGCACCGCGCCGGTTTCCATCTGGCCGACCAGGCTGCGCTGGATTTCCTGCCACGGCGTCTGGTGGGCGGGGTAGGCGTAGCCGCCCTGCGCCGCCAGCTCCGCGCGGCGGCGCTCTAGCTCTTCGTCCGACACCAACATGTTGGCGCTGTTGCGCTTCAGGTCGATGCGCACCCGGTCGCCGGTGCGCAGCAAGGCAAGGCCGCCGCCCACCGCCGCTTCCGGCGAGGCATTGAGGATGGAGGGCGAGCCGGAGGTGCCGGACTGGCGGCCGTCGCCGATGCAGGGCAAGGCGTGGATGCCGGCCTTGATGAGGTAGTCCGGCGCCCGCATGTTCACCACCTCCGCCGCGCCGGGATAGCCGACCGGGCCGGCGCCGCGCATGAACAGGATGGTGGTCTCGTCGATGCCGAGCGCGGGGTCGTCGATGCGGGCGTGGTAGTCCTCCGGCCCGTCGAACACCACGGCGGGGCCCTCGAACGCCTCGGGATCGGCGGGGTTGGAGAGGTAGCGCTCGCGGAATTCCGGCGAGATCACGCTGGTCTTCATGATGGCGGAGGAGAAGAGGTTGCCGCGCAGCACACGGAAGCCGGCCTTCTCCTTCAGCGGCCGGGCATAGGGGCGGATCACCTCCTCGTCGGCGATGGCCTGGCCGCGGCAGTTCTCGCCGATGGAGCGGCCGTTCGCGGTCATCGCCTCCTCGGCGATAAGGCCCTGTTCCATCAACTGGTTGACCACGGCGGGAACGCCGCCGGCGTGGTAATAGTCCTCGCCCAGATATTCGCCGGCCGGCTGGAGGTTCACCAGCAGCGGCACGTCCTCGCCATAGGTCTGCCAGTCGTCCACGGTCAGCTCGACACCGACATGGCGGGCCAGCGCGTTGAGGTGGATCGGCGCGTTGGTGGAGCCGCCGATGGCGGAATTCACCCGGATGGCGTTGAGAAAAGCCTCGCGGGTCAGGATGTCGGAGGGCTTCAGGTCCTCCCGCACCATGTCGACGATGCGCAGGCCGGTGCGGTAGGCCACCTCCTGCCGGTCGCGATAGGGCGCGGGAATGGCGGCAGAACCCGGAAGCTGCATGCCCAGCGCCTCGGCGAGCGAATTCATCGTCGTCGCCGTGCCCATGGTGTTGCAGTAGCCCGTGGAGGGGGCGGAGGACGCCACCAGCTTGACGAAGCCGGCATGGTCGATCTCGCCCGCCGCCAGCAGCTCGCGCGCCTTCCACACTATGGTGCCGGAGCCGGTGCGCTGGCCCTTGTACCAGCCGTTCAGCATCGGTCCGACGGAAAGCGCGATGGCGGGGATGTTCACCGTCGCCGCGGCCATCAGGCAGGCCGGGGTGGTCTTGTCGCAGCCGATGGTGAGCACAACGCCGTCAAGGGGATAGCCGTAGAGCACCTCCACCAGCCCGAGATAGGCGAGGTTGCGGTCGAGCCCGGCGGTGGGGCGCTTGCCGGTTTCCTGGATCGGGTGGACCGGGAATTCGATGGCGATGCCGCCGGCGTCGCGGATGCCCTCGCGCACCCGCTTCGCCAGCTCCAGGTGGTGGCGGTTGCAGGGGGAGAGGTCCGAGCCGGTCTGGGCGATGCCGATGATCGGCCGGCCGCTCTGCAATTCCTCCTGGCTGAGGCCGAAATTGAGATAGCGCTCGAGATAGAGCGCGGTCATGTCGATATTGGCCGGGTTGTCGAACCAGGCGCGGGAGCGGAGCGGGCGGGGGGCGTTGCCGTGCATGGGGGTGTCCTCGCTCATTCGACGAAAGCCGCGACCTCGCGCCGCCGCCCCAGCAGGAAGGCGTCGGCGACAAGCTGCAGCGGGGCGAGGTCGACATCGCTCGCGCCGCTGCCGATCAGCTCGACGAAGTGCTTGTAGATGCCGGCATATTCGGCCTCCGGCGCTTCGACGAGCGGGGCACCGTCGAGGCTCAGCCGGGCGCCGCCGGAGCTGAGCGTCAGCAGGCCGGCGTCGGTCTCGACCCGGATGTCCCAGGTCTGCGGGCCGGTCTGCAGGAAATCGAGCTCCGCCCGCACCGGAAGACCGCCGGCATCGGCGAAATCGATCTCGGCGGCGATGGGGGCGGCGCAGTTTGAGGGGAAGGCAAGCTCGGCGCCCGTGACGAAGACGGGGTGCGGCAGGATCCGGGTCAGGATCGACAAGGCATTGATTCCAGGGTCGAAAACGCCGAGCCCGCCGGGCTCCCAGATCCAGCTCTGGCCGGGATGCCAGACGCGGACGTCCTCCTTCCACTCGATGGTGACGGCGCGCAGCGTGCGCCCGGCGAGGAAGGCGCGCGCCGGCTCCACCGCCGGGGCGAAGCGGGAGTGCCAGGTGGCGAAGAGGGTGTGCCCGCCGGCCGCCGCGGCGGCGACGAGGGGGGTGAGTTCCGCCACGGTTGCGCCCGGCGGCTTCTCGAGAAGCACATGTTTTCCAGCGCTTAGCGCCAGGGCGGCCTGGGCGCGGCGGACCTGCGGCGGGGTGCAGAGCGCAACCGCATCCACCGCGACGTCGCTACCGAGCAGCGCGTCCAGGCTGTCGAAATGTGCAACCCCTTCCAGCGCCGCGTTGCGACTGGCGATGGCGACCAGCTCGATGCCGGGCGTCTTGGCGATGGCGGGGATGTGCTGGTCGCGGGCGATCTTGCCGAGACCGACAAGGGCGAGACGGACGGTCATGGCCGTGAAATCCCGGTGGCGGGTGAGTGCGGTGAGGTGGACGATGAGGCCGATGGCGTCATGGCGCGGCTCCGGGTTGCGCCGCGCCGTCGACCAGTCGCGGCAGGCCGAGCGGGTTGCCGTCCGCCACCGCCGCCGGCAGCAGCGCCGCCGGCAGGTCCTGGTAGCAGACCGGGCGCAGGAAGCGGCGGATCGCCAGCGTGCCGACCGAGGTGGTGCGCACGTCGGAGGTGGCGGGGAAGGGGCCGCCATGCACCATGGCGTGGCAGACCTCCACCCCGGTCGGCCAGCCATTGGCGAGGATGCGGCCCGCCTTCTCCTCCAGCACCGGCAGCAGCGCGGCGGCGAGGGCGTGGTCGCCCTCATCGAGCTGCAGCGTGGCGGTGAGCTGGCCTTCCACCGCGCGCGCGACCGCGAGCAGGTCCTCGACGTCGGCGCAGCGCACCACCAGGGCGGAGGCGCCGAACACCTCCCGCGCCAGCGCCGGGGTGGCGCGGAAGGCGGCGCCGTCGGTGACGAACAGGGCGGGGCGGCAGGCATTGGCGCCGCCATCCGCGCGGCCGCGGGCCAGCGTCTGCGCCGCCCCGCTTTCCTCCAGCGCGGCGACGCCGCCGGCATAGGCCCGGGCGATGCCGGGGGTGAGCATGGTGGCGGCGGGCGCCCCGCCCAGCGCGGCGCTTGCCGCCGCGAGGAAGCGGTCGAGCCCCGGGCTGTCCAGCGCGATGACGAGACCGGGATTGGTGCAGAACTGCCCCGCCCCCAGCGTCAGCGAGCCGACGAAGCCGGCCGCCAGCGCCTCGGCCCGGCTCGCCAGCGCCTCCGGCAGCAGGAATACGGGGTTGATGCTGCTCATCTCGGCATAGACCGGGATCGGCACCTCGCGCCCCGCGGCGATGCGGGCCAGCGCCAGCCCGCCGGCCCGCGAGCCGGTGAAGCCCACCGCCGCGATGCGGGGATCGGCGACCAGCGCCGAGCCCAGCTCATGGCTGGTGCCGGTCAGCAGCGAGAACACGCCTTCCGGCAGGCCGCAGGCGGCGACCGCGCGGCGAATGGCACGGCCCACCAGCTCGGAGGTGCCGGGATGGGCGGGGTGGCCCTTCACGATCACCGGGCAGCCGGCGGCGAGGGCGGAGGCGGTGTCGCCGCCCGCCACCGAGAAGGCGAGGGGGAAGTTGCTCGCCCCGAACACCGCGACCGGGCCGACGCCGATATGGCGCAGCCTGAGGTCGGCGCGCGGCAGCGGCTTGCGCTCCGGCTGCGGGCTGTCGAGCCGCGGTTCGTCCGCTCCCCCGGCGCGCACCCAGCTCGCGAACAGCCGGAGCTGCCCGGTGGTGCGGGCGCGCTCGCCGGTGAGGCGGGCGGCGGGCAGGCCGGATTCCAGCCCGGCGCGCTCCACCAGCACGTCGCCCAGCGCCTCGATCTCGCTGGCGATGGCCTCCAGAAAGGCGGCGCGGGCTTCCGGCGCGGTGGCGCGGTAGGCGGGAAAGGCCGCCGCCGCCAGCGCCGCCGCTTCCGCGACATGGGCGGGCCCGGCCTCGGCGAAGGCCGGCTCGATCGCGCTGTCGCGCGCGGGGTCCACCGCGCGGAAGCTGCGGTCGGCCGCGAGGTCGCGGGCGCCGATCAGGATGGCGCCGGTGAGGGAGGTGGCGTTGGCGTTCATGGCGGCGTGTTCCCCAGCGTGTTCCGGCCCGGTTGCCCGGCTCACTTGCCCCACCGCAGCACGAGCGGGTCGAGCCGGCGGGCCAGCTCCAGCAGCCCGGCCCGGGCGGCGGGGTGCACCGCCGGCAGCGGCGCGCGCAGGCTGTCGTCGGCGATGACGCCGCCTTCCTTCATCAGGATCTTGGCGGTGGCGAAGCCGCACTGGCGGTTCTCGTAATTGATGAGCGGCAGCCAGCGCTGATAGGCGTCGAGCGCGGCCTCGCGGTCCCCGGCGACATAGGGGTCGAGGATCTGGCGGATGCCGTCGGGATAGCCGCCGCCGGTCATGGCGCCGGTGGCCCCGGCGTCGAGATCGGCCATCAGGGTGATGGCTTCCTCGCCGTCCCACGGGCCGACGATGGCGTCGCCGCCGGCCTCGATCAGCGCCCGCAGCTTGCCGGCGGCCTGCGGCACCTCGATCTTGAAGTAGGCGAGGTTCGCGATCTCCTTCGCCATCCGCGCCAGCAGCGGCACGGAAAGCGGGGTGCCCGCCACCGGGGCGTCCTGCACCATGATCGGAATGGTGATGGCGTCGGAGACGGCGCGGAAGAAGTCGTAGATCGAGGCTTCCGGCACCCGGAAGGTGGCGCCGTGATAGGGCGGCATCACCATCACCATGGCCGCGCCCAGCTCCTGCGCCCGCTTCGAGCGCTCGGCGCAGACGAGGCTGGAGAAATGCGTGGTGGTGACGATGACCGGCACCCGGCCGGCGACATGCTCCAGCACGGTTTCCATCACCGCGTCGCGCTCGGCGTCGGCGAGGACGAACTGCTCGGAGAAATTGGCGAGGATGCACAGCCCGTGGGAGCCGGCATCGATCATGAAGTCGATGCAGCGCTTCTGGCCTTCGAGGTCCAGCCGGCCATCGGCATGGAAGATGGTGGGGGCGACGGGGAAGACGCCCTTATACGGCCCGGCGGCGGGGGAAGTCGGCATGCGTCACCTTCAAAATCGGTCGGTCGAGCGGGTCGGTGCGGAGAGGCGGGGGCGGCGCGGCGCCCCCGGGCGCCTCAGTGGTTGTCGCGGGGCACGGGCGAGCCGCTGCGCCCGACCAGGAAGTCGAAATCGGCGCCCTTGTCGGCCTGCAGCACGTGGTCGATGTAGAGCCGCTGATAGCCGCGCTCGGCATGAGGCGCCGGGGCCACCCAGGCGGCGCGGCGGGCCGCCAGCTCCGCCGCGTCGACATGCAGGTGCAGCGAGCGGGCGGGCACGTCGAGCGTGATGAGGTCGCCGTTCCGCACCAGCGCCAGCGGCCCGCCGGCGGTCGCCTCCGGGGCGACGTGCAGCACGACGGTGCCATAGGCGGTGCCGGACATGCGGGCATCGGAGATGCGGATCATGTCGCGCACGCCCTCGCGCAGCAGCTTGGCCGGCAGCGGCATGTTGCCGACCTCGGCCATGCCCGGATAGCCCTTGGGCCCGCAGTTCTTCAGCACCATGATGCAGGAGGCGTCGATGTCCAGCGCCTCGTCGTTCACGGCGTGGTGCATCTCCTCCACGCTCTCGAACACCACGGCGCGGCCGGTGTGCTGCATCAGCTCGGGCGAGGCGGCGGAGGGCTTGATCACCGCGCCGTCCGGGGCGAGGTTGCCGGTGAGGATGGCGATGCCCGCCTCCGGCTTGAACGGCGCCTCGAACGGGGTGATGACCTCGCTGTTCCAGCAGGGGGCGGCGGCGACGTTCTCCCACAGGGTGCGCCCGTTCACGGTGCGGGCGTCCCTGTTCAGCAGGCCGCGCTCGCCCAGCGTGCGCAGCACCGCGGGCAGGCCGCCGGCATAGTAGAAATCCTCCATCAGGAAGCGGCCGGAGGGCATGAGGTCGACCAGGCAGTGCACGTCGCGGCCGAGCCGGTCGAAATCCTCCAGCGTCAGGTCGATGCCGACCCGGCCGGCGATGGCCAGCAGGTGCACCACCGCGTTGGTGGAGCCGCCGATCGCGGCCAGGGTGCGGATGGCGTTCTCGAAGGCGGCGCGGGTGAGGATGTCGGAGGGCTTCAGGTCCTCCTTCACCATCTCCACGATGCGCCGGCCGGCCATGCGGGCCAGCAGGTTGCGGCGGGCGTCGGCGGCGGGAATGGCGGCGTTCTCCGGCAGGCCGATGCCGAGCGCCTCCACCATCGAGGCCATGGTGGAGGCGGTGCCCATGGTCATGCAGGAGCCGGCGGAGCGGTTCATCGCCCCCTCCGCCTCGAAGAACTCCTCCAGCGTGATCTCGCCGGCGCGGAGCTGCTCGCTCATCGAGATGATGTTGGTGCCCGAGCCGATGATCTGGCCGCGATAGACCCCGCGCAGCTGCGGGCCGCCGGAGACGCCGATGGCCGGCAGGTCCGCCGAGGCGGCGCCCATCAGCAGCGCCGGGGTGGTCTTGTCGCAGCCCATCAGCAGCACCACGCCGTCGAGCGGGTGGGCGCGGATCGCCTCTTCCACATCCATCGAGGCGAGGTTGCGGAACAGCATGGCGGTCGGGCGCATCGTCACCTCGCCGAGCGAGGAGACCGGGAATTCCAGCGGAAAGCCGCCGGCATCCAGCACGCCGGAGCGCACATGCTCCGCGATGGTGCGGAAATGCGCGTTGCAGGGGGTGAGCTCCGACCAGGTGTTGCAGATGCCGATGACCGGCCGGCCGTCGAACTGGTCCTGCGGGAAGCCGCTGTTCTTGAGGAAGGAGCGGTAATAGAAGCCCATCTTGTCGTGGCGGCCGAACCAGGCCTGGCTGCGCAGCGGCTTCTTGGTGGTGTCGTTCATCGGGATCGGTCCGGTTCAGCCCGCCGCGCCGTGGCGGCGCAGGCCGTTGAAGATGACGTTGGTCATGGCGGCGGCGGCCGCTTCCGAGTCGCGGTCGGCGATGGCCTCGACGATGCGCTCATGGGCGGCGACGGCGATGTCGTATTCGCGCGAATCCGCCGGGGCGCTGAGCACGAAGGAGGCGCGCAGCGCCGCTTCCACCACCGCGCCGATGGAGCGCATGAAGGGGTTGCCGGAGGCGTTGGCCACGGCGAGGTGCAGGGCGAGGTCGGCCTCGGCGAAACCGTCCGAGGCGCCACCGGATTCCTGCGTCATCCGGGCGATGGCCCGGCGCATGACGGCGACGTCCTCCCCCGCCCGCCGCTCGGCCGCCAGCGCCGCCGCGCGCGGCTCCACCGCGAGGCGGATCTCGGCGAGGTCGCGCAGGAAGCGCTTGTCGATGCCGGCGTCGAGGTGCCAGGCCAGCACGTCGGGGTCGAACATGTTCCAGGCCGCGCGCTCGCGCACCACCGTGCCGACCCGCGCCTTGGTGGAGAGCAGGCCCTTGGCGACGAGGGTCTTCACGCTCTCCCGCAGCACCGGGCGGGAGACCCCGAACAGCAGCGTCAGCTCGGCGTCGCCCGGAATCTTGGCGCCCTCGCCATAGCGCCCGGCGATGATGTCGATGCCGATGGTGCGCGCCACCTCGGCGTGGTTCGAGTGCGAGCGGCGGGCGGGGATGACGACGAGCTGGCTGTTCACGGCTGCACGACTCCCATGGCGCGTGCGCGCGGCCGGCGGGCCATGCGCAGGGTGATCTGCTGGAAGGCGATGAAGGCGAAGAGCAGCAGGCCGGTGGCGATCTTGGCCCACCAGCTCGACAGCGAGCCGTCGAAGCTGATGTAGGTCTGGATCAGCCCCTGGATCAGCACCCCGACGAAGGTGCCGAAGATGAAGCCGTAGCCGCCCGAGAGCAGCGTCCCGCCGATCACCACCGCGGCGATGGCGTCCAGCTCCACCCCCACCGCCGACAGCGAATAGCCCGACGAGGTGTAGAGCGAGAACACGATGCCCGACAGCCCCGCCAGCACGGCGGAGAGGGTGTAGATCAGCACCGTGGTGCGCGGCACGTTGACCCCCATCAGGGCGGTCGAGACCCGGCTGCCGCCGAGCGCATAGACATTGGCGCCGAAGCGGGTGAGGTGCAGAAGGACCATGCCGGCCAGCACCACCGCCAGCATGATCATCGCCGGCACGGTGAGGCGCGCCCCGCCCGGCAGCCGGAAGGCGAGGTCGGAGAGGTGGGCGTAGAGATCGGCGTTGATCGGCAGGCTCTCGGTGGAGAGCAGGAAGCTCGCCCCCCGCGCCAGGAACATGCCGGCCAGCGTCACGATGAAGGGCGGCAGGTCGACATACTGGATGATCGCCCCCATCGCCGCGCCGAACGCCGCCGCCACCAGCAGGATGATGGCGAAGGCGGCGAGCGGGGGGATGCCCCAGCGCTCGATCGCCAGCGCCAGGAACACCGTGGTGAAGCCGATGACCGAGCCGACCGAGAGGTCGATGCCCCCCGAGATGATGACGAAGGTCATGCCCACCGCGACGATGCCGAGAAAGGCATTGTCGGTGAGCAGGTTCATCACCACCCGGAGCGAGGCGAAGTTCGGGAAGACGAGCGCGCAGATCAGGAAGCCGAGCAGGAACACCGCGGTGGTCGCCGCCACCGGCATCAGGCGGTTGAGGCTGGTCATGGCCGTTTCCTCCGCAGCAGCAGGCCGAGCCCGGCGAGCCGCGGCGACTGCGCCAGCAGCACCGCCAGCACCACCACCGCCTTGACCACGAGGTTCATCTCCGGCGGGAAGCCGGACAGCAGGATGCCGGTGTTCATCGCCTGGATGATGAGCGCGCCCACCACCGCCAGCACCACCGAGAAGCGCCCGCCGAACAGCGAGGTGCCGCCGATCACCACCGCGAGGATGGCGTCCAGCTCCAGCCACAGCCCGGCATTGTTGGCGTCGGCGCCGAGGATGTCGGCGGCGGCGACGATGCCGGCCAGCGCCGCGCACAGCCCGCTCCAGGCATAGACCGCGAGCGTGATCGCCCGGGTGCCCACCCCGGCCAGCGCGCTGGCGCGGGCATTGCCGCCGGTCGCCTCGATCATCAGGCCGAGCGCGGTGCCGCGCACCACCAGCAGGGTGAGGGCGAGCATGGCGAGGGCGATCGCCACCGGCGCCGGCAGCCCCAGCACCGAGCCGCCGCCGAACCATGAAAGCCCGGGTGCGGTGAAGGTGACGATGCGCCCCTCGGTGATGAGCTGGGCGATGCCGCGGCCGGCGACCATCAGGATCAGCGTCGCCACGATGGGCTGGATGCCCAGCACCGCGACGAGGAAGCCGTTCCACAGCCCGCAGGCCAGCCCGGCGCCGAGCGCGGCGGCCAGCACCACCGGCAGCGGGTGGCTGTCGGCGAGGCTGGCGGCGATGGCCCCGGCGATGGCCATGACCGCGCCGACCGAGAGGTCGATGCCGCGCATGGCGATGACCAGCACCATGCCGAGCGAGAGGATGGCGACCGGGGCGCCGCGGTTCAGCACGTCGATCAGGCTGCCGAACAGCCGCCCGTCCTGAAAGCGGATGTCGAAGAACTGGGGCGAGACCGTCCAGTTGATGGCGAGGATCGCGGCGAGCGCGATGATCTGCGAGGTGCCGATGCGGGGCAGGCGGAGCGTCATGGTGCGGGCCTCCCTCACGCGGCGCGCGGCGCGGCGCCGGCGCCCTCGTCGGCGATGGCGGCGAGGATGCCCGGCACGGTGATGGCCTCGCCGGTGAGCCGCGCCACATGGGCGCGGTCGCGCAGCACGATCACCTCGTCGGCATAGGTGACGATCTCCTCCAGCTCGGAGGAGACCACCAGCAGCGCCATGCCCTCGGCGCAGAGCGCGCGGATCAGCCGGATGATCTCGGCATGGGCGCCGACATCGATGCCGCGGGTGGGCTCGTCGAGGATCAGCACCCGGGGATCGGTGGCGAGCCAGCGCGCCAGCAGCGCCTTCTGCTGGTTGCCGCCGGACAGCAGGCCGATCGGCCGCTCCGGGTCGGGCGGGCGGATGTCCAGCAGGCGGATGAAGCGGCGGGCGATCTCGTCTTGCTCGCGCCGGGACAGCGGCTTCAGCACGCCGCGGCGGGCCTGAAGCGCCAGCACGATGTTCTCGCGCACGGTCAGCTCGGCGACGATGCCTTCGGTCTTGCGCTCCTCCGGGCAATAGCCGAAGCCGAGCGCCAGCGCCTCGCGCGGGGCGGCGAGGCCGACCGGGGCGCCGGCGACGGTGGCGGTGCCGCAGTCGGCCCGCTCCGCGCCGAACACCAGCCGCGCCGTCTCGGTGCGGCCGGAGCCGAGCAGCCCGGCGAGGCCGACGACATGGCCGGGCCGCAGCGCGAGATCGAAGGGCGCGACATAGCCGGCCTTGCCGAAGCCGGTGAAGGCCGCGACCGGGGCGGCCTCCGCCCGGTCCACCGGCGCCCGGGTGGCGGTGGCCTCGCTCAGCTCGCGCCCGAGCATCAGCCGCACCAGCTCCAGCCGCGGCAGCTCCGCCGTGGTCGCGCTGCCCGCCAGCCGGCCGTTGCGCAGCACGGTGATGCGGTCGCACACGGCGTAGACCTGATCGAGGAAATGGGTGACGAAGACGATGCCGATGCCGCGCGCCGCCAGCGCCCGCATCACCGCGAACAGGTTCTCGACCTCGTGGGCGTCGAGGCTGGCGGTGGGCTCGTCGAGGATGAGCACCCGGGCGGAGAGGTCGATGGCGCGGGCGATGGCGACCATGTGCTGCACCGCCACGGAATAGCTTTCCAGCGGGGCGGCGACGTCGATGTCGAGGTTGAAGCCGGCCAGCAGCTCCCGCGCCCGGCGGCGCATCTCCCGCTCGCGCACCAGGCCGAAGCGGGTGGGCTGGCGGCCGAGGAAGAGGTTCTGCGCCACCGAAAGGTTGGGGACGAGGTTCACCTCCTGATAGACCGTGGCGATGCCGGCGCGGGTGGCCTCCTCGGCGGAGCGCGGGGCGATCGCCTCGCCCGCCAGCGTCAGCGTGCCGGCATCGCGCGCCACCACGCCGGTCATGGTCTTGATGAGGGTGGACTTGCCCGCGCCGTTCTCGCCGAGCAGGGCGTGGATCTCGCCGGCCCGCAGCGTGAAATCGACGCCGTTCAGCGCGGGGAAGCCGGCAAAGGACTTGGTGAAGCCCCGCAGTTCCAGCAGATGCGTGTCGTTCGGCGTCATGCGACGGCTCGTGGCGAGGGGACGCGGAGAGGGCGGTCCCGCGGACGGCCGGTCGAGGCCGGGCCGTCCGCGGGCGAGGCAGGGGCCGGGCGGCCCGTCGCTCAGTAGCCGAGGTCCTTCTTGGATTCGTAGACCGCCTTGGGGTTGTCGGCCTGGGTGTAGAGCTTGGATTCGGTCTGGATCCACTTCGGCGGCACGGTGCCCTTGGTCTTGTAGGCGATGACCGCGTCGAGCGCCGGGCCGGCCATGTTCGGCGTCAGCTCGACGGTGGCGTTGGCCTCGCCGGCCGCCATGGCCTTGAAGATGTCCGGCACCGCGTCGATGGAGACGGTGAGGATTTCGGTGCCCGGCTTCAGCCCGGCTTCCTTCATCGCCTGGATGGCGCCGACCATCATGTCGTCATTGTGGGCGTAGACCGCGCAGATGTTCTTGCCGCCACCTTCGGCCTTGATGAAGCTTTCCATCACTTCCTTGCCCTTGGCGCGGGTGAAGTCGCCGGTCTGGCTGCGCACGATCTTCACGTTCGGGTGGCCGGCGATGCCTTCCTCGAAGCCCTTCTTGCGGTTGGTGGCGACGCTGGCGCCCACCGTGCCCTGCAGCTCGACGACGTTGCACGGCTTGGTGCCGACCGTCTTCACCAGCCACTGGCCGGCCACCGCGCCCTCGTGGACGCTGTCGGAGGTCACGGCGGTGAGGTAGAGGTCCTTGCCCGCGGGATCGATGTCGCGGTCGAGCAGCACGACCGGGATCTGGGCTTCCTTCGCCTCCTTCAGCACCGCGTCCCAGCCGGTGGCGACGACGGGGGCGAGGAAGATGGCATCCACGCCCTGCGCGATGAAGGAGCGGATCGCCTTGATCTGGTTCTCCTGCTTCTGCTGGGCGTCGGCGATCTTCAACGTGACGTTGTGCTTCTTCGCCTCCGACTTGGAGACGGTGGTCTCGGCCGCGCGCCAGCCCGATTCCGAGCCGATCTGCGAGAAGCCGACGGTGAGGTCGGCGGCCAGGGCGCTGGCGGAAAAGCCTGCACCGAACAGCGCGGTGCCGAGCATCAAGGCTTTGAAATTCATTGGCGTTTCTCCCGTGGGGCGTGTCGTGCCGCGCCACTTCCGGGCGCTTGGCTGAAACGGACTATGCCATGCGGGAACGGGGTTGAATAGTCATACTGTTTGACTTTTCAGCATCGACATCGCGCGGTGCCGCCGCCGGCTGCGCATGACGCAGCGGCAGGCCGCGCCCCGCCGCGCGAACGGCGTGGCCGGGATGCTTCACATCCGCAGCGAGTCGATGAGCTGGCTAATGAGTCGGAGTCGAGGGCGCGAGCGCGCATTCCCGCCGGGGCGCGGGCGGACAGGGCGGCGCGGGGCCGGCGCCGGGGGTGCTAGAGGCCGGCGGCCTTGCGCAGGGCGAGGTTGATCCGGTCCTGCCAGCCGGGGCCTTCCTGCTGGAAATGCTCCAGCACCGCGCGGTCGAGCCGCAGGGTGACCATCTCGCGCGCCGCCGGCAGGCTCGCGGCCGGCTTGGCGGCCGGCGCGGGGGCGGCGGGCTTGGTGGTGGCGGACTTGAACGCGGCCTCGGCGGCCTCGCGGGCCGAGCCGGTGAAGCGGCGGGAGGGTGGGTTGGCCATGTAGCTCCTCGATTCCACCGGACCCTTATAGCAGATGCCGGCACCGCCGCACCGCCTCGCCAGCGAAATCCCGCGCCTTCCGGCCGGGCGCCGGGCCCGGCCCGTGGTTCAGCCGAGCGCGGGCAGCACGCCGCCGCGCTCGTCCTCGACATAGACCTGCAGGATGGCGTCGATGCCGGCGTCGGGAACGAAGCCCAGCGCCAGCGCCCGGCGGGCCTCGAACGCCTTCGGCCAGGTGCCGACGATGGCCTCGATCGCCGGATCGGGGCGGCGCTCGATCAGCGCCACCGCCCGATCCCCCGCCAGCCGGCGCAGCGCCGCGATCTGGTCGGCGACGGTGGCGGAGATGCCGGGCAGGGTGAGGCTGCGCACCCCCTCCAGCGCGGCGCCGTCGAGCTCGGCGGCGCGCACCAGGAAGCCGATGGCGGCGCGCGGCGAGGCGAACCAGTGCCGCATCGTCTCCGGCACCGGCAGCACCGCCGGCTGCCCGTTCAGCGGCTCGCGCAGGATGCCGGAGTAGAAGCCGGAGGCCGCCCGATTCGGCAGGCCGGGACGCACGCAGATGGTCGGCAGCCGCAGGCTGATGCCGTCGACGAACCCGCGCCGGCTGTAATCGGCGACCAGCAGCTCGCCCATCGCCTTCTGGGTGCCGTAGCTCGACTGCGGCCGCAGCACGAAATCGTCGGGGATGACGTCCGGCAGCGGCCCGCCGAACACCGCGAGCGAGGAGGTGAAGACCAGCCGCGGCCGATAACCCTCCATCGCGCGGATCGCTTCCAGCAGGGCGCGGGTGCCGTCGAGATTGACGCGGTAGCCCTTCTCGAAATCTGCCTCGGCCTCGCCGGAGACCACGGCGGCGAGGTGGAAGATCACCTCCGGCCGCGAGGCGAGCACCGCCGCCGCCGCGCCGGGGGCGGAGAGGTCGGAAACCCGTATCTCGGCGGGGAGGTCGCCGGCCGGCGGGGTGGCGGCGACGATGTCGTGCAGCAGCAGCCGCTCGACCGGCTGGCCGCCCAGTTGGCCCTCGGCGGAGAACCTTCCCGCCAGCTTGCGGCCGAGCATGCCCGCCGCGCCCAGAATCGCCACCTGCATCGTTCCGCTCCGTCCGGTGTCCACCCTGAGCCCTAAAGCAGGCGCCGGCGAAACGCCACCGTCCCGGCGCCCCGCCGCGCACGCGCGTTTCCAGGCCGGTGAAAACGGCCGGCGGCCGGGGCGCGCACGCGCTGGTCCGTTGCGCGGCGGCGGCGCCCGACCTACTGATGCCGCCGTGGTCGCCGGCCCGGCCGGCCGCCGCACCGGGCGTCAAGGAGGGTCGAGAGCATGAAGGCGGATCAGTTCTACATCGACGGTGCCTGGGTGGCGCCGCTGACCGGCGACACGGCGGCGCTGGTCTCGCCCGCCACCGGCGAGGCGCAGGGTGTCGTCGCGCTGGGCGGGGTGGAGGATGTCGCGCGGGCGGTCGCCGCCGCGCGCCGCGCCTTCGAGAGCTGGGGGCTCACCAGCCCGGCCGAGCGCCGCGACCTGATCGCCCGCATCGCCGACATCTATGAGCGCCGCCGGCAGGACATCGCCGACGCCATCCAGGCCGAGATGGGGGCGCCGAGCGCGCTGGCCTTCGGCGCGCAGGCCGGCTCCGGCCTCGGTCATCTCCGCGATTTCGTGCGCGCCATGGACGAGCTGGACTGGGAGCGCCCGCTGTTCCCGAACGACCCGGACAACCGCATCGTGCTGGAGCCGATGGGCGTCGCCGCGCTCATCACCCCGTGGAACTGGCCGATGAACCAGGTGGCGCTGAAGGTCGGTGCCGCGCTGGCGGCGGGCTGCACCATGGTGCTGAAGCCCTCCGAGCTGGCGCCGCTCTCCTCCGTCGTCTTCGCCGAGGTGCTGCACGAGGCCGGGGTGCCGGCCGGCGTGTTCAACATGGTGCACGGCACCGGCCCGGTGGTGGGCGAGGCGCTGGCCGGCCACCCCGATGTCGCGGTGGTGTCGCTCACCGGCTCCACTCGCGCCGGCATCGCGGTGACGCGCACCGGGGCGGCCACCGTCAAGCGCGTCGGGCTGGAGCTCGGCGGCAAGGGCGCCAACATCATCTTCGCCGATGTCGACGTCCACAAGGCCGCGACCCATTCGGCGCGGCACATGTTCAGCAATGCCGGCCAGTCCTGCAACGCGCCCTCGCGCATGCTGGTGGAGCGCCCGGTCTATGAGCAGGCGGTGATGGCCGCCGCCGAGGTCGCCGTGACCACCAATGTCGGCCACCCCGAGGAGGCGGACACCGATATCGGCCCGGTGATCAGCCGCAACCAGTTCGAGCGCATCCAGTCGCTGATCGAGGCGGGCATCGCCGAGGGCGCGCGGCTGGTGGCGGGCGGCCCCGGCCGCCCGGCCGGGCTGGAGGGCGGCTTCTACGTGCAGCCCACCGTCTTTGCCGACGCCGACAACACCATGACCATCGCCCGCGAGGAGATCTTCGGGCCGGTGCTCACCATCATCCCGTTCGACACCGAGGAAGAGGCGGTGGCGATCGCCAATGACAGCGTCTATGGCCTCGCCGCCTATCTGTGGACCGGCGATGCCACGCGCGCCCGCCGGCTGGCCCGCCGGCTGCGCAGCGGCATGGTGCGGCTGAACGGCACCGACCTGCCCTATGGCAGCCCGTTCGGCGGCTTCGGCCAGTCCGGCGTCGGCCGCGAAGGTGGGGTGTGGGGCATCGAGGAGTTCCTCGAGGTGAAGGCCATCAGCGGCTGGCCGCTGGACAAGGCGGGCTGAGCTTCCGCCCGGGTCCGCCGGCCCGGGCCGGCGGACCCTGCTCTCCCTATCCGCCGGCCGCCTGCGGGCGGCCCACCTGCTCCCCCTGTCCGCCGGCCCGGGCCGGCGGACCCTGCTCTCCCGCTCCGCCGGCCGCCTGCCGGCGGCCCGCCCGTTGCTGAACCAGCCGGCCGTCCGGGCCGGCGCATGAGGGAGGCTCCATGCCCTTCGTCGGCAAGACCTGCATCGTCACCGGCGCCACCGCCGGCATCGGCCGCGCCGTCGCGCGGGAGCTGGCCCGCCAGGGCGCCAGCCTGCTGCTGACCGGCCGCAACGCCGCCGCCGGCGAGGACCTCGCCGCCCAGCTCACGCGCCCGGCGGCCGAGGCGGTGTTCCTCGCCGCCGATCTCGCGGACCGCGCGGTGGCGGACCGGCTGGTGCGCGCGGCGCTGGCGCGCTTCGGCCGGGTGGACGTGCTGGTGAACAATGCCGGCATCCTGATCGACGGCACGGTGGAAGAGTGCTCCGACGCCGAATGGGACCGGGTGCTCGACATCAACCTCTCCACCGCCTTCCGCCTGTCGCGCGCGGTGCTGCCGCCGATGCGTCGGCAGGAGGCGGGGTCGATCGTCAACATCGCCTCCGACTGGGCGCTGATGGGCGCGCGGGGCGCCACCCCCTATGCGGTGTCCAAGGCCGCTCTGGCGCAGCTCACCCGCTGCATGGCGCTGGACTATGCCCCGCAGGGCATCCGCGTGAACGCCGTCTGCCCGGCGGAGACCGACACGGCGATGATCCTGCAGGGCGCTGCCGAGGGCGAGCAGGAGGCGCGGCGCCGGGCGTTGGCGGAGGGCATTCCGCTGAAGCGCATCGCTCACCCCGACGAGATCGCCCGCGTCGTCGCCTTCGTGGCCTCCGATGCCGCGAGCTTCATGACCGGGGCGCTGGTCCCCGTGGACGGCGGCACCAGCGCGCAGTAGGGGGCCGCAGCCGCAGCCGCGGCCGCGCCCTGCTGCCGGACGTCAGCCGCCGGACTTCAGCCGCAGCGAGTGGGCCTCGATCGCGTCCAGCGCCCGCTCGACATCGTCGAACCAGCCTTCGCCGGTGAGGAACTGGCGGCCGCGCCAGTTCAGCCCGCCGGGCGTTTCGTGATGGGCGGGGTCGACCGTCTCGCCCTTCGCCAGCGCGTCGAGGCCGATGGCGGCAAGGCCGGCGAACATGGAGCGGACATAGGCGGCCGCGCTGTCGCCAGCCATGTCGCGCGAGACCAGCCACCCGATCATGCGGTTCTGCAGGGCGAAGTGCGAGGACATCAGCGCGCTGGCGATGGCGATGTTGGCGAGGTCGCTCTCCTTGCTGGCGACGATCAGGTCGCCGAGCCCGCCGAACAGCTCCGCCACCACCGGGTTGTCGGGGTACATCACCACCGGCCCCTTGCGCAGGCGGATCGGCGGCAGGGGGTTGACCCGCACCGCCACCGCGGGCGCGACCTTTTCCGCCACCAGCGCGTGGGGCACGCCGGCAAGGAAGCTCACCACCGTCTGCCCCGCGCGGAACGGCAGGCCGGCCGTGCCTTCCTCGAGCTGCGGCGGGCGCACGCCGAGAAACACCACGTCGGCGCCTTCCACCACCTCGGCGTTGCTCGCCGCCCGCTCGACATTGGGGTGCCGCTCCGCCAGCGCGCGGGACACCGCCTCCGAGCGCGGGGAGACCAGGATGCGGCAGCGCGTGCCTTGGGTTTCCTGAAGACCGTCGATGACGGCGGCGGCGAGCGTGCCGGTGCCGACGAAGCCAAGGCGCAGCATGGGGTGTTCCTGCCGGGGTGGGTTAGGGAAATGGGCGGGATGGGCCAGGGAAGCTTGGGGATGGGGCGTCAGGCGCTCTCGCGGCCCTCGAAGCCGATCCAGCTACGGAATTCCGCAACCGCCGGCTTCTCCGAGAAATCCGGGCTGGTGAGCACGAAGAAGCCGGCGCCGGTCTCGACCTCGATGTCGAAGGGGCGCACCAGCCGGCCGGCCTTCAGGTCGCTTTCGGCCAGCAGGCGGCTCGCCAGCGCGATGCCCTGGCCTTGCACGGCGGCGTCCAGCATCAGCCCGACATCGTTGAAATAAAGCGTCTCCTCGAAGGCGAGCCCGCCTGCGCCGGCGGCGGCGAACCAGGCGCCCCAGAAGCTGCCGCTCACCACCTGAAGCAACGTGTGGCGGCTGATGTCGGAGGGCACCAGCAAAGGCGGGCCCTCGCGCAGCAGCGCCGGGCTGCACACCGGGAACAGCCGGTCCGGCGCCAGCATCTCCACCCGGGCATGGGGCCAGCTTCCCGTGCCCCAGCGAATGGCGACGTCGATGTCCTGGCGGTCGAAATCGACGGGATCGCTGGAGGCGAGCAGCGTGACCTTGAACTGGGGGTGGAGCTGCATGAAGCGCTTCAGCCGCGAGAGCAGCCAGCGCGAGGCGATGGCCGGGGGCGCGTTGACGCACAGCACCACCGGCGCCTTGGGGTCGGCGATGCGCTCGCAGGCCCGCATCAGCAGCGACATCGATTCGCCCACCGCGCTCGCCAGCGCGGTGCCCTCGCGCGTCAGTTCCACCCGGCGCGGCATGCGGCGGAACAGCCGCACCTCCAGCAGCTCCTCGAGCTGGCGGATCTGCTGGCTCACCGCGGACTGGGTGACGCACAGCTCCTCCGCGGCGGTGGTGAAGTTGCCATGGCGGGCGGCGGCGTCGAACACCCGGAACAGGTTGAGCGGCGGCAGCCGGCCCGGCCGGCGCAGCGCCGCGGCACGCGCGGGCTCCGCCGGGGCGGGGGCGGGAAGCCCGTTCTCCTCGGGGAGCTTGGTCATCTCAGGCTGCGTCCTGCAGGCCGGCGTCGCGCAGCTCCACCAGCCCGTCGAGCTGGGGGATGACGTCGCAGCCGAACCGCTCCAGCGAGGCCAGCGTCTCGCGCCGGCCGATGCCGGCGAAGCCCATGAAGCAGGAGAGGTGGGTGGGGCGCAGCGTCTCGATCTCCTCCGCCAGCTTCTCCGCGCAGAAGTCTGCCGGCCCGATCACGGCATTGTCGAGGAAGTCGTCCAGCGGCGGCTCGTCGTTCAGCGGCATCAGCCGCAGGAACGGCCCGTCCTTGCTGGGGTGGACGGTGGAGAGCGGCACGGCGGCGCGGGCGAGGTCGCGCACGCATTGCGCGGCATGGCGGGCGTCGACCGGGTCGTCGGTGACGTAGATGTAGCGCTGCACCGCGAGCGGCATGGTGTCGGCGTTGCCGCCGGCGGCCTGCCAGCGCTCGCAGATGACGTTGCGAAAGGCCTGCGCCGCCGCCAGCCCGCGATGGCCGAAGCTCATGAACGGGGTGCAGCCGCCCGGCACCATGCGGGCGAGGATGTCGGGATGGGAGCTCGCCACGAACACTTCCGGCATGGCGAGGCCGAAGGGGCGCATCGACAGCTCGGTGCGGGGGATCGAGTGGAACTCGCCGGCATATTCGACGATGCCGGAGGTGAGCCCCTGCTCGAGGATGTCCCAGGTCTCCAGCATTTTCTGGTGGCGGTAGTTGGGGTCGACGCGGAAGCGGTCGAACTCATAGGGCTGGTAGCCGCAGCCGAGCCCGAGCACCAGCCGGCCGCGCGTCAGCAGGTCGACGAAGGCGGCCTCCTGCACGAGGCGCAGCGGCTCGTAGAACGGCAGCGCCAGCACCGCCGGGCCGAGCCGGATCTGCCGGGTTTCGGCCGCGACATGGCCGACCATCACCAGCGAGGACGGGCAGATCGAGTGGTTGGTGAAGTGGTGCTCGGCGAACCACGCGACGTCGAAGCCGAAATCCTCCGCCATCCGCACCGTGTCCACGGTGGTGCGCAGCACCGAGGCGGGCGAGGTGTTGCGGTCGTAGAGGCCCATGAGGTTGAAGAGGCCGAGCTTCGTCATCTGATCCCCGCTGCCGCGGCCCTCCGGCGGCCCGATGTCCGGCATCCCGCCGCCGGCGGGTCGCTCCGCCATGCCGGGCGCGGCCACGCCCGCCGCGGAAGCCGACCGTGGGTTGCGCGCCCGCCATTGACCATAGGAAGGGGCCGGGGCCTCGGCAAATTAGCTGTTCTTATGCGTGGCCAAGCCCCACTTGGCGGCCGCGGGCGGGGGCGCTCCAGCTTATCGGAGCATGAGAATTCATCGTTTGCCCCAGCCATGGAGGCACTGTGACACTCCTGTCATGCGGTCCGGCTTCCTCCGCCGGCACCGGCCCCGAACACGCAGCGGAGCCTTCATGAAGGACCATACCATCATCGTCACCGGCGGCGGCAGCGGCCTTGGACGGGCCATCTGTCTCGGCCTCGCGGAGGCGGGGGCAGAGGTCGGCATCCTCGAGATCGACGCCGCCGGCGCCGAGGCCGTGGCTGCCGAGATCGCGGCCAGGGGCGGGCGGGCCTTCACCGTCATCGGCGACATCACCACCCGCGAGGGGGCGCAGGTGCTCGTCGACGCGGCGGTGGCGAAGGCCGGGCGGATCGACGGGCTGTGCAACTGCGCCGGGGTCTATCCCCGCCGGCCGATCCTCGAGATCACCGACGCCGACTGGGACTTCAGCTTCGCGGTGAATGTGCGCGGGCTCTACAACGTCTCGGTCGCCGCCATCGCCCAGATGCAGAAGCAGGGCGGCGGGCGCATCGTCAACATCGCCTCCATCGACGCGCTGAAGGCCCACCCGAAGAACGCCCACTACGCCGCCATGAAGGCCGCGGTGGTGAGCCTGACCAAGAGCATGGGCCTCGCCATGGCCCCGGACAACATCCTCATCAACGGCGTCGCCCCGGCCGGCATCGCCACCGAGAAGGCCCGCAACGCCGGCTTCCTGCCGGAACTCGCGGCGCAGACCGCGCTCGGCCGCGCCGCCGAGCCGGAGGATGTCGCCGACGTCGTCGTTTTCCTGCTGTCGGAGAAGAACCGCTACATGGTCGGCGAAACGGTCGCGATCAGCGGCGGGTACTTCATTCCCTGACCCTCCGGCACCCTTTCCAGCCTCACGCACGGACCAAGCCACATGCATTTCGGCATCTTCAATCTCATGGGATTGCGCGACAATCCCGGCGGCGTCGGCGGGGTGATCGAGGACACCCGCTCCATGGTGAAGCTGGCCGAGGAGATCGGCTTCGAGATCGCCTGGTTCGCCGAACACCACTTCACCAACTATTCCGTCTGCATCTCGCCGCTGATGATGGCGGCCCACATGGCCGGCCAGACGAGCCGCATCCGGCTCGGCGCCGGCGTGGTGGTGCTGCCGCTCTACCACCCGATGCGGGTGGCGCAGGAGATCGCCCTGCTCGACCAGATGAGCGGCGGGCGCGCGGTGCTCGGCGTCGGCACAGGCTACCAGGCCTATGAATTCGACCGCTACGGCGCCGATGTCGCGAAGAAGACCGACATCTTCCTCGAATACTGGTCGATCGTGGAGCAGGCGCTCACGGAAGGCCGCGCCGTCTTCAAGGGCGAGCACATCTCCATCCCCGAGAGCGTGTTCACCGTGCGCGGCGTGCAGAAGCCGCTGCCGCCGATCTACTGCACCTCGCCGCACCCCCCGATCCTGAAGGCGATCGCCAAATGGGGCGGCGTGCCCTTCATCACCGCCGGCTGGCGCGGCACGCCGGCGCTGTTCGGCATCGCCGAGATGGTGCGCGACGCCTGGGTGAAGGCCGGGCTCGACGGCCCCACCATGCCCGTCGCCCTGCAGCAGTACATCCACGTCACCGACAGCGCCCAGGAGGCGATGGAGGCGGCCGAGCGCGCCCGCTATGTCGGGCGCATGGTGCATGGGCTGCGCTCCAACGTGCTGACGCTGGACGGCTCCTTCGTCGTCGCCGACCCCATTCCCGACGAGCCGCCGCTGGAAACCTTCCGCGACAACCTGCTGATCGGCGATCCTCATCTCGTCGCGGAGAAGCTGGTGGCGGAAATCCGCCGGCTCAACCCGCAGCACTACAACGGCTTCTTCCAGTTCGGCGACATGCCGGTGGCCCGCGCGCGCCGCTCGCTGGAGCGCTTCGGCGCCGAGGTGCTGCCGCTGGTGGAGCGCGAGGTGGGCCCGCTCGCGGCGATCGGAACCCGGGTGCCCGCCGCGGCGGAGTGAGGCGGCGCGGCACCCGCCCGCGCGCCTGATCCGGTTGCGTCCGTGAACGACAGGTGCCCCCGGCGTCCGCGCCGGGGAAGGAGACGCCGTGCCCGGCGCCGACGCCGGGACGGCACGAGACAGGCCTGCCGACCAAACGACGCGGCCGCCAAAGGCCGCGCGCTCCCAACCAGAGGAAGGACCGACATGAAGAAGCTGTTGCTCTCCGCGGCGAGCCTCGCCGCGGTGCTGCTCGCCACCGCGCCGATCCGGGCCGAGACGCTCGGCCCCGTCACCGACCCGCTCGGGGTGGTGAAGATCGCCAAGGGTCAGCCGGTGCTGATCGGCGGCTATTCCTCGCAGTCCGGCGGCGACACCAACCAGGGCATCGACGAGCTGCGCGGTGCCGAGGTCGCCATCAAGGACTTCGGCGGCGCCGTGCTCGGCCACCCGGTGAAGCTGCTCGGCGAGGACGCCCAGTGCACCGCCGAGGGCGGCCAGACCGCCGCCACCAAGCTCGCCGGCAACAAGCAGATCCTCGCCGTGCTGGGCCCAAGCTGTTCCTCCGGCGCCCGTGTCGGCGCCCCCATCCTGTGGCGCGCCGGCATTCCGAGCGTCGCCATCGGCGCCACCGCCCCCGCGCTGACCGCGCCGGACCGGCCGGACGGCTTCAAGGGCTTCCAGCGCGTGGTGCCGAACGACCTGAAGAGCGCCAAGTTCACCGCCGACTACGCCTATGACGTGCTCGGCCTGAAGACCGCCGCCACCATCCACGACGGCAGCCCCTACACCGAGCAGCTCGTCCGCGCCTTCGAGAAGGACTTCGCGGCCAAGGGCGGCACCATCGTCGCCAGCGAGGCGATCTCGCCCAGCGACACCGACCTGCGCCCGGTGCTGACCCGCATCGCCACCAAGAAGCCCGCCCTCATCTTCACGCCGGTCTTCACCTCTTCGGTCGGCTTCCTGATGCGGCAGAAGGACGAGGTCTCCGGCCTCGCCGACACCAAGGTCATCGGCGGCGAGGGCGTGTTCAGCGCCAATGTCATCGAGGCGGTGGGGCCGAAGATCGTCGGCTTCACCATCGTCGGCCCCTCCACCGACCTGTTCTCCAAGCGGTTCCCCGATTTCGTGAAGGCCTTCGCCGCGGAATATGGCGAGGCGCCGATCGGCGGCTTCTCGGCCTATGGCTATGACGCCGCGCTGCTGACCCTCACCGCGATCAAGGCGGTGGGCCAGACCGACGCCGAGGGCAACCTCTATGTCGGCCGTCAGGCCCTGCACGACGCGCTGATGGCGACCAAGGGGCTCGACGGGCTGACCGGCACGCTGACCTGCGACGCCAATGGCGACTGCGGCGCGGCGACCTACGCGATCTGGGAGTTCACCAGCGACGACACGTCGAGCTTCGCGCCCGGCAAGAACCCCAAGCGGATCTATCCGTGAGCGACGCCGCGCGCTCCGCGACGGAGCCCGGCGCCCTCGCCGAATGGCTGCGGCGGTCGACCTGGGTCGACCACATCCTGCTGGCCATTCGCATCGGCGTCGCGGCGCTCGTCCTGGTGGGTCTCGCCGGCGGTCTGACCGCCGGCACCTACTCCGCCGCCGACTTCGCGTCCTTCGCGCTGTTCGGCCTCACCATCGGCAGCATCTACGCGCTCATCGCGCTCGGCTACACCATGGTCTACGGCATCCTGCGCATGATCAACTTCGCCCATGGCGACGTGATGATGGTGGGCTCCTTCGCCGGGCTGTTCGCCGCCGGCGCGCTGAACGACGTGGGCATCGTGAGCGCGTGGCCGCTTCTCGCGCTGCCGCTGGTGCTGGCGGCGGGCATGGCGGCGGGGGCGCTGGTCTCCATCGCCATCGAGCGGATCGCGTACCGTCCCTTCCTGCATGTGCGCTCGCTGGCGCCGCTGATCTGCGCCATCGGCATGTCGTTCATCCTGCAATACGCCGCCCGCGGCCTGTTCGGCACCCGCAACCGGGCCTATCCCGGCTTCGGCTGGATGGAGGGCACGATCGGGGCCTTCGGCCTCACCATCCCGATTCCGCAGGTGGTGGCCTTCGCCGCGGCGCTGATCGTGCTGGCGGGCCTCCTGGCGGTGGTGAAGCTGAGCCGGCTCGGCAAGGCGATGCGCGCGGTGGCGGAGGATCGCGACGCCGCCGCGCTGGTCGGCATCGACGTCTCGGCCGTCATCGTCGCCACCTTCGCCATCGGTGGGGCGATGGCCGGGGTGGCCGGCGTGCTCTATGCGCTGGTCTTCAAGCAGATCACCGTCTTCATGGGCTTCTTTCTCGGGGTGAAGGGCTTTGCCGCCGCCATTCTCGGGGGCATCGGCAATCTCGGCGGGGCGCTGCTCGGCGGGCTGGTGCTGGGCCTTGCCGAGGCGCTCGGCCCGGCGCTGATCCTGGAGGGCTACGGCCTGCCCGCGCCCTACCAGCTCAAGGACGTGATCGGCTACGGCATGCTGGTGATGATCCTCATCTTCCGGCCGCAGGGCCTGCTCGGCGAGCGGCTCGCCGCCAAGCGGGCGTGAGGGAGGCGTCATGTCGTTCAACACCGTCACCTCCTCCTTCAAGGTCACCCGCCGCCGCCGGGCGCCGCTGGCCGAGGCGGCGCGGGTGGGGCTCATCGCCGGCGCCGCGCTGGTCGCCTTCGCGCTGATCGGCGCCTATGCCGCGATGGACAAGCGCCATGTCGTCGAGGACCTGCTCACCCTGTCGCAGATCGCCTGCGGGCTCATGGTCTTCGCCGCCGGCTACGCCACGGCCCGCGACGGCCGCAGCGGCCCGGCCGCGGCGCTGCTGCACGGGCTGGTGGCCGGTGCGGTGGCGGGGGCGTGCCTCGCGCTGCTGGTGTGGCTCACCGTCTCGGTGAACCTGCGCGCCACGCTGGTGGCGGCAAGCCCGGCGCTGGCGCGGGCGCTCAGCCTCGGCGCGCCGGTCGCCTCCACGCAGGCGCTGGCGCAGCTTCCGGTGCTGGGGGCGCTGCTCGCGGGCCTCGGCGCGGCGGTGGGCCTGCTGCCGCCGGCCGGGCGGCACGCGATGACCACCGGGCTCGGCGTGGTGCTGGTGGCCGGGCTGTTCCGCGACGTCTTCGCCAGCATGCTCGACAACCTGCCCGATTTCACCGGGCCGGAGATCGAGCTGTTCGGCCCCAGCGGTCTCAATCCTGGCGCGGCGCCGGTGCTGTTCGCCGCGGGGGCGGCGTTTTCCCTGCTGCGCCGCCGCCTGACCCGCCGCGCCGGCGTGCCGCGCTCCGGCGCCTCCCGGCTGGGGTCAGCGCTTCTGGTGGCCGGCGTGCTGGTGCTGCCGCTGGTGACGAACGACTTCGTGGCGCAGGTGGCGATGCTGGTGGCGCTCTACATGCTGATGGGCATGGGGCTGAACATCGAGCTGGGCCTCGCGGGGCTGGTCGATCTCGGCTTCGTCGCCTTCTTCGCGGTGGGCGCCTATACGGTGGCGCTGATGTGCTCCTCCGGGCCGCTGGCGGTGGCCGACGTCTCGTTCTGGCTGGCGCTGCCGGTGGCGATCGTGCTGGCCGCCTGCGCCGGGCTGCTGTTCGGCCTGCCGGTGCTGCGGGTGCGCGGCGATTATCTCGCCATGGCGACGCTCGGCCTCGGCGAGATCATCCGCGTGCTGGTGCTGTCCGACGCGCTCGGGCCCTATCTCGGCGGCTCGCAGGGCATCATCGAGATCCGCCACCCCAGCCTGTTCGGGCTGGAGCTGAAATCCCCCGCCTCGCTCTATTACCTCGCCCTGGCGCTGGCGGCGGTGGTGGCGTTCGTCTCCTGGCGGCTGCAGCACGCGAAGATCGGCCGCGCCTGGCTCGCCATGCGCGAGGACGAGGACGTGGCGCAGGCGCTGGGCATCGACCCGGTGGCCTCCAAGCTGCTGGCCTACACCATCGGCGCCGCCTTCGCCGGGGCGGCGGGGGCGGTGTTCGCGGCGCTGATCGGCTCGGTGTACCCGCATTCCTTCCAGCTTCTGGTGTCGATCAACGTGCTCGCCATCCTCGTCATCGGCGGGCTGGGCTCGCTGCCCGGGGTGCTGGTGGGGGCGATCGTCCTCATCGGCCTGCCGGAACTGCTGCGCGAGTTCGGCGAGTTCCGTTACCTCTTCTACGGCATCGCGCTGGTGGCGATGATGCATGTGCGCGCCGAGGGCCTGTGGCCCGCGGCCCATGCGCGGGAGAACGTCCAGCCGGAGAACGCCCATGCGTGAGGTCTCTACTTCCCCGCCGCTGCTGGAGGTGCGTGGCCTCAAGAAGGCGTTCGGCGGCATGATCGCCATCCAGAACGTCGATCTGTCGGTGGCGCAGGGCGCGGTCCACGCCATCATCGGGCCGAACGGGGCGGGCAAGACCACCGCCTTTAACTGCATCACCGCCTTCGTGCCGCCGACCAGCGGGCGCATCACCCTGGCGGGCGAGCGCATCGACGGGCTGCCGGCCCATGTGGTGGCCCGCCACGGCATCGCCCGCACCTACCAGAACGTGCGGCTGTTCCCCAACATGACGGCGCTGGAGAACGTGCTGGTGGGCCAGCACCGGCGGCTGCACGCCACCTTCTGGGAGGCGATCGCCGGCAGCGGACGCTTCCGCCGCGAGGAGGCGGAGGCGAGGGTCCGGGCGCTCGACATGCTGGACTTCGTCGGCATTCCCCACCGCGCCGGCCATCTCGCCCGCAACATGCCCTATGGCGATCAGCGCCGGCTGGAGATCGCCCGCGCCCTTGTCGGCGGGCCGCGGCTGCTGATGCTGGACGAGCCCGCCGCCGGCATGAACCCGACCGAGGGCCGCGCGCTGGTGGACCTGATCGAGCGGGTGCGCGACCGGCTGGGGGTCACCGTGGTGCTGATCGAGCACCACATGCGGGTGGTGATGGCGGTGGCCCAGCGCATCACCGTCTTCGACCGCGGCGCGGTGCTGACGGAGGGCTCTCCCGCCGAGATCCAGGCCGACGAGCGCGTCATCGCCGCCTATCTCGGCCGGCGTTCCGGGGCGAGCGGGCCGGCGCCGGCGCCGCTGGAGCCGGTCGTGCCCGCGTCCCGGCTGGAAGCGAGGATCGCATGAGCAAGGCACTCGACGTCCGCGACCTCACCGTCGCCTATGGCCAGATCGCGGCGGTGCGCGGGGCGAGCTTCACGGTGGAGCCCGGCGAGATCGCCACCATCATCGGCGCCAACGGGGCGGGCAAGACCACCATCCTCAACGCGCTGTGCGGCCTGCGCGACGTGCGGGCGGGCACGGTGACGCTGGGGGGTGAGGACATCACCCACCTTCCCCCGCATGAGCGGGTGCGCCACGGCCTCGCCCAGGTGCCGGAGGGGCGCCGGCTGTTCGGCCGCATGAGCGTGGCGGAGAATCTGGAGATCGGCGGCTATGCCCGCTCCGATCACGCTGCGCAGAAGCACGACCTCGACCACGTTCTGGAGCTGTTTCCGCGCCTGCGCGAGCGCTACCGCCAGCTTGCCGGCACGCTGTCGGGCGGCGAGCAGCAGATGGTGGCGATGGGCCGGGCGCTGATGGCCAAGCCCCGCGTGCTGCTGCTGGACGAACCGACCATGGGTCTTGCCCCGCAGATCGTCGACCTCGTGCTCGACGCGGTGCGCCGGGTGAACCGCGAGGGCGTCACCGTGCTGCTGGTGGAACAGAACGCCTATGGCGCGCTGGAGATTGCCGACCGCGCCTTCGTGCTGGAAAGCGGCGAGATCACCCTCACCGGGCACGGGCTGGAACTCATCAACCACGAGCGGGTGCGCAGCGCCTATCTCGGGCACGAGGCCTAGGGGGCGGGAATGACAAGCACGGGCGTGGCAGAGACGGACGGGGCGGCGGCCGGCGCGGCCGCCATGGCGGCGGCCGCCGATTTCCGCGCCGCGATGCGCGAACTCGCCGGCGGCGTCACCATCATCACCGCCGCCGGTCCGAATGGCCCGCGCGGGCTCACCGCCACCGCGGTGTGCTCGGTGTCGGCGGAGCCGCCGACCCTCCTCGTCTGCGTCAACCGCGCCACCGAGGGGCACGGCGCCATCGACGGCGCCGGGTCCTTCTGCGTGAACGTGACCGCCACCGAGCATCGCGACCTCGCCGAGCATTTCGCCGGGCGCGGCGGGCTGCGCGGGGCGGAGCGCTTCCTTCACGGCCGGTGGGACACGCTGGCGACCGGCGCGCCGGTGCTGGCGGATGCGCTGGCGGCGTTCGACTGCCGGGTGATCCAGCGGCTCGACTGGGGCACCCATACCGTCTTTCTCGGCGCCGTGGCCGCGACCCGCATCGCCGCCGCCGAGCGGCCGGCGCTGGTCTATCGCGGCGGCGCCTTCCATGCCGCGGGCTGACAGGGCGGAACCGGAGGGGAGGGCGTCATGACATCGCTGGAAGGACAGGTGGCGCTGATCACCGGCGCCGGCTCGGGCATCGGCCGGGCCATGGCGGTGGCCTTCCTCGCGGCGGGCGCGCGGGTGCTGGCGGTCGACCGGCTGGCGGAGGGGCTGGAGGGGCTGGCCTCTTCGGTGAGGGCGCCCGAGAGCCTCGCCCTCCACCATGCCGACCTCACCGACCCCGTGGCGATCCGCGGCATTCTGGCCGCGGCCGAGACGCGGTTCGGGCCGGTGGATGTCGTCTGCAACAATGCCGGCATGCTGGACCGCATGATGCCGCTGGACGAGACCGACGACCCGCTGTGGGAGCAGGTCATGGCGGTGAACCTCACCGCGCCGATGCGCCTCACCCGCGCCGCGCTGCCTGCCATGCTGGCGCGTGGACGGGGCGTGTTCGTCAACACCGCCTCCATCGCCAGTTTCCAGGGCGGGCGCGGCGGCGTCAGCTACACCGTCTCGAAGCATGGGCTGCTCGGGCTCACCCGCGCCGTCGCCGCCGCCTATGGCGCCCAGGGCATACGCTGCAACGCGGTCGCGCCCGGCTCGGTGAAAACCAGCCTCGCGGCCGGCGCGCCGCCGTCCGAGGCGGGGTGGGAGCTGCGCCAGAAGGGGCTGGCCACCCGCCCCCCGCAGGCCGAGGCCGGCGACATCGCGCCGGTGGCGGTGTTCCTCGCCTCTCCCGAGGCCCGCTATCTCAACGGCGCGCTCATCGTCGCCGATGCGGGCTGGACCGTCTACTGAGCCCGGCCGCGGCGCGCGGGCGCCCGCCGGCGACACGCGGAGCCGAACATGTCCATCCGAAAGCTGCAGAATGTCGTGGTCGCCGCCGGCGACATCGCCGCCAGCCGCCATTTCTACGAGACGCTTCTCGGTCTCGTGCCGAAGTTCGTCGATGGCGAGCGCTGGGTTCAGTACGACGCCGGCGGCGCGAATTTCGCGGTGGGCTCGGCGCAGGAATATCCTGAAGGTGCCGCCGGCGCGGTGGCGGTGTTCGAGGTGGGCGACCTCGACGCCCGCGCCCGGAGCCTCGCCGAGGCGGGCACGCACATCGTCGGCATGCGGGACATGGGCAGCCATGGCCGCACCCTGACCGTGGTCGACCCCGCCGGCAATGTCCTCCAGCTCTTCCAACGCGCCGCCTCCTGATGCGCCGGCCGGCGGGGGTGTTGCGGGCCGCGAAGGCGCGTGACGGAGCGGCAGTAGTCGTGCCAGACTGTCCCGCCGCCCGCAGAGGCGGTGTGAGATGAGGGTGCCGGGTTCCGGCGTTCCGAGCGTCGGCCATCGGTTCCCCGAGGGAGACGACATGTTCAGACCCGGACGAGGCGCCCCGCGCGGCGCCCGTGCGGCGGCGCTGCTGGCCGCGGCGCTGCTGTGGGGGGCGATGCCGGCGCGGGCCGAGGAAACGCCTCCGGCCGCTTCCGCGCCCCCGGCGGCTTCCGCCGCCACACCTTCCGCTTCAACGCCTGCCGCCGCCACGCCTTCCGCTTCAACGCCCGCCGCTTCAACGCCCGCCCCGCCCGCCGTCGACCCCGCCGCGCTGGAAGCGCTGCAGCGGATGGGCGGCTATCTCGCCAGCCTCAAGGCATTCGACCTGTCCGCCGCGACCACGGCCGAATCCGTGCTCGACGACGGGCAGGACGTCGAGATCGCCGGAACGCTGCACTATCAGGTGCGCCGCCCCGACCGGTTCCGGCTCGACATCCGCACCGACCTGATGGAGCGCAGCATCTATTTCGACGGGCACTCGTTGGTGGTGGTGGCGCCGCAGGAGGGCTATTTCGCCGAATTCGCGGTGCGTCCCACCATCACCGAGGCGCTGATCGAGGCCGCCCGCTCCGCCGGGCTGCGGCTGCCGCTGGTCGCGCTGTTCGACTGGGGCACCCCGGACGCGCCGGTGCGGCTGGTGGAGAAGGCGATGCGGGTCGGTGTGTCCAGCGTAGGCGGGTCCGCCGCCACCCACTGGGCTTTCCGCAGCCCCGGCTATGACTGGGAGGTGTGGATCGCCGACGGCGCCGCGCCGCTGCCACTGAAATATGCCTTCGTCGATCTGCGCCATCCCAACTGGCCGCGCTTCGACGCGGTGCTGAGCTGGCGCGAGGTGGAGCCGGCGGAGGCGGCCTTCGTCTTCGCGCCCGGCCCGGACATGACGCGCATCAAGGTCCGCCCGGCGGACGAGATGGTGGGAGGCACGCCATGAGCGGGCGCACAGGAGATCGGGCTGCGCTGCGCGCTGGGGTGGCCGGTGCCGTGCTCGCGCTGGTGGCATTGGCCGTGCCGGCCGCCGCGCTGCTGCCCGCACCCGCCTTCGCCCATGGCGGAGGAGGCGGCGGCGGAGGAGGCGGCGACCACGGGGGCGACCATGGCGGCGATGGCGGCATGGCCGGCGGCGGCTTCGGCGGTGGCGGCACCGGCGGCGGCACCGAGGGCGGCTTTGGCGGTGGCTTCGGCGGGCATGGCTTCGGCAGCGTCGCCGGCTCGCCCGCGACCCGCGAGATCGACACCGACGGCAGCGGCGCCTATCACGCCCTGACCCCAGGGCCCACCGCCTTCCATCCCCCCGGCGGCTATTGGCCGGGCTTCTTCAGCACCGGCAGCAATGGCGGGGAGAATGACGACCACGCCCTGACCGGCAATGTGCCGCTGGGCGCCGTCGCCTATAAGCTGCCGTCGAGCTGCGCGGCGGAAAAGATCGGCGGCGTCGGCTATCGCCGCTGCGGCAACCGCTGGTATCAGCCGAGCTTCTCCGGCACCAGCGTGGTCTATCAGGTGGTGGCGCCGCCGAAATAGCCGGCGGGTCAGGGACGGGTGAGCACGAGCGGCCGGCTGCCCGCCGGCATCTTGGCCCACCCGCCCTCTTCCTGCGCCACGAAGCGAAGGGGCGGGCCGCTGGCGGGCAGCAGCAGCAGGTCCAGCCCGTCCAGCCGCCAGCTCTGCAGGGCGAAGCGGCCGAACAGCGGGGCGCAGGCGGGCTCGGCCACGGCCGGCAGGCGCCCGGCGCTGTCCGGCTCGGGCTTCAGCTCGACGCGGCAGGCAGGCCCGCCATCCGCCCGGCCGAGGCTCCAGGGGCCGGCGAGCTCGGCCGGCTCCGGCACCCGGCTCGGTTCGGCGAGGGCGGGATTGACGAGGAAATAGACCCCGTCATTCTCGCGCAGCGCCTCCCAGGTGCCGGCGACACCTTCGGTGAACTCCGCGATCAGCCGGCCCTGCCGGGTTTCCAGCAGGATGGAATTGCCCGCCCCCGGCCGCCAGCCGAAGATGTCGGCGGTGAACAGGATGGCCTGGGTGCAGGCCGGCTGATCCAGCTCGACGCCGTAGCGCCCGCCCCCGCCGGTGGCGGGCGTGGTGGTAAGCACCAGCGGGCAGGCACGGTCGCCATCGGCGTTGGTGATGCGGTAGCGCCCGGCAAGGGCCGCGACGGCCTCGGCAGCGGAGCGCCCGGCCGCGCCCTCCGGCGCGCTGCGGCCGGAGGCGGTGTTCGCCCCGGCTGCGGCGCAGCCAACCGGTTGCGCAACGGCGAGAAGAACGAGGCCGAGCGCCGTGGCGACGAACGGGCGAGAACGGAACATGCGCGGCTCCGGCGGATCGGCCGACACTGTAGGGCGGGGGCGGACCGGCGCGCAACGCAGGCCGGGGGAGAGGGTCCGCGCGCTCTCCGGGTTAGCGGCGCATCGGCGCGATGCCGCGGCGGGCCCGGCGCCGGCTCACCGCGAGTGCGGCGGCCACGGCGTCTCCGGCACCGGCGTCAGCGGCGGGCGACCGTCGCGCCAGGCGAGAAGATTGTCCACCACGAGCTGGCCCATGGCGTTGCGGGTGACATGGGTCGCCGAGGCGACGTGAGGCAGCAGCACCACGTTGTCGAGCGCGATCAGCTCCGCCGGCACATGCGGCTCATGCTCGAACACGTCGAGGCCGGCGGCGGCGATGGTGCCGTCCTGCAGCGCCCGGATCAGCGCCGGCTCGTCCACCACCGAGCCGCGCGCCACATTGATGAGGACGCCCTCCGGCCCCAGCGCCTCCAGCACGGCGGCGTCGATCATGTGATGGGTTTCGGCGCCGCCGGGCACGATGACGATGAGCACGCCGACCTCGCGGGCGAGCGCGATCAGCTCGGGGAAATGGGGATAGGGCAGGTCGGGCACCGGCCGCCGGGTGTGATAGGCGATCGGGCGGCCGAAGCCGTCCAGCCGGCGGGCGATGGCCCGGCCGATCCGGCCCATGCCGACAATGCCGATGCTGCGGTTCCGCAGGGTGGGGGAGAGCGGAAAGCTTCCCGCCGGCCAGCGGCCCTCGCGCAGGTGACGTTCCGCCTGCGGCAGCCGGCGCACGGTGGACAGGGTGAGCGCGACGGCGAGGTCGGCCACCTCGTCGTCGAGAACCCCGGGCGTGTTGGTGACGACGACGCCGCGCCGGCCGGCCGCTTCCGCGTCCACCGAATCGTAGCCGACGCCGAAATTGGCGACGATTTCGAGCTGCGGCAGCCGGTCCATCAGCGCCCCGGTGACGCGGTGACGGGTGCCGGCGGTGGCGCCGACCCCGGTCGCCACCGCGCGGATGCGCGGGCCGGCCTCCGCCAGCACGGCCTCGCCGTCCGGCCCGTCGAGCCGGTGGACGCGGAAGTGGCGGGCGAGCTGTTCCTCGATCATCGCCATCATCGGCCCGGTCTGGAGAAGTTCGGGGCGGGTATCGTCGACGGCCATGGCGGGCTCTCCTCTCGCTGCGGCCGCGGCCGCGGAATGCAGGGTGGCGGGTTCAGTCGCCCACCGTGGCCTCGATCGCCCGCTCCGCCCGGTCGGCGCGCTCGCGGGCGATGAGGTAGAGGCCGGAGGCGATGACGACGCCGGCACCCGCCAGCGTCCACGGCGTCGGCGTCTGGCCGAAGATGACCCAGCCCGCAAGCACCATCCAGATGATTTCGGTGTAGAGGAACGGCGCCAGCACCGCCGCCGGGGCCCGGCGGTGGGCCAGCACCAGCAGCAGATGGCCGATGCCGCCGTAAAGCCCGGTGAGGGCGAGATTGCCCAGCACGGCAGCGCCTTCCGGCGCGCTCCAGACCCAGGGCAGCGCCAGGCTGGTGAGGCCGGCGCCGAGCGAGGAGGAATAGAACATGGTGGTGGCGGTGGAGTCCGTCGCCGCCAGCAGCCGGGTCGTCACATTGTACAGCGCGTAGCACAGCGCGCTCGCCAGCGAGGCGAGGATGGCGGGGTGGATGTCGGCGACGCCGGGGCGCACCACCAGCAGCACGCCGGAAAAGCCGACCATGATCGCCAGCCAGCGCCGCACGCCGATCCACTCCCCCAGGATCGGCCCCGCCAGCAGGGCGACGAAGAACGGCATGGAGAAGGTGATGGAAATGGTCTGATCGAGCTGGAGATACTGCAGCGCATAGAAATTGCCGAGTGTGGTGCCCAGCAGCAGCAGCGAGCGCACCACCTGCAGCACCGGCCGCCGGGTGCGCCACACCCCCGGCGTCACCCACGGATTCAGCACCGCGCAGGAGAGCACGAACTGGCCCATATAGCGCGCCCAGACGATTTCCATCGCGTTGAGGTGGGTGCCGAGCCACTTCACCGTGGCGTCGAGCACGGCGAAGACGAAGAAGGCGGCGCAGATCAGCCCGATTCCCGCCAGCCGGGAGGAGGCGGCCGCCGGCGGCGCGGGGGCGGGCAAAACGTCAGGGGCGGGGGGCACGGGCACGCGGGGATTCTCGCAAGGAGGCAGCCGACCGCCTCTATAGGTGCGCCGGGCCGCCGGCGCGAGTGCGGCATTGGTCGAAACGCAGGGCCGGCGTCAGGCCGCGTCGTCGGCCACCTCTTCCGGCGCCTCGTCCTCCTCCGGCTCGGCGCCGGCGGGAACGGCGGCGCCGAGCGTGAGAGCGAGGTTCTTCTCCAGCTTGCGCAGCAGCTTGCGCAGGCGCTTGCGGTCCTTGCCGTCGAGCCCGGCGACCATGGTGTCTTCCAGGCTGTTCCAGATGCCGTCGATGGCGCCGGCGCGCTGGCGGCCTTCCTCCGTGAGATAGACCCGAACCAGCCGGCCGTCGCCGTCGGTGGCACGGCGCGTGAGCAGGCCCTGGGCGGAGAGGCGCCCCACCGTCTTGGAGGCGGTGGGCGGGCGAACCTGCAGCGCGGCGGCAAGCTCCGTCATGGTGCGGCCGTCGGTCTCCGCCAGCAGCTTGAGGACGGTTTCCTGTCCCGGGAACAGCCCGAGTTCGGTGAGGTGGCGGGCCGCGAGGGCGCGCTGCAACCGGGCGGCGTGGTGCAGCCGGTGGCCGATGCTCTTGTCCAGCGTGTCTTTCACCGTGGCCCCCGAGCGTTCCAGATGCCACACCATGGCCGCAATCCGGTTCGCCGTCAAAGAGAACCGTGTGCCGGGAAAGCAGCTCATAAGCCGGCGAACCGGGCCTCCACCCGGGCCAGGAAGCGGCGGCGCTTTTCCTCGCCGGCGCTGTCCATGGCGTGGAGCGCCAGCCAGAGCTGGCGTGCCTTCGGGTCGATGATGCCGCCGATGCCCGCCGCCAGCAGGCGCCGGCCCGGCTGGCCGATCCAGCGCCACCACCACCAGGGCGAGCCGAGCGTGGTCACCAGCGCCAGCAGCCGGATGTTGGTGAGGTGCCGCTCCAGCGGGCGATAGGGCTTCGGCATGCCGAAGGTCTCGTAGGGGATCAGCACGCGGTCGAGCCAGCCTTTCAGCATGGCGGGCGGGCCGTACCACCAGGTGGGATAGACCAGCACCAGCGCCTGCGCCCGCTTCACCCGCGCCACATGGTCGGCCACCGGCAGCAGGTTGGTGCCCGGCGTGTGGTAGTCGCGCCGTTCCTGCGCGCCCATCACCGGGTCGAAGCCCTCGGCATAGAGGTCCAGCAGGTCCACCTCGTGTCCGGCCCGGGCGAGGCCCCGCACCGCGGCGTCGCGCACCGCGGCATTGAAGCTCTCCGGTACTGGGTGGCAGTAGACCAGCAGGACGCGCATGGTTCGGCTTCTCCGGCTCAGCTTTTCCGCAGCCCGGGAAACAGATAGGTCCGCGCCGCCGCGAAGTCGAACGCCGGGTCCTCCCAGGCGATCATCTTGTGCGGGTTCAGCAGCCCGCGCGGGTCGGCCTCGCGCTTGAAGGCGAGCTGGGCGGCGTCGGTCTGCTTCATGCCGCCTTCCTCCAGCGTGTAGCGGTGGGGATTGAACACCGGGATGCCGGCCGTCTCGTGCAGCGCGATGATCTCCTCCAGCCGTTCCTCGGTGGTGAAGCGCACCAGCGGCAGGCCGAAACACGTTATCTTGCCGTCGAACCGGACGAATTCCAGATGCGCCGGCACCTCCGCGCCGAGCCGGGCGTGAATGCCGGCGACACGAGCGAGCTGGTCGGGGAAGAGGTAGAGCGTCTGCAGATAGGTGATGGCCGGATCGACCCGCAGCGCCCGCAGCGTGGTGTGGTTCCACGCCAGCTCGTACAGCGGCGGCAGCCCCTTGGCCTCCTCCGGCGCCAGCGTGTCGGACCGGAACAGGAGGTCGCCGCCATGGCGGGCGGTGAAGGCGAGGCAGGCGCCGAGCGCGATCGGCGCCACCATCACCAGCACGACATGCTTTCCATCGGGAAGATATTTGCGGTGCCGGAGGAAATAATCCTGCGGCACCGGCGCCGCGATCGCCGACACCAGCTTCTTCAGGATGGCGTCCTGCTCGCCAAGGCCGTTGCCATAGGCCGCCGCCGCGGCGAAATCGTCGAAGCCGACCATGAGCTCGACCCAGTCGTGGGCCGGCGCGAGCGGCATCTCAACCTCAATGATGATGCCGTTGGTGCCGTAGGCATGGGTCACCTTGGCGAGGTCGTCGCCGGAAAGCCGCAGCCGGCGCGGCTCCGCCTCCATCGTCAGCAGGGTGAGCGCCAGCACGTTGCCGAGATCGCGCAGCCCGCCCCAGGTGATGGAGCCGACGCCGCCCGAACCGCCGGCGATGAAGCCGCCGATCGAGGCGGTGCGGTAGGTGGAGGGGTGGAGCCGGAGCTCCTGGCCGCTGTGCGCCTTCGTCGCGGCGTCGATGTCGGCGATGATCGCGCCGGCCTGCGCCCGCACGAAGCCGGGCTCGATCTCCAGCACCCGGTCGAGGCCGGAGAGGTCGAGCACCACGCCCCCCGCGAGCGGCATGGCCTGGCCGTAATTGCCGGTGCCCGCGCCGCGCGGCGTCACCGGGATGCCGAGGGCGAAGGCGGCGGCGAGCACCCGCGCCACCTCTTCCGGCGTGGTGGCGTAGACGACGAGATCGGCGGTGACCTCGTCGAGCTGGCGCTTGAGCACTGGCGAATACCAGAAGAAATCGCGGCTCTTCTGGCGCAGGATGGCCGGGTTGTCGTCGAGGCGCAGGCCCTCCAGCCGGGCCCGCAGCGCGGCGAGGTCATAGGCTGGGGCCTCCCGGCGAAGCTCCGTGTCGGTCATGGGCGGGCGATCTCCTTTTCCAGCTCGGCGAGATTCGGCGCACGGGCTTCGCTTGGCCGGCCGCCCCGCACCACGAGGCGCGGGGTGCCGGGCCGGGCGAACAGGCCGTGGATCGAACGCGCGCCGGTGATGACGAGGTCGGCCGGCCCGCCGCTGCGCAGCCTGCCGGCATCGAGCCCCAGAACCTTCGCCGGCGCGGCGCCGACGATACGCGGCCAGTCCGCCACCGGATGATCGAGGTGCAGGATGCGGCTCGCCTCCCGCCAGATCTCGATCATGTCGAAGTCGCCATGGGGGTAGAACGGGTCGCGCACATTGTCGCTCGCCACCATCACCTCGATGCCGCGGGCCTTCATCTCGTGAACGAGCGTCACCCCGCGCCAGCGTGGCGTGCGGCCCGGGGTCCGGTCCTGCAAATAGAGGTTGCACAGCGGCAGCGATACCACGGCGAGCCCGGCCCGCGCCGCCTCGTCCAGCGTGCGGTCGACCTGTGCCGCATCCTGCGCGGCCAGCGAGCAGCAATGCCCGACAAGAAGGCGGCCGCCGAACCGGCGGCGGTTGGCGAGGCGGGCGATGGCGAGCAGGCCCTGCGCCGCGGGGTCGTCGGTTTCGTCGGCGTGGAAGTCGAGATCGAGACCGTGGCGCTCGGCGGCGTCGAACAGCGCCTCCAGCCCGGCGGCGAGGTTCGGGCTGGGGTAGAGGAAGGCGCCGAGCACCCCGCCATGGCGGCGCACCGCCGCGACCACCGGCGCCAGCGCCTCGGGGTCGGCCGCCATGTCGATGGTGCACAGGCTCACGCCCTGTATGGCGACGCGCCCGGCCCACTCCGCCCGCAATTCGGCGAAGACGCCCCAGGAGATGTCGGTCTGCGCGCCGAAGCTGTCGAGATGGCTGCGCAGCGCGACGGTGCCGTGGGCATGGGCGCAGCGCAGGGCGAAATCCATCCGCCGGCGCAGGTCCGCCGCGCTCCAGTTTGCCGCCGCGTCCGCCGAGGCAGCGGCGATGGCGGCCTGGAAGCTGCCGTCCGGGTTCGGCGCACGGCTCCAGATGAAGGCCTTATCGAGATGGGTGTGGGCATCGACGAGGCCGGGCAGCACCAGCCGGCCGTCCAGAGCGATACGGGGCAACGCCTCGTCGCCGGCCGGGGTGTCGCCGCTCGCGCTGCCGCCGGCCACATCCTTGCGGCCGCCGTCCTCGCCGGGAAGGTGGCCGGCCGGGGCGATGCGCCCGAGGCGGCCGTGCTCCACCTCGATGTCGACCCGCGCCAGCCCCTCCGCGTCCACCGCCAGCGCGGCGTCCGCCGTCAGGTCAGCGGGCAGCAGGCAGGCCGGCACCCGGGCCCCGGCCAGCCGGTAGCGCGGGGCGGCGAGGCCGGTGAGATCGGGCAGCGCGCTCATCGGCCGGGGTCCAGCGCGCTCTCGTGCCAGCGCCGCAGCGCCAGCCACGATAGCAGGCTCAGCGCGCCGTGGATGAAGATGCCGGTGAGCGAGATCAGCAGCAGCGCCGCGAACATGCGCGGTATGTTGAGCCGGTAGGCCGATTCCACCACCCGGAAGGCGAGGCCGGAACCCTGCCCGGCGGACCCGGCGGCGATCTCCGCGACGATGGCGCCGATCAGCGCCAGCCCGCCGGCGATCCTAAGGCCGCTGAGGAAATAGGGCAGCGCCGCCGGCAGCCGCAGCAGCAGCAGGCTCTGCAGCCGGCTGGCGCCGGACAGCGCGAACAGGTCCCGCAGGTTCGGGTCCACCGAGTTTAGCCCCATCGTGGTGTTGGACAGGATGGGGAAGAAGGCGACGATGAAGGCGCACACCAGCACCGCGGTGTCCGGCTGCAGATAGATCAGCATCAGCGGCGCGATGGCGATGATCGGCGTCACCTGCAGCAGCACCGCGATGGGAAACAGCGACAGCTCGACGATGCGGGCGGAGGCGAACACCAGCGCCAGCAGCCCGCCGCCCGTCACCGCCGCCAGCAGCGCCAGTACGGTGATGCGCAGCGTGACCAGCAGCGAGGCGAACAGCACGCTCCAGTCCTTCACCAGCGTCGCCAGCACCGCCTCCGGCGAAGGCAGCACATAGGGCGGGAGGTTGTTGAGCCGCACCAGCAGGTCCCACGCCACGACCACCACCGCGCCGACCACCAGCGGCATCAGCCACCGGACCGGCGGAAGGGCGGGGCGCCATGTCCGCCGCGGGCTCACGCGAGGCCGCCCCCGCCCGCGCTCTCGCCCATGGCGGCCGCCAGCGCCTGCGAGGTGCGCCGGCACATGCCGGCATAGTCGGCCGAGGTGCGGAACGCCTCGTCGCGCGGCACGTGCGGGTCGATCGCGATCTCCGCCGCCACCTGACCCGGCCGGGCCCGGAAGACGAGGATGCGGGTGGAGAGGAATACCGATTCGAATACCGAATGGGTGACGAACACGACGGTGCAGCCGAGCTGCTTCCACAGGGCGAGAAGGTCGTTGTTCAGCTTGAAGCGGGTGATCTCGTCCAGCGCGGCGAAGGGCTCGTCCATCAGCAGCAGGCTCGGCCGCGTCACCAGCGCCCGGGCGATCGACACCCGCATCTTCATGCCGCCGGAGAGCTCGCGGGGATAGGCGTCGCGGAAGCCGGCGAGGCCGACCCGCTCCAGCGCCTCCTCGATGGCCGGCTCGGCCGCGCGCCGGCTCTGGCCCTTCAGCCGCAGCGGCAGGTGGACATTGCCGAACACACTGGCCCACGGCATCAGGGTTGGCTCCTGGAACACGAAGCCGATGGAGTGGCGTTCCGCCGCCGGCCGGGCATGGTCGATGACGCCGCTGGTGGGGGCGCTGAGGCCGGCGATCAGCCGCAGCGCGGTCGATTTTCCGCAGCCGGACGGCCCGAGCAGGGAGAGAAACTCCCCGTCACGGATTTCCATGTCGAGCCCGGAGAGGGCGGTGACCCCGTTGTCGAACGCCTTGCCCACCCCGCGCAGGGTGAGGATGGGGTCGCCGTGGGCGCCGCGGCTTGCGCCGCCCCCGACCGGTCGTCGGTCGCCGGCGCCGGTCACTGGGGGCGCAGCTCCTTGCCGACACCCTTGTTCACGAATTTCAGCGTGTAGGACTTGGTGTAGTCGATCCCGGCATCCACCACCTTGGCCCGCACCATCTTGTCGAAGAAGCTCTTCATCTTGGCGTCGGTCATGGCGCCGATGCCGGAGGTGAGCGTATCGCCGGAATCGACGATGCCGAATTCCTTCATCTTGGCGATGGAGAAGGCGATCATCTCGTCGGTCATCTCCGGGTTGTCCTGCTTGATCAGGGCATTGGCCTTGGCATTGTCGCCATAGAGATAGTTGTACCAGCCGATGATCGAGGCATCGACGAAACGCTGCACGAGGTCCGGGTTCTTGTCGGCGAGATCAATCCGGGTCTCGATCGTGGTGGAGTAGGTGTCGAAGCCCTGGTCGGCGAGCAGGAACAGCGCCGGCTTGAAGCCGCCCTGCTTCTCCACCGCGTAGGGCTCGGAGGTGATGTAGCCCTGCATCGCGCTGTTCTTGTCGACGAGGAAGGGCGCGACGTTGAAAGTATAGGGCTTCACCTGGGCCTCGCTGAAGCCGAAATCCTTCACCAGCCACTGGTAGTAGCTGGCGAGCCCCTCCTTGGAGATGAAGAGGGTGCGGGTCTTGAGATCGGCGAAGCTCTTCACGTCGGGATGGGCGATGAGGACCTGCGGGTCCTTCTGGAAGATGGCGGCGACGACGGTGGTGGGGATGCCCTCCTTCACCGAGTCGAACGCCTGCAGCATGTTGGCGCCCATGTAGAAGTCGATCTTGCCCACCGGCAGCAGCAGCCGGTTGTTGGCCTGCGGCCCGCCCGGCAGGATGCGCACGTCAAGGCCGTATTTGGCATAGGTGCCGTCGACCACCGCCTGATAGAAGCCGCCATGCTCGGCCTGTGCGACCCAGTTGGTGCCGAACGTCACCTTGTCCGCCGCTTGCGCCGGTGCGGCGGTGAGGGCGCCGGCCGCGCCGGCAAGGCCGAGGCCGATCAGCAGGGCGGCGCGCAGCAGCCGCGAGCCGAGAGGGCGGAAACCGAGGCGCATCAATGTCTCCCCATGCAAAGCGCTTAGGCCGGATGGCGGCATATTAGGCGAGCCTAACGCGGATGCATATGCCGTCCGCGGCGGCCTGCCAAGCGTCCACGGCTGCCCCGAAATTCCGTTACGGAATCCCCCGGGGCGGGGTACAATCGTGGCGTCGTCGGCAATGGCGCGGTCCGTGGTCTCCGGGGGGAGGGTCATGCTTCCAGTCGATGCGGAATTCATCCGCAAGGTTGCTCCACGCTTTTCCGGCAAGTTCGCCGAGGCGCAGGCGGCCATCATCTCCGCCATCGGGCCTGCGCTGGCCGCGACGCTCGAGCGCTACGACATCGGCGCCCCGCTGCGCATCGCCCATTTCATGGGGCAGGTGACGCATGAATGCGCCGGCTTCCGCACCACGCAGGAATTCGCCTCCGGCGCCGCCTATGAAGGCCGCCGCGACCTCGGCAACACCGAGGCGGGCGACGGCCGGCGCTTCAAGGGGCGCGGCCTGCTGCAACTGACCGGGCGGGCCAATTACAAGGCCTATGGCGAGGCGCTCGGCATCGACCTCGTGGGCGAGCCGGAGCGGGCGGCGGAGCCCGTGCTGTCGCTGGTGATCGCCTGCGAGTACTGGAAGCGCCGCGGCATCAACAAGGCCGCCGACGCCGACGACCTCGTGACCGTCACCCGCCTCGTCAATGGCGGCCAGAACGGGCTGGACGAGCGCGGCGCCTATCTGCGCAAGGCCAAGGCCGCGCTTGCCGAGATGCGGGCGGTGGTGGTGGCGGCGCAGGAAGGCGGGTTGTCCCCGGTGCTGCGCCGCGGCTCCCGCGACGATGCGGTGGGCGAACTGCAGAGGCTGCTGCGCGCCAGGGACTACCCGGTCGCGGTCGACACCGATTTCGGCGCCGCCACCGAACTCGCGGTGATCGCCTTCCAGCGCGCCCAGCGGCTGGAGGCGGATGGCATTGTCGGCCGCAAGACATGGGAGGCGCTGCGCGCCTGAACTCGACGCCGGGTCGGTTCTGCCGGCGGCGGAGAGCGGCGGTCTGCGCCGTCAGCGCATGCAGGCTTTCGCCGCTGCGGGGGGTTGCGCGCCGGGGCTGCGGGGCTAGGCTGGCTGCATGCTGCGCCATCTCGTCCCCTCCGCCGTCCGCGCTCCCTTCGCCCGCTACAGCCACGCCGTGGAGGTTCCGCCCGGCGCCCGCCTGCTGCTGGTTTCCGGCCAGCTCGGCATCGCACCGGACGACGCCGTGCCGGAGGGGGCCGAGGCTCAGGCCGACATCTGCTTCCGCGCCATCGCCGCCTGCCTTGCCGAAGCCGGCATGATTCCGGCCGACATCGTGCGCCTCAACGCCTATGTCACCGACCGCGCCCATATGGCCGGCTACATGGCCGCGCGCGACCGTTTCGTCGCCGATCCGCCGCCGGCCTCCACCCTGATGATCGTTTCCGGCTTCACTCGCCCCGAGTTCAAGGTGGAGATCGAGGCGCTGGCCGCCCGCTGAGGGGGGTGAGGCACGCGGCAGGGCCGCCGGACGCCGATCGGGCTTGTCGCCCGCCGTGCCCTGCTTCTATGACGGAACCGAACGAGACGAGCGCCGCCCCGGCTCAGCGGCGGCGCGGAACAGGAACGCACATGCCGCCGAAACGCTTCTGGACGGAACTGAGCTGGGGCGACTTCGCCCAGGGCGACACCGCGAACTGGATCGCGGTGCTGCCGGTGGCGGCGGTGGAGCAGCATGGTCCCCATTTGCCGGTCGGCGTCGACGTGATGATCGGCCAGGCCTATCTCGACGCGGTGCAGCGCCTGTTGCCCGAGGAACTGCCGGCGGTGTTCCTGCCAATGCAGTGCGTCGGCAAGTCCAATGAGCACATCGACTTTCCCGGCACGCTGACGCTGTCGGCCGAAACCGTGATCCGGGCCTGGACAGAGATCGGCGAGAGCGTCCACCGTGCCGGGGTGCGCAAGATCGTGTTCGTCAATTCCCATGGCGGCAACGTCTCGATCATCGACATCGTCGCCCGCGACCTGCGGGCCCGGCTCGGCATGCTGGCGGTGACCATCTCGTGGCACCGTTTCGGCTATCCCGACGAACTGTTCAGCACCCGCGAGCGCCAGCACGGCATTCATGCCGGCGGCATTGAAACCTCGCTGATCATGGCCGCCCGTCCCGACGTGGTGCGGGAGGAGGCGATCGCCGACTTCGCGCCGGCGACGCTGGGCATGGAGCAGGAATTCGCCTATCTGCGCGCCGGCACCCCCGCCGGCTTCGGCTGGATGGCGCAGGACATCCAGCCCACCGGCGCCATGGGCGACGCCACCGAGGCGACGCCGGCCAAGGGCGAGGCGTGCCTTGCCTTCGGCGCCCGCGCCTTCATCGCCTTGCTGGACGACGTGCACCGCTTCGATCTCGCCCGGCTTCCGGGCGGGCCGCTGGGTGCCACCGGCCCGGGGGCCGGCGCGTGAGCGCCCCGGAAGGGCGCCGCCTCTCCCTCGACGAGGCCCGGTCCTATGCCGCACAGGTGCTGGAGCGCTTCGGCACCGCGCCCGCCAATGCCGCCGGCACCGCCGCTGCGCTGGTGAATGCCGAGGCGGACGGGCTCGCCAGCCACGGCCTCGCCCGGCTGCCGAGCTATGCCGCCATGGCGGCGGCGGGCAAGATCGACGGTCACGCCCGGCCGACGCTGCGGCGGCTGGCGCCGGCCATACTCGGCGTCGACGCCGGCAACGGCTTTGCCTATCCCGCCATCGATCTCGCCCTCCCGGCGCTGGAGAGTCTCGCCCGCGAGACCGGCATCGCCTTTTGCGGCCTGCGCCGCTCCAGCCATTTCGGCGTGGCCGGCCATCCGGCGGAGCGGCTGGCCGAACGGGGGCTGGTGGCGCTGGCCTTCGCCAATGCCTCGGCCTCGATCGCGCCGTGGGGCGGGCGGCGGGCGCTGTTCGGCACCAACCCGCTCGCCTTCGCGACGCCGCTGAAGGACCGGCCGCCCGCCGTGGTCGACCTCTCGGTCGCCAAGGTCGCGCGCGGCAATGTGCTGGCGGCGGCCCAGCGCGGCGAATCGATTCCCGAGGGCTGGGCGCTGGACCGCCACGGCAACCCCACCACCGACGCCAAGGCCGGGCTCGCCGGCACCATGGTGCCGATGGGCGAGGCCAAGGGTACGGCGCTGGCTTTCGTCATCGAGGTGATCTCCGCGGCGCTCACCGCCTCGACCTTCTCCTTCGACACGCCGAGCTTCTTCGACGGCGAGGGCCCGCCAGCCGCGGTCGGACAGGTCCTCATCGCCATCGACCCCGGCCGTGCCGCGGGGCCGGCCTATCTCGACCACCTCGAACGGCTGGCCCATGCCATCGAGAACGAGCCGGGCGCCCGGCTGCCCGGCACCCGGCGCCTCGGCAACCGCGCCCGCGCCGCCCGCGAGGGCGTGCTGCTCACCGCCGCGCTGGAGGCGGCGCTGGCGGGCATGGGCTTTTCCGGCTGAAGCCGGCGGCGCCCCGGCGGTGCCGCCAGCACGTCCGGGAGGCGCTGCCGGGGCGTGAGGCCGGCGCTTCAGGCCGGCAGGGTCGACCAGTCGGGATACCAGCCGCCCTCGCCCTTACGGAACAGCGGGCAGCCGATTGGCGCCCGCACCAGCCCGGGCCACGCCGGGTCGATGGCGCCAAGGGTCTTCTCCCAGACCCGGGTTTCCTTGATGGCGGTGGAAACCCCCACGACATTGGCGCCGATCCGCCGCATCAGCTCCAGCTCGGCGGAGACGGTGCCGCCGGTCGAGATCACATCCTCCACCAGCAGCACGCGGCGGCCCTCCAGCCGCTCCAGCAGCCGGGGGTCGATGAAGACCGTCTTCGGCTTGAGCGGGCTGGTGATGGAGATGACCGGTATGGACAGCTCGTCCTCGAACCAGAACTTGCGGGAATAGCTGAGCGGTACGTAATGGGCGTGGCCGAGCTTCTTCGCCACCGAGGCGGCGAGCACCATGCCGAGGGTCGGCATGCCCACCACTACCTCGGGAGCGAGGTCGCGCACCTGCTCGGCCATGGCGGAGGACAGCCGGTCTTCCAGCGCGAAGGAATTCTCGGTGATGCAGAGATAGGCAATCGCCGTATCGAAATCGGGCGGTAGCGCGAGGAAGGGAAGCTCGGCCCAGTCGCCGTCCGGCAGCTTGACCGGGTAGGTGTTGCCGTAGGGTGGCGGGCCGACCTCGCTCAGCTCGGCGGCGGGAATGATGCGGTCGCGGTAGCTGCCGCGATTCGGGAAAGCGAGGGGCATGAGGAACTCCGACACGGGTGGTGCCGGCGTCCAGCAATGAAAATGCCAAGGGCCGCCTCGCACGTGGCGGGCGGCCCTTGTTGTCTGTCGGAACCGTCCGGCAATGGGCGGTTCAGGTGGGTGTCCGCTGCGGCTTTACCGCGGGGCTCACTTCGCCGAGGCGGCGGCGATGGCCTTGCGGATCACTTCCTTGGCCATCTCGGTCGGGGCCCAGTCGGCCACGGTGACCTTCTTGCCCTTCTCCAGATCCTTGTAGTGGGTGAAGAAGTGGGCGACCTGCTCCACGATCAGCGGCGGCAGGTCGGCATAGGTGTTGATCTTGGAGTGGTAGGGGTAGACCGAGTTCGCCGGCACCGCGAGGATCTTCTCGTCGCCGCCCTTCTCGTCGGTCATCATCAGCACGCCGACCGGACGGCAGGCGATGACGGAACCGGCCAGCACCGGGATGGGCGAAATCACGATTACGTCGAGCGGGTCGCCATCGTCGCCCAGGCTCTGGGGGATGAAGCCGTAATTGCCGGGGTAGAACATCGGCGTGTGCAGGAAGCGGTCGACGAACAGCGCGCCGGATTCCTTGTCCAGCTCGTACTTCACCGGCGCGCCACCGGCCGGAATCTCGATGAAGGCGTGGATCTCGTCCGGCGGGTTCGGTCCGGCCGAAATGCGCGAAATGTCCATGAGGAAGGCTCCCGATCGGCGTGCCGGCTCATCCGGCAAAAGAGGCGTCTCCTATAGGTCGCCGAAGGCGCGGCGTCGAGATGGTGCAATGCGACAATTGTAACGCGCGGGCGGCTCTCGCAGCGGCAAGGTGATACAAAGTCTCATTTTCGGGATGGACAGGGCTTTCCGATATGATGTATCAGAAGCGCCATGCTCGCTGCTCGCCACCCCCGCCCTGCCTCCAGCGCCGCCGAAACAGGTCCGGTTCCATCGGGCGCGTCCCATGCCGGGCACGGTCCTGGCGCGGCCCACCCCGCCGGCGGCCATGATCACAGGGACCACGGCCATACGACGCACGGCCACGCGGCGCATTCTCATGACGCTCATGCTCCCGCCCGCACCCATGCCGCGGGCCATCCGGGCGGTCACGCCCATACGGCGCGGCGGCCGGTGGTGCCGGGTGCCTCGCTGCTGCGGCTGGCGGTGTGGCAGCGCCTCGCCATCGTGGTGCCGCTGGCCGGGCTGCTCTGGGCGGCGGCCCTCTGGGTTATCGCGGGAGGCAGCTCGTGAGCGCGGCGCCGATGGCTTCCGGCGGCAAGGTTCTGGCCTTCCGCAATCTCACGCTCGGCTATGACCGCCACCCGGCGGTGCATCACCTCCATGGCGAGGTGCCGGCCGGTGACATGCTCGCGGTGTGCGGGCCGAACGGGGCCGGCAAGTCGACCCTGCTCAAGGGCATCATGGGCGCGCTGCGCCCGCTCTCGGGCGGCATCGAGCTGGCCGGCCTGTCGCCCCGCGACGTCGCCTATCTCCCGCAGGCCGCCGAGGTCGATCGCAGCTTCCCGATTTCGGTCTATGACCTCGTCTCGATGGGGCTGTGGCGCCGCACCGGCCTGTTCGGCGGAGTCGGGCGCGCCGACCATCGCCGGATCGAGGAGGCCATCGCCGCCGTCGGGTTGGCCGGCTTCGAGATGCGGCCCATCGGCACGCTGTCCGGCGGGCAGATGCAGCGCTCGCTCTTTGCCCGGCTGCTGCTGCAGGATGCCCGGCTCATTCTGCTCGACGAGCCCTTCACCGCGCTGGACGCCGCCACCGTGGCGGATCTGGTGGCGCTGGTCGAGCGCTGGAACGCCGAGTCGCGCACCGTGCTCGCGGTGCTGCACGATTTCGAGCTGGTGCGCCGGCATTTCCCCCGCACCCTCCTGCTCGCCCGCACCCCGGTGGCGTGGGGGGCGACGGGCGAGGTGCTGTCCGACGGCAATCTCCGCCGTGCCCGCCAGATGTGCGAGGCCTGGGACGAGGGCGCCGCGATCTGTGCGCCGGAGCGTGCGGCATGACCGTGTATGACGCGCTCATCGGCCCTTTCGCCGAGTTCGATTTCATGCGCCGCGCCCTGGTCGGGGTGCTGGCGATCGCGGTGGGCGCTGGCCCGGTGGGCGTGCTGCTGATGCTGCGGCGGATGAGCCTCACCGGTGACGCCATGGCGCACGCCATCCTGCCCGGGGCGGCGGTGGGCTTCCTCGCCGCCGGGCTGAACCTGTTCGCGATGACCGTCGGCGGCCTCGTCGCCGGCTTCACCGTAGCGCTGGGCGCCGGGGCGGTGGCCCGGGCGACGGAGATGAAGGAGGACGCGGCTCTGGCGGCGTTCTACCTGGTTTCGCTGGCGCTCGGCGTTCTGCTGGTGTCGTTGCGCGGCTCCAACGTGGACCTGCTGCACGTACTGTTCGGCACGGTGCTGGCGCTCGACGACGCCACGCTGCTTCTGATCGTCGGCATCTCCACCGTGTCGATGCTCATCCTCGCCGTGCTCTGGCGTCCGCTGGTGCTGGAGTGCGTCGATCCCGGCTTCCTGCGCTCGGTGAGCCGGGCGGGGGCGCCGTCCCACCTCGTCTTCCTCATGCTGGTCGTGCTGAACCTCGTCGGTGGGTTCCATGCGCTCGGCACGCTGCTCGCGGTCGGCATGATGATGCTGCCCGCCGCCGCCGCCCGCTTCTGGGCGCGGGACCTCACCGCCATCGTGCTGATCTCGACGCTGGTCGCTGCGGCGTCGGGCGTGGTCGGCCTGCTGGTGTCGTATCATTTCGGCGCACCCTCCGGGCCCGCCATCATCCTCGTCGCCGGCGTCGGCTACGCGCTGTCGGTTCTGTTCGGCCCCGTCGGCGGGCTGCTGCCGCGCTTCGTGCCGCGGCGCCATCTCGAAGCCTGAGCCCCTTATCGCTCCCGTCTGTCTGAAACGGAGATCCTTCCCATGCGGTTGGTCCTGCTCTCCCGGCGTCATGCCGTCTTCGCCGCCTTCGCGGCCACTCTCGCGCTCGCCCATCCCGCCGCCGCGCAGGACGCGGCGTCCGCCCGGCTGCCGGTGGTGGCGACCTTCTCCATCCTCGGCGACATCGTGAAGCAGGTCGGCGGCGACCGCATCGCCGTCACCACGCTGGTCGGCCCCAATGGCGACACCCACGTCTATCAGCCGACGCCCAACGACGCGAAGGCGGTGGCCGGGGCGAAGCTGGTGTTCGAAAACGGGCTCGGCCTTGAAGGCTGGATGCCCCGCCTGGTGAAGGCGTCCGGCAGCAAGGCGGAGCTGGTGGTGGTCACCGAAGGCGTCACCCCGCGCTATCGCACCGCCGAAGAGCCGCAGGACGACGACGAGGCCGAAGCCGGCCACGACCACGGCAAGAAGGCGGCCGACAAGGGCCACGACCATGGTCCGCTCGACCCGCATGCCTGGCAGAACGTCGCCAATGTCGAGATTTACGCCGCCAATATCCGCGACGCGCTGATCGCCGCCGATCCCGCCGGTACGGATGCCTACAAGGCGCAGGCCGCCGCCTATATCGAGAAGCTCAAGGCGCTCGACGTCGAGGTGCGTGCCGCCATGGCCACCATTCCGCAGAACCAGCGCCGCATCATCACCTCGCACGATGCGTTCGGCTATTTCGGCGACGCCTATGGCCTGAAGCTGCTGGCGCCGCAGGGCGTCTCCACCGAATCCGAGGCGTCGGCCAAGGATGTCGGCCGCATCATCCGGCAGATCAAGGCGGAGAAGATCCCGGCGGTATTCCTCGAGAACATCTCCGATCCCCGCCTCGCCGACCGCATCGCCAAGGAGTCCGGCGCGAAAGTCGGTGGCACGCTCTATTCCGACGCGCTCTCCGATGACAAAGGACCGGCGAGCACCTACATTGACATGATACAGTATAACGTCCGCGAGCTTTCCTCGGCGCTGTCGAGCTGAGCTTCGGCACGGGACGTGGCGACCGGCCCGGCAGGCAAACCCTGCCGGGCCTCCCGCGTTTTCGATACCGGGACGCGGATGGCCGGGACTGCACCCGGCCGCGACGCATGTGAAGGCTGGCGACAGCCAAGGAGACCGACGATGCCCGACGTCCAGACCGACAAGATTCCCGTCACCGTGCTCACCGGCTATCTCGGTGCCGGCAAGACCACGCTGCTCAACCGCATCCTCTCCGAGCCGCACGGCAAGAAATTCGCCGTCGTCGTCAACGAATTCGGCGAGATCGGCATTGACAACGACCTCGTCGTGGGCGCGGACGAGGAAGTGTTCGAAATGAACAACGGCTGCATCTGCTGCACCGTGCGCGGCGACCTCATCCGCATCATCGACGGTCTGCTGAAGCGCAAGGGCGAGTTCGACGGCATCATCGTTGAGACGACCGGCCTTGCCGACCCCGCGCCGGTGGCGCAGACCTTCTTCGTCGACGAGACCGTCGGCGCCAAGACCACGCTGGACGCGGTGGTCACCGTCGCCGACGCCAAGTGGCTGAAGGACCGGCTGAAGGACGCGCCGGAAGCGAAGAACCAGATCGCCTTTGCCGACGTCATCCTGCTCAACAAGACCGACCTTGTCACCGAGAGCGAACTGAAGGACGTCGAGCTGCGCATCCGCGCCATCAACCCCTTCGCCCGCATCCACCACACCCAGCGCTCCAACATCGCGATCGACCGCGTGCTGGGGCAGGGCGCTTTCGATCTCGAGCGCATCACCGCCATCGATCCCGACTTCCTCGAAGGCGGCCACAAGCATTTCCACGACGAGGAGATGAAGTCGGTCTCCTTCTCCTCGGACAAGCCGCTCGATCCCGACCGCTTCTTCCCGTGGATCCAGGAACTGGTCCAGCGCGAGGGCATCAACATCCTGCGCTCCAAGGGCATCCTCGCCTTCAAGGACGACCCCGACCGCTTCGTGTTCCAGGGCGTGCACATGATCCTCGACGGTGACCACCAGCGGCCGTGGGGTGCCGACGAGGCGAGGCTGAGCCGCATCGTCTTCATCGGCCGCCAGCTCGACACGGCGGCGCTGGAGAAGGGGTTCCGCGCCTGCATCGCGTGACCCCCCACACCGGCGGCGGCGCGGCGGTCCATCGCGTCCCGCTGCGCCCTGCCGGGGTGACGCGCGCCGCGTTTTCCGCTAACCGGCGGATGTGCCGCCTCCGTGCGGCCCCGCCGTCGAGCCCGCCGCCGAGCCGTCGAGTAGCCCCATGCCGCCCCTGCCGCCGACCCCGCCCGCCGCTCCCTCCTCGCTGACCTCCAAGCTTCGTCCGCTCGACCTCGGTGGCGAAGCCGTCGGGGTGCGCTTCCTCGGGCAGGTCGCGCTGTTCGCGACGGGCAATGGCGCCCTGGTTCTCGCCGAGGCGGGCGAGCCGCGCCGGATCGCGGCCCATCGCGGCGCCATCCTTTCGGTTGCCGGTGATGCCCGCAGGGTGCTGACCGGCGGAGATGATGGGCGCGTCGTCGCAACGCTGGGCGACGGCAGCTCGACCACTCTCGCCGAGCAGAAGGGCCGCTGGATCGATGCCGTGGCCAGCGGGCCGGACGGGGCCTTTGCCTGGTCCGCCGGAAAGACCGCCCATTTCCACCCGGTGAAGGGCGAGCCAAAGACGTTGGACCTGCCCTCCACCGTGGCCGGCCTCGCCTTCGCGCCGAAGGGTACGCGCCTCGCCATCGCCCATTACAACGGCGTGACGCTGTGGTTCCCCAATGCGGTGGCTACCCCCGAATTCCTCGAATGGAAGGGCTCGCACCGCGGCGTGCTCTGGCATCCCGAGGGCAAGTTCCTCGTCACGACCATGCAGGAGCCGGCGCTGCACGGCTGGCGGCTGCCGGAAGGCGCGCATATGCGGATGAGCGGCTATCCCTCGCGGGTGCGCTCGATGCAGTTCACCGCCGGCGGCCGCTACCTCGCCACTTCGGGTTCGACCGAGGTGATCCTCTGGCCCTTCATGAGCCGCGAGGGGCCGATGGGCAAGCAGCCGACCATGGTCGGCCAGCGCGACATGCGGGTTTCCGCGGTGGCCTGCCATCCCAAGGAGGAGATCGTCGCCTGCGGCTATGAGGACGGCATGGTGCTGCTGATCCGCATCAATGACGGCGCCGAAATCCTGCTGCGGGCCCCTGCCGCCAGCCCCATCACCGCGCTGGCGTGGCGCGGCGACGGCGGCGCGGTGGCCATGGGCACCGAGGACGGCAAGGCGGGGCTGGTCATCCTCTAAGGCCGGTGGGGCCGCACATTCGGCGGGCGCCCGGCGGGGCGCATTTTGTCTCCCCGCTGCCATCTGCGGCCGGTAGAGTGGTGGTACCGCAGTCGCAGGGAACTCCCGCCATGAAGATCGCCGACGTTCGCCGCTCCGCCGTGTCGATGCCGCTCACCAGCCCGTCCTACCCCACCGGCCCCTACCGCTTCTTCGACCGCGAATATCTCATCATCACCTACCGCACCGACATCGAGGCGCTGCGGGCGGTGGTGCCGGAGCCGCTCGAGGTCACCGAGCCGATCGTCAAGTACGAGTTCATCCGCATGCCGGATTCCACCGGCTTCGGGGATTACACCGAGACCGGGCAGGTGATTCCCGTCACCTTCGAGGGGCGGGCCGGCGGCTATGTCCATTCCATGTATCTCGACGACGAGGCGCCCATTGCCGGCGGCCGGGAAATCTGGGGCTTCCCGAAGAAGCTGGCCAAGCCGACCTTCAAGGTGGAAAGCGACGTGCTGGTCGCCAGTCTGCATTATGGCAGCGTGCTCTGCGCCTCCGGCACCATGGGCTACAAATTCAAGAAGGCCGACCACGACGCGGTGCTGAAATCCCTGCTGAGCCCGAGCTGGCTCATCAAGATCATTCCCCATGTCGACGGCACCACCCGCATCTGCGAGCTGGTCGAGTATTACCTTGAGGATATCGAGCTGAAGGAAGCCTGGACCGGCCCGGCGGCGCTGGGCCTGTTCCCCCACGCCATCGCCGATGTCTACAAGCTGCCCGTGCTCGAAGTGCTCTCCGCGGTGCATCTGAAGGCCGACCTCACGCTCGGCCTCGGCAAGGTCGTGCACGACTACATGCAGGACTGAGCCTGCTTTGGGGCAGGATGGCGCGGGCTTGTCATAAGGCTCGCGCCATCCTCACGGGGCGGTTGTGCCGGCCCGCCCCGTGCCGGCCGCGCCTCAGACCCGCTCGTCGCTCACCAGCCGCCCGTCATTGGGCAGGCCCTCATGCACCAGCTCGACCCGCCCGGCGATACGGGCTATGCGGGCCAGCGACGCCGCCACCCGTGCCGCCAGCGCCGCCCGTTGGGCGTCGCCCTCGCCGCCGGTCTCCTCCTCGATCAGCCCGCAGAGCACCGCCTCCTCGCCCGCCCCGGTCTGGCGCAGGCTGAGCCGGACCCGCTTGAGCTCGGGGTGGCTGCGGCGGAGCTGGGCGATCTGCGCCGCCGAGATGCTGACCTCGCCGAAGCGCGCCTGCTGCTCCGCGCTGCCCAGCCAGCCCGCCAGCCGCAGATTGGTGCGGGCGGCCGGCCGGTCGGGCAGGCACTCGGCGGTGAGCTGGCCGGTACCGAGGCGGATGAAGGGGTGGTGCGGGTCGAAGCTGGTGATCACCAACTCGCCCGCCTCGCCCGGCGCCACCGGCTCTCCCGTGCCGGGATGAACGATCTCGGCAATGAGGTCCTCGTTCAGCACGAAGCCACCCGCGCCGTCCTCGAAGGCGACGATGCCGATCTCCGGCACCAGCATGGTGTCGAACACGTCGACCCCCCGGCGCTGGATCAGCGCGCGGGTCGCCGGGTCGGTGCCGCCTTCGGTGAGGAAGGCGATGCCGAGGGAGGAGACGTCCCGCCCGGTCGCCGCCGCCCGGTCCAGCAACCGCAGCACCAGCTCGCCGGTGCCGGCGATGGCGGTGGGCATCAGGTGCTCGATGATCTCGATGCGCAGGTCCAGCTCGTCGCTGAACTCGGCCGGCCCGGCCGGCACCACCGGGCTGCCCAGCGTCCGGCAGGCCGAATCCACGATGAAGCCGGTGGAGGCGAGGTGGTAGGGCAGGGCGTTGATCACGACGTCGCCCTTGCGCACGCCGGCGGCGTGCAGCGCCCGGCCGGCGAGCCAGGAATCCTGCCCGGTCGCCTCCGGCGCCAGCACCAGCCTGGCGCCTGCGGGGTTGGCGAAGATGCGCTTGAACGAGCCGGCCGGCTCGGGCACCAGCCCGCCGAAGGGCGGCCGGCCCGCCTGCATCGCCGCCAGATCGCCCCGCCGCAGCACCGGCAGGCGGGCGAGGGCGGCGCGGCTGGCGACGTCGCCGGGCAGGGTGCCGTTGGTGAGCCAGGCCCATCCGCGGGCGACGCGGGCGCTGCGCAGCAGATGCGGCAGCCGGCTGAACAGAAGCTGCTCGCGTTCCTCGCGCGAGGCGGTCTCGCGGTCATCGAGGCAGTCGGCCGCGGCAAGCTCCGGCGCCGCGGCGCCGGTCCGGGAGCCGGACGATCGGAAAGCCGTGAGTGTCACCATGTTCCATCTCCGAGCAGGACCTCGTGGTCTCCACCCCTCGGGGAACGGTGCGGCCGGGCCGTCGCGGGCACGTCTGGCAGCGGGGCGCGGCCCCGTCTGGTCAGGCGGTCATGCGGTCGCGGCGGCCATGGGTCTCGTCCTCCGGTGCGGTGGCGGGCGGGGGCCCGTCCACGGGTCTGGCGTTTCCTCCGGGTGCCGTTGGCCGGCACCTCGTACCCGGACATAGTGACGCAGCGGCGGCCGCCGTCAAGTTCACGAAAAGAAGAGCCGTTCGCTCGCCATGTAGCCGGTCAGCAGGGCGAGGCCGAAGGCGACCAGCGCCAGCGCCGCGGCGAACTCCAGCCCGCGCAGCAGCAGGGCGCCGCCGCCGGGGCGGCTGCCGGCCAGCCGCACCGCGATCTGCTTGCCGAACACGGCGAGGGCGGCGGTGGCGGTGACGGTGAGGGCGGTGCCCACCGACATCAGCAGGGTGGAGGCGGCACCCACCCAGAAGATGCCCTGCGCCAGCGCGAAGACCAGCACCAGCACCGCCCCGGTGCAGGGGCGCAGGCCGATGGAGAGCACCGCCGCCGTCCACGCCGCCCAGCCGCCGCCGGCCCTGGGCAGGGCGTCCGGGCCCGGCAGGTGGAGATGGCCGTCCTCGCAGCCGCAATCGGCGCCGTGCACATGGGCCGGCGGGGTGCCGCGCCAGGCGGCGAGCAGGCCGCGGCCCTTGGCGAGGGCGAGACGGGCGCCCATCACCACGATGAGGCTGTAGGCGGCGATCTCGATGATCGAGACCGCGCGCTGCATGGTGGTGGCGGTGGCGCCGAGCAGCACGGCGAACACGCCGGCCACCGCGATCGCGGTGAGCGCCTGCACGAAGGCGCTGGCGAAGGCCAGCACCGCGCCGCGCTTCAGCGTCGCCTCGTTGGCGAGGATGTAGGACGAGATCACCGCCTTGCCGTGGCCGGGGCCGGCGGCGTGGAAAATGCCATAGGCGAAGGAGATGCCGCCCAGCATGGGCAGCGCGCTGCCGTCCTGCCGGGAGGCCTTCACCGCGCTGGTGAGCAGGCGGTAGAACTCGGCCTGCTTGGCGAGGATGAAGCCGACGAGGCCGCCCGGCTCGGGCGGGGGCGGGGCGACGCCGACCCCGAAGGGCGAGGCGGCATGGGCGAGGGCGAGGGTGCCGAGCAGCGCCGCCAGCGCCAGCCCGGCGGTGGCGAGGCCGGCGCCCACGGGTCGGCGGAGCGGGGCCGTCACGGACACTTCACCGTGACGCGGTTGGCGAACTGCGAGCCGAAGTCGCTGGCGGTGGTAAGCGCGGTGAAGAAGGATTCCGACAGCGTGGTGGTGGCGCCCAGCGCCGGGTCGGGCCGGTGCAGGTCGACGGCGCAGCCGGCGGGGGCGCCGGCCAGCTTCACCGGGTTGTTGTCGGCGAGGGCGAAGGCGACGAAATAGGTGGGGTCGTAGACGTCCAGCGTCGTCAGCCCGGCCGATTCCGGCGGCTTCTCGAACGGCAGGGTGAAGTGCAGCGTCAGCGCGGTGCCGTCATAGGACAGGGAGTAATCGCGCGGCGGCTTGAAGGGCAGCTTGTCCTTGCCGCGCCGGGCATAGGTGAAATAGTCGAATTCCTTCAGCGAATCGATGTTCACCTGGGCGAGGTCCTTCAGCGTCTTCTCGCTGGGCTTGCCGTCCGGGGTGGTCTCCAGCCCCTGCAGGGCGAAGGTCGAGAAGCCTTCGTCGAAGGTCCAGTCGTGGCGCACGCCGGTGACGCGGCCGTCCGGGGCGTAGTCCAGCTCCGACTTCACGCTCACCCACACATGGGGGTGCGCCGAGGCGGGGGCCGCGAGGGTGCAAAGCACGGTGCCGGCAAGCAGGGCTGCGGCGGCGGTTTTCAGCACGACGGTCTCCTCATGCGGCCGATGCCCGAATCCTGACGGCGGAGTTCGGCGAAATCTCGACGCTCTGGCAATGAAAAAGGCGCCTTGCGGCGCCTTTCATCGTCGTCATCGCGCCGGGGTTGCCGGCTCACGCCGCCTTCTGCTTGGGCGCGAGGAGCTTGCGGTTCACCAGAACCTCGGCGATCTGCACCGCGTTGAGCGCGGCGCCCTTGCGCAGATTGTCCGACACGCACCAGAAGGACAGGCCGTTCTCGACGGTGGCGTCCTCGCGGATGCGCGAGACATAGGTGGCGTCCTCGCCGGCCGCCTCATAGGGGGTGATGTAGCCGCCGGGCTCGCGCTTGTCGACGACCAGGATGCCCGGCGCGTTGCGCAGGGCCGAGGTCGCCTCCTCCACCGTGATCGGCTTCTCGAACTCGACATTCACCGCCTCGGAATGGGAGATGAAGACGGGCACGCGCACCGCGGTGCAGGTCAGCTTGATCTTGGGGTCGAGGATCTTCTTGGTCTCGGCCATCACCTTCCATTCCTCCTTGGTGTAGCCGTCCTCCATGAAGACGTCGATGTGGGGAATGACGTTGAAGGCGATGCGCTTGGGGAACTTCTTGGCCTCGACCGGGTCGGAGACGAAGACCGCGCGGGTCTGCGAGAACAGCTCGTCCATCGCGTCCTTGCCGGCGCCGGACACCGACTGGTAGGTGGCGACGACCACGCGGGTGATGGTGGCGAGGTCGTGCAGCGGCTTCAGCGCGACCACGAGCTGGGCGGTCGAGCAGTTCGGATTGGCGATGATGTACTTCTTGACGAAGCCCTTGATGGCGTCGGCGTTGACTTCCGGCACGATCAGCGGAACGTCGGAATCGTAACGCCAGGCCGAGGAATTGTCGATCACGACGCAGCCCTTGGCGGCGATGCGCGGCGACCATTCCTTCGACACCTCGCCGCCCGCCGACATCAGGCAGATGTCGACGTCGGAGAAATCGTAATTCTCCAGGGCTTTGACCTTGAGCGTCTTGTCGCCGAACGAAACCTCGGTGCCGACCGAACGGCGGGAGGCGAGCGCGACCACCTCGTCCGCGGGAAAGCCGCGTTCGGCGAGGATGTCGAGCATTTCACGGCCCACATTGCCTGTGGCGCCGGCTACGGCGACCTTGTAGCCCATCTGTCTCTCCTGATGGCCCTGCCATTCACAGGCTCGGGCGAGGGCGGGCTTTTACGCCGAAAGGCTGAGAAGGGCAAGGTTGCGCGGGTTTTGACCCGCACCCCACCCACCCCCCGCACCAAAAGCCCCGCGCCGCGAGCGGCCGGGGGTGTGCGTCAGGCCCTTCGCCCGTCGAAGGGCGTGCGGGGCGCCGGGGCGGATCTGTAGCGCGAAAAATCAGATGGCAGTGCGCGAAAGATCAGATGGCAGCGCCAGAA
>NZ_JAHBGE010000056.1 GCF_018390635.1 Ancylobacter lacus | reverse complement strand
CCGCGCCCGCGCCGCCGCCGCGCCGCCGGCCGCGGCCCCGGGCCGGCCGCGCGGCCCGCGCCCGGACGATGCTGCGGCGCTGGCTCGGCCGCGCCTGAGGGGCCGGCGCGGAGCGCCCGCTCAGATGCGGCCGTCGACCCAGGCGGTGACTTCCCGCGTCAGCCGGCGGAAATCCCAGAACGCCGCGCCAACCAGCACGCCGGGGATCAGCCCCAGCGCGATCGCGGTGCCGGACGACCAGTCCATCGCGTTGCGGGCGAAATCATAGGCGGTGTAGACCACCAGCGCGGTGACCACCGCGCCCGCCAGCGCATAGATGCGGCCCGGCAGGCGCATGAGGCCGATGGCGATGGCCAGCGCCGCCACCACCCCGATGACCGCCGCCCAGCCCCAGCCGAGCGAGAGCAGCGTCGCGGTCCAGCGGCCGATCATGAAGGAGACGATGACCAGCACCAGCGCCAGCGGCGCCCCCGCCCGCAGCCGCAGGATGGACGGCCTGCCGCGGCGCACCGGCGCCGGCTCGGCCGCCACCTGCCGCCCCGCCGCGCCCCTGTAATCCCCGCTGCCGTCGCTCATCGCCCTGCCCCGCCGCTGAAGAGGGCCGCCTTCATAGCCCCGTCATCTCAAGTGCCCCATCCCTCTGGCGGGCGCAAGGCGCGCCCGGCGCGGGCTTGACGCTGCGGCGCAAGAGACCATCTGCTTAAGCCCACCCAGCCGGCGGAGCGACCATGCGGCGTGTCCTCGTCCTCATCAATGCCAATGCCGGCACCGTGCTCGACCGCGGCGCCGACACGGTGACGCGCCTGATCGAGGAGGAGCTGGGCGACGACGCCGAGGTCGAGCTGCGCATGCTCTCCGGCACGGCGCTGCTCGACGCCATCCGCGGCTCCGCCTCCGGCGACCACGACGCGGTGGTGGTGGGCGGGGGCGACGGCAGCGTGAGCCTGGCGGTGCAGACGCTGGCCGGCACCGGGCGGGCGCTCGGCATCCTGCCGCTCGGCACCATGAACCTGCTCGCGACCGATCTCGGCATGCCGCGCGACCTCGGCGAGGCCATCGCCGCGCTGGGCGATGCCCACGAGACCGACATCGATGTCGCCACGCTGAACGGGCGGGCGTTCCACACCATTTCCGGCATCGGCTTCTTCAGCCAGATGGCGCGGGCGCGGGAGGCCGCCCGGCACTGGAAGCTCGGCCGCTTCTTCATCGTCGCCATCGCCGCCTTCTACGCGCTGCGCCGCTCCGGGCGGGTGTCGCTGGACGTCACCATCGACGGCGAGACCCGCGCCTTCGAGGCTCTGGCGGCGCTGGTGACGGTGAACCGCTTCAGCGGCCCCGGCTGGCGCCGCGCCCGGCTGGACGAGGGGCTGCTGGAAATCCACGTGGTGGAGGAGCGCGGCGCCCTCGCCCGGCTGAAGGCCGGCGCCGACATGGTGACCGATAGCTGGCGCGACAATCCGGGCATCATCAGCCTCACCGGGCACGAGATCGCCATCGCCCGCAGCCGCCGCCGGAGCTGGGTTTCCACCGATGGCGAGCTCGACCGGGAGAAGCTGCCGCTGACCTATGCCGTGCAGCCCGGGGCGCTGCGGGTGCTGATGCCGCCGCGCCCGCCGCGGGACGGCTGAGGGGGTGGCGCTGCCGTCGCGCGCCTCGCCGCGCCGGTCCCGGCGGCGGCGCGGTCGCGGCTCAGCGCGGCTCGATCTCGAACACCGCGCTGACGCTGGCGCGCACCTCGCTCTCGCCCGCCGCCACCGGCACGGCATCCGCCTTCATCGCGCGCATCGCCAGCATCGGCATGGGCGGCGGCATCGGGCCGCCGCTCTCGGTGAGGCTCACAACCCGCACGATCCTGAGGCCGGCGGCCTCGGCGATCATCTCGGCGCGGCGGCGGGCGTCCTTCACCGCCGCGGTCCGGGCGGCGTCCTCCAGCTTGCCGGGCTCGGCGAAGCCGAACTGCACCGAGCTGACCTCGTTGGCGCCCGCGCTCACCATCTGGTCGAGCAGCGCGCCGAGCCCGGCGAAGTCGCGCAGCCGCACGCTCACCGTGTTGCGCACCTCGTAGCCGACGATGTGGCTGGTCTCGACCCCGTCCTTCTTGGTGTTGGCGAATTGCGGCTGCACCGAAAAGCCCACAGTCGAGACGTCCTTCGCCTCGACGCCGGCGGCGCGGATGGCGGCGATGGTGGCGGCGACGGCGGCGTTGTTGGCGTCGAGCGCCTCGCGCGCGGTCTTCGCCTCGCTGACGACGCCGGTGGAGAAGGTCGCCATGTCCGGCACCGCGCTGGCGCTGCCCTCGCCGGTGACGGAAAGCGTGGGCCGGCGCTGCAGCGGCTGGCCGGCGTCCTGCGCCAGGGCGGGCGCGCACAGGCCGGCGGCGAGCGCGAGGGCGACGAGCGGCCGGGCGGCGAAGCGGCGGGCGGAGCGGACGGGAGTCATGGGCTTTCCTTGCACGAGAACCGACTGACGAAGCGGCAGCCAGAGAGCATCCCGCGAAGGCGGCGGCATTGCGGCGGCAGGCGCAGCCCGCGGCGGGACGGCCACGGAGCGGGGGGCTGCGGGACGACCCGCCCCGCACCCCCGCGCCGGCCCGGCCGCCGACGCAACAATTCTACGGGATCATTACGCTACCTCAGCATTTATACCTGCGGCGGCCGCGTCTTCCACAAAGACAACTTGCCTCATCACGCGTTGGTCATGCGCTCGACTTTGCCGGCCGGAACCATCGCGCGGACCTCACGTTGACCCTGCGAACGCAACGGAGACGCCCAGCATGAACACCTCGAAAACCCTCGCCGCCACCCTCGCCGCCCTTCTTCTCGTCGCCTCGCCGGCCATGGCGCAGAGCGGCAGCGGCTCCGGTGGCGGCAACAATGGCGGCGACAGCGGCACCAGCCAGGGCGGCGGCAGCCCCGGCGGCGGCAATAATGGCAATTCGGACGGCGCCGCCGGCGCCGGCGCCAGCGGCGGCTCCAGCAACACCGGCCAGCCCGGCGGCGGCACCGCGGGCGGCATCGGCGGCTCGTCCAGCACCAACACCGGCACCACCGGCCAGCCCTGCCCCAACGGCGCGGTGAAGTGCTGAGCCGCGACACCTCGCGGAACAATCGAGAGCGGGCCCGTCATCGACGGGCCCGTTTTCGTGCGAGCGGGGTCAACTCGGCTCAGAGATGGCGACGCCAGTGTTCTTCGGACACGATGGCGATGGGTAAGTCGGAGCTTTTGCGCTCAAGGGGTGAAACGTTGGTTGTTCTGTTGGGGACGTCGGGCAAACCGTCCATTGTTTTGCCTTAACCCATTTACATTATCGGTAAATTTGACAGGACTACTAAAATCTATAAAATCATAACCTAGCTCAAAGTGGGATACTCACAGAATCCGCATATTGTCGTAAGGGTACAACGCGAACGGCTTCATCTTGATGGTGCTGTGGGAGAGCGGGCTCCAGATGACCGACGCCAAACGAAGAGAATGTGCCTGATGGGAGCGGGTGGACTACTCGATACTGGCGTTCGACGTAACGCCACCAGCCTGCTCATAGATCCCATGAAGCTGCCTCGCCAGCATGTCCGACAGAAGTTGCTCCATCTTCGACACATCGACCCGCCCCTCGCGAAATGCGGCATCTGCAGCATCGAGCGCATCGAAATAGGGATTTCGATTGCTGGTGATCTGATCAGGAATTGTGGGCAACCCTGGCAGCACGGCTTTTAGCCGAATACAGAGCACGACGTAGGAGGTGATGCGCGATGTGCGGCCGTTGCCGTCGGCAAACGGGTGAATCCAGTTCAGCCGCCACATCACATAAGCGGCAAGGTGGATCGGCGTCTTGTCCCAATTGTCGTTCACATAATCGCAGAGCTCTTCGATGAGTTCCGGTACCAGATGCGCGCCGGGTGGCTCATGCTTACTGCCCTCGATCGCCACGCCGGCTGGCCTAAAATTACCGGCATAGCTGCTGATGCCAGCAAGGGCTTCGCGCTGCAGGCCGAGGATATGCGAAAGTCGCAGTTTAAAGGGTTCGCCGCGTTCCAAGGCTGCCTGGATGGTCGCAAGCCCTGCGTCATACTGGCGGAGGCCGTTCAAGGCCTCCGCTTGTGCCTTCATATCGGGATCGGTGATCAGCTCGGCGTCATCGGCGCGGCTATGGCGCTGGGCCGGAGTTTCACTGTTCGTCACGAGCTTGTCTCGCAAGCTTCTCTGCCTGCTCGTCGATCATGCTGCGCGTGATGCGGCCATTTTCGAACGATGTGTTGCCATACGCAAAGCTGCGCCGCTGCTGCTCACGGTGCTCGGCTGAAGGCTCTACGCGCTTGGCTGCTTCAATCAGCTTCCTAAGTTCATTCGTCATTCCAGCCTCCCGCTTGATGCTGATTCCGAAGGGCGCATCAGGGCGCTTCGTCTCGGATTCGGCCTCGCCATCGTGAAGGATGATATAGGGCGCTTTCTGGAAAGTTGCCATTTAGCAAATCAGCCACACTCGCTTCAGTGTCCCACTTCCGAAGCCTGGAAAGAGCAGTGGGACGAAACAAGGAAAAAGCGATGGAAAATCAAAGCCTATCGGCGGATTTGGTAGGCCCGGCAGGACTCGAACCTGCAACCAGACCGTTATGAGCGGTCGGCTCTAACCATTGAGCTACAGGCCCAGCCGGCGGGAGGGGCTCCCGCGCCGGGTGAAACTAGCAAAGCCGGGACGGCGCGCCAACCGGGTCGCTGAGGCCGTCCCCATTCCCCTCCTGCGGCGAGGGTTTTCGCCGCCGCGGCGCGCGAACCGCAGCGCTTCGGCGCGAACCGGGGAGTGCGGCCCGCACGCGCCCCGCCACGCCCGGACCCCTACCGGGCCTTTGCTCCCCGCCGCAGCGCGCCGGCCGCGCCGGCACGGAGGCACGGAGGCACGGAGGGCGGCCGGAGCGGAGGCGCGGCGGCGTCCCCCGCTCAGCGCAGCTTCCAGTACCAGCGCTCCTGGCAGCGGCGGCCGACAAGGCACTGCTTCTGGTCCTGCGTCGGAATCCAGGCCGGGGCGGTGGTCTGCTGCATCATGCAGAAGCGCTGCCCGGTAACGATGCGCTCATAGAGGTCGGGCCCGGTGGCGAGCACCACCACGCCGCTCTGGCGCACCAGCGCGCGGGCCGCCTCGCAGCTCATCGCCAGCGCGTTGGGCAGCGGCTGCGCCGCCGCGGCCGAGATGCCGAGCAGCAGGGCCGGCAGAACCGCGAGCGGCCGCAGCGCGGCAGGCCGGCGACGCAGAAACGACAGGGCGGCAGGGCGCATGGCGAGCCTCGGGCGGGCGGTTTCCTCCCGCCGACAAGCCGAGGCGGCGGGGTAGGGTTCCGGGGGGTGGTTCCTGCCCGTCTTCTCGCTCATTTCCGGCGGCGCGGCCAGCGCTTGCGCGCAGGCGCCGGGCTTACCGTGTCGCGCCACGGGGCGGGTAGAGACCGGAAGGCGCACTTGGCGACGGCCTTCTTGTCGCCGCCCGGCGGCTCCGCCAGTCTATGGGCGGGGGCGCGCCGACCTCACCGTGTGCCCGCACGCCGTCACATCCTCCTGCCTCCAGCCGCGTATCGCTCCGCCCATGGACCTCATCGTCTATCACGCCGCCGACGATGCCGAATCGCGCGCGGCCCTCGCGCTGATCCGCCATGCCGGGCTGGAGCCTCATGTGATCGCGCCCGCGCGCTCACCGCCCGCCCCGGTGCTGCTGGACGAGCTTGCCCGGCGGGCACGCCGGCCGCTGGCGACGCTGCTGCGGGCGGCGGAAACGCGCGGCGCGGGCGAAGGTCTGGCCACGAAAGGTCTGGCCACGAAAGGACTGGCCACGGAAGGTCTGGCCACGGAAGGTCTGGCCACGGCCGGCCGACCGGCCGGCGCCGCGCCGGCGGAAGAGCCCGGCGCCGGGCTTCGCACGCCGCTGGTGGTCTCGCCGCTGGGGGTGAAGCTCTGCCGGCCGGCGGAACGGGTGCTCGACCTGCTGCCGGTGGTGCCCGCGACCGACCTCGACCGGGAAGACGGCGCGCCCTTCCTGCGCGAGGAGCAGGTCGCGGCCACCGAGCCGCGGCTGGCGAAGGCGCTGCGCGAGGCGGGGCTGCCGACGCAGGACCTGCGCGCCTCGCCCGGCCGCTTCTTCGCCTTCCGCACCCTGGGCGGCCGGCTCGTCGGCTATGGCGGCTACGAGGCCTTCGGCCCGGAGGCGCTGCTGCGCTCGGTTCTGGTGCGGCCGGAATTCCGCGGCCGCGGCGCCGGCCGCGCCATGGTGCGGCTGCTGACCGGCCGGGCCGGCGAGGACGGCGCCGAGCGGGCGTGGCTGCTGACGCAGGACGCCGCCGGCTTCTTCGAGCGGCTGGGCTTCGCGCCCGTCGCGCGGGAGGCCGCGCCCGCCGCCATCCGCCAGACGCCGCAGGCGGCGAGCCTCTGCCCCGCCTCGGCGCGGCTGCTGGGCCGCATTCTTCAGGCGTGATCCCCGCCCGGATACCATTTGCAGGCGGCCGCACGCCTTGAGGCTCGCATTTGCGCGCAGATGCCCTAAATAGGGGCTGTCGCCCGCCAATCTCGGCGGGAGTCCCTGAGCGCCCTCCGGGCATCGATTGGAAAAGGTTTTGCAGGTATTCGTCCGCGAGAATAACGTCGATCAGGCCATGAAGGCCCTGAAGCGGAAGCTCCAGCGTGAGGGGCTCTTCCGCGAGATGAAGGCGCGCCGCGCCTATGAGAAGCCGTCCGAGAAGCGCGTGCGCGAAAAGGCCGAGGCCGTGCGCCGTGCCCGCAAGGCCGCCCGCAAGGCCGCCCAGCGCGAAGGACTGCTCCCCGCCCCCAAGAAGAAGCTGCTCACGCCGGGTCGCCCGCGCTAGGCTTTCCGCCCCCGAGAGCGAATAGCCTTGCAAAGGACACATTAGACGCGTAGGGTCACATCATCGATCTTGCACGTTGAACTTTGTTTCGCGCTTCGGCGCTTCGGCGAACTTCCTCTCAAAATCGAGCTATTACGCCACCTCGGAGATTTCGGGGTGGTGCTGTTACACTGTTACCTGAAAGGAATTCGCTATGGCGATCGGTACTGTGAAGTGGTTCAACGGCCAGAAGGGCTTCGGTTTCATTCAGCCGGACGCCGGCGGGCCGGACGTTTTCGTCCATATCTCCGCTGTCGAGCGGGCCGGTATGTCCTCGCTCAACGAGGGCCAGAAGGTCAGCTACGAGATCGAGACCGACCGTCGGTCGGGCAAGAGCTCTGCCGGCAGCCTGCGCGCCGCGTGAGGATATCGCTTCCGGGTCTTGACCACGGATGTACTGGCACTGCCCGTCGAGGCGATTGAGAGAAGGTCGGGGCAACCCGGCCTTTTTTCGTTTTGGAGGACCAGCATTTGGCAAAGCTCACCAAGGACAGTCTGTTTCAGCCCAAGCTTTCGGCCGGCGAGGCCAAGCGGGCCGCCACCGACAAGGTGGCCCAGACCATGATCGACCAGGAAGTCGCCAACCGCGACGCCAAGACCGCCCGGCTGCGGCTCGCCCGGCTGGCCAAGGAAGCCGCCGAGCGGGAAGCCGCCGCCAGCGCCCCGCCGCCGGCCAAGAGCGTGCGCAAGCGGAGCTGACCGCCCCCTTCACCGCCGCGCCGACGCGCCGCGTGACCTGACCTTGACGCCGCCCGCCGCGCCGCCGCCGCCGGGGCGTACCCACGGGCTGCCCCATGCTTGCCCGGCCGGCCATCCCCGGCGCGTTGCTGCCCGGGCGCCCTGAGCCCAAGCCCCGCCGCCCTGCGACGTGGGCCGCCGCCCTCCGCGCCGCCGCCCTCCTCGCTTCGCCCGCACCAGCCGCGCCCGCGCTTCCGCCCAGGCCGGGAGACGCTCCGCCGCGCCCCCGCCGCCCGCGTCGGGCCGCGCGGCGATGCGCGCGCATCGGCGGGGTGAGCCGCCACCCCGCATGAACCGGACGGACGCCGGGGCCGGGGCCGGGCCGACCCGCTGAGTCGAGGCCGGGGGCCTCCGCCCGCCGCCGCGCGGCGCCACCACGGCACCCGGCACCGCCTCGCCCCTCGCGGCACCACCGCACCGATGGGTTCGACGTGCCGTCGTTCGCTCGAACGCGGCGTCGCGATACCACGCGGCGACCGGCACAGGCATTATGCCCTCGCTCCCTGAGTCGGGACCGAACCGGCCCCGCCCGCCGCCCTCACGCCCCCGATGCCCTCATGACCACGATCCCCGCCCGGCCCTATGCGTTTCCCCATGGCGGCGACCTCGCCCCCGCCACCACCGCGCTGCTCATCATCGACATGCAGCGCGATTTCTGCGACCCCGCCGGCTATATCGGCGCCATGGGCTACGATGTCGGCCCGGCGCAGGCGCTGATCCCGCGCATCGCGGCGCTGCGGGCGGCGGTGCGGGCCTTTGGCGGGCTGGTGATCCACACCCGGGAGGGCCACCGGCCCGATCTTTCCGACCTGCTGCCGCAGAAGCGCTTCCGCTCCCGCGCCGGCGGCGCCGAAATCGGCACGCCGGGCCCGCTCGGGCGGCTGCTGGTGCGGGGCGAGCCGGGCTGGGACATCGTGCCGGAGCTGGCGCCGGCCGCGGGGGAGCCGGTGGTGGACAAGCCGGGCTTTTCCGCCTTCCACGCCACCGATCTCGACCGGCTGCTGGTGACGCGGGGCATCCGCCATCTGCTGCTGTGCGGGGTGACGACGGATGTCTGCGTCCACTCGACCCTGCGCGAGGCGGTGGACCGCGGCTATGAGCCCCTGCTGGCCGCGGACGGCTGCGCCGCGACCATCGCCGCCAATCACGAGGCGGCGATCGAGATGATCTGCGCCGAGGGCGGCATTTTCGGCGCGGTGGCACCCTGCGCCGACATTGTCGCGGCACTGGCGCGCTGACGGCACGAAAGGGGCCGGCGACGCCGGCCGGGGCCGGGCGTCGCCGGAAGGGCGGACCGCAAGCGGGGGGAGCCGGTGCCGCCCTTAGCTCATTGCGCGATGAGAACCTTCACCTCGCTGCGCAGCCGCTCGGCGAAGCCCACGATCTCGCGCGAGACGCCGGCGATCTCGGTGGCCGAGCCGCGGATTCGGCTGGAGGCCGACGACACCCCCTCGATGCTGCGGCTGACCGATTCATTGGTCGAGGCCTGTTCCTCGACCGCCGAGGACAGCGCCACGAACACGTCGCGCAGGGTGCGGACATTGCCGGTGATCTCGCTCACCGCCTGGGCCGCGGCGCCGCTGGCGCGCTGCACCGCGTCGACCTGATTGCTGATGTCCTTGGTGGCGTTGGCGGTCTGCAGCGCCAGCGCCTTCACTTCGGAGGCGACGACCGCGAAGCCCTTGCCGGCCTCGCCGACCCGGGCGGCCTCGATGGCGGCGTTGAGGGCGAGAAGGTTGGTCTGCGAGGCGATCCGCTCGATCAGCGCGGAAACGTTGCCGATCCGCTCGACGCTCTGCACCAGACCGCCGACCAGCCCGTTGGCCGAGGCCGCCTGGTCGGCGGCCTGGCTGGTCATGGAATTGGCCCGGTGAATCTGCTGGCTGACCTCGTTGAACGAGCCCGACATCTGCACCGCGGCGGCGGAGACGGAGGCGCTCATGTGCTCGCTCTGGGCGGTGAGGCTGGTGAGCTGCTGGCTGGCGTTCTCCATCGCGGTGGAGGTGCGGGCCATGCCTTCGATGACGCCGTTCACGCTGTCGGCCACACGTACGGAATCGGTGACCAGGGCCCAGGTGAGCATCGGCCCGTCATAGGAGCCGTCCGGCCGCGTCAGGGCGGATACGCTGAGGTTGAGCGTCTCCGGGCCCACCTTGATCCGCGCGGTGTGCGGCAGGCGCGAGGCATCCGCCAGCATGGCGCGCTGCATCTCCGGCTTCTTGTGGAAGACGTCGATGGAGGAGCCGATCAGCTCCGACGCCTTGATCGGCAGGTACTGCTCGATCCGGCGCAGCGTATCGAGGCTGGTCTTGTTGGCGTAGTCGATGGTGAAGCCGTCGAGCCGGCAGGTCATCACGTTGATGGGCATCTGCTCCACCATCTGGAGCAGCCGGCGGTACTTGTTCTGCGCGGTCACGGCCTCGGTGTCGACGCTCCAGACCACCTGGAGATGGCTCAGCCGGCCGCGGCCGTCGCGCAGCGGCACGATGTCGAAGGTCAATACCTCGCCGCCGACCTCGACCGTCTGATGCAGCGGCAGTACGCCGGGGCGGGAAAGGCGGTCGCCGGCCGGGCCGATATCGAGCCCGAACAGCGCGAGGCTGGCGCCGACGAGGCCCTCGGCCGTCGCCGAGAGCGCCCGCCGGATGTCGGAGAACAGCGAGAGCGCGCGCGCATTGGCATAGCGCACGAGGCCGGTGGTGGGATCGCACAGCAGCACGGCCGACGGCAGGTTGTCGAGCAGCGCGGTGTCGAAACCCAGCGGTTGCGGCCGCCGCAGCGCGTGAATAGAAGCGGAACTCATCGATATCTCCGGATCGCAAGCACCTCATGCCGCCGCGACGGAGGAGACGCTGGCCGACGTAAGCAGCCGGAGCTTGCTCCGGGCTGTTCGGGCCCGGCGGGCCGCCATGCGTTGCCTCAGCCGTCGAGGCGCTCGCCCAGCACGGTAAAGGCCGCGGCACCGGCCCCGGTGCGGCACACCACGATGTCGAGCGCCCGGCCGTCGGCGAGCACGAGCACACCCCGGCCGGCATTTTCCACCTCCAGCAGCGTGGCGACTTCGCTCTCCAATGTGCCGGCGGCCGCGTCGGCGAGACGATAGCGCGCCGTCGCGGCGGCGAAGCTGCGGGCCCGCAGCCAGCCCGGCGAAGCCGACCCGGCCTCGGCGAAGGCCCGTTCCGCCGCGGCGGCGGCCGGCGCGGGACGGCACGACTCGGGCGCGCACGACTCGGGACGGCACGACTCGGGCGCGGCCACCGCCCGGTCAGGCGCCGCCGCCACGGCGGGGCCACGCGCACGGCGCGCGGCGAGGGACGCCAGAATCGGCGCGAAAGTCTGGAACGGCACGACGTCCGAGAAGCCCGGGAATGCCATCACCCGCTCTCCCTGTTGACCACGCCGGGACAAGCCGCGCTCCGGCGGCGACGTTCCCATGCGCCGGAGCCCGGCGCGCGGCATGGCTAACGGCCGGTGAATGCGGGGCGCCGCGGCGACGGGGCAGGCCCGGCCGCGGCGCCTTCCGATCGCCGGGCGCTTCAACCGCAAGGCTCTTGCGGCGGCGGGGCAACGGACCCACAAAGAGCCGCCTTTCCTCCCTGCCTGCTGGAGCCGCTGCGGTGCTGAACGTTACGCGAACGGAATTTTTTGGTCCCCGCCGTGCGCCGGTTGTTTCGGGGGAGGCGATGGTGGCGACGT
>NZ_JAHBGE010000055.1 GCF_018390635.1 Ancylobacter lacus | reverse complement strand
GCCTATCCCACCAAGCCCACCCTCAGTAACGTGGCCTGAGGACGACGCTTACGATGGGCTGGCCACATCTATTCAAAGACATCGAGATGTCATCGCCCCATCGGCGGCATGGCAGTCAAAGAGACAGCGCTGGCTTCATCCATCAGGCGCGGTCGACGTGAGGCAGGAGGATGACCACGCCGATCGCCCCCGTTGATGTCCGGCATTTGCGATATTTCCTCGCCGCAGCCCAGCATGGCAGTTTCCGCAAAGCCGGAATGGCCCTCGGCATCCAGGAATCATCCATCAGTCGGCGCATCCGAGATCTGGAGGATCGCCTCGGCGCCTCTCTCTTCCATCGCTACAATGGCGGAGTCCGCCTGACACTCGCCGGCCAGCGCTTCTGCTGTCGAGCCCGCGCCATTATTCGTCAGATAGGCGACGGCGCGGCCGACGTTTCCGCGATTGGACGAGCAGAAGACGGTCATGTTCGGATCGGCATATCGGTTTCGCTGGCTACCCACTTCTTGGCCGAGCTTCTACGAACCTTTCAACAGCGCCATACCGGCGTCCGTCTCGATTGGATGTAAGCGTCGTCCTCAGGCCACGTTACTGAGGGTGGGCTTGGTGGGATAGGCCC
>NZ_JAHBGE010000054.1 GCF_018390635.1 Ancylobacter lacus | reverse complement strand
GAGGCTGTGTGAAAACCCCTGATTATGCTAGGTTGAGGCACTGCTTCGGAGGTGCCAGATGGGACGTTTTGTCGAGGCTGCCGACCGTCATCAGGCGAGCTTTCTGCCCGCTTGTTTGGAGGACTATGTCGATCCCGACAATCCGGTCCGCATCATCGATGCCTTTGTCGATGAACTCGATCTTGCCGAGCTCGGTTTTGCCCGGGTGCAGCCGGCATCGACCGGCAGGCCCGGCTACGCGCCGGGCACGATGCTCAAGCTTTATGTCTATGGATACCTGCACCAGCTGACCTCGAGCCGGAAGCTGGAGCGCGAGGCGGGCCGCAACATCGAACTGATGTGGCTGACCGGCAAGCTGGCACCCGACTTCAAGACCATCGCCGACTTCCGTCACGACAATGCCGGTGCCATCCAGATCGCGTGCCAGCGCTTCGTTGCCATCTGCCGTGCCCTTGGCCTGGTCGGTGGTGGCATGGTCGCGATCGACGGATCACGCCTGCGCGCGGTGAACACGCACGAGAAGAACTATACCAAGGGGAAGCTTGCGCGGCGCAAGGCCCATGTCGAGGAGAGCATCGCGCGCTATCTCGCCGATCTTGAGGAGACCGACAGGGCGGAGACCGACCCGGCGACGCCGCGCATCGCTCACCTGACCGAGCGACTGGCGTCGCTGCGCGGGCGCCTTGGCGAACTCGAGGCGATCGGCCAGCAGTTGGAAGCCTCCCCCGATGAGCAGATATCGCTGACCGATCGGGATGCCCGCGCCATGGCAACCGGCAGCGATCATCGCGGCGTGGTCGGTTACAATGTTCAGGCGGCCGTCGATACCCGGCACCACATCGTCGTCGCCAATGCGGTGACCAACCGCGGTCATGACCGCTCGCATCTGCTGGAGATGGCCACAGCCGCCCAGGCCGAGACCGGCGCTGCCGAAATGATCGCCCTGGCAGATCGTGGATACTATGAGGGCGAGCAAATCCGCTCCTGCGCCAAAGCTGGCATCATCCCGATGGTGCCCAAGCCCAACACATCACCGGCTCAGGCGCGCGGCTTCTGGGGCAAGGCTAGGTTCGTGCATGAGCCTGAGACCGACACCTATCGCTGCCCCGCCGGTCAACAGCTGCAGAAACGCTTTGCCCGGGTGGAGGGCGGCAAACTCATCAGCGTCTACTTCAACCAGAAGGCCTGCAGCGCCTGCCCGTCGCGTCCCCTGTGCACAGCCGGCAAGGAGAAGCGCATCCGCCGATGGGAGCATGAGGCCGTGCTTGATGAGATGGAGCGCAGGCTTCAAGCGATGCCTGACGCAATGGCGGTCCGCCGCTGTACCGTCGAGCACGTCTTCGGCACCATCAAGGGCTGGATGGGTGCGACCCACTTCCGAACGCGCGGCCTCAAGAACGTCGCCACCGAAGCCAGCCTGGCGATACTGGCTTACAACATGAAGCGCGCCATTGCCGTCGCCGGCGTGGCCTCGACCCTCAAGGCGATAGCCGGGTGACCGGAGCCGACGCGCGCCGTGGCAACAACCTGCGCGACGAGCCACAGAGTTCTCACACAGCCTCGG
>NZ_JAHBGE010000053.1 GCF_018390635.1 Ancylobacter lacus | reverse complement strand
GAACGGTGGCCGGATAATGATTGGAATAGGTGGCCGGTTACGTCGGAATCCGCACGCCGCCCGGCCCGAGCGCCGGGCGGCGCGGTTTGGGCTCAGCCTTGGGCAGCCATGGAGCGGGCGACGTCTGCGGCGCTAATGCCTTCAAGCGCGAGGCCATAACCGATGCCCTCGTCGATCAGCCGGCGGAGCGGCTGGGTGAGCGCGATGCGGGTATAGCGGCCGGTGAGGCGCGGCAGCGCCGCGATGCCGTCGGCGATCTCGTGCGCGCGGGCGAGCAGGCGATCGGCGGGCACGATCTCGTTGACCACGCCATAGTCCCTGGCGGTCTCGGCATCGAGACGCTGCCGCGTGAGCAGAAAATAGCGACCGCGGATGGAGCCGATCACATGCGGCCAGAGCAGGTGCACGCCGTCGCCCGGCACGATGCCGAACTCGAAATGCGGCTTGTCCTGAAACACCGTTTCGGGGGTCGCCAGCACGATGTCGGTCAGCAGCGCATACTCGCTGTGAAGCAGCACCGGGCCATTGAGCGCGGTGATCATCGGCACCTCGATATCGAGGAGGTTCGACAGCACCTTGCGTCCCTCGCGCAGTATCTTGTCGTAGCCTTGGGGGGTGAAGAAATCGAAGCCTTCAGGGTCGATCGCGTCCATGAAGGCATCGCCCGTGCCGGTCAGGATCACCGCGCGGTTGTCGCGATCCTCGCCGATCCGGTGGAACAGCTCGACGAACTGCTCATGCGTATGGCCGTTGAAGACGAGTTTGCCGCCATTGGTGTGGAGCGTGACTTCCAGCACGCCATTGTCCTTGCGGTTGAGGCGGGCGTTGGGGAAGGAGCCGCGATAGGTGTCGAACGTGGCCATGGTACTGATCCTTGATCTTGAGCCGACGGTTTGTCGCCGCATGGGGATCAGTTAGGCCATTCCTGTATGAGACGGAGCATGGCGGGAAGCTATAAGGCTTATGCCTTCCCGGAATAAGTCGAATTCAATGCGGCTTCGACGAAGCTGGCAAACTGCCGCGCCTTGGCGCTGGCCATCCGCCCGGCGGGGAACACGGCCCAGAGATCGATCGGCGGCAGCGACCAGTCCTCCAGCACGCGCACCACCTCGCCGCTCGCCAGCTCGGGAACGAACATCCAGTCCGAGCCGACCGTCAGGCCCATGTCGGCCAGAACCGCGGCGCGCAATCCTTCGGCCGCGCTTACCCTCACCCGGCCGCGCACCGTGACCGAGGCCTCTGTACTCCCTCGCCTGAACGACCACACGTTCGACAGCTGGCTGTAGATAATCGTCTCGTGCTCGACGAGGTCGGCGGGGCTGTGCGGCTGGCCGCATCGGGCGATGTAGCCGGGCGTCGCGAAGACCGAGCGTCCGCCCGTCGCCAGCCTGCGCGCCAGCGCAGAGGAGTCCGGCAACACTCCCATTCTGAGCGATATGTCGACTCCTTCGGCAACCAGATCGATCACGCGATCGTCGAGGATCACGTCGATCTCCAGGCCCGGGTGCCGCTCAAGGAACCGGGGCAGCAGGGGAATGACGTGCAGCCGTGCGAAGGTGGTCGCCGCCGACACGCGCAGGCAGCCGGTCAGCCCCGCGCCGGCGCCGCGAGCGGCGAGTTCGGCTTCGTCGGCCTCCTGGATCGCCGCCTTGGCGCGCTCGTAAAAGCGCTGTCCTGCCTCGGTCGGCGTAAGTCCGTGGGTCGAGCGGATCAATAAGCTGACCTGCAGTCGGCCCTCCAGCTGCGCGATCGTCTTCGATACCGCCGGCTGGCCCACATTGAGCTGGCGCGCCGCGGCGGAGAAGGATCCCGTCTCCACCACCCGCACGAAGGCCGCCATTGCCTGATATCGGTCCACCGCTCATTCCTCCTTGGAATGAGTATTATCTCTTTAAGCCGCCTGCCCTGTCGAGTTGGAAAGAGACATCTGTTTCTCGCCCGTCCTGAGGAGCCCTCTTCGATGTTCGACGCCTACGCTTTCGCCACACCCAACTCCATCGCTGATATCGCGCATTTCGACTGGCTGTGGCGGCGCGAGTCCGTTGGCGTGGCGCTCGACGACACGCCCCATGTCGGCCGCTGGTACGCAGAAGTCGAGAGCCGCCCCGCCGTTCAGCGCGCGATCGCTCGGGTGAACGCCCTCATCCCCGCCGCCTGACATCCCGCATCCAGGAGAAGACCGATGACCCTGCAAGCCAGGCTCGATGCCTTCAAGGCCGACTTCGAAGCAGGCAAGCCGCCCTACAACGTGCCGCCGTCGGTCATCGAGACGATGCACCGCGCGACCGCGGAATTGATCGAGAGCGGCGCTGCCACGCGTGCGCTCAAGGCCGGCGACGCGGCTCCGGCCTTCACGTTGAAGGATCCCGACGGTCATCCTGTCTCGTCCTCCGACCTGCTCGCCAAGGGTCCGCTGGTCGTCAGCTTCTATCGTGGGATCTGGTGCCCCTATTGCAACATGGAGCTGCAGGCGCTCCAGGCCGCGCTACCGGAATTCCAGAAGCTGGGCGCCAGCCTGATCGCGATCTCGCCGCAAACGGCGGCGAACAGCCGCAAGTCGGTGCGTCAGAACGCGCTCGGCTTCCCGATCCTGTCGGACACGCACAACGATGTGGCGGCCGCCTTCGGTCTTCGCTTCGAGCTGCCCGTTTATCTGGTCGAGCTGTACAAGAGCCTGAAGAACGATCTGCCGACGTTCAACGGTGACCCGAGCTGGACGCTGCCGATGCCGGCCCGCTACGTGATCGGGCAGGACGGCACCATCCTCTACGCCGAGGTGAACCCGGACTATACCCGCCGCCCCGAACCCGAAGATATGCTTCCGGCGCTCCGTGGCGCCGTCGCCACCTGACCCAAGCGCCGCAGCCGCAGCGGTCCGGAACCAATTCTGCGAGGCTTGTCATGCAGCGGATCTTCCTCATCACGGGCGCCAGCAAAGGCATCGGTCTGGCACTCGCTCACCGTCTCTCGCGCTCCGGGCATGAGGTCATCGGCCTCGCGCGCCGCGCGGCGCCGGACTTCCCCGGCACGCTGGTTCCTGTCGATCTCGGCGATGCGGCCGCGACCGCCACCGCGTTGGCCGACCTGGCTGCCCGCTTCCGGTTCGCAGGCGTGGTCAACAATGTCGGGCTCGTCCGCCCGCAACGCCTCGGCGCCGTCGAACTCCCGGTGCTCGAAGAGGTGATGCGCGTAAATCTCCACCCCGCGCTCCAGGCCGTGCAAGCGATGCTGCCCGGCATGGTGCAGCAAGGCTGGGGCCGCATCGTCAACATCTCCAGCCTGACCGTCCTCGGCTCGGTCGAGCGTACGGCCTATGCCGCCGCCAAGGCCGCGCTCGTCAGCTTTACCCGGAGCTGGGCGCTCGAACTCGCGGCCACGGGAATAACGGTGAATGCGGTCTCGCCCGGCCCGACCGAAACGGAGCTGTTCCGCACCAACAACCCGCCCGGCAGCGAAGGCGAACGCCGCTATCTCTCGGGCGTACCGATGGGGCGCTTCGGCAAGCCTGACGAGATCGCTGCCGCCATCGCCTTCCTGATGTCCGATGAGGCCAGTTTCATCACCGGCCAGACGATCCATGTCGATGGCGGCGCCTCGATCGGCAGGGCTACCTTCTGATTTCATCGTATTTCTTAGGGAACCGACCATGTCACACCCCACCGCCCTGATCATCGGCGCCTCACGCGGGCTTGGGCTCGCCCTTGCCGAGGAGTGGCTGAACCGAGGCTGGCGGGTCATCGCCACGGCCCGTGGCGGCTCAGATCGCCTCGCCGAACTCAATTTGCGGTTTTCAGACGCGCTCGAGATCGAACATGCCGATATCGTGCAGGCGGACACGGTGCGCGCTCTGGGCACCCGACTGCGGGGACGAGAGGTCGACGTGCTCTTCGTCAACGCCGGCATCGCCCGCTCCAACGACAAGACACCCGTGGACGTCGGGGAGCAGGATTTCGTCGATATGATGCTGACCAACGCGCTTGCCCCTGTCCGCACGGTCGAGCTCCTGGGCGAACGGGTGGCGAGCGACGGCGTAATCGCGCTGATGTCATCGGAACTCGGCAGCATCGCCAATAGCACCGGGTTCTGGCCGCTCTACTCGTCGAGCAAAGCCGCGCTGAACATGCTGATGAAGGGCTATGCCGCCGAGCGGCCACATGACCCACGCGCGCTGCTGCTCATTGCTCCCGGCTGGGTGCGCACCGATATGGGCGGCGAGGAGGCGACGCTCTCAATTGATGAGAGCATCCCGCTTGTGGTGGACATGGTCGAGGCAAACCGCGGCAAGGCGGGGCTACGCTATGTTGATCGCTTCAACCGGGAACTGCCCTGGTAGGGGCTGCCAGCCAAAACCCGCTTCGGCTGGCCGGGTGAGCGGAGGGCGGAAAGCCCCCTCTTGTCCGGTGAGCATACCAAGTTGGTCTCCCCCGCACTCGCGGAGAGTTTGTCGGCAGGAAGCGAGCGCGGCTCGTCCTCACGACGAATTTCACCTCTCCGATCTCCGCCTCCACGGAGCGGAGGCCTCAGCCGGCGGCATGGGCCGCCCGGCGTCGGTCAAACGCAATCGCCACGACCTCGGCCAGCGCCGCCGTCGCCCCGATGGGCCAGACGGCGCCCGCCCCGATGATGCCGGCGCCCATTGCCGAGCCGATGGAAAAGCCGAGATACATGGTCGAGGTGTTGAGCGCGAGCGCGATCGACGCATCGGAAGCCGGACCGGCCGCGATAAGTCGCGCCATCTGGGCGGGAAACAGCGACCAGACACTGAAGCCCCAGGCGGCGATGGCGGCCAGCGCTATGAAGAATGCCTGCGCTGGCGCCATCAGCGTCGCGGCCGCCAATGCGGCAAAAGCGAGGGCAAGCACGATCAGCGAGCCCAGCACCACCCGGTCAGATCCAAAGCGATCATTGAGCGTTCCGCCGGCGGTGACACCGAACGCGGCGGCAATGCCCCACATCGAGACTGTCGCACCGACGCCGGCCGGCCCGAAGTCCAGTACGGCCTTCAGATAAGGCGCGATATAGGGATAGGCGGTGTAGGCGCCGATCGCCCAGAACAGGCTGACACCGAGCAAGCGCAGGATCGTGGGACGCCGCACGACGCTCAATCTCTGCGAAAGGCTGGCAACCGCCACACCGGAGCCGGCATCGACGCGGATGCCGAGCAGGATACCAAGAATTGCAACGAGGCCCATCGCGGCAACGGCCAGGAAGGTCGCGCGCCAGCCAAACGCATGCCCGACGATGGCGCCAAGCGGCAGGCCGAGCGCGATGGCAATGGTCATGCCTCCGCTGACGATGGCGAGCGCCCGCCCGCGCCTGTCGGGCGGGACGATGACGCCAGCCAGTGCATTCGCGCCCGGCACGTAAAGCCCCGAGGCGGTGGCCATGAGGATGCGGGCGAGCATCAGCGTCGCGAAGGACGACGAAAAGGCGGCGATCAGGTTTCCCGCCGTGAAGATCGCCATGGCGAGCAGCAGCGTGTCGCGACGGCGCAGGCGCGCGGCGAGCACCGTCGAGACCGGCGAACTCGCCGCCAGCACCAGCGTGAACACCACGACCAGCGTCGCCGTGGCCGACAAGCTCATACCGAGATCATCGGCTATGGTCGGCAGCAGTGGGGCGATCATGAACCCCTCCGTGCCGATGGCGAAGGTACCCAGCGCGAGGAACATCGGCGGCAGGAGAGAAGCCGCTCCCTCCTGCCGCCGGTGTTCCTGGACGACAGCGAGGGCGGTCGCGAGCGCGGGCAAGCATTGTTTTTCTTGCATTTCAGACGAGGCTCCAAAGCCGCGGCCGTGGGATGACGGCCGCGCGTGGTCCTGCTCCGGTCAGACCGGGATGGGGTTGGCGACAAGATCGAGGTTGAACGCGTCGACCAGCGCGTGCTCGCCGCTGCCGGGGTTGTCGCGCAGCGCCTTGATTTCGTCGACGAACACTTCTCGCGCGTCGGTCGCAAGGCCCGCCATCGTCCGCTCGATGAAGACGTCGAGCGGCATGGCGCGCGGATCGCCGCTCTTCCGGATCAGATCGGTATCGACCCATGGCGGGGCGATCTCCTGCACCGCGACGCGGGTGTCGCGCAGCATGAAGCGCCGCGACAGCGCGTAGGAGTGGAGCGCCGCCTTGGTGGCCGAATACACGGCGTTGGTCGCGATCGGCACATAGGCCAACACCGACGTGTTGTGAATGATGGTTGCCCGAGGCTGCTTCTTGAGATGCCCGAGGAGGGCCGAGGTGAGCCGGATCGGCCCGAGCAGGTTGGTGTCGATGATCCGACGCGAGACGGCATCGTCGACCGCACCAGAGGGATCGTCGAACGGCATGATGCCGGCGTTATTGATGAGAACGTTCAGGGAGGGATGGCTCTGCGTCAGCCGGGCCGCCACACGGGCGATATCCTCGTGATCGGTGATGTCGAGCTCGACACCGTCAATACCGGGATTTTCCGCCGCGATGACATCCAGCAACGCCTTGCGCCAGCCGGCCACGATCACCTTGTTGCCGAGCCTGTAAAAAGCTTCGGCGAGCCCCCTGCCGATGCCGGACGTGCCGCCTGTGATGAAAACCGTGTTGCCCGTCAGTTGCATGGAGATGACCTGCGTATCGCGCTGTGAAGGCTGGCGCGGACAATTGCACCCACGCCGTCGCGGCGACACCATCGCGCGGAGCATGCGAGTCTCAAATGTCATATATGCAGCAATTTCAGCCACTGCCCTGGCCCTACTGACGACGCCGTGCCTGCGAGGAGGCGATCAACCTCGGCGGCAGAGTCCGAACCGCCCCAGTTTTCTAGACGCCCTCGGCTTTGGCTTTGTGCTGCCGTTCGAATGCGATGGGTGACAGCATCCTGTTGCGTGCGTGCTTGCAGATGCGCGAGCCGGACCTGGTGCCGTTTCTTCCCGGTCTACCCGGCATCCTCATGGACCCGTCACGCGCCTTCGACGCGCAAGCCTTTCCATCCTGCGGCGCCGGCATGATCGGCTCTGCCTTTGACCTGAGCCCCTTTTCTCCTCCGGTTTAGGAGAGAGTCCGAGGGTTGATTTGGCCTCAGGCGGCCTGGGTTTCCAGTTGGATTGTTACGGCGAACTCGGCGGGGGATCGATTGCCGAGAGCTGAGTGGGGGCGGTTCTCCACTCCCTGCGTTGGCATCGCGAGTACTGCTTCAAGCAGTGAAGTCGACTGCATCGTGACGCTGCAACGTAAGCGTCGTCCTCAGGCCACGTTACTGAGGGTGGGCTTGGTGGGATAGGCCC
>NZ_JAHBGE010000052.1 GCF_018390635.1 Ancylobacter lacus | reverse complement strand
CCCGCCCGGGGTTTGCCGGGCGGGGGGGTCAGCGGAGGCCGCGGCGGGCCTGGATGCGGCGGAGCGCCGCCTCGAGGGCGTCGATGTCCTCGGTTGTGTTGTAGAAGGCGAGGGAGGGGCGCACGGTGGTCTCCAGCCCGAAGCGGCGCAGGATCGGCTGGGCGCAGTGATGGCCGGCGCGCACCGCGATGCCCTCGCGGTCGAGCGCGGCGCCGACATCCTGGGTGCGGCAGCCGTCGAGCACGAAGGAGAGCACGCTGGCCTTCTCCGCCGCGGTGCCGATGAGCGTGAGGCCGGGCACGGCGAGCAGCTTTGCGGTCGCATAGACCAGAAGCTCGTGCTCGTAGCGCGCGATCACCTCCATGCCGATCGCCTCGACATAGTCGATTGCCGCGCCCAGCCCCACGGCGTCGGCGATGTTGCCGGTGCCGGCCTCGAAGCGCTCGGGCGGGCCGTTATAGATCGTCTTCTCGAAGGTGACGTCGGCGATCATGTTGCCGCCGCCCTGCCAGGGCGGCAGGTCCTTGAGCACCTCCGGCTTGCCGTAGACCACGCCGATGCCGGTGGGACCGAACACCTTGTGGCCGGAGAAGACGAAGAAGTCGGCGTCGAGCGCCTGCACGTCCACCGCCATGTGCGAGACCGACTGGGCGCCGTCCACCAGCACCCGCACGCCGTGGCGGTGGGCGATGGCCACCAGCTCCTTCACCGGCACCACCGTGCCGAGCGCGTTCGAGACCTGCGCCACCGCGACGAGGCGGGTGCGCGGGTTGATCAGCCGCTCGAACGCCTCGACGATCACCTGTCCGGTGTCGTCGACCGGCGCCACCCGCAGCCGCGCCCCCTTCTCGGCGGCGAGCTGCTGCCAGGGCACGATGTTGGCGTGGTGCTCGAGATGGGTGACGACGATCTCGTCGCCCTCCTTCACGTGGCGCCGGCCATAGGTCTGCGCCACGAGGTTGATCGCCTCGGTCGCCCCGCGCACGAAGACGATGTCCTTCGTCGAGCCGGCATTGAGGAAGCGGCGCACCTTCTCGCGCGCCGCCTCATAGGCGTCGGTCGCCCGCGCGGCGAGGGCGTGGGCGGCGCGGTGGATGTTGGAGTTCTCATATGCGTAGAAATGGCTGAGCCGGTCGATCACCGCCTGCGGCTTCTGGGTCGTGGCGGCGTTGTCGAGCCAGATCAGCGGCTTGCCGTGGACGCTCTGCTGCAGGATGGGGAAGTCGCGCTTCACCGCGTGGGGGTCGAACGGGTGCGGCGAGGGGCCGAGGTCCGGCACCAGCTCGGGCCGCAGCCCGGCCGCGACGCCGGTGAAGTCGAGGCCCCGCGCCGCCGGGTGGGCCGGTTCCGCCGGAAGGGCGGGCAGGCCGCGCGGCCCATCGGCCACCGGTGCGCGGGTCTCTCCCTCCCGCAGGAAGTAGTAGCCGTCCTCGCTCGGCCGGGCGATGCCGGCGGGCAGGGCCGGGGCGTGTCCGGGCGCGGCGCTGCCGCCGGGCGGACGGCGGGCGTCGAGCGCGACCACGTTGCCGAGCCCCGCCGGCAGCCCGGCGAAGTCGAACGGCGCGGGAAAGGCCGGCACGAACAGGCCGGGCGAGCTTCCCGGCTGCGGCACCGCCGGCGCGCCGGGAACCGCGACCGCGCTGCCCGGTCCCGGCGCCGGAAGGTTCGGCGTCGGCACCGCGGAGGGGATGGTGACGGGCGGCACGTCGGGCGGCCCCACCGGCAGCTGGACCGGCAGGTGCGGCGCGAGCGTCGTCACCGCCGGGGCGCCGGGCAAGAGGCCGGGACCCGGCGGGGTGGAGGGCGGGCTCACCACCTGGGGCGCGCCGCCGCCGGGAACGCCGCCACCCTGAACGGCGCCGCCCTGGAACAGCGCGTTGGCGAGCTGGGCGATCACCCCGGGGTCGGGCCAGCCGGAGGGCAGGCCGGGGGGCAGGCCGGGGGGAAGGCCGCGTGCGGCCTCCGGGCCCGACAGGTCGAGCACGAGCGGCTCCGGCCCGGCGCCGGCCGCGGGCTCCGGCGCCGCCGGGAGCGCCTCAGGCGTAGGTGTCAGGATAGGCATGGTACTTGTCCACCTCGACATCCTCGAGCACCGCCAGCGCGTCGTGCGTGAGCACCGCGGCCGAGCAGTAGAGCGAGATGAGATAGGAGGCGATCGCCTTGCGGTTGATGCCCATGAAGCGAACGGAAAGGCTCGGCGCCACCTCGCTCGGCACGCCCGGCTGGAACAGGCCGATCACGCCCTGCTTCTTCTCGCCGGTGCGCAGCAGCAGGATCCTGGTCTTGCCGTTCTCGTCGATGAACAGCTTGTCGGAAGGCACCAGCGGCAGGCCGCGCCAGGTGATGAAGGGGGTGCCGAACAGCGTCACCGTCGGCGGCGGCACGCCGCGGCGGGTGCATTCGCGGCCGAAGGCGGCGATGGCGCGGGGATGGGCGAGGAAGAAGGAGGGTTCCTTCCAGACCTTGGTGATGAGTTCGTCGAGGTCGTCCGGCTGCGGCGCGCCGGTGCGGGTGCGGATGCGCTGCGAGGGGGCGGCGTTGGCGAGCAGCCCGTATTCGGCATTGTTGATGAGCTCGCTCTCCTGCTTCTCCTTCACCTTCTCGATCAGGAGGCGGAGCTGCTCCTGGATCTGGTCGTAGGGGTGGGAGTAGAGGTCGGAGACCCGGGTCTGCACGTCGAGGACGGTGGTGACCGCGTTGAGGGAATATTCGCGCGGGGCGTCCTCGTAGTCGACGAAGGTCTCCGGCAGGTCCGGGTCCTGGTCGCGGCGGGGCGAGCACTGCACGTCGGCATCGGCGGCGCCGTCGGCGTCCTTCACCCGGTTGAGCCGGTAGATGCCGGCCTCGACCGGCGTCCACGGCAGGAAGGACACCAGCCAGCGCGGGCTGATGCCCGCCCACTGGGCCCGGGTCTTGGTGGCATTGGCGAGCTGCCGTGCGGCGGCCTCGCTCAATGTGCGACGAATGGCAGGCTCTTCGGTCATTCCGTTCCCCGTCAGGATGAAGATCCGGGCCGTTCCGGCGCCGGGTTCGTTGCGGCCGCCCCGCCCGTCGAGCGGGTCTGGGCCTGGGTGATGTGGCTGCCCGGCGGCACCGAATGGGTGAGCCAGACATTGCCGCCGATGCTGGAGCCGCGGCCGATGGTGACGCGCCCGAGCACGGTGGCGCCGGCATAGATGACGACGTCGTCCTCGATGATGGGATGGCGCGGCCTGCCCTTGATCAGCGCGCCGCGCGCATCGGCGGGGAAGCTCTTCGCCCCCAGCGTCACCGCCTGGTAGAGCCGGACCCGGGCGCCGATGACCGCGGTCTCGCCGATGACGACGCCGGTGCCGTGGTCGATGAAGAAGCTGCCGCCGATCTGCGCGCCGGGGTGGATGTCGATGCCGGTGCGGGAATGGGCGATGTCGGAGATGAAGCGGGCGAGGAAGGTGGCGCCGAGCCGGTGCAGCGCGTGGGCGAAGCGGTGGTGCAGGATGGCGGTGAGGCCGGGATAGACCAGCAGGATCTCGGAATAGCCGGTGGCGGCGGGATCGCCGTCATAGGCGGCGTGGAGGTCGCTCACCAGCAGCCCGCGGATCGCCGGCAGCCCGGCGGCGAAGGCGCGGGTGATCTCCACCGCCTGCCGGCGGAACTCGGCCTCGCCGCGATCTTCCTGCAGCGAGAAGGGCAGGCTGCGCGCCACCTGCTCGGACAGCAGGGTGAGGGCTTCGTTGAGCGTCGCCCCGACATAGTAGTCGATGGTCTCGGCGGTGAGGCCGGGCTCGCCGTAATGGGCGGGAAACAGCGCGGCGGCAAAGCCCTGGAGCGAGCGCACGATCGCCTCGCGCGACGGCGGCGGCCGCAGCCGGCCCCGATGGCGGATGTTATGGCTCACATCCCGCGACAGCTTCAGCCCCGCAACAAC
>NZ_JAHBGE010000051.1 GCF_018390635.1 Ancylobacter lacus | reverse complement strand
GGGCCTATCCCACCAAGCCCACCCTCAGTAACGTGGCCTGAGGACGACGCTTACCGAAATCTTCGCAGTCGCCTGCATCGACCGGGTAGCTCCAGACATCGACGTCGCCATCCGGTACCTCGCGGATGGCGGCATTGACCTCCCGGTTCACCTGGTTCAGTTCCGCCCAGCTCTCCGGCGTGAGCTGCACCGGCGGGAACGGGCGGGTATCGCAGTCGGCGGGATAACGGCGGCAGAAATCCACCCAGCCGTCGGGGGGGCGATGCGGCCTATTTCGACCATCGGGGGAAAAGCGGTCTGGGCGGGTTGCGCGGCAGACGGGCCGGAGAGAAGGATCGAGCCAGGAAGGGCGACAGCGAGGAGGATGGCGACGTGCGTCCTCAAGAAACCCCTCGAAATCGCTCTCATCATGTCTCCGGGCTGGTGAGCAGGAACATGTCGGCATCTTCCACAACCAGACACGTCAGTTGACCGCTGTCATAGGCGCCCGTGTCGATGTTGATCCTATTCGGGCGAATGTCAACGGCGGGCACGACCGTGTGACCGTGGACGACGTAGCGGCCGAAATCCTCCGCCGAATTGAGGAACTCCTCGCGTATCCAGAGCAGATCTTCCACGCGCTGTTCGTCGAGCGCGACGCCGGGTTTGACGCCGGCATGGCAGAAGAAGAACCTCTCGGTCATCACTCCGAGGCGCAGGGACTTCAGATAGTCGAGATGATGCGGCGGCATGGCCCAGCTGAGCGTCTCCGCTGCCGTGTCATACCCCCGGCCAAGCATGGTCTGTGTCGTCGCGATGCCATAGGAACGCAGGGTCTCGTGGCCGCCATGCTTGCACCAGTTGCTGTTCTCGCGGGGCTGGTCGAGGAAACCGAGCAGCATCTGCTCGTGGTTTCCCAGCAAGCCGACATACGGAACCGCGAAGGGGCGGGGACCCGAGAGGAAATCGAGCACCGCGCGGCTGTGCGGGCCGCGGTCGACGACATCGCCCAGCGTGATGACCAGCGCGCCTTCGCCGCCATGCGCCTCGACATCCGCCGCTATCGAGCGCGCCACCTTTTCGAGCAGGTCCATTCGCCCGTGGATATCGCCGATCGCATAGATCCGCCGCGCCTCGTGAGCGTTCAGCTTAAGATACGACATCCCGAAGACTTCCTTCCTGACCGATGCAGCGCCGACCGAACCGGACGCCGGCGTTCGAAGCCGGGATTCCGCGCGCGCTGTCGGGAACGGCGTCGCATGGCTGCATCTGGCGGACGAATGTCAGCATTGCCGCGCCAAAGCGCCATGACCCGTGCCGCAGTACGGAAAGACCCCCCGGCCGTGGCCATATGAGCAGGCGACTCATCGGGGAGGCCCGACAGCGAACGGTCAGGTCATATCGGTATTCAAATCCCTGGACCAACCAAAAAATAAGGTGGCAGCCGCGTTGGCGGCCGCCACCTCGAAAAACCTCGACAAGCCGAAATCAGGGGCTGGTCGGCGTGCTCGTGCTGGAGTCGTTGCTCTGAGCGATCGCGACGCCGATACCGATACCACCCGCAGCCATGCCGCCGATGATCACGGACGTCGGGATGGCGGGGGTGCTAATCTGGGCCGTCGAGCTGACGCAGGGCGACGCATTCGCGACCGTCACCGCGGTGCCGACGTTCAGGTCGACGCGGCAGCCATCTTCATAGGACAGGACGGCCTTGCCGCCATTACGAACCAGAACGCGGTCGCCCGCCTTCAGGCTGGTCGCCGACGCCTGCTGGAAACCGTTGCCCGTGTTGACCAGGACCGGCCCGTTAACGTCGACCAGCGAAGCCCCGGCAGAAGCCTGAGCCACGCCTGCCACGACAAGCGCCGCGGCGATAAGCGAAGTCCTTACCCCAAACATCATGTGTCACCCTCATCCATCTCGTTGCGCCGACCGCAAGGCGCGACGCGCCCCATTGCACGGCAATCAGCCGAGACTCAGCTTAGATCACCGGTGCCTTACAATTCAACCATCTATTGCGCTGCACAAGGATCAATCTGGGTCTATGCGCCGCGCAAGGCGGATTTCACGACAAGCTGTTGCGCTCAGGCATCAGGTCTGGCCACTCCGTGCCGGCTTTACGTGACACGACAGATCATCTTGGTGCGACCGGCAGGATTTGCTTTGAATTCTGGGCAAAAGCCAAAGGTTGCCCCTGGGCCGGCCTGTCCGTGTCGCCCGCGACGAAGAACGTGCCGGGGAAGAAACGTGCCGGGCCGGCACCTGTGCCTCCCGTATCACGGTCTGTCGCCAAAGTCTGCTCCGCCGGACGTCTCCATTGCCGAAGGTCCGCTGCCGGCATTGTCCCGGGCCCTCGCGGGACCGGCGTGTCTGGCCGTCCCGGTGATCGGCCCGCGCCCCGGCGGCCGCGGGAACGAGGCCTTCGCATTCAAGGGTTTGGAGGCGATGCGGGATGAAAATGGCGCGGGCCGGCACAGGCGGGGCCCTCGCCCCGGGCGGGAAGCGGCGGTCGATGAGGCCGTCGCCAGCCCTTCTCACGCTGACGCAACGATATGGATGACCTGCGTGTCGATCCGTCCTAGAATGCGAGGAGAGTACGGCCGCGTGGAGCCGGGCTGTTTGTGGCTTTTTTTCACTTGCGCCGCTCTAGGCTGGATGCTGTGTTGCAGCATGGCGGGCCACCGGGCGCTGGGTGGTGCGGCGACTTTGATGGAACATTGCGATTTGTGGACCCGAGTAACGTCAACGTCGAGGCGCCTCCTGGGCGAAGGTCGTCGGTCGATCTACGTTGCATCGCCGGGTCGTCGCAGAGGTGAGTTGGGAAATCGGATGATGTTCGGGAAGCTCTTCGTCGCTCTGTCGGCGCTGGCACTCGCGGGATGTGCCGGGTCGGCAGCGAAGAGTAGCTCTTCGTCGCCGGGCAGCCGGGACCAGATGGCCTACGCGACGCCGGCGGAAGCGGCCGGCGGGGCGTCCGGGCGGGTGATCCCGGCCGCCGCGCTGTCGGGTCTGGTGCCGGCCTCGGTGAGCAAGCCCGAGGATTATCGGCTCGGCGCGCTCGACACGGTATCGGTCAATGTGTTCGGCGTTGAGGAAATGACCGGCGACTTCCAGGTGTCTCCCGCCGGGGCGATTTCCTTCCCGCTCATCGGCACCGTGCCCGCATCGGGCATGACCACCCAGCAGTTGCAGGCAACCTTGACGAAGAAGCTGGCGGCGGACTACCTCCAGTCGCCGCAGGTCAGCGTTGCCGTGAAGGACTACAACAGCCAGCGTGTGACGGTCGACGGCTCGGTGGCCAAGCCGGGCGTCTATCCCATCACCGGCACGTCGACCCTGTTGCAGGCGCTGGCGCAGGCGGGCGGACCGGACCGTTATTCCGATCCGCAAAGTGTGCTTATCTTCCGCAATGTGGGTGCGCAGCGCACGGTCGCGCGATTCGACGTGACCCAGCTGCGGGCCGGCAAGGCGGAAGATCCGGCGATCAAGGCGGGCGACGTCGTGGTGGTGCCGGAGAGCTCGATGAAGGTGGGTGCGCGTGATTGGCTGCAGTTCCTGCCGGTGGCGGGTCTGTTCGCAGCTGTTCTTTAACGTCGGCGGCTGGCTCGCGGGAGGCGGTGGGATGACCGTCTGGCGAGCCGGAAGTGCCTTGGGTGTGCATGGGCGAGGACGGTGATTTGAACCAGCATCACATCGATGACGGAGGCAGGGTCGTTCCGGTGCCGTATGGCCAGGGCGGTCTCCCGCACGCCGGCCATGCGCCTGCCTTTGTGCAACACGAGGCAAGCCACGAGCAGCAGAGCTCGTTCCTGAATCCCGAGATCCTGCAGCGCTACTGGCGCGTGCTGCGGCGGCGCACCCGGCTGATCCTGATGATCGTCGGGGTGTTCTGCTTCCTTGGCTTTGTCGTCACGCTGCTGATGCCGTCGTCCTATCGCGCCACCGTGACGCTCCAGCTTGAGCCGCAGGCGGCGAAGATCGTCAACGTCGAGGGCGTTCAGCCCGAGATGAGCAAATCCAACGACAAGGCGTTCTACGAAACCCAGTATGCCCTGCTGGAAAGCCGCTCCCTGGCGGAGCGGGTCGTGAAATCGCTGAACCTCGACACCTCGCCGGAGTTCATGGGCTCCGACAAGAAGGGCGGCGTCGGCGCGGTGATCGACGCGGTGCTGGGCAAGGGCGATGCCCCCGCCGAGCAGATGGACGAGAGCCAGCTGGCGCAGCGGCGCCGCAATGCGGTCGATCGTCTGCTGACCATGATCATCGTCACCCCGGAACGCAATTCCCAGCTCGTCGATGTGAGCGTCTCGGGGCGCGATCCCGCCATGGTGGCGCGCATCGCCAACGCGATCGGCGAGAACTTCATCTCCAGCAACCTCGACCGCCGGTTCGACGCCTCGTCCTATGCCCGTCGCTTCCTGGAGGACCGCCTTGCCGAAGTGAAGCTGAAGCTTCAGGAGAGCGAGAAGGAACTCGTCGATTACGCCCAGAGTGAATCGATCGTCGACACCAATGACGACCGCTCGCTGGTCGAGGCCAACCTCGCGGCGCTGAACGATTCGCTCGCCCAGGCGCAGGCCGACCGCATCACCAATGAGGAACTCTGGAAGCAGGCCGAGGCGACCTCCGGCGACGGGCTGGCCGAAGTCATCCAGAACGACACCGTCGGCAAGCTGCGCGAGCGCCTCGCCGCGTCGCAGGCCGAATACCAGCAGAAACTCAGCCAGTACAAGCCGGCCTTCCCGGCCATGGTGCAGCTGAAGGCCCAGATCGACGAGCTGCAGCTCCAGCTGATGGCTCAGGTCGACCTGGTCAAGTCGACGATCAAGGCCCGCTACGAGGCCTCGCTCAGCCGGGAAAAGCTGCTGGCCGACCAGGTCGACAAGCTCAAGTCCGACGTGCTGGCCCAGCGGGATCGTTCGATCCAGTACAACATCCTGCGGCGCGAGGTTCAGGCCAACAAGACGCTGTATGAGGGCCTCCTCCAGCGCTTCAAGGAAGTCGGCATCGCCGGCGGCGTCGGTCTTAGCAACGTGTCGATCATCGACCGTGCCGAACCGCCGCGGTTCCGCTATTCGCCGAAGCTCAGCCTCAACCTCATCTTTTCGGCCATGCTCGGCCTGATCGCCGGCGTCGGTGCGGCCTTCGGCCTCGAGATGATGGACGAGACGCTGAAGTCGCCGGATCAGGCGGAGGCGAAGGTCGGCCTGCAGGTGCTCGGCGTCATCCCGCTGATCGACACCTCGGCCTCGGTGCTCGACCTGATCGACAGCCCCAGATCCGACGTGGCGGAGTCCTACCGTTCGCTGCGAACGGCCATCCAGTTCGCCACAGCCGGGGGGATGCCGAAGAGCCTGCTCGTCACCTCGAGCCAGCCGGGCGAGGGCAAGACCACGACCACCTGGGCACTGGCCAAGGGCTTCGCCCAGCTCGGCTTCAAGGTCCTGCTGATCGACGTCGACCTGCGCCGTCCCTCGATGCATCGCCTCATCGGCGTGCCCAACACGGTCGGCCTGTCCGATTATCTCTCGGGCTCGAAGCCGCTGGGCGAGCTGATCCAGACCCCGTTCCCCAACCTGTCCTTCATATCCTCGGGCAGCATCCCCGAGGACCCGACCGAGCTGCTCGCCGGCGCCCGCATGACGAGCCTGCTCAGCTTCGGCGCCAGTCACTTCGACATCATTCTCCTCGACGGTCCGCCGATCCTGGAGATCGCCGACGCGCCGCTGCTGGCCTCGCTCAGCGAGGGCACGCTCATGGTGGTGTCGGCGAACATGGCCCGCCATACCGTCGTCCGTAATCGTCTCAAGCGCCTCCAGCAGGCCCGGGTGAAGGTGCTCGGCGTGGTGATGACGAAGTTCGACATGCGCAACGCCAACTCCTACTACTACTATTCCGGCTACTATTCGGGCGCCTACGACTACCACCCCGACATCGAGAAGGATGAGGGTTGGGCCGTGGAGAGCCTCGCCAAGCCGGACAGCGGGACGGAGAAGAAGGCCGAGGGCGATGCGGCGGTTCTTCAGACCGCGGAGGGCGAGCGGCCCGACGCCAAGGACGGCGACAAGGCCTGACGGCGCCATCTCCCGTCGCGGAGTGGCGCGGTGCGCGCAGCGTGTCGCGAAATGTAAGAAGGCGCCCCTTGGGGCGCCTTTTTTCGTGTCAGGGTTTCAACCGCCCCCGGTAGACCTCGCGATACCAGGCGGCGAAGGCGGCTATGCCCTGGCGGATCGGGGTACGCGGCGAGAAATCCACCGCTTCGGCCAGGGCCGTGACGTCGGCGAAGGTGGCGTAGACATCGCCCGGCTGCATCGGAAGCAAGCGCTTTTCGGCCTCGCGGCCCGCCGCCTCCTCGATCGCCGCGATGAGATCCATGAGCCCGGTCGGGGCGTTGTTGCCGATATTGTACAGCCGGTAGGGCGCCGACGAGATCGCGGGGTCGGGGCGCGCCGCGTTCCACGCCGGGTCCGGCGTGGCGACGCGCGGGATGAGGCGCAGGACGGCCTCGACCACGTCGTCGATGAAGGTGAAGTCCCGCTGCATGTCGCCGTTGTTGTAGACGTCGATCGGACGCCCCTCGTACAGCGCGTCGAAGAACCGGAACACCGCCATGTCCGGCCGGCCCCAAGGGCCATAGACGGTGAAGAACCGCAGCCCGGTGGTCGGAAGCCCGTAGAGATGGCTGTAGGTATGCGCCATCAGCTCATTGGCCTTCTTGGTCGCGGCGTAGAGGCTGACGGGGTGATCGACGGCGTCGCTCACCCGGAACGGCACGGTGGTGTTGGCGCCATACACCGAGCTCGACGAGGCATAGACGAGATGGGCGGTGCCGCTGGCGCGGCATCCCTCCAGTATGTTGAGGAAGCCGACGAGATTGGAGTCCGCATAGGCGTGGGGGTTGGTGATGGAGTAGCGGACCCCCGCCTGCGCGGCCATGTGGACGACATAGGCCGGCCGATGGCGATGGAACAAGTCCTGCATGGCGTCGCGGTCGGCAATATCCCGACGTTCGAAATGAAAAGCCGGATGCGGGGCAAGTTCCGCCAGCCTCGCCTCCTTCAGTGCCGTGTCGTAATAATCGTTGATGTTGTCGATGCCGACGACCGTGCTTCCCGCCTCCAGAAGACGTCGAGCGAGATGAAAGCCAATGAAACCGGCGGCTCCCGTGACGAAGATCGGCGTGGAGGAGGAGGAAAATATGGACGACGACGTGGGCATTTCATCAACCTTTTTATAAATGCAGCTATCATACGATTCCGCCCGAGCCGGAACGGCGCGGCGTCAGGGTGAGGGTTCGGGCCTTCCCGTCGCGCTGCTCTTTCCGCTTGGCCCGGCCGGTAGCCGGTACGCGGCAGACCCATGTCAGATTCCCGGCCCGCCCCGTGCGGGCGGCAAGAACTGGAAAGCGAATCACAAACGATGTTCCCGATTCCCCATCCGAGCCTTCTGCCCAACACCTATGGTTACGAATCCGAGCCGATGGTGAAGCCGACCGGTTTCCGCGAGTATGACGCGCGATGGCTCTTTACCAAGGAAATCAACCTGATGGGCGTTCAGGCCCTCGGCATGGGGCTCGGCACGCTGATCCACGAGCTGGGTGTGAAGCCCGAGATCGTCACCGGACACGATTTCCGGGGCTATTCCTCCTCGATCAAATACGCCCTCGTCACCGGCCTGCTGGCCGCCGGGGTGACGGTGCATGATATCGGACTTGCGCTGTCGCCGATGGCCTATTTCGCCCAGTTCGAGCTGGATGTGCCGTGCGTCGCGATGGTCACCGCCTCGCACAACGACAATGGCTGGACCGGTGTCAAGATGGGCGTCAACCGACCCATGACCTTCGGCCCCGAGGAGATGAGCCGGCTCAAGGACATCGTCCTCAACGCCCGGTTCGACCTGCGCGGCGGCGGCTCCTACATCTTCGAGCAGAATTTCCCTGATCGCTACATGCGCGATCTCACGACCCGGCCGCGCTTCTCCCGGCCGATCAAGGCCGTGGTCGCCTGCGGCAACGGCACCGCCGGTGCCTTCGCGCCGCGGATTCTGGAAGCCCTCGGCGTCGAGGTGGTGCCGCTCGATTGCGAGCTGGATCACAGCTTCCCGAAGTACAACCCCAATCCCGAGGATCTGGAGATGCTCCACGCCATGCGCGATGCCGTGCTGGCGAGCGGCGCGGATGTCGGGCTGGGTTTCGACGGTGACGGCGACCGCTGCGGCATCGTCGACGAGACGGGCGAGGAAATCTTTGCCGACAAGGTCGGCGTGATGCTCGCGCGCGACCTTTCCAAGCTGCATCCCGGGGCGACCTTCGTGGTTGACGTCAAGTCGACGGGTCTGTTCGTCACCGATCCGGTGCTTCAGGCCAACGGCGTGAAGGCGGACTACTGGAAGACCGGGCATTCCTACATGAAGCGCCGCGTCAACGAGACGGGCGCGCTGGTCGGCTTCGAGAAGTCCGGCCACTACTTCTTCAATGCGCCGGTGGGACGCGGCTATGACGACGGTCTGGTCTCGGCCATCGCGGTTCTGGACATGATCGACCGGAATCCCGGCAAGACCGTCTCGGAGCTGAAGGACGCGCTGCCGAAGACCTGGTCGTCGCCGACCATGTCGCCCCATTGCGCCGACGAGGTGAAGTACCCGATCGTCGACGCCGTGGTGAAGCACTTCCAGGGTCTGGCCGAACGCGGTGAACCCGTCGCCGGTCAGAAGATCCGCGATCTCGTGACCGTCAACGGTGTGCGGGTGACGGTCGAGGATGGCAGCTGGGGTCTGGTGCGGGCTTCGTCCAACAAGCCGGAACTCGTGGTCGTGGTGGAGAGCCCGGTGTCGGAGCAGCGCATGCACGACATCTTCAAGGCGGTGGACGGCGTGCTGCGCCAGCACCCGGAAGTCGGCGCCTATAACCAGACGATCTGACCGCTGCGGCTCCCCGGCCGGATGGCCGGGGAGCCTTTTCCCCAAAGGCCGTCAGGCGGCCTCCTTGGCCACCGCGTCGAACGCCTTGAGCCGGGCGACCAGCGCCTCGAAGGCCGAGAGCGGCACCATGTTCGGGCCGTCCGAGGGAGCGTGATCGGGATCGGGGTGCGTCTCGATGAAGACGCCGGCCACCCCGACGGCGACGGCCGCGCGGGCCAGTACCGGGACGAATTCGCGCTGGCCGCCGGAGGAGCTGCCCTGTCCGCCGGGCTGCTGGACCGAATGGGTCGCGTCGAAGATTACCGGCGCTCCGGTCTGTTCGGCCATGATGGGCAGCGCCCGCATGTCCGAGACAAGGGTGTTGTAGCCGAAGGACGCGCCGCGCTCGGTGACGAGGACATTCGGGTTGCCGCTATCGGTCAGCTTGGCGACAACGTTCTTCATGTCCCACGGGGCGAGAAACTGGCCCTTCTTGACATTGACCACGCGGCCGGTCTGGGCCGCGGCGACCAGAAGGTCGGTCTGCCGGCACAGGAAGGCCGGAATCTGGAGAATGTCGACCACCTCTGCCACCGCGGCGCATTGATCGATTTCGTGCACGTCGGTCAGCACCGGCATGCCGAAACGTTCGCGAATCTCGGCGAAGATCGGCAGCGCCGCCTCGAGCCCGATTCCGCGGGCACCCCGTGCCGAGGTCCGGTTGGCCTTGTCGAAAGAGGTCTTGAACACCACGCCGATCTGCTGGCGACCCGCAATCTCATGGATCGCGGCGGCGCATTCCAGGGCGTGATCGCGGCTCTCGAGCTGGCAGGGGCCGGCAATCAGGGCGAGAGGCAGCGTGTTGCCAAAGCGGACATTGCCGACGGTGACGGTACTGAGGGCGGCTGTCATTCCAGCTCCGTAGCGGTGACGGGAAGATGTTCACATCGGGCCGGCGCTAGGCCACGCCCGCGCCCAACAGGTCATGGACGTGGACGATGCCGACCGGGACGTTGTCCTCGACCACGAACAGCACCGTCACCTGGCGGCGGTTGAGGATCCGCAGCGCGGAACTCGCAAACTCGCCCGGCGCGATCGCGAGCGGGGAGCTGGTCATGATGGTCTCCACCGGCCGCGCGAGCAGGTCGCCGCTCATGTGCCGGCGCAGGTCGCCATCGGTGACAATGCCCACCAGCCGGCCGGAGCCATCCAGCACGCCGCAGCAGCCGAAGCGCTTGCTGGTGATTTCGATCAGAACATCCGCCATCGGCGTGCCGAGCTGGGTCAGGGGCGTCATCTCACGCTCATGCATGAGATCGCGGACCTTCAGCAGCCGCGCGCCCAGCTTGCCGCCGGGATGGAAAACGTGGAAGTCGGAGGCGCTGAAGCCGCGGCGCTCCAGCAGGGCCACGGCGAGGGCGTCGCCCAGAGCGAGCTGCACAAGGGTGGAGGTGGTGGGAGCCAGCCCGTTGGGACAGGCCTCCGTCACCTTCGGCAGCGCCAGCAGGATGTCGGCCGCCTTGCCGAGCGTGCTTTCGGGCCGCGAGGTAACCGCGATCAGGGGAACCGAGAACCGGCGGGCATAGCGCACGATCTCGCCGAGTTCGGCCGTTTCGCCGGACCATGACAGCGCGACCAGCACGTCGTCGGCGGTCACCATGCCCAGATCGCCATGGGCGGCCTCGGCGGCATGCAGGAAGAGGGCAGGGGTGCCGGTGGAGGCGAAGGTGGCGGCGAGCTTGCGGCCGATATGCCCGCTCTTGCCCATGCCGGTGACGATGACGCGGCCACGGGCGCCGAACAGGGCGTCGAGCGCCGCTTCCATCGCCGGCCCGAGCGGGCCGTCGAGCGCCGCGTGAAGCGCCTTTATGCCATCGGCTTCGATATCCAGCGTACGCCGGATCGCCGCCAGCGAGGATCCGGGTTCCGCGGGTCGCGATGTCGGCGCGCTGTCCGCCGGAACTCGGCTGTTCGGTTCGCTGATGTGCAAAGCCATGCTCGAATATCCCCAGACATGCTTACCGCCTGGTCAGAGACGTCAGCACAGGGTGCATAGGAGCCTGCGGCCGGAAAATCAATCCGGCGCCCCGAGGGCGCCGGACTGACGAACATCAGTGCGTACGAACGGGGCGTCCGACGCTCTCGTAGATGAAGCCCTGCTCGATCATCTCGTCCGGCTTGTAGACGTTGCGCAGGTCGATCAGTACCGGCTTGGCCTGAACCGAGCGCAGACGAGTGAGGTCGAGCGCGCGGAAGGCATCCCATTCCGTGACGAGGACGACCGCGTCCGAGCCCTGCGCGCACTCATAGGGGTCGGAGGCGTAGACGACTTCCGGCGGCAGGTACTTGCGGGCTTCTTCCATGCCTTCGGGATCGTAGGCCCGAATGCGCGCGCCCTTGTCGAGCAGCGAGTGGACGATGGCGATGGCCGGCGCGTCGCGCATGTCGTCGGTGTTCGGCTTGAAGGTCAGGCCCAGCAGGGCGATGGTCTTGCCGTCGAGGTCGCCGTCCAGCGCGCTCACCACCTTGCGCGCCATCGCCGCCTTGCGGGCGTCGTTCACGCTGACAACGGTCTCCACGATGCGGACCGGAGCGCCGGCTTCCTGCGCCGTGCGGACCAGGGCGAGCGTGTCCTTGGGAAAGCAGGACCCGCCATAGCCGGGACCGGCATGGAGGAATTTCGAGCCGATGCGGTTGTCGAGGCCGATGCCGCGCGCGACTTCCTGGACATTGGCGCCCACCTTCTCGCAGAGATCGGCGATCTCGTTGATGAAGGTGATCTTGGTGGCGAGGAAGGCGTTGGCCGCGTATTTGATGAGTTCCGAGGTCCGGCGGTTGGTGAAGACGATCGGCGAGGCATTGAGGAAGAGCGGGCGGTACAGCTCGCTCATCACGTGCCGCGCGCGGTCATCCTCGGTGCCGACGACGATGCGGTCGGGGCGCTTGAAATCCTCGATCGCGGCGCCTTCGCGGAGGAATTCGGGATTGGAGACCACCGAGATGTCGGCGCCGGGCGCCACTTCGGCGGCGATCCGCTCCACCTGATCGCCGGTGCCCACCGGCACGGTCGACTTGGTGACGAGCACGGTGTAGCCGGTGCAGGCCGCGGCGATTTCGCGCGTGGCGGCGTGGACATAGCTGAGATCCGCATGGCCGTCGCCGCGGCGCGACGGAGTCCCCACCGCGATGAAGACCGCATCCGACTTGGCGACGGCCGGGCCGAGATCGGTGGTGAACTCGAGCCGGCCCGCCTTGACGTTCCGCGCCACCAGCTGGTCGAGCCCGGGTTCGTAGATCGGCATTACGCCCTGACGCAGGGCCTGGATTTTCCGCTCATCCTTGTCGACGCAAATAACCGAATGGCCGAAATCCGCGAAACAGGCGCCGGACACCAAGCCCACATAGCCTGTGCCGATCATCGCAACCTGCATGCTCTAATCCCCCAATGAAATGGAACTCGTGGGGCGCGGACATCCGCCGCGCCGCGGCGCGTCATCCGCGATTATAGACATCCTCGATCCGGACGATGTCGTCCTCGCCGAGATAGGAGCCGGTCTGGACCTCGATCAGCTCCAGCGGGATCTTGCCGGGATTGGCAAGCCGGTGGGTGCAGCCCAGCGGAAGATAGGTCGATTCGTTCTCGCGCACCTCGTAGGTCTTGTCGCCGAGCGTCACCTCGGCCGTCCCCTTCACCACGATCCAGTGCTCGGCGCGGTGATAGTGCTTCTGGAGCGACAGCCGTCCGCCCGGCTCGACCACGATCTTCTTCACGTGGAAGCGGTCGCCGCGGCAGATGGTCTGATAGGTGCCCCAGGGCCGGTGAGCCTTCAGGTGCTCGGAGGCGGCGTTGTGGCGGTCGGTCTTCAGCTTGGCGACCAGCGATTTCACATCCTGCGAGCGGTTCGCCGGCATGACGAGAATGGCGTCGTCGGTCGCCACCACCGAAATGCCCTCAAGGCCGACGGCGGCCACCAGGGGCCCGTCGGAGCGGATGAAGGAATTCGTGCTGTCCAGCAGCGTCACCGGCCCGCGGGTGACGTTGCCCGAGGCGTCCGGCACGTTGAGCTCGTGCAGGGCATCCCAGCTGCCGATGTCCGACCAGCGGAAGCGGCCCTCGACCACGGCGGCGTGGGAGGTGCGCTCCATCACGGCATAGTCGATCGACTTCGAGGGGGCGCGGGCGAAAGCCGTGCTGTCGAGCCGGATGAAGCCGAGGTCGTCGATGGACTGTTCGACCGAGGCGCTCACCGCTTCGACCAGTTCGGGCTCGTAGGAGGCCGCCTCTTCCACCAGCAGCGAGGCCGGGAAGAGGAAATTGCCCGAATTCCAAAGGAAGCCCTGCGACAGGTAGCTCTGCGCGGTCGCGGCGTCCGGCTTCTCGACGAAGGCATCGACGATCAGCGCGGCGGTATCCTCAAGGGCGGCGCCGGGCCGGATATAGCCGTAGGAGGTGCGGGGCTCGGTGGGGGTGATCCCGAACGTCACGATCTTGCCGCCGGCGGCGGCGAGGGCGGCGGCGCGACAGGCTTCGAGGAAGAGGTGCTGGTCGGCGATCACGTGGTCGGCAGCCAGGGCGAGGACGAGGCAGCCTTCGCCGGCGATGCGCTGGGCGACGAGGGCCGCAGCGACAAGGGCCGGGCCGGAATCACGGCGCATGGGCTCGAGGACGATGGTCGGGTCGATGCCGATCTCGGCCGCCTGGCGACGGGCGAAAAACCGGAAATCATCATGGGTGAGGACGATGGGAGCGGAGAAGATGGACCGGTCGGACACCCGCTTCAGCGTGTCCTGGTAGAGGGTGTGCTCGCTGGCGAGAGACTGGAACTGCTTCGGCAGGCTGTCTCGCGAAACAGGCCAGAGCCGGGTGCCGCTTCCACCGGCCAGGATGACCGGTACGATTGCGGGATTGCTTAGCATGAGAAGCTCCATAGTCTCAGTTGGATACACGCCGCGAGCCGAAGTGAATGCGTCGATCGGATCTGTCCCGAATTCCGCCGATCACGTTTTTCGCACCGCAGCATCGTTCGTGCAAGGCCAAGCATCAATCGTGCAAGTCTGAGCCGAACATGCGGAACCGCGCACCTCACCTTGCGTTGTCGGGCGCCCTCTCGCTGGAGTTCGCCGCCGATGCCGCCTGCCATACTTGCCGAGGGCAAACCGCGCGACGCGGAGCATACAGGCAATGACACCGAACGGCTATGGCGACGCAGTGCGCAGGTCGCCGTTATCATCCTGGCGGCGCTGGGCGTCATCGCCGCATTGATCGCCGGCCGGGCCGTCTTCGTGCCGATCATCGCGGCGGTGATCATCGGAAGCGTCATCGGCCCCGCCATGGCAGGCCTCAGCGCGCGAGGGGTGCCGACCTGGGTCGCGGCCGTGGGCATCGTGGTTCTGTTCCTCACCGCGCTTTACGCCGCCGTCGTCGCGGTGACGGGACCGCTGACCGACTGGATCGGCCGTTCCGACGAAATCGGCGACATCCTGAAGCAGCGCTTCCAGCTCATCCGGCCGATCGTGAGCCAGATTGCTGGCTTCATCGACGTGATCGAATCGATCGGTCGCACCGACCGGCCGCCCATCGCGGTCGACGTGGCCGACGCCACCGTCCTCCAGAACCTCATGACGCTCGTCACCCCCGCCATCGGCGAGATGATCCTCTTCATCGGATCGCTGCTGTTCTTCCTGGCGGGCCGGGTCCAGATCAAGCGCAAGTTCGTGCAGGTCATGTCCGAGCGGTCGTCGCGGCTGACGGCGCTGCGGATCGTCAGCGCGATCGAACGCCGCCTCGGCACCTATCTGGTGACGGCCACCTTCATCAATTTCGGCCTCGGTGTGGCAACCGGCCTCACCGCCTATGCACTGGGGCTTTCCAGCCCGGTGCTGTGGGGCGTGCTGGCCGGCGTGCTCAACTATCTCCCCTATATCGGCCCGGCGGTGATGACGCTGGTCCTGACCGTCGTCGGGCTCATCAGCTTTCCCGAGATCCTGCACGGACTGGCACCGGCGGCCTGCTTCCTCGTGCTCACCACCATCGAGGGGCAGTTCCTGATGCCGATGATCGTGGGGCGCCGGGTGGCCCTCAACCCCTTTGCCGTCTTCCTCTCCATGGCGCTCTGGACCTGGATGTGGGGGCCGGTGGGAACCTTCATGGCCGTGCCGCTGCTGATCGCCGGGGCGGCGGTGCTCAAGGAGGTGGTCGCCACGCGCAAGCCGCAGCTTCCGGGCTGAAGGAGCTGTCCACAGGGCGAGAGGGTGAGCGGTGCCGAGCCTGCTTGACACTTTCCGAGGGCTCACTTAACACCACGCTCACTCGACGCCGCCAAGACAGCGTCGCTCGGGGGTGTAGCTCAGTTGGTTAGAGCGCCGGCCTGTCACGCCGGAGGTCGCGGGTTCGAGCCCCGTCACTCCCGCCATCCAGCACATGTCCCATTCTCAGAGTTCTCGGCCATCAGCTTGGCAAGCAAGCTGTAGCAGCCGCGTGACGATATGACGTCCGGCCGCGCCTTTTCCTGCGTTTCCAGCTTTGCGCTCGTGACGATTCGCTGTTTCCAGACGGTTCGTATCTTCCTCGGGCCGAGACGGCTCACGCGGCCACGGATGCTTGCCGCCGCTAGCCTGTATTCGCGCGCCGGAAGCGGCTGCGGAGGAAACATCCCAGCCGGACGCTCGCCAGCCCCGCCGCGAGGCCGAGCGTCTTGAAGACGACGTCGTGCGCGTCGGCGTGGCGTGTCGGGTCGAAGGCCTGGGCGACTTCCAGCACCGCGGCGAAGGCGCCGCCGGCGAGAAACAGCGTGAATGTCCGCGAGGGCCAGAGCAGGCCTCCCGCGAGGCCGAACACCGCGAAGCCGATGAAGCGTTCCAGATTGGGCGAGGCGAAGGGGTGGGGCCGGTACTGGATGGGGACAAGGGTCAGGACGACAATGGCGAACACAATGCCGCTCAGAATGCGCGCTCTCATCCGTTCTCGGTTCCCGGGGCGATTCTCTTAAGCCCATTTGGCTTTCGAAAAATGGTGGTGTGATGCCAACCTACCTCACGGTATCGCATTGAGCAGCAGTCCCGTGCCCCCGTCGCGCGATCTGTCGAACATGGCGCAGGCGCGCCGCTGGACCAGCCTGCCCATGGCGGGCATCCAGCGCCCGGTCGCGGACATCAACACGCTCGTCGTCTATGGCCAATCGCTGGCGACCGGCCAGCAGGCCTGGCCGGCGCTGAGCCAGACTCCCCGGTTCGGCAACCTGATGCTGGGCGGTGACGTTCGTCCGCTTCGTTCGGACAGCACCTCGTTCGATCCGGTGCCGCCGCCCGGCTTCCAGCCTCTGGTCGCGCATGTCCGCATGCCGGACTCGCCGGCCATCCTGGACGCGGCACAGGTCGCGGCGCTGCCACGGCAAAGCATCGCGCTCGGTGAATCGCCGGCGGTTGGCGCGGCGAACATGCTGGCCTCGCTTCTCCAGCGCCATCCCGGCGGCGCCAAGGGCCTGCTCAACGTGGTGTGCCCGGCCGTTTCCGGCACAACCATCGCGCAGCTTTCCCGGCAGAACAGCCAGGATGGCCGGCAGCGCTACAACCGCGTTCTGTCCTCGGTCCAGCAGGCACATGCCGCCGCGCGCCAGAAGGGGCTTACCCATGTGGTGCCGGCCACGCTCTATATTCAGGGCGAGTTCGATTCGATTCCCCTCGGCCATTCCCGCCTCGCGACACGGGAACTCTATCGGGAGGCGCTGGAGCGGCTGTGGCGCGATCTCACGGCCGACATCCGCGCCATCACCGGCCAGCAGGCGGACCCGCTCTTCGTCATCCATCAGGTGGGGGGGACGTTCGCGTGCGATGTCGACATGAACGGCGAGCCGGGCCTTCATGTCGCCGAGGCGCAGCTTGATTTCGCCTGCGCCCACCCGACGCAGGTCGTGATGGCCGGCCCGGTCTATCAGCTGCCGGATCGTGGCGGCCATCTCACCGCGAATGGCTCGCGCTGGTTCGGGCAGATGCTGGGCCGCGCGATCTACCGATCCGGCGTCGAGGGCTATGCGTGGCGCCCGCTCTCGCCCACGCGCATCAGCGCCGTGGCGCCACGGCGGCTGCTGGTCGATTTCCATGTGCCGGCACCGCCGCTGCGCTTCGCGCCGGCCTATCTGCGCTGCGAGCCGGTTTTGTATCCCACCCGGGGCTTCCGCATCACCGGGCCGGGGGGAGGGGACATCGCGGTCACCGCCGTGGACCTCGTTGGCGACACCACGGTGGCGGTGACGACGCGCGACCCGGTGCGGCCGGGATTCCGCCTCTGGTACGGCAGCGCCGATGCCTCCGACGGGGGCGGAAATCTCTGTGACAGCGACGCGGCGCTGCCGTCGCTCGACTCCTATGACTACATCGCGGGGTCGGGAATGACGGCGGCGGAGAACATCGCCGAACTCGTCGGGCGTCCGTACCCCTCGGCGAACTGGTGCGTGTCGTTCTGCCAGCCCGTCGAGGCGGGGTGACAACGGGGCAATAGCCACGCGGCACAGCTCGCCCGGCTTTCGGCCGGGCGCGCTGTCCGCCGATCCGGTCGTCCCCTCAGATCAGGTTGCGCGCGCTCAGCCGCCGCTCCCAGGCCAGAGCCTGATCGACGATGGTCGACAGGTCGTCGAGACGCGGCGCCCAGCCCAGCTCGGCCCTCACCCGGTCGGCCCGGGCGACGATGGCGGCGGGGTCGCCGGGGCGCCGCTCGGAGATCTGGACCGGGAAATCCACACCCGACACCCGCTTCACCGTCTCGATGACCTCGAGGACGGAATACCCCCGGCCATAGCCGCAGTTGAAGACGCCCGACGTGCCGCCGCGCTCGAGATAGCGCAGGGCGTCGAGGTGCGCGGCGGCCAGATCGGTCACATGGATGTAGTCGCGCAGACAGGAACCGTCCGGCGTTTCGTAGTCGGTGCCGAAGACGTTCATGAAAGGACGCTTGCCGAGCGCGGTTTCCGCCGCGACCTTGATCAGATGGGTCGCGCCCTTGGTGGACTGGCCGGCCCGCCCGTCGGGATCGGCGCCCGCCACGTTGAAGTAGCGCAGCGCGACATAGCTCAGGGGATGCGCCACCGCGGTGTCGGCGAGCATCCACTCGGTCATCAGCTTGGACCGGCCATAGGGCGAGATGGGCGAGAGCAGGGCATCTTCGGCGACAGGCTCGGTGCCGACCATGCCGTAGACGGCGGCAGTGGACGAGAAGATGAACTTCTGCACGCCGCTGGCGACGACGGCTTCCATCAGCGCCCGCGACTTGACCGTGTTGGCGAGGTAGTAGCCGAGCGGGTCGGCCACCGAATCCGGCACCACGATGCGTGCGGCAAAATGGAGAACGGCGGTGATGTCGTTCTCCTCGATCACGCGCCGCACCAGGGCGATGTCCGACACGTCGCCCTGGATGAGGCGGGCGGAGGGATGAACCAGCCAGCCGAAGCCGGTGGACAGGTCGTCGAGGACGACGGTGTCGTACCCCGCGTCCACCAGGGCGAGCACCATGTGGCTGCCAATATAGCCGGCGCCGCCGGTCACCAGAACTGCCATGTCGAATCCTGAATGAAATGCCCCGTCCGGGTGCCAGGTGGCGGATCGGCGGGCTGAAAGGGCTGAGAGTCAGCGGTCGGGGCGGATGCCCCCCGCCTCAGACGGTGGGCTGGCTGTTGGCGAGGGTCGGCCCGGGAGGAGGCAGGCGGGTGGAAACCAGTTGCGAGAGCGCGTGGCGGTCGCGCCAGAGGTCCTGATGACCGACCCGCCACGCCGTGACGAATTTGCCGATGCCACCCTTCTCGCGCCGCGCGGCCTTCAGGCCCCAGATGAAGCCCAGCACCTCGTAGCAGAAGGCGCGCCCGATGCTGGGGTTGGCGATCACGGCATCGAACAGGTTTACGTAGATGTGCGACTGCTGGTGATCGATGCGGTAGGTGTTGTGCTCCTCGTCGTGCACCGCGCGGGCCTTGGGGGCGAAGCCCAGCGTCACCTTCTGGGAGCGCCAGAGCGCGCCCATGAAGCGGTCGTCCGACGTCCGCACCTGTTCATTCCAGGGCTTCGCCAGCGCCAGGGAGCGGGGATAGGCGAAGAAGGCGCCGATGAGAAAATCCGGGTGCTCGGACGGGCGGACCGCGCGTCCATAGCCGATCAGCCGCATCTTTACCGGCCCGCTCCAGTCCTGCCACTTCACGCTGCCGGCCACGACTCGCCACCCCTGATAGGAGTCATAGGCGGCGATCAGCTCGCGGACCGCGTCGGGCTGGAGATAGATATCGTCGTCCACATTCACGATCACATCGCCGCGCGCGGCCCGGGCACAGGCGTTGCGCGCCGCTGCCACGTTCTTGCCGTCGTGAGGGGCGGTCCGGACGAACGGGAAATCGCGACAGACCGCGGCAACCTCCTCCGCCACCCCCGGCTTGTCCGATGAATCGCAGACGACCACGTCATAGGAGTCGATCTCCGGGATCTTCGCGAGGACATCGAGGCATTTGCGAAGCTTGAGTGGGCGATTCTTCGTGGGAATAGCGATTGTGACGCTGGTCATAGGTTCGTTCGTTCCGGGAGCAGACGGGGAGAGCCGCGCCTCTGGTTGCGATAACCGACTTACTTTGCCAAATGAACTGCTGCACTGCAACGAGGCTTGACCGGGCAACCGTCACCCGCGGCTGCCGGGCGAGCGGTGGGCGACCTCCCGACGCCGGTCACCGTCCTTCCATCGGGCGCCGGACGCCGGCCCCTCCCTTCCCGGTCGGGGAGGGCGACAGTCATGCAGTTATGCGGGGGCTGCCGCCCGTCTCGTGCAGGGCTCGCCCTCCAAGGAATCAAAGCGTGAGGCTCCCATGCCTCGGCCGTGCCGCGCCGGGCGCCGGTGCGGGGACGTTCGCGGGGCTTGAGAAAATATTCCATTTACCGATCGCGCCCGACGCCCTCTGGCGACACTCTGCCGCGTCTCCATATAGAGGCCACGCGGTCCTGTGAATTCTGTATGCCAGGGCCGATTTTCATAAGCTCGATGCGCTTGCTTCGGCCATGGCGGTGCGATAAGCCTGCCGCCGTGCTTTGAATTTTTCGCAACTGCGGAAATCGGAGCGAGCGTCGCACTCCTGTGGGAGATTCGCTGGCTATGAGCAGCCTGCTTCAGGACTACCTGCCGGTTGTCGTCTTCATCGGCGTCTCGGCAATCATCGGCCTGGCGCTCCTCGTCTCGCCGTTCTTCCTTGCCTTCAGCCGACCTGATCCAGAGAAAATGTCGGCTTACGAATGCGGCTTCAACGCGTTCGACGACGCTCGCATGAAATTCGACGTCCGGTTCTACCTGGTGTCCATTCTCTTCATCATCTTCGATCTCGAAGTGGCGTTCCTGTTTCCGTGGGCGATCACCTTCGGCGAGCTGGGCAATGTCGGCTTCTGGTCGATGATGGTCTTCCTCGGCGTGCTGACCGTCGGCTTCGTCTACGAGTGGAACAAGGGAGCGCTGGAATGGGACTGACCGCGCCGTCCGCCCCTCTGGTTGCGCCTGCCGCCAAGGGCATCATCGATCCCAACACGGGCAAGCCGGTCGGTGCCACCGACCCGTTCTTCGTCGAGGTGAATGCCGAGCTTGCCGACAAGGGCTTTCTCGTCACCGCGACGGACGACCTCATCAACTGGGCCCGTACCGGCTCGCTGATGTGGATGACGTTCGGCCTCGCCTGCTGCGCTGTCGAGATGATGCAGGTGTCGATGCCGCGCTATGACGTCGAGCGCTTCGGCTTCGCGCCGCGCGCCTCCCCGCGCCAGTCCGACGTCATGATCGTGGCGGGCACGCTGACGAACAAGATGGCGCCGGCGCTGCGCAAGGTCTACGACCAGATGCCGGAGCCGCGCTACGTCATCTCGATGGGCTCCTGCGCCAATGGCGGCGGCTATTACCACTATTCCTACTCGGTGGTCCGCGGCTGCGACCGCATCGTACCCGTGGACATCTACATTCCAGGCTGTCCGCCCACGGCGGAGGCGCTGCTCTATGGCGTGCTTCTGCTGCAGAAGAAGATTCGCCGCACCGGCACGATCGAGCGCTGAGGGCGGGGCGACGAGGGGATGCGCGAGAGCGACATGGAAGAGACACTGAAAGAGCTTGCCGCGCACGTCCTCGACGCGCTCCCCGAAGCGGTGGCGGGTTCCGAGCTTGCCTTTGGCGAGCTCACCCTGCTGTGCGCCGGCGGCGACAACATCGTCCGGCTTCTGACCTTCCTGCGCGACGACCCGTCCTGTCGCTTCGTCGGCTTCATCGACATCTGCGGTGTCGACTGGCCGAAGCGGGAGAAGCGCTTCGACGTGGTCTACCACCTGCTTTCGCCCACGCTGAACGCCCGCATCCGCGTGAAGCTCGAAACCGACGAGACGACCCCGGTGCCGTCAGCCACCGGGGTTTTCCCGGGCGCGCTCTGGTTCGAGCGCGAAGCCTACGACATGTACGGCATCCTGTTCTCGGGCCATCCCGAGCTGCGCCGGCTGCTCACGGATTACGGCTTCGACGGCTATCCCCTGCGCAAGGACTTTCCGACCACCGGCTTCGTCGAGGTCCGCTATGACGATGCCCGCAAGCGCGTAGTCTACGAGCCGGTGAAGCTGCCTCAGGAGTTCCGCAACTTCGACTTCCTCTCGCCTTGGGAGGGGCCGGACTACGTGCTCCCCGGCGACGAGAAGGCAACCGCCCCGAAGGCCGGGTGAGGGTAAGGCGATGAACGCTCCGACATCGGCTGACAACGTCCGTAACTTCCAGATCAATTTCGGTCCGCAGCACCCGGCCGCGCACGGCGTTCTTCGCCTCGTGCTCGAGCTTGACGGCGAAATCGTCGAACGGGTCGACCCGCATATCGGCCTGCTTCACCGCGGCACCGAAAAGCTGATCGAGACCAAGACCTACCTGCAGGCGGTGCCGTATTTCGACCGGCTCGACTACGTCGCGCCGATGAACCAGGAGCACGCCTTCTGCCTCGGCATCGAACGCCTGATCGGGCTCGAGGTTCCCAAGCGCGGCCAGCTTATCCGCGTGCTCTATTCCGAGATCGGCCGCATCCTCTCGCACATGCTCAACGTGACGACCCAGGCGATGGACGTCGGCGCGCTGACCCCGCCGCTCTGGGGCTTCGAGGAGCGCGAGAAGCTCATGGTGTTCTATGAGCGCGCCTCCGGCTCGCGCATGCACGCGGCCTATTTCCGACCGGGCGGTGTCCACCAGGACCTGCCGGTCAAGCTGATCGAGGACATCCGCGACTTCATCCCCAACTTCCTCCAGGTCTGCGACGATCTGGAAGGGCTGCTCACCGACAACCGCATCTTCAAGCAGCGCAATGTCGATATCGGCATCGTGTCGCTGGAAGACGCGTTCGCCTGGGGGTTCTCGGGGGTGATGGTCCGCGGCTCCGGCGCGGCGTGGGACCTGCGCAAGGCGCAGCCCTATGAGTGTTACAGCGAGCTGGATTTCGACATTCCGGTTGGCAAGAACTGCGACAATTACGACCGCTACTGCATCCGCATGGAAGAGATGCGCCAGTCGGCACGCATCATGCAGCAGTGCTGCGAGCGCCTGCTCAAGGAGCCGGGCCCGGTCTCCGCGGTCGACAACAAGGTGGTGCCGCCCAAGCGCGGCGAGATGAAGCGTTCGATGGAAGCGCTCATCCATCACTTCAAGCTCTACACGGAAGGGTTCCACGTGCCGGCCGGCGAGGTCTACGCCGCGGTCGAGGCCCCGAAGGGCGAGTTTGGCGTGTATCTCGTCGCCGACGGCACCAACAAGCCGTATCGCTGCAAGATCCGGGCGCCCGGCTTCGCCCATCTTCAGTCGATGGATTTTCTGTGCCGCGGCTACATGCTCGCGGACATCTCGGCGATCCTCGGGTCGCTGGATATCGTTTTCGGAGAAGTGGACCGCTGAGCCTGGTGCCAGGTGGTTCGATCGGAAGGGTTCGGCATGTCCGTCCGCAGGCTTGCGCCGCAGGAGCTTCAGCCCGAGAGCTTCGCCTTTACGGCGGAGAATCTGGACTGGGCGCACAAGACCATCGCCAAATATCCGGCCGGCCGTCAGGCCAGCGCGGTCATTCCGCTGCTGATGCGCGCGCAGGAGCAGGCGGGCGGCTGGGTGTCGGAGCCGGCCATGCGCTATGTCGGCGACATGCTCGGCATGGCGCCGATCCGGGTCTATGAGATCGCCACCTTCTACACCCAGTTCCAGCTCCTGCCGGTCGGCCGCAAGGCGCACATCCAGGTCTGCGGCACCACGCCCTGCATGCTCAAGGGCGCGGAAAACCTGATCAAGGTGTGCAAGCGCCGCATTCACGACGAGCCGTTCCATCTCTCCGCCAGCGGCGACCTGTCGTGGGAAGAGGTGGAATGCGCCGGCGCCTGCGTGAACGCGCCGATGATCCAGGTGTGGAAGGATGTCTATGAGGACCTCACGCCCGAGGACCTCGAGAAGATCATCGACGCCTTCGAGAAGGGCGAGCAGCCGCAGGTCGGCCCGCAGAATGGCCGCCGCAGCTCCGAGCCGGTGACCGGCCTGCGCGCCTTGACCGAGCCCAGCCTGTTCGACGGCTCCATGGTCGGCACCGGCGCGGGTCTGGCCGCCGCGCGCGCCACCATCGAGGCGGCGCGCGCGGGCGAGGCGCAGCCGGCCCCCGCCCAGCCGGCGGCCGCCGCGGCGCCGCCCGCACCGCCTCGTTGGAATCCGGCCCCGGCCAAGCCGCCGGCGGCCGAAGCCGTCAAGGCGCAGGGCAGCGCCGATTCCACGGGTCAGGCCAAGCCGGGCTCCGACAAGCCCGACGCGGTAAAGCCGAACTGAGGAGCGAACCATGCTGGCCGACAAGGATCGCATCTTCACCAATATCTACGGCTACCACGACTGGGGTCTTCAGGGCGCGCTGAAGCGCGGCTCGTGGGACGGCACCAAGACCATTCTGGAAGCCGGCCGCGACTGGATCATCGACCAGATGAAGGCCTCGGGGCTGCGCGGCCGCGGCGGCGCCGGCTTCCCGACCGGCCTCAAATGGTCGTTCATGCCCAAGAAGTCCGACGGGCGCCCGCATTATCTCGTCGTCAACGCCGACGAATCCGAGCCGGGCACCTGCAAGGACCGCGAGATCATGCGGCACGACCCGCATCATCTGGTCGAGGGCTGCCTCATCGCCGGCTTCGCCATGGGCGCGCATGCGGCCTACATCTATGTCCGCGGCGAGTTCATCACCGAGCGCGAGCACCTGCAGGCGGCGGTGGACCAGGCCTATGAGGCGCGCCTCATCGGCAAGAACAACGTCCATGGTTGGGATTTCGATGTCTACGTCCACCATGGCGCCGGGGCCTATATCTGCGGCGAGGAAACCGCGCTGCTGGAGAGCCTGGAAGGCAAGAAGGGCCAGCCGCGGCTGAAGCCGCCTTTCCCGGCCAATGTCGGGCTCTATGGCTGCCCGACCACGGTGAACAACGTCGAGTCGATCGCGGTGGCGCCGACCATCCTGCGCCGTGGCCCGGCGTGGTTCGCCGGCATCGGCCGGCCCAACAATGTCGGCACCAAGCTGTTCGGCATCTCCGGCCATGTGAACACGCCCTGCATCGTCGAAGAGGCGATGGGCATTCCGTTCCGCGAGCTGATCGAGAAGCATGGCGGCGGCGTGCGCGGCGGCTGGGACAACCTGCTGGCGATCATCCCCGGCGGCGCCTCCTGCCCGGTCATCCCGGCCGAACAGTGCAACGAGCTGATCATGGACTTCGACGGCACCCGCGCGGTGAAGTCGAGCCTCGGGACGGCCGGTGTCCTCGTCATGGACAAGTCCACCGACATCGTGAAGGCGATCGCCCGCATCTCCTACTTCTTCAAGCATGAGAGCTGCGGCCAGTGCACGCCGTGCCGCGAAGGCACCGGCTGGATGTGGCGGGTGATGGACCGCATGGTCCAGGGTCGTGCGCAGAAGCGCGAGATCGACCTGCTGCTGCAGGTCACGACCCAGGTCGAGGGCCACACCATCTGCGCGCTGGGCGATGCGGCGGCGTGGCCGATCCAGGGCCTGATCCGTCACTTCCGGCCCGAGATCGAGAAGCGCATCGACCAGTATGCGGCCAACCCGCATCCCGATCCCGTGCCGGTGGCGGCGGAGTAAGACACATGGCCAAGATCATCGTCGATGATATCGAGCTGGACGTCCCGCCGGAGTACACGCTGCTCCAGGCCTGCGAGGCGGCCGGCGCCGAAATCCCCCGGTTCTGCTTCCACGAGCGGCTCTCCATCGCCGGCAATTGCCGGATGTGCCTCGTCGAGGTGAAGGGCGGCCCGCCCAAGCCGCAGGCGAGCTGCGCGATGAACGTGCGCGACCTGCGCCCCGGCCCCAATGGCGAGCCGCCGGTCGTGCTCACCAAGAGCCCGATGGTGAAGAAGGCGCGCGAAGGGGTGATGGAGTTCCTGCTCATCAACCACCCGCTGGATTGCCCGATCTGCGATCAGGGCGGCGAGTGCGACCTGCAGGACCAGGCCATGGCCTATGGCGTCGACACCTCGCGCTACGCCGAGAACAAGCGCGCGGTCGAGGACAAGTATATCGGCCCGCTGGTAAAGACGTCGATGACGCGCTGTATCCAGTGTACGCGCTGCGTCCGCTTCACCACGGAGGTTGCGGGCGTTGCCGAACTGGGCGCCATCGGCCGTGGCGAGGACATGGAGATCACCACCTATCTCGAGGCGGCGCTGACCTCCGAACTCCAGGGCAATGTGGTCGATCTTTGCCCCGTGGGCGCGCTGACCCAGCGGCCCTATGCCTATCATGCCCGCCCGTGGGAACTCGTGAAGACCGAGTCCGTCGACGTCATGGACGCGGTGGGCTCCAACATCCGCGTGGACACCCGCGGCCGCGAGGTGATGCGCATCCTCCCGCGTCTCAATGAGGACGTGAACGAGGAGTGGATTTCCGACAAGACCCGCTACATCTGGGACGGCCTCAAGACCCAGCGGCTGGATCGGCCGTATGTGCGCGTCGACGGCAAGCTGCGCCCGGCCGGCTGGCCGGAGGCGTTCGCCGCCATCGCCGCCAAGGTGAAGGCGACCCCGGCGAACCGGATCGGCGCCCTGATCGGCGACCTCGTTTCGGTGGAAGAGGCCTTCGCCGCGAAGGATCTCATCACCCGGCTCGGTTCGGCGAACATCGACTGCCGGCAGGACGGCGCCGCGCTCAACCCGGCGCTCGGCCGCGCGACCTATCTGTTCAATCCCTCGATCGCCGCGATCGAGGCCGCCGATGCGCTGCTGATCATCGGCTCCGATCCGCGCCGCGAGGCCTCGGTGCTGAACGCGCGCATCCGCAAGCGCTGGCTGCGCGGGGCGTTCCCGATCGGCGTGATCGGCGAGGCGGTCGACCTCACCTACAGCTACGATTATCTCGGCGCCGGCCCCGAGACGCTGGCCGGCCTGCTGGAGGGCGGGGCGTTCGCCGATGTGCTCAAGGGCGCCGAGCGGCCGCTGGTGCTGGTGGGGCAGGGGGCTCTGGCCCGTCCCGATGGCGCCGCCGTGCTCTCGCTCGCGGCACGGGTCGCCGAGGCGGTCGGCGCGGTGAACGAGGCATGGAACGGCTTCGCGGTGCTGCACACCGCGGCGGCGCGCGTCGGCGCGCTGGATGTCGGTGCGGTGCCGGGCGCCGGCGGGCTCGACGTCGCCGGCATGATCGCGCCGGGCGGGCTGGACGTGCTGTTCGCGCTCGGTGCGGACGAAGTCGACATCGCTCCGGGCGCCTTCGTGGTCTATCTCGGCACCCATGGCGATCGCGGCGCCCACCGCGCCGACGTCATCCTGCCGGGCGCGGCCTATACCGAAAAGTCGGGCACCTATGTGAACACCGAGGGCCGGGCCCAGCTCGCCAACCGTGCGGCCTTCCCGCCCGGCGAGGCGCGCGAGGACTGGGCGGTGCTGCGGGCGCTGTCCGATGTGCTCGGCCAGCGGCTGCCTTACGATTCGCTGGCGCAGCTCCGGGCCGCGCTCTATGCGGCGCATCCGCATCTCGCCCGGATCGACCATGTCGCGCCGGCCGACGCGGCCGCTGTGGCGGCGCTGGCGCAACAAGGCGGGGCGACCGACCGGGCGCCGTTCCGCGCCGCGGTCACCGCCTTCTACATGACCAACCCGATTGCACGCGCCTCCGCGGTGATGGCGGAATGCGCCGCGCTGGCGCAGAACCGTCTCGCCGCGGCGGCCGAGTGAGGACACGAGGACCATGACCGAGACGTCGACGCTCGACACGATCCTTCACGTCCTGCTCGTCGCGCTCCAGAGCGTGGCGCTGCTGGTCGGGCTGCTGATCATCGTCGCCTATGTGCTGCTCGCCGACCGGAAGATCTGGGCGGCGGTGCAGCTTCGACGGGGACCCAACGTGGTCGGGCCGTTCGGCCTGCTGCAGTCCTTCGCCGACCTGCTGAAATTCGTGCTGAAGGAGCCGGTGATCCCGGACGGCTCCAACAAGGGCCTGTTTCTGCTGGCTCCCTTCATCACCTGCCTGCTGGCGCTGGCTGGCTGGGCGGTGATCCCGATCAACCTCGGCTGGGTGGTGGCCGACATCAATGTCGGCATTCTCTACGTCTTCGCGATCTCCTCGCTCGGCGTCTACGGCGTCATCATGGCGGGCTGGGCGTCGAACTCGAAGTACCCCTTCCTGTCGGCCCTGCGCGCCGCGGCGCAGATGGTGTCCTACGAGGTGTCGATCGGCTTCGTCATCGTCACGGTGCTGATGTGCGCGGGGTCGCTGAACCTTTCCGCCATCGTCGAGGCGCAGAACGGCAAACTCGGCCTGTTCGGCTGGTACTGGCTGCCGCTGTTCCCGATGTTCGTCATCTTCTTCATCTCGGCGCTCGCCGAGACGAACCGGCCTCCGTTCGACCTCGGCGAGGCGGAATCGGAGCTGGTGGCCGGTTTCATGGTGGAATACGGCTCGACCCCCTACATGATGTTCATGCTGGGCGAGTATGTGGCGATCATGACCATGTGCGCCATGACCACCATCCTGTTCCTCGGGGGCTGGCTGCCGCCGTTCCCCATCGCGCCCTTCACCTGGGTGCCGGGCATCGTGTGGTTCCTGCTCAAGGTGCTGCTGGTGTTCTTCATGTTCGCCATGGTCAAGGCGATGGTCCCTCGCTACCGCTACGACCAGCTCATGCGGCTGGGCTGGAAGGTGTTCCTGCCGATCTCGCTGGTCATGGTCGTGGTCGTGGCGGGCGTGCTTCACTTCACCGGGCTGGCCCCGGGGGCGGGTGGCTGATGGAACAGTTTGCGCAGGGGCTCATGACGCCGGCGATGGTCGGCTGGACCGCCGCGGCGGCCGGCGCGATCGTCGGGCTGATGGAGTGGTACTTCCTGCCCGGTTTCGTGGAGCAGTCGATCCGCCGCTCCCGGCAGGCACGGCAGCTCTCCCGCGAGCAGCTGGAAGGCGTCGTAGAGTGGTGGAAGACCGTCATCCGCGTGGTTGCGGTGAGCATGCCGCTGGTCGGCTTCGGCCTTGCCACCGTGGCGGATTGAGGAGCATTCGGAAATGAGACTCGACCAGGCCGCGCGCTCGCTTCTGCTCACCGAATTCGTTTCGGCGTTCTGGCTGGCCATGCGCTATTTCTTCAAGCCGAAGGCCACGCTCAACTACCCCTTCGAAAAGGGGCCGGTGTCGCCGCGCTTCCGCGGCGAGCACGCGCTGCGCCGCTATCCCAATGGCGAGGAACGCTGCATCGCCTGCAAGCTGTGCGAGGCGATCTGCCCGGCGCAGGCCATCACCATCGAGGCCGGGCCGCGTCGCAACGACGGAACGCGCCGCACCACCCGCTACGACATCGACATGGTGAAGTGCATCTATTGCGGCTTCTGCCAGGAGGCCTGCCCGGTCGATGCCATCGTCGAGGGGCCGAACTTCGAGTTCGCGACCGAGACGCGCGAGGAACTCTACTACGACAAGGCCAAGCTGCTGGCGAACGGCGACCGCTGGGAGCGCGAGATCGCGCGCAACATGGCGCTGGACGCACCGTATCGCTGACCGCGTGGGGGCGCGGCCGCCCCGCACCGGGTCTTCCGGCCCGGGCGGCACTGGACAAGGAATAACGACGTGACCACCAAAGCCGCACAGGCACCCGGCCTTCCGCAGCCGGTCGTGAAGAGGGCGGGGCACACCAGGGGATGCCGGGAATGAATATGTCGGCGCTGTTCTTTTATCTGTTTGCCGGCATTGCCGTGGCGTCCGCCTTCATGGTCATCGCCTCGCGCAATCCCGTGCACTCGGTGCTGTTCCTGATCCTGACCTTCGTCAACGCGGCGGGGCTGTTCATCCTGATCGGGGCGGAGTTCCTCGCCATGATCCTGATCGTGGTCTATGTCGGCGCGGTCGCGGTGCTCTTCCTCTTCGTGGTCATGATGCTCGACGTCGATTTCGTGGAGCTGCGGCAGGGCTTCCTGCAGTACCTGCCGATCGGGGCGCTGGTCGGGCTGGTGTTCCTGGCGGAACTGGTCCTTGTGTTCGGGAGCTGGAGCTTCGGAACCGGGGTGACGGGTGCCGTGGCGCAGGCGACGCCGGCGGTGTCGAACACGGTTGCGATCGGCCGGGTGCTCTACACCGACTATCTCTATTTCTTCCAGGCCGCCGGCCTCGTGCTTCTGGTCGCCATGATCGGCGCCATCGTGCTGACGCTCCGCCACCGCGAGAACGTGAAGCGCCAGAGCATCCCGGTTCAGAACGCGCGCACCAAGGCGATGGCGATGGACGTCGTGAAGGTGCCTTCGGGCAAGGGGCTCTGAGCCATGGTGATCGGGCTTTCGCACTACCTCACCGTCGCCGCCATCCTCTTCACCCTCGGCACACTCGGAATCTTCCTCAACCGGAAGAACGTGATCGTCATCCTGATGTCGGTCGAGCTGATCCTGCTCTCGGTGAACATCAACCTCGTGGCGTTCTCGGTGTTCCTCGGCAACATCACGGGGCAGATCTTCGCGCTGTTCGTGCTGACGGTGGCCGCGGCGGAGGCCGCGATCGGCCTCGCCATCCTGGTGGTCTTCTTCCGCAACCGCGGGTCGATCGCCGTCGAAGACATCAACACGATGAAGGGCTGAGAGGGCGGTTATGTATCAGGCGATCGTCTTCCTCCCGCTGGTCGGCTTCCTGGTCGTCGGGCTGTTCGGCCGTGCGCTTGGCGCGCGGGCGTCCGAGCTCATCACCACGAGCCTACTGTTCGTGTCCGCCTTCTTCGCGTGGATCGTGTTCTTCCGCACCGCCTTTGGCGGGCACGAGGGCACGGTCGAGCTGTTCACCTGGATCGCGTCGGGCAACCTCGACGTGAAGTGGGCGCTCAAGGTCGACACGCTCACCGCGGTGATGCTCATCCTCGTCACCACGGTCTCCTCGCTCGTGCACCTCTACTCCATGGGGTACATGCACGAGGATCCGAGCCGGCCACGCTTCTTCGCCTATCTCTCGCTCTTCACCTTCGCCATGCTGATGCTGGTGACCAGCGACAATCTGGTCCAGCTCTTCTTCGGCTGGGAAGGCGTGGGCCTCGCCTCCTACCTGCTGATCGGCTTCTGGTACGACAAGCCGTCGGCCTGTGCGGCGGCGATGAAGGCGTTCATCGTCAACCGCGTGGGCGATTTCGGCTTCGCGCTCGGCATCTTCGCCGTGTTCTACATGACCGGCTCGGTGTCGTTCGAGGCGGTGTTCGCCGCGGCGCCGTCGCTGGCGGATAAGTCGCTGCATTTCCTCGGCCATGAGTGGTCGGCGCCCACCATCATCTGCCTGCTGCTGTTCGTCGGTGCCATGGGCAAGTCCGCCCAGCTCGGGCTCCACACCTGGCTGCCGGACGCGATGGAAGGCCCGACCCCGGTGTCGGCGCTGATCCACGCGGCGACCATGGTCACCGCCGGCGTCTTCATGGTGGCGCGGCTGTCTCCCCTGTTCGAGCTGTCGCAGACGGCGCTGAACGTGGTGCTGTTCGTCGGCGCCTCCACCGCCTTCTTCGCGGCAACGATCGGCTGCGTGCAGAACGACATCAAGCGGGTCATCGCCTATTCCACCTGCTCGCAGCTCGGCTACATGTTCGTCGCCCTCGGCACCGGGGCCTACTCGGTGGGCGTGTTCCACCTGCTGACCCACGGCTTCTTCAAGGCGCTGCTGTTCCTCTCGGCGGGCTCGGTGATCCACGCCATGCACCATGAGCAGGACATGCGGCACATGGGCGGGCTTTGGCGGAAGATCCCCTTCACCTACGCCACCATGATGATCGGCGGCCTCGCCCTGACCGGCTTTCCCTTCACCGCCGGCTATTTCTCGAAGGACGCCATCATCGAGACCGCCTTCGCCAGCCACAGCCCGTTCTCGACCTATGCCTGGACGCTGACCGTGGTGGCCGCGGCGCTGACCTCGTTCTACACGTGGCGGCAGATGTTCATGACCTTCCACGGTCATCCGCACGACCACCACCATTACGACCATGCCCATGAATCGCCGCTCACGATGCTGATCCCGCTCGGGGTGCTCTCGGTCGGCGCGGTGTTCGCGGGCATGATCCTCTACCCCTATTTCGTCGGTCACGACGTGGAGCACTTCTTCCGCGAAGCGATCTTCATGGGGACGGACAACAAGATCCTTGAGGAGATCCACCACATCCCGGGCTGGGCGAAGTGGGCCCCCACGGTGATGATGGCGCTCGGCTTCGTGGTGGCCTACTGGATGTACATCCTGAAGCCATCGGTGCCGAAGGCGCTCGCGCGGCAGAACGACCTGCTGTACCGCTTCCTGCTCAACAAGTGGTATTTCGACGAGCTGTATGACGTCCTCTTCGTCCGCTCGGCCAAATGGCTCGGCACCTTCCTGTGGAAGGAGGGCGACGGCAGGGTGATCGACGGCTACGGCCCCAACGGCGTCTCCGCCCGGGTGCTCGACGTCACCGACCGCGTGGTCCGCCTGCAGACCGGCTATCTCTACCACTACGCCTTCGTGATGCTCGTCGGCGTCGCCGCCCTCATCACCTGGTTCATGTTCGGGGGGGCGCACTGATGTACGACTGGCCCATTCTCTCGGTCGTCACCTTCCTGCCGCTGGTCGGCGCCCTGCTCATCGTGCTGATGATCCGGGGCGACGACGAGGTGGCCAAGCGCAACGCCCGCTGGGTGGCGCTGTGGGCGACGCTCGTCACCTTCGTCATCTCGCTGCTGCTGCTGTTCGGCTTCGACCCGTCGAACACGGATTTCCAGTTCGTCGAGCACCGCACCTGGCTGGGCGACGCCGCCGCCTACCGCATGGGCGTCGACGGCATCTCGCTGCCCTTCGTCATCCTGACCACCTTCCTGATGCCGATCTGCATCCTGACCAGCTGGGAATCCATCCAGCATCGGGTCAAGGAGTACATGATCTGCTTCCTGGTGCTCGAGACGCTGATGGTCGGCACCTTCTCGGCGCTGGACCTGCTGCTGTTCTACTTCTTCTTCGAAGGCGGCCTGATCCCGATGTTCCTCATCATCGGCATCTGGGGCGGTAAGCGGCGCATCTACGCGACCTTCAAGTTCTTCCTCTACACCCTGGCCGGCTCGGTGCTGATGATGCTCGCCATCATGGCGATGTACTGGCAGGCTGGCACCACCGACGTCACCGTGCTGCTGAAGCACTCCTTCCCGACGGGGATGCAGACCTGGTTGTGGCTCGCCTTCTTCGCCTCCTTCGCGGTGAAGATGCCGATGTGGCCGGTGCACACCTGGCTGCCGGATGCCCATGTCGAGGCGCCCACCGCAGGCTCGGTCATCCTGGCGGGCATCCTGCTGAAGATGGGCGGCTATGGCCTGCTGCGCTTCAGCCTGCCGATGTTCCCCGACGCCTCCGCCTATTTCGCCCCGCTGGTGTTCACGCTCTCGGTGGTCGCGATCATCTACACCTCGCTGGTGGCGATGATGCAGGAGGACATCAAGAAGCTGATCGCCTATTCCTCCGTGGCGCACATGGGCTACGTGACCATGGGCATCTTCACCCTGACCCAGGAAGGCATCCAGGGCGCGGTGTTCCAGATGGTCAGCCACGGCTTCGTGGCGAGCGCGCTGTTCCTCTGCGTCGGCGTCATCTACGACCGCATGCACACCCGCGAGATCGCCGCCTATGGCGGGCTCGTGAACCGCATGCCGATCTACGCGACCATCTTCCTGATCCTGACCATGGCGAATGTCGGCCTGCCCGGCACCTCGGGCTTCGTCGGCGAGTTCCTCACCCTGATGTCGACCTTCGGCCGCAACAACTGGGTGACCTTCTTCGCCACGACCGGCGTCATCCTGTCCGCGGCCTACGCACTCTGGCTGTACCGCCGGGTGGTGTTCGGCCCGCTGGAGAAGGACAGCCTGAAATCCATCCTCGATGTGAACCGGCGCGAGCTGGTCTGCCTCGTCCCGCTCGTCGTTCTCACCATCCTGTTCGGCGTCTGGCCGGGCCCGATCCTCGACGCCTGCAACGTGGCCGTCGGGGCGATCGTGGCGCGCGCCGATGTCGCGGCCGGCGCGGTCAAGGCCGCGTCGCTGGTGCTGCCGTGAGCCCTTACCTGACAGCCATCGCGGAGCCCGCACGATGATTCATTCCCTTCCCGCGCTCGGCCCCGCGCTGCCGGAAATCCTGCTCGCGGTCGCAGCCATCGGCCTGCTGCTCTACGGGGCCCTGGTCGGCGAGAAGTCGGTCAACACCGTGAACGGCCTCGCCATCGCGGCGCTGTTCGCGGCGCTGGTGCTGGTGGTGCTCGGCCCGGCGGGTCCGGTCGACACCTTCAATGGCAGCTTCCGGGTCGACGCCTTCGGGCGCTTCCTCAAGGTGCTGGCGCTGATCGGCGCCGGCGCGGCGCTCGCCATGTCGGTGGACTGGCTCAAGATCGAGAAGCAGAGCCGCTTCGAATACGCCATCCTCGTGCTGCTCTCGACGCTCGGCATGATGATGATGATTTCGGCCGGCGACCTGATCGCGCTCTATATGGGCCTCGAGCTGATGAGCCTCGCGCTCTACGTCATCGCGGCCAACAACCGAGATTCGGTGCGCTCCACCGAGGCGGGCCTGAAGTATTTCGTCCTCGGCGCGCTGTCCTCCGGCATGCTGCTCTACGGCGCCTCGCTGATCTACGGCTTCACCGGCTCGGTCAATTTCGGCCGGATCGCCGAGGCGGCGCAGGCCCCCTCGCTGGGGCTGGTGTTCGGCATCGTCTTCCTGTTCGCCGGGCTGTGCTTCAAGGTCTCGGCCGTGCCGTTCCACATGTGGACGCCGGACGTCTATGAGGGCGCGCCGACCCCGGTCACCGCCTTCTTCGCCTCGGCGCCGAAGGTCGCGGCGATCGCCGTGTTCATCCGCGTCGCCGTGGAGGCCCTGCCGCACGTCACGCCGCAGTGGCAGCAGATCCTGGTCTTCGTCTCCATCGCCTCGATGGCGCTGGGCGCCTTCGCCGCGATCGGCCAGCGCAACCTGAAGCGCCTGATGGCCTATTCGTCGATCGGCCACATGGGCTACGCGCTGGTCGGCCTCGCCGCCGGCTCGGAGGAGGGCGTGCGCGGCGTGCTGGTCTATATGACCATCTACATGGCGATGACGCTCGGCACCTTCGCGTGCCTGCTCTCCATGCGCCGCAAGGACGGCATGGTGGAGACCATCGACGACCTGTCCGGGCTGGCCCGCACCAGCCCGCTGATGGCCTTCATGCTGGCGGCGCTGATGTTCTCGCTCGCCGGCATCCCGCCGCTGGCCGGCTTCCTCGCCAAGTACTACGTCTTCCTCGCCGCCATCCAGGCGGGGCTCTACACCCTGGCGGTGATCGGCGTTCTGGCGAGCGTGGTGGGTGCCTATTACTATCTGCGCATCGTCAAGGTGATGTATTTCGACGAGCCGGCGCCGCGCTTCGAGCCGATGCCGACCGAGCTGCGGGCGATCCTCGCGATATCCAGCCTCTTCATCATCCTGTTCTTCGTCTACCCCGCGCCGCTGCTGACCGCGGCGGGCGCGGCCGCGCGGGCCCTCTTCTGAGGATGGGGAGGGGTCCCCGGACGCCGGTTCTCCGTTTCCCGGACATCGGCTCGACCAATGTCGAGGCGTTGTCCCGGGCCTCGGGCACCGCGCCGCTCTGGGTGGTAGCGGAGCGGCAGACCAACGGCAGGGGGCGGCGCGGCCGCCCCTGGTCGTCTCCGGTCGGCAATCTCTATGGCTCGCTGCTGCTGGTGGATGCCGGGCCGCCGGCCCGGCTGCCCGAGCTGTGCTTCGTCGCCGCGCTGGCGCTCTACGACGCCGTGCGCGCCGTGACCTTCCTCGATCCGCTCCGCGTCGATCTCAAATGGCCCAATGACGTGCTCGTCGACGGTGGCAAGCTCGCCGGCATATTGATCGAGGGCACGGTGCGGCCGGACGGGCTCAACGCCACCGTCATCGGTTTCGGTGTCAATTGCAGCCATTTTCCCGAGGATACGCCCTATCGCGCCACCAGCCTCGCCGCCGCCGGTTGTCCGACCGAGCCGGAGGCGTTGCTGGCGTCGCTGGACGCCGCCATGCTAAAGCGTCTTGAGCAGTGGGATCGTGGCGCCGGCTTCGCCGTGCTGTGCGAGGATTGGTGCCGGCACGCGTCCGGCCTGGGTCGGCCGGTCACGGTCCGGCTGGGCCATCGCGAGACCGGCGGCATCTTCGAAGCGCTGGATGCAAACGGTGCCATGGTTCTGCGCCACGCGGACGGGACGCGGGAAACGATCAATGCCGGCGACGTATTTCCGTCGGTGCATGTGGGTTGACGAAAGGCTGTTGAGTGGTCGCTCTGCCGGATGAAGTTGTGTTCGCCGCCCTCGGGGGCGTCGGCGAGATCGGAATGAACCTCGGCATTTACGGGTTCGGTCCGGTGAATCGGCGGCAGTGGCTGGTGGTCGATCTCGGCGTGTCGTTCGCCGGCCCGGACGTTCCCGGTGTCGATCTCATCATGCCGGATGTGCGGTTTCTCGAAAAACAGCGCGAGAACATCGTCGGCCTGGTTCTCACCCATGGTCATGAGGACCATGTCGGGGCTCTGGTCGACCTGTGGCCGCGGCTCGGCTGCCCGGTCTACACCACGCCCTTTACCGCCGCGCTGGCGGAGGCGCGCCGGCTGGGCGAGCCGGGAGCGCCGAAGATTCCCTTCCATGTCGTGCCTTCGGGCGGGCGGGTGACCATCGGCCCGTTCGACGTCGAGTTCGTGCCGGTCGCGCATTCGATTCCCGACAGCCATGCGCTGGCGCTGCGCACGCCGCTCGGCCTGTTCGTCCATACCGGCGACTGGAAGATCGACCCCACCCCGGTGGTCGGGAACGTCACCGATCCCGCCCGCTTCACCGCGCTGGGCGAGGAGGGGGTGCGGGCGATCATCTGCGATTCGACGAATGCCACCCGCGACGGCGTGTCCCCCTCCGAGGTGGATGTCGGCGCCGTCTTGACCGAGATCATCCGCAACGCCCGGAACCGGGTGGCGGTGACGACCTTCGCCTCGAATGTCGCGCGTATCCGCTCGGTCGCCGAGGCCGCCCACGCCAACGGCCGGGAGGTGGTGCTGGTCGGCCGGGCCATGGAGCGCGTCATCACGGTGGCCCGCGAGCAGGGGCTGCTGAACGGGTTGCCCGCGTTCCGCTCGGTGGAAGCCTATGGCTATCTTCCCCGCGACAAGGTCGTGGCGATCCTGACCGGCAGCCAGGGCGAGCCGCGGGCAGCGCTGGCGCGCATCGCCGACGACGACCATCCCGAGATCGCGCTCTCGCCGGGCGACACCGTCATCTTCTCCTCGCGCACCATTCCCGGCAATGAGCGGGCGGTGAATCGCATCATCAACGCGCTGATCCTCGACGGCGTCGAGGTGGTGACGGATCGCAATGCCCTGATCCATGTGTCTGGCCATCCCCGCCGCGGCGAGATGGAGCAGATGTATGGCTGGCTGCGCCCGGAAATTTCGGTGCCGGTGCACGGCGAGCCGCTGCATCTGTCGGAGCATGCCGACCTCGCCCGCCGCATGGGGGTGAAGCATGTGGTGCGGCTGGTCGACGGCGACCTCGTGCGTCTGGCCAGTTCCGACGCCTCGCTTGGCCCCGAGGTGGTGGACGAACTTCCGGTCGGGCGGCTGCTGAAGGACGGACACGTCCTGATCGATTCCGCGGACCGCGCCATCCAGGAGCGGCGCCGGCTCTCGGTGTCCGGCATCATCTCCGTCGCCGTGGCGATGACGGCCAAGGGCGAACTGGCGGGCGATCCGGTGATCGACCTGTCCGGCCTGCCGGAATTCGATTCCCGCGGCAAGGAGATCGGCGAAGTGATAGAGGTCGCGGTGCTGGACTGCCTCGACGGACTGCCGAAGCCGCGCCGGCGCGATCCCGACGCGGTGTCGGAATCGCTCACCCGCGCGGTGCGCGGCGCGGTGAACGCGGTGTGGGGCAAGAAGCCACTCTGCCATGTGCTCGTGATCACGGTATGAAGGCGTTCCGTACAACGGAGCGCTTGCCATGATCGGCCGCCTGAACCATGTCGCCATCGCCGTCCGCGATCTCGATGCCGCCAGCGCGCGCTACCGCGACACCCTCGGCGCGCGGGTGTCCGCGCCGCTGGCGCTGCCCGAGCATGGGGTGGTCACGGTCTTCGTGGAGCTGCCGAACACCAAGATCGAGCTTCTCGCCCCGCTGGGCGAGGCCTCGCCGATCGCCACCTTCCTGGAGCGCAACCCGGATGGCGGCATCCACCACATCTGCTGCGAGGTGGACGACATCCAGGCGGCGCGGGATCATCTCCTGAGCGCCGGCGCCCGGGTTCTCGGCACGGGCGAGCCCCGCATCGGCGCGCATGGCAAGCCGGTGCTGTTCCTGCACCCCAAGGATTTCTGCGGCACGCTGCTCGAACTCGAGCAGGCGTGAACGTCCTAGTTCCGGGAGCCCGCCATGATTCTCAGCATGACGACCTATGTCGCCATCTACTTCATCATCTGGTGGACACTGCTGTTCGCCGTCCTGCCCTGGGGCGTGCGCTCCCAGCGGGAAGAGGGTGACGTGTCGGATGGAACCGAGCCCGGCGCCCCCGCGCGCCCCCAGCTGCTGCGCAAGGCCCTCGTGACCACGGTGCTGTCCGCCGTGCTGGTGGTGGCGCTGGCCTATGGAATCGAGAGCGGGCTGCTGCACCTCGACATGTTCCCGATGCCGTTCGAGGTGAAGTAGAACGCTGGTCGATCGGCCGCGCCGGCGCGTGTCGCCTCTCTGGTATTTGGAATGCCAGGATTGAAGGCAAAAAAAGAGGCGGAACCGAAGTTCCGCCTGCTCTTTATTCCGCGCCACCAACCCGGTTCTGTTGCGTTTGGCAATCTGCCGGGGGGCTTTCTTCTACACTCTTCCTCCCGAGACCCGAGCCGATCGTCGCAACTAGACGCGACGGCGGACCCCTTTCTTAGTGATCGCACCTTAGAGCAAAGCTGGCGGGCTTGTCATCCTTGCGTTGCAATAGATCGTTTGTGCAATGCGGCATCAGGGGCGGCCGGGGTCGCGGGCGATGGCCGGCCGCCATGCTTGATAACTCCCGGGTTCTTCGCTAAGCCACCGTTTCAGATAAAGGAATGGGGTGCGCGTTGGTCAAAAAAACAGCCTTGATTTCGGGTGTGACGGGCCAGGATGGTGCCTATCTCGCGCGGTTGCTGCTCCAGAAGGGATATACCGTTCATGGAATCAAGCGGCGCTCGTCTTCATTCAATACCGAGCGGATCAACGACATCTACCGCGACCCGCACGAGGTCAGCTCGCAGTTCCATCTTCATTACGGGGATATGACGGATTCGACCAACCTGATCCGCATCATCCGTGAGACCCAGCCCGACGAGATTTACAATCTTGCCGCGCAGAGCCACGTGCAGGTTTCCTTTGATACCCCGGAATACACCGCCAACGCCGATGGAATCGGCACGCTGCGCATGCTGGAGGCCATCCGGCTGCTCGGCATGGAAAAGCGGGTCCGGTTCTACCAGGCGTCGACCTCGGAGCTGTACGGGCTGGTGCAGGAAGTCCCGCAGCGTGAGACCACGCCGTTCTACCCGCGCAGCCCCTATGCCGCGGCCAAGCTCTATGCCTACTGGATCGTGGTGAACTACCGCGAGGCCTACGGCATCCACGCCTCGAACGGCATCCTGTTCAACCACGAGAGCCCGTATCGCGGCGAGACCTTCGTGACGCGCAAGATCTCCCGTGCCGCCGCGGCGATCAGCCTCGGCAAGCAGGACAAGCTCTATCTCGGCAATCTCGACGCCCGGCGCGACTGGGGCCATGCCCGCGAATATGTCCGCGGCATGTGGCTGATGCTCCAGCAGGAGGCGCCGGACGACTATGTCCTCGCCACCGGCGAGACGACCGAGGTGCGTCAGTTCGTGACCTGGGCGTTTGCGGACGCCGGCATCGAGATCGAATGGCAGGGTTCGGGCGTCGAGGAGCGCGGCATCTGCCGGCGCACGGGCCGGGTGGTGGTGGAGGTCGATCCCCGCTACTTCCGGCCGACCGAGGTCGATCTGCTCATCGGCGACCCGTCCAAGGCCCATCAGAAGCTGGGCTGGCGGCACGAGACCCCGGTGCGCGAGCTTTGCCGCGAGATGGTGATGGCGGATCTCGACATCATGCAGACATCGGCCGTGATCGGAGACGCCTGATGTATGATCTGACGGGCAAGAAAGTCTGGGTGGCGGGCCATCGCGGCATGGTCGGCAGCGCGCTGGTGCGCCGGCTGGCGAGCGAGGCCTGCACGGTCCTGACGGCCGATCGCGGCCGGGTCGATCTGCGGGATGCGGCGGCGGTGAGCGCCTTCGTCGCCGCGGAGAAGCCGGACGCCGTCATCATCGCCGCCGCCAAGGTCGGCGGCATTCTGGCGAACGACAGCTATCCCGTCGATTTTCTCTACCAGAACCTCATGATCGAGGCGAACATCTTCCACGCCGCGCACGAGAGCGGCGTCGGCAAGCTGCTGTTCCTCGGTTCCTCCTGCATCTACCCCAAATTCGCGGAACAGCCGATCCGCGAGGACTCGCTTCTCACCGGCCCGCTGGAGCCGACGAACGAGTGGTACGCCATCGCCAAGATCGCCGGCATCAAGCTCGGGCAGGCCCATCGCAAGCAGTATGGCGACGACTACATCTCCGCCATGCCGACCAACCTTTACGGGCCGGGCGACAATTTCAACCTGAACTCCAGCCACGTCGTTCCCGCGATCATCCGCAAGGCCCATGAGGCCAAGACCAGCGGCGCGCGCGAGCTGGTGGTGTGGGGCACGGGCACGCCGCGGCGCGAATTCCTGCATTGCGACGACTGCGCCGATGCGCTCGTGTTCCTCCTGAAGAACTATTCCGGCTACGAGCATGTGAATGTCGGCTGCGGCGAGGACCTGACCATCCTCGACCTGACCCGGATGATCTGCCGGGTCGTCGGTTTCGAGGGCGAAATCGTCCACGATCTCTCCAAGCCGGACGGCACGCCGCGCAAGCTGATGAGCGTGGACAAGCTGTTCGGCATGGGCTGGCGGCCGCGCATCGAGCTCGAAGCCGGCCTTGCCGGTGCCTATGACTGGTTCCTGACGCATCACGCCGCCGACGCGGCCTGATCCGGCGCCGAACCGCGGCGCGCCGGCAGCCCTCCGGGGCGAATTGACGGGGGCGTGATGGCGCAATGGCGCCGTCACCCCAGCTTGCGCGCTGCGAAAGCCTTGTCTTTTCCCGGCCGATCCGGTTTCACTCGGGCCTGTCCAGGGCCGGGCGATCCCGTCCGCCGAATCGCGAGTTCTTCTGATGCGCCTGTCCCGCTACTTCCTGCCCATCCTGCGCGAAGTCCCCAAGGAGGCGGAGATCGTATCGCACCGCCTCATGCTGCGGGCCGGCATGATCCGCCAGGAGAGCGCCGGCATCTATGCCTGGCTGCCGCTCGGCAAGCGCGTGCTCGACAAGATCTGCGGCGTCATCCGCGAGGAGCAGAATCGCTCCGGCGCCATCGAGATCATGATGCCGACCATTCAGTCGGCCGATCTCTGGCGCGAGAGCGGCCGCTACGACGACTACGGCAAGGAGATGCTCCGCATCAAGGACCGCCACGAGCGCGACATGCTCTACGGTCCGACCAATGAGGAGATGCTCACCGAGATCGTGCGGGCCTATGTGAAGTCCTACAAGGACCTGCCGCTGAACCTCTACCATATCCAGTGGAAGTTCCGGGACGAGGTCCGCCCGCGCTTCGGCGTCATGCGCTCGCGCGAGTTCCTGATGAAGGACGCCTACTCGATCGACCTCGACTTCGAGAACGCGGTCGTGGCCTACAACCGGATGTTCGTCGCCTATCTGCGGACCTTCGCCCGGCTCGGGCTCAAGGCGATCCCGATGGTGGCGGATACCGGCCCGATCGGTGGCAACCACAGCCACGAATTCATCATCCTCGCCTCCACCGGCGAAAGCGAGGTGTTCTGCCACGCCGACTATCTCGACATGGCGACGCCCGGTTCGGATGTCGACTTCCGCGATCCCGCCGCGCTGCAATCCATCGTCGACCGCTGGACCAGCCTTTATGCGGCCACGGAAGAGAAGCATGACATCGGTGCCTTCGAACAGGTGCCGGAAGGCCGGCGCCTGTCCGCCCGCGGCATCGAGGTCGGTCACATCTTCTACTTCGGCACCAAATATTCCGAGCCCATGGGCGCGAAGGTTACCGGACCGGACGGCGTCGAGCGGCCCGTGCACATGGGCTCCTACGGCATCGGCCCTTCGCGCCTCGTCGCCGCCATCATCGAGGCGTCCCATGACGAGAACGGCATCATCTGGCCGGAGGCCATCGCGCCGTTCCGGGTCGGCATCCTGAACCTCAAGGCGGGCGACCCCGCCACCGACGCCGCCTGCGACGACCTTTACGCCGAGCTGCAGGCGCGCGGCATCGATGTGCTCTATGACGACACCGACGAGCGTCCCGGCTCCAAGTTCGCCACCGCCGACCTCATCGGCCTGCCGTGGCAGATCATCGTGGGGCCGAAGGGCCTTGCTGCCGGCACGGTCGAGGTGAAGCGTCGCGCCGACGGCTCGCGCGAGACGCTGCCGCTCCAGGCGGCGCTGGCGCGCATTCTGGAATGAACGGGGAGACGGCGGAGACTTCCATGGCGGCAAACAGCAACACCGCGGTGCCCGCCGGCACCGAGTCTGCCCCCGCCGCACGGGAGCGTCCGCCGAAGACGTCGCGCCCGGCGTCCAGCACCGCCTCCGACGGCGGGCCAACCGGAACGCGGGCCTTCAGCGCGTATGAATGGATGCTCTCGCTGCGCTACCTCCGGGCGCGCCGCAAGGAGGGCTTCATCTCCGTTATCGCCGGCTTCTCCTTCCTCGGCATCATGCTGGGGGTGGCGACGCTGATCATCGTCATGGCGGTGATGAACGGCTTCCGCACCGAGCTGCTCTCCAAGATCCTCGGGCTGAACGGCCACATGCTGGTGCAGCCCATCGACACCCCGCTGACCGACTACGACGCCGTCGCCAAGCGCATCGCCGGCGTGCCGGGCGTCAAGCTCGCGGTGCCGCTGGTGGAAGGGCAGGCGCTGGCCTCCTCCGCCTATGGCGCGAGCGGCGTTCTGGTGCGGGGCCTCTCGGAGGCGGACCTGCGGGCGCTGCCCTCGATCGGCAGCAATATCCGCATGGGCACGCTGGAGGGATTCGACACCGGGGCGGGCCTCGCGATCGGCAAGCGGCTCGCCGACCAGCTCTCGGTGCGGGCCGGCGACAACATCACCCTCGTGGCCCCGCGCGGGGCGGTGACGCCGATGGGAACCACCCCGCGCATCAAGGTCTACAAGGTCGCGGCGGTGTTCGAGATCGGCATGTCGGAATATGACAGTGCCTTCGTCTTCATGCCGCTGTCGGAAGCGCAGGCCTATTTCAACAAGGATGGCGACGTCACCGCCATCGAGGTCTACACCGACAATCCCGACAAGATCGCGCAGTACCGGACCGAGATCGACAAGGCCGCGCAGCGGCCGATCTACGTGATCGACTGGCGCCAGCGCAACGCCACCTTCTTCAACGCGCTGCAGGTCGAGCGCAACGTGATGTTCCTCATCCTCACGCTCATCGTGGTGGTGGCGGCGTTCAACATCGTCTCCGGCCTCAACATGCTGGTGAAGGACAAGGGCCGCGACATCGGCATCCTGCGCACCATGGGGGCGACGCGGGGCTCGATCATGCGCATCTTCCTCGTCACCGGCGCCTCGATCGGCGTGTTCGGCACGCTGGCCGGCTTCCTGCTCGGGCTCGTCGTCTGCCTCAACATCGAGGAAATCCGCCAGTTCATCTCCTGGCTGACCGCGACCGAGCTGTTCTCCCCGGAGCTCTATTACCTCAGCCGCCTGCCGGCGGAGATGAATGCCGGGGAAACGCTCTCGGTGGTGGTGATGGCGCTGGTGCTGTCGTTCCTCGCCCCGCTCTACCCGTCCTGGCGCGCCGCGCGCCTCGATCCGGTGGAAGCGCTGCGTTACGAGTGAGGCCGATGAGCTATTCCGCCAATGTCGCGCTGCGCCTTGAGGCTCTCGAACGCCGCTATCCTCAGGGCAGCGGCACGCTCGACATCCTGCAGGGGGCGAACCTCGTGGTGCATGAGGGGCAGTCCGTCGCGCTGGTGGCGCCCTCGGGCACCGGCAAGTCGACCCTGCTGCACATTGCCGGCCTGCTGGAGCACCAGGACGCCGGCGAGGTCTATCTCGGCGAGCGGCCGACCGCCGGGCTGCCCGACAGCGAGCGTACCCGCATCCGCCGGCTCGACATCGGCTTCGTCTACCAGTTTCACCATCTCCTGCCGGAATTCTCCGCCGCGGAGAATGTGATGCTGCCGCAGATGATCCGCGGTCTGAGCAAGAAGGAAGCGAGCCGGCGGGCCGCCGAGCTTCTGACCTATCTCGGTCTCGGCCAGCGGCTGAAGCATCGGCCGGGCGAGCTTTCCGGCGGCGAGCAGCAGCGCGTCGCCATCGCCCGCGCGGTCGCCAACGCCCCGCGCGTGCTGCTGGCGGACGAGCCGACCGGCAATCTCGACCCGCGCACCTCGGCCCATGTGTTCGGTGCGCTGTCGCAGCTGGTGGAGGCGACCGGCCTTTCCGCCATCATCGCCACCCACAACCTCGATCTCGCCGCCCAGATGCACCGCCGCGTCACGCTGCGGGACGGCCTCATCGTCGAATTGGATTAGACTGATCGGATTCACGCTCGGGTAACCACACCCCGGAACGGACGGGGAACATTGGTTGACTCCTGTACATAACGGGAACAGTGTTCTCCCTATGTTCCAGGGGAGGACTACCCGATGATCCGCATCTTTCTTCGCGAAGTCGCTGCGCTCGCCTCCATCGGCTTCTTCCTCGCCATGGTCGGCATGTGGGCCGGGGTGTTCGCCGGCGTGTGAGGATAGCGGGGACCGCGCCGGGTCGAGGCTGGACGCGCCGGGGGCCTGTCCCTGACACTTGAGGGCTGCGCCGCGCGAGTCGCGGCGAAACCGCAGGGAGAATTTGCGAATGGCCGAGGCCGATGTCGGATTCGTGCATCTTCACCTGCATTCCTCCTACTCGCTGCTGGAAGGCGCGCTGACGATCGGCCGGCTGGCCGAACTCGCCAAGAAGGACCGCCAGCCGGCGCTGGCGCTGACCGACACCGGCAATCTGTTCGGCGCGCTGGAATTCTCCGAGAAGATGGCCGGCTCCGGCATCCAGCCGATTCTCGGCTGCACGCTGGCGCTGGATTTCGGCGACCAGCAGCGCACCCGGGCGCTGGCGAGCGGCGGGCTGCCGCGCATCGTGCTGCTGGCGGCCAGCGAGGAAGGCTGGCGCAACCTGATCGCGCTGGTGTCGCGCTCCTATCTCGAGACCTCGGCGGACAACCAGCCCCATCTCGCGCTCGATTGGCTGGCGCCGGCCTCGGCCGGTCTCATCGCACTGACCGGCGGTCCCACCGGCCCGATCGACCGCGCGCTGGCGGCCGGCGCCGCCGATGTCGCGGAGGAGCGGCTGGCCCGGCTTTCCGCCCTTTTCGGCGACCGGCTCTATGTCGAGATCCAGCGCCACGGCGCGGCGGAGGAGCGGGCGGTGGAGGGCGACCTCATCGCGCTCGCCTATCGGGCGGCGCTGCCGCTGGTGGCGACCAACGAGCCGTTCTTCGCCACGCAGGAGGATTACGAGGCCCATGATGCGCTGATCTCGATCGCCGAGGGCAAGCTCGTCTCCGATCCCGACCGCCGCCAGCTCACCCCGGAGCACCGCTTCCGCACCCGCGCGGAGATGGGCGTGCTGTTCGCGGACCTGCCGGAAGCGCTTGCCAACACGGTGGAGATCGCCCGGCGCTGTGCCTATCGGCCGCGCACGGTGAAGCCGATCCTGCCGCGCTTCACGCTGGAGCGGGACGAGGCGGAAGAGCTGCGCCTGCAGGCGCAGGAGGGGCTCGCCGCCCGGCTCGCCGTGCACGGCCCGGCGCCCGGGCTGGCGCTGAAGGACTATGAGGACCGGCTCGCCTTCGAGCTGAGCATCATCGAGAAGATGAAGTTCCCCGGCTATTTCCTCATCGTGTCGGACTTCATCAAATGGGCGAAGGCGCACGACATCCCGGTGGGGCCGGGCCGCGGTTCGGGCGCGGGGTCGCTGGTGGCCTATTCCCTCACCATCACCGACCTCGATCCGCTCCGGTTCGGCCTGCTGTTCGAGCGCTTCCTCAACCCCGAGCGCGTCTCGATGCCGGATTTCGACATCGACTTCTGCCAGGACCGCCGCGACGAGGTGATCCGCTATGTGCAGGAGCGCTACGGCCGCAACCAGGTGGCCCAGATCATCACCTTCGGTACGCTGCAGGCCCGCGGCGTGCTGCGCGACGTCGGCCGGGTGCTGGAAATGCCCTATGGCCAGGTCGACAAGCTCTGCAAGCTGGTGCCGCAGAACCCCGCCAATCCGGTGACGCTGGCCCGCGCCATCGAGGACGAGCCGCGCCTCCAGGCGGAGCGCGACGCCACCCCGGTGGTGAAGCGGGCCTTCGACATCGCGGTGCGGCTGGAGGGTCTGAACCGCCACGCCTCCACCCACGCCGCCGGCATCGTCATCGGCGACCGGCCGCTGTCGCAGCTCGTGCCGCTCTACCGCGACCCGCGCTCCGACATGCTGGTGACGCAGTACAACATGAAGTGGGTGGAGCAGGCCGGGCTGGTGAAGTTCGACTTCCTCGGCCTCAAGACCCTTTCCGTGCTGCAGACGGCGGTGCGCCTCGTCGCCCAGCGCGGCATCCGGCTCGACCTCTCCACCATCCCGCTCGACGACAAGAAGAGCTACGACATGCTGACCCGCGGCGAGACGGTCGGCGTGTTCCAGGTGGAAAGCGCGGGCATGCGCCGCGCGCTGGTGGACATGAAGCCGGACCGGCTGGAGGACATCATCGCGCTGGTCGCGCTCTACCGCCCGGGCCCGATGGCCAACATTCCGGTCTATTGCGCGGTGAAGAACGGCCACGAGAAGGCCGCCTATGCCCACCCCGCGCTCGAGGCCAGCCTGAAGGAGACCTACGGCGTCATCATCTACCAGGAGCAGGTGATGCAGATCGCGCAGACCCTCTCCGGCTACTCGCTGGGCGAGGCGGATCTGCTGCGCCGCGCCATGGGCAAGAAGATCCGCGCCGAGATGGACAAGCAGCGCGAGCGCTTCGTCGACGGCGCGGTGGAGCGGGGCGTGCCCAAGGCGAAGGCCTCGGAAATCTTCGACCTGCTCGCCAAATTCGCGGATTACGGCTTCAACAAGAGCCACGCCGCGGCCTATGCGCTGGTCGCCTATCAGACCGCCTACATGAAGGCGAACTACACCACGGAATTCCTCGCCGCCTCGATGACCTACGAAATGTCGAACACCGACAAGCTCGGCGAATTCCGGCAGGAGGCGCAGCGGCTGGGCATCGAGGTGGTGGCGCCGTCCGTCAACCAGTGCGGCCGCGACTTCCAGGTGAAGGAGGGCAAGATCCTCTATGCGCTGGCGGCGGTGAAGGGCGTCGGCGGCCAGGCGGTGGATGCCATCGTCGAGGCGCGCGGAGATCGCCCGTTCCGCAGCCTCGCCGACTTCGCCGACCGCATCAATGCGCGGGCGCTGAACAAGCGCACGCTGGAAAGCCTCGTCAATGCCGGCGCGTTCGACTGCATCGAGCCGAACCGCGCCCGGGCGCTGGCGGCGATCGATTCGGTCCTCGCCCATGCCGCCAAGCGTGGCGCCGATGCCGCGGTCGGCCAGAACGACATGTTCGGCAGCGGCCCGGCCGCGACCAGCCTGCCCCTGCCCAATGTCGCGCCGTGGCTGCCGGCGGACCGGCTGAAGCGGGAATATGATGCGATCGGCTTCTTCCTCACCGGCCATCCACTCGATGATTACGCCAAGGCGCTGGAGCGGTTGCGGGTGCAGCGCTGGAGCGATTTCCAGCGCTCGGTGCGCGCCGGCGCCTCCGCCGGCCGGCTGGCGGCGACCGTGGTGAGCCGGCAGGAGCGGCGCACCAAGACCGGCACGAAAATGGGAATCGTCGGCCTTTCCGACCCCTCCGGCCAGTTCGAGGCGGTGATCTTCTCGGAAGGACTCGCGCATTTCCGCGAGGTGCTGGAGCCGGGCAAGGCATTGCTGCTGCATGTCTCCGCCGAACTGCAGGGCGAGGATGTGCGCGCCCGCATCCAGACCGCCGAACCGCTCGACGCCGCCGCCTCCAAGATGCAGAAGGGCCTGCGCATCTTCCTGCGCTCGCCCGACCCGCTCGACAGCCTCGCCACCCAGCTCGGGCCCATGGCGACCGGGCGCGGGGAGGGGGAGGTGGCCTTCGTGCTGCTGGTCGGCGAAAGCGGCGGCACCGAGGTCGAGATCAAGCTGCCGGGCCGTTTTTCCATCTCGCCGCAGATCGCCGGCGCGCTGAAGGCGGTGCCCGGCGTGGTGGCGGTGGAGGCGCATTGAGCCGGGCGATGCCGCGCCGGAGGGCGACGGCTTGCGCGCGGGCGCCCTCTCCCTTATAAGCCGCGCCATTCCGCACGCGGACCGCGTGCCGGCATCCTTGTCCCATGCGTCTGGCGCGCACGCGCCACGGCGGGGAACAGAAGGGCCGGCCATCCGGTGCCGGACCGGCATTCCGCCGGCTCGGCCATGTCCGCGGAGGCTCAACCGGACGAGAAACGACCATGGCGCTTCCTGACTTCACCATGCGCCAGCTCCTCGAAGCTGGCGTGCATTTCGGGCATCAGTCCCACCGCTGGAACCCGAAGATGGCCCCCTTCATCTTCGGCACCCGCAACAACATCCACATCCTCGACCTCGCCCAGACCGTGCCCTCGCTGCACCGCGCGCTGCAGGCGGTGTCGGACACCGTCGCCCGTGGCGGCCGCGTGCTGTTCGTCGGCACCAAGCGTCAGGCCGCGGATGCGGTGGCGGATGCGGCGCGCCGCTCGGCCCAGTATTATGTGAACTCCCGCTGGCTCGGCGGCATGCTCACCAACTGGAAGACCATTTCCCACTCCATCGCCCGGCTGAAGAAGCTCGAAGAGCTGCTCAATGCCGGCGAGGGCGTCGGCTACACCAAGAAGGAGCGCCTGACGCTCCAGCGCGAGAAGGAAAAGCTCGATCGCGCCCTTGGCGGCATCCGCGACATGGGCGGCCTGCCGGACCTGCTGTTCGTGATCGACACCAACAAGGAAGACCTCGCGGTCGCCGAGGCCCGCCGCCTCGGCATCCCGGTCGCGGCGATCCTCGACACCAACTGCGACCCCGACGGCATCGCCTTCCCGGTTCCGGGCAATGACGACGCCGGCCGCGCGATCAACCTGTACTGCGACCTCGTCGCCCGCGCCGCGATCGACGGCATCGGCCGCGCCCAGGGCGATTACGGCATCGACATCGGCGCCTCCGAGGTGCCGCTGGTCGAGGAACTGCCGGGCGAGTCGATCTGGCAGAGCTTCGAGCCCCTCTCCGGGCCGCGCGGCATCGCCGACGACCTGAAGAAGCTGACCGGCGTTTCGCCCGAGATCGAGAAGAAGCTGACCGATCTCGGCATCTTCCACTTCTCGCAGATCGCCGCCCTCGACCCGCAGGACGCCCACCGCCTCGGCGAAGAGGTCGGTCTGCCGGGCCGTGTCGACGGCTGGGTGGCGCAGGCCAAGGAACTGACCGCCGAAGTCGAGTGAGCCTCGCTCTTCGGTAAGGCCGGCGCCTCGGTGCCGGCACTGGGAACGCACGGCCGGCCCGGAACCCTCCGGCCGGCCGTGCCGTCGAATAAGATACGCAATTCGTGCGAGGAACGTGACATGGCCAACATCACCGCGGGCATGGTGAAAGAGCTCCGCGACAAGACCGGCGCGGGCATGATGGACTGCAAGGCCGCGCTGGGCGAGGTCGAGGGCGACATCGAGGCCGCCATCGACTGGCTGCGCAAGAAGGGCCTTGCCAAGGCGGCCAAGAAGGCCGGCCGCGTCGCGGCGGAAGGTCTGATCGGACTCGCCACCGCCGGCACCAAGGGCGTGGTCGTGGAGGTGAACTCCGAGACCGACTTCGTCGCCCGCAACGAGCAGTTCCAGGGCCTGGTCCGCGGCATCGCCGGCGTCGCGCTCGCGACCGGCGACGATGTCGAGGCGATCAAGGCCGCGGCCTTCCCGGCCGGCGGCACGGTGGCGGAAGCCATTTCCAGCGCCATCGCCACCATCGGCGAGAACATGAACCTGCGCCGCGCCAAGGAGCTGTCGGTCGGCGAGGGCGTGGTCGCGTCCTACCTGCACGGCTCCGTGGGCGAAGGTCTCGGCAAGATCGGCGTGCTGGTCGCGCTGGAATCGGCTGGCAAGGCCGACGAGCTGGCCGCGCTGGGCCGGCAGATCGCGATGCATGTCGCCGCGGCGAACCCGCAGGCGCTCGACGCTGCCGGCGTCGATGCCGACGTGGTGGCCCGCGAGCGCGACGTGCTGGCCGACAAGGCCCGCGCCACCGGCAAGCCGGACAACGTGGTCGAGAAGATCGTCGAAAGCGGCCTGAAGACCTTCTTCAAGGAAGTCACCCTGCTCGATCAGGCCTTTGTGCACGATCCCTCCAAGACCGTCGCCCAGGCGGTGAAGGAGAGCGAAGGCAAGGTGGGTGGCGCCATCCGCGTCGCCGGCTTCGTCCGCTTCGCCCTCGGCGAGGGTGTGGAGAAGCAGGAAAGCGACTTCGCCGCCGAAGTCGCCGCCGCCGCCGGCCACTGAGCACGGGTTTCCGTGGAAAAGCACGCCGGCGGCAGGAAATCTGCCCCGGCATGCCCTATTCTGCTGCGGTGCAGCATGCGCGGTGCGTTGCGACCCACCGCGCGTCTTTCCGAGACAGACCAGGGGGTTGAACGTGACGGTTCGTGAAGAAGGCGAGCTTGCCCACAAGCGTGTGCTGGTCAAGGTCTCCGGCGAGGCGCTGATGGGCAGCGAACCGTTCGGCCTGCACTGGCCGACGATCGAGCGGATCGCCCAGGATCTGGTGGAGGCCCGTCTCACCGGCGCCGAGATCGCCGTGGTGGTCGGGGGCGGCAATATCCTGCGCGGCGCCCGGGTCGCGAGCGACGGGCTCGACCGCGCCACCGCCGACCATATGGGCATGCTGGCGACGGTGATGAACGCGCTGGCGCTGGAGAAGGCGATCGAGTTCGCCGGCAGCCCGGCCCGCACCCTCTCCGCCATCCCGATGCCGACGATCTGCGAACCCTATGCCCGTCAGCCCGCCCTGAAGCATCTGGCGCGCGGGCGCATCGTGCTGCTCGCCGGCGGCACCGGCAATCCCTATTTCACCACCGATACCGGCGCGGTGCTGCGCGCGGCCGAGCTGCAATGCGACGCGGTGATGAAGGCGACCAATGTCGACGGCGTCTACACCGCCGATCCCAAGACCGACCCCACCGCCACGCGCTATGACCGCCTGACCCATGACGAGGCTCTGGCCAAGGACCTCAAGGTGATGGACGCGGCGGCCTTCGCGCTTGCCCGCGAGGCCCGGTTGCCGATAATCGTCTTCTCGATCCGCGAACCGGGTGCGATCGCGTCCGCCATTCGCGGGGAGGGCCGGGCGACGACCGTCGCGCCCTGAGCCTCTCGCCCCGGGATTTCCCGAGACCGCCAAACGACACGAACGAGGGCGATATGACCGACGTTGCCGACCTCAAGCGCCGCATGCAGGGCGCCATCGGTGTTCTCAAGCACGAGCTCGGCGGGCTGCGCACGGGCCGGGCCTCGGCCAGCCTCCTTGAGCCGATCCAGGTGGACGCCTACGGGTCGCACATGCCGCTGAGCCAGGTGGCCTCGATCAACGTGCCGGAGCCCCGGCTGCTCTCGGTGCAGGTGTGGGACCGGGGCATGGTGAGCGCCGTCGAGAAGGCGATCCGCAATTCCGATCTCGGCCTCAACCCGCAGGCCGAAGGCCAGGTGATCCGGGTGCGGATTCCCGAACTGACGCAGGACCGCCGCCAGGAGATGGTGAAGGTCGCGCACAAATATGCCGAGGCGGCCCGGGTGGCGGTGCGGCATGTGCGGCGCGACGGTCTCGATTCGCTGAAAAAGGCGGAGAAGGACGGCGAAATGAGCTCGGACGATCTGGATCGTCTCGCCGATCAGGTGCAGAAAGCAACGGACGGCGCGATCGCCGAGATCGATCAGGTTCTGGCCGGCAAGGAGAAGGAAATCCTTGCCGTCTGACCGTCGACGCATCGAGGCCGGGTTTTGGGGAGGGGGACGCGGGTCCTCCGGTATCATGTCGAAGGGCGAAGCTCCGCACGGCGTCAATGTCCATGCGTCGACGTCGGAGGTTGCCTCCCTCGGCGCCCCCCCACCTCGGCATGTCGCCATCATCATGGACGGCAATGGCCGCTGGGCGAAGTCCCGCAGCCTGCCGCGATTCGAGGGGCATCGCCGGGGCGTCGAGGCGGTCCGCCGCACGGTGGAGGCGGCGCGCGACCTCGGCATCGAGGCCCTGACCATCTACAGCTTTTCCAGCGAGAACTGGTCGCGGCCGCAGAGCGAGATCGCCGACCTGATGGGGCTGCTCAAGCGCTTCATCCGCAATGACCTCGCCTCGCTGCACGCCCGAAATGTCCAGGTCCGCATCATCGGCGAGCGGCCCGAGCAGGCGCCGGACATCGCCCGGCTGCTGGACGAGGCGGAGGCGCTGACGTGTGGCAATACCGGGCTGAAGCTGGTGGTCGCCTTCAACTACGGCGCCCATAACGAGATTGCCCGCGCGGTGCAGCGTCTGGCCGGGGATGTCGCCGCCGGCCGCCTCGCGCCGGGCGACATCACGCCGGAACGTATTTCCGCGGCGCTGGACACGGCGGGCCTGCCGCCGCTCGATCTCGTGATCCGCACCAGCGGCGAGCAGCGCCTGTCGAATTTTCTGCTGTGGCAGGCGGCCTATGCCGAGCTGGTGTTCCAGCCGGTGCTCTGGCCGGATTTCGATCGCGATTGCCTCGAGCAGGCCATTGCCGAGTTTCACCGCCGCGAACGCCGTTTCGGCGGCCTCGCCTCGTCGGGGCGCTGAGGATTTTGACGCTCGGCAAGGATTTCCTGCCGCGGCTCGGCTCGGCGCTGGTGCTCGCTCCCGTCGCCCTGTTCGCCGCCTATGCCGGCGGCTGGCTGTTCACCGGCTTCCTCGGGCTGGCGGCGCTTCTGGTGCTGTGGGAATGGGTGGTGATGACCGCCGCGCGGCCGAAGCGGCCGGTGCTGGCGTTCGCGGGGCTGTCGCTGGCCGCGGCCGCCGGGCTGACGCAGTGGCAGGGGGTGGCCGCCGGGCTGGCGGCGCTCGGGCTCGGGGCGGCGCCGCTGGCGCTCGTCGCCGAGCGGCGGGTGTGGGCGCTCGCCGGGCTTGCCTATGCCGGGGCCGCCGTGGTGCCGGCGGTGGCGCTGCGGCAGGACCCCGCCGCCGGCGGCGTGGCGCTGTTCTGGCTCTTCGCCGTGGTCTGGGGCACCGACATCGCCGCGTATTTCTGCGGCCGGCTGATCGGCGGGCCGAAGCTGTGGCCGCGCGTGAGCCCCAACAAGACCTGGTCCGGGGCCATCGGTGGCACGGTGGTGGGGACGGCGGCGGGGCTGCTGGCGGTGTCGGCGTTCGGCGTGCCGGCGACGCCGGCCCTGCTGGCGGTAGGCGTGCTGGCGAGCATCGCCAGCCAGGGCGGCGATCTCTACGAGTCCGCGATGAAGCGGCATTTCGGCTGCAAGGATTCCAGCGCGCTGATTCCCGGCCATGGCGGGCTGATGGACCGGCTCGACGGCTTCGTGGCCGCCGCTCTGGTGGCGCTGGTGATCGGCGTGCTGCGCAATCCCCAGTCTCCGGCGAGCGGGCTGCTGGGGCTTTGACGCAGCGGCCGCGCCATCTGCGGCCGGACGATGCGCCCCCTCATTGCCGGCGCGGCCGGTTTTGCGCATCTTTGCCGCAAAGCCGCCGTACTGACGGGGTGGTCATGCAGGAGCCCCGTTGGGCGAGAGGAAGCTTGTGATGGACGTTGTGGTCGCGGCGGGTGGTCAGATCCACTGGATACTGGGCTACATCATCCCCTTCCTGTTCGTGCTCACGGTGGTGGTGTTCTTTCACGAACTCGGCCATTTCTGGGTCGCGCGGCGCGCCGGGGTGAAGATCGTCGCGTTTTCCATCGGCTTCGGACCGGAGATCGCCGGTTTCAATGACCGCCACGGCACCCGCTGGCGTCTGGCCGCCATCCCGCTCGGCGGCTTCGTGAAGTTCCACGGCGACGACAACGCCGCCAGCGCGCCCGACCGCGACGCGGTGGCGCGGATGACCCCGGAGGAGCGGGAGGGCAGCTTCTTCCACAAGTCCGTCGGTGCGCGCGCCGCCATCGTGGCCGCGGGGCCGATCGCCAATTTCCTGCTCGCCATCGCGATTTTCGCCGGCCTGTTCATGACGGTGGGCCGGCAGGTGATGACGCCGGTGGTGGACGCGGTGCAGACCGGCAGCGCCGCCGAGCGCGCGGGCTTCCAGCCCCACGACCTCATCCTCAGCATCGACGGCACGCCGATCGAATCCTTCAGCGACATGCAGCGCGTCGTCAGCGCCAGCGCCGGGCAGCAGCTCAGCGTCGTCGTGCGTCGCGAGGGGGAGGGCGAGGTGACCCTGACCGCGGTGCCCGACCGCCGCGAGATCAAGGACAGCTTCGGCAATGTCCACAATATCGGCATTCTCGGCATTTCCCGTTCCGCCGAGAATGGCGGGGCGGTGACGCAGACCTATGGCCCGGTGACGGCGGTCGGCATGGCGGTGAAGGAAGTGTGGTTCGTGGTCGACCGCACCTTCAGCTATCTCGGCGGGGTGGTGTCGGGACGGGAATCGCCGGACCAGCTCGGCGGCCCGATTCGCATCGCCCAGGTGTCGGGGCAGGTGGCGACGTTCGGCTTCGCCGCGCTGCTGCAGCTCGCGGCGGTGCTGTCGGTTTCGATCGGACTTCTTAACCTCTTCCCGATACCCTTGCTCGACGGTGGTCACCTGGCCTTCTACGCGGTCGAGGCGCTGCGGGGCCGGCCCTTGAGCGAGCGCGCGCAGGAGGTCGGTTTCCGCATCGGTCTCGCTTTGGTGCTGATGCTCATGCTGTTTGCGACATTCAACGATATCCTCAACATTTCAAAATCTTGAGGGGCGAGAGCGGGTGGCGTTGCCCGGAGGCAACGCCACCCGGAAAAGGCGCGGACCGAGGGGCGGCTCGGTTTGCAGGTGCAGCAAAAGTCTGTACAAACAAGTCCGCAGGGTGAGAGTCCGTGCAGCTTTTCGCTTGTGCGAAGCTGTGCCGATACCAGAACAACGGTAAGGTTGCGCACCACATGGCTGCTCGTGTCCGGTTTGTGAGTAAGATGGTGTCCGTGAGTGGCGTGTGCCTCGCCACGGCGGTCACTGGGGTCGCCGGATCCATCGCCCTTCCGCCGCAGAGCGCCTTTGCCCAGAGCGCCAGCTCCATCATCGTCGAGGGCAACAAGCGGGTGGATGCCGACACCATCCGCGCCTATTTCACGCCCCCGGCCGGCCAGAAGCTGGACGCCGCCCGCATCGACGAGGCGTTGAAGAGCCTTTACGCGACCGGCCTGTTCTCCGACGTGCGCATCAGCAACCGGGGCGGCCGCATGGTCGTCACCGTGGTCGAGAACGAGGTGATCAACCGCGTCGCCTTTGAGGGCAACAAGAAGATCAAGGACGAGCAGCTCGCCTCCGAGGTGCAGTCGAAGCCGCGCAGCCCGTTCAACAAGGCCACCGTCCAGGCCGACACCCAGCGCATCATCGAGCTCTATCGCCGCGCCGGCCGCTACGACGTCCGCGTCGAGCCGAAGACCATCGACCGCGGCGAGGGCCGGGTCGATCTGGTGTTCGAGATCAACGAGGGCGAGAAGCTCGGCATCTCCAAGATCGTCTTCGTCGGCAACAAGGCCTTCTCCGAATACAAGCTCAAGGACGAGCTGACGACCACCGAGTCGAACTGGCTGTCCTGGCTGAAGAACACCGACGTCTATGACGTCGACCGCATCAATGCCGACCAGGAGCTGCTGCGCCGCTTCTACCTGAAGAACGGCTATGCCGATTTCCGCATCGTGTCGGTGTCGGCCGACCTCGACCGCAAGACCGGCGGCTTCATCCTGACCTATGTGCTCGACGAGGGTCAGCAGTACCGCTTCGGCACGATCGACGTCGTCTCCAACATCAAGGACGTCGACCCGGCTTCGATCCGTTCCGCGCTCCGCGTCCAGCAGGGCCAGGTCTATAACGCTGAGCTGGTCGAGAAGTCGGTCGAGAACGCCACCATCGAGGTGTCGAAGAGCGGCTATGCCTTCGCGCAGGTCCGCCCGCGCGGCGACCGCAACTTCGAGGCCCGCACCATCTCGCTCGTCTTCACCGTGGAAGAGGGGCCGCGCGTCTATATCGAGCGCATCGAGGTGCGGGGCAACACCCGTACCCGTGACTGGGTGGTGCGCCGCGAGTTCGATCTCGGCGAAGGCGACGCCTATAACCGCGTTCTGGTCGACCGCGCCGAGCGCCGGCTGCGCAATCTCGGCTTCTTCAAGACCGTCAAGATCACCAACGAGCCGGGCTCGGCCCCGGATCGCGTGATCCTCGTGGTGGATGTCGAGGATCAGCCGACCGGCGAGTTCGCCGTTTCGGGCGGCTACTCCACCAGCGACGGCTTCATCGGCGAAGTCGCGATCACCGAGAAGAACTTCCTCGGCCGCGGCCAGTATGTCCGCCTGTCGGGCACGCTGGGCGAGAACACGCAGGGCGTGGAGTTCAACTTCACCGAGCCCTACTTCCTCGACTATCGCGTCGCCGCCGGTTTCGACCTGTTCTACAAGGATACCTCGGCGACCAGCACCAGCCCGTACGACACCAACACCGCCGGTGGTACGCTGCGCCTCGGCCTGCCGCTGACCGACGAGCTGACGCTGGGCTTGCGCTACACGCTGTCGACCAAGGAAGTCACGGTCAGCAGCGACTACAACTACAATGTCTCGTGGGCGATTCTCGAGGTGGACGGCGATCCGGCCCTCACCTCGGCCATCGGCTACACCCTCTCCTACAACATGCTCGACAATAACCTCGATCCCACCTCGGGTTACCTGATCGAGTTCAAGCAGGATCTCGCCGGCCTCGGCGGCGATGTCGACTACATCCGCTCCACCTTCGACGCCCGCGCCTATTACCCGCTGTTCGGCGATTTCGTGCTGATGCTGCGCGGTCAGGCGGGTAACGTCTCCTCGTGGGGCGGCGAGCAGCTGCGCATCCTCGACAACTTCTTCAAGGGCCCCGATCTGGTCCGCGGCTTCGCCTCGAACGGCATCGGCCCGCGCGACCTTGCCTCGGGCGGCGACGGCACCGACCCGACCGCGCTCGGCGGCACGCTCTACTGGGGCACGACGGCGGAACTGCAGTTCCCGCTCTCCTTCCTGCCCAAGGAAGCGGGCCTGAAGTTCGCGGTGTTCGCCGACGCCGGTTCGCTGTGGGACTACCAGGGCAACACCACCTTCCAGAATGTGTCGGGCTGGGAAAACAACCTGACGGACTGCTCGCAGATCTCCGGCTCCAAGACCCAGGGCTGGGCGAATGTCTGCGTCGCCGACAGCGACATGGTTCGCTCCTCGGTGGGTATGAGCCTGATCTGGAAGTCGCCCTTCGGTCCGCTGCGCTTCGACTATGCGTGGGCGCTCACCAAGGAAAGCTACGATCAGACCCAGGCCTTCCGCTTCTCCGGCGGCACCAAGTTCTGATCTCCGGCCATCCGTGTATAAGGTCATGGCGGCCCGGTCTTCCGGGCCGCCTGTCTGTTTGAGAGCGCCGTCCGGTTCCCGCCATGAGTGATCCCGTCTTCTTCGCGCCGCGTGCGCCGCTCTCGCTAGAGGAGCTGTGCGCCATCACCGGTGCGCGGGCCGCCGGGCCGCTCGTGTCCCCCGCGCCGGTCATCACCGGCCTTGCCGCGCTTGACCGCGCCCAGCCGGGCGACGTCAGCTTCATCGACGCGGCGCGTTTCGTGCCGCAGCTCGCGGCCACGCGCGCGGGCGCCTGCTTCGTCCCCGAGCGCCTGCTGGAGCGGGTGCCGGCGGGCACGCAGGCGCTGGTGGTGGCGCGCCCGCACCACGCCTTCGTCGCGCTGGCGCGGCATGTCCATGCCGATTTGCTGCGGCCGGCCTCGGTGTTCGGCCATCACGGCGTCGCCGCCGGCGCCATCGTCCATCCGCAGGCCCGGCTCGAGGACGCGGTCACGGTCGATCCCGGCGCGGTGGTCGGGCCGGGGGCCGAAATCGGCGCCGGCAGCGTCATCGCCGCCGGCGCGGTGGTGGGCCCCGGGGTGCGGATCGGGCGCAACTGCCACATCGGCATCGGCGTGTCGCTGATCCATGCGCTGGTCGGCGACCGGGTCATCATCCACCCCGGCGCGCGAATCGGCCAGGACGGCTTCGGCTATCTCGGGGGCGCCCGCGGCCACGCCAAGATTCCCCAGTTCGGCCGGGTCATCCTTCAGGACGATGTCGAGATCGGCGCCAACACCGCGATCGACCGCGGCGGGGTGCGCGACACGGTGATCGGCGAGGGCACCAAGATCGACAATCTGGTGCAGATCGCCCACAACGTCGTCATCGGCCGGCACTGTGTGGTGGTCTCGCAAACCGGCATTGCCGGCAGCGCGACGCTCGGCGATTTCGTGATGCTCGGCGGCCAGGTCGGGGTCATCGGCCATGTCCACATCGGCGACGGGGCGCAGATCGCGGCCAGCAGCAACGTGAAGGACGACGTGCCGGCCGGGGCGCAATGGGGCGGATCGCCGGCCAAGCCGATGCGCGACTGGTTCCGCGAGGTGATGGCGGTGCAGCGTCTCGGCCGCGGGGAGCGGCCGGACGGATCGCGCGGGGATGAAGGACAACGGGGCGTTTGATGAGTGGCGAGGAAAATAAGGTCCTTGGGGCCGCCGACATCCAGCAGATCCTTGCGGCGTTGCCGCATCGCTACCCCTTCCTGATGATCGACCGCATCGTCGACATCGACGGCGATCTCAGCGCGGTCGGCATCAAGAACGTCTCGGCCAACGAGCCGCACTTCCAGGGCCATTTCCCGGATCGCCCGGTGATGCCGGGCGTGCTCATCCTCGAGGGCATGGCACAGACCGCGGGCACGATCTGCCTGCTCGGCGGCGGCGGGGGCAAGCCGCAGCTCGTCTATTTCATGACCATCGACAAGGCCAAGTTCCGCAAGCCGGTGGTGCCGGGCGACGTGCTGGAATATCACATGACGCGCCTCGCCAAGAGGCGGAACATGTGGTGGTTCCGCGGCGAGGCGAAGGTCGCCGGCCAGCTCGTGGCCGAGGCCGAAGTCGGCGCCATGATCGCACAGGAGTAGCTGTTGATGAGTTCCACCACGGCCCGGATCGACCCCACGGCGCGCGTCGCGCAGGGTGCGCGCCTCGGCGAGAATGTTGAGATCGGTCCGTTCTGCACGGTGGGTCCCGATGTCGAGCTGGGCGACGGCGTTCGCCTGCTGTCCCATGTCGTGGTGGAAGGACACACCACGCTCGGCGCCGGCACCGCGGTGTATCCCTTCGCGGTGCTCGGCACGCCGCCGCAGTCGCTGCACTACAAGGGCGAGCCGAGCCGGCTGGTGGTCGGGCGCAACTGCATCGTGCGCGAGCATGTGACGATGAACATCGGCACCGCGGGCGGTCACATGGAGACGCGGGTCGGCGACAACGGCATGTTCATGGCGGCGAGCCATGTCGCCCATGACTGCGTGGTCGGCAACAACGTGATCTTCGCCAACAACGCGACGCTGGCCGGCCATGTCACCGTCGGCGACAATGTGTTCCTTGGCGGCCTCACCGCGGTGCACCAGTTCGCCCGGGTGGGCGAGGGCGCCATCATCGGCGGCATGTGCGGCGCGCGGCACGACATCATCCCGTTCGGGGCGATGGTCGAGGGCCGCCCGGGGCTGGGCGGGCTCAACATCATCGGCCTGAAGCGTCGCGGCGCCACCAGGGCGGACATCCATGCCCTGCGCGCGGCCTATCGCGAGCTGTTCTATGGGCGCGGCACGCTGGTCGAGCGCACCGCGCGCACCGCCGAGCTGTTCGCCGGCCAGCCCTATGTCACCATCGTGCTCGACTTCATCCGTTCGGCCGGCAAGCGCCGGCTCACCGTGCCCCATGATGTCGACGATGGCGGCGACCGCGAAGCCGCCTGAGGCCGCGCCGGGTTCCGCGCCGGGGGAGGGTGCGCTCGGCATCATCTGCGGCGGCGGGGCATTCCCGCTGGCGGTCGCCCGTGCGGCGCAGGCGGCCGGGCGCCGGGTCGTCCTGTTCGCGTTGCGCGGTTCGGCCTCGGCGGAGGTCGAGGCCTTTCCCCATGTGTGGATCCCCATGGGCCGGTTCGGGATGCTTCAGACGGAGCTGAAGCGCCATGGCTGCCGGGACGTGGTGATGATCGGCACGGTGCTGCGCCCCCGCATCCGCGACATCCGGCTGGACTGGGCGACGCTGCGGCGCATGCCGCGGGTCATCGCCCTGATGCGCGGCGGCGACGATCACCTGCTCTCGGGCGTCGCCCGCATCTTCGAGGAGGCGGGGTTCCGCCTGCTTGGCGCCCATGAGGTGGCGCCCGGCATTCTCGCGCCCGAGGGGGTGCTCGGCGCCGTCCGCCCGTCGCGGGAGGTACAGGCCGACATCGCCACCGGCTTCCGGGCGCTTGAGGTGCTCGGGCCGCTCGACATCGGCCAGGGGCTGGTGGTGATGAACGGCCATGTCGTCGCCGTGGAGGCGGCGGAGGGCACCGACCTGATGCTGGAGCGCTGCGCCGATCTGCGCGCGCGCGGGCGCATCAAGGCGCCGTCGCCCTGTGGCGTTCTGGTGAAGCGGCCCAAGGCGGGGCAGGACCGCCGGCTCGACCTGCCCTCGCTCGGCCCGCTCACCGTGGAGGGCGCGGTGCGCGCGGGCATCGCCGGCATCGCGGTGGAGGCGGGCGGCGTCATCGTCAGCGACGTCGAGGAGCTGGTCCGCCGGGCCGACGCCGCCGGCCTGTTCCTGCTCGGGGTGGCCGCCGGGGACGCGGCGCCATGAGCGCCGCCGGCCGTGCCGCGACAGGCGCCGCCGCGAGCGCCGACGCCATCTCGGGCGCGGGGCTCGACGTCTTCGTCGTCGCCGGCGAGGAGTCCGGGGATGTGCTCGGCGCCGGCCTGCTGCGCGAGCTGGCGGCGCTGGTGCCGGCGGCGCGCTTTCGCGGCGTCGGCGGCACGCGGATGCAGGCGCAGGGGCTGGTCTCGCTGTTTCCGATGGACGATCTCACCGCCATGGGCTTTGCCCAGGTCGCGGCGGGCCTGCCGGGCATCCTGAGGCGGATGCGCGAGGTGGTGGCCGCCATCGTCGCCGCGCCGCCGGATGTGCTGGTTCTGGTCGACCTGCCGGATTTCAACCACCGCGTCGCCCGCCGGGTGCGGGCGCGGCTGCCGCATCTGCCGATCGTGAAATATGTCGCGCCCACAGTCTGGGTGTGGCGCGAGGGGCGGGCGCCGGCCATGCGCCCGCACATCGACCGGGTGCTTGCGGTGCTGCCCTTCGAGCCGGAGGTGATGGCGCGGCTGGGCGGCCCGCCGACGACCTATGTCGGCCATCCCCTGTTGGGCGAGCTGGCGGAACTGCGGCCTTCGGCAGAGGAAGCGGCACGGCGGGCGGCCTCCCCGCCGGTGGTGCTGGTGCTGCCCGGCAGCCGCGGCAGCGAGGTGGCGCGGCTCGGGGCGACCTTCGGCGAGGTGCTCGGCCGGCTGCGCGGTGAGGTCGGTCCGTTCGATCTCGTGCTGCCGACCCTGCCGCGCCGGCGGGCGCAGGTTGAGCGGATGGTGGCAAACTGGCCGGTGGCACCGCGGATCGTCGAGGACGAAGCGGAAAAGCGCGCCGCTTTCCGTGTCGCCCGCGCCGCCCTTGCCGCCTCCGGCACGGTGACGCTGGAGCTGGCGCTGGCGGGGGTGCCGATGGTCGCGGCCTACCGCGTGCCACGCCTGGAGGGATGGATCGCGCCTTACATATTGAAGGTCACCACCGCGATTCTGCCCAACCTGATCCTGCGCGAGAAGGCGGTGCCGGAATTCCTGCAGTGGCACATCGACCCGCCCGCCATGGCGCGCCATCTGGCCGAGCTGGTGCGCGGCGGGCCGGCCCGCGAGGCCCAGCTCGCCGCCTTCGCCCGGCTCGACGCGGTGATGGGCCTCGGCGCCGAGCCGCCGAGCCGGCGCGCGGCGCGGGCGGTGCTCGAACTCGCCGCACGCTGAACGGCCCACACGCCGCCGGCCCCGGAACGCCTGTTCAAAACGCCGGCCCCGAAACGGAAACACCCCGGCGCTGCGGCGCCGGGGTGCTCGGGGTGACAGGGGCGCGGCGTCGGCCGCGCGGCCTCACTTGCGGCGGGCGATCGAGGTGTAGTCGCGCTGGACGGCGCCGGTGTAGAGCTGGCGCGGGCGGCCGATGCGCTGGCCGGGATCCTCGATCATCTCCTTCCACTGGCCGATCCAGCCCACGGTGCGGGCGAGGGCGAACAGCACGGTGAACATGGCAGTGGGGAAGCCCAGCGCGCGCAGCGTGATGCCGGAGTAGAAATCGATGTTCGGGTAGAGCTTGCGCTCGACGAAATACTCGTCCTGCAGCGCGATGCGCTCCAGCTCCACCGCGATGTCGAGCAGCGGGTCGTCCTTGATGCCGAGTTCGCCCAGCACCTCATGGCAGGTCTTCTGCATGATCTTGGCGCGGGGATCGTAGTTCTTGTAGACGCGGTGGCCAAAGCCCATCAGGCGGAACGGATCGTTCTTGTCCTTGGCGCGCTTGATGTATTCCGGGATGCGGTCGACCGAGCCGATTTCGCCGAGCATCTTCAGCGCCGCCTCGTTGGCGCCGCCATGGGCGGGCCCCCACAGGCAGGCGATGCCGGCGGCGATACAGGCGAAGGGGTTGGCGCCGGAGGAGCCGGCGAGGCGCACGGTCGAGGTCGAGGCGTTCTGCTCGTGGTCGGCGTGCAGGATGAAGATGCGGTCGATGGCGCGGGAGAGCACCGGATTGGCCTTGTACTCCTCGCAGGGCACCGAGAAGCACATGCGCAGGAAGTTCGAGGCGTAGTCGAGGTCGTTCTTCGGGTACACGAAGGGCTGGCCGATGGAGTATTTATAGGCCATCGCCGCCAGCGTCGGCATCTTCGCGATCATGCGGATCGAGGCGATCATCCGCTGCTGCGGGTCGGAGATGTCGGTGCTGTCGTGATAGAAGGCCGACATGGCGCCGACCGAGGCCACCAGCACCGCCATCGGGTGGGCGTCGCGGCGGAAGCCGTGGAAGAACCGGCTCATCTGCTCGTGCACCATGGTGTGGCGCGTCACGCGATAGTCGAAATCGGCCTTCTGCGCCGCGGTGGGCAGCTCCCCGTAGAGCAGGAGGTAGCAGGTCTCGAGGAAGTCGCCGTTCTCGGCGAGCTGTTCGATGGGGTAGCCGCGATAGAGCAGGACGCCGGCATCGCCGTCGATATAGGTGATCTGGCTTTCGCAGCTCGCGGTGGAGGTGAAGCCGGGATCGTAGGTGAACATCCCGGTCTGGCCGTAGAGCTTGCCGATGTCGACGACATCCGGGCCGATCGTGCCGGACAGGATGGGCAGTTCCCAGCTGTCGTCGCCGACTTTCAGGGTGGCAGTTGTCGGCGATGTCTTGGAAACGGCGTCCATGCGGGATCTCCCAAACCAGCAAATCGACTGTAGAGGTGCGTCATTGCGCCCATGCGACGGGCCGGGCGGCCCGTCATGCCCGGGTTCGGGCGGCCGCGGTGTGGCCGTGGCACCTCGTTCCCAGAGTCGTATCCCTTTAGTTCCCTGCTCGCAAGCGCAGCGCACACGGGTACCGCGTTCACGGGAAAATCGTTGCGCCGCAACGGTTGGCGGCATGGCGCCGGCCGCGCTGCCGCCTTCGCAGTCGCACAAAGTCGAATAGCCGCGCGCGCTGCGGCGCGTGGCGCGGCCGGCCCCCGGCGGGGCCGGCGGGAATGGACGAGGTCAGGCCGCGGCGGCGGTACCGGCCTGGTCGGTGAGTCGGGCAAGGCTCTCCTCGCGGCCCAGCACCGCCAGCACGTCGAAGATACCGGGGGAGGTGGTGCGCCCGGTCATGGCGGCGCGCAGCGGCTGGGCGAGCGCGCCGAGCTTCACGCCCGCGCTTTCCGCCACCTGCCGCACCGCGGCCTCGGTGGTGGCGGCCGACCACTCGTCGAGGGCGGCCAGCGCCTGTGCGGCGAGGCCGAGCAGGCGGCGGGCCTCCGGCGTGAGCAGGGCGCGCGCCTTCTCGTCGATCGGCAGCGGCCGCTCCTCGAGGATGTAGCCGGCGCTGTCGATCAGCTCGACCAGCGTCTTGGCGCGCTCCTTCAGCCCCGGCATGGCCGCCAGCATCTGCGCCTTGCGGGCGGGCGTCAGCTTCCGGGCGACGGCGGCGCCGTTCTCCAGATGCGGCAGCAGGTCCTCCACCGCCGCCATCAGCTCGGCGTCCGGGGTCTGCCGCATATAGATGCCGTTGAGATTTTCCAGCTTGGCGAAGTCGAACCGCGCGGCGGAGCGCCCGACCCGGTCGAGGTCGAACAGCCGGCTCATCTCCTCGGTGGAGAAGATCTCCTGGTCGCCATGGCTCCAGCCGAGCCGGACGAGATAGTTGCGCAGCGCCGCCGGCAGATAGCCCATGGCGCGGTAGGCATCGACCCCCAGCGCGCCGTGCCGCTTGGAGAGCTTGGCCCCGTCCGGCCCGTGGATCAGCGGGATATGCGCCATGGTCGGCACCGACCAGCCGAGCGCGGCGTAGATCTGCGCCTGCCGGGCGGCATTGGTGAGGTGGTCGTCGCCGCGGATGATGTGGGTTACGCCCATGTCGTGGTCGTCCACCACCACGGAGAGCATATAGGTGGGGTTGCCGTCGGAGCGCAGCAGCACGAGGTCGTCGAGGTCCTTGTTGGCGAAGACCACGCGGCCCTGCACCAGATCCTCGATCACGGTCTCGCCCTCGGTCGGGGCGCGCAGCCGGATCGCCGGCTTGCGGCCGGCCGGGGCCTCGGCGGGGTCGCGGTCGCGCCAGCGCCCGTCATAGCGCGGGGCGCGGCCCTCGCGGCGGGCGGTCTCGCGCATCTCCTCCAGTTCTTCGGCGGTGGCGTAGCAGGGATAGGCCCGGCCGGCCGCGATCATCTGCTCCACCGCCTCGCGGTGACGCGCGGCGCGGGCGAACTGGTAGACCACGTCGCCGGACCAGTCGATGCCGAGCCACTTCAGCCCGTCGATGATCGCCTCGATCGCCGCCTCGGTGGAGCGCTGGCGGTCGGTGTCCTCGATCCGCAGCAGCATCCGGCCGCCCTTCGCCCGGGCATAGAGCCAGTTGAACAGCGCGGTCCGGGCCCCGCCAATATGCAGGAAGCCGGTGGGCGAGGGGGCGAAGCGGGTGACGACGTGATCGGACATGGATGCGGTTCTCACGGGCCCGGCAGGCGCCGGGCGGGCCGAAGGGCCGAGGCTGGTGAGCGGGAGCGGAGCGTGTAGCATAGGTGCGGGCAGGGGAAAACACGGGCCGGGGCCGCTGACGCCCCGCCGGGGAGCCATTCGTGGCGGGGGCGGCCGATCGGGAACGCGGCGACGGCGCGGCGGGCGCGGGTAGGGGCGGGCAGACGCCGCCGCGTCCGGGCGCCCGGGCCATCGCCGTGGCCGGCGCGGTGCCGCGTCCGGCCGCGCCGGCATGGGGCCTCGACGCGCTCGGGCTGTGGGCGGGGCGGCTGCGCCGGGGCCTCGCCGGGGATATCGCTCGGGAATTCGAGGGGCGGCGGGGCTTTCTCTTCGTGCCCGTCGCCTTCGCGGCCGGCGTGGGGCTCTATCTCGGCGCCGGGCGCGAGCCGTGGCTGGGGGCGGGAGCGGTTCTGTTCGGGCTGCTCGCCCTTCTCGCCCGCGCCGCGCGGGAGCGGCCGGCGCTGTTCTTCGCGCTGGCGGGGCTCGCGGCGGTGGCGGCCGGGTTCGGCGCCGCCACCCTGCGCGTCGCCGCGATGGCCCACCCGGTGCTCGACCGGCCGCTGACGGCGGTGGAGCTGTCCGGCTTCGTCGAGCAGACCGGGCGGCGCCCCGGCGGGGCGCGGATCGTGCTGCGCGTCACCGCGCTGGCGCGGGCGCCGGTGGCGCCGGAACGGGTGCGCCTCGTGCTCGGGGGCGCCGCGCCGCCGGCGGTGGGCAGCCATCTCACCCTGCGGGCGACGCTGGGGCCGCCGGCCGGGCCGGCCTTTCCCGGCGGCTATGATTTCGGTGAGGACGCGTGGTTCGAGGGCATCGGCGCCACCGGCTTTGCGGTCGGCCGGCCGCGTGTCACCCCGCCGCCGGCGCCGCCCTCGCTGGGGCTGAGGCTGCGCATCGCGCTCGACGAGGTGCGGCAGGCGATGGATGCGCGCATCGCCGCTGCGCTGCCGGGCGGGACGGGGGCGATCGCCTCCGCGCTGGTCACCGGCTCGCGCGACGCGGTGCCGGAGAGCGTCGACGAGACCATGCGGATTTCCGGCCTCTACCACGTGCTGTCGATCTCCGGCCTGCACATGGCGCTGGTGGTGGCGGCGCTGTTCCTCGCCGCCCGGGCCGGGCTGGCGGCGGTGCCCGGCCTTGCGCTGCACCGGCCGATCAAGGCCTGGGCCGCGGTGCCGGCGGCGGCCGGGGCCACCTTCTATCTCCTGCTCTCCGGCGCCGAGGTGGCGACCCAGCGCTCGTGGCTGATGGCGATGGTGGTGCTGGCCGGGGTGGCGCTGAACCGGCCGGCGGTCACGCTGCGCACGCTGGCGCTGGCGGCGCTGGCGGTGCTCGCGCTCTCCCCGGCGGCGCTGGTGGACCCCGGCACGCAGATGTCCTTCGCCGCGACGCTGGCGCTGGTCGCCGGGCATGAGCGTTTCGCCGGCCATATCCGCCGGCTGGGAGGCCCCGGCGGGGGTGGGCGGGCGCTGCGCTGGGGCGTCGCGGTGCTGCTTTCCTCGCTGGTCGCGGCGCTGGCGACGGCGCCCTTCGCCGCCTACCATTTTCACCGCATGGCGCCGCTCAGCCTGATTGCCAATCTCGCGGCGGCGCCGGTCATTTCCTTCGTGGTGATGCCGGCGGGAATGCTGGGGGCGCTGCTCATTCCCTTCGGCTGGGACGGCCCGGCGTGGCGGGCGATGGGCTGGGGCATCGACGCCATGATCGCCATCGCGGAGTGGGTCGCGGCCATGCCGGGGGCGGACCGTGGGATGCGGGCCTTTCCGCTGGCGGCGCTGGTGCTGGTGTCGCTGGCGCTGGTGGCGCTGTGCCTGCTGCGCAGCCGGCTGGCCCTGCTGGCAGTGCCGCTGGCCGCCGCCGCGGCGCTGGTGACGCGGGCGGCGCCGCAGCCGGCGATCCTGATCGACACGCAGGGCCGCACCGTCGCGGTGCGCGACGCCGGCGGCCGGCTGGCGCTGATGGGGGATCGCGACGGGCCAGCGCTGGCCTCCCGCTTCGCCGTGCAGCAATGGCGCGCTGCCGAGGGGGAGCGGCCGGCGGCGACCGCCGCGACCACCTCCGGCGCCGCGTCCGCGCTGCCGCCCGAGGCCACCGCGCCGCGCTGCGACCCGCTAGGGTGCACGCTGCCGCTGCCGGAGGGCGGGCTGGTCGCCTATTCCCGCAGCCGCAACAGCCTTGCCGACGACTGCCGGCTGGCCCGGCTGGTGGTGACGCGCTTCGCGCCGCCGCCGGATTGCGCCGCCCGGGTGATCCGCACCGATCCCGACGGACTGGCCGGGGCGATCGCCGTCTACATCGCTCCCACGGCGCACGCCGCCCCGGCTGAGGCGCCGCCCCGCCTCGACGCAGCCAGCGCGCCTGAGCCCGGCCTCATCGCGGCCGGGGCGGAGGAAGTGGTGGCGACAGGGGACGTCGTGACACGGGAGGTGGCGACAGGAGATCTGGGCGGGCGGGATGCGGCAACGGGGGACGTCGGGACAGGACACCCGGTAACACGGGATACGGCAACGCGAGGGGTGGGCAGGGGAGAAGCCGGTCAACCCGCCGCCCCCGGCGATGCCGCCGCAACCGGCTGGAGGGGTGCCGCCCGCGCCGGCAGGGATGCGCATGCATCCGGCTCCGGCGAGGTCCCGCCGGCCATGGCCGTGCCCGCCTCGCCCGACTCGGTTCTGATCGACTCTGCCCCCGGCCGATCCGCGCCGGGTAACCATTTCACGGGCAATTCTGTCGCCGGCCGATCCGCTTCGAATCGGCCTCTCTCAAGCGCGCCCGCTTTCGGCGCATCGGCCGCTTCGCCCCTGAGGGACGAGGCGACCTTCACCGTGGTGTACGCGCGCGACCCCGCGCAGCGCCGCCCGTGGCTGCCGCCGCCACGGGAGCCGCCCACGCGCGTCGCGCAGGAAGATAGCCCGCCGGAAGGTGTCGCTCAGGGGCGTGCGACCCCGGCAGGTGGCGCGCCGGAAAAGGCCCGGTCCGGCCGCTCCGGCGCGTCGCAGCCGGCGCGCGCGTCCCCGCACCCGTCCCGCCCGCGGCCGGAGAACGGCGCTCCGGCAGCACGCCCGCCGGAGCCGGCGGATGATGCGGCCGCCCTGGGCGCCGATCAGTAGCGGCGGAACAGCCCGACCAGCCGGCCCTGGATGCGCACCCGGTCGGGGCCGAAGATGCGCGTCTCATAGGCAGGGTTGGCCGCTTCGAGGGCAATCGAGGCGCCCTTCTTGCGCAGCCGCTTCAGCGTGGCTTCCTCGTCGTCGATCAGCGCCACCACGATCTCGCCGGTGTCGGCGCTTTCGCATTTGCGGATGAGGGCGAGGTCGCCGTCGAGGATGCCGGCCTCGATCATCGAATCGCCCCGCACCTCCAGCGCGTAGTGCTCGCCGCTGCCCAGCATGTCGGGCGGCATGGCGACGGTGTGGCTGCGGGCCTGGATCGCGGAAATCGGTGAGCCCGCCGCGATGCGGCCCATCACCGGCACCGGAACGGGACGACCCATGTCCTCCTCGCCGGCGGGGCGGCGGCCGAGGCTGCCTTCGATCACGTTGGGCGAGAAGGCGCGGGCCGGCCGCGCCGGCTGCACGCTCTCCGGCAGCTTCACCACCTCCAGCGCGCGGGCGCGGTTCGGCAGGCGGCGGATGAAGCCGCGCTCCTCCAGTGCCGTGATCAGCCGATGGATGCCGGATTTGGAGCGCAGGTCCAGCGCCTCCTTCATCTCCTCGAAGGAGGGGGGAACCCCCGTTTCCTTCAGGCGCTCGTGGATGAAGCGCAGCAGATCATGCTGTTTGCGGGTGAGCATCGGGGCTCCTTGCCGGGGCGCGGGCTACGCGTAACGGAAACAAATCACGAACAAACACTAACTGTTCGTTTTGTGTTCTTCAAGGATGAATCGTTTAGGTGAATTTCTTGCAAAGAGCCGATCGTCCATCGCGGTCGTTGCGGACGGGCACGCACGGGTCTTGTATGCAATGGCCCGTTCTTTGCCTCGTCGGGCGGCAGACTCATCGGGCGGAGACGATCGTGACGCAGACCCTTGCCGAAATCGTGGCGGCGCACCGGGAGGGAGCGGCTTCGGTCGCCGCGACCGTGGCGGCGTGCCGCGCCCGCATCGAGGCGCATGGCGACCCCGCGGTGTTCACCACCCTCGCCGACGACGCCATGCTCGCCGCCGCGATTCGCGCGCTGGACGGCATCGACCCCGCGCGGCTGCCGCTCTACGGCGTGCCGTTCGCGGTGAAGGACAATATCGACGTCGCCGGTCTTCCCACCACCTGCGCCTGCCCGGACTTCGCCTATGTCGCCACCCGCGACGCGGCGTCGGTGGCGCGGCTGCGCCGGGCCGGGGCCATCGTCATCGGCAAGACCAATCTCGACCAGTTCGCCACCGGCCTGGTCGGGCGGCGCTCGCCCTACGGCACCCCGCGCAACCCGATCCGCGCCGATCTCGTGCCCGGCGGGTCGAGCTCGGGTTCCGGCGTCGCGGTCTCGGCCGGGCTGGTGCCCTTCGCGCTGGGCACGGACACGGCGGGGTCCGGCCGCATTCCCGCCGGGCTCACCAACATCGTGGGCCTGAAGCCGAGCGTCGGCCTCGTCTCGACCCGCGGCGTGGTGCCGGCCTGCCGGTCCATCGACTGCGTCTCGGTGTTCGCCCGCACGGTCGCCGAGGCGTGGTCGGCGCTGGCGGTGATGGCCGGGCCGGATGCCGGCGACCCCTTCTCGCGGGAGCTGCCGCTCGGCCGGCCGGGCGCCTGGCCGCCCGGGGTGCGGATCGGTATTCCCCGCGCCGTGGACCGCCACAGCTTCGGCGATCTCCTCACCGATCCCGCCTTCCTGCGCGCCGTGGCGCGGGCGCGGGCGCTCGGCGCCGCCATCGTCGAGCTGGACATGGAGCCGTTCTACGAGACCGCCCGGCTGCTCTATGACGGCCCCTGGGTGGCGGAGCGCTTCGCCGCGGTCGGCGGCTTTCTCGATGCCCGGCCGACTTCGGTCCACCCGGTGGTGCGCGGCATCATCGAGCGCGGCCGCGAGCCCAGCGCGGTCGACGCCTTCCGCGGCCAATACCGCCTCGCCGAGCTGAAGATGGAGGCGCGGGCGGCGCTGGCGGGGCTCGACGCGCTGATGGTGCCGACCATGCCGACCGTCTACACCCTGGCCCAGATCGACGCCGATCCGGTCCGGCTCAACAGCCAGCTCGGGCTCTACACCAATTTCGTCAATCTGCTCGACCTCTGCGGCCTTGCCGTTCCCGCCGAGATCCGGCCGGACGCCGCGCCGTTCGGGGTGACGCTGCTGGCCCCGGCGGGGCGCGACGCCCATCTCGCCGGGCTCGGCGCGGCCCTGCACGCGGCCAGTGCCCTGCCGATGGGCGCCACCGCCCGGCAGGTGCCGGCGGAGGTGGACTTCGCGCCGGAAGCGGCGCCGAACCGGATGGAGATCGCGGTGTTCGGCGCCCATCTCTCCGGCCTGCCGCTCAACGGGGAACTCACCGATCTCGGCGGCAGCTTCGTGCGCGCGGCGCGCACCACGGCGGATTACCGGCTGTATCTGCTCCCGGATGGGCGGGTGCGGCGCCCGGGGCTGGTGCGCGGGCGGATCGGCTCCGGCGCGCCGGTCGCCTGCGAGGTGTGGTCGCTGCCGCTGGAAAGCTTCGGCCGTTTCATCGCCCGCATACCCGCGCCGCTCGGCGTTGGCACGGTGGCGCTGGAGGATGGCAGCCAGGTGAAGGGCTTCCTCGCCGAGGCCGCCGCCGTCACCCAGGCGCGGGATATCACCGGCTATGGCGGCTGGCGCGGCTTCCTCACCGCGGAGAACGAGGCGGCGGGGCTGACGGCATCCTGATGCGAAGGTTGCGACTGTTATGATAAGCTATTGCAATAAATCATTTTTCACCGCGCCTCACAGGCTCTGGGCGTAGGCCTCATAGGCGTCGTGCACGATGGCGATGTGGTGGCGCATGGCGCTGGCGGCGGCCTCGCGGTCGCCGCGCATCACCGCGGTGAGCACCCGCTCATGCTCGGTGTGCGACAGCGCCAGCCGGCCGAGCGCGCGGAACTGGGCGCGGCGGAACGGCGAGAGCCGCCGCCGGGTGCTCAGCGTCAGCTCGGCGAGATAGTCGTTGTGCGAGCCGGCATAGATCGAGGTGTGGAAGGTCTCGTTGGCCTCGCGATAGCCGAGGAAGTCGCCCTGCCGCATCAGGTCGCCCATCTCGGCGTGGAGCGCCTCCAGCGCCCGCCGCTCGGCCGGGGTGATCTTGACGGCGCAGAGCCCGGCGCAGAGCGCCTCCAGCTCGGCCATGACGTCGAACATCGACTGCAGCCGCTCGACGCTGGGCCGCGCCACCACCGCGCCGCGGTGGGGCCGGGTGTCGACGAGGCCGGAGGCGGCGAGCTCGCGGATGGCCTCGCGCACCGGCGTGCGGGAGACGCCGAACCGTGCCGCCAGCGCGGTCTCGTCCAGCGTCGTGCCGGGGGGAAGCAGGCCGCGGGTGATTTCGTCGGCGACCTGGAAGCGCAGTTCCTCGGCGCGCGTCGGCCGCTGCCGCGGAGACGCGTCGGCGTGGAGCGGGTCTTTCCGGGTCGACGGGGAGGCGGGCATGGACGGCATTCAATCCCGGCGGCGACTGGGGCGATCCCGGCCCGCCCGACGATTCGTCGCGCCGGCCCAGGATCGAGCGGCACCATAGCGACTCGGCGGGCGAGCGTCACCGCGCCGCCGGAGCCGGCGGGTGCTCATTCGTCGATCAGGCTGACATGGGCGGCGACCACCTTCCAGCCGGCCGGCGTGCGCATCCAGGTCTGCATCTGCCGGCCGACCTTGCCCGGCACCGAGGGCCGGTGGAACAGGGTGGAGGCGGTGGCCATGTCGGTGCCGTAGGTGGTGATCACGGTCCGGGAGATGGTGCGCGCCAGCCCCGCCGGGGAGCGGGCGGCGCGGAAGGCGCGGATGGCGTCGATGCCGTAGAGATTCTCGGTGATGCCGTACCGGATGGTGAGGGGATCGTCCCAGAACAGCGCGTCCAGCGCCGCGACATCGTTCGACACCAGGGCGGTTTCATAGCGGGCGAAGGCGGCTTCGACCTCGGCGTGGATCTCGGGAAGGTTGATCTGCATGCGGCACCTGTGAAGCGGGACGGCGCCGACCATGCATGGATGGGGCCGCGACGCTCAATCGTCGAGCGGAAGGATCTCGCAAGGCTCGCCCGCCATGGCCGCCGGGGCGAAGGGCGGGCGCACCAGCAGGCAGTCCGCCCGCGCCAGCACGCTGAGCATCGAGCTGTCCTGCACCGGCAGCGGGCGCACCAGCGGCAGCCCCTCCGCCGTGCCGACGATCTCGGCGCGCAGGAAATCCATGCGCTGGTCGTTGGCCTTGAGGTCGGCGGCGAGGCGGGCGGGGCGCAGCGGCAGGGCCTCGGCCGCCGGCAGCCCGGCCAGCCGGCGGATCAGCGGGCGCAGGAACAGCAGGGCGCACACATGCGCCGAAACCGGGTTGCCCGGCAGGCCCAGCACGTGGCTCGCCCCGAAGCGGCCGAACATCAGCGGCTTGCCCGGCCGCAGCGCCACCTTGTGCACCGCCAGCCGCACCCCCAGCGCCAGCAGCGCCGGGGCGACGAGGTCGTGGTCGCCGACCGAGGCGCCGCCCGTGGTCACGAGGATGTCGATCTCGGCGTCCAGCGCGGCGCGCAAGGCCTGTTCCGTCGCCGCCCGCTCGTCCGGCAGGGTGCCGAGGTCGCGCACCTCCGCCCCGGTGGCGCGGGCGAGGGCGCCGACCGAATAGACATTGGAGAGGATGACCTGATGCGGCCCCGCCCCGGCGCCGGGGCGCACCAGCTCGTCGCCGGTGGAGAGCAGGCCGACCACCGGCCGGCGCACCACCTCCAGCTCCGCCCGATCGGCGGCGGCGGCCAGCGCGAGGTCGCGCGCGGTGAGACGGCGCCCCGCCGGCAGCACGATGGCGCCGGCGGCGAAATCCCCGCCCGCCCGGCGGATATGCCGGCCCTCGGTCGCGGCTTCCAGCACCGTGACCCGGTCGCCTTCGCGCCGGGTGTCTTCCTGGATCACCACCGCGTCGGCCCCGGCCGGCATCACCGCGCCGGTGAAGATGCGCACCGCCTCGCCCGCGCCGAGGCGGCGGGGAAAGGGGGTGCCGGCGGCGGATTCGCCCGCCACCGCCAGCGCGGCGCCAGCGGCGGCGTCCTGCGCCCGCACCGCATAGCCGTCCATGGCGGAGACGTCGGCGGCCGGGGTGCTGCGCGCCGCGACCACCGGGGCGGCGAGCACCCGGCCATGGGCGCTGTCGAGCGGCTCGGTCTCGGCGCCGAGCGCGGCGGCCTCGGCGAGAACCTCGGCAAGGGCATCGTGAACCGGCATCAGCGCCATGGCCTGCTCCTGGGTCGGTTGGGCGTTCCGTGGCGTCCGCCGCCCGGCGCCGTGAGGTTCGTGCCGGCCGCGCCGAAGCCCGGCGCGGCTCTCCCGTCGTCGGCGTCCGGCCGCAGCGGTTCGGCCCGCGAACCGCCATCCCCCGGCCGGGGCGTGCTTTAGCCGGCCTGCCAGTGGCCGGACCGGCCGCCGGCCTTTTCCAGCAGCCGCACGCCCTCGATCCGCATGCCGCGGTCGACCGCCTTGGCCATGTCGTAGATGGTGAGGCAGGCGACGGTGACGGCGGTGAGCGCCTCCATCTCCACCCCGGTCTGGCCGGCGGTACGCACGCTGGCCTCGACCCGCAGCCCCGGCAGGGCGTGGTCCGGGCTGATGTCGACCGCAACCCTGGAGAGCTGCAGCGCGTGGCAGAGCGGGATCAGCTCATGGGTGCGCTTGGCCGCCATGATGCCGGCGAGGCGGGCGGTGCCGATGACGTCGCCCTTCTTCGCATTGCCGGCGAGGATCAGGTCCAGCGTCGCCGGCTCCATCGCGACGCGGCCTTCGGCCCGGGCGATGCGGTCGGTCACCGCCTTGTCGGCGACATCGACCATGTTGGCGGCGCCGCTGGCGTCGATATGGCTGAGGCGCGGGGCGCCGTCCCCGGCTTCGGCGTCCCCGCCCGCCGCCTTGTCCTGTGCGCTCATGGCGGTCAGCCGGCGGCGCGCAGCGGCGCGGCCGGGGCGAGCAGGGCGCGGGTGGCGGCGGCGACGTCGTCCTGCCGCATCAGGCTTTCGCCGACGAGGATGGTGCGGATGTCGACGCGGGCCAGCCGGGCGACGTCGGCGGGGGTGAAGATGCCGCTTTCGCCGACCAGCACCCGGTCCTTCGGCACCCGGGGGGCCAGCCGCTCGGAGGTTTCCAGCCCGACGTCGAAGGTGCGCAGGTTGCGGTTGTTGATGCCGACGAGGCGCGAGGGCAGGGCGAGCGCCCGGTCCAGCTCGGCGTCGTCATGCACCTCGATCAGCGCGTCCATGCCGAGGCCGTGGGCGGTCTCGATCAGGTCGCGGGCGAGGGCGTCGTCGGTGGAGGCGAGGATGACGAGGATGCAGTCCGCCCCCCAGCTCCGCGCCTCGAACACCTGGTAGGTGTCGTAGAGGAAATCCTTGCGCAGCGCCGGCAGGGAGGGCGCCGCCTCGCGCGCGGCGACCAGGAATTCCGGCGCGCCCTGGAAGGAGGGGGTGTCGGTCAGCACCGACAGGCAGGTCGCCCCGCCCGCCTCATAGGCGCGGGCCAGCGCCGGGGGATCGAAGTCCGGCCGGATCAGGCCCTTGGAAGGGCTCCCCTTCTTGATCTCGGCGATCAGCGCGGTGCCGCCCGCGGCGATCCGGGCCTCGATGGCGGCGAGAAAACCGCGCGGCGCCGGCTGCGCCTCGGCGCGGGCGCGCACCTGCTCCAGCGGGCGGACGCGCTTGGCGGCGGCGATCTCCTCGCGCTTGTAGGCGCCGATCTTTTCGAGAATGTCGACCATGGCGGCTGTCTCCTTCGGGCGGGCGCCCTTCTGCCGGACGGGGCGGCGCTCAGGCGTTCGAGACGGCGATGAGCCGGTCAAGCGCGGCCAGCGCCCGGCCGCTGGAAAGGCTGTGGCGGGCCCGCTCCAGCCCCCCGGCGAAATCCTCCACCGCGCCGGCGACCAGCAGCGCCGCGGCGGCGTTCATGACGGCGATATCGGCATAGGCGCCCGGCTCGCCGGCCAGCACCGCGCGCAGCGCCCGGGCATTGGCGACGCCGTCGCCGCCCTTCAGCGCCTCCGGCGTCGCCCGGGCGATGCCGAATTCCTCCGGCGTGATCTCGAAGCGGCGGATCGCGCCGTCCTTCAGCTCCGCCACCGCGGTCGGCCCGGTGGTGGTGATCTCGTCGAGCCCATCCGAACCGTGCACCACCCAGGCCCGTTCCGAGCCCAGCGTGCGCAGCACCTCCGCCAGCGGCTCGACCCAGCTGCGCGAGAACACGCCGACCATCTGCCGGGTGACCCCGGCGGGGTTGGACAGCGGCCCCAGCAGGTTGAAGATGGTGCGGGTGCCCATCTCCACCCGGGTCGGGCCGACATGCTTCATGGCGGGGTGGTGGGCCGGGGCGAACATGAAGCCGATGCCGGCCTCGGCGATGCAGGTGCCGATCTGCTCCGGCGAGAGGTCGATCTTCACCCCCAGCCCCATCAGCACGTCGGCAGCGCCGGACCTGGAGGACAGCGCCCGGTTGCCGTGCTTGGCCACCGGCACCCCCGCCCCCGCGACGATGAAGGAGGCGCAGGTCGAGATGTTGTAGGAGCCGGAGGCGTCGCCCCCGGTGCCAACCACGTCCACCGCGCCGGCCGGGGCCTTCACGGAGAGCATCTTGGAGCGCATGGTCGCGACCGCGCCGGCGATCTCGTCCACCGTCTCGCCGCGCACCCGCAGCCCCATCAGCAGCGCGCCGATCTGCGAGGGGGTGGCCTCGCCCGACATCATGACGTCGAAGGCATGGGCCGATTCCGCCCGGGTCAGGGCGGTGCCGGTCGCGACCTTGCCGATGAGAGCCTTGAGGTTTTCCATGGGGTTGGCTCGTTCGGTTCAGGCGGCGCGTGAGCGGCGGGGGCCGGCGTTCCAGGCCCGGGCGAGGTCGAGGAAGTTCTTCAGTATGGTGTGGCCGTGCTCGGAGGCGATGCTCTCGGGATGGAACTGCACGCCGTGCACCGGCAGGTCGCGGTGCGACAGGCCCATGATCAGCCCGTCATCGGTTTCCGCCGTCACCGCGAGATCGGCGGGCAGGGTGTCGCGCTTCACCAGCAGCGAGTGGTAGCGCGTCGCCTTGAAGGGGCCGTTGATGCCGCGGAACACGCTCTCGCCCTGGTGGTGCATCTCGCTCATCTTGCCGTGCATCGGCACCGGCGCGCGCACCACGTCGCCGCCGAACACCTGCCCGATCGCCTGATGGCCGAGGCAGACGCCGAACACCGGCACCCCCTCGTCGGCGGCGCGGGCGATCAGCTCCAGGCAGATGCCGGCCTCGTTCGGGGTGGCGGGGCCGGGGGAGATGACGATCGCCTCGGGCTCAAGCGCCAGCGCCTCGTCAACGGAGAGGGTGTCGTTGCGCCGCACCTCCACCTCGGCGCCGAGGCCGCCGAGATAGTGCACGAGGTTCCAGGTGAAGCTGTCGTAATTGTCGACGAGGAGGATCATCGCGGGTCCGTCCGCCGGCGGAAAGCCGGTTGCAAAAGGTCTAGGGGGAGAGCCCGCGCCGGGTCAAGCGGCGGGCGGCCGGGGAAGCGCGCGCCCGCCCCGCCATCGGCGCGTCGTCGGCCTCATCGTCCACCCCATCATCCTCATCGGCCTTCCCGTCCTCATCGCGGCGCGAACCCTCACTGGCCGCGGCCGGCGCGCGCCGCGAAGCGCACCGCCTCCTCCCCGGCGCGGAACAGCGCGCGCGCCTTGTTGACGCATTCCTGCTGTTCGCTTTCCGGGACGGAATCATACACGATCCCGGCGCCGGCCTGCACATGCATCCGCCCGTCCTTCACCACGGCGGTGCGCAGCACGATGCAGGTATCCATCTCGCCATCGGCGCCGAAATAGCCGATAGCCCCGGCATAGATGCCGCGCTTGTCGCGCTCCAGCTCGTCGATGATCTCCATCGCCCGCACCTTGGGCGCGCCCGAGACGGTGCCGGCGGGAAAGCCGGCGGCCAGCGCGTCGAGCACGTCGTGGCTGGGGTCGAGCGTGCCCTCGACATTCGAGACGATGTGCATCACCTGGCTGTAGCGCTCGATGAAGAAGCTGTCGGTCACCCGCACGGTGCCAATGCGGGCGACGCGGCCGACATCGTTGCGGCCGAGGTCGAGCAGCATCAGATGCTCGGCCCGCTCCTTGGGGTCGGCAAGCAGCTCCTCCTCCAGCGCCTTGTCCTCGTGCGGGGTGGCGCCGCGCCGGCGGGTGCCGGCGATGGGGCGGATGGTGACGGTGTCGTCGCGCAGCCGCACCAGGATCTCCGGGCTGGAGCACACCAGCGCGAAATCGCCGAAGTTGAAATAGACGAGGAACGGCGCGGGGTTGACCCGCCGCAGCGCGCGGTAGAGCGCGAACGGCGGCAGGGTGAAGGGCGCCTCGAAGCGCTGCGACAGCACCACCTGGAAGATGTCGCCGGCGCGGATGTATTCCTTCGCCCGCTCGACCATGTCGAGATAGGCCTCCGGCGGGGTGTTGGAGACCGGCGCCACCTCCTGGTGGAACGGCGCCTGCGCCGGTGTGTTGGGCAGCGCGCCGTCGAGCGCCCGCACCACCGCCTCGATGCGCTCCTGCGCCCGCTCATGGGCCAGCTCGGCGGAGACCCCGGGGAGAGGCCGTACCGGTGTGACGACGGTGATCTCGTCGCGGGCGGAATCGAACACCACCATCACGGTGGGGCGGATGAAGATCGCGTCCGGCACGCCGAGAATATCGGGTTTCGGCGCCGGCAGCCGCTCCATCTGCCGCACCATGTCGTAGCCGAGATAGCCGAAGATGCCCGCCGACATCGGCGGCGAGCCGACGGGGAGCGCGATGCGCGATTCCGCCACCAGCGCGCGCAGCGCCAGCAGCGGGGCTTCGGCGCAGGGCTCGAAGGCGTTCGGGTCGATCTGGGCCTGCCGGTTGATCTCCGCCCGGTCGCCGCGGCAGCGCCAGATCAGGTCCGGCTCGATGCCGATCATGGAATAGCGGCCGCGGGTGTCGCCGCCTTCCACCGATTCCAGCAGGAAGCTGTTGGGCCGCTCGGCGGCGATCTTCAGGAAGGCGGAGACCGGGGTTTCGAGGTCAGCGACCAGCTTCTGGGTCACGACCTGCGCTTCCCCGCGGCCATAGGCGGCGGCGAAGCTGGTGTCGGCGAGGCGGGGACGCCCGGCGGTGGCGGTGCTGCTCATGGCCGGTCTCAATTGGTGCGGGTGTCGCCGCCGACAATGGCGTCGAGCGCGGCGCGGTTGACCTTCACGCCGAGGTCGGCCTGCAGGCGCACGAGATATTCCGTCATCAGGTCTTCCTGCATGCGCTGGCTGGTGGTGGCCAGCACCTGCTTGTCCTCACCCATGCTGGCGGGCACGCCGACGCCGGTGACGACGAAGACGAGGCGGCCGTCGCCGAGATCGACCGGCGCCGAGCCGACCTGGCCCTGCTGGGTGGCGAACAGGGCATTGATGGCGCCCTGCGGGATGCCCTCGGCGGCGCGGCCGCGCCGGATGCCGGCGGCGGTCTTCACCGCGAGGCCGGCCTCGGCCGCCGCCTTGTCGAAGGGCGTGCCGTCGACGACCTTCTTCTTCAGCGCCTCGACCTCGGCATCGAGCGTCTTGGCCGCCTCGTCCTGGCGCCAGCGGTCGAGCGCCTGCGCGCGGGCCTCCTCGAAGCTGCGGTCGCGGCCCGGGGTGACGCTTTCGACCTCGTACCAGACATAGCCGGCGTTCTGCGGCAGGGTGACGGGGTCGGTCGCGGCACCGACATCGGCGGCGAAGGCACCGCGCAGAACCTCGGTACGGCCGGGGACATCGCCGATGGAGGCTCCGTCCGGGGTCTTGCCGGAAATATCGGTGTTGATCTGCTGCAGCGCGAGGCCGAGCTTGGTTGCGACCTCGGTGAGCTTGGCGCCGCTGGCAAGCTCGTCCTCGATCTGGTCGCGCCTGTCGCCGACCGCGCGCTGGGCACGCTGGGCCTGCAGGTCGGCGCGCAGCTCGGTGGCGACCTCGGCGAGAGGCTTGGTGACGCCCGGCGTGATGGCCTCGACATGGATGATGACGGGACCGAACCGGCCGTTGACCACCCCGCTGGTGCCGCCCTGCGGCAGGCCGAAGGCGGCATCCGCCACCGCCTTGTCGAAGATGGCGCTGCGCGGGACATTGCCGAGATTGACGTCGCCCGGCGTCAGCTTGCGCTCGGTCACGATGTCGGCGAAGGGCGTGCCGGCCGCGATCTTGTCCGCCGCCGCCTTGGCTTCCTCGGCATTGGGGAACACGATCTGCTGCACCACGCGGGTTTCCGGCGTGCCGAAGCGGGCGATGTTGGCCTCGTAGGCGGCCTTCAGGTCCTCGTCCGACACCTGCACCGTGGCGGCGAGAGCGGCGGGGGTGAGGGCCAGCACCGCGACGTTGCGGTATTCCGGCGCGCGGAACGCCGCCTTGCGGGCCTCGAAGAAGGCCTTCAGCACCTCATCGGAGGGGGCGGCGATGGTGTCGAGCGCCGGCGGCTCGATCAGCACGTAGCTGACGCTGCGTTCCTCGGTTTCGTAGCGCTTGAAGGCGTCGCGCAGCACCTGCGGCACCTCGATGCCGCCGGCCAGCGAATCGAGGAACTGCTGGCGCAGCGCCAGGCGGCGCTCGGCCTCGACGAAGCGGGCCTCGGTGAAGCCGTTCGAGCGCAGCACCTGGTTGAAGTAATTCGGGTCGAAGCTGCCGCTGGGACCACGGAAGGCGGGATTCTCCGAAATCCGCTTCACCATCTCGTCGTTGGAGAGGGCGAGGCCGAGATGGCCGACGCGGTCGTCGAGCGCGGCCTCGGCGAGGCGCTCATTGAGCACCTGGTCGGGAATGCCGATGGCGCGGGCCTGATCCGGCGTCAGGCCGCGCTTGATCTGCTGGCTGATCTGCTGGAGCCGTTGCTGGTAGAGCTGGCGGAACTCCGGCACCGTCACCTCGCTCGAACCGATGCTGGCGAGCGTGTGGCTGCCGAAGTTGCGAAACACGTCGGCGATGCCCCAGATGCCGAAGCTGAGGATGAGCAGGCCCATCAGAATTTTGGCGACGAGGCCGGATGCGCCCTTGCGCAGCGTCTGCAGCATACGAGTTTCTCGTTATCTGTGGGGCGGCCCGGAACGACCCCGCCCGTGAAAGGCGCGCATAATAGGGACCGACCTTATGGGCCGCAACGTCGCAGATACCGGCATTTGCGCAGCTCACCGGGCTTTGTTAACTCGGGTGGAACCCGCAGCCACAGGAATATCGCATGACCGCTCGTCGTCCCCTCGTCGCCGGCAACTGGAAGATGAACGGCCTTTCCACCTCGGCGGCCGAGCTGGAGCGGATGATCGACGCGGCCGGCCCGGTGGCATCGGCCGGCGTCGAACTGATGATCTTTCCCCCGGCGACCCTGATCGCCCGGCTGGCGGCACGCGCCGCCGGCACCCCGATCAGCATCGGTGGCCAGGACTGCCACGCGCGTCCCTCCGGCGCCCATACCGGCGACATCGCCGCCGAGATGCTGGCCGATGCCGGTGCGCATGCGGTGATTCTGGGTCATTCCGAGCGCCGCACCGACCATGGCGAGACCGATGCCGTGGTGCGGGCCAAGGCCGAGGCCGCGCACAGGGCCGGGCTGGTGCGGGTGGTGTGTGTCGGCGAGACCCTCGCGGAGCGCGCGGCCGGCCGCGCTGTGGCGGTGGTCGCCCGCCAGCTCGAGGGCTCGGTGCCCGACGGGGCGACGGGCTATGATCTCGTGATCGCCTATGAGCCGGTCTGGGCGATCGGCACCGGCCATGTCCCCACCGCCGCCGACATTCTGGAGATGCACGCGGCCATGCGCGCGCTGCTGCGCCAGCGCTTCGGCGGGGAGGCGGACGCGATTCGCCTGCTGTATGGCGGCTCGGTGAAGCCGGACAACGCCCGCACGCTGCTCACCCTCACCGATGTCGACGGGGCGCTGGTGGGCGGCGCCAGCCTGAAGGCGGCCGACTTCCTCGCTATTGCCGCCGCCTATGTGTGAGCGGGACTGAATCCGGGCGTCCAGCGCCCTGCCTTTCAGCTCTCGAACGCGTCGCCGCCGTCCGTCCCCGCCGGGCTGGTGCGCAGCGTGACGTCGTGCCCGGCCTCGAGCGCGGGCAGGGCGGCGGCGACCGCGGCCTCGAAGGCGGCGCGGCGGCTGGAAAGAGGCGCGTTGCGCTGGCCGTCGTGCAGCACATGCCAGTGATCGCCATGGGCCACGACGCTGAACATCTCGGTCTGCGTGGCGTTGGCCTTGCGGACAGGCTGGGCACTCGCCATTTCCGTCGCGGTCAGCACGATCTCGTCCATGCGGCTCTCCCATTGATCTGCCGGGGCAACGTCGCGGCGGGTCGGGCGGTTCCACAGCCGATGGCGCCAGCCGGCCGGGAGACGGCTGATCAACTGGAAATGCCGGGCGGGATCGTGTAGGAACCGCGCCAAAGTTCCGGCGCAGCCCTGCCGAGGGCCGCCGTGTCGCGAGATGTATAAGGCAGAAGATGCAGACCGTAGTGATCGTCATCCACCTGATGGTGGTGCTCGCCCTGATCGGCGTCGTGCTGATCCAGCGCTCCGAAGGCGGTGGCCTCGGAATCGGTGGTGGCGGCGGTGGCGGCGGCGGCTTCTTCTCCGCCCGCGGGACCGCCAATGTGCTCACCCGGGCGACGGCGATCCTCGCGGCGCTGTTCTTCATCACCAGCATTGCCCTGACGATGCTCGCGGGCTGGGGTCGCGGCCCCGCCACCATCTTCAACGCGCCGGCGGTGGCACCGGGCGCCCCGCAGGCGCCGGGTGCCGCTCCCGCGCCCGGCGGCACGGTTCTCGACCAGCTCAAGGGTATCCAGCCGGCGCCCTCCTCGCCGCAGGTTCCCCAGTCGCAGTGAGTTCGGCGCGCCTCGCGCGTCGCCACGACGAATTCCATGGACGAGAGGCGACGCAGGTCGCGCTGCCTCTCGTCGAATCGCGTTTTTGTAGCTAGAAACCGGATTCCATGGCGCGCTATATTTTCATCACCGGCGGCGTCGTGTCCTCGCTCGGCAAGGGCCTCGCATCCGCCGCTCTCGGCGCATTGCTCCAGGCCCGCGGTTACAAGACCAGGCTGCGCAAGCTCGACCCCTATCTGAACGTCGATCCGGGCACCATGAGCCCGTATCAGCATGGCGAGGTCTTCGTCACCGACGACGGCGCCGAGACCGACCTCGATCTCGGCCATTACGAGCGCTTCACCGGGCGTCCGGCGACCCGTTCCGACAACATCACCACCGGCCGCATCTATCAGGACATCCTCTCGAAGGAGCGGCGTGGCGACTATCTCGGCGCCACCGTCCAGGTGATTCCGCACGTCACCAACGCCATCAAGGAATTCGTCCTCTCCGGCAATGAGGGGTATGACTTCGTGCTGGTGGAGATCGGCGGCACGGTGGGCGACATCGAGGCGATGCCCTTTCTGGAGGCGATCCGCCAGATCGGCCACGAGCTGCCGCGCAAGCACTGCATCTACATCCACCTCACCCTGCTGCCCTACATTCCCTCGGCGGGCGAGCTGAAGACCAAGCCGACCCAGCATTCGGTGAAGGAACTGCGGGCGCTCGGCATCTCGCCGGATATCCTGCTCTGCCGGACCGACCGCGAGATTCCGCGCGAGGAGCGCCGCAAGCTCGGCCTGTTCTGCAATGTGCGCGAGAGCGCGGTGATCGAGGCGCGCGACGCCGACAATATCTATGCCGTGCCCTCCGCCTATCACGAGGCGGGTCTGGACGGCGAAGTGCTGGCGGCGTTCGGGATCGAGCCGGCGCCGGCGCCGGAGCTGTCGCGCTGGCGCAAGATCGAGGCCGGCATCCGCAACCCCGAAGGCACCGTCACCATCGCGGTGGTCGGCAAGTACACCGGGCTGAAGGACGCCTACAAGTCGCTGATCGAGGCGCTGGCCCATGGCGGCCTCGCCAATGGCGTGCACGTCAATCTCGACTGGATCGAGAGCGAGATCTTCGAGCGCGAGGACCCCGCCCCCTTCCTCGAGCATGTCCACGGCATCCTCGTGCCCGGCGGCTTCGGCCAGCGTGGCGCGGAGGGAAAGATCCGCGCGGCGCAGTTCGCCCGCGAGCGGCACGTGCCCTATCTCGGCATCTGCTTCGGCATGCAGATGGCGGTGATCGAGGCGACCCGGCACCTCGCCGGGATCGAGGCGGCCAATTCCACCGAGTTCGGCCCCACGGAGGAGCCCGTGGTCGGGCTGCTCACGGAGTGGCTGCGCGGCAACGAGCTGGAGAAGCGCGGCCTCGACGGCGATCTCGGCGGCACGATGCGGCTCGGCGCCTATCCCGCGCGGCTCGCCGAGGGCAGCCGCGTCGCGGAGGTCTATGGCGTCAACGATATCTTCGAGCGCCACCGCCACCGCTACGAGGTCAATCTGCGCTACCGCGAGCGGCTGGAGGCCTGCGGCATGCGGTTCTCCGGCCTGTCGCCGGACGGGCTGCTGCCGGAGATCATCGAATATCCCGACCATCCCTGGTTCATCGGCGTGCAGTTCCACCCCGAGCTGAAGTCGCGGCCGTTCGAGCCCCACCCGCTGTTCGCCTCCTTCATCGGTGCCGCCGTGGTGCAAAGCCGGCTGGTCTAGCCGCCACCAGCCCCTCGCAACGAAAGCATGAAGGCCGGGACACGTTCCCGGCCTTTGCGTATGGGCGACGGGCGGCTAGCCTTCCTCCGCACTGTGGTGCAACGGCCACGGCGGCGCGGCGATGTGGATCGCTCCCGTGCCGGGGTGCCCGCCGGCAGCATGTCTGTCGTATCCATGGTCGGATGGCCGGCTCGACCCGCGAGTCGCCTCGACCAAGCCGGCGCGATGTCGCCAGAACGAGGAGATGACCTTATGGCCCGCGGCCTCGACCATGTGGTGCACGTCGTTCGCGATCTCGAAGCGGCGGGCGAACTGTACGATCTTCTCGGCTTCACCGTGGGCAGCCGCAACCGCCACCCCTGGGGCACCCATAACCGCATCGTGCAGACGCCGGGCTTCTTCATGGAGCTGCTGGAGGTCGCGGACCCTCATGCGATCCCCGAGCCGACCGAGACCACCTTCTCCTTCGGCGCCTTCAACCGCGACTATATCGGCACTGTCGGCGCCGGACTCTCGATGCTGGTGCTGGAAGGTAAGGACCCGGCGGCGGAGAAGGCGGAGTTCGATGCCGCCGGCTTCGGCGGCTATGACCTGTTCGACTTCCAGCGGATCGGCCGCCTGCCGGATGGCAGCGACGTCGAGGTGGCGTTTTCGCTCGCCTTCGCCCGTGACCCCGCCTCGCCTCATGCCGGCTTCTTCACCTGCCGGCAGAAGTTTCCCGAGAACTTCTGGTCGGCGGACATGCAGCGGCACATGAACGGCACGGTCGGGGTCGGGGGCGTGGTCTTCGTCGCCGATGAACCCGCCGCCCACGTGCCCTTCCTCGCCACCTTCGCCGGGACCGACTTCCGCCGCGCGATAGAGGGCTGGCATATCGGCAGGACCCCGCGCGGAACCATCGAGGTGATGACGCGCGACCTCTTCGCCGAGCGGTTCGGTCCGGCACCGGCGGCGGATGCCGGGCTGCGTCTGGCCGCGGTGCGCTTTGCCGTGAAGAACATCGAGACCGCCCGCAAGCGGCTGTCCTCGAGCCGGATGTCGGCGGAGGAGATCGAGGGGCTGATCGTGGTGGGCCCGAAATCGGCGCTCGGCGCGACGCTGGTGTTCGAGCCGGCCGAGACCGCCTGAACCCGCGGACACGTCCACCGCCGCTCATGAAAAAGCCCGGGAGCGATCCCGGGCCTTTTTATTCGTGGAGGGTTGAACGGCCCTGAACGGAGCCGTCTACTCCGTGATCGCCGGGGCGCGGCTGCCGCGCAGCGGCAGCAGGGCGGCGGCGCGGCTGCGCAGCGCCTTCCAGGTCGTCACCTCGTTGAGGCTGGATCCTTCCAGCCAGCCGATCACCGCCGCGGCGAGGAAGGGCAGCGACTGGATCGCCAGCGCGAAGGCGAAGAGATTGATCTCCGTCACCGCGTGCCAGTTGGTCAGCCGCAGGCCGATCGCCGACACCATCAGCCCGCCGCCGATGATGGCCTCGGGCAGGGCCGGGAAGGCGCGGGCGGCGTTGGCGAGCCAGCTGCCCTTCGCGGTGCGGGCGAAGGCGAGGTCCTTGTAGCGGAACCCGTCATACACCGCCTTGGCGACGGTGAACTGCACCGCCATCGCGGCGACCGCCGCGCCGATCATCCGGCCCGGGGTGGTGGCGACACGCAGCCGGTACAGCGCGCAGAAATGCAGGACATAGACGCCGAAGCAGAAGATGATCGGCACGGTGAGGATGTGCTGCGGCACCGCGATGCCGAGGCCGAGCACGAAGGGCACCCACAGCAGGGACAGCACGGCCACCAGCGCGCCGACGCTCTCGGAGCCGAGCCAGCTGACCCAGCCGATGGCGAATTCGCGCCGCTGGGCCGTGGTGAGCCGCGAGCGGCCCGGCAGCAGCCGCGTCCAGTGCTTCTTCACGATCTGCATGCCGCCATAGGCCCAGCGGTGGCGCTGCTTCTTGAAGGAGGCGAAGTCGTCCGGCAGCAGGCCCCAGCCATAGCGCTTGTTGGTGTAGTGGCTCTTCCAGCCGAGCTCGATGATGGACAGGCCGAGATCGGTGTCCTCGCAGATGGTGTCGCTCGACCAGTCGCCGGCCTCGACCATGGCGGCGCGGCGCATCAGGCACATGGTGCCGTGCACGACGATGGCGTCGTGCTCGTTGCGCTGGACCATGCCGATGTCGAAGAAGCCGGCATATTCGGTGTTCATCGCCTCATGCATGAGGCTGCGGCCGGCGTCGCGGTGGTCCTGCGGCGCCTGCACGATGCCGACGGTCGGGTCCTCGAACACCGGCACGAGGTCGCGCAGCCAGTCCTGGCTCACCACATAGTCGGCGTCGATGATGCCGATGATCTCGGCGTCGGGCGCGGTGTGCTGCATGGCGATGCGCAGCGCGCCGGCCTTGAAGCCCTCGATCTTCGGCAGGTTGAGGAACTTGAAGCGGTCGCCGAGCAGCTTGCAGTGCTCCTCGATCGGCGCCCAGAAGGCGGGGTCGGGCGTGTTGTTGATCGCCACGATGCATTCGAGGTTGGGCCAGTCGAGCCGGGCGACGCTGTCCAGCGTCTGCTTCAGCATCTCCGGCGGCTCCTTATAGGCCGGGATGTGGATCGACACCTTGGGGGTGCGGGCCGGCATCGGGTTGGAGCCGCGCAGCAGGCGCCGGGGCGACTGGCCGAAGGCGATGGTCGCCAGCTCCTCGACCCGGTAGAGCATCACCACGACGAGCGGCACCAGCAGCACCAGCGAGATGACGAAGGTCACCTTGTTGCCGCCGACCACGTAATGGGTCAGCCAGTGGTCGGTGACGGTCGCGATCCAGTAGCCGACGAGGTTGGCGGCGGCCGCCATGACGGTCGCCTGCGGCACGGTGAGCCGGCCGAAGCGGAACAGCGGCAGCGAGAAGGCGACGCCGAGCAGCAGCGCGATGGCCGCGGTGGCGCTGTAGGTTTCCGGGGTGATGGGGCCGGAGAGCGGGAACTTGATGTGGCGGTCGGCGTCGAGCACGCCCCAGTACTGGCCGACGCTGCCCTCGAAGCTCTTCCACGGCGCGTCGAACGCCTCGATCAGGTTGTAGTCGATGCCCAGCGCGTCGGCGCGGGAGGCGAAGGTGCGGATGACCTCGGCCTGGAGGGTGGCGCCCGGCACGGCGGCGTCGCGGTTGTAGCCCGCGCTCGGCCAGCCGAACTCGGCGATCACGATGCGCTTGCCGGGATAGGCGGCGCGGAGCCGGTCATAGATCTCGATGGAGCGCTCGACGACCTGGCTGGCCGGAACGCCTTCCCAGTAGGGCAGGATGTGGGCGGCGATATAATCGACCGCGGAGACCAGCTCGGGATGATCGAGCCATACGTCCCAGGTTTCGCCGGTGGTTACCGGTACGTTGGTCTCGCGCTTCACCCGGCGGATGGTGTTGATGAGCTGCTCGGGCGTGCGCTCGGCGCGCAGGATCGACTCGTTGCCGACCACGATGCCGATGACGTTGGAATTCTTCCGCGCGGCGTCGATCGCGTTGGTGATCTCGTGCTCGTTGCGGGTCTCGTCTTCGTCCAGCCAGGCGCCGACGGTGACCTTCAGGCCCTTTTCGGCGGCGATGCGCGGAACCAGCTCCAGCCCGCCGGTCGCGGCGTAGGTGCGCACGGCCCGGGTGTAGGGCGCCACGGCCTCGACGTCATGGCGGATCTGCGCCTCGGTCGTGCCCTGGCCCTTGTCGGGATTGGCATCGCGGCCATAGGGCGCGAACGACATGCTGACGAAGCGGTCCGGCACGGACGGCGCCTGCGCTTCCGGGCGCAGGGCAAGCCACATGAAGGCATGCACGGACGTGACCACCGCGATGACAGCGGCCGCGACACGAACAGCGGGGCGCATGGATTTACCCACGAATGGAGAGAGGAAGACGGTTCAATATATAATCCAGATCGAACGCACTTGCAGCAAATTCGAGGGTCTGGGTTACCGTCTTTCCCGCGGTACCATGACGCCCTGTCGCCCCACAGAACGTTCGTATGGCTCTATTTGTTCCGGGCTTGTGGCGAGGTCATGACGCGCCGGAGGCTGCGTCATGAAATCACCGTGCCCTCACTGCGCTGCGGGAGGAGCGGCCGGCGCGGCGGCGTCTGGCGCGGAGGGGTTGGATTCCGGATTGACCCAGCAGGCGTGGACCCGCTCGGACAGCCGCTCGGGCGACTTCGAGTCGATGTTGCCCTGCCGCACGAGGCAGCGGAAGGCGATCTTCAGGTGCTCGGTCGGGCAGCCGAAGCGCTCATACAGCTCCATGTGGCGGCGGGCGGTGTCGACGTCGTCGCGCCACAGCAGCATGGCGATGCGCCGCCCGCTCCACACGCATTCGGGCAGCCCGGCATTGCCCGGCAGCTTGGCCGCCTCGGCATATTCCTCCACGGAGCGGCGCTGGGCCTCCTTGGCCTGCTGCTCGGGCGTCTGCTGCGCGGTGGACTTCGGCTCTTCGCTGGTGGACTGGGCAGCCGCGGGGAAGGTGCCGGCGGCCGCGAGGAGGGCGCCGCTTACAAAAAGGGCGGACAGGACGCGTAGGGAAGAGGCCATGGGAAATTTCATCACGCGCAGGAGGTGATAACGACGGCGGGACAGTAGGTGAAGCGGTTGAATTTGTCAGCATGACGGCGCGGCCGGAACGGGAAGCGCCCGCGGGTTGTGCTGTTCCTGCCGCACGGCGCTCTTCACAGCGCCCTCTTGCGCGGCTATGCGGCAGCGACCACGCTGACGACCTCGAGGGGAGTCCCACCGCATGCGCCTGCCATTCGTGCTCGCCGCCGTCGTTTCCGCGGCGATCCTCGCCGCATGGGCCTGGCTCGGGGCGCCGGTACCCGCGCCGCCCTCGCCGCTGGCCTCCGGCGAAAAGCTGCCCTGCGTGTCCTACGCCCCGTTCCGGCCGGGGCAGTCGCCCTTCATGGCCGGGCTGGTGATCCCGCCGGAGCAGATCGACGACGATTTCGCCCGTCTCGCCAAGATCACCCACTGCGTGCGTACCTATTCCACCGAGATGGGGCTGGACGCCGCTCCCGCGCTCGCCCGCAAGCACGGGCTGACCATGCTGCAGGGCATCTGGCTCGGGCGGGAGAAGGACAAGAACCAGGTCGAGATCACCAACGGCATCAAGGCGGCGCAGCAAAATCCCGACGTAGTGAAGGGCCTCATCGTCGGCAACGAGGTGCTGCTGCGCGGCGAGCTCTCCGCCACCGACCTCGCCCAGACCATCCGCGCGGTGAAGCAGAGCGCCGGCGTTCCCGTCACCTATGCCGATGTCTGGGAGTTCTGGGAGCGCAACCGCGACCTCGCCAATTCGGTCGACTTCGTCACCGTCCACATCCTGCCGTTCTGGGAGGACCTGCCGGTCTCCGCCGACAAGGCGGTGGCCCATATCGGGGAGATTCGCGACCATGTGGGCAAGGTGTTCGCGGGGCACGACATCCTCATCGGCGAGACCGGCTGGCCGAGCGCGGGGCGCATGCGCGAGGGGGCGGAGCCCTCGCCCTCCAATCAGGCCAAGGTCATCCAGGAGCTGCTGGCCCTCGCCAAGGAGAAGAATTACCGCGTCAACGTCATCGAGGCGTTCGACCAGCCGTGGAAGCGCGCGCTGGAGGGCACGGTCGGCGGCCACTGGGGCTTTCTCGACGCCTATAGCCGCGACTTCAAGTTCGGCTGGGGCGAGGCGGTGTCGGACCATCCGGGCTGGCTGTGGCAGGGCCTCGGCGGCGTCGCCTTCGCGCTGGCCATCTTCGCCGCCGGCCTGAAGGGCGCGGCGCGGCGGGGGGCGGAACTGTCGGCCGGGCGCTGGCTCGGCATCGCCGCGGTGGCGCTGGCCTCGGGCATCGCGATCGGCTGGGCGATCGCGGCGGTGCCGGTGGAGAGCCGCGACGCCGGCGGCTGGGTCCGCGCCGTGGTCATGATCGCGCTGGGCCTGGTGGCGCCGCCGCTCACCGCCTATGCGCTGGCGGCGGGAACCCGTCAGGTCGGCTTTGCCACCGTGCTGGAGCCGGAGACCCGGCGGGCCGCGACCGGGCTGGAGAAGCTGGTTGGCGTGGTGCTGGTGCTGGCGGCGGTGCTGGCGGTGCAGATCGCCTTCGGGCTGGTGTTCGACCCGCGCTACCGCGACTTCCAGTTCGCCGGGCTTACCCCGATCCTCACCGCGCTGGCGGCCTATGCCCTGCTCGCCGCGCCACGCCCGGCGGCAGGCGAGCGCCACGCCGAGGCGATCGCCGCCGGGGTGTTCCTGCTGTCGGGCCTGTTCATCATCCTCAATGAGCGGCTGTCGAACTGGCAGGCGCTGTGGACCGGCGCGCTGCTGGTGCTGTTCGCGCTCAGCTTCTGGCGCCTCGCCACGGCCGGGCGAACGAGATGAGCAGCAGCCCCGCGGCCAGTGCGGCGGTGTTGGCGTTGTAGAAGACGACGCCCGCCGCGCTGGCCATCAGGGCCAGGGTGAACACCGCCACCGAAGGCCGCACGAGCTGGATCGCCGCCAGCACCAGCGCGGCGATGCCGAAGGCGGAATATTCGATCAGCGAGAGCGTCGTCGCCCGCACCACGCAGGTGCCGGTGACGACAGAGGCGCAGGCCTGCCCCACCGCGGACTGTTCCAGCACGGCGTAACGCAGCCAGAACGCCCAGGCCAGCGTGCCCATGCCGCAGGCGACGACCAGATTGGAGATGCGGGGCCCGGGCAGGAAGGTGGGTGCGCTCACGGCGGTTCTCCTCAAGCGTGTCTCGTCTCTTCGATGGCATGACGCCGCCCGGCGATCAACGTTCCCGCCCGGCATCCCCGGCCGGCGCCGGGCCACGGGTGGCGAGGATGACGCCCCCCAGGATCAGCACGAAGCCCACCGCGTGGAACAGGTGCAGGTGCTCGTCCAGCAGCAGCACCGACAGCATCACCCCGTAGACCGGCATGAGATAGCCGAACATGGCGGTGATGGAAGGGCCGGCCTCCCGGGTGCAGTACTGGAACATCAGGAACACCACCGCGGAGGGAATGGTGGAGAGGAAGAGGATTGCCCCCCACGCCGTCATGCCCACCGGCCCCGGCGCGCCCATCCACGATTCGAGCAGCGCCGCCGGCCCCAGCAGCAGCACGCCGGCGATGTTGATGGCGGCGAAGGTCGGCACCGTGCCGATCTGCACCAGCGGCCCGCTGCGCAGCATCAGGGCGTAGACCGCCCACGACACCGCGGCGAGCAGGAACAGCAGGTCGCCGATGTTGAAGGACAGCCCCAGCAGCCGCCCGAGATCGCCTTCCAGCGTGATGAGCACGATGCCGAAGAAGCCGGCGCAGGCGCCGAGGATGCGCAGCGGCGGCAGGCGCTGCCGCAGCAGCATCGCCTCCAGCACCACCACCATGATGTTGGAGGTGGCGTAGATCAGCGTGGCGTTGGTGGCGGTGGAATGGCCGAGCGCGAAATAGGTGTTGCCGCCACAGATCACCATCACGATCGCTCCCATCACCAGGATGGGCTTCCACTGGCTCAGCAGCAGGTGGCGGTGCCGCAGCAGCTCCGGCAGCGCGATGGGCAGCAGGAGCAGCAGCGCGAACAGCCAGCGCCAGAAGGCGAGCTGCCAGGGCGAGACCACGCCGACCACCGCCCGCCCGACGATGAGGTTGCTGGTGAAGAACAGCGGCATGGCCAGCAGCGCCGCCAGCAGCACCGGCCGGCGCAGCAGCGAGACGGCCGGGGCGGGTGCGGCGCCGGCCGCGGCCGAAGGCGGGGCGGGCGAAGCGGAGGGCGGGGCGGGCGAGTGCGCGTTCATGGCGCTGCCATACAGCCTCGCCGCCGCCGCGTCTGCCCCGATTTGATGCGAAAATCCGGGCGGCGCGAGAATGGGCATTCGCCGCCCTCCGGCACGCCGGAGCGAGCGAGGGTGAGGGCGGTACGTCCCGACCCGGCAGGACCGCCGCACGCCCTTCCGCCGCGCGGCGGTGCAGGCTACATAGCCGCCTGAACCGGCGCCGCTGGTCTGGCGCCGCGTGACCCCGGAGACGTCGCCGATGCGTTCATTGCTGGTCGTGGTCCTCGCCGCGGGGGAGGGCACCCGCATGGCCTCCCGCCTTCCCAAGGTGCTGCACAAGGTGGCGGGCCGCAGCATGGTCGGACATGTGGTGGAGGCCGCCGGCCGGGCCGGCGCCGCGCGGCTCGCCGTGGTGGTGGGGCCGGGGCGCGAGGACGTCGCCGCCGCCGCCCGCGCCGCCGCTCCTGCCGGCGTCGGCGTCGAGGTGTTCGTGCAGGCGGAGCGGCTCGGCACCGCCCACGCCGTTCTCGCCGCCCGCGCGGCGCTGTCCGGGCCGGTGGACGATGTCGTCGTGATGTATGGCGACACCCCGCTGGTGCGGCCGGAGACCATCGCCGCGCTGCGTGCCCCGCTCGCGGCCGGCGCGGCGGTGAGCGTGCTCGGCTTCCGCCCGGCCTATCCCACCGGCTATGGCCGCCTGCTCACCCGGGACGGCGACCTCGTCGCCATCCGCGAGGAGAAGGACGCCAGCCCCGAGGAGCGGCAGGTTGGGCTCTGCAATGCCGGGCTGATGGCCTTCGACGGCGCCGTGGCGCTGGCGCTGCTGGAGCGCATCGGCAATGCCAACGCCAAGGGCGAGTACTACCTCACCGACGCGGTGGAGGTGGCGCGCGGGCTCGGCCGCGCCGCCGCGGTGGTGGAAGCGGAGGTCGCCGAGGTGGCGGGGGTGAACACCCGCGCCCAGCTCGCTGAGGCCGAATCGCTGCTGCAGCAGCGGCTGCGCGCCGCCGCCATGGCCGGCGGCGCCACCCTCATCGCGCCGGAGACGGTGTTCTTCTCCCCCGATACCCGGCTCGGCCGCGATGTGGTGGTGGAGCCGAACGTGGTGTTCGGCCCCGGCGTCAGCGTCGAGGACGACGTCACCATCCGCGCCTTCAGCCATATCGAGGGCGCCCATGTCGGGCGCGGCGCCATCGTCGGCCCGTTCGCCCGGCTGCGCCCGGGCGCGGCGCTGGGGGAGGGGGTCCACATCGGCAATTTCGTGGAGATCAAGGCCTCCGACCTCGCGGCCGGGGTGAAGGTGAACCACCTCTCCTATGTCGGCGATTCCAGCGTCGGCGCGAACACGAATATCGGCGCGGGCTCCATCACCTGCAATTACGACGGCTTCCGCAAGCACCGCACGGTGATCGGCGCCGATGTGTTCATCGGCACCAACACCCTGCTGGTCGCCCCGGTGCGCGTGGGTGACGGCGCCTACACCGCCACGGGGGGCGTCATCACCGACGACGTGCCGGCCGACGCCCTGGCGGTGGCCCGCGCCCGGCAGGTGAACAAGGAAGGTTTCGCAAGTCGTCTCCGCGCCCGCCTTTCCGCCGGACTTTCGCCAAAGAAGTAAGACATGAACCGACATCCGAAGTGATTTCGGATGTGGGGTGACGTTCGGTTAAATCCTGACGGCGTAACTTCATCGGATTCTGTCAGGAGCTGGCACGCGAAGATGTGTGGCATCATCGGCATCGTGGGCGACGCGCCCGTCGCCGACCGTCTGGTCGATTCCCTCAAGCGGCTCGAATATCGCGGCTATGATTCCGCCGGGATCGCGACGCTCGAAGGCGGGCAGCTCACCCGGCGGCGCGCCGAGGGCAAGCTGCGCAATCTCGAGGCGGTGCTGCGCGAGGCCCCGCTGACCGGGCGGATCGGCATCGGCCACACCCGCTGGGCCACCCATGGCCGGCCCAGCGTCGCCAACGCCCACCCCCACGCCACCACCGGCGTCGCCGTGGTGCATAACGGCATCATCGAGAATTTCCGCGAGCTGCGCGACGAATTGCGGGTCGAGGGCTGCAATTTCGAGAGCGAGACCGACACCGAGGTGGTCGCCCATCTCGTCACCCGCGAGCTGCGGGCCGGCCGCGCCCCGGCCGAGGCGGTGGCGGCGACGCTGCCGCGGCTGAAGGGGGCCTTCGCCCTCGGCTTTCTGTTCGACGGCGACGAGAACCTGCTGATCGGCGCCCGCAAGGGCAGCCCGCTGGCGCTCGGCTATGGCGACGGCGAGATGTATCTCGGCTCCGACGCCATCGCGCTGGCGCCCTTCACCAGCCGCATCGCCTATCTCGAGGATGGCGACTGGGCGGTGCTGACCCATGAGCGCGCCGAAATCCGCAACGCCGCCAACCGGCTGGTGCGCCGCCCGGTGCAGAAGACCGCCACCACCGCCTTCCTGATCGAGAAGGGCAATCATCGCCACTTCATGGCGAAGGAGATCCACGAGCAGCCGGAGGTCGTGGCCCACACGCTCGGCCATTATCTCGACATGGCGAGCGAGACGGTGCAGCTTCCCGGACCGCTGCCGTTCGATTTCAACACGCTGGAGCGGGTCTCCATCGCCGCCTGCGGCACCGCCTATTACGCCGGGCTGATCGCCAAATACTGGTTCGAGCGCTATGCCCGCCTGCCGGTCGAGATCGACGTCGCCTCCGAATTCCGCTACCGCGAGGCGCCGCTGGCGAAGAACGGGCTCACCATCGTCATCTCGCAGTCCGGCGAGACCGCCGACACGCTGGCCTCGCTGCGCTATGCCCGCGACGAGGGGCAGAGCCTGCTGGCGGTGGTGAACGTCGCGAGCTCCACCATCGCCCGCGAAAGCGACACGGTGATGCCGACGCTGGCCGGCCCCGAGATCGGCGTTGCCTCCACCAAGGCTTTCACCTGCCAGCTCGCGACGCTGGCGGCGATCGCGGTGGCGGCCGGGCGGGCCCGCGGCGTGCTCTCCGCCAGCGAGGAGCGCGAGCTGGTCCACGCGCTGGTCGAGGTGCCGCGGCTGATGAACGAGGTGCTCGGCCTCGGCCCGCAGATCGAGGCGCTGGCCCGCACCTTCGCCAAGACCCGGGACGTGCTCTATCTCGGCCGCGGCACCTCCTTCCCGCTGGCGATGGAAGGCGCGCTGAAGCTGAAGGAAATCTCCTATATCCACGCCGAGGGCTACGCCGCCGGCGAGCTGAAGCACGGCCCGATCGCGCTGATCGACGAGAACATGCCGGTCGTGGTCATCGCCCCGCACGACGCGGTGTTCGACAAGACCATGTCGAACATGCAGGAGGTGGCCGCCCGCGGCGGCCGCATCGTGCTGCTGACCGACACCACCGGCGCGCGGCAGGCCTCGCTCACCACCGAGGCGACGCTGGTGCTGCCGGACATGCACCCGGCGATCACGCCGCTGGTCTATGCCCTGCCGATCCAGATGCTGGCCTACCACACCGCGGTGCACATGGGCACGGATGTCGACCAGCCGCGCAACCTCGCCAAATCCGTCACGGTGGAGTGAGGGCGGCGCTCACAGGTTGGGCTTCTGCAGCACCACCCGGGCGACGTCGCGCAGATAGCGGCGCGGGTGGCGCCAGGGCCGGCGCAGCCGCACGGTGAAGCTGCCCGCCCCGGCGGGTTGTGGTGCAGGTGGCGCCGGCTCGGCGGCTGCGGGCTCTTCACGGACAGGTTCGGGCGCGGGTTCGGCCGGCGGCGGCAGGAGCGTGGCGTAGCGCGCCCGTTCCGCCGCCGAGGGGGCGGGCTTGGTGGCGAATTCCAGCGGGGCGAGATAGGCGCAGTTCGCCTCCATGCCGATCACGCTGGCGCAGTAGTTCCGCACCATCCGCTTGTGCAGCGGGTTCTTGTAATCGGTCACCCGGTTCCACTTATTGTACCACAGGTTGTTGCCGTGCACCCGGTAGTGCACCCGGCCGGTCGGCAGGAAGTATTTGCGGGCGCCGTAGATGCTGGCGGCGTGCAGCAGGCAGGCATCCGCGCAGGTGCGCCACATCCGCAGGAAATGCGGGGGAAAATCCGTGCTGCGCAGCGCCCATGAACGCCGCATCGAGAGCGCCGAGGCGGCGGTGCCGTATTTGTGGTCGGTGAAATAGGTGACGATGGCGGTGTAGCCGTAATCTTCCTCGGCCTCGGCAAAGGTCTCCACGCCGTAGATCTCGGAACCGCCGTCGGCGCCAAAGCGGTGGAGATCGGTGAAGACGAGGTCGATATCGGGCCGCGCGTCATAGAGCCGGCCGATCGTCTCGAGATAATCCGGGTCCCAGTAATCGTCGGCATCGAGCAGGCAGACGATGTCGCCGGTGGTCCGCCGCATCCCGGCGGCCATGGCGCCGAGATGGCCCTGGTTCGGCTGTGCCACCACCTCGACCCGGCTGTCCCCGCCGTAGCGCTCGGCGAGGAAATCCGACGTCCCGTCGGTGGAGCCGTCGTCGATGATGACGATCTGGTGTGGCGGGCGGGTCTGCCCCAGCGCGCTGTCCACCGCCTCCGCGATGAATTGGCGGTAATTATAGCTGGTCATGACGACGGAAAAACGCAGCGACATCGGCCTTTTCTCGTGCGGGAGACGCGTCCGGCGGGCGGAACGCCCCGAATTCCGCCGCCATGCCGCCGGTCCCGCGTCCCCCGGCGGTCAATCCAGCATGCCGGGAAGCCGCCGCGCCGTCGAGTAGGCCGAGGGGTGAGGCTGTGATGCCCCTCGGCCCGAGAAGGTTAACGAAAGGTTAAAAGCCGGCTATCTAACCCGGAAATCTCGAACTAAATATAATACTCTCAATATCTTGTATGGATTTTCTCATAAGCTGACGTCTTTCTGTCGGCCGAGATTATGAGCCGGCAAATCACAGACGCTCAGCCCCGGCCGCGATAGGGCGGCACGCCCTGATCCGGCAGCCAGACGCCCGCCGGCACCGGCCCGCTCTGCCAGAACACGTCGATGGGGATGCCGCCGCGCGGGTACCAGTAGCCGCCGATCCGCAGATATTCCGGCTCCAGCAGCCCGGCGAGGCGGCGGCCCACCGCCACGGTGCAGTCCTCGTGGAAGGCGCCGTGGTTGCGGAAGCTGCCGAGATAGAGCTTCAGCGACTTCGACTCGACCAGCCAGCCCTTCGGCACATAGTCGATGACGAGATGGGCGAAGTCCGGCTGCCCCGTCACCGGGCAGAGCGAGGTGAATTCCGGGCAGGTGAAGCGGGCGACATAGAGCGTGTCGGGATGGGGGTTCGGCACCCGGTCCAGCACCGCCGCCTCGGGCGAGGCGGGAAGGGCGACGGCGGTGCCGAGCTGCAGGGTGCTGTCGTCTGGGAAAGCCATTTCGTTTCCTCCGAAGGCCGCGATAGACCATGGCACCTCTTTCGCATGTCATGCCGGTCGGATAGAAGCGCGTCCGGATGCAGGTCGGGCCATTCAGGGAGCCGAAGCAGATGACTGCCATTGTCGATATCGTTGCGCGTGAAATTCTGGACAGCCGCGGCAATCCGACCGTCGAGGTCGATGTCGTGCTGGAGGACGGCTCCCAGGGCCGCGCCGCCGTTCCCTCGGGGGCCTCGACCGGCGCCCACGAGGCGGTCGAGCTGCGTGACGGCGACAAGTCGCGCTATCTCGGCAAGGGCGTGGAAAAGGCCGTCGCGGCGGTGAACGGCGAGATCTTCGACGCCATCGGCGGCATGGACGCCGAGGACCAGGTCGCGCTCGACAGCATCCTGATCGAGCTGGACGGCACGCCCAACAAGGCCCGCCTCGGCGCCAACGCCATCCTCGGCGTCTCGCTCGCCATCGCCAAGGCGGCGGCCGACGCCCGCGACCTGCCGCTCTACCGCTATGTCGGCGGCGTCAACGCCCGCACCCTGCCGGTGCCGATGATGAACATCATCAATGGCGGCGCCCACGCCGACAACCCGATCGACTTCCAGGAGTTCATGATCCTGCCGGCGGGCGCGCCGAGCTTCGCGGAAGCCCTGCGCACCGGCGCGGAGATCTTCCACACGCTGAAGAAGGCCCTGAAGGACGCCGGCCACAACACCAATGTCGGCGACGAGGGCGGCTTCGCCCCCAACCTGCCCTCCGCCGACGCCGCGCTCGCCTTCGTGGTGAAGGCCATCGAGACCGCCGGCTATGTGCCGGGCGAGGACGTCTATATCGGCCTCGACTGCGCCTCGACCGAGTTCTTCAAGCACGGCAAGTACGACTATGAGGGCGAGGGCGCGGTGCGCGACATCGAGGCCCAGGTGAAGTACCTCGCCGACCTCGTCGCCCGCTACCCCATCGTCACCATCGAGGATGGCATGGCCGAGGACGACTGGGAGGGCTGGAAGCTCCTCACCGACACCATCGGCTCGAAGTGCCAGCTCGTCGGCGACGACCTGTTCGTCACCAACGTCACCCGCCTCTCCGCCGGCATCAAGCAGGGCGTCGCCAACTCGATCCTGGTGAAGGTGAACCAGATCGGCTCGCTCACCGAGACGCTGAACGCGGTCGAGATGGCCCACAAGGCCGGCTACACCGCGGTGATGTCGCACCGCTCCGGCGAGACCGAGGATTCCACCATCGCCGACCTCGCCGTGGCCACCAATTGCGGGCAGATCAAGACCGGCTCGCTGGCCCGCTCGGACCGGACCGCGAAGTACAACCAGCTCCTGCGCATCGAGCAGGAACTCGGCAGCCAGGCGATCTATGCCGGCCGGGCCGCGCTGAAGGCGCTGGGCTGATCCGCTGCCGCCGGCCGCTGCGGCGGCCGCCCGATTCGACCACGAGGCGCCGGGAAACCCTCCCGGCGCCTTTTCCATGCGCGCAGCGCAGAGCTACCCGCCCGGCGCAGGGCTCATTACCCGGTTTTGCACCTGCGAAGAGTTGACGACTACCAGACGCAACGCGGGCGGGCATTTCGGGGCGGCCGACATCCAAAAAACCGTCCCTCGACGTCACCGGCCAACGGGGTTAACGCGCGGGGTTAACGGAGCCTCAACCGGCGCCGGCCTAGGCTCTGCCCATGATCGTACGCACACGCTGGCGCTCCATCCTGCAGACGCTCACCCTCCACCTGGGGGCGGCGTCGCTCATCGGCTATTTCGCCCTGCAAGGCTATGGCGGCCAGTACGGCCTTGCCGCCAAGCGCGACCTGGAACAGCAATATGCCAAGCTCTCTCAGGAGCTTGCCGGCCTGAAGGCGCAGAGCCGCGCGCTCGCCTTCAAGGTGGACCTGCTGGAATCCGAGCGGATCGACCCCGACATGCTCGACGAGGAGGCGCGGCTGCTGCTCAACCTCGTGAACCCCAAGGACCTCGTCTATATCCGCCCGCACGACACCAAGAGCCGGCTGCAATGAGGCGGCGGCGTGGTGGCGAGGAACCGTCGTTGTCACAATGAGTTAACTTGTATCGAGTTCATTCTGACATTTAACTGAAATCGAGTTCACGGACAAAAACCATTGCGTCCGCAGCATGTTGTGCGGTGCAGCATTGCGTTCCGGGCGTAGCGCAGGGCGCTGAATTGCGCTAGAACGCTGCGAAATCGGCACACGATGTGGGGACGCTCCGTATGGCTCTCGCCGCGAAGAAGCCTGCCGCCGGCACTATCGCCGCCGGAAAGCCCGCCGCTCAGAAGGCGCTGGCGCGCCGTTCCGAGAAGGCCGGCGCCAAGACCATCGCTGAGTTCAGCAAAGCCGAGGAGCTTGCCGCCTATCGCGAGATGCTGGCGATCCGCCGCTTCGAGGAGAAGGCCGGCCAGATGTACGGCATGGGCCTCATCGGCGGCTTCTGCCACCTCTATATCGGCCAGGAGGCCGTGGTGGTCGGCATGCAGCTGGCGCTGCAGCCGGGCGATCAGGTCATCACCGGCTACCGCGACCACGGCCACATGCTGGCCTGCGGCATGGACCCCAAGGGCGTCATGGCCGAGCTCACCGGCCGCCGTGGCGGCTATTCCAAGGGCAAGGGCGGCTCGATGCACATGTTCAGCGTCGAGAAGGGCTTCTTCGGCGGCCACGGCATCGTCGGCGCCCAGGTATCGCTCGGCACCGGCCTCGCCTTCGCCGACGCCTACCGCCAGAACGGCAATGTATGCCTCACCTATTTCGGCGACGGCGCCGCCAATCAGGGTCAGGTCTACGAGAGCTTCAACATGGCGGAGCTGTGGAAGCTCCCCGTGGTCTACATCATCGAGAACAACAAATACGCCATGGGCACCGCGGTCAGCCGCGCCTCGGCCCAGACCGATTTCTCCCGCCGCGGCGCCTCCTTCAACATTCCCGGCGAGCAGGTCGACGGCATGGATGTGCGCGCGGTGAAGGCGGCGGGCGAGCGGGCGGTGGAATTCGCCCGTTCCGGCAAGGGCCCCTACATCCTTGAGATGCTGACCTATCGCTACCGCGGTCACTCCATGTCGGACCCGGCGAAGTACCGCTCCAAGGAAGAGGTGCAGAAGATGCGCACCGAGCACGACCCGATCGAGCAGGTGCGCAACCGTCTCCTCGAAAAGGGCTGGGCCACCGAGGACGACCTCAAGGCGATCGACGCCGAGATCCGCGAGACCATGAACGCCGCCGCCGACTTCGCCAGCAGCGACCCCGAGCCCGACGTCTCCGAGCTCTACACCGACATCCTGCGCTGACGCGCGGGCAGGGGCGGGCCATGCTGGCGGGGCTGTTCTGGGTGTTGCTGGTGGCGGGCGGCTCCGCGATGGCGGTGCTGTGGGTGCTCGCCGCCCGCGAGGGGCTTGCGCTGCTGCGCGCCGCCCCGCCCGCCGAGCGCCGCCCCGGGCGCTGGCTTCTGGTGCCCTTCTTTCCCTTTGCGCTGTCCGGCCTTCCCAATGCGGAACCGAAGGCCGGGTGGTTCAACAAGATGCTCGTCGCACTTTTCGCCGCCTTTCTCATCACCGCCTCTTCGGCGGCCGTTTACAGCAATCTGACGTTCGTGCCGCCGGCACAAACGCATCAGTGACGCGCGATCTCGAGGGAACGCCGCCATGCCGGTCGAAATTCTCATGCCCGCCCTGTCTCCGACCATGGAGAAGGGCAATCTTGCCAAGTGGATCAAGAAGGAAGGCGACGCCGTGAAGTCCGGCGACGTCATCGCCGAGATCGAGACCGACAAGGCCACCATGGAGGTGGAGGCGGTCGACGAGGGCACGCTCGGCAAGATCCTCGTGCCCGAGGGCACCCAGGATGTGGCGGTGAACACCCCCATCGCGGTGATCCTCGCCGATGGCGAGAGCGCGGGCGCCATCGCCGACCCCGCCGCCTCCGCCAAGGCGGCGGAATCGGCCCCGCCGGTCGCGGCGGCGCCGCTGGAGCCCTCGCCGGTCGCCGCCAGCGCGCCGGCCGCCCCGGCGGTGGTGAATTCCGCCGTCGCCAGCCCGCCCCAGCCGGCGGCCCTGCCGGAGCCCGACGTCCCGGAAGGCACCGAGATGGTCACCCAGACCATGCGCGAGGCGCTGCGCGACGCCATGGCCGAGGAGATGCGCCGCGACGGCGACGTCTTCATCATGGGCGAGGAGGTCGCCGAATATCAGGGCGCCTACAAAATCACCCAGGGCCTGCTGCAGGAATTCGGCGCCCGCCGCGTCATCGACACCCCGATCACCGAGCACGGCTTCGCCGGCGTCGGCGTCGGTGCCGCCATGGCGGGGCTGAAGCCGATCGTCGAGTTCATGACCTTCAACTTCGCCATGCAGGCGATCGACCAGATCATCAACTCGGCGGCCAAGACCCACTACATGTCGGGCGGCCAGATCGGCTGTTCCATCGTGTTCCGTGGCCCGAACGGCGCCGCCGCCCGCGTCGCCGCCCAGCACAGCCAGGATTATACCGCCTGGTACAGCCACATCCCCGGGCTCAAGGTGGTGGCGCCCTACACCGCGGCGGACGCGAAGGGCCTGCTCAAGGCCGCGATCCGCGACCCCAACCCGGTGATCTTCCTCGAAAACGAGATTCTCTACGGGCACTCCTCGCCGGTGCCGAAGCTCGACGACTTCATCGTCCCGCTCGGCAAGGCGAAGATCGCGCGGCCCGGCGCCGACGTCACCCTGGTGGCGTGGTCGATCGGCATGAGCTACGCGCTGAAGGCGGCGGAGGAGCTGTCGAAGAAGGGCATCGAGGCGGAGGTCATCGACCTGCGCACCATCCGCCCGCTCGACATCGACACCGTCATCGCCTCGGTGAAGAAGACCGGGCGCTGCGTGACGGTGGAAGAGGGCTGGCCGCAGTCCGGTGTCGGCGCCGAGATCGTCGCCCAGCTCGTGGAGAAGGCGTTCGACTATCTCGACGCCCCGGTGCTGCGCGTCACCGGCAAGGACGTGCCGATGCCCTACGCCGCCAATCTCGAAAAGCTCGCGCTGCCCAACGTCCAGGAAGTCGTGGACGCGGCGCGGGCGGTCACCTATCGCTGAGCGGGAGATCGCCATGCCCATCGAGATCCTGATGCCGGCCCTGTCTCCGACCATGGAGAAGGGCAACCTCGCCAAATGGCTGAAGAAGGAAGGCGACAAGGTCGCCCCCGGTGACGTGATCGCCGAGATCGAGACCGACAAGGCGACCATGGAGGTCGAGGCGATCGACGAGGGGACGCTGGCGAAGATCCTGGTGCCGGAAGGCACGGCGGATGTGCCGGTGAACCAGCTCATCGCCGTGCTCGCCGCCGATGGCGAGGATGTCGGCGCGGTCGCCTCCGGCGGCGGCGCCGCCAAGGCCGCACCCGCTGTCGAGGCGCCCAAGGCCGAGGCTCCCAAGGCCGAAGCGCCGAAAGCGGAGCCGACCCCTGCCGCGCCTGCCGCCCCCGCGCCGGCGTCTCCCGCCGCGGCTCCGGCTCCCGCCGCGAACGGCGCCCGGGTCTTCGCCTCGCCGCTCGCCCGCCGCCTCGCCAGGGACAAGGGCGTCGACCTCTCGGGCGTGAAGGGCTCCGGCCCGCATGGCCGCATCGTCGCCGCCGATATCGCCGCCGCCACCCCGGGCGCGGCGAAGCCCGCGACGGCCGCCGCGCCAGCGGCTTCGGCTCCGGCCGCCGCTCCCAAGCCGGCACCGGCGCCCGCCCCCGCGCCTTCCGCCAGCGCGGTGCTGGAGCAGGCCAAGGCCTATTACGACGCCGGCACCTACACCGAGGTGCCGCTCGACGCCATGCGCCGCGTCATCGCCCAGCGCATGACCGAGGCCCGGCAGACCGTGCCGACCTTCTACCTCACCGTCGACTGCGACGTCGACGCGCTGCTGAAGCTGCGCGAGGAGCTGAACAGGTCGGCCCCCGAGCGCGACGGCAAGCCCGCCTACAAGCTTTCGGTCAACGACTTCGTCATCAAGGCCTATGCGCTCGCCTTCCAGGCGGTGCCGGATGCCAACATGGTGTGGGGCGGCGACCGCTACCTCAAGCTGAAGCACTCCGACATCGGCGTCGCGGTGGCGATCGACGGCGGCAAGGGCCTGCTGACGCCCATCATCCGCAAGGCCGAGACCAAGACCCTGTCGGCGATCTCCAACGAGACCCGCGACCTCGCGCTGCGCGCCCGCAACAAGAAGCTGGCGCCGAACGAATACCAGGGCGGCTCCTCGGCGATCTCCAATCTCGGCATGTTCGGGATGAAGGACTTCACCGCCATCATCAACCCGCCCCACGCCACCATCCTGGCCGTCGGCGCCAGCGAGCAGCGGGCGGTGGTGAAGGGCGGCCAGCTCGCCGTCGCCACCCAGATGACGGTGACGCTGTCCTGCGACCACCGCGTGCTCGACGGCGCGCTCGGCGCGCAGCTTCTGAGCGCCTTCAAGAGCATCGTCGAGAAGCCGATGTCGATGCTGGTCTGACCGGCCGGTTTCCGGCCGGAATCGGACACATCGTCCACCTCACCGCACCGACTGGCCGGACGCCGAGCGCCCGGCCGCACCGCTCCGCAACGACGGAACCGCGCCATGGCCGACACCTCCTATGACGTCCTCATCATCGGTTCGGGCCCCGGCGGCTATGTCGCCGCGATCCGTGCCGCCCAGCTCGGGCTGAAAGTCGGCGTCGTCGAGCGCCAGTACATGGGTGGAATCTGCCCGAACTGGGGCTGCATCCCGGCGAAAGCGCTGCTCCGCTCGGCGGAAATCTTCCATTACATCGAACATGCCCGCGATTACGGCCTGGTCGCGGAAAAGTTCGGCGTCGACATTGCCGGGGTGGTGAAGCGCTCGCGCGGGATCGCCGCGCAGATGAGCAACGGCGTCGGATTCCTGTTGAAAAAGAACAAGGTAGACGTGATCTGGGGGCAGGCGACGATCACCGCCCCCGGCAAGGTCTCGGTCACCGCGCCGGTGGAGCCGGGCCCCAAGGGGGCGCTGCCGCCGGGCGAGTATTCGGCGAAAAGCATCATCGTCGCCACCGGCGCCCGGCCCCGCGTGCTGCCCGGCATCGAGCCGGACAAGAAGCTGATCTGGACCTATTTCGAGGCGCTGGCGCCGGCAAACGTGCCGAAATCGCTGCTGATCATGGGATCGGGCGCGATCGGGGTCGAATTCGCCTCGTTCTACAAGGCGATGGGTTCCGACGTCACCATCGTCGAGCTGCTGCCGCAGATCCTCCCCGTCGAGGACGAGGAGATCGCCGGTCTCGCCCGTAAGCGCTTTGAAAAGCAGGGAATCCGCATCCTCACCGGCGCCAAGGTGGCGAAAGTGACCAAGGGCGCGGACAATGTCACCGCCACGGTCGAGACCGCGGACGGCAAGAGCCAGTCCATCACCGCCGACCGGCTGATCGCCGCCGTGGGCGTGGTCGGCAACATCGAGAATCTCGGCCTCGAAGCGCTCGGCGTGAAGACCGACCGCGGCTGCGTGGTGGTGGATGGGCTGTGCCGCACCAATGTGCCGGGCATCTACGCCATTGGCGACGTCGCCGGCCCCCCCATGCTGGCCCACAAGGCCGAGCATGAAGGCGTCATCTGCATCGAAGGCATCGCCGGCCTGCACGCCCACCCGATGGACAAGCTGAAAATCCCCGGCTGCACCTACTGCATGCCGCAGGTCGCCTCGGTCGGGCTCACCGAGAAGAGGGCGCGGGAAGCCGGCTACGACATCAAGGTTGGCCGATTCCCCTTTATCGGCAATGGCAAGGCGGTCGCGCTCGGCGAGGCGGACGGGCTGGTCAAGACCATCTTCGACGCCAAGACCGGGCAGCTTCTCGGTGCCCATCTCATCGGCGCCGAGGTCACCGAGCTGATCCAGGGCTTCGTTCTGGCGATGAATCTCGAGACCACCGAGGAAGACCTCATCAACGCGGTCTTCCCGCACCCCACCGTTTCTGAAACGATGCACGAGAGCGTGCTCGCCGCCTATGGGCGCGCCATCCACATGTGACCGGGCATGCCCCGCTAGGCAGGATCGGCCATGGAAGGCGAGACCTACGCAGCCCTGAACCAGCCCGGCGTCGGCTGGCTGTCGATGATCATCATCGGCCTCATCGCCGGCTGGCTGGCGGAAAAGGTGACGGAGAGCCAGCATGGACTCTTCGCCAACCTCTTTTTCGGACTGATCGGGGCGTTTCTCGGCAAATATCTCGCCGAGATGGCATCGGTTCCGATTTTCGGCTTCTTCCGCACCCTGATCGCCGCCACGATCGGCGCCATCATCGTGCTGTTCCTGTGGCGGAAGATCCGCGGCCGGTAGACCCGGCATGCGCCCCATACGCATCTCCTGCGACGGTTCGAGGCTTCCGTTGCGGCCTAGCGAGGGTTAATTACAGGCGATCCGGGCCGGGCCCGCGCCTCGTGCAGCGAGCGGAAAGCGAATGGTCGTCGTCGTCAACACCCTCAACCGCGCACTCGAAAAGCCGCGCCACCCCGAAAAGGCCAAGCGCGTCGAGACCCCGGTGCTGAAGAAGCCGGACTGGATCCGCGTGCGCGCGCCCGGCACGCCCGGCTGGGCGGAAACCGCGGAAATCGTGCGCGCCAACGGCCTCGTCACCGTGTGCGAAGAGGCGAGCTGCCCCAATATCGGCGAGTGCTGGCAGAAGAAGCACGCCACCTTCATGATCATGGGCGACACCTGCACGCGCGCCTGCTCCTTCTGCAACGTGCGCACCGGCATGCCGGGGCCGCTCGACCAGGACGAGCCGCAGAAGGTGGCGGACGCGGTGGCGAAGCTCGGGCTGGAGCATGTCGTGGTGACGTCGGTCGATCGCGACGACCTGGCCGACGGTGGCGCCGAGCACTTCGCCCGCACCATCCGCGCCATCCGCGCCGCGACCCCCGGCACCACGATCGAGGTGCTGACGCCGGATTTCCTGCGCAAGGACGGGGCGCTGGAGCGCGTCGTTGCGGCGCGGCCGGACGTGTTCAACCACAATCTCGAATGCGTGCCCTCGCTCTATCTCACGGTGCGGCCCGGGGCGCGCTATTTTCATTCGCTGCGGCTGCTGCAGCGGGTGAAGGAGCTGGACGGCTCGATCTTCACCAAGTCCGGCATCATGGTCGGGCTCGGCGAGGAGCGGAACGAGGTGCTGCAGCTGATGGACGACCTGCGCTCCGCCGAGGTCGACTTCATGACCATCGGCCAGTATCTCCAGCCGACCCGCAAGCATCACGAGGTGAAGGCCTTCGTGACGCCGGATGCGTTCAAATCCTATGAGGCCATCGCCTATGCCAAAGGCTTTCTGATGGTGTCGTCGAGCCCGCTGACACGCTCCTCGCACCATGCGGGTGAAGACTTTGCGCGGCTTCGGGCGGCCCGGGAAGCCCGGCGCGGCGTCTCCACGATCTCGGTGCAGCCGGCCTGACCTCATGCCCTCCTTTCGTAACAGCCGGCGCGTCCGCCATTCGCCGGGCGACATGTTCGACCTCGTAGCCGATGTGGAGCGCTACCCGGAATTCGTGCCGCTGTGCGAGCAGCTTCACGTCCGCCGCCGGGTGGCGAGCGGGGAGGGCGTCGATATTCTCGTCGCCGACATGACGGTGGCCTACAAGGTGTTCCGCGAATCGTTCACCAGCCGGGTGACGCTGGACCGGCCACGCCGTGTCATCGTGGTGGAGTATCTCGACGGGCCCTTCAGCCGGCTCGAAAACCGCTGGTCGTTCAAGGACCTGCCGGATGGCGGCTGCGAGGTCGAGTTCTACATCTCCTACGAATTTCGCTCGCGTACGCTCGGCATGCTGATGGGCGCGATGTTCGATGCCGCCTTCCGCCGCTTTGCCGAGGCGTTCGAGCGGCGGGCGGACGAGGTGTATGGCCGGAAGGGCGCGCCGGCGAGCTGATGCGCCCTTCCGGCAGAGCGGAGGGTGGCGTCAGCGGGCGAGCTGTTCCAGCATTGCCAGCGCCGCCAGCACCGAGAGCCGCCGCACCCCGGCGCGGTCCTCGCCGGCGAACACCTCCCGCCGCTCGATCAGCCTGCCGTCCCGCGTCGCCGCGGCGAAATGCACCAGCCCGACCGGCTTTTCCGCGGAGCCTCCGCCGGGGCCGGCGATGCCGGTGATCGAGACGCCGAGGTTGGTGCCCGCAGCCCTCAGGAGGCCCGCCACCATCTCCCGCGCGGTTTCCGCGCTCACCGCGCCATGCGCCTCCAGGGTCGCGGCGCTCACCCCGAGCACGGCCATCTTGGCGGCGTTGGAATAGGTGACGAAGGCGCGGTCGACCACGTCGGACGAGCCCGCGATTCCGGTGAGGGCGCCGCTCACCAGCCCCCCGGTGCAGGATTCCGCGGTCGCCACGGTCCAGCCCCGCCCACGGCACAGCGCGAGAACGCGGGTGGCGGCGGCGTCGATCTCCTCATCCATGCAAGCCTCCATCCTGCAAGCGTCGTGGCGTCAGGCATCGCGCCAGGGCAGGCGCACCGTGGCAGTGGCGAGGGCGGCGATGCCCTCGCGCCGCCCGGTGAAGCCAAGCTGTTCGCTGGTCGTGGCCTTGACGCTGACCCGCGTCACCGGCACGCCCGCGATCTCGGCAATCCGCGCGCGCATGGCCTCGCGATGGGGTCCGATCTTGGGTGCCTCGCACACGATGGTCGTGTCGAGATGGGCAATGACGCCATCTTCGGCCCGCACCAGTCCGACCGCATGGGCGAGGAAGCGATCGGATGCCGCCCCCTTCCACTGCGGATCGGACGGCGGGAAGTGCTTGCCGATGTCGGCAGCACCGATCGTGCCGAGGAGGGCGTCGGTCAGCGCATGCAGCACGACGTCGGCGTCGGAGTGGCCGGATAGCCCGAAGCCGTGGGGAATGGCGATGCCGCCCAGCATCACATGGTCCCCCGGAGCAAAGGCGTGGACGTCATACCCCGTGGCGGAGCGGATGTCGGCCAGGGTGAGGGCGATCTGGCGTTCGGCCTCCACGAAATCCTCCGGGGTGGTCAGCTTGATGTTGGCGGCGTCGCCATCGAATCCGAACACCGCGTGCCCGGCCGCCTCGGCCACGGCGGCATCATCGGTGAGATCCGTGTCGGCGCAGGCGCGGTGCGCGTCGAGGATAAGGGGAAAGCGGAAGGACTGCGGCGTCTGTACCCGCCGCAGCCGGGCCCGATCCGGACCGGCACCCAGCGCGCCGTCCGGCCCGAAGGTCTTCATCGTGTCCGTGACGATCAGCGTGGGGATGGCCGCGCCGTGGGCGAGGGCGGCGTCGATCGCCCGTCCGATCAGTGCGATCGAGACGAATGGGCGGGCGGCGTCATGGATCAGCACCACATCCGGCGGATCGGCGGCGAGCGCTTCGAGACCCGCGCGCACCGAGGCCTGCCGGGTCGCTCCACCGGCGACGGGTGGAGCGAGGCGGGGCAGGCCGGCACAGGCCCGGCGGCAGGCTTCGGCATCGTCGGGATGGATGACGAGCTGTACGCGGCGCAGGCGAGGTGCCTGCACGAAGCGCTCCAGGGTGCGACGGAGCATCGGCACCCCGCCGATCGCCCGTAGCTGCTTGGGTACGTCGCCGCCGGCGCGGGTGCCACGCCCCGCCGCGACGACGACCACGTCGGTAATGATGCTCATGCCCTGCCGGTCATCACGCTGTATCCAACGGGCTGCCGATGTGGCCGATATGCGCCCGGCGGCCATGCCGGGTGCCCGTATCGCTTGCCCTGACGCTTCGTTTAGCGCAAAAGCGGTCTGTATATGCAAGTTTTGCATTCGACCTAAACAGGGCTTGATGCGGGATTGATCTGGCTATTATATGGGCACAGCCGCCTTGGCTTATTTGTTGTGCACCGAGTGATCACCGCTTGATCCGCGCTGACGTCCATCGCCACCTTGACCTCGGCGCCGTCCGGCTGCCGAACCCGGTCGTGCTCGCGCCGATGGCGGGCATAACGGACGCGCCGCTCCGCCGCATGGCGGCGCGGTTCGGCGCGGGGATGGTGGTTTCCGAAATGGTCGCCGGCGACGCCCTGCTCCGTGGCCACGCCGAGACCGTGGTGCGGGCGGAGGGGGCCGGGCTGGACTTCCACGCCATTCAGCTCGCCGGCAACGAGCCCGCCGCCATGGCGGAGGCGGCCCGCCTCGTGGAAGCCGCCGGCGCCGGCCTCATCGACATCAACATGGGGTGCCCCGCCAAGCGGGTGACCACGGGTCTCGCCGGCTCGGCCCTGCTGCGCGACCTCGACCTCGCCACCCGCATCATCGCCGCGGTGGTCGGCGCCGTCTCGGTTCCGGTCACACTGAAGACCCGGCTCGGTTGGGATGGCACCGCCATGGTCGCCCCGGAGCTGGCGCGCCGCGCCGAGGATATCGGGGTGCGGCTGGTGACGATCCATGGGCGCACCCGCTGCCAGTTCTATACCGGCCACGCCGACTGGGAGGCGATCCGCGCCGTCAGCGACGCCGTCTCGATCCCGGTGATCGCCAATGGCGATCTGGTCCGCGCCGAGGACGCGCCTGCCATGCTGGCGGCCTCCGGAGCGGCCGGGGTGATGATCGGCCGCGGCGCGCAGGGGCGGCCCTGGTTTCCGGGCCAGGTCGCCGCCCGCCTCGCGCACGGAACCCTCCCGGCCGACCCCGATCTTGCCACCCAGCGCGACGTTCTGCTGGAGCTCTACGAGGGTTGGCTCGGCCATTACGGCCGCGACCTCGGGGCGCGCACGGCCCGCAAGCACATCGGTTGGGCGCTCGAGGCGGCGGCGGTCTCCGCCGGTCGGCCGGGCGAGGATGCCCGGCGCTGGCGCTCCCGGCTTCTGGTTCTCGACGACCCCACTGGCGTGAAGGCTGGCATCCGCGAGGCCTTCGACGATCTGTCATGGAGATACGCAGCATGAGGTCGGCGAAACCCGATCGACCGACACCGGAACGCGCCGCTCTTTCGGACGCGATCATGAACGCGCTGCCCCATCCGGTGGTCACGGTGGCGGCAGACGACCGTATCGTCGATGCCAATGTCGCCGCCGAGGCCTTCTTCGAGGTGAGCCTTGCGGTGCTGGCGCGGCACAGGCTGCACGAATTCGTGCCCTTCGGCAGTCCGCTGCTGCCGCTGGTCGAGCAGGTGCGGGCGCGCGGCGCCGCCGTCAACGAATATCGTGTCGACCTTGGCACGCCGCGCAACGGCGGCGAGCGGATCGTCGACATCCATGTCGCGCCGTTGTCGGAGTCGCCGGGACATGTCGTCATCATGCTCCAGGAGCGCACGATCGCCGACAAGATGGACCGGCAGCTGACCCATCGCGGCGCGGCGCGTTCGGTCACGGCGCTCGCTTCCATGCTGGCCCACGAAATCAAGAACCCGCTTTCGGGCATCCGCGGCGCGGCGCAGCTTCTGGAGCTGTCCGCCAGCGACGACGACCGCTCCCTGACCCGGCTCATCACCGACGAGGCCGACCGCATCGTGAAGCTGGTCGACCGGATGGAGGTGTTCTCCGACGAGCGCCCGGTTGACCGGGCGCCGGTCAATATCCACGCCGTGCTGGAGCATGTGCGCACGCTGGCCTCGTCCGGCTTTGCCCGGCACATCCGCTTCGTCGAGGAGTATGATCCCTCGCTGCCGCCAGTCCTCGCCAACCGCGACCAGCTCGTCCAGGTCTTCCTCAACCTGGTCAAGAACGCCGCCGAGGCCGTGGGCGATGCGCCGGACGGCGAAATCCAGCTCACCACGGCTTTCCGGCCCGGCGTGCGCCTCACCGTGCCCGGCTCGACCACCCGGGTGAGCCTGCCGCTGGAATTCTGCGTGAAGGACAACGGCCCCGGCGTGCCCGAGGACCTCATGCCCCATCTGTTCGACCCCTTCGTCACCACCAAGCCGACCGGCACCGGCCTCGGCCTCGCCCTCGTCGCCAAGATCGTCGGCGACCATGGCGGCATCATCGAGTGCGACAGCCAACCCCGCCGCACCACCTTCCGTGTCCTCATGCCCATGTATCGCGGCGCCCGCGACGCCGAGCACAACTGAGAGCCGCCATGCCGACGGGATCCATTCTTGTTGCCGACGACGACGCGGCCATCCGCACCGTCCTCAATCAGGCCCTTTCCCGCGCGGGCTACGAGGTGCGCTCCTGCGGCAACGCCGCGACGCTCTGGCGGTGGGTGAGCCAGGGCGACGGCGACCTCGTCATCACCGATGTGGTGATGCCCGATGAGAACGCCTTCGACCTGCTGCCGCGCATCAAGAAGGTGCGCCCCGACCTGCCGGTCATCGTCATGAGCGCGCAGAATACCTTCATGACGGCGATCCGCGCCTCCGAACGCGGAGCCTATGAGTATCTGCCCAAGCCCTTCGACCTGAAGGAGCTGATCGCCATCGTCGGGCGCGCGCTTTCCGAGCCGAAAAAGCCGGAGGCGGCGCTGAGGAGCCAGGGGGATGAGGCAGACGCCATCCCGCTGGTGGGCCGCTCCCCGGCCATGCAGGACATCTACCGGGTGCTTGCCCGGCTGATGCAGACCGACCTCACGGTGATGATCACCGGCGAGTCCGGCACCGGCAAGGAGCTGGTCGCCCGGGCGCTGCACGACTATGGCAAACGCCGCAACGGACCCTTCGTCGCCATCAACATGGCCGCGATTCCGCGTGACCTCATCGAGTCCGAGCTGTTCGGCCACGAGAAGGGGGCCTTCACCGGCGCCAATTCCCGCAGCGCCGGCCGGTTCGAGCAGGCCGAAAGCGGTACGCTGTTCCTCGACGAAATCGGCGACATGCCGATGGAGGCGCAGACCCGCCTGCTGCGCGTGCTGCAGCAGGGCGAATACACCACGGTAGGCGGCCGCACCGCGATCAAGACCGACGTGCGCATCGTCGCCGCCACCAACAAGGACCTGCGAATCCTCATCCAGCAGGGGCTCTTCCGCGAGGATCTGTTCTTCCGGCTCAATGTGGTGCCGCTCCGGCTGCCGCCGCTGCGCGAGCGCACAGAGGACGTGCCGGACCTCGTGCGCCACTTCTTCCTGCAGGCTGAGCGGGAGGGCCTGCCGCGCAAGCAGATCGACGCCGCGGCGCTGGACCGGCTCAAGCGCTACCGCTGGCCGGGCAATGTGCGCGAGCTGGAGAACCTGATCCGCCGCCTTGCCGCGCTCTACCCGCAGGAAATCATCACCGCGTCGATCATTGAGGCGGAGCTTGCCACGCCGGTGAACACCGCGGCGCCGGAGGAAGTGGCGGGCGACGAGACCCTGGCCTCGTCGGTCGAGCGCCATCTCAACACCTATTTCGGCGGCTTTGGCGAGCTGCTGCCGCCGCCGGGCCTCTATCACCGCATCCTGAAGGACGTCGAGTACCCGCTTCTCTCGGCCGCCCTGGCCGCGACGCGCGGCAACCAGATCAAGGCCGCCGAACTGCTCGGCCTCAACCGCAACACGCTGCGCAAGAAGATCCGCGATCTCGACATCCAGATAATCCGCACGAGCCGCTGAGCGGCTTTCCCGTGGACCTTGTGAAGCGGGGCCGCTCGCTTCACAAGGTCGTGCGATCGATCTGCCAGCTCCCGGCGTCCCCAGAAATTGGCTGCCGGTTCGCATCCATGTCACATTTTTGCACCAGTGTCGTCGCACTGCATCAGTGCCGGACGCTTCCTTTCGATTCGTCCCGACACAGGGTGCTGCATGGCCGAGGCCGAAACCCCGGAAAAATTTGACCGCGACGCCCTGGATTTCGGGATGTCCGGCTTCCGCTTCTCGGCGTGGGGCATGCTCGCTCCCTTCGCGGTTCTGCTCGCCCTCATTGTCGCGCTCGTCAGCTTCATCGTGCTGATCGGCATCACGCCGCTCGTGCCGTCGCAGGAAGTCGTGGTCACCGTGCTGTGCATCAACGGCGCGATGTCGCTGCTGTTGATCGCCATCATCGGGCGCGAGATCTTCCGCATCGTGAAGGCGCGGCGACGGGGCAGGGCGGCGGCGCGGCTGCATGTGCGCGTGGTGGCCCTGTTCGGGGTCGTCGCGGTCGTGCCGGCGATCCTGGTGGCGCTATTGGCGAGCGTGACGCTCGACCGCGGCCTCGACCGATGGTTCTCGGTGCGCACCCGCGCCATCGTCGACAATGCCGTGTCGGTCGCGCAGACCTATGTGCGCGAGCATGCCTATTCCATCCGCGGCGACATTCTGGGCATGGCGCGCGATCTGCAGCGCATTCGCCCACTGTGGGACCAGGACCGCAGCCGCTTCCGCCAGGCGCTGACGGCTCAGGCGGCGCTGCGCGGCCTGCCGGCCGCCATGGTCATTCAGCGCGACCTCACCGTGGTGGACCGCGCGACCATACGGGTCGGCCGCGAGTTCGTGGTGCCGGCCAACCTCGCGGTCAAGGACGCGACCGAGGATCAACCGCTGATCTACCTGCCCAACGAAGCGGATTTCGTCGGGGCGGTGATTCCGCTGAAGGACTTCGACAACCTCTTTCTCTACGTCGCCCGCCCCATCGACCCTAAGGTGATCCAGTACCTCACGGAAACCCGTGCCGCCGTGGCGGACTACCGTAGCCTCGAGCAGCGCCGCATCGGCGTACAGGTGGCGTTCGCGCTGCTCTACGCGGTCATTTCGCTGACGGTGCTGCTGTCGGCGGTGTGGCTCGGCATTCACTTCGCCAACCGGCTGGTGGCGCCGATCCGTCGGCTCATCGGCGCGGCGGACCTGGTCGCTGCCGGCAATCTCTATGTCGAGGTGCCGGTCCGGAGGTCGGAGGGCGATCTGTCGAGCCTTGCGGAAACCTTCAACAAGATGACCCAGGAGTTGCGCACCCAGCGCGACGACATCGTCAAGGCGCGCGACCAGATCGACAGCCGCCGCCGTTTCACCGAGGCGGTGCTTTCGGGCGTCGGCGCGGGGGTGATCGGCCTCGACGCCGGCGGCTGCATCTCCATCATCAATCGCCCGGCGGAAAAGCTCCTCGGTCTGCAGGAGAGCGACGCGCTCGGCAAGGAACTCGGCAGCGTCATCCCGGAGATCGCGCCGATGATCGCCGAGGCGAAGCAGAACGGCCAGCGTTCCCCCCAGGGAAACGTCACCGTCAACCGGCACGGCCGCGACCGCATGCTGGCGGTACGCTTCACCACCGAGCAGTCGCGCGAGGGTGACAGCGGGTGGGTCGTCACCCTCGACGACATCACCGAACTCGTCATGGCGCAGCGCTCTTCGGCCTGGGCTGACGTGGCCCGGCGCATTGCTCATGAGATCAAGAACCCGCTTACTCCGATCCAGCTTTCGGCGGAGCGGCTGCGGCGGCGTTACGGCAAGGTGATCGGCGAGGACCGCGAGGTGTTCGACCAGTGCACCAGCACGATCATCCGTCAGGTCGGCGATATCGGCCGCATGGTGGACGAGTTCTCCTCCTTCGCCCGCATGCCGAAGCCCGTGGCCGAACTGCAGGACCTCGGCGAGACGGTGCGGCAGGTGGTGTTCCTCATGCGCGTCGGCAACCCGGAAATCACCATCGACTGTGAGCTGCCGGACCATCCTATCGAGGCGAAATTCGACCGCCGCCTGATCTCGCAGGCGTTGACCAACATCATCAAGAACGCGACCGAGGCGATCGCCGCGGTGCCGCCGGAGGAGCAGACGGGTCCGCCACGCATCCTCGTGCGTACCCATGCCCAGGGCGAGCCGCTGCTGGGCGGCACCGCGACCATCGACATCATCGACAACGGCAAGGGACTACCGGCCGAAAACCGGGCCCGGCTGCTCGAACCCTATGTGACGACGCGGGAGAAGGGCACCGGCCTTGGACTCGCGATCGTGGGAAAGATCATGGAAGAGCACGGCGGCGGGATCGATCTCGACGATTCCCCCGAAGGCCGCGGTGCGTGGATTCGATTGCGGATGGCGCTCGACGGCGGGCCCTCGGCAGTGACAACGACAGGCGACCGCGGCCCACAGCCGGCCCGGGTCGGATAGGAGAGACGGACACATGGCGACCGATATCCTCATCGTCGACGACGAAGCCGATATTCGCGGGCTGGTGGCCGGCATCCTCGAGGACGAGGGCTACGGCGCCCGCACCGCCAAGGACAGCGACGAGGCGCTCGGGGCCATCGAGTCCCGCCGGCCCAACCTCATCTTCCTCGACATCTGGCTGGAGCGCTCCCGCCTCGACGGGCTGCAGCTGCTGGAGGCGATCAAGCGCGATCACCCCGAGGTTCCGGTGGTGATGATATCCGGCCATGGCACGATCGAGACGGCTGTCGCCGCGATCAAGCAGGGCGCCTACGACTTCATCGAGAAGCCGTTCAATTCCGACCGGCTGATCCATGTCGCCAACCGCGCGCTGGAGACCCTCCGGCTGAAGCGGGAGGTGCGGGACCTCAAGCAGCGCGCGCCCATCGCGCAGGCGCTGGTCGGGCGCTCCACGGTGATGAACCAGCTCCGCCAGACCGTCGAGAAAGTGGCGCCCACCAACAGCCGCATCATGATCGTCGGCCCCTCCGGCTCCGGCAAGGAACTCGCCGCCCGCATCATCCATGCCTCATCGGCGCGGGCTTCCGGCCCCTTCATCGTCATCAACGCCGCGGCCATCACCCCGGAGCGGATGGAGGTGGAGCTTTTCGGCACAGAAGGTGTGGACGGGCAGGGGCGCCATGTCGGCGCGCTGGAAGAGGCCCACGGCGGCACACTGTTCATCGATGAAGTCGCCGACATGCCGCGGGAGACCCAGAACCGCATCCTCCGGGTGCTGGTCGACCAGAACTTCCTGCGGGTGGGGGGCACGACGCGGGTGTCGGTCGATGTCCGCATCATCTCCTCCACGGCCCGCAACCTCGAGAACGAGATTGCCGAAGGCCGCTTCCGCGAGGACCTTTATCATCGGCTCGGCGTCGTCCCGATCCGGGTGCCGCCGCTTGCGGAACGCCGGGAAGACGTGCCGGAGCTGGTGGATTACTTCCTCGAGCAGATATCGCAGAGCACCGGACTTCCCCGCCGGCGGATCGCTGACGACGCGCTTGCCGTGCTGCAGTCCCACGACTGGCCGGGCAACGTGCGTCAGCTCCGCAACAATATCGAGCGGCTGCTGATCCTGGCAACCGGCGAAGCCGATGCCGCCGTCACGGCAAGCATGCTGCCGCCGGATGTCGGCTCGCTGGTGCCGAGCCTGCCCAACGGCCATGGCGGCGAGCATCTGATGGGGTTGCCGCTGCGCGAGGCGCGCGAGGTGTTCGAGCGGGAGTATCTCGTCGCGCAGATCAGCCGCTTCGGCGGCAACATCTCCCGTACCGCCGAGTTCGTGGGAATGGAACGGTCCGCGCTCCACCGCAAGCTCAAGGCGCTCGGCATCGGCTGAGCCGTCGCTCAGCCAGTGAATCGGCTGGCCGCGAGCCGGGCCACGTTGGCGTGGGCGGCGTCCTGCGCGTCCCGCCCGGCGTAGGCGCCGGTGATGAAAGAGGCGAGGATCAGCGGGGCATGGCCGGGCGGCCAGGCGATGCCGACATCGTTATTGGTGCCGTTGGGCCCAGTCCCGGTTTTCTCGCCCGCCATCCAGCCCGACGGCAGCCCGGCGCGCAAGCGCTGGTCGCCGGTGCGGTTGCCGACCAGCCAGCCGCTGATGCGGGCTCGGGACGGCGCCGACAATGCGGTGCCGACAACCAGCCTGCGGATGTCGTCGGCCATCGCCCGCGGGGTGGTCGTGTCGCGCGCATCGCCGGGGCGGGATTCGTTGAGCGTGGGCTCAGTGCGGTCGAGCCGCGTCACGGCGTCGCCGAGGGTGCGGAGATAGCCGGTGAGGCCGCTGGGGCCACCCAGCCGTGCCAGCAGGAGGTTGGCGGCGCCATTGTCACTGCGCGTTACCGCTGCCTCGCAGAGGACCTCCACCGAAAGCCCCTTACCAAGCTGTTCCCGCGTTACCGGTGAGCCGTCGGGCAGCTCGTCGGGCGAATATGCGACGTGGGTGTCGAGCCTCTCCAGCCCGGCATCGACCCGGGCGAGGATGGCCGCCGCTGCCAGCATCTTGAAGGTGCTGCACATTGGGAAGCGCTCGTCCAGCCGCCGGCCCGCGACCGTTCCCGTCGCGGTGTCGATGAGGCAGACGCCGAGCCGGCCCCCGAGGCGCGCTTCAATGTGGGCGAGGCGGGCCGCGACGTCATCGGGCTCGGCGGCCGATGCGATCCGCGGCTGGAACGCCATGGCGGCGAAGCCCGCCGCGCCGCGGATGAGGCTGCGCCGTGTGGTCATGTCGTGGTCCTTCGCTGTGCATGGCCCTGCGGCAGCTCTGCTAGAAGGACGTCGCGGCTGGAAGAAGGCGGCCGCGCGTGAGACAGCGGCATGCCAATGGCCTGATTCGTCAAGAGACTACCGTTTCGGTCATCGCGGCCTATGTAGAAGCAGCCGAAGCCGAACCGGAACAGCGTTGGAGGAAAGGATGCGCAGCATCGGATTGCTGGTCTTCGAGGACTTCCAGATCATGGGCCTCGCCGCATTGTCCGCCTTCGAGATGGCCAACAGGGTGCTCGACCACAGCGCCTACCAGGTGCAGGTCCTTTCCGAGACCGGGGGGCCGGTACGTAACTCGATCGGGTTCGCGATCGACACCGAGCCGTTCGGCGCGCCGGGTCACGACACCACCATCACCATTGGCTCCCTGATCGTCCGGCCTTCCTCTCCGGCCTTTCTTGATCACCTCCGGTCGGCGGCGAAGGCCTCGCGTCGCATTGCCGGCATCTGCACAGGCGCCTTCGTACTGGCGGAGGCTGGCTTGCTCGACGGTCGCCGCGCCACCACGCACTGGGCCCATGCCCGACGGCTGCGCGAGCTCTATCCCTCCGTCGAAGTGACGGAGGATCGCATCTTCAGCGTCGACGGCAATGTCTGGACCTCAGCCGGTATGTCGGCAGGCATCGATCTCGCGCTCGCGATGGTCGAGGATGACCACGGTGTGGAGGTGGCCCGCGCGGTGGCCCGCCGTCTTGTGGTCTATCTGCGCCGGCCCGGCGGCCAGTCCCAATTCTCGACCCTGCTCGAGACGGAACCGAAATCCGACCGCATCCGCCGCACACTGGTCTATGCCCGCGAGAATCTTGCCAGCGAGCTCTCCGTGGAGGATCTGGCCGCCGCCGCCAACCTTAGCACCCGCCAGTTCAGCCGGCTGTTCCGGGAGGAGACCGGGCAGTCGCCGGCCAAGGTGGTTGAAGCGCTTCGGCTCGAACTCGCGCGTTCGCTGCTGGAGGAGGGGAGGCTGTCGCTTGACGAGATCGCGCGGGAGGCCGGGTTCGGCGACCGTGAGCGGATGCGCCGTGCCTTCGTCCGCAACTTCGGCCAGCCACCACAGGCCTTTCGCCGTGCGACCAGTCTGGAACGCTTCGCCCGCTCGGCCTGAGGCGTCGGCGCTCGACGCCGTGCCGAGCCGCAACGATGGCCGAAATCGTTGCGAGGACGTCCTACGTCCCCATCTGGAACGGCTCTAGCCTGCGCCCACATTTCCTTGCGCAGGAGCGTGCCATGATCCGCATCAACATCAATGGTCGTGACTATGACGTCGCGGCCGAGCCGGACACTCCCCTGCTCTGGGTCCTGCGGGACACGCTGGGCCTCACCGGTACCAAATATGGCTGCGGCATCGCCCAATGCGGTGCCTGCACCGTACTGGTCGACGGCGAGGCGACCCGGTCATGCCAGCTTGCGCTTGAAAATGTCGGCTCTGCGCATATCCGGACCATCGAGGCGATCGAGCAGGACGAGGTTGGCCGCAAGCTGGTCGAAGCCTGGGTCGAGGTGCAGGTGCCTCAGTGCGGCTACTGCCAGTCCGGCCAGATCATGGCTGCGGCGGCGCTGCTGAGCCAGAACCCCCACCCCACGGATGCCGACATAGCCGACGCCATGACCAATCTGTGCCGGTGCGGGACCTACAACCGGATCGCCGCCGCGATCCACCACGCCGCGGCCTGAGGAGCACATCATGAACATGCTGCTGCGTCCTTCTCCCTCCCAGTCGGCCCTGCCGCTGAAATCCGAGGGAATCACGAATCTTTCCCGGCGCCGGTTCCTTGGCGCCGGTGCCGGCGCGCTGGTTCTCGGCGCTCTGTTGCCCGCCCTGCCGCATAGGGCCTTGGCCCAGGCGACCGCCAACACGGTGAAGCCGGGGACCCGCATCCCCGCCTTCCTGATCGTCGGCCGCGACAACAGCTTCAAGCTGCTCAGTCCCTTCGTCGAGGGAGGGCAGGGGGTCAGCACCGGGCAGGCCCAGATGGTTGGCGAAGAGCTCGATGTCGAGCCCAGCCGCTTTGTCGTCGAATGCGCGCCTCCCGGCCCGGACTATGCGGTGATCGGCGGCCTGCGGCTGACCGGCGGCAGCTTCTCGACCCGGTCGAGCTATGAGGTGATGCGCCGGCTCGGTGCGACGGCACGCGAGATGTTCCTGCGCGCCGCCGCCGCCAGGCTGGATGTACCGGCAAGTGAACTGACGACTGAGAATGGCGTGGTGATCCATGCCGCCAGCGGCCGACATGTGCCCTATGGCGAGGTCGCCGAGGCCGCGCTGGCGCTGACGCCGGCCGAGAACGTGCCGCTTCGCGACCCCAAGACCTTCCGCTATATCCGCCAGCCGCTGCCCCGCCTCGACGCCCGTGACAAGTCGACCGGCAAGGCGGTCTACGCCATCGACCAGAAGCTGGATGGCATGCTCTATGCCGCCGTGCAGCACGCCCCGCACCTCGGCACCGAGCCCGTCTCGTTCGCCAATGAGGCGGCGGTTCGGGCCATGCCGGGCGTCCACGGCGTGCATCGGCTGCCGGGCGCCGTGGCGGTTACGGCCGATAGCTGGTTCCGCGCGCGCAAGGCAGTGGAGACACTCGACGTCACCTGGACCCGGCCGGAGGCGACCGGCCTCAAGACCGTCGCGGCCGATTATTCCTCCGAAGCCATGCTGGCGGCGCTGAAGGAATCGAAGGCCGCCGCGGTGTCGGCGGAAAAGGCCGGAGATGCCGCTGCCGTATTTGCGGCTGCGACCAGGATTGTCGAGGCGGAGTATGCCGCGCCCTATCTCGCCCATGCCCAGCTCGAGCCGCCTTCGGCCATGGCCCGGTTCAACCCGGATGGGACGCTGGAGCTGTGGACGCCGAACCAGATGCCCGAGCTGTTCCAGTCGATTGCAGCCAAGACCGCGGGCCTCTCGCCGGAGAAGGTGATCCTGCACTCGCCGATCCTCGGTGGCTTCTTTGGCCGGCATTTCTTCTACGGCGCGGCATCGCCATTCCCGCAGGCGATCCTGCTCGCCAAGGAGACGGGGCGTCCGGTCAAGGTGCTGTGGTCGCGCGAGGAGGAGTTCCGCATGGACGCGCTGCGTCCGCTGAGCTTCACCCGGTTCCGGGCGGCACTGGGGGCGGATGGGCGCCCGGCGGCGCTTGAGGCGCGCACGGTGGGCGAGGGACCCACCGGCCGTTACTTCGGCGCGCTGTTCGGCGGTCCGGTGGATGGCTCCGCCGTGGAGGGGCTGGTCGAGAAACCCTACGCCATCGCCGATCGCTCATTGGATTACGTGAAGCTGCTCCACCCCGTCACCATCGCCTTCTGGCGCTCGGTGGGCCATTCGATGAACGACTATTTCTACGAAGGCTTCTTCGACGAGGTGGCCGATGCCGGCGGGCACGATCCTTTCCAGCTCCGGCTCGACCTGCTGAAGGACCGGCGCCGCCATCTCAAGCTGCTTCAGACCGTGGCCGACCTCTCTGGCGGCTGGAAGCGCGGCCCGTTCGACGCGGAGGGCGGCCGTCGCGCCCGCGGTGTCGCAATGGCCTCGCCCTTCGGCTCGGAGACCGCGACCATCGCCGAGGTCTCGCTGGCCGACGGGCAGGTGAGGGTGCACGATATCTGGATCGCGTTCGATCCGGGCAGCATCGTCAATCCCGGCATCATCCGCTCGCAGGTAGAATCGGCGGCAGCGCTCGGCGTCTCGACCGCGCTGTTCGAAGAGATGGTCTATGCCGACGGGGTGCGGCAGGCCTCGAACTTCGACGGCTACACCATCCTCGGTCGCGACCACATGCCGAGGATTCATGTGGAGATCGTGGAAAGCGGGGAGCCCATGGGCGGTGTCGGCGAGCCGGGCCTTCCCGGCGTGGTGGCCGCGGTGGTGAACGCCGTAGCGGCCCTGACGGGCAGGCACATCAGGACGCTGCCGCTCTCCCGCACGAAGTTCAACGCCTGAACCGCGGAGAGCGGTGGGCTACCTGCACCCGCCGCTCTCTGTTCCCGTCATCTGAACGTCGCCCCTTACCCACGATCGTCGCCGGAACTGACCTGTGCGGCGATGAAACTGCTATAGAGTGAATCGAAGACGGGGGGCGGGCGGCGGTCCGTTCCGCCCCGGTTCGGGTGAGGGCAGGATGAAGGTCGTGATTTGCGGCGCGGGACAGGTCGGGTTCGGCATCGCCGAGCGGCTGGCCGCCGAGCAGAACGACGTCTCGATCATCGACACGTCGCCGCGGCTGATCCAGGCGATCACGGACACACTGGATGTCCGCGGCTTTGTCGGCCACGGCTCCCACCCGGACGTGCTGGCCCGCGCCGGGCTCGACGCCGCTGACATGCTGATCGCGGTCACGCTGCACGACGAGGTCAACATGATCGCCTGCCAGGTCGGTCATGCGCTGTTCGACGTCCCCACCAAGATTGCCCGGGTGCGCGCGCAGAGCTACCTGCAGGGCCACTGGCGCGACCTGTTCTCGCGCGATCATCTGCCGATCGACGTCGTCATCTCGCCCGAGATCGAGGTGGGGGAGATGGTGCTGCGGCGGCTCTCGCTGCCCGGGGCCATCGACACGGTGAACTTCGCCGATGGCCAGGTGGTCGTCGCCGGCGTGCGCTGCGAGGAGGACTGTCCGGTTCTGGACACCCCGCTGCGCCAGCTCACGGACCTGTTTCCTGATCTTCGCGCGGTCGTCATCGCCGTCAACCGCAAGGGCCGTGTCTTCGTGCCCCGGAGCACGGACACGCTTCTTGCCGGAGACGTTGCGTATTTCTCGGCGCAGGCCGATCAGGTGGTGCGAACCCTGTCGATCTTCGGCCATGACGAGGTGCCGGCCCAGCGGGTGGTGATCGGTGGCGGCGGCAATATCGGCTTCTACGTGGCGCGGGAGCTGGAGCGGCGCAATCCCAAGGCGCGCGTCAAGATCATCGAGGATAACGCCGCCCGAGCCGAGGCGATCGCGCAGGATCTGGACCGCATCGTCGTGCTCCACGGCAGCGCGCTCGATCGGGTGGTGCTGGAGGAGGCCTCGGTCGGCGATGCCGACACCATGATCGCGGTGACCAATGACGACCGGGTCAACATCCTCTCCTGCCTGTTGTCCAAGGAGCTGGGCGCGCGGCGCATGCTCTCGCTGCTCAACGACCCGAACTATCCCGCCTTTGCCCGCGGGCTGGGCATCGATGCCTATGTGAACCCACGTCAGATCACCGTCTCCAAGATCCTTCAGCACGTGCGGAAAGGCCGTATCCGCGGCGTGCATTCGCTGCTGAACGGGGCAGGGGAGGTGATCGAGGCCGAGGCCCTCGAAACCTCTCCCCTCGTGGGACGACCGCTGAAGAATCTGGACTTTTTCGATGGCATGCGGATCGGCGCGGTGATCCGGGCGGGAAAAGTCATGCTGCCGCGCGGGGACACCGTGATCCAGCCGCGCGACCGTATCGTCCTGTTTGCGCTCGCGGAGAAGGTGAAGCGGGTCGAGCAGCTCTTCCGCGTCAGCCTCGAATTCTTCTGAGCCTTCATGATTGCGGTTGCCCAGAAAGGTGCGGTGGCGGCGGGCGGCTTGGCGCTGTTCCTGCTGTTTGCGGCTGCCGTGGCGCTGGCGCGGCGGGAAGAAGCCGCCATTGCGTTCCTGCTCACAGCCCTCCTCACCATCTTCGCCGCTGGAGCCGTGTATCTCGCCACCCGCAACCGGCAGGTAAAACTGGGGCGGCTTCAGTCCTATGTGTTGATTGCGCTGTTCTGGGTCGTGTCGTCGCTCATCGCCGCGCTGCCGGTGGCGGGCAGCACTTCGCTCGGCTTGCTCGATGCCTGGTTCGAGGCGGTGAGCGCCCTGACGACCACGGGCGGCGGCCAGCTCCATGAACTGGCGGACCTTCCCCGCTCGACGCTGGTGTGGCTGTTGTCGCTGCAATGGCTGGGTGGGCTGCTCACATTGCTGGGGGCGGTTGCCGTCCTTGCCCCGGCGGGCGTCGGAGGGTTGCCGGACCGGACCGCGATCGCTCCGGAACAGGCGCATGCCGATCGCGGCGTCACCTTCGACGACGCCATCGAGACGGTCGTGCCGCTCTATGCCGGCGCCACCGTGCTGTGCATGCTGGCGCTGTTCAGCGTCGGGCTGCGCGGCTTCGACGCCTTCGGTCTTGCCACCGCGGCCGTCTCGACCGGGAGCATCCTGCCGGACGCCGATGGCATGGCGGCCTATGGCACTTTTCCTGTCAAGCTGGTGATGATCCTCTTCATGCTGATGGGTGGCACCAGCGTGCTGTGGCACCGCATGATCGTCACCCGCCGTTTCCGGCTGGCGTTCACGCAACGCGAGAACATTTCTGTCTTGATGCTTGTCATCATTGTAGGAATTCTGATCGCTGCCGCGCGCTACAATAACCCGATGGGAACAGTCTCCCTCGCGATGGCGATCGAGGACGGCATCTTCACGGCCACGTCGCTGATCACCACCTCCGGCATCCAGCTCCACGCCGGCGACTTCGTCTCGCTTCCGCTCAGCCTCGTTCTGCTGCTGCTGTTCGTCGGCGGGGCCACTTTCTCGACCAGCGGCGGCATCAAGCTGCACCGCGTCGGCGCCATGTGCCTGCAGAGCCTGATGGAGCTGAACCGTCTGGTCATGCCCCATGCGGTGAGGCCGCGGCAACTCGGCCGGCAGACGGTTACGCCGCAGGCGATGAAGGCGGTATGGCTCTGCTTTATCGTCGCGGCAGCGACCGTCGCGGGCGTCGCCATCGCGGTGTCGCCGGCGATGCCCAGCTTCGACGCGGCCTATGTGGCAGCCATCTGCGCGCTGAGCAACGCCGGTCCGGTCTATCTGGTGCACTGGCAGCCGGACGTTCTCTGGCCGGCGTGGGCTGAACTTCCCGCCTATGCCAAGATCCTGTTGGGAGCGACCATGATCCTGGGGCGCCTCGAGATCATGGCGGTGGTCGGGCTTGCCCATTTCGCCTTCTGGCGGCGCTGAACGTCCCTACCGCAGGAGTCTTGCTTCCCATGTCCCGCATCGCCTTTGTCAACGGCCGTTACGTTCCCCATGGTTCGGCGGCTGTCCACGTCGAGGATCGCGGCTACCAGTTCGCGGACGGCGTCTACGAGGTCTGCGAGGTCCGGGCCGGCCGGATGATCGATGAGCGCCGGCATATGCAGCGGCTGGTGCGCTCGCTCGATGAACTGCGCATCCGCCTGCCGATGCCGCTGTCGGCGCTCGGAGTGGTGCTGCGCGAGACCATCCGGCGGAACCGGGTGACGGACGGCATCGTGTATCTTCAGGTGACGCGCGGCGTCGCCCGCCGCGATCATGTGTTTCCCGCCCCCTCTACACCACCCTCGGTGGTGGTGACGGCCCGGACCGGCGATCGGGCGAAGGGTGACCGTCAGGCGGAGGAGGGCGTCGCCGTCATCACCCTTCCCGACAATCGCTGGGAGCGCGTCGACATCAAAACCGTGGGCCTGCTGCCCAACGTGCTGGCCAAGGAGACGGCACGCGCCGCCGGAGCCCGCGAAGCATGGTTCGTCGACGCCGATGGCTACGTGACCGAGGGTGGATCGACCAATGCTTGGATCGTGACGGCCGAGGGTGTCATACGGACCCGCCCGGCCGCCTTCGGCATCCTGCGTGGCATCACCCGAACCGTGGTGCTGGAAGTGGCTGCCGAGCTTGGATTCCGGGTGGAGGAAAGCGCCTTCACGGTCGACGAGGCGCTGGCTGCGCAGGAAGCCTTCATCACTGCAGCCAGCACCATTGTGATGCCCGTGGTGCGAATCGATGGTCTCCCGATAGGGCTAGGTTGCCCCGGCCCGGTCGCACGGGCCCTCCGCGCCCGCTTTCATCACCATGCCGAGGTGGCGGAATAGCTTGGGTCTGGGGGATACGAGACGAAATAGTCTTGCGCGACACACGTGCTGTGCCATGCTTGCAACGCACGCTCGTCCCGAAGCGGCCGGTCCACGGACAGGATCGCACCGCACGGGGCGGCGCCCGCGCCGGCGCAACATCACAAACGGACCAAAAAAACATGGCCGCGGATCGTTCCCAGAACCTCCAGGACACCTTTCTCAACCACGTCCGCAAGAACAAGACGCCTCTCACGATATTTCTCGTCAACGGCGTGAAGCTGCAGGGAGTCGTGACATGGTTCGACAATTTCTGCGTGCTCCTGCGGCGAGACGGGCACTCGCAACTGGTCTATAAGCACGCAATCTCGACGATCATGCCGGGTCACCCTGTCCAGCTGTTCGACGCGGCGGACGAGGCCGGAGAAAAGGGCTGATTTGGACCTCAAGAGTGCCGCCGGTCGCCGGCTCGCCAAAGCCGCAACCGCTTCGACCGTCGCGGGCGTGACGGACACGCCGGCGGACGCGACCCGCGTTGTGGTCATCGAGCCGAACCTGACGCGTTTCAGGCCCGGGGAGGGCGAGCCTCCGCGGCGTACGCCCGAGGCGCGCCTCGATGAGGCTGTCGGCCTTGCCCTCGCGATCGATCTCGATGTGGTTGGTCAGGCCATCGTGGGGCTTTCCACGGTGCGCCCGGCGACTTATCTCGGCACGGGCAAGGTCGAGGAGATCGCCGAGCGGGTGCGCGAGGGTGGGGCAGGGCTGGTTTTCGTTGATGCTCCGCTCAGCCCGGTTCAGCAGCGCAATCTCGAAAAGGCATGGTCGGCGAAAGTCATCGACCGTACGGCGCTGATCCTCGAGATCTTCGGCCAGCGTGCCCGCACGCGTGAAGGCGTGCTTCAAGTGGAGCTGGCGCATCTCAGCTACCAGAAAAGCCGGCTGGTACGCTCCTGGACCCATCTGGAACGCCAACGGGGCGGCTTCGGCTTTCTCGGCGGTCCCGGTGAGACCCAGATCGAAGCGGACCGGCGCATCATCGGCGAGCGCATCACCAAGATCGAGCGGGAGCTCGAGCAGGTGAAGCGGACCCGGGCTCTGCATCGCGCGAGCCGCAAGAAGGTGCCCTATCCCGTGGTGGCCTTGGTGGGTTACACCAATGCCGGCAAGTCCACCCTGTTCAACCGTCTGACGCGGGCGCAGGTTCGGGCGCAGGACCTGCTCTTCGCGACGCTCGACCCTACCCTCAGGGCCGTCGAGCTGCCGAGCGGCGAGCGCATCATCCTGTCCGACACCGTCGGCTTCATCTCCGAGCTGCCGACGCAGCTGGTCGCGGCGTTCCGCGCCACCCTGGAAGAGGTCATCGAGGCGGACATCATCCTTCATGTCCGTGACCTCTCGCACGAAGACGCCGACGCGCAGGCCCATGACGTCGACGACGTCCTCGCCGATCTCGGCATCGATCCCGCCGATCACGGCCGGCTGGTCGAGGTCTGGAACAAGATCGACAAGCTGGACGTGGAAGATCGCACGCGCCTCTTCAACGTCGCCGAGCGGCGGCAGGGCGACGAGCACCCGATCCCGGTTTCCGCGCTCACCGGTGAGGGGCTCGAGGATCTCACCCGCGCCATCCAGCAGCGGCTCGGGCGCGAGAGGATCACCCTGGCGCTCGACCTTGATCCGGCCGACGGCGAAGGCCTGAGCTGGCTCTATCGCCACAGCGAGGTTTTGGAACGTCGCGTCGCCGAAAGCGGCCGGCTGCATCTCGCGGTGAGGGTCGATCCCGACCGGGTGGAGCATCTGGAGCGACGGTTTGGCGCCCGGCGCACCGGCGTGCCCCGCCATTAACCGGACGCAGGGCCGTCTGGCCTTCGACGGTGGCGCGGTATGACGGGTGGAGCGGCCAATGGCGGGCACCCGGCCCGCTATTCCTCCGCCTTGGCGGCCTGCCACAGGGCTTCCATCTCCTCCAGCGTCGCCGCCGCCGGCGTCCGGCCCTCCCGCTCCAGCGCATCCTCGATGCTGCCGAAACGGCGCACGAACTTCGTGTTGGTCCGACGCAGCGCCGCCTCGGGGTCGACATCGAGATGGCGGGCGAGATTGGCGAGGGCAAACAACAGGTCGCCCACTTCGCCGGCCGCGGCTTCCCGATCTCCCGACGCGATTTCCGCTTCGACTTCGGCGATCTCTTCCCGAATCTTGTCGATGACGGGTTCGACGCCCGGCCAGTCGAACCCGACTTTAGCCGCCTTGTCCTGAAGCTTGACGGCGCGGGTGAGGGCAGGGGCATTGGCGGGAACATCGCCCAGCGTTCGCGCCCTGCCCTCGGGCGGGAGGTTGCGCCGGGCGCGGCGTTCGGCCCGCGCGCGCTTCTCCTCCGCCTTGATGGCGTCCCACGCGGCGTTCACCGCGGCGACGTCACGCCCCGCGGCATCGCCGAACACATGGGGATGGCGGCGGACCATCTTGGACGTCACCGCCATCACCACGTCCCCAAAATCGAACGCGCCAATTTCCTGCGCCATCCGTGCGTGGAACACCACCTGAAGCAGCAGATCGCCCAGTTCGTCGCAGAGGTCGTCCATGTCGTCGCGCTCAATGGCGTCGGCAACCTCATAGGCTTCCTCGATCGTGTAGGGCGCGATGGAGCGGAAATCCTGCTCCAGATCCCATGGGCACCCGGTAGCCGGTGCGCGCAGCGCCGCCATGATGGCGAGCAGCCGCTCGATCTCGCGGGAAGGGGTCATGCCGGGCCTCCGTGTCGCTTCCATCTGTCTCCGGCAATCCATGACCTCAGAGTCGCAGAAGACATATTATGGAAAATAGATCATGCTGTAGCTGAGGCGAGATATCGGGCTGCCGGTTGTATGCGTCAAAGCTCGACGATCATGCCGTCATGGGCCGGCTCGACGCCCGGCGGCAGCTCGCGCCGAAGCGTGCCGTAATCGAGGTCCGTGTGCAGGTTGGTGAGAATGGCCCGTTTCGGGCGGAGACGTTCAATCCAGGCCAATGCGTCCGAGAGCGAAAAATGGCTGGGATGCGGTGTGGGACGCAGTGCGTCGACGATCCACACATCCAGCCCTTCGAGAAAAGGGAGGCTCTCTTCCGGTATGTCGTGGAGGTCGCTGGAATAGGCCAGGCCGCCGATGCGAAAGCCGAAGGCGATGATCTTGCCGTGGTACTGCCGGAATGGCATCGCCTCCACCTCGCCGCCCGGACCTGGCACCCGGACCGGTTCGCCGTGCCGGTAGCGGTGCTCGTTGAGGATCGGGGGATAGTCGCTGCCCGGCGGTGTCTCGAAGCAGTAGCCGAAGCGCTGCCGCACGACGGCCGAGGTCTCCGCATCCATCCAGGTATCGATGCGCCGGCGCTGCAGGATGGTGAGCGGGCGCACATCGTCGATGCCGTGGGTGTGGTCAGCGTGCTCATGGGTGATCAGAACGCCATCCAGCCGCCGGACGTCGGCACTAAGCAGCTGCTCGCGCAGGTCCGGCGATGTATCGATGAGCACCGTGGTCCGTGCGCCATCCGCTCCCCGGCGTTCCGCAAGCATGGAACAGCGCCGGCGCCGGTTACGCGGTTCCGCGGGATCGCAGGCCCCCCAACCCTGCCCCACGCGTGGCACGCCACCCGATGAGCCACATCCCAGAACGGTGAAGCTCAGTGCCATGGCGTGGTTCCTCAGAGCGCGCGCGAGAAGAGCCGAAAGAAATTGGCCGTCGTCAGGTCCGCCAGCGCCTCGGGCGAAATCCCTCGTGCCTGCGCCAGCACGGCAGCGGTCTCGACCACGAAGGAGGGCTCGTTCCGCTTTCCCCGCTTCGAATTGGGCGCGAGATAGGGGGCGTCGGTCTCCACCAGCAGGCGGTCGGCCGGCAGGGCGGCCGCGATCTCCCGCAGCGGCGCCCCGGATTTGAAGGTCAGGATGCCGGAGAAGGAGACGTAGCCACCAAGTGCAACGGCGCGTCGCGCGAGAGCCTCTCCCGCGGTGAAGCAGTGCAGGACGAAGCCGAAAGCGCCCTTCCCCGTCTCGTCTTCCAGGATCGCCGCGACATCCTCATCGGCGTCGCGGGCATGGATGACGAGCGGCAGGCCGGTGCGCCGCGCCGCCTCGATGTGGCGGCGAAATCCGGCGGCCTGCGCATCGCGCGGCGCAGTGTCGTAGTGATAGTCGAGCCCCGCTTCCCCGATGGCGACGACCTTGGGATGGTCGGCCTCACCCAGCAGTTCATCAAGGGTGACATCAGCTTCCTCGCCGGCATTGTGGGGATGCGTCCCCACCGAGCAATAGACGTGCTCGAAACGCTCGGCGATGGCACGCACCTCGGCCGAGCGGCGCACCCGGGTGCCGATCGTCACCAGCCGTCCCACGCCGGCCGCACGTGCGCGTTCGACGACCGCATCGAGTTCGGCGGCGAAGTCCGGAAAGTCGAGGTGGCAATGGCTGTCGACCATCATGCCGGCAGGGCGTTCCAGGGCCATCAGGACGCTTCCGCCTCGACATAGCGCGGGAACACCGCGACCGGGGCAGGGAGGGCGGTGCCGCCTGCGAGGCGCCCTGCCCCGCCGAGCGCGGCGAAGGTGCGGGCCGGCTCCGGCACCGCCAGCAGGTCCAGCAGCTTGGCGGCGCTGGATGGGATGATGGGCTGGGCGAGGATGGACACCTGCCGGATCACCTCGGCGGTGGTCCAAAGCACGGTGCCGAAGCGCTCCGGATCCGATTTGCGCAACTCCCACGGAGCGGCCGCGGCAAAGTAGCGGTTGGCATCGGCCACGACGGCCCAGATCGCGCCGATCGCCTGGTGTATCTGCCAGCCCCGCATAGCCTCGCGGACCTTCTCCAGCATGGCATCGGCGCTGGCGAGGATGGCGGCATCCTCTTCCGAGAGCGCCCCGGGTACGGGCAGCACGCCGCCGAGGTTTTTCGCGACCATGGAGAGCGAGCGCTGGGCGAGATTGCCGAGGTCGTTCGCGAGATCGGCATTGGTGCGGGCGACGATGGCCTCGTGGCTGTAGCTGCCGTCCTGGCCGAAGGGAATCTCCCGCAGCAGGAAATAGCGCAGCGCATCAACGCCATAGGCGGCGGCGAGGTCGAACGGGTCGATCACGTTGCCGACCGACTTCGACATCTTCTCCCCGCGATTGTGGATGAAACCGTGGGCAAAGACGGCATGGGGCGGCGCTATCCCGGCCGACATGAGGAAGGCCGGCCAATAGACGGCGTGGAAGCGGATGATGTCCTTGCCGATGACATGGAGCGCCGCCGGCCACCAGGTGCGGAAGGCCTCGCCATCTTCATCGGGATAGCCGCAGCCCGTGATGTAGTTGGTGAGGGCGTCGACCCACACATACATCACGTGCTCGGGATCGTCCGGTACCGGCACGCCCCAGGAGAAGGTGGTGCGGCTGATGGAGAGGTCCTGCAGCCCGCCCTTCACGAAGCTCAGCACCTCGTTGCGGCGGCTCTCCGGCTGGATGAAATCGGGATGGGCGGCGTAATAGTCGAGGAGCGGCTGCTGATAGGCCGAGAGGCGGAAGAAATAGCTCTTCTCCTCGGTCCACTCCACCGGCGTGCCCTGCGGGCCGAGCCGCACGCCATCGGGCGTCACCGTGGTCTCGTCCTCGGCGTAATAGGCCTCGTCGCGGACCGAGTACCAGCCGGAATAGGCGCTGAGGTAGATGTCGCCCTTTGCCAGCATTTTGCGCCAGATGGCCTGGCTGGACGCGATGTGGTCGGCGTCCGTGGTGCGGATGAAGCGGTCGTAGGAGACACCCAGCAGTGCGTCCATCTGCTGGAAGCGGGTCGCATTTTTCGTCGCCCATTCGAGCGGCGTCAGGCCCTGCTTCTGGGCCGTCTGCATCATCTTCAGCCCGTGCTCGTCAGTGCCGGTAAGGAAGCGCACACGGTCGCCCTCGAGGCGGCGGAACCGGGCGATCGCGTCAGCCGCGATCTTCTCATAGGCGTGCCCGATATGGGGCGAGCCGTTGGGGTAGTCGATCGCGGTGGTGATGTAGAAGGTCGAAGTCACGCGGGCATGTCCCGTTGGCGAGCCGCCGCCGGGATTCCTCACCCTAGCGGGTGATTGCCTCCTCGATCGACGCGAAGATCCGGAAGACGAGTGTCTTGCGGTCGAGATTGAAGGTGTCGGCGTCGACCGCAGCGCGGCGAACCTTCTCCCACACCTCCGGCAACCGTGCAAGGCGAAGGCCGGGTCTTTGCCGGCGCCCGGTCGCGTGGTCGCTCACCCAGGCTTCGATGGTGGCGACGAAGCTCTCCAGTCCGCCGGCGCGGTCGCCCTGGAGCCGGTCGCCAAGGGCGTGAAGCGCCCGGCCGTCGGCATCGGGCAGGCTGTCCAGCAGTTCCTCGGTCGCGGTGCGGATCGCCAGCCCCTCCCCCAAGAGCAGCCTCAGGGCTTCCCTGACGCTACCTTCGGCCGCGGTGGCGGCGGCCTCGAAGCGGCCGGGGTCGAGACCGCCCATCTCCTCGCCGAGCTGGTCAAGCGCGCCGATCACCTCACTGTCGCGCAGCGGCCTCAGCGACACCGCCCGGCAGCGCGAGCGGATGGTCGGCAGCAGCCGGCCGGGAGCATGGCTCACCAGAAGGAACAGCGCCCGGGCCGGTGGCTCTTCGAGCGTCTTGAGCAGTGCGTTGGCGCCCTGCGCGTTCATCTCGTCCAGCGTGTCGACGATGCAGACGCGCCATCCGCCGAGGGCGGCGGTCGAGCCGAAAAAGGACTTCAGTCGCCGCACCTGCTCGGCCGGTATGAAGGAGGGCAACTTGCCGTTGTCCCCGGCGATCCGCCGCAGGACCAGAAGATCGGGATGTGAGAGTGCCTGCACCTGGCGCGCCGCTGGGTGATCGGCGGCCACCTCCAGCGAACCGGCAGGCGCGGCGCCACCCGAGAGCACGAAACGGGCAATTCGATAGGCCAGAGTGGCCTTGCCGATGCCTTCAGTTCCGCCCAGCAGCAGCGCATGCGGCAGGCGCCCGGCGTCCCACGCCTCGCGCACCATCATCTGTGCGTCGTCATGGCCGACGAGATGCGTGCGCTGGCGGGGATGCGGCGCACCCTCGAGGCGGTCGGCTTCGACGGGAGCCTCGGCGCTCATGGGATGTCGGTCGATCCGTTCCGGTGCGGGGGAAGGCGGTCGGTCACGACATCCCATATCGCATTGGACACCGTCAACGGATCGCGGCCCGCGTCTATCAGCGCGCAGCGGCGGGGCTCGGCGGCGACCAGTGCACGGAACCCTTCGCGCAGGCGGCGGTGGAAATCGAGTGTCTCGCTTTCGAAGCGGTCCGTCTTTCCACCGGCGCTGCGCCGGGCGGCACGCGCAAGTCCTTCCTCAACGGGAAGATCGAGAACCAGGGTGAGGTCCGGTCGGGTGTCTCCGACCGTCACGCTCTCCAGTGCAGCGATGAGGCCCTGCCCCACATGGCCGGCGGAGCCCTGATAAACTCGGGTCGAGTCGGCGAAGCGGTCGCAGATGACCCACGCGCCCCGTTCGAGCGCGGGCCGTATGGTTGTGGCCAGGTGGTCGGCCCGCGCCGCGGCGAACAGCATGGTCTCGGCCTCGGCGCCGAGCGGCTTGGCCGCACCCGACAACAGCACGTGGCGGATCGCTTCAGCACCGGGCGACCCGCCGGGCTCGCGGGTTGTGACGACCTCGTAGCCAGCGCCACGCAGCCGCTCGGCGAGACGCCGTGCCTGGGTCGACTTGCCGGCCCCTTCCCCGCCTTCAAGCGTGATGAAACGCCCCCGCGACGTCGCGAGGGGGGAAGTGACGCCGGTCATCTGGCGTGGCAGCGGGTTCATCCCAGGCGGCTCTTCAGCTTGTCGTACCCCTGCCGGGCCAGCGTCACCACCAGCTCATAGGCACCGTCCAGTGCACGCCGCCAGAGCGGGCCGCGAGGCACCGCCTCCGCAGCAACAAGCGGCACGTCCAGCGCCATTTGCTCGCCGCGAAAGATCCGCAGACGGGCCAGCTCCTGGCCCTTCTCAACCGGAGCGGGGATCGGCCCGACATACTGGATACGCGCGGTGATACGTTCGGTGCCGTCCCGAGGCACCAGCAGCCGGATGGCGCCGACGCCGACGAGGGGGGCATTGCCCAGGGTGCCGCCATACATCGCGGCATCGCCGACCACCTGTCCGTCGGTGAACAGGACACGCTGCTCAAAGGAGCGGAAGCCCCATTCCAGCAGCTTGCGGGCGTCCTCCGCTCGCTCCTTGTCCGATTTGGCACCGAGGATGACGACGATGAGGCGTTGCCCGTTCTGAACGGCGGAGCCGACGACATTGAAGCCGGCATCTTTTAAGTATCCCGTCACCAGTCCATCCGCGCCGAGGCTCATGCCGAGCAGCGGGTTGCGGTTCAGCTGGCGTATCTTGTTCCAGGTGAATTCCTTCTCGGAATAGATCGCATAGTCCTGCGGATAGGTGCGGATGACATGCGTCGCCAGCCGGGCCATGTCGCGCGCGGTGGTGACCTGGCCCGGATCGGCCAGCCCCGTCGCGTTGCGGAAGGTGGAGCCGGTGAGCCCGAGCCTCTTCGCCTCGTCGTTCATCCGACCGGCAAAGGCCAGTTCGTTGCCGGCGATGCCTTCGGCCAGCACGAGCGCGGCATCGTTGCCTGACTGGACCATGACGCCCCGCATCAGGTCCGACACCTTGATCCGGCTGTTGAGCGCGGCGAACATCGCGGTGCTGCCGGAAGGGGCGCCACCTTTGCGCCAGGCATATTCGCTGACGGTCAGGGCGTCATCGGGAGTGATCTTGCCGGTCTCGATGGTGCGAAAAACCAGCGCCATCGTCATCAGCTTGGTGAGGTTCGCCGGCGCCACCTGGGTGTCGGCATCACGCTCGAACAGCACGGTGCCGCTGTCGAAATCCATCAGAAGCGCCTGCGGCGAAGCGATGGCCGGGGCCGCGACCTGTGCGAAAGCCTGCGGGGCAAGACAGATGCCGAGAAGGATAAGGCATCCGGCCACGATCCATGTGGCCGGGCGCGGTGCCGTTTCCGCCGGAAGTGGTGCGGTCCTTCGAGAAGACGCCATAGCATGCAGCCTTGCTGGGACATAAAGCGGAAGCGAGATGGTCCCGCCTTCCGCTGGCTTCATGCTAGCGCGGCATCCGCCTCAATACAGCCCGGAACCCGAGCCGGCCGGTGTCAGAACGCCCGACGCCGGGGCATAGCCGGCAACGGGCTGCGGGCCGACAACCCAACCGGAGGCGGCAATGGAGGACGGACCGGGCACGGCCGATGGGCCTGCCGTCCTCGGCGCGGGCTTAGCCGCCGGCTTGGCGGCCGCCACGGCGGCGACCGGCTTCGCCGCTACGGGCGCAGGGCGTGGCACGGGGGCCAGACTCGCCAGGGCCGGCCCGCCGGTGGGACGGATGACCGGCTTTGCCGCGGCGGCTGCAGGCTTGGGCGTGGAGACCACGGGTGCCGAGACGGCGCGTGGCGCCGGAAGCGGCTCGGGAACGCTGGCCTGAGGCTCGACCTCGTCGACCCGCTGCACCATGGCGATACGCTGGACAGGCTGGGCGGGCGGGGCCACGGGGATATAGGTCTGGCGCGGCAGAGCCGTCTGGGGCGCGGCATCGGCCAGTTCCGGCCCACCAATGTCAAACGGCCTATCCGGCGGCGGCGGGGCGATGGAGGGCACGCGCATGGTCGACGGGCGGACGGGCATGGCGGCGTCGGCCGATGCGACCATAACCGCGGAATCCGACGGCATCGGCGCATCGCCGCCTTCACGGAGCGTCGCCACCAGCTTGCGATCGTCCGACCCATCAAGCGGGGCGAGGCCGACATACTCGACCTTCACTCGTGCCGTGCCCTTGTTGCGGAATGCAAGGAGCTCGGCGGTGCGACGGGAAACATCGAGCACGCGGTTGGGGTGATAGGGTCCGCGATCATTCACGCGGGCGATGATCGAGCGACGGTTGTCGAGGTTGGTGATGCGGACATAGGACGGCATCGGCAGCGTCGGGTGCGCCGCGGCGATGGAGTCCATGTCGAACACCTCGCCATTGGCGGTCAGGCGTCCGTGAAAGTCGTCGCCATACCAGGAGGCGAGGCCGACGGCTTTGTAATTCTTCGGATTTTCCTGCGGGACGTAGGTCTTGCCGGCGATCTGATAGGGCTTTCCGACGCGATAGGCTCCACCACCCTTCGGAATCGGGTCACCCGGCTTCACCACGCGCGGGCTGGCGGAGACGCCCCATTTCGGGTCGATGATGCTGGCGAATTTGTTGTTCGTGGTGCAGTTGGCAGCCATCAGGCCGACCCCCACGACAAGCGCGAGGCGGACGGCGCGGGACAGGCAGGCGGGGCGATTGCCCTTCGGGAACGAGGTTTCGACAACAGCACCGCCTTCGGCGGCACGTGTGCCGGGTGCGCTGCGCTCAATCTGCCGAGCCCGATGCTGCCCCATGCTCCCCCAACCATGTTTTGCGATCCGATGCCCGGCGCCTGTTTGCCGACGCTTGGGAGAGCAGGATCGCATACCCAACAAGACCGCTCGCGCGGCGTGCCCTTTATGACACAAAAGGCTGGCGATGTGGGGCGAAAGTACGGCACATGCCATTCATGGTTAACGCGGCCTTGCCGACGTTACGTCATGCGCGCTCGGGGGTGGAGGCCGAACCTAGGTCAATCGGCATGGATCGTCGACGGCGCCGCCTTCGCGCCGCGCGCAATTCCCGCAATTCACCTCAGCCGCGGAGGTCGCGATACGCGGCCTGCAGCGTTTCGAACGCCTTGAACCGTCGCTCGTGCCAGCCACGCGTGGCGTCGTTGGCGACATAGGTGACTTCGATCTCGGACATGGCGGACATGGCCTCCTCGAAGCCGGCGAAGCGTCCGGCCGCCACGGCACCGAGCACGGCGGAACCCAGCAGCACCGGCTCAGGCGACGTCGTCGCGGCGACGGTGACGCCTGCGGCGTCGGCGAGCACCTGCCGCACCAGCGGGCTCTGTCCCGCCCCGCCGCTGACGATGATGGTATCGGTCTTCGCACCCTTGGCATGCTGAGCTTCAAGGATCTGCCGGAGACCGTAGCCGATGCCCGCAAGACCGGCCATGTAGAGACCGACGAGGCTGTCGACACCCTCATCCATGCCGAGGCCCGCCACAATGCCGCGGGCATTGTGATCGGCGAAGGGAGCGCGGTTGCCGAGGAATTCGGGGACCACGTGCAGCGTGCCGACCAGATTGGCGATGGCCGCCGCGCCGCCCGCCTGCTCGGCACGTTCGGCGAGCCACATGCTGAGGTTCTGGCCGGCCTCGCGCGCCATCTCGCCAGCCTTATGGGCGGCAGGATGGAGGCGCACGAGACGGTCGATGGCGGCGCCCGCTGCGGACTGGCCTCCTTCATTCAGCCAGAGGCCCGGCACCATGGCCGAGAAATAGGGTCCCCACACGCCCGGGATGAACGCGGGGTCTGCCGTCGTCAGCAGCGTGCAGGCGGAGGTGCCGAACACATAGGCCATGCGGTTGAGCGCGCCGCCCTCCCCGCCCCGCGCCCCGACCGTTCCAATTCCGCCCGCATGCGCGTCGATGAGACCGGCAGCGACCGGCGTGCCGGCGACCAGACCCAGTTCGGCGGCCGCACCTTCCGACAGCCCCTGCCCCAAGGGCGTGCCGGCGGCAACGATCTCCGTGCCGATCCGACGGAACTGCTCGTCAGCCAGAGCGCCGAGGCCGATCGCGCGGAAATAGGCCTCATCCCACCGCTTCTCATGGGCGAGATAGGTCCATTTGCAGGTCACCGTGCAGACCGAGCGCGCGAGGCTGCCGGTCGCCTTCCAGGTCAGGAAGTCGGCGAGATCAAAGAACTGCCAGGCCTTCCCGAACGTCTCGGGCAGTTCCTCGCTGAGCCAGAGCAGCTTGGGCGTCTCCATCTCGGGCGAGATGATGCCGCCGACATAATCCAGCACCGGGCTGCCGAGACGGTTGATGCGATCGGCCTGGCCGGTGGCGCGGTGGTCCATCCACACGATGACGTCGCGTTGTGGGTCGCCGTGCCGGCCGACCGGCAGAGTCTCGCCCCCCTCCCCGCAAACGACCAGCGAACACGTCGCGTCGAAGCCGATGCCGGCAATGTCCGATGGCGCCACCCCAGCCCGTGCGGTTGCCTCGCGCAGGCTGGCGCAGACGGCAGACCAGATGTCGGCGCTGGACTGCTCGGCGATGTCGCCCGGCTCCTTCCACATCCGTATGTCGCGCTTGGCAGCAGCGAGCAGATTGCCGGCGGCGTCGAAGATGCCGGCGCGCACGCTGCCTGTCCCGACGTCGATTCCGGCAAAGCACTCGGTCATGTCAGAGGTCCGTTCCGTTCGGCAGGATCACGAGATCGCGGATGGTCACATTACGGGGACGGGTAAGCATGAAGATGACGGAGTCCGCAACCTCCTTCGGCTCCATCAGGGCGCCGGCCGCCAGCGCCTCGTCGAGCTTCGCCTGCGGCCAGTCCTTGATGAGCGCGGTGACGACGGGACCGGGCAGCACCGCCCCGACCCGCACGCCATGCTTGGCCACCTGTCGACGAACAGTATGGACGAAGGCCTGCACTGCGAATTTGGAGGCAGTGTAGACCGGCTCCCACACCACCGGCACGACACCGGCGATCGAGCTGGTGAAGATGACGTCGCCGGTGCCGCGTTCCACCATGTGCGGCAGGACCGCCTGCACGGTGCGGAACGCCGCGTTGACGTTGAGGTTGAGAACCCGGTCCCAGACGTCGGGATCGGCGGTGAGGACATCGCCGCCGATATAGGCGCCGGCATTGGCGTGGAAGATGTCGAGCTGGCCGCAGCGCGACAGGATCGACGGCACCATGGTGGCGACGCTGGCCGGATCGGCGAGGTCGATCACCAGCGGCACGGCACGCTCGCCGAGCTCCCTGCAGATCGTCTCCAGCGTGTCCGCCGCTCGGTCGACCAGCACCACACGGGCGCCTTCGCCGATCATCGCACGGGCGCATTCGAGACCAATGCCCGACGCCGCACCGGTAACAGCGGCCACCTTCCCTGCGAGCCTGCTTTCCATCTCAGTCCTCGATAGATTGTTTCAAGGGCGCCCGGCGGGGCCACCGTCATTCGGGATCAAGGTCCCTGTCCCGAATCCCAAGGGCGGCCCGCCGAAGGGCGGGCCGGGGATGTCGTCGGCTGGGCGACCTCAGTCGCGCAGGCGGATCTGCAGCTTGACGTCGTCGGGCAGGCCCTTGGCGGCCCGATCGAACGCGGCGATGCTCTCGGCAAAGTCGAAGGTGCCGGAGATGAGCGGCTTCAGGTCGACCTTGCCGGAGGCGATCAGATTGACCGCCCGGTCGAAATTATTGGCGTAGCGGAACACGGTCTCGATGCGGGCCTCCTTGATGATCGAGGCCGGCACGTCGAAATTCACCCGCTCGACGGGAAGTCCGACCAGAACCAGCGTGCCGCCCGGCCGCATCAGATCGAAAAGCCCGTCATAGGCGCGCGGGCTGCCGCTCGCCTCGAAGATCACGTCCGCGCCCCAGCCGTCGGTTTCCCGGGAGATGACCTCGGCCAGCGGCTGCTGGGTGATGTTCACCGGGTGGATGCCCGGGTACTGGCCCGCAATGGCGAGCTTGGGGGCGCTGAGGTCCGAGATGTAGACCCGGGCGCAGCCACCCGCGAGGGCGGCCAGCGCGGTCATGATGCCGATCGGGCCGCAGCCGATCACCACCGCCACATCGCCGGGCGTGATCCGCGCCCGGGTCGCGGCCTGGAGGCCCACAGCGAAGGGCTCCACCATCGCGCCTTCGGCGAAGGAGACGTTGTCGGGGATCTTGTAGGTGAACGCCGCGGGATGGACGACTTCGGGGGTCAGAACGCCGTGCACCGGCGGCGTCGCCCAGAACCGGACGTCGGGATCGACATTGTAGATGCCGAGCTTGGTGGCGCGCGAGTTCATGTTGGGAACGCCCGGCTCCATGCAAACCCGGTCTCCCACGGCGAGGCTCTTCACCTGCGATCCCACCGCGACGACCGTGCCGGCGGCCTCATGGCCCAGCACCATCGGCTCGCGCACCACGAAGGAACCGATGGCGCCATGGGTGTAGTAATGGACGTCGCTGCCGCAGACGCCCACCGTATGGATGGCGATCTTAACGTCATCGGGGCCGACCTCCAGCGGAAGATCGATGTCCCTTAGGGCGAGTTCGCCCTTTTTCTCGAGCACGAGGGCTTGAACCATGGCGATGTCCTGTTGAACTGCGGTTCCCGGCTTCGCTCAGAGGGCGATGCCGGCGGCGTCGAAGAGGTAGATGTGCTTGGGAGAGATGCCGGCTTTCACGGTGTCACCCGCATCGAGGGCCGGACGCCCCGGCGTGACGATGATGACGGGCTCGCCCTCACCGCGGGCGTAAAGCTGGGTGGAGCCGCCGAGATTCTCCGCGAAGTCGAGCGTCAGCGACAGCACCGGCGCGCTCGACCCGATCTCGAGATGCTCGGGGCGGAGGCCGACGATGACGGTGTCGCCGACCTTCACCTTCCCGGCCGACGGGGTATCGACCACCAGCCGGCCGCCGACGAACGTCACATGATCCAGCACCAGCGAGCCGGGGCCGGCGGCACTCACGGTGGCGTTGATGAAGTTCATCTTCGGCGAGCCGATGAAGCCGGCGACGAAGGTGTTGGCCGGACGGTCGTAGAGCTCGGTCGGCGAGCCGATCTGCTCCACAAGGCCGGCCCGCAGCACCACGATACGGTCCGCCAGGGTCATCGCTTCCACCTGGTCATGGGTCACGTAGACCATGGTGGCGCCGAGGCTGCGGTGCAGCTTCGCGATCTCGACCCGCATCTGGGAGCGAAGCTCGGCGTCGAGGTTGGACAGCGGCTCGTCGAACAGGAAGATCTTGGGGTGCCGGACGATGGAGCGACCGATGGCGACACGCTGGCGCTGGCCACCGGAAAGCGCACGCGGCTTGCGCTCGAGCAGGGGCTCCAGCTGCAGGATGCGGGCCGCTTCGGCCACCCGGGTGCGGATCTCGTTCTCCGGCATCTTCGCCATACGCAGGCCGAAGGCCATGTTCTCGAACACGCTCATGTGGGGGTAGAGCGCATAGGACTGGAAGACCATCGAGACCTCGCGCTTGGCCGGCTCCTCGTAGGTCACGTCCTTGTCGTCGATGCGCAGCTGCCCTTCGCTGACGTCTTCCAGCCCCGCGATCATCCGAAGCAGGGTGGACTTGCCGCAGCCGGAGGGGCCGACGAACACGACAAACTCGCCCTTCGCGGCCGAGAAGGTCACGCCCTTGATGACGGAGACGTCACCGAAGTTCTTCTTGATGCTGTCCAGGCGCAGAAAGGTCATCGGCTCAAACTCCAGAAGTCAGCGGCCCGATGGTCCGGGCCTGCCCGCGCGGGGTCGCATTGGTCATCATCGCGCCAGCAGGGCCGCGGCGCAGGTTTCATCGGTCACGAGGCGCTTGGCATAGCCAGCCTGAAGGATCGCTCCGACGATCGGCACTTTGTGCAGACCGCCGGAAGCGAGGATGGGAAAACGAACGGACTTCAGCTCATGCGGCGCCAGCGACAGCACGCGCTCGTTGAGAGGGTGGTCCACCGGCGCGCCTTCCGCATTCAGGAAGACGCCGAGGAGGTCGCCGACCGCTCCCGCCGCGCGCAGCCCGTCGATGTTCTCGGACACGGTCTGGGTCTGCACCAGCAGCGAGCGGTTCGTCATGTCGCCGCAGGACACCAGCGCCACATCGACGGCGCGCGCCCGGCGCATCGTCTCGCCGATGCCATGGTGGGACAGCATCAGCGCAAGGCCCTCTGGCGTCGGCAGGTAGAGCGGCGCGGCGAGATAGTAGCACTCGGCCGAGAGCGCCCGGGCGTAGCCGGTCGCAACCTCGAAGGTGCTGGAACCCGACCCACGGGTAAGTCCGCCCATCACCGAGGTGACCCAGCAATCCGAAAGCGGCCGCGGCGTGATCCGCTTCAGCCCCGCCGTCAGTGTCTTGCCCCAGCCCACTCCGATGCCCATGCCGTTCTCGAGCAGCCGCTCCAGCATGGCGCCGGCGGCGTCTCCGATCACGCGCTGCTGGTCGGTTTCATCCGCCAGGCTCGGCACGACGCAGGCCTCCTCCAGCCCATATCGCGCCGTCAGCCGCTGCTCCAGATCGACGCAATCGGCCATCGGCAGCCGGATGTCGATCACGACCGAGCCATCCGCACGGACCTGGCCTAGGATCTTGTTGATGCGCAGCCGGGTCAGCCCGAGCTGGTCGGCGATGTCCTGCTGGGTGAGGCCGCCGACGAAATACAGCCACGCAACCCGTGCGCGCGTCTGCGCCGCCTCGATTTCCTGAGGTGACGACAGCCTGCCCGTATCGCGTCCGGCCATGTTCATGCTGTTCCCCTAACCGAAGGCCCGCCGGAGGGTATTCATGGAATCCTCCAGCGCCTTCAGGATCGACGCACTGTCGTGTTCGAAGGGATAAAACACTTCAAGAAAGACCGGCGAGGGTGCCACACCGCTGCGGCGCAGAAGGGCCGCCGCCGCGACGGGATCGACCGCGCCGGGAACCGTGAAGTCCCAGTGCCGGTCGAGGGCGAAGTCGGTCTGCTGGATGTGGACGGCGGTGATCACGTCCGCCAGCTCGACCAGCCAGCGTTCCATCTCCGCTTCCGGCTCCGGGTAGAGCGGCCGGAAGGTACCGTGGCCCCAGTCGACGCACAGCCGCCACGGCACCGCGCTGCCGCCGAGGTCCGCCATCATCCGCCGGGCCTGCGGGATCGTCCACGGCCATTCCCGCCGAAGCGGCGTAGGCTCGACATAGAGCTCGCTCAGCCCGAGCCCCCTCGCCTGCTCCGCCAGCCGCAACATCCGGCCGACCAGCTCCTCATAGTCGGCTTCGTCAAGCGCATCGGCCTCCGACCCGTCGGCGCGCGCCGCCACGGCGCCCAGCGGACCGCCGACGCGGGTGATGCCCGCCGCGGCGGCAAAGCGATAGGCCCGGACCAGCCAGTTCTCGGCATAGTCACGCACGGCGGGATCGGGATGCAGAAGCTGGTTAAAGGTGTAATGCGCCAGCCCGATGAAGGCGCTGTGAATGGCGATGCCGTGGGCAGCCGCCTGCCGGCGGATGACAGCGGCGTGGCGCTCCACGACGGCATCCGGCCACATCGGATCGACGAGGTCCAGCGAGAACTGGACGAGATCGAGCCCCAGCCGCTCGCGGACCAGCGGTGCCCAGAGCTCGGGCGTCACCCAGCGTTTCGTGCAGAAGCCGAGATTGATGCCGAGCGGAATGGCGACGGGCGCGCTCATTTCGTCGCCCCCATCGTCAGGCCGCGCACCATATGCCGGGAGACCAGCAGCGCGAAGATCGTGACCGGCAGAACGATGACGGTGCCCGCAGCCATGATCTTGCCCCAGGGCAGCTCATAGCCCGACATGAAGCTGGTGGCGACGACCGGGGCGGTCTGCGCGGCTCGCCGCGTCAGGACAAGGGCATAGAGCAGTTCGTTCCAGGAAAAGATGAAGGAGAAGATCGCGGACACAGCGATACCCGGCGCGGCGAGCGGCAGGTAGATCTTGCGGAAGATGGTGAACTGGTCGGCGCCGTCCAGCCGGGCGGCCTGCTCGAGGTCAGCGGGAATGGACTTGAACTGATCGGTGCAGATCCACACCACAATGGGCAGGTTGAAGGTGAGGTAGATCAGGATCAGCACGATATGGGTGTCGAGCAGGTTCGCCTGCATCGCCAGCAGATAGACCGGCAGCGCCAGCACGATCGGGCTCGTCATCCGGTTGGAGATGAACCAGAACCAGAGGTCGGACTTGCCGCGGAACTCATAGCGCGCCAGCGCGAAGGCTGCCGGGGCACCGAGCAGCACCGCCAGTGCGGTCGTCGCCGTCGCGATCAGCAGCGAATTGCCGATGGCGCCGATGACCTTCGAATCCGCGAAGATTTCCTGATAGTTCTGCAAGGTCGGGGTGAAGAACCACACTGGCGGCGTGGCGAGGATATCCGCCTGCGTCTTGAAGCTCGCCGCGACCATCCAGAAGAACGGGAACAGCGTGAAGACGACCACCACGGCGAGGCCGAGGGCGTGGAACAGCTTGCCGGAGACGCGCATCAGTGGACCTCCCGGTAGAGCAGGCGGATGTAGAGCCGGCTGATGATGATGGTGATGACGAGCAGCAGCAGCGCCTGCGCCGAGGCGGTGCCGAGGTCGAAGATGCGGAAGCCGACACGCTGGATGTAGATCGAGATGAGGTCCGTCGCCGAGCCGGGCCCGCCCCGGGTCATCACGAACACCATGTCGAACAGCTTCAGCACGTCGGCCGAACGCAGGATCATGATCGAGGTGAGCCCCGGCATGAGGTAGGGGAGCTGGACGTAGCGCAGCAGGGCCAGCTTCGAGGACGTTTCCAGCCGCGCGGCTTCCTCGATCTCACCCGGCACCATCGACAGCCCGGCGAGGAAAATGAGGGCGCAGAACGGCGTCCACTGCCACACATCCATGATGACGATGGCGGCGAAGGCTCCGGCGGGCGTGCCGAGCCAGTCGATCGGGGCAATGCCCATGAGGTCGAGGAACTGGTTGGCGACACCGAACTCGCGGTTGAAGATCAGGCGGCCGATGAGCCCGACCACGGCATAGGTGGTCGCGAGCGGCACGACCAGCGTGACCCGCGCCAGCGACTTGAGCATGCCCATGCCCGGCTTGTGCAGCAGCAGCGCGATGGCGAGGCCGAGGACGATCTGGATCGGCAGGACGCTGAGATAGAACTGGGCGGTCAGGAAAAGCGACGACCAGAAGGTGCTGTCGGTCAGCACCGTCACATAGTTCTCGAGGCCGACGAAGGGAAAGCCGTCGCGGGGACGCGTGATGTTGTAGCGCCGGAAGGACGTGACGAGCGCGAAAAGCGTGGGATAGATGCCGATCAGGAAAAGCGTCAGGACGGCAGGTGCCAGGAACCACGCCGGCGTCCAGCGGCCGTAGCCTCGATTGGGTTTCGCGGGGGATGCGCTCATGGGCATGCGTCCTGGCGTTGAAACGTGGGAAGGCGGCTTGGGTACCGCCGATCCCCGCGGGCTGCGGCGGTACGGCGCGTCATGGCGCCGCCGGCTATTCGAGATTGGTGTGGTTGGCGCGCATCGCGGCCGGCGTGACCGCCAGCCTGTCGCGCAGCGCCAGGATCAGCACCTCGAACAGGACATAAAGCGCCCCTTCATAGAGCGAGCCCATCGGCAGCACCGAGGTCGCGGCATCGCCCTGGTCGCGTGCCATGGTCTGCGCGGGAACCACGAGGACGCTGTCGGCCAGCCGTGCGGCGGCGCCCGTGGGCTCCGCGGTCACCAGCAACGTGCGCGCCCCGGCCCGCCGCGCCTCGCCCATGAGGGCGGAGACGGTGGAGAAATCGCCCGGCCCGGCGGAAACGACGAGAAGGTCACCCTCGCCCACCGGCGGCGTGGTCATGTCGCCGACCACGGCGGCCTGCAGGCCGAGATGGTACAGCCGCATCGCCAGCCCCTTGATCTGGAGCCCTTCGCGGCCGACGCCATAAAGCGCGATGCGACGTGCCGAGGCTATGGCCTCGACCGCACCCGCGAACTGGGCGGCATCAACCTGATCGAGGCAGCGCCGAATCTCGTCCAGAGCCTGGCCGAAGAGAAGGGACATGTCGGTGGACCCGGATAAGCGGAACGAGAGAAACGGGGGCGGGCGCCGGCGCGTGGGAGATCCGGCGCCCGCCGGAAGCCGGCCCCTCCGCACCGAGATGCGGGAGAGCCGGCATCAACTCACTGGAGGAGCTTCTTCTTGCCGTCGTAATAGCCTTCCTTGCCGAGGATCTGCTCCATGCGGGTGCCGATCTCCTTGGAGCCGGCCTCGACGGAGACTTCGCCGAGCATCATCTTGGAGCCCCATTCGGCGACGATCTCGGAAATGGCCGGCCACGCCGGGAAGCGCGGACGATATTCCGGCACGCCGGCCTGCCAGGAGGCGACCATCGGCTCGACGAACTTGTACTTCGCGCGGATCGCCGGGTCGTTATACACCGCCATGCGGCCGGAGACGCCGCCGGCCTCGACATAGGACTTCGCGATCTCTTCCGACGTCGCCCACTGGATGAAGAGCCAGGTGGCCTTCTGCTGCTCGGGCGAGGCCTGCGAGGCGACGGCGAGCGAGAAGCCGCCGAGCGCCGGCAGGCGGCCGGCCGGACCGGCCGGTTCCGGCGCCACGGCAAGGCAGTCGCCGAGCTTGGAGGTCGCGGGATCGGCAAGGGTGCCGTAGAAGGCAGACCACTCGGTGATCATCGCCACCTGGCCCTGCGCCAGGGCGTTGACGGCCTCGGCGTGGTCGAAGCTGACATCGCCGGGCGGCATGTACTTCATGAGATCCTGACGGAAGTTCAGGCCCGTCTGGCTGCCCTCGCTCATCAGGTTGGACTTGAAGTCCTTGTTGAGCAGGGAGCCACCGAACGGCCACAGGAAGCGCATGAAGCTGTCGGCCGACTGGGTCTCGCCACGGCGGGACTGGAGGGCATAGGCGAACTGGTTCTTGGAAGCGTCGGTGAGCTTGGGTCCGTAGACGTCCTTCAGCTCGGCCCAGGTCGCAGGCGGCTTGTCGAAGCCGGCTTCCTTCAGCTTGCAGGAATTATAGAACAGCAGGCCGGAATAGTTGTCGAAAGGCAGTCCGTAGGTGGTGCCGCCCCACGAGCCGAACGCCTTGAGCAGCAGCGGGAAGAACCCGTCGAGCTTCAGGTTCGGGTCGGTGACGGCCTTGTCCTTGGCGAGTTCGTCGACGGGAACCAGCCAGCCGTTCTCGGCGAACTCGCCGATCCACACCAGATCGACCAGCGCCATGGTGAGGTCGCCGCGCGAGGTGAAGTTCAGCACTTCCTTCTCACGGGCGTTCTCATAGGGAACGATCTCGTAATTGACCTTGATCCCGGTCTTTTTCTCGAACTCGGGCAGCAGCTTGATGATCGCGCGGTAGCCGGGGCGATCAAGGAAGATGCCACTGATCTCGGTGCCCTTAAGCGGCTTGGCGGCGGTCTCCAGCCAATCCGCGAAGGCCGCCACGGGCATGGCCGCGGTCGCGACCGCGATGGCGGCGACGCTGGCGCAGATTCTCAATGCACGCTTCATTTCATTCCTCCTTGGGAATGGCGCAGCGCCCCTGTGCTCGGGCGAGGCCGTCATCTGGACGGCTCAGCTGGCCGTCTTCTCGCAATTGGCGGTTGGACCGCACCTACAGACCGACCGCGCTCCCCGCCGTGGCAGCAGCGCACCTTCGCCGCAGGGCAAACCCAAGGCGTCGGCGAACTTCCAAAAGGAAGCCCGATCAATGAGTTGGAGAACGCGTCCGTCGCGTCACGGGAGAAAGCGATACATTTGTAATTCCGAATATGCAATAGCATGCCCGTCAAACATGTGGTTTCTTTGTGTGAACGTTGTGAGGGAGGAAAGGCCGATGGCCACAGAGTCAGCCGATGCGAATGCGCTGGGCGAGCGTCAGGCCTTCGCGGAAAAGCTGGCGAAATCGGCGGGCAACAAGGCCCGCTCCTTCTTCCTCCGCCGTGATTCCCTCACCACCGAGCTGAAATCCTCGTCGCAGGACCTGGTCAGCGAGGCGGACCGGACGGTGGAGGCGTGGCTGCGCCGGCAGATTCTCCGTGCCTTCCCTGACGACGGAATCGTCGGGGAGGAGGACGCGACGGTGCAGGGGCGCTCGGGTTTCGACTGGGTGGTCGATCCGATCGACGGCACGATGCCGTTTCTCGTCGGGCAGCCGAACTGGACGGTCTCGATCGGCCTCGCCTATCGGGGGGAGCCGGTCGTCGGAGCGATTTACGCGCCGGTCCTGCGGGAACTCTACAGCGCCCGCCACGGTGGCGGCGCCTCGCTGAACGGCCGCGCCCTCGCCGTAAATCAGGACTGGGGTATCGATTCCACAACCGTCGGCTTTGGCGCGACTCAGAAGGCCGGAGCGCGGGAGGTCGGCGCCTTCGTCGAAGCGCTGTACCGGGAGGGTGGCGTGCTGTTCCGCGTCGGCTCAGGGGCACTGATGCTCGCCTATGTCGCCTCCAACCGGCTGGCGGGCTACTACGACCCCATGCTGTGTTGCTGGGACTGCTGGGCCGGAATCGTCCTGATTCGGGAGGCGGGAGGCGAGGTGACCTTTGACGGTGACCTTGCCCGCCCCGGCGCAATCTGGGCCGGGAACGCACGGGTTCACGCCGATCTGCGGCGGCTGAGCGCCGCCAGCACCTAAGACCGAGTTTGTGCCGGCCGCCCTCGGAAGGGCGGCGACACCCCTGCCCCTTTCGTCAAAGCCCCATGCGCGTGCGCCGTGCGGCGACCCAGCGGCCGATCATCCGGTCCGCGAGAATGCCGAGAAAGGCGATCGCAAGTCCGGCTGACAGGCCCTTGCCGGGGTCCGCCTGGGAGATGGCCACCTGAATCTGCTTGCCGAGATCGTTGGTGCCGACGAAGGACGAGACCACCAGCATCGACAGCGCCATCATGATCACCTGGTTCACGCCAAGCATGATTTCCGGCATCGCGTAGGGCAATTCGACCTTGGCGAGCCTCTGCGTGCCGGTGCAGCCCGCCATCGTTCCGGCCTCCTGCAGGCTCGGCGGCACGCGTCTCAGGCCGTGGTCGGTGTAACGGATCGCCGGGACCATGGCATAGAGCACGATGGCGACCAGCGCCGAGACGTCGCCGATGCGGAACAGCATCACCACGGGCAGGAGATAGACGAAGGATGGCAGGGTCTGGAGCGTGTCGCACATCGCGCCGAGCGCGTTGTGCATGCGCTCGGAACGGCTGCCGAGGAAGCCGAGCGGCAGGCCGATCAGCGTGGCGATGACAACGGAGATCGAGCACAGATAGACCGTGGTCATGCCGCGCTCCCAAAGCCCCGCCACCGGAATGAACGCCATCAGCGCGGTCATGCCGGTGGCGAAGCGCCAGCCGCCCAGCGACCAGGCGCCGCCCCACACCAGCGCGAGCAGCCCGACCCAGGGAAAGCCGACCATGAAGGTCTTCATCGGAACGAGGATGTAGATCAGCAGGAAGGTCCGCAGTGCGTCGGCGGTGGAGAAGAGGTGGATGTTGACCCAGCTCACCACGTCCGACCACATGTTGCCCGTGGAAATGCGCAACTCGGCAGGCAGTTGTTCCAGCGCGGGGATGGCGAAGGACAGCAGGGTGAAGCCGATCAGCAGCGCGAAGCCGGCGCCCACCAGATACCGCCGTCGGCGGGCCTCGGCGCCATGGACCGGCCGCAGCTCGACCATGGCACGGCTCATCCGGTCGAGCACAATGGCCAGCGCGACCACGGCAAGTCCCGCCTCGAGGCCCTTGCCGAGGCCATTGGCCTGGCGCAGGGCGTTCAGCACGTCGAAGCCGAGGCCGCCGGCGCCGATCATGGCGGCGATGATGATCATGTTGAGGGTCAGCATGATCACCTGGTTGACGCCCACCAGAAGATCGTCGCGCGCCGAGGGGATGAGCACCTTCCACAGCGTCTGACGGGGGATGCAGCCCGTCATGCGTGCGAGCTCGTCCAGTTCCGGCGGCACCCGCTTCAGCGCCATCATGGTGACGCGGACCATTGGCGGCATGGCGTAGAGAATCGTGGCCAGCATGCCGGAGACCGGGCCGACGCCAACGAGGAAGACCAGCGGCACCAGATAGGCGAAGGTGGGGATGGTCTGCATGAAATCGAGCGCCGCCACCACCGCGCCTTCGAGGCGCGGCAGGCGAAAGGCGAGGATGCCGAGCGCGATGCCCCCGCCCACGCCGGTCAGCACGGCAAGGATCACCTGGGACAGCGTGACCATCGCGCTGTCCCACTGGCCAAAGACGAGGATGTAGCCGAAGCCGACAAAGCCGAGCACCGCAAGGCGCAGCCCGCCCAGCATGTAGCTCCAGATCGTCACGGCGGCGATGATGCCGGCCCAGGAGAGCCGGGGAATGTGAAAGGCGCCGGGTTCGTCGCCGAAGGTGATGCCGGAGGAAAACAGCGCCTTCGGCACGTCCAGCGCATAGCCGAACAGGCCGGAGACGAAGCGCGTCATATCCTTGAAAGTGAACAGCCCGAAGGAAAGGTCGCGGGCCAGCCAGTAGAGAAATGCCTTCAGCCAGTCGCTGATCGGCACGATCCACCGGGCCGGGTAGGTCTTGGCCCAGCCGAAGGTCTCCGGAGCGGCATAGGGCACCAGAATGGCCAGCGCCACCAGCCCGGTCACGATCCAGCCGGCCGGCACGCGCAGGCCCGGCCGGCTTTGCTGCAACGCGATCTCGCTCACTGGCCGCCCCCGACCAGATTGGCGATGACCGTCGCCCTGTCGAGCTTGCCGACGAGGGTGCCTTCGGCATCCACCACCGCGGCGGGCAGCTCCGATCCGAGCACGGCTTCCGCCACCTCGGCCACCAGGGCGCGGGCGGCGACGACCGGGCCGAGGGCCTCGCCGGGCACGGCCGGAACGCAGACCCCGCCCGCCGACAGCACCTTGGCGCGGGAGACATGGCCGGTGAAGGCCGACACGTAGTCCGACGCCGGGGTGAGCACCAGTTCCTCCGCGGTGCCGACCTGGATGATGACGCCGTCCTTCATGATCGCGATGCGGTCGCCAAGACGGATCGCCTCGTCGAAATCATGGGTGATGAAGACAATGGTCTTGGAGAGCATGCGCTGAAGACGCAGGAACTCGTTCTGCATCTCGTGGCGGATGAGCGGGTCCAGCGCGGAGAACGGCTCGTCGAGGAACCAGAGCGCCGGTTCGACCGCCAGCGAGCGGGCGATGCCGACCCGCTGCTGCTGGCCGCCGGAAAGCTCGCGCGGGTAATGCCCCGCCCGCTCGCCAAGGCCGACAAGCTCGATCACCTTGCGGGCGCGCGCCTCCCTCTCCTCCTTGGGCAGGCCCTGCACCTCCAGAGGAAAGGCGACATTGCCGAGCACGGTGCGGTGCGGCAGCAGCGCGAAGTTCTGGAACACCATGCCCATCTTGTGGCGGCGCAGCTGGATCAGCTCGCCGGGTGTCATGCGAAGCAGGTTCTGGTGCTCATAGAACACCGAGCCGGCGGTCGGCTCCACCAGCCGGGAAAGACAGCGCACCAGCGTCGACTTCCCGGAGCCGGAGAGGCCCATGATGATGAAGATCTCGCCCTGCCGGATTTCCAGCGTCGCATCGCGTACCGCGGCGAACAGCCCGGCGGCATGGATGTCGGCCGGCGTCGGCTCCGGGTTCTCCCGGAGGAAGGCGTCGGCATTGGCGCCGTACACCTTCCAGAGGTTGCGGCAGATCAGGGCCGGCGGCGCGTCGCTGGCGGCACGCACCTTCGCGGGCGGAACGGTCGGCGATACGGGCGCAAGCGAAGCCATGGCCATGCGGCGGCCCCTTCATCTCTCGTTGCCTTGGGGAGGGATGCCGCCGCCCGAGGGCGGCGGCATCGGTCCGGCGCGGTTGCGCCGATCGGCGTTAGGGGCTCAGTACTCGCCCTTGTGCTTCTCGACATAGGTCGCGACGACCTCGTCGAGGTTCTTGCCGTCCACGTCGACGTCCTTCACCATCAGGTTCAGTTCACCGCCGTCGACCTTGAACTTCTTCAGCACCTCATAAGCGGCCGGCCACTTTTTCTTGGTATCGGCCGAGGTGTACTTGAAGATTTCGCCGTGCGGCTTGCCGCAGTCATAGGCCTTGTCGGGGTTCACACCCCACTTGGGATCGGTGTAGCAGGCCGGCTCATATTCCGGGAACTGGACCCATTCGCCCTGGAAGACCGAGGGCACCCAGTGCGGGGAATAGACCCACAGCATGATTGGCGCCTTGCGCTCATAGGCGGACTTCAGTTCGGCGAACATCGCCGACTCCGTCCCGGCGTCGACCGCGACGAACGGCAGACCCAGCGCCTCGATACGCTCGGGGTCATGCCCGCCCCAGGTCGCTTCCATACCGAGATAGCGGCCCTTGGGCGCGGTCTCGGGCGCGGAGAAGGCCTCGCCGCACTTCAGCAGCGCGTGCCAGTCCGGCAGGCCCGGGCACTTCTCCTTCATATAGAGCGGATACCACCACTCCTCCTTGGCGGCAGGGCCGAGCGGGCCGAGATTCTCGGTCTTGCCGGTGGCGTCCGAGGCCTTCATCGCGTCGCCCGCCGTGGTGGCCCACAGCTCCGACATGAAGGTGACGTCGCCATTCTCCATGGCGGTAAGGCCGGTGAGGTAATCGATCGTGACGTACTCGACCTTGTAGCCCTTCTGCTTCAGCAACTCGCCCGCGATGTGCGAGGTGATGTGCTGCCCGGTCCAGTCGTGGAGCGCGATGATGATCGGCTCCTTGGATTCCTGGGCCTGTGCGCCGGCTATCGGCAGTGCGCCGAGCATGCCGCACACGGCAAGAGTTTTGATGAAATGTTGAACGCGCATCATGTCGTTTCCCTCGGATGGTTCTCTGGAGGCACGCGTCGCGGGTGAGTGTCCTTTGAGGAACATCTCTTTCTTCACAGGCAAATTATAGGCCAAGGCAACGGTCTGCCGATCATCCGGAGGCGACGGGAGTCGTCAGTCCCGGGGGTAGGCGATGATCGACAGGTAGGTCATGGGCACGCTGATCAGTTCCTCCGGCCCGTGCTGGGCCGAGGCATCGAAGAACAGCGTATCGCCAGGCTCGAGATGGTAGACCTTGTCGGCGTGGCGATAGCCGACCGAACCGGTCAGCATGTAGATCAGCTCGACTCCGGCATGACAGAACGCCGAGTAGGGCACCGCGTCGGCGGCGAGCGTGATGAGGAACGGCTCGATGGCGACATCCGCATTGAGCGAATGTCCCAGCAATTCGTAGAGATGGCCGGATTTGGTGCCCCGGCGCTCGATGACGACCCCCTGCCCCGCCTTGACGAAGGAGCAGTCGCGCCGGTCGTCATAGCCGGCGAAGAGCGAGGAGATCGGCACGTTCAACGCCGAGGCGAGCGCCGTCAACGTCGCCAGCGACGAGGAAATCTGGCCGTTCTCGATCTTGGAGACCATGCCGGGCGAAATCTTCGCGGTCGCCGCCAGCTCGGCGCTGGTGATGTCGAGTTTCTTGCGGTGCTGCCGAATCTGGGCGCCGATCGCCTGTTCGATGGTCGGGCTGGCGATACGGGGCGCATTCGAGCCGGTCGACATCGGATCGTCCGCGCCGGGCGAAGCGCGGGCCGGTTCGGGCGCGGGCGAACGATCCGACCGCTCTCCGGCGTCGGCGACGGCCGCCGGACGGTTCAGGGTGCGCAGAGGCAGGCGCATGCGGGTCCTCAGCCCTTCGCCGGAAGGATGGACTGGCGGGGCGCCGTGCCCGTGGGCAGTGCCGCACCATCGTCGAAGGCGGAGAGGTAGGCAACGGCGAGCTCGCGATAGCGGGTCAAGCCCTTGTAGTCGGCGATGTCCGGGTGCAGGTCGCGCAGCACGCGGTGGAGCCGCTTGCCCCAGATCTCGACCCGGGCAAGGTCCTCGATACTGCAGAGGTAGCAACGTATGCCGAAAAGAATGGCATTCGAGCGGGGCAGACGGAACAGACTCTGCAGTTCGACCCGCAAATGTACTTTCCGCCCGACATTTTCTGCCGTCACCGTGGTGCGGTCAGGCCCCCATTGCGGATAATTCTCCGGGCTGGTGTCCAGACGGGGGTTGATCGTCATCGTCCAGTTCAGCCGCCGGACCGGCTGGCCGAACTGCAGGCGCAGCAGGAATTTCAGCGCACGGTCGAACACGCCCTTCTGGTGGGCCAGCGGCACGGGGCCGTGCCACTGGTGGAAGGTCATGCCGACATCGAAGTCGAGTGACCAGTCGGCCTGGGTCGTGACCATGCCGCCATCGATGAAGAGGTTGTCCTCGCGCTGGTCCTGCAGGGTGAAGTCGCCTTGGGCCTGCCGGGTGATGTATTCGAAAGGCGGCAGCGGCAGGGTGGAGGCGTCGCCGAAGGTGAAGCTGTCGCGAATGCCGAGCGGACGGTTCTCCCATGTCCATCGTGTGCCCTCGCGGGTCAGGCTGAACAGCTCGGGGTAGGACGTCGCAAAGCTCTCCATGATCAGCTCGAGCGTGTCCCACTGCGCCGCCATCATGTGGGGCAGTATCTTGCAGCGGCTGGGGTCCTGCTCCAGCACCCGGGCGCGCTCGGCGCATTCGGCGACGTAGTGCTCGTCGACGTCGAACGGATTGTCATAGGCCGGGCTCGGCCCGCCAGGCACATGCGGCTCGATGTTCACCGAGTACATGTAGGTGTCTTCCGGGAAGGGAAACGGAAAGCGCAGCACCGCCGCGTCGGAATTGGCGTAGCTGAAATCGTCGCGGAACGTCTCTTCCGGCTTGAACTGGATGGTCACGGCAGGCTCCGTCCGGTCAGAGGTCGAGTACGAGGCGAGGGGTCTGCGCGCGCGACACGCAGGTCATGATGAGGCGGTTGGACGCGCGCTCCTCGGCGTCGAGGAAGTGATCGCGATGCTCGGGAATGCCGTCCTGAACGGAGGTCACGCACTGCCCGCAAGCCCCGCCACGGCACAGGCACGGAGCCTCCACACCGGCGGCTTCGATCGCGTCGAGCAGGCTCGTCTCCGGTCCAACCATCACCTCGATGCCCGAGCGCTGCAGAACCGCGACGAACGCCTCGCCACCCTCTGCCGCCGCCCCGAAGGATTCGGCATGGAGCCGCACCGGGGGCCATCCCGTCGCCAGGGCCAGATCCTTCGCCGCTTCCATCAGCAAGGCGGGGCCGCAGGTATAGAAATGCGTGCCGAGCGGCTGGCACGCCAACGCCTGCGCGAGACCGGCAAGATCGGCATCGCAATGAATGTGCACGCGCGACGCGGGGTAGCGGGCGAGAAGCGCCGCGAACGCGCCGCGCTCGTCGGCCCGGCAGAAATGGTGCAGCTCCCACGGCGTGCCTTCGGCTTCGAAGGCGGCGATATAGGCGAGGAAAGGCGTGAGCCCGATGCCGCCGCTCACCATGAGGTGGCGCCGGGCGGTACGCACCACGGGAAAGAGGTTGGCCGGCAGTCCGGCCTCGATGACGTCGCCTTCCGACACCTCTTCGTGCAGGAAGGCGGAGCCGCCTTTCGACTGCGCGACACGCCGGACGATGACGGAAAGGTGGCTGCGATCCTCCGGGTTGGAGACCAGCGAATAGGCATTCTTCCGGGACCAGGCGCCCCGCCGCAGGAACAGCCGGACATGCGCGCCGGGGCCGGACGGCGGCACCAGCCCGCCGTCGGCCGCCTCGAAGGTGAAGGCCTTGAGGGTCGGCGACAGCGGCACCGCCGCGACGACCCGCAGGGCGAGAGCGGAGCCGGTCATGGGAAAATCTCCTCCGCCGGCGCGTATTCGCCCGGCGCCTCGGCATCGGCCTGCACGCCCATGAACGCGGCGTGGGTTCGGGAAAAATGATCGCGTACAACGAGATGGGCGCCGCAGCCTGAGCAGGCGGCGATGCTGGTGGTCACACCGGGCGTGATCGTCTTGCAGTGAACGCAGAAGACGTCGCGCCGCAGCGACCCGGCATGGGCGGTCTGGCACTCCGCGGCCTCCATCCCGGCCTCGCGGGCGAGGCGCGCCACGTTCCAGATGAAGCCCTCCTCCCCCACCGCATAGAGCCGCAAGCCGATGGTCTCGCGCGCCAGACGATGGGACAGCCGGTCAAGCAGGTGTGCCGACGCCCGGAAGGCCCGCTTCTCGACACGGCTGCCGCTGTCGGCACGCTCGACAGCCGGCCGTGCGTCGACGGCGCTGGTGGCGGCAACCACCCAATGGTCGATGGGAGCCGTCGCCGTCCCCAAGCCGTCGATCACCTCGTCCAGCGGCCGGGACATGTCGGCAATGACGAGATGCCGCCGGGCGGCACGGTCGAGGCGCAGACGCTCATAGACAGGTCGGCTCTTGATGTCCGAGACCAGCATGGCAAAGTCCGTGCAGATGCTTTGCAGGAAGCGTGGGCCGGGCGAAGGGGCCCGGCGGCGGCGACTTTCTTCTTGATAAATTGAAGTGTCCAGCAGGAAACTTAAGCCGTCAAGAGGCCGCCCTGCCCATTATTTGTGCGCGCCGCCAAAGCCGGCATCCCAAGCGAGCGAGTTCTCATCGGGAAACTAACTTGACAATTAAGAAATATCGTCGAGGCTTTCCCCAAGACCGGACAATCGCTCCTCATAGGATCGGGGGTAAGCCGGCCATCTTTCCATTGGGAACACGGGACCACTCACATGAGCATCCGCGTCGCCATCATCGGGGCTGGCCCGTCGGGCATGGCCATGCTGCGAGCCTTCCAGTCGGCTCAGAAGAAAGGGGCCGAGGTCCCGGAATTCGTCTGCTTCGAGAAGCAGTCTGACTGGGGCGGCATCTGGAACTATACATGGCGGACCGGTCTCGACCAGTATGGCGAGCCGGTCCACGGCTCCATGTACCGCTATCTCTGGTCCAACGGACCGAAGGAGTGCCTCGAGTTCTCCGACTACACCTTCGAGGAGCATTTCGGCCGGCCGATCCCGTCCTATCCCCCGCGCGCCGTGCTGCACGACTACATCATGGGGCGCGTCGAAAAGGCCGGTCTGAAACCGAGCGTTCGCTTCAATTCGCCGGTCCGCTGGGTGGAGTATTCCGAGGAAACCGGCACTTTCACCGTCACGGTAAAGGACCTGGTCAAGGACCAGCTTTATTCCGAAGTGTTCGACTATGTGGTGGTGGCCACCGGTCACTTCTCGACGCCGAACGTACCTTATTTCCCAGGCATCGAGATGTTCCCGGGCCGGGTCATGCATGCCCATGACTTCCGCGCTGCCGACGAGTTCGTCGGCAAGGACCTTCTGATCGTCGGCTCGTCCTATTCGGCCGAGGATATCGCCAGCCAGTGCTACAAGTATGGCGCCAAGTCGATCACCTTCAGCTACCGTACCCGCCGCTCCAACTTCAAGTGGCCGAGCTGCTTCACCGAGAAGCCCCTTCTGGAGAAACTGGACGGGCGCGTCGCCCATTTCGTCGACGGCACGGCGACGGAAGTGGATGCCGTCATCCTGTGCACCGGCTATCTCCACCATTACCCGTTCCTGCCGGACCACATGCGCCTGAAGAGCGCCAACCGGATGAACCCGCCCGATCTCTACAAGGGCGTGATGTGGGAAAAGAACCACAAGCTGTTCTATCTCGGCATGCAGGACCAGTATTACACCTTCAACATGTTCGATGCGCAGGCCTGGTACGTCCGCGACATCATCCTCGGCCGCATCGCGCTTCCGTCGGACGAGGCCATCGCCGCCGACATCGCGCGCTGGCTGGAGAAGGAGGGCGCCATCGAGACGGCGTTCGACGCCATCGACTTCCAGACCGACTACATGAAGGAACTGATCCCGGCGACCGACTACCCCATGTTCGATCTCGACGCCGTGGCCGCCCTGTTTAAGGTGTGGGAGCACGACAAGGAGCGCGACATCATGGGGTATCGCGACAATTCCTATACCTCGATCATGACCGGCAACCAGGCGCCGCCTCACCACACGAAGTGGCTGGAAGCGCTCGACGATTCCTTCGACGCCTTCATCAATCCGCCGGCGGTGGCCGCCGAATAGGCGGCTACGGGCACTACGGGGACAAGCGCCATGAACGTCCAGCTCGGCACCGTCGCTTCCACGGCCGCAAGACGGCTGCACCCGGCACGGCTGCGCCATGTCGCGCCGGGCGGCGGCTGGGTCGGCTTCGAGATGCGGCCGGGCGACACCGCCCATGTGGTCGACCCCGAAGGCGGCCAGCCCGGCGCCCTGTTTGTCGTGGGCCTCTCGGCCGCCGCGGACGGGCTGGTGCCGGGCGCCCTGCCCGCCACGGCGCCGCTGCCTCCTGCGGCGTCCGCCTTCCTGGGCGGGGAAGCGGAGGCCGTGAGCCTCTTCGGCACGGAAGGCGGCCCTGGCGCCAGCGTCTCCTTCACCGCGCCGGACCATCTGCGCTGCGTGCTGACGGCGCCGGGCGGCCCCATGGACCCCGGCTCGCAGGATGCCCCGACGGACCTGATCGTCGAGATCGTGCCGGCGCTGCCTTCCAGCGGGACCGTGCCGGCACCTTTGGCGCCGCCCAAGCTCGATCTGCGCATTCGCGCCGCGACAGCGGCGGCCTATGAGGTCAAGGCCGGCGACTACATCCAGATCATCGACGTGGACGGGCAGCAATGCTCGGATTTCCTCGCCTTCGACGCCGCCAAGCTCCGGGCCGGCCGCGAGAAGGGGCTGGACCCCACCACCACCCGGACGCTGATGGGGTCCGCCAATCCCGGACCCGGCCTGCACTCGAAATATTTTGACGAGGACCAGACCGCGCTGGTCGAGGTGATCCGTGACACGGTCGGCCGTCACGACACCTTCATGCTCGCCTGTACCGCCAAGTTCTACGAGGACATGGGTTATCCCGGGCACGACAACTGCTCGGACAATTTCAACCGGGCGCTCGCTCCCCATGGCATCGCGCCGCGGATGGGCTGGCCGGCGGTGAATTTCTTCTACAACACCTTCGTTTCACCGGGCGACCGCATCGGCATGGACGAGCCGTGGTCGCGCCCCGGCGATTATGTCCTGCTGCGGGCGCTGACCGACCTGCTCTGCGCCTCCTCCTCGTGTGCCGACGACATCGATGCCTCGAACGCCTGGCATCCCACCGACATCCATGTCCGCGTCTATGACGGCGCCAACCAGTTTTCCAGAGGGATCGCCCACCGCATGACGCCCGATTCCGCCCCGCGGCTGACGCGGGAAACCGGGTTCCACGCCCGCACCTCGGCGCTCACCCGCAGCTTCGTGGATTATCGCGGCTTCTGGCTGCCGGAATGCTTCTCCGCCGCCGGGCCTATCGAGGAATACTGGGCCTGCCGCGAGCGCGCGGTGGTGATGGACCTGTCCGCGCTCCGCAAGTTCGAGGTGCTGGGGCCGGATGCGGAAAAGCTGGTGCAGCTCGCCGTCACGCGCGACATCCGCAAGCTCAGCGTTGGGCAGGTGGTCTACACCGCGCTGTGCTACCCCCATGGCGGCATGCTCGACGACGGCACGGTGTTCCGGCTGGGCGAGAACAATTTCCGCCTCGTCTGCGGCGACGACTATTGTGGCGTCTGGCTGCGCCAGCTGGCGGCGGAGCACGGCCTCCACGCCTTCGTGAAGTCCTCCACCGATCAGCTTCACAATCTGGCGCTTCAGGGTCCGAAGTCGCGCGACATCCTGCGCGAGGTGCTCGTCACCCCGGCCCATCAACCCAGCGCCGACGAACTGAAGTGGTTCCGCTTCACCATAGGGCGGATTGCGGGCATTCCGGTGATGGTGTCGCGCACCGGCTATACCGGCGAGCTCGGCTATGAGATCTGGTGTCATCCGGACCGGGCCGTCGAGCTGTGGGACGCCGTGTTTGTCGCGGGCGCTGCGCACGGGCTGCAGCCCCTCGGGCTGCTGGCGCTCGACATGGTGCGGATCGAGGCCGGCCTCGCCTTTGCCGGCTACGAATTTTGCGACCAGACTGATCCTTTCGAGGCCGGGATCGGCTTCACCGTGCCGGAGAGCAAGCAGGACGATTTTGTCGGTCGGGAGGCTCTCACCCGCCGCCGCGCCCATCCCGCGCGCAAGCTGGTGGGGCTGGTGGTGGAGGGTAACGAGCCGGTCCATCACGGCGACCCGATCTACAGCGGCCGGGCGCAGATCGGCGTCGTCACCAGCGCCACCCGCTCCCCCTCGCTCGGCGGGATCGTGGCGCTGGCGCGACTGGACGTCAGCACGGCGGCCATGGGCGCCACGGTCGAGATCGGCAAGCTTGACGGACACGCCAAACGGATCGCGGCCAGCATCGCCGCTTTCCCGCATTACGACCCGACCAAGAGCCGGGTGCGGGCCTGAGGCCCCGCCCGTCCTACCCCTAGACCCGAATGCGAAAAGGCCGGGGCTTGCGCTCCGGCCTTTTCGTCACAGGGCCCCTGCCCTCCGGCGCGGCGGTCAGCCGCGCTCTTCGAGCGGATGGGTGCGCAGGCGCAGCGGGTCGTAGAACGGGGTCTTCACCAGCCGACCAATGAACCGGCCCTGCGGCCCCACCACCTCGAATTCGGTGCCGAAGGCGCCGAGTTCGGGAAGCACGTGAACCAGGGCGATCGAGCGCATGAGATGGCGGCTATAGATCGAGGAGTTGAGCGAGCCGACGTCCTTGCCTTCCTTGAACAGCCGCGCGCCGGGTTCGATCTGCTCGTGGTGATCGATCTCCATGCCGCGCTGGACGACGCGCACCTCCTCCTTGCGGCGGACCAGCGCGTCCTTGCCCCGGAAGGCCGGCTTGTCGAGGTCCACGGTCCACTCGGCGCCGACTTCCCACGGCGTCTCGTCGCCTTTCGGCATGTCGAAGGGGAAGAACAGGAGGCCGCCCTCGACCCGAACGATGTCGAGACTCTGCCACGACACCGCCATGGCTCCGAAGGGCTGGCCAACCTCAAGGATGGAGTCCCACAGGAACACAGCGTCAGCCGCGGTGCAGAACACCTCGTAGCCACGCTCGGCGGAATAGCCGCCCCGCGCCAGCGTCACCGGACGACCGAACAGCAGCGCCGGGGCATGTTCGAAATAGCGGAGGGAGCCGAGGTCGATGGAGGCGTGGGGGCTGAGAATGGCGAGTGCGGCCGGCCCCTGCAGGGAGAGCACGTGGGTGTCGGTGTCGTCCTCGACGACCACGTCGCGGCCGGCGGCGAATTCGGCAAGCACGTCCTCCAGCTTGCCCGAGCCATGCGAGAGGCGGAAATCGTGAGCCGCATTGCGGTAGACAAGCACGTCGTCGATCAGCGATCCCTCGTCATCGACGATGTTGCTGATGGCAGACTGGCCCGGCTTCAGCTTCTCGACATCCGAGGTGAGCACCTCGTTCAGCAGGGCCAACGCCTCGGGGCCGCGGACATTGACGAGGTTCAGCGAGGAGACGTCGATAAGCCCGGCCCGCGTGCGCACCGCCGCAACCTCGTCATATGGGTCAGTTGCGTAGAATTGCGGCAGGGGCATGCCGTTCCAGGAAGATTCGAACTTGGTGCCGAGCTGGACATGTCGTTCGTTGAGAATGGAATTGCGCGTGACTGCGGCGTTCATGTCGGCTGAACCTTCGTTTTACGAGGAGCGCGGCGAACAAAGGGTGGAATATCACTGGACGTAACGTCTCACGGGCGGGTCATAATCGGCCGCAGACGTCGAATGATGCGTCAAATGCTTGCATCCGCCCGAACTCGTGTCAACGAAATTTCTTGAAGAGAAACCAACTTTCCCTTCCATGAAGTACCTGCGGCTTTCGGCGCGCCGGCGACAAAGCTGCCGCTCCCGCATCGGCATGTATTTTGCTTGCATTTTCGCCGTGCAGAGCGGGGCTAAGCGTTGCTCTGTATGCGTTCGATCCAGAACGCGCTAGCGGAAAGGTTGTGCCAGGGTTCGGCGTGCAGGCGCGTCCCTCGGCTGGGTTCAGGGAGAGCACGATGGCGTCGCCGTTCCATATGTCCTGGTTTCTTCAGGGGTCGAGCGCGCAGGCCTGGGGCGAGCCCTGGACGGGAAACATCGGCCGCGAGTGGATGACCGCCGATCTCTTCGTAGACCTTGCCCGGGCCATCGAGCGGGCGTGCTTCGATTATCTTCTGATTGAGGATTCCATCTTCATCGGCGAGAACTGGCAGGCCTCCCGCAACATGTTCCTGAAGAACGGCATCTGCGTGCCGCGGCAGGAACCCTCCGTGGTGGCGACCCTCCTCGCCGCGGCCACCCGGCGGGTCGGCATCGTCCCGACGCTCTCCACCTTTGCCTACCATCCCTATCTCACCGCCCGCATCATCGGCTCGCTCGACCAGATTTCGGGCGGCCGTGCCGGCTGGAACCTGGTGACGGGCTTCAACGATCTGGCGGCCCAGAACTTCGGACTCGAGGGAATGGCCGACCATGACGAGCGCTACGTCATGGCCGAGGAATACGCCAACATCGTCAAGAAGCTGTGGGATTCCTGGGAGCCCGGCGCCATCCTCGACGATGTCGAGAACGGCGTGCTGATCGACCCGTCCAAGGTGCACACCATCGACGTGGCCGGGCGATACTACAGCTCGCGCGGGCCGCTGAATTCCGGCCCCTGCCCTCAGGGCCGGCCGATCATCGCCCAGGCCGGCGGCTCCTCAACCGGCCGGGCCTTTGCCGCCACCCACGCCGACACCATCGTCGCCGCCCCGACCGGCATTCCGGCGATGAAGCGCTATCGCGAAGAGGTCCGGGCGCAGATGGCGGCGATGGGGCGCGATCCCGACAGCTGCAAGCTGCTGTTCCTTCTGTCGCCCATCGTCGCCGAGACGGCCGAACAGGCCCGCTGGTTTGCCGACGAGCGCAAGAACCAGACGGCGGCGAACATCGACGCGCGGCTGGCGCGGCTGGGTTGGGCCACCAACATCGACTTCTCCGTCTTCGACCTCGACGCGCCCGTGGGCGAACTCACCACCAACGGCACGCAGTCGACGCTTCAGGCCTTCCTCGTGCGCGCCGGCCAGCGCACCCTGCGGGAGGCGATCGTCGCCCATTATGGCTCGGGCTATTGCGTCGATGTCGTCGGCACGCCGGAAAGCGCGGCGGCGCAGATGGGCGAGATCATGGAGGAGGTCGGCGGCGACGGCTTCCTCATCGTGCTGCCGGACGTCAGCCGCCGCTCGATCGCGACCATCACCGACGGCCTCGTGCCCGCGCTGCAGCGCCGCGGCCTGATGCGCAAGGCCTATGAGCACGTGCATCTGCGCGACAATCTCCTCGCCTTCTGAAGGAGAGCCTGCGCGGGATGTGGAGGGGTCTGGGGCCGGCGAGAGCGGGACGGTTCGTCCCACCTCATGGCCTCATCCCGCCGGGTCCAGTCCTGTCGTATGACAGTGCCGGACCCGGGCGCCCCCCGCCTGCCGCCGCTTTTGGAGACGCAACCGTGCCCCTGATCGACCTCAATAGCGAAAGCCTGTTCTATGAGCGTGCCGGGAGCGGCCCCCCGCTCCTGCTGATCCACAGCCTGGGCACGGCCGCCTGGCTGTGGCGCGAGCAGATCTGCCGCTGGTCGCCCGATTTCGATGTGATCGCGGTGGACGCCCGCGGCCATGGCCGCTCCACCCGGCGCGGCGGCTTCACCGTGAGGAATGTCGCGGCCGATCTGGCTGCGGTGCTGACGGCGTTCGGCGGGACCCCCGCTCGCGTGGTGGCGATCTCCATGGGCGGGCCGATCGCCGCCCACCTCGTCGATCTCGCGCCGGCGCTGGTCGAGCGCCTCGTCATCGCCGACAGCTTCGCCAATCAGGGCGAGGCGGGGGCTGCGCGTGCCGCCGGCATTGCCAGCACCCTTGCCGCCGGTTCCATGGAAACCTATGCCCGCGCCTACGCCGCCGACACGCTGGTGGAGGATGACCCGACCCATGTGGAGGAGCTGGTCGCCAGTCTCGCCGGCATGGCGCCGGCGGCCTATGTCGAGGCGGCACAGTCGGTTTTCACCGCCAATGTGACCGAGCTCTACCGCGCCGTGAGAGTGCCCACCCGGGTGGTGGTCGGCACGCGCGACAACCGCACCCCGCCGCGGTTGTCGCAGGAGATCGCGGCATTGATTCCGGGCGCCGACTACGTCGAGATCGAGGGTGCTCGCCATCTCGCCAATCTCGACCGGCCGGATGGCTTTCACGCCGCGGTCGATCCCTTTCTGCGCAGCCGATGAACCGGCTGCGCTCGCGCGGCGCCCTTACCCTTCAACCCGCCGGAGACCCCATCCATGACCGACGACCTCTTCGAGAAGGGATTGTCCATCCGCCGCGCCGTTGTCGGCAGCGCCTATGTCGACAAGTCGCTGGCCGAAGCCGACGATTTCTCCCGACCGCTTCAGGAACTGGTGACGAAATACTGCTGGGGCGAGGTGTGGGGCCGCGAGGGGCTGGCGCGGCGCGACCGCTCCCTCCTCAATCTCGGGATGATCGCGGCGTTGAACCGGCCTCACGAACTGAAGCTCCACGTGCGCGGCGCCCTCAACAACGGGCTGACCCGCGATGAAATCCGGGAGGCCCTTCTTCAGGTGGCGATCTATTGCGGCGTACCCGCGTCGCTGGACAGTTTCCGCATCGCCCGAGAGGTGTTTGCCGAGGAGGACGCGAAGGCGGCGTCCACCGGAGCGTGATCGGGAGGGCCGGCGGAAGTCGGGCTCCTGCCGCTAGGCCAAACGGACGTCGCGCCGGCTGCTTGACCGCAGGAGAGGGTTCTGAACGTGTGATCACGCGAGCGCGGCCGATATGGCGGGGAGAGGCGGCATGCAGAGCGTGGCACCAAACCCCGGCCGGTCATTCCGCCGTACTGCGGCGGCAGTCCAGCGCATGGGTCTCGCCATCCGACCGGCAGATCATGTTCACGGGCGGCTCCACCTGGCCGGCGCGGCGGTCCAGCACCACGAGGCTGCGGGTCGTTATGTCGGCGCCCTGATAACCGCACCACAAACTCTGGATCGGCATGCGGTCGTCTCGAACGTTGAGCAGAAACACTTCGCCGCTTGCCGGCTTCGACCACAGCCGGGCCTCGAGCTGTTCCCCCGGCGGCACGGTGCCGATGGGCGCGGAGTACCAGTGGGCGAGGACGGCGGAGCAGACCAGCGGCCGGCCGGTCTCGTTCCGTACCCGGAATGGAACGGCGGCAAGGCCTTCGAGGTCGGGCTCCGCCGTCACCGCGTCACGGGTGTCGGCCCGGACGGCGGCGTTGACCGTCGCCCATGTACACAATGCCAGCACGGCCAGATAAAAGACTTTCGGCACGTCATGCCTCTACAGATAAGCCGCCCCTGCCCCCGGCCCGGATGCCGGACGGACGAATAAGAAAATCGATCGGGACCATAAAGAGGATTCCATGAGGAACATCGTGCGTTGGGGTGTGGCGCTGGCCGTTCTGGGGATGGTTTCGTTCGCGCAGGCGGCCGAGCTGAAGTCCATCGCCATCCTGACCCCCGAGCCCGGCACAGACTATGGCTGGAACCAGCAGGGCGTCGCTGCGGCGAAGGCCGCCGGTGCCGCCGCCGGCGTCGAAGTCCTGATCGCGGACAATCTGGGCTATGGCGACGTCCGGCCCACGCTGCGCGAACTGGCGCAGGACGGCGCCGGCCTTCTGATCGCACACGCCAGCGGCTACAATACCGCCGCACCGGAAATCGGCGCCGAAATGAAGGTGCCCGTCGCGATCGTCGACATGCCCTCGGCGCGCAAGCCCGGTGCCGTCGCGGATTACACGGCCAGCGGGCATGAGGGCGCCTATCTCGCCGGCCGCCTCGCCGCCAAGATGAGCACGACGGGGACGGTGGGGATCGTCGTCTCGGGTGAGCCGCCATCGTGGAATGCCCAGTCCTCCGCCTTCGCCGAGGGCGCCAGGGCCGAGAAGCCCGGCATCACCGTGCGCTATGCCGTCATCGGGCCGGCGGCCTATTCCGATGCCGCGGGCGGCAAGCGGGTGACCGAAGCGCTGATCGCGGCCGGCGCGGACATCATTTTCGGGCAGGGCAACGGTTCCAGCTTCGGCATGCTGCAGGCGGTCGAGACCGCCAAGGCGACCAATGGCGGCAAGGTCTATTTCATCGACGTGATCGGCGACAAGACGGCGATCGACAGGGGCAACCTGCTCTCCTCGGTGGTGTGGAACCTCACGCCGGTCTATTCGGCGATGATCGCCGACGTCAGGGCCGGCACCTATGGCAGCCGCAACTACGACATCAATCTCGCCGACGGGTCGGTCGCGCTGCTGAAGACCGCGCATATTCCCGACGAGGTGTGGGCGCAGATCGAAGCGCTGAAAAAGGACATCGTCGACGGCAGGATCAAGGTCACGGCGCATTACGACGCCGATACCGTGCACAAGCTGGTGACGCAGCTTCCGGCGGCTCCCTGAACCGCTCCGACCTGCAACCTTCATCGCCCTGCCGCGTCGCTGCAAGGCTTCCAACCCGCGGCGACGCCCCGCCGGACGGGATCGCACGACAGCCTCCGCCATGAACCAGCCACGCGCCGCCTCCCCGCCGCCTCCGGCGAGCCCGCTTTCCGAGCCGCGGCCGGTCATCTCGCTCGACAGCGTCACCAGAAGATTCCCCGGCGCCCTGGCCCTGGACCGGGTGACGTTCGATCTGTGGCCCGGCGAGGTGCATGTTCTGCTGGGTGAGAACGGCGCGGGAAAGTCGACGCTGGTCGCCCTGTTGTCCGGGCTTCACCAGCCCGATGCGGGGAGCATACGTGTCGATGGGCGGGCCGTGCGGATCGACACGCCCGCCCGGGCGCTCGATCTTGGTATCGGCACCGTCTTCCAGCACTCCATGCTGGTGCCGTCGCTGAGCGTCGTCGACAACATGGCGCTCGGCGGAGCCTGGTGGGCGCGGCCGGACCGCGCCGGGCTGGCGCGTCGCATGGCGTTGGTCGGCGCCGAGATCGGCATAACCATCGATCCCGCCGCAAAGGTCGGGGCCCTCTCGCTGGGCGAGCGGCAGCAGGTCGAGATTGTCCGCGCGCTCCTGCGCGGCAGCCGGGTGATCCTTCTCGACGAAGCGACCGCCATGCTGACCCCCCAGGGTGCCGGCAAGCTCGGCGAGCTGGTGGGGCGCCTGGCGAAGCGCGGCATCGCCGTCGTGTTCATCACGCACAAGCTGGACGAGGCACTCGCCATCGGCCATCGCATCACGGTGCTGAGGCTGGGCCGCAAGGTCGGCGAGATCGCGCCGGATCGCCTCGCCTCGCTCGGGCCGGCCGCGGCGACGACCGAGATCGTCCGGCTGATGTTCGGCTCCGATGACCTCACTGCGCCCACCGCCGCGCCGCGCCGCGACCGGATGGCGCCGCCGCCGCTGCTGGTGATCGAAGGGCTCGCCGTCGACGATCCCGTGGTGCCATTGGCCGGGATCGATCTGGCGGTGGCGCCGGGCGAGATCGTCGGCATCGCCGGCATGGACGGGAACGGCCAGAAGCAGTTCGCCGAGGCGGTGGCCGGTCAGCGGCGTCTCGCGGCGGGGCGGATCACCCTCGGCGGCACCTCGCTGGAACGGCTCGATGTTGGCGGACGGCGGCGGCAGGGCCTGCGCTACGTAACCGACGACCGGCTCGGCGAAGGCACGATCGGCAGCTTCCCTCTCTCCCTCAACCTCCTGCTGAAGGATGTGGGCGAGCCGCCTTTCTGGCAGGGCGGGCTCGAGCGGCCCGAGGCCATCGCCGCCCATGCCCGGCGGCTGGTCGAGGCGTACGATGTGCGCACCCCCGGCATCTCGGCGCCTATCGACACCCTGTCCGGCGGCAACGTCCAGAAGGCGCTGCTGGCGCGCGAGCTCTCCGGGGCGGCGCGGGCGGTGATCTTCGCCAAACCCACCAATGGCCTCGACCTCCAAAGCGCGCGCGCCGCCCGGCAGCACGTCCGGGAGACGGCAAATCAGGGACGTGCGGTCATCCTCCTCTCGACAGACCTCGATGAGCTGCTGGAACTCTCCGACCGCATCGCCGTGATGTCGCGTGGCCGCATCGTCGGGATGGTCGCCAATGACGAAGCAGCGCGGTCACGGCTGGGCGCGCTGATGAGCGGTGTTGCGGCATGACCGACATCCGCAGGCCGGACCATGAAAGGCGCCACGAGCCTCCTTCGGGTCCCACAACGACCCCGGCCTCGGAGGACCAGGCGGCCGGGAACCCGCCGGGGCGGCGCGGAACGGGGCGAGCGTGGACCCGCCTGGCGCTGATGACGCTCGGTCCCGTCATGGGCGCGCTCCTGCTGTCGGGCCTGCTGCTGCTCGCGCTTGGCGTCGACCCGATCGCCTATTACGGCTTCGTCCTCGAGCGCGGCCTGATCAACGCCTATGGTTTGCAGGCAACCTTCACCCGCATGGGCACCCTTCTGCTGATCGCGGCCGGCCTGATCGTCGCGTTCCGCGCCGGCCTGTGGAACCTGGGCGGTGACGGCCAATTTTTGCTGAGTGCCGTGGCCGTCGCGGCCCTCGCGCCACTGCTGACACCCCATCTGCCGATCGCGCTGGTCCTGCTGGCCGGGCTGCTGGCCGGTGCCGCGGTCGGGGCGGCGTGGTCGATGCTGCCGGCACTGCTCAAGGCCTATCAGGGCATCAACGAGGTCATTACCACGCTGATGACCTCGTTTCTCGGCATTTCCCTCGCCAATGTCCTTGTGAAGCTGGCCTTTCACGACCCTGCCACCACCGTGCCGCAGACCCGCACCCTTGCCGTGGCGGACAGGCTGCCGCGCCTGTTTGGCACCACCGTGTCGAGCGGCCTGCTGCTGGGCCTCGGGGCCATCATCGTGGTGCATCTGGTCATGACCCGCACCGCCTTCGGGTTGAAGCTGCGCGTCGTAGGCGCCAATCCCCGCGCGGCGATCCATGCCGGACTGCCGGTGCCGATGCTCACGGTCGCGGCCTTCGCCATCTCCGCGGCCCTGACAGGGCTGGCGGGGGCGGTAGAGATCCTTGGTGTGCAGGGCAATGTGCGGGCGGACTGGAATCCGGCCTACAGCCTCACCGTCATCCCGCTGGTGTTTCTGGCACGATTCAACGGCTTTGCCGCGATCGGCTTCGTCTTCCTGTTCTCGGTGCTGTCGATCGGGGGCGAGAGCGCGGCGCGGCGCACCGGCGTGCCGAACTTCTTCACCCTCGTGGTGGTGGCAATCCTGCTCGTGATGCTCGGCATTGCCGAATATCTCGACAAGCGCCATCGCACGGCGCGCCGGTGACAGGGGAACCGATGTCCACGCTTTTCACGGAGCCCTTTTTCACCGCGCTGGTCCTTGGCGCACTCACCGCCGGGCTCCCGCTGCTGCTGGCGGGGCTCGGCGAGCAAATCTCGGAAAAGGCGGGGGTTCTGAACATCGGCATCGAGGGAATGATGCTGGCCGGAGCCTATGGGGGCTTCCTCGTGGCCTACCACACCGGTTCAATCTGGCTGGGCTATCTCGGCGGGGCATTGGGCGGCATGGCGGTGGCGACGCCCATGGCGGTGCTTTGCATCCGCCTGGGACTCAGCCAGATCGTCATCGGCATGGCCCTGACGCTCGGGGCGGAGGGGACGACCGCGCTTCTCCACCATTTCCAGTTCGCGCAAAGCTACCCTCGCCTCCCGGCCGTGGCGACGCTGGCGATTCCCGGCCTTTCCGCGATACCGGTGATCGGGCCGGCACTGTTCGACCGCCCGCCTATCGTCTATCTCGCGATCCTCGCGGTGTTTCTCACTGCCTACGTGTTCCGTTCCACCCATCTCGGCCTCGCGCTGCAGGCTGCGGGTGACAAGCCCGAGGCGCTGGACGCGGCCGGCGTCGACGTCGTGCGCCTTCGCAGCCTTGCGGTATTGGCGACGGGATGCCTCGCCGGCGTGGGCGGAGCCTTCATGGCGGAAGTCGGTGCCGGCATTTTCGTGCCGTTCATGACCAACGGCGCGGGATTTATCGGCATCGTGCTCGCCATGCAGGCGCGCGGGCGGCCGTTCGGCGTGCTTTGGGGTGCTCTGCTGTTCGGGGCCTGTCTCTCCGCCGCCACGGCGCTGCAGGTCGCCGGGGTCAGCATCCCGACGGACGTCGTCCAGATGCTGCCTTTCGTGGCAGTCCTCGCGGTTCTGGTTCTGTTGGGCCGCAAGGCGAGCCTGCCGCCGGCGCTCGGTGTGCATTATGTCCGAGGAGGACGGTGAGCGCCCGGCACGCCGCCCGCCCCTCCCCTATCCTCCCGCAGCGACGGCTGCGGCGGCGCGTCACGTGGCGCGCCAGGCGGGCAGCCTCTCCGTCAGGCAGGCGAGGAAGGCGCGCAGCGCCGGGTTGGCCCGGCGGCTTTCGGGCCAGACCGCGGTGATGTTGTGCCGCTCGACCACATGGTCGGGCAGTACCGGCACCAGTTCGCCGCGCGCCACATAAGGGGCAGCGACGAAGTCCGCGCTGAGGCCGATGCCGCCGCCCGCCACCAGCACGGCCAGCAGCGCCTCGCTGGCGTCCACGACAATGCCGGAGGGCGGCACGATCTCGATCTCGCGATCGCCGACACGCAGCGGCCAGCGCAGCAGCTGCCCGGAACTCCGATAGCGGAGGGTGACGGTGTCGTGCCCCACCAGCTCGTCCGGATGCGAGGGCGCGCCTCGTGCCGCGAGGTAGGACGGTGCGCCGAAGCAGCCCAGGCGATGCGGCGCGAGCCGACGCGACAGAAGCTGCGAGTCCGCGAGGTCCCCGATCCGCACGGCCATGTCCACGCCGTCGCCAATGATGTCGATGAACCGGTCGTCCAGTCTCAGATCAACCTTCACCCCGGGGTGAAGGGCGCGAAACGCCGGCAGAATGGGCGCCAGGAGATGGATGCCGATCGGCAGCGAGGCCGCGATGCGCAGGGTGCCGGACGGCTCCGCCCGCGCCGTCTTGGCGAGCTGCTCGATTTCTTCGGCGTCGCGCAGCAGACGGAGCGCGCGTTCGTGCAGCTCGCGCCCTTCCGGCGTCAGCGTCAGGGATCGGGTGGTGCGGGCGATGAGCGACAGGCCGAGCGACTGCTCCAGCCGCTGCACGCTTTTGCTCACCGCCGAAGGCGAGAGCGAGAGCGAGCGGGCCGCGGCCGTGAAACTGCCCATCGACCCCACCCGGGCGAAGGCGATGAGCCCGGTCAGTCGTTCAAGCGCGATCTGTTCCTTCATGGAAGCATTAAATGAAATGTCGGCAGGATTATCAATTCCGCCTTCATGAGCCACCTCTGGCGCAGCACGATCAGGGAGAAGTCTCATGAACCCGATGATGAAGGCCGTCCGGTTGCACGCCTTTGGCGGCCCCGACGTCTTGCGCTACGAGGAGGCGCCGCGACCTGCGCTGTCGCACGGCGACGTGCTCGTGCGGGTCCACGCCGTCGGGCTGAACCCGCCGGACTGGTATCTGCGGGACGGCTACCGCTCGTTGCCTCCGGAGTGGCGACCCGAACCCGCCTTCCCGTTGATCCTCGGCTCCGACGTGTCCGGCGTGGTCGCGGCTGTGGCGGAGGGGGTCGAGGGTTTCGCGGTCGGCGACGCCGTCTACGCCCTGGTGCGGTTCCCCGGCGAGGTTATGAAGGGCAGCGGAGCCTATGCCGAATATGTCAGCGTGCCCGCCTCGGAACTGGCCCACAAGCCCTCCACCATCGACCATGTGCACGCGGCCGGAGCGCCCATGTCGCTGCTCACCGCGTGGCAGTTCCTGATCGAACCGGGCCATCAGCAGCCGAACCCGTTCCAGCCTTTTGCCCATGTGCCGGTACCGCTGGAAGGCAAGACGGTGCTCATCAACGGTGCCGCGGGCGGGGTCGGCCATCTCGCCGTGCAGCTGGCGACGTGGAGAGGCGCCCATGTCATCGCCGTGGCCTCCCGCCGGAGCGAGGCTCTGCTGCGCGATCTCGGCGCCGACCAGTTTCTCGACCGCGCCGGCATCGCCCCGGAAGAGGTGGTGCGGGACGCCGATCTGGTTCTGGATACCGTGGGTGGCGCTGAAAGCGGTCGTTTTCTGCGCAGCCTGAAGCGGGGCGGCGCGCTGTTTCCGGTCTACCCTCTCGGCTTCGCCGGCCATCAGGAGGCGGCGGAGCGGGGCATTACCGTCTCGACGGCTCAGGTCCGCTCCAGCGGCGAACAGCTCGCGCAGGCCGCCGCGCTGCTCGCCGACGGCACCCTCCGGGTCGTGGTCGACAGCATCTTTCCGCTGGCCGACGCCGCGCGCGCCCACGAACGGGCGGCACGCGGCGGCATCCAGGGCAAGATTGTCCTCGACGTCGCTTGACCCTCCGCCCCACGCATGGCGGGGCGCATGGCGGGACGCGCGCCCTCTCCTCGCCCGCTCACGTCCTCTGGACACGCTCCTCAGGGCTTGAGAACGACCTTGATGCAGCCGTCGTGCTTGTCGCGGAACGTCTTGTAGAGGTCCGGCCCCTCCTCCAGCGACGCCTTGTGGGTGATGACGAAGGAGGGGTCGATCTCGCCCTTCTGGATGCGGTCGAGCAGCATCGGCAGATAGCGCTGTACCGGCGTCTGCGCCATGCGGAAACGAAGGCCGCGATTGATGGCCGACCCCATCGGCACCTTGTCGAGAAAGCCGCCATAGACGCCGACAATGGAAACCGTCCCGAAATTGCGGCAGCAGTGGATCGCCTGCCGCAACACATGGGGCCGGTCTGTGCCCATGAAGAGCGCGGTCTTCACCCGGTCGACCATTGAATCGGCGCTCGCGGTCGCATCGGCCTCGGTGCCGACGGCATCGATGCAGGCATCCGCGCCACGCTTGCCCGTCAGCTCCATGATCCGGTCGTAGATGTCCTCCTCAGCGAAATCGAGCGTCATGGCACCACCCGCCCGCGCAAGGGCGAGCCGTTCCGGCACCGTGTCGATCGCGATCACCCGTTCGGCACCCAGCAGGAAGGCGGAGCGGATGGCCATCTGGCCGACCGGACCGCAACCCCACACCGCAATGGTGTCGCCGGGCTGGATGTCGCAGAATTCGGCGGCCATGTAGCCCGTGGGAAAGATGTCCGACAGGAAAAGCACCTGCTCGTCGGTCAGTCCCTCCGGCACCTTGATGGGGCCGACATCGGCATAGGGCACGCGCAGATATTCGGCCTGCCCGCCGGCATAGCCCCCGAGAAGATGGGAATAGCCGAAGAGCCCGCCGGGCGCGTTTCCCCAAAGCTTGGATGCCTTGTCACGGTCGGGATTGGTTCGCTCGCAGGCCGAGAAATAGCCGCGCGTGCAGAAGAAGCATTCGCCGCAGGAAATGGTGAAGGGCACGACGACCCGATCGCCAACCTTCAGCTTGCTGTTCTGCGACCCGACCTCGACCACCTCGCCCATGGATTCGTGACCGAGCACATCGCCATGCTCCATGCCGGGAATGATGCCGCCATAGATGTGGAGATCCGACCCGCAGATCGCGCACGCCGTCACCTTGATGATGGCATCGCGGCCATCCTCGATCTTCGGGTCCGGCACGCTCTCGCAGCGTATGTCGGCCTTGCCGTGCCAGGTCAGTGCCTTCATGGCGAACTCCTCGGGTGCGTTCTGCGGGGAATTCCACCAATGCGCCGCGCCAGCGCATGTTCCGTAGCGAAAGGATTGCAGGCATCGGCGGGCGCGCGCTCAGGCTGTGATGAGCCCTATCAATTGCGTACTCTGAAAGAAGGTGAGCTCATACTGGCGCCGGCGTCATTGACCTGTTAGGTGCTATGATGGCCGAGCGTCCTAAATACTGTCGGTTCCCGGGATGTTGGACGAGACGCGAATCGCCTTCGTCGAGGCTCTGGAAGAAGATATTCGCTTTCTCGCACCCGCAGGCAGCGGCAAGACCCTGTCCCTGTTGAACCGCTGCGCCCATCTGCATCGGCGACGAGCCGGAACGGCCCGCTTCCTCATCGTCTCCTTCACCCGCGCCGCGCGTGAAGAGGTGCGGTCCCGGTTGACCGACCCCGCTTTCGCCGGCGCCGCTGGGAACCCTTCCTCGAGGTCGCGCTGCCATTCTTCAACGCCGCCTGCGCCCAGCAGTTCGCAACCGGCTGCTTCACCCTGGAAGACCAGAAATACGGTGCCTGGCTCGACCAGCGGCGGCAGGTGGCGGCTGGCCTTCTCCCGGAAGGGCCTGCGCGCATCACGCACATTCTTGTCGACGAGTTTCAGGACATCAACCCGCTGGATCTGGCGCTGATCCTGAAGGTGGCGGAGCTCCACCGCTCCGCGCTCATCCTCGTCGGCGATGACGATCAGGCGATCTTCGAGTGGCGCGGCTCCGCGCCGGAATTCATCCTGGCGCCCGAGCGCCATCTCGGCCGGGCGTTCTCCACCTATGTTCTCGAAAAGAACTACCGCTGCCCGCGCAACATCGTTGTCAAATCCGCGCGCCGCATCGCCCACAATAGGCACCGCGTCGAAAAGGCGATGCACCCGGTTTCCACCGTCGATGCCCAGATTCAGTTGTACCGCGGCACGACCTTCCTCGATTCAGTCGAGCATGTGAAACAGGAGTGAGGCGAGTATCGGTGCCGCCAGCGCAATTGACCAGAACGCGCCGACACGCAAGGCAAACCAGCCTCCATCCTTCATGTCCCAGCCCCCCCGACGCCACCCTTCCCCTACCGCATTGTGGCCGTCCCTGCAGATCGGTTGCAACAGCAAACGCCCGAATGAACCTTGGAAGGACAGGCTGGCGTAGAAAACCGGGAGATATGGCGCCGGTCATCCGTTATCGGATCGGGCGCGAACGGCACGCTCTTCAATTGCTGGAGGAGGCGTGGCAGGAAAAACAGCCCTCCAACGCGTTTGCGTCAGTCCAATCGGTGTGCCATCGTCTCGGCTCAGCCGCAGAAACGATGTGGGCGCAGCGTTGTCGGTGAACTTCGACCATCTGCAAAAGATCAGCCCGGAGCTGCATCTGCTCGGCACCCTGGCCGAACGCTTCTTCGCCGAAGACGCCAATACGTCCCTGATCAAGAGCCGGCAATTCGGGGAGTACATGGTCAAGGAGATTGCCGCCCTCTCCGGCGTCTATGATCCAGCCGCCCGCGAGACGACGAATGATCTTCTTCGACGACTAGCAGCACAACAGATCTTGCCGCGAGAGGTGGCGGACGTCTTCCATGCCGTGCGCAAGAGGGGCAACGAGGCGGCCCACAACCTGAAGGGGTCGCCGGCAGACGCACTGGCGGCGCTCAAATTCTGCCACGCGCTCGCGATCTGGTATCGCCGCACATATGGACGCGATCCGAACTTCCGACCGGCACCGTTCGTGCCGCCCAGAGCGTCCTCCGGTACCGATGAGGCGACGCAGGCCGAGCTCGCAGCCCTCCGCGCCAGGGTTCGCGAGGCGGAGGAGAAGCTGGCGGCGGCCCACGCCTCAGCCGACGAGCTCGCCAACGCGCGGGCGGCGGCCGAAGAACTCGCCCGGCAGGCCGCCGCCGACAATGCCGTCTGGGAGCGCACCGTCGTCGAACTGGAGGCCAGCCAGGCAACGCTGTCCCGCAAGCTGGCCGAGCTGCAGAAGGCGGCCGAGGCTCAGCCCGCGCAGCTGCAGATGGAGTTCCGGCAGGCCGGGCTGCAGGCCGCCAGCCGCCTGGAACTCGATGAGCGCCAGACCCGCCGCCTGATCGATGTCCAGCTCGCCGACGCCGGCTGGGAGGCCGACAGCGAGAGCCTGACCCACGCGAACGGGGCGCGGCCGGAAGAAGGCCGCAACCGGGCGATCGCCGAATGGCCGGCCGAAGGTGGTCGCGCCGATTACGCCCTCTTCGTCGGCAATGCCTGCGTCGGCGTCATCGAGGCGAAGCGCGAGAGCGTCGATGTGCCGTCCACGCTGCTGCAGGCCGAGCGCTACGCCCGCGGCCTCGTGCTGCCCCCGGAGCACGCCTGCCCCCACGGCCCGTGGAAACACGACCTCGACGATCCGTTCCGCGTGCCGTTCGTCTTCGCCACCAACGGGCGGCCCTATCTGCGCCAGTGGCTGACCAAGTCCGGCATCTGGTATCGCGATGCGAGGCGGGCGACGAACCATGCCATCGCCATGACGAGCTGGTTCTCGCCGAAAGACCTGCTGGACAAGCTGGCGACCAATGTCGACACCGCCGCGCAAGGCCTGGCCGAGGAGAGCTTCGGCAAGGGCCGGATGCGCCCCTACCAGGAAGAGGCCATCGCGGCGATCGAAAAGGCCGTGGCCGCCGGCCAGCGGGACATCCTGCTGTCCATGGCCACCGGCACCGGCAAGACCCGCACCGCGATTGCGCTGATGTACCGGCTGCTCAAGCACAGGCGCTTCCGCCGGATCCTCTTCCTTGTCGACCGCAAGGCGCTCGGCAAGCAGACGAGTGACGCCCTCGAAACCACCGAGATCGAGGGCATGCTGAACTTCGCCCAAATCTATAAGGTGGCCGGGCTCGACCAGAAGCTGCCGGAAGACGAGGACCAGGTGCAGGTCGCGACCGTCCAGTCGCTCATCGCCCGCATCCTGAACGAACCGGACCCGGCCCGGCGCCCGACCCCCGGCACCTTCGACTGCATCATCGTGGACGAGGCCCATCGCGGCTACACGCTGGATGCGGAGCTGCGCGAGACCGATATCGGCTTTCGCACCGTCGACGATTACCAGTCGGCCTACCGTCAGGTTCTCGATTATTTCGATGCCGTGAAGGTGGCGCTGACGGCGACGCCCGCGCTTCACACGCGCGAGATCTTCGGCCATCCGGTCTTCCACTATGGCTATCGTCAGGCCGTCGTCGAAGGCTATCTCAACGACCATCTCCCGCCCAAGCGCATCACCACGGCGCTCTCGGAAGCCGGCATCCATTTCGACGGCGGCGACGAAGTGGAGATCATCGACCGCAAGACCGGGCAGATCGATCTGTTCGAACTGCCGGATGATGTCTCGCTGGATTACGACCTCGCCGACTTCAACAGGCGCGTCTACTCGGAATCGTTCAACCGCATCGTTTGCCGGGCGATCGCCACGGAGATCCCGCCGTCGAGGCACGGCAAGACTCTGATCTTCGCCGCCCGCGACGCCCATGCCGACGACATCGTGCGGCTGCTGAACGAGGAACTGCGGGAGGAATACGGCGCGGAGGCGGTGCCCCATGGCATGGTCATGAAGATCACCGGCACGGTCGAAAGGGCCGACGACCTCATCCTGAAATTCAAGAACGACCCCTATCCGAAATACGTCGTCACCGTTGATCTGCTGACCACAGGCGTCGATGTGCCGGCCATCTGCAATCTCGTCTTCGTTCGCCGGGTGAAGAGCCGCATCCTCTACGACCAGATGATCGGCCGGGCGACGCGCCTGTGCCCGGAGATCGGCAAGGAGCATTTCCGCATCTTCGATGCCGTCGATCTCTATGCCGAGCTTCAGGAGATGACGGATATGCGCCCCGTCGTGGTGAAGCCGGACATCTCGCTCGGCCAGCTGGTGACCGACCTGGGGAACGCCGAAACGGCGGAGGACAAGGACTGGGTCGCGGGGCAGGTGATCGTGCGCATGCGGGCGGTGGTCCGCCACATGGATGGCGAGACCCGGGAGAGCTTCGAGCGCGCCGCCGGCGAGAGCCCCGACATGGCCCTGCAGCGGCTCGCCACCGGCTCCGGCGCGGCGCTCCAGGACTGGTTCGCCGCCCATCCGCGCGCGGTGGAGCTGCTGGAACGCCGCCCGCTGCGGACGAACCGGAACGATGGCGTCGTCATCGCCAGCCAGGACGACGAGCTGCTCCGCATCGAGGAGATTTTCGGCAGGAACACCACGCCGGAGGATTACATCACCGGCTTCGAGCGCTTCGTGCGCGAGAACATGAACCGGGTGCCGGCGCTGATCGCCGTCACCCAGCGTCCGCGCGATCTCACCCGCCGGGAGCTGTCGGAACTGGCCGGCCTGCTCGACGAGAAGAACTATTCCGAAGCCATGCTCCGCGCCGCCTATGGCCGCGCCCGCAACGCCGATATTGCCGCCCATATCATCGGCTTTGTCCGGCAGGCGGCGCTCGGCGATCCGCTGATCCCTTATGCCACCCGGGTCGACAACGCGATCGTCAGGATCGAGGCCTCGCGCCGCTGGACGCCGAAGCAGAAGGAGTGGCTGCGCCGCATCGGCCGCGCCCTCAAGGACAAGCCGGTGGCCGACCCGACCCTGCTCGATCAGGGCGCCTTCGCCGACAAGGGCGGCTTCCAGCGCATCGCGCAGGAATTCGACGGCGCGCTGGACGAGGTGCTGCACGCCTTCAACGAGGCGATCTGGAGCTCGCCCGCCGCCTGACCTGTCGCCTCGCTTTGACCCGCGCCCGGCGCCCGCTACAAGCGCAGGCGCCATCCCCTGCCCCAGAGACTCACGCCATGAACGCCAACGCCATCGTCCAGAAACTCTGGCGCCTCTGCACGGTCTTGCGCAAGGACGGTATCACCTACCAGCAATATGTCACCGAACTGACCTACCTGCTGTTCCTGAAGATGATGGCCGAGCGCAACCGCGAGACCGGCACCCTTCCGAAGGGCATGCGCTGGGCGGATCTGGTCGCGGCCAGCGGCCTCGCCAAGCTGGAGCATTACCGCAACGTGCTGGTCACCCTCGGCGCCACCAGCTCCCGGCTCGGCAAGGACGACACGCTCGTGCGCCCGCCGGGCGAGAGCGCCACGCCGGAGGAGCGCGCGCGGCATACCGACGCCCGGCCGCTGCCCGACATGGTGCAGAAGATTTTCGACAGTGCCGCCACCATCATCCGCGAGCCGCAGAATCTGGCCACGCTGGTGACCGCGATCGACGAGCTCGACTGGTTCTCCGAGGAGCGCGACCAGTTCGGCGATCTCTATGAAGGCCTGCTGCAGAAGAATGCCGAGGAAACCAAGAAGGGGGCGGGGCAGTACTTCACCCCGCGTGTGCTGATCGACGTCATGGTGCGGCTCATGCAGCCGCAGCCCGGCGAGGTGATCCAGGACCCCGCCGCCGGCACCGGCGGCTTCCTCATCGCCGCCGACCGCTACATGCGCGCCCGCACCGACAATTATTTCGAACTGGGCGAGAAGGCGCAGGACTTCCAGAAGCGCCACGCCTTTCGCGGGATGGAGAACGTGGCGGGCACGCTGCGCCTGCTGCTGATGAACCTTTATCTCCACGACATCGACAGCGAGCAGGTCGATCTCGGCGACACGCTCTCCGACAAGGGCAAGGCGCTGGGCCGGGCCGACCTCATTCTCACCAATCCGCCCTTCGGCCCGGCCGGCGGGGCGCCGACCCGCGACGACCTCTCCGTCACCGCCACCGTCTCCTCCTACCAGCTTCCCTTCGTCGAACACTGCATCCGCGCGCTGCGGCCCGGCGGGCGCGCGGCCATCGTGGTGCCGGACAACGTGCTGTTCGAGGATGGCCGCGGCAAAGAGCTGCGCCGCATGATGCTGGACTGGTGCGACCTCCACACCATCCTGCGCCTGCCCACCGGCATCTTCTACGCGCAGGGCGTGAAGACCAACGTGCTCTTCCTCACCCGCGGCAAGACCGAGACCGCCACCACCAGGGCGGTGTGGATCTACGACCTGCGCGCCCAGATGCCGAAATTCGGCAAGACCACGCCGCTCACCCCCGCGCATTTCGAGGGCTTCGAGCGGGCCTTCGGCGCGGACGCCCATGGCCGGGAGCGCGGGCCGGACGAAGGCGAGGCCGGCCGCTGGCGCATGTTCACCCGCGAGGCGATCGCCGCGCGCGGCGACAATCTCGACATCTCCTGGCTGCGCGAGGCGGAGGAGGAGGCGGAAGAAGGCCTGATCGAGCCCGACGACATCGCCGCCGCCATCCTCGGCCACCTGCAGGCCGCGACGCTGGAGATCGAGGCGCTGCTGGCGGAGCTGGGGGATGATGTCGTGCCGGAGGCGGCGGAATGAGCGGGCTGCCGAAGGGGTGGGTTGAGGCGACGCTGGGGGAGCTCGGTGTTTGGCAAGGCGGAGGCACACCCGACAAATCAAACGCTGCCTATTGGAGTTCTGGCACTATTCCTTGGGTCTCCCCGAAGGACATGAAGCGATTTCATATCTCAGAGGCAGAAGATCAAATAACGGAAGCAGCCTTGGCCGGATCTTCGACCAACCTGATCGCGCCACATTCTGTGCTTCTGGTCACACGAAGCGGTATCCTAAAGCATACGCTGCCTGTTGCACTGACCAACCGTGACGTGGCAATCAATCAAGACATCAAGGCTCTGACGCCACATCGGGAGCTGGATCCCGTCTTCATTGCGCAGCAGATCAAGTCTCTCGGCCCGTTCGTCCTCAGGAACTGCGCTAAAGCAGGTACTACCGTCGATAGCGTTGACTTTGAAAGATTAAAGTCGGTCCCGGCCAATATCCCGCCCCTCGCCGAGCAGAAGCGCATCGTGGCCAAGCTGGAGGCGCTGAACGCGACATCCGCCCGCGCCCGCGCCGAACTCGCCCGCATCGAAACCCTCGCCTCCCGCTACAAGCAGGCCGTGCTCAGCAAGGCGTTCAGCGGGGAGTTGTGTCGCAAGGAGCTCGGTGAGCTCGTGGCCCGTATCAAGGCGGGAAAGAACCTGCGTTGCGAAGAAAGACCGCCGCGCTCCAATGAAAACGGCGTCGTCAAGGTAAGCGCGGTGACATGGGGTGAATTCCGCGCGGATCAATCTAAGACACTTCCCTCTGATTTTGAACCTGACGAGGATACTCGTATCAAGTCTGGTGATTTTCTCTTTTCCCGTGCGAATACCATCGACTTGGTTGGCGCTGTGGTGATCGTCGCCGAAACGCCAGAAAATTTATACCTCAGCGACAAAATTCTCAGACTTGAATTCACCGAACCCGTGCACTCTTGGCTGCTATGGTATCTACGGTCGCCCATGGGCCGCGAAGCTCTGATGAACATCTCGTCCGGCAATCAGCTTTCCATGCGAAATATCGGGCAAAAAAGTCTTCTTTCGCTCGCCGTCCCATACGCAGACGCCCAGCTACGAACAGAAATCGTTCGCCGCATCGAATCCGCCTTCGCCAGGATCGACCGGCTGGCGGGCGAGGCGAAGCGGGCGCTGGAGCTGGTGGGCAGGCTCGACGAGGCGATCCTCGCCAAGGCCTTTCGTGGCGAGCTGGTGCCGCAGGACGAAAACGACGAGCCGGCCGAGCAGCTTCTCGCCCGCATCCGCGCCGGGCGCGCGGCGGCGCCGAAGGGAAAGCGCGGGCGGGGCGCCCGGGACTGAAGACGCCTGAGGGCGCCCGCCGGGCCGCCGCGCCCACCGGACAGCCGCCGCGCACCGGAGATCCGCGCCGGCAGGCCGGCTGCCGCTTCGGTCGATAACGCCGCGCCGGGCGCACCCGCCGGGGCGAGATGGCGGAAGCGGTGGGATTCGAACCCACGGTACGGTTGCCCGTACGCCAGTTTTCAAGACTGGAGCCTTAAACCACTCGGCCACACTTCCCTGCCGCGCACCTTGTTCCCAAAGCCGCCGCGCTTTGCAAGAGGAACCTCGCGGCACCCTCGTTGACCCCCCGTGGCCCCCGCGGCGTTCCCCGGCGGCGGCGCTTCCGGGAGGGTCAGGCAGGCTGACCTGGATCAAGGCCGGCCGCCGCTGCCCACAGCATCATGATGCGCGCGCCACAGGGGCGCCCGTGCCGACGGCCGCGCCGCGGGCGCATCGCCGGCGGCGGTTGCCGGCCCGCCGCAAGGAGGCAGGGATGTCGTTCCACCACGACCTCACCGACTATCTGATCGACGCCGCCCAGCGCCACATCCTGTTCCTCGATGTTCTGCGCGAGCGCGGCGAGAACTACCTCGCCCATCAGGCGATGACGGTGCCCAACGTGCTCGGCTTCGACTGCGAGCTGGTGCTGGACGGCCGCACCCTGTCCCGCCCTGTCAATTACGGCATCGTCCACATCCAGCCGGCGGAGGGAACGACGGTCGAGCCGCAGGCGCGCCCCTTCATCGTCATCGACCCGAGGGCCGGCCATGGCCCGGGCATTGGCGGGATGAAGCCGGACAGCGAGATCGGCGCGGCGCTGGCGGCGGGGCATCCCTGCTATTTCGTCGGCTTCACCCCGACGCCCATGCCGGGCCAGACCATCGAGGATGTCGCCGCGGCGGAGGCCGCCTTCGTCGCCGAGGTGGCGCGCCGCCATCCCTTGGCGCCCAAGCCCTGCGTCATCGGCAATTGCCAGGCGGGATGGGCGGTGATGGGGCTCGCCGCGGTGGAGCCGGACCTCATGGGCCCCCTTCTGGTCGCCGGCTCGCCGCTCTCCTATTGGGCGGGGCGGGACGACCTGAACCCGATGCGGTATTCCGCCGGCCCGCTGGGCGGCACCTGGGCGGCCTCCTTTGCGGCCGACCTCGGCGCGGGCCTGTTCGACGGCGCCCATCTCGTGCAGAACTTCGAAAGCCTCAACCCGGCCAACACCTTCTGGACCAAGCTGTATAACGTCTGGTCCAAGGTGGACACCGAGCGCGAGCGCTTCCTTGCCTTCGAAACCTGGTGGGGCGGGCATGTGCTGCTCACCCGCGAGGAGATCGAGTTCATCACCGAGAACCTGTTCGTGGGCAACCGGCTCACCGCCGGCCGGCTGCGGCAGGCCTCGGGCGCGCCGGTCGACCTGCGCGAGGTGGCCTCTCCCGTCGTGGTGTTCTGCTCCTGGGGCGACAACATCACCCCGCCGCAGCAGGCGCTGGGCTGGATCACCGATCTCTATGGCAGCGACGCGGAGCTGATGCTGCGGGAGCGGACCATCGTCTACTGCATCCATCCCGATGTCGGCCATCTCGGCATCTTCGTGTCCGGCGCCGTGGCGCAGAAGGAGCACAGCGAGTTCAGCAGCCAGATCGACCTGATCGATGTGCTGCCGCCCGGCCTGTGGGAAATCGTGCTGACCCCGCGCACCCCGCAGGATGCCCATGCCGATCTGCTCACCGGCCGGTTCGTCGCCCGCTTCGAGGCCCGCGGCCTCGACGATATCCGCGCGCTGGGGCTGAATTCGGTGGAGGAGGACCGGCGTTTCGCCGCGCTCGCCGCCATTTCCGAATGGAATGCCGCGCTGTACAAGAGCTGGGCCCGGCCGCTGGTCCAGGCGCTGGTGACGCCCGCCCTGGCGACGCTTGGCCGGCGGCTGCACCCCGACCGGCTGCAGTTCGAAGCCTTCACCAACGCCAACCCTGCCATGGCGCCGGTGCGGCACGCCGCCGAACGCGTGCGGAAAAACCGCATGCCGGCCGCGCCGGACAACCCGTTCCACGCCTGGCAGGGGCTGGTTTCCGCCAACATCGTCGCCTCGCTCGATCTCTACCGCCGGGTTCGCGACGACGCCGTCGCGGCGGGCTTCAAGGCGGTGTTTGGTCAGCCCTGGCTGCAGGCGATGCTCGGCATCGACCGGGACGATCCGCGCGGCCTCGCGGCCCAGCGCTGGACCGAGGCGGAGATGGCGGCGCGGCGCGAGACGCTGGCGGCCGAAGCGCGCGCCCTCACCCCGCGCACCGCCGCGCTGCGGGCGATGATCTATATTCTCGCCGGGCAGCAGCGGGTGGACGAGCGGGTCTTCGCCGTGCTGCGCAACCTGCACCGCGACCGGCTGGAATTCCACGACGCCACCCTCGCCGGCTTCAAGGACAATGTGCGGCGCCAGTCGCTGATGCTGCGGCTGGACCGCGAGGCGGCCATGGCCGACGTCGCCCGCGTGCTGGCGAGCGAGCCTCCGGCGGTCGGCATCGAGGAGCTGAAGGCGATCGTCACCGCCCCCGGCCCGCTGGAGGGCGAGGCGCTGGCGCGGTTCGAGGCGGTCGTGGCGATGTATCCCCGTGGTCCCGTCCTCACCGTCGTCGCCGGGGCGGCCTAGCCCGATAAGCTGCGGTCTCAAGGCAAGGTGCCAACCCATTGATGCGACATGGCAGGACATCACGCCCTGCCCCGCGGGGGCCGCCGCCCTCTCCCGGTCCGGTTCCATTGTGCTGCTGCGAGATGCCATGACCAGCCCCGTCCCCCGCCCGCCCCACGACAAATACGAGGCGCTGATCGCCCGGGCCCGGCAGATGCCGCCGACCCCCACGGTGGTCGCCCACCCCTGCGACGAGGCTTCGCTGCGGGGGGCCTGCGAGGCGGCCGAGCAGGGTCTCATCGAGCCCATTCTCGTCGGCCCGCGCACCCGCATGGCTGCCGCGGCCGAGGCGGCGGGGCTGGATATCGGTCGTTACGAGCAGGTGGACGCCGCCCACAGCGTCGAGTCCGCCGCGACCGCGGTCGGGCTGGTGCGGGCCGGCCGCGCCGCGCTGCTGATGAAGGGCAGCCTGCATACCGACGAGGTGCTGGCGCAGGTGACGGCGAAGGAAACCGGCCTGCGCACCGGCCGGCGCATCAGCCACGTCTTCGTCATGGACGTGCCGGCCCATCCCACCACGCTGTTCATCACCGACGCCGCGGTCAACATCTTCCCGGACCTCGCGGACAAGCGCGACATCATCCAGAACGCCATCGACCTGCATGTCGGGCTCGGCCTGGGGGTCCCGCGCGTCGCCATCCTCTCGGCGGTGGAAACGGTGACGCAGAAGATCCCCAGCACCATCGAGGCCGCCGCGCTCTGCAAGATGGCGGATCGCGGCCAGATCAGCGGCGGCCTGCTGGAAGGGCCGCTGGCGCTCGACAACGCCATCAACGAGGAGGCGGCGCGGATCAAGGGCATCGTCTCCCCCGTCGCCGGGCGGGCGCAGATTCTGGTGGCGCCCGATCTGGAGGCCGGCAACATGCTGGCGAAGAACCTCACCTTCCTCGCCGGCGCCGACGCCGCCGGCATCGTGCTGGGCGCGCGGGTGCCGCTCATCCTCACCAGCAGGGCCGACAATGTGCGCACCCGCCTCGCCTCCTGCGCGGTGGCCGCGCTCTATGCGCAGAGCCTCGCCCTGGGGCATCCTCTGGGGCGTTGAGGGCGGAGAGGCACGATGGGCGACAGCATCCTGGTCATCAATGCCGGCAGTTCGAGCATCAAGTTCAAGCTCTACGGCATCGCCGGCGACGAGCTGGCGCCGGTCTTCGCCGGGCAGTTCGACGGCATCGGCAGCCGGCCGCGGCTGAGGGTAAAGGACAAGGCGGGCCGCGCGCTGGCCGACCAGGCCTATCCCGCCGCGGAGGTCGGCTCCGCGGCGGCGGCGCAGACGGTGGTGGCCGACTGGCTGAAGGAGCATCTGGGCGACGCCCGCATCGTCGCGGTCGGCCATCGCGTGGTCCATGGCGGGCTGACCTACGCCCAGCCGGTGCGGGTGGACGCGGCGGTGCTGGCGACGCTGGAGAGCTTCATCCCGCTGGCGCCGCTGCACCAGCTCAGCAATCTCGACCCGATCCGGGTGCTGATGGAGCGCCGGCCGGACCTGCCGCAGGTGGCCTGCTTCGATACCGCCTTCCATCGCGGCCATCCCGAACGCTCCGACCGCTTCGCCCTGCCCCGCGCGCTCTACGACGAGGGGGTGCGGCGCTACGGCTTTCACGGGCTGTCCTATGAATATGTCAGCGCCGCGCTGCACCGGATGGCGCCGGACCTCGCCGACGGGCGGGTGGTGATCTGCCATCTCGGCTCGGGCGCCTCGGCCTGCGCGCTGCGCGGCGGCCGAAGCATCGAGACCACGATGGGCTTCACCGCGCTGGACGGACTACCCATGGGAACCCGCTCCGGCACGCTCGATCCCGGCGTCATCCTCCACCTCATCGAACAGAAGGGAATGTCCGCGCACGAGGTCGGCACCATGCTCTATCGCGACAGCGGGCTGCTCGGGCTTTCCGGAATCAGCAACGATGTCAGGGAGTTGCTGGCCAGCACGGATCCCCGCGCGGAGATGGCGATCGACATGTTCTGCCACCGCGTGGCGCAGGCCGTGGCCTCGCTCTCGGTCTCGATCGGCGGCCTCGACGCCCTCGTCTTCACCGCCGGGATCGGGGAGAACGCGCCGGAGATACGCAGCCGCGTGGTGGCGGCGCTTGGCTGGGCCGGGCTGGCGTTCGATCCTGCCGCCAATGCCCGCTCCGCCACCCAGATCGACGACCCCCGCAGCCGCGCCGCCATCTATATCGTACCGACCGACGAGGAACGGATGATCGGCCTGCACACCCTGCGGTTGCTGCAGCAGGAGGGCGCCCTCGGCGCGCCGGAACCGGAGGGACATCGCGCATGAACATCCCCGACCTGCCGCCCGGCCAAGCGCTGCTCGGGCAGCGCGTCCTCGTGCTCGGCATCGCCAATGAGCATTCCATTGCCTATGGCTGTGCGAAGGTGTTCCGCGCGCTGGGCGCCGACCTCGCGCTGACCTATCTCAACGAAAAGGCCCGGCCTCATGTCGAGCCGCTGGCGCGCGAGCTGGGCGCGGACATCTTCCTGCCGTGCGATGTCGGCGAGGCGGGAAGCCTTGAGGCGGTGTTCGAGGCCATCGCGGCTCGCTGGGGGCGGCTCGACATCGGGTTGCACAGCATCGCGTTCGCCCCCAGGGAGGACCTTCAGGGCCGGCTGGCGGACTCCTCTGCGGAAGGATTCGCGCGGGCGATGGACATCTCCTGCCACTCCTTCATCCGCATGGCACGGCTTGCCGAGCCCCTCATGACCGGCGGCGGCACCTTGATCGCCATGAGCTATCATGGCGCAGCCAAGGTCGTGCCGAACTACAACCTGATGGGGCCGGTCAAGGCGGCGCTGGAATGTGCGGTTCGCTATCTCGCCTATGAGATGGGCCCCCGGGATATCCGTGTCCACGCCGTCTCGCCAGGGCCGCTGAAGACGCGGGCCGCCTCGGGGCTGAAGGATTTCGACGAACTGCTGGCCGAGGCCAGCGCACGCGCACCCATCGGGGAGCTGGTGGATATTGAGGATGTGGGTTTGACCACCGCCTTCCTGGCCACGCCCTATGCGCGCCGCCTCACCGGCACGACCACCTATGTCGACGGCGGCCTCAGCATCATGGGGTAAGTGCCTCAGTCGGTTATCGAAACGGTGGCGGTGAGGCCAGCCACGAGGCGCAGGTCCTCCGGCTTCTCGTCCAGCGAGATGCGCACCGGCACACGCTGGGCAAGCCGCACCCAGGAGAAGGTCGGGTTGACGTTGGCCAGCAACCCGCCATCGGAGCGCTCGCGGTCCTCGATGCCGGCGGCGACGCTTTCGACGTGGCCGCCGAGATCGTGCGACTGTCCCATCAGGCGGATGGTGACGGGATCGCCAACCTTGATGCGGCCGAGCTTGGTCTCTTCGAAATACCCTTCGATGCGCAGGGAGTCGGAATCGACCAGCGCAATCTTGGCTGATCCCTGGGCGACATAGTCGCCCGGCTGAAGACTAAGATTCGTCACGACGCCATTGACCGGAGCCTTGACCTCCACCCGCTCCAGATTGAGGCGGGCGAGATCGCGGTCCGCGACCGCCTGCCTGTAGGCGGCAGCCGCCGCGGCCTCGTCGGTGCGCGCCTGCTCGGCCTTCTGCTGCGAAACCACCTCGGTCAGCTTGTCGTAGCGGGCGCGGTCGCGGCTGGTCTGGTCGAGGGTCGCCTTCTTCTGCTCCACCACAGCCTCGGCCTGTTCCAGCGCAATGGCGTAGCGTGCGGGGTCGATGCGAAAGAGAAGCTGGCCCTTGTGCACCGTCTCGTTGTCGCGGACCAGCACCTCGCTCACGAAACCGGAGACGTCAGGGGCAATGCCGACCACGTCGGCCCGCACCTTGGCGTCGCGGGTCCACGGGTCGTCCATGTAGTGCCGCCACATCTCCCGGCCGACCAGCAGTGCCGATGCCACCAGTGCGAGCGTCACGGCGACGCGAAGCAGGGAACGCAGGGAGATCGTCATGGCAGCCACCACCGCAACAGCGCAAACAACGCGCCGAGAAGAACGACGTAGAGAGCGGCGTCGAACAAGCCGCGATGCCAGACCAGCGCATAGGCGCCGGTCCGGGCGAGAAGGCGCCGCGCCAGCAGGCTGACCGGCAGCGCAAGCAGCATCAGTGCGAGAAGCTCCGGCACATAGACGCCGTACACGTCGATATCGGCGGACATGCTGCTACTCCGCCGCCAGCGGCAAGGCGGGTGCCGCGCGGGTGCTGAGCGGCGGGGCCGCCTCGGGAAAGAACACCCGGCGCAATCCGACAAGCGCATCGATGGCGCGGCGTCCCGCCGGAGAGGTGTCCAGCGTGCCGCCGAGGGCGCGATCAATCGCGATGCGGAGCGTCTCCGGCGGGGCCACGACCGTTCCACGCGCCTGACGCGCCGCATACAGCCCGGAGACGGCATCCAGCACCGCATCCGCAAGTCCGCCCGCCGGGCCAATCGCGGCCCGGGTGCGCTGCAGCTCGACGACGTTGAAGCCCACGCGAACCTCGGCGAAGCCATCGACATCGGCGAGGACCCGGTCCTCCAGCGAGCCGAGCCGTGGAACAAGCTGGCCAAGGCGATCCAGACTCCGGCCGGCGAGCCGGTCGCTGTCCGCGCGCCGTTCGCCGGCGGCGGTCTCGGCGAGATCAGCCCAGCCCGCATGGACCAGACGCCGCGCCGCCCACGCCGACCCGAACGGCCGGGTGATGGCGGCCCACGCCAGGGCAAAGCCGATGCCGGCGGCGGAAGCGAGACCATCATTGGCGAAGCCGGCGAATTCGGCGCTGTAGCGATTCTGCAGCGCCACGAAAGACGCGACGTTCACCGCGACCAGCACGCCGCTCATGGCCAGTGCAGGCCGGGTTATCATGAGCCCCAGCGCGAGAAAGGCCGGGGCGAGAACGAGCACCAGCATCTCGAACGACTGGACCAGCGGCAGGATGATGAAGAGATAGAGCGCGGCGATCAGGATCGCGACCACGGTGAGCACCAGCATGGAGCGGATCTTCGGAACCGGCTGGTCGAGCCCGGCGAAGAAGGAGCCGGCAACCGCCGCCATCATCACGAAGCCGGCCCCGGAGGCCCAGCCGGTTCCGATCCACACCGCGCTTGCCGCCACGACGGACAGGGCGACGGAAGCCGCTGAGAACAGCAGCAGGCCATGGTCGTGGTGGCGGCTGAGGGGAAGGATGCGGCGCGAGACAAAGACCGGCCGCCAGTGCGAAGCGCCCTTCCCTTCCGCGATCAGCCGCTGGAGCGAGACGCAGTCCTGCCACAGCTCGACGATGTCGCGCAGGCGTTCGAGACCGCTCGACAGGACCAGCGCCTCCCAGTCGGTGCGCCCGCCCGGCTCGAGCGCCTGGATCCGGGCCAGCAGCCGCGGGCCCTCCCCGGCATCGCAGCGCGCGCCATGGCCGATCCACTCCGCCACCTCCTGCAGCGTCGCCGCAAGCTCTGGCGCGAGAAGGCGGCCAGATGTCTTAAGGGCATAGAGCCGATCGGCCAGGGAAGAGAACAGCGGCAGCAGCATCAGCAACCGGCCGCGCAGTTCGCGGGCGTGACGCGCGATGTCGCGCGCGCCCACATCATAGGCGAGCTGGCTGATGACGAGATCGAGGCCCGCAATGTCGGTGGCAAGCCGCTGCCGGCGCAGCGGCGTCGCTGGCAACGCGCCTTCGCCGCGGAGGATTTCGTCCGCCCAGGACGCGGCGTCCTCGATGAGGAGGGCGAGCCGGCCGGAGAGGCTGGGGCCGAGACTGCTGGGAAACACCATCGTGCCGACGAGGGCGGCGCAGCTTATGCCCAGAAGGATTTCCTCGCTTCGCGCAAGGGCGGTGTCGAAAATGGATTCCGGCGCGCCGACGTCGGGCAGCGCGATGAGCGCCAGACTATAGCCGGCCAACATGAACACGTAGCTGCGCGGTGTGCGGTCGAGCAGGGAGATGTAGAGCAGCCCGCCGGTCCACAGGGCGACCGCGAGCACCAGCAATTCCGGTGCATCGATCAGCAAGGGCACCAGCACGACGGCCGCCACCGCCCCCATCACCGTCCCGAGCGCCCGATACAGGGCCTTGGAGCTTGTGGCGCCAGCCAGCGGACTGGAAACGATATAGACGGCCGTGACCGCCCAGTACGTGCGCGGCAGATCGAACGCCAGGGCGATGTAGAGGGCGAGCATGGCGGCGAAGAAGGCCTTGCCGGAGAACAGCCAGTCCCGCCAGGTGGGAAGGCTCACGGGGTTTCCTCCTGCGTTGCACTGGGGCCGGCCTCATCATTGAACGTCCGCAGCACCCGCAGGGCTGCAGAGAGATCTTCGGCACTGATATGGGCGAGCACACGCGCACGCGTCTCCACCAGCACGTCCTCGATCCGGCTGGCGAGCAAGGCGCCCGATGGTGTCAGCCAGACCGTCTTGGCGCGGCGGTCGGTCGGATCGTCCCGCCGCTCGATGAGCCCGGCGGCGGCGAGCTGATCCAGCAGCCGCACCAGCGAGGGACCCTCGATGCCGACGTGGTGGGCGAGCGTGACCTGCCGTACCCCGCCGCCGAGCCGTCCGGTCCAGATGAGCGGCGCCGCGCAGGCCTCGGAGATATCGAGCTGCTGAAGCGCACGTTCGGCGGTACGCCGCCACTGGCGGCCCGCCTGAAGCAGCTCAGCCGAAACGGCGGCGCGGAGTGCAGCAATATCGTTCATAGGCGAATAAATAGGATACGAATGATTTATGTCAAGCAAGGACACGGCCGCGCGCGGGGTCCGGCTTCAGCGGGTCTGTTCCACAGCGGCTGCGAGTTCGATAAGCCGCGCCAGCGCGTCGCCGTCGCCGAGCGCGGCCGCTTTTTCGCGCGCTGTCAGGCTGCCCAGTGCCGCCGGAAGGCTTGCGGCATCGGTGACCTTGGCCCGCGCCACCAGCCGGTCGGGGTGGTAGTCCCCCGCCGCGCGCTCTCCGCCATTCGGGAGCATCGCGTAATGGACGTGCCGCAAGGTCGGCGAGGCGGCCAACCGCACTACCGCTTCCTGCTCTTCGTTCCGGGCCTCCAGCTCGCGCTGGAGCTGCTGGGCCCGTTGGAGCACCGGCGGCGGCGCACGCTCCTCGGGAATGGAGAGAACGCCGAGCCGTAGCAACAGTCGCGAGCGACGCGACGTGCCCTGCACCAGCGGAACGGCGAGGACGAGCCCCAAAATGACGGGACTCATCCAGAAGAACAGCGGCAGCGAAATGGCGAAGGCCGCGGCCCCCAGCATGATGCCGAACAGCGTTTGGGGCAGGAAGCGCCGGAACGTCTGGCCGAGCGGCACGCTGCCGTCGCCCCGCCGCTGCGGGGTCCAGCCGCCGTCCCGCCCCGCAAGGATCGTGACCACCGCTCCCGACTGGGCGATCATCATCACCGGCGCGGCGAGACCGGCGATCAGCGTTTCCGTGAGCACACCTACCAGAGCAACGATGCCACCGCCGAAGCCGCGCCGGGCGTTGCGATCACCGAGCACCAGCACATAGGCAAACAGCTTGGGCAGCAACAGCACCGCCATGGTGCCGATGAACACCCAGGCCGCCCGCACCGGATCCTGCGATGGCCACGTCGGGAACAGCGCGAAGCCCTGCGGGAAGTAATCCGGCGGCACGAACCGCGCCTGCAGGGCGGTGAGCAGCCCCGCCACCAGCATCAGCAGCCAGAGCGGAGCGGTTATGTAGGAGCCGATGCCCGTGAGCAGGTGAAGCCGGCTGATCGGGTGGAGGCCCCGGCTGGGCAGCACGGCGGCGTGCTGGAGATTGCCCTGGCACCAGCGACGGTCGCGCACGGCTAGGTCGGCCAGCGAGGGGGGCGCCTCCTCATAGCTGCCCTCCAGCCACGGCACCATATGGACAGCCCACCCCCCGCGACGGATGAGGGCGGCTTCGACGAAATCGTGGCTGAGGATATGACCGCCGAACGGCTTCGGGCCGGGCAGATGCGGCAGCCCCGCGCATTCGGCGAAGGCGCGGGTCCGGATGATGGCGTTGTGCCCCCAGTAATTGCTGTCGGGGCCATGCCACCAGGCGAGCCCCTGCGCGATGAGCGGACCGTACATCCGCCCGGCGAACTGCTGGAGCCGCGCGAAGAGGCTCTGCCCGCCGACGATGACCGGCAGCGTCTGGATGAGGCCCACCCGCGGATGGCTTTCCATGGCGGCGGCGATGCGCAGAATGCAGGAGCCGGTCATCAGGCTGTCGGCGTCGAGAACCAGCATCGCCTCATAGCCGCCGCCGAAGCTCGTCACCCAGTCGGCGATGTTGCCGGCCTTGCGGTCGATGTTGCGAGGCCGGCGGCGGTAGAAGATGCGGTCGCTGCCGATGCGCGCCCTCAGATCGAGGAAGGCCGCCTCCTCGGCGACCCAGATGTCGGCATCGGTCGTGTCGCTCAGGATGAAGACGTCGAAACGGTCGATGGCGCCGGTGTCCTGCAGGGATTCCCAGGTGGCCTGGAGGTTGGCGAAGATCCGGGCGGGCGACTCGTTGTAGGTCGGCATCAGCAGCGCGACGCGCATCGCGAGCGGTGGCAGCGGGGCCGTGGGGTCGATCCCGAGCGACCGGCTTCGGCCGATCATGGCGGCGACGCCACCGACCGCATTGGTGAAGGAAAAGCCGATCCAGGCGAACAGCAGCACGAACAGGCCGAGGACGAGGCCTTCCAGTGCGGTGAGGCCGCCAACCTCGAGCACCGCGTACATCTCACAAGCCGCAACCGCCGTCAGCGCCGCGGCGCCGCCGATGACAAACAGGCGACGCAGCAACAACCTCGGCGAGAAGCCGAGCTTCGCTGCTGCCGGCGCCGCCCCCAGCGACTGCACCGGCATGGCGAGGGGAGCCGTTGGTGGCAGGAACGGTCCGCAATCCGCGGGGATCGAGCCGAGGGGCACCCGGTCGGTCACGGCGTCCATCGGTAGATCCACGTCTCGCTGAGGCGCTGCTCGCCCCGGACCACATTGGCCCGCAGTTCCGCAACGTCGGCGCCCTTCGGCTCAAAGGCGAAGGAAAGGCGAAGCCCGCCAATATCGGGGTTCGGCTGGAGCACGATGTTGGAGATGGCGCCGCCGCTGGCGCTGACCCGTGCCTCGAGCCCGTCGAGCGCGACGTCCTTCACCGGCTCGCCGTCGATATCGAGAACGAAGAGCCGCTTTCCGCTATTGCCGCCCACCCGGGTTGCGGCAAAGCGGCCGATCGGGTCGCGATCCGGTGTGTCCCATGTCCAGTGCAGGCGGCAGGTGTAGTTGTACTCACCGCCCTTGCGCAACGGTTCCTTGGGCCGCCAGAACGCTACGATATTGTCGTGCACCTCCTCCTTGGTGGGAATTTCCACCAGGTGCACCGCTCCCTCGCCCCAGTCGCCGATCGGCTCGACCCAGATGCTCGGCCGCTTCTCGTAGCGCGCCTCAAGGTCCTGATAGTCGAAAAACGAGCGTTGCCGCTGCATCAGGCCGAAGCCGCGGATGTTGGTATCGACGAATGAGCTGAGCTGCAGGCGGGAGGGGTTGGTGAGCGGGCGCCACACCCGCTCGCCATTGCCATTGATGATGGCAAGTCCCTGCGAGTCGCCGACGGCGGGGCGGAAATCATCGATGCCGTCGCGGTCATTGGGGCCAAACATGAACATGCTGGTGAGGGAGGCCAGTCCCGCCTGGTCGACATCGCTGCGGGGAAATACCGTCATCTCCACGGTCATCACGGTCGAGTCGCCGGGGCGGATGGTGAAGCGGTACACCGCCGCGGCGCTGGGCGAGTCCAGCAGCGCATGCAGAACGATGGAGTTGACGTCCGGCCGAGGCCGCTCGATCCAGAACGCCCGGAAAACCGGAAACTCCTCGCCTCCCGGGTCGCCCGTCTTCACCGAGAGGCCGCGGGCCGAGGCGCCATAGACCTGTCCCTTGGCAACCGCGCGGAAGTAGCTTGCTCCCTGGAAAACCGCGATCTCGTCGAAATAGTCCGGCCGGTTGATCGGTCCGTGCAACCGGAAGCCGGAAAAGCCGATGTCCAGCTTCGGATCCGGCCGGGCAAGTCCGTGCTCGAAGCGGAACAGCTCCGGCTGATAGACCAACTTCTGTGTCTTGCCCTCGGCAACGACGGAAATGTCGACCCGGTCGCGGAACAGGAAGCCGCGGTGCAGCAGTTGCACCTCGAACGGCAGCCCCTGCCCGCGCCAGAGCGAACGGTCGGCATTGAAGCGGATGTTCCGGTAGTCGTCGTATGACAGCTTGTCGAGTTCCGGCGGCAGGGCCTGATCACCGGCCTTGAAGGGCTTGGCGGCGAGGTCACGGGCCATGCGCCGGACGATCTGGCTGTCGAAGGCGGCGCCGTCGCCACCCTGGCCGGCGGCGTCCTGAGCATCGGCATCTTCGACAAGCCACGACGTAAGCGGCGATCCGGTGACCATCAATCCCGGAATCAGGGCGGCGCCCAGCAGGAGCTGTCGACGGTGCATCTATGTCTCGATCTTCTCGCACCCGCACAAATCGCGGCGAAAGGAGAAGTCGTTCGACCGCCGCGGGTTCCATCGCGGTGGCGCCGAGACTGTGGATGATCGGCTGAGCGCCACGCGGAGCCCCGCGGGCCGTTTACATGCGCCAAGCCGCCGTCGGCGGGAACCAACCTACTTTCCGCCCCAGGCGAGGAAGAGCCCCACATCCCCCGGCATGCCGTTCGGCCAATCGACGATCATCGCCTTCAGATGATAGCCTGCTGCCCTAAGATGGTCCCGCCACAGCTCGTAGGCCTGGCGCGGCCGCCCCGTGAGCGTGTCCGGCCAGTTCTCGAGTTCATTGTTGATGGCGCGGCCCTTGTCGGTACAGACGGCATTGGGAAAGCGCATGACCATGATCTCGGTTTCCCCACGCTCCGCTGCCGCGCGCAGCTTCACCAGCAGCGTTTGCTGGATCTCCTGAAGCCGCTCCGGCGTGAGGTCGATCGGCTGCGCCATCTTCTTGACGAGCTCCTGCCGGGCATGTTCAGCCTTGTCCACGGCGGCGAGTTCCGCGTTGGCATGGGCCATCGCGACCTGATCCATGTAGTGGCGCAGGTCGTCCGCCGACATGAAGCTCTCATCGCCAAGGGTGTGATGCCCGCCGGCCGACGTCTGGGTCTCGCTCATTCGTGTCTCCGCGTGGTCGATGGGCCGCCGCGCCCGCGACGCCCTCTCCCTGGGTTAGAAGGTCTGCGGCACGTGGTGCCGGGCAAAATCGGGTTCGGTATAGCCTTTCCATGGGCGAGAGCTTCCATATCTTGCGGGGATCGGTGATCCGCTGCTCGATCCGCCGGGTCTGCTCTTCCGGACTGACTTCCAGCCAGTATTTCAGCAGCAGGATGCCGGACTCGATCATGGCTTTCTCGACGCCGCCGATGGTGTCGAGAAATTTGCGTGCCTGCTTTTCCGAGCAATAGCCCATCACCCGTTCGATGCCGGCACGGTTGTACCAGCTGCGGTCAAAGATCACGACTTCGCCGGCGGCCGGGAGATGGGGCACGTAGCGCTGGGCGTACATCTGGGACTTCTCGCGGTCGCTCGGCGGTGGAAGCGCCACGACGCGGAACACCCGCGGGCTCACCCGCTCCGTCATGGCCTTGATGACGCCACCCTTGCCGGCGCCGTCGCGACCTTCGAACACGACACATATCTTCGCGCCGGTTTCCCGCACCCAGAGCTGGAGCTTCACCAGCTCGACATGCACGTCCCTCAAGGCCCTCTCGTATTCCTTGCGGGACATCGAATTGCTGGTGTGCTCCACGATGCCTGCCTCCCCTGACACAGGCCCAGCGAAGCCGGCCGCGCCCTGCCAACTCACCCCAAGACGATGTGATCGGCTTTGATATGGCGCAAGCGGGCTCTGGTGTTCTGGTCCGCCGCGGGCGATGGCACGAGGCGGCGGGGCGTCTCACTCCCCGGTGAGTTCGCGGTTCCGCCGGCTGATCTCGTCGCTGTAGCGGCGGATGGCGTGGGTCTCCGTCAGCACCCCGACCAGTCTCCGGGTCAGCGGCCCGTCGACCACGGCCAGCACCTCGACCTCGGCCGCTTCAAACGCGGACAGCGCTTCGCGGATCGTCATCGCCGGCAACAGCACGGCATCGCTCTGCACCAGCAGATCCCCCACCGCGCGCTCCGCATCGGCGCCCTCCGCATAGAGCGCGGCAATGGAGACCATGCCGCGATAGACACCCTGCGCGTCGGCCGCGGCGATGAAGGCGGATGAGCCCACGGGGTAGAGCCGCCGCGCCGCCGCGACAGTCGTGACCGGGTCGAGCCGCGGCATCTCCCTCTGCATCAGCCGCTCCACCGTCATCTCGCGAAGCCAGCCGATATCATGCGCGCCGCGGATGCTTTCGCCACGCAGGTGAAAGCGCCATGTGGCGAACGAGAAGCCGAAGAGCCGGCGGGTCGCCAGCGAAGCCACGCCGGCCGTGCCGAGCACGGCCAGCGTCAGGTCGAGCTGTCCCGTCATTTCGAGGGCGAGCAGCGTCATCGTCATCGGACCGCCGACGACGGCCACGGCAAAGCCCGCCATGCCGGTCAACGCCAGCAGCGTTGGATCGACCACGAGGCCGGGCATCACGCTTTCCATTGCGCCACCGTAAAGCCGCCCGAAGAGAACGCCGAGCAGCAGCGATGCGAAGAACAGCCCGCCGCGAAAGCCGGCACCGATCGACACCGAGGAGGCAAGCGCCTTTCCCAAAAGGATCAGCGCGATCGTGCCGAGCGGCAGGTCCGCCACCAGAAACCGATGCACGGCCCCATGGCCGGCCGAGAACACCGCCGGCGACAGCAAGGCCAGCGCGCCGACCAGGCCGCCGCCGATGGCCGGGCGAAGGAATGCCGGGATATGGGAATGCCGGAAAGCCGCCTCGACCAGCGTGACGCCGCGCATCACCGCTATGCCCGCCAGAGCGCAGAGCAGGCCCAGCAACAAGAGCAGCGGCAGATCATGCGCGGTAAAGGTGACGGCGGGCAGTCCGGCATGGCCCGCCTCGACCCCGACCAGCGCCGCCTTGGTCAGGCTGGCGGCAAAGCAGGCGGCCATCATCGGCGCGAAAGCGGCAATGGTGTAGCTGCCCAGCACCAGCTCGAAGCCATAGAACGCGCCGGCGAGCGGGGCATCGAAGGCCGCACCGATCGCCGCCCCAGCCCCGCACCCTACCATGAGCCGAAGATCGGCCCGGCGGAGATGAAAGCGGCTGCCAAGCCAGGAGGCAATGCCACCCGCGGCCTGGGTGTAACCGGCTTCAAGCCCGACCGAGGCGCCTACCCCGCTGGATGCGACGGTCTGGGCGGCGACGATCAGGCTGTCGGCCACCGACATGCGCCCGCCCTGCAGCGCATTGGCCTCGACCGGATCGACCGGCTGTGCGCGGTGGCGGAAGATCAACCAGGAAACGACGCCGAAGAGGAGACCTCCGAGGATCGGCCCGGCAAGCGCCATCGCCGGCGTGATGCTCTCCTGCGCCGACAGACGCGCGGCGGGTGCGATTTGGAAAATCCATTCATGAAGGAGCTGCATCGCGGTCGACATGGCCGCTGCCGCGACGCCGGCAATGACTCCGGCAACGGCGGCCAGCAGCACAAGCCCGACCTCGCCGCCGCGCACCAGCCGGCGCCAGAGCGGAGGCGAGGCTGCCTCCGCCGCCGGAATCGACGGGTCGGTCTGGGGAGCGCCGCCCTTCATGGACACGCCTGTCCGGGGCAGACCCAACTGTGCCGCTGCACGATGCTCATATGTGGGGCAGCGGCCCCGTCACCCGCGTCTCGATGCCATCGAGCACCGGCCTCAACCGCATGGCGGCTGCCGGAGACAGCGACGGGTCGATCTCGGCAGCGAAGGCCCGGACAAGATCACGCTGGGCGGTGATCGTCTTTGCTTCCAGCTTCAGGCTGTAGTCGGCGGGATTAAGTCCATGCAGGTGAAGCCACCGGGAAAGCTCACGGGTCACGTCCTTCATGCCGTCGTCCCTTGCAGTGCCAGCTCGCGCGCCTCGTCATGGCAGACGCCGGCGCGGCGGGATTCAAAGCACTCCATCGCACGCGATTCAACCGGGATGTACGGCGCGTGGCGGAGATGCCTCCGCCGGTGCGGCGAGGTGGGCGATATGCTGGGCGGTGAGCTGCAAGACCATGCGCTGGATCGACGGATTTGTCGCCAGCATGGCATGACTGACGAGGAAGGCGCCGGACTTCCAGGCGTCGACGTTCCGTGCACCGGGAATATCGGGAAAGCCGGGGCCGTGGATGTTGATGCATTGGCCGACGCAACCCGGCGATCCCGGCGCGGCGTCGATGGTGATAACCAGCGGCGGGGTCTGGCCGCTCTCCGCCATCTTCCGGGCGAGACGCAGGGCGGATGTGCCGCCCAGCGAATGGCCGATGATGACCGCCGGCTTCAGCCCACCCGAGTGGGTCATGAAATGGGTGTCCAGTACCGTATCGTAGCCCTGCTGCCGCAGAGGACCGGCAAGGGGCGACACGCCGATATAGTCGTTTTTGACGTAGACCCCGAGACCGTCGAGCAGAAGCACGGTAGGGCGGGTTTCCTGGGCGTTCGCACCGGCCGGCAGCAGGAGCGCCAGAAGCGCGACGAGACACTTTGCATTCACGTTCGGTCACTCACTTTGGGCCGCAACCGGCCCGATCATAACCCCTCCGGTAATACAATAATGCAATCGGCTCCGGCTGTCGCCGTCGGACCCGGTGCGCGGAACAGCGTGTCCCGCCCGCCCCTACAACGCGCAGCGCCGCCGACCCGCTGGGATCGGCGGCGCTGCATGGTTACCGCGCGAAATCAGGCGGCGCGACGCGCATGCGAATCGGGGAGAAGGCCACAGGCCATCGACCACGTCTCGAACGCACGCCACGCTTCTGCCTGCTGGGCGGGAGTGTCTGCGGCCTCGAGCTGGGCAAGCAGCATTTCGGCATAGTTGCCGAGATGGTCGTGACGAAGGGACCGGATGAGGGCAATGGCACACCCGATGCTGCGGATCTCGATGTCCTCATGGCCGATGCGGACGACGAGGGCAGGACCATACTCGGCTGAAACATTAATCATGGCGTGAACCTCTCCCTGTTGGGTGCGACCCGTTCTTTGTCTTCCATGGGGACAATGCGGGGGTCGGAGCCGCACGCCCGGGTTAAGCGCTCTTCCCGAACCGGGAAGAGGCGGAGGAAGCATAGCGGAATCCCGCGACGGCTGCACAACGACCACTTGCACTTTCACGCACCATCACGTGATGCCGCGGCCAACGCCCAAGGCGACCAGAAGTTCCCAGGGCCCGACGAAAATATTGGATACGGTAGATTTGACATGGAATTCTTCATTCCAGCCGAGATCATGCCCCCTGCTAGACAGATGCCTTTGCGTCATAAGGCGGGCGTTCTGCCTGAATGACCATGTATGACTTTCGGGCAGAGACACTGAACGCCAGTCGATACGACGGACGCCGGCTGCGTGTGGCCGGAACTGCAACATTTCCTCCGGCGCCTGCCAGCCGATAACTTTGCTTAAACGAGAACTTATCTCGTTTTATCGCAGATGCGTTAAGAACAAGACAAAATGTTTGCTCTGCAACATAAGACTGCAACAGAATCTTGTTGCCTGATACTGAAATGTTCGTGCAGATTTCATCTCAGGGCGACGGAACGATCGTCCGTTGGGAGGAAGCTCATGAACGTGCATATGAAGCTCGCCGCGCTTGCGGTCGCGGCCTGCACCCTTTTTGCTGCGCCGGTCGTCGCGCAGGACGACAGCGCCCATGTCGCCGGCGTCACCGCCTATGTGAAATCCAAGGTGGTGCCGTGGTTGAGCGATCCGGTGGTTGTTCAGGCGGTACTGGCCTCGAACAAGGCCCACGCCAAGCTGATGCAGTCGGACATCGACCAGCTCGACAATGACTGGAAGGCCAAGGACCAGAAGCTGCGGGACAGCACCATGAAGAACCCGCTCGCGGAATTCCTGGTGAAGAAGAAGGAGGCGTCGGGCGGCGTCATCACCGAGGCCTTCGTCATGGACGACCGCGGCCTTAATGTCGGTCAGACCGACGGCACGTCGGACATGTGGCAGGCCGACGAGGCCAAGTGGCAGAAGTCCTACGGCGTCGGCCCGGACACCATCTTCGTCGACAAGGTCGAGGAAGAGGACGGCAAGAAGATTGCCCAGGCCAGCGTCACCATCTCCGACAAGGGTAAGGCGATCGGCGCCATTACCCTGGGGGTCGACGTCGGCAAGCTGAAGTGACGGCTGCGGGCGGGGAGGCCCTCCCCGCCCGGCACGCCGGCGTTCGACGGGCGTCAGGCTTTGCGCTACTCATGGTCGGCGAGGGAGCTTCGCAGGAGATCGACCATGTTTCTCGCCATGAACCGTTTCAAGGTACGCCTCGGCTCGGAAGAGGATTTCGAGCGCGTCTGGCGCGAGCGCGACAGCTATCTCGCCACCGTTCCCGGCTTCGTCAGCTTCAACCTGCTGCGCGGCGCCACCCGCGACGACCACACGCTCTACGCCTCGCATTCCATCTGGCAGTCGCGGGCGCATTTCGAGGAGTGGACGCGGTCGGAAGCGTTCCGCAATGCCCATCGCAGCGCCGGTGGCAACAAGCCGCTCTATGTCGGTCATCCCGAGCTGGAGCTGTTCGATTCGGTTATCGCCCAGACGGGGACGGAGCAGGCTGCCTGAGGCCGCGAACGTCCGCCGGCCGACCTCGCGCCTTCGTGCAACAGGCTCGGAGTTGACGGCGTGCGCGTGGTGGATTAACGCCACGCTGACCCCGTCATTCCGAGCCCGATCATCATGGCCGATCCCATGGCCGCCGCCGGTGCGGCAGCCCAAGACGCCGGCAATGCCCTTTCAGGGGCGGCCCCGCGCATTTCCTTTGTGTCGCTGGGCTGCCCCAAGGCCCTTGTCGACAGCGAGCGCATCGTCACCCGGCTGCGGGCCGAAGGCTATGAGCTGTCGCGGCGGCATGAGGGCGCCGATCTCGTCATCGTCAACACCTGCGGCTTCCTCGACAGCGCCAAGGCGGAAAGCCTCGCCGCCATCGGCGATGCGCTGAAGGAGAACGGCAAGGTCATCGTTACCGGCTGCATGGGCGCCGAGCCCGAGCAGATTCGCGATGTGCATCCCGGCGTGCTGGCGGTCACCGGCCCGCAGCAATATGAAAGCGTCGTCGCCGCGGTGCACAGCGCGGTGCCGCCCCGGCACGACCCCTTCCTCGACCTCGTGCCCCCGCAGGGCATCAAGCTCACGCCGCGCCATTACGCCTATCTCAAGATTTCCGAGGGCTGCTCCAACCGCTGCACCTTCTGCATCATTCCACGGCTGCGCGGCGACCTCGTCAGCCGACCGGCGGGTGATGTGCTCCGCGAGGCGGAAAAGCTGGTTGCGGCAGGGGTGCGCGAGCTGCTCGTCATCTCGCAGGATACCTCGGCCTATGGCGTCGACCTGAAATACGCCGAAAGCGCGTGGAAGGACCGTCAGGTGCGGGCGCGCTTCCTCGACCTCTCCCGCGAGCTCGGCTCGCTCGGGGCGTGGGTGCGCATGCACTATGTCTATCCCTATCCCCACGTCGACGAGGTCATCGGCCTCATGGCCGAAGGGGTGATCCTCCCTTATCTCGACATCCCGTTCCAGCATGCCTCGCCGAGCGTTCTGAAGCGGATGAAGCGGCCGGCGGCGCAGGAAAAGACACTCGCCCGCATCAAGGCCTGGCGCGAGGCCTGCCCCGACCTCACCCTGCGTTCCACCTTCATCGTCGGCTTCCCCGGTGAGACCGAGGCCGAGTTCGAGGAGCTGATCGCGTTTCTCGACGAGGCGGAACTGGACCGGGTCGGCTGCTTCAAATACGAGCCGGTCGCCGGCGCGCCCGCCAACGAGCTGGGTTCGCCAGTGCCGGAAGAGGTGAAGCAGGAGCGGTGGGACCGCTTCATGGCGGTGCAGCAGAAAGTCTCGGCGCGGCGCCTGCGCCGAAAGGTCGGCACCCGGCAGCAGGTGATCATCGATTCCGTCGGCCCGACCGTGGCAATCGGCCGGTCAAAGGCCGACGCGCCCGAGATCGACGGCGTGGTCCACGTCGCCTCGCGCCGCCCGCTGCGGGTCGGCGAGATCACCACCGTGAAGATCGAGCGGTCCGACGCCTACGACCTCCACGGCACCGCCGTCGGCTTCTGACGGGCGCTTGGGGCGCCCGCACTGTCTGGCAGAACGAAAAGGCCGGAAGCCAAGCTCCCGGCCTTCTTCTTTTTGTGCGGTCTGGCCGATCACTCCGCGCGGAGCAGGTCGCGCAGGGTCGCCTCGATCACCTTGGTTGCCGCGTCGAGATCGCTGATCCGCACGTGCTCGTCGGCAGCGTGGGCATTGGCTTCCAGAATCGAGCGGGGACCAGCGCCGTAGAGCACCGTCGGGATACCGGCGGCGGTGTAGTGGCGCGCATCGGTGTACAGCGGCACCGCGGTGGCCGGGGGTGTCTCTCCCAGAACCGCCGTTGCGTGCTTCTGGATCGTCTCCACCAGTTTCTCCGTCCCCGGCAGGGTACGCAGCGGCTCGGCGAGGATGATGCGGCGGATCTCGAGCTCGATGCCCGGCCGGCCCGCGACGGCGGCCTCGATGAGCTGGCTCAGCTCCTTCTCCACCGCGCCGCCATCCTCCTCCGGCGTCAGGCGGCGGTCGAGACGCATCACGATGCGGTCCGGCACCACATTGGTGTTGATGCCGCCGGAGATGAGCCCGACCGTGATCTTCGGCGAGCCGATGCCGGGGGTGGCGCTGGTGATGCCATAGAGCCGGCGCCGCTCCTCATAAATGGCGGCGAGCACGAGGCTGGCCGCTTCCAGCGCGTCGGCGCCGGTTTCCGGCAGGGCGGCGTGAGCCTGCTTGCCGCGCACCAGCACCTCCAGATGCAGGCAACCATTATGGGCGACCACCACGGCATAGGAGAAGCCGGCGGAGATCGCATAGTCCGGCCGGGTCAGCTCATGCTCGATCAGCCAGCGTGGGCCGAGAAAGCCGCCGGCCTCCTCGTCATAGGTGAAGTGCAGCTCGACCGTGCCGTCGAGTCCTTCGGGCGCCTCGCGCAGCGCCAAAAGCGCGAAGGCATAGGTCGCGAAGTCGGATTTGGAGACGGCGGCGCCACGGCCATAGATGGCACCCGCCTTCTCCGTCGCCCCATAGGGATCGAAGGTCCACCCCTCGCCCGGCGGCACCACGTCGCCGTGAGCGTTGAGCGCGATCACCGGCCCCCGGCCGCTGCCGAAACGCTGGCGCACCACGAGATTGACGACCGAGCGCATGCCGTAGCTCTTCACGAAGGGCTCGGGGACCCCGTGGCGCTCGACCTCGAAGCCGAGTTCCTCCAGCAGGCGCGCCGCCTCCTCCGCATGCGGAGCGCAGTCGCCCGGGGGATTGTCGCTGGGAACGCGCACGAGCGCCTTGAGGAACGCGACCTCACGCGCCAGACGTTCGGCTCGGATGGTCTCCTCGGTCATGCACTCTCTCCTGCCTCTCTGAGGGAGCCGGCCGGACCCGGCCATTCGAAGCGCTCGATGAAGCGCACCAGCGTGCCGGCCGCAAGCCCCATGTCGGCGGGGCTCGCATATTCCGCCGGGTTATGGCTGATGCCACCCCGGCACCGGACGAACAGCATGCCGATCGGGCAGAGCCGTGACACCGCTTGCCCGTCATGACCGGCGCCCGAGGGCATCCACACCGGCCGGGCACCCAGGCTGGCCGCCGCCTCGGCGAGACGGCGCTGCAGATCGGGAAAGCACGGCACCGTTCCAACCTCGTGGAAGGCCGAGATCACCACGCCGAGGCCACGGCGGTCCGCGACATGGTGCGCCTCGCGCTCCAGCCGCTCCAGCGCCGTCCGGCGCGAGAGATCGGACCCGGAGCGCAGGTCGACGGTGAAGACCACGCGGGCGGGAATGACATTGACCGCGCCCGGTTCGACATGGACCCGACCGACCGTTGCGACCATGCCGTCGCCGGCCTCGACCGCGATGCGCTCGATGGCAAGGGCCATTTCGGCGGCTCCCAGCAGGGCGTCGTGGCGCAGCCGCATGGGCACCGTCCCGGCATGTCCGGCCTCGCCGGTGACCGTCACCGACAGGCGCGACGCACCGGCAATGGCGGTGACGATGCCCAGCGGCTCGCCCTCGACCTCCAGAACCGGTCCCTGCTCGATATGGGCTTCCACATAGGCGATGACACGGGCGGGGTCGTAGGCCGCGGCGGGAATGTCGGCGGGGTCCTTGCCATAGGCGCGCAGCGCGTCCTCGAAACGCACCCCATCGCTATCGCGGGCCGCGAGCATGGAGGGCGAGAAGATGCCCGCGATCGCCGCCGAGGCCGACAAGGTGGTGGGGAAGCGCGACCCCTCTTCATCGCCGAACGCCAGCACGTCGATGCCGAAGGGAGCCTGATGGCCGGAGCGGGCGAGCCAGTCCAGCGCCAGGATCGGCAGCACCACCCCGAGGCAACCGTCGAAGCGGCCGGCATTCTCCACCGTATCGATGTGAGAGCCGAACAGGAGGCGGGGCGCATCAGGGCTCGCGCCGGGGCGGTGGCCGCGGACGGTGCCCAACGCATCCTCGGTGACCTCGAGCCCGGCCTGCCGCATCCACCGCGCAACGAGATCCGCGCCGCGGCGATGCTCGGGGGTGAGGAAGAAGCGGGTGAGATGGTCCGCGGAGGCGGAGATCTGCGCGAGTTCGTCGAGCATTTCGGCGGCCCGCGCGCCGAGCCCGGCGGTGTCGAGAGACGGGCTCATCAGGTCAGGCTCGCGGCAGACGAGCAGGACGGGGCGCTTGTGCACGCAGGCATCGCAGTGGACTCCGGCAGAGATCGGCGTCGCCGGACGGGCGCCGGGGCCGCACCGGATATGAGCCCGGCTGCGGCGGCTTGGCAATGCCGCGCCGGGTGGCGTCCACTCGAACGCCAGCCCGGGGCGGTCACCAGCGGCGAGGGGAAGGCCTGAGCAGCGCTCAGCCTTCCCGCCAGGGGCTCACTGCCCCGGCACCTTGTCGTCGATCCCCTTCACGTACCAGTTGAGCGAGAGGATGTCCTTGTCGGCGAGAACCTCGCCCTCCTTCACGACAAGGGTGCCGTCCTGCTTGTAGATCGGCCCCTTGAACGGGTGGAGCTTGCCGGACTTGATGGCCTCCTCGGTATCTTCGGCCATCTTCTTCACGTCGTCGGGCATGTTGGTGTAGGGGGCCATCTGCACCTCGCCATCCTTCAGGCCGCCCCAGGTGTCGGTGGAGGTCCACTTGCCGTCGAGCGCGAGCTTCACCCGCTCGATGTAGTAGGGCGCCCAGTTGTCGACGATCGAGGTGAGCTGGGCCTTGGGGCCGAAGGTGATCATGTTGGAGGACTGGCCGAACGCCTTCACGCCGCGGGCCTCGGCGGCCTGCATCGCGGCCGGGCTGTCGGTGTGCTGGGCGATCACGTCGGCACCCTGGTCGATCAGCGCCTTGGCGGCGTCGGCTTCCTTGGCCGGGTCGAACCAGCCGTTCACCCACACGATCTTGATCTTGAGGTTTGGGTTGACCGACTGGGCGCCGAGCATGAAGGAATCGATGCCCGCGATCACTTCCGGAATCGGCACCGAGGCGATGTAGCCGACCGTACCGGTCTTGGAGACCTTGGCCGCGATCTGGCCGAGAATATAGCGGCCTTCATGGAACTTGGCATTGTAGGTCGCGACGTTCTTCTCGCGCTTGTAGCCGGTGGCGTGCTCGAACATCACCTTCGGGTGGCGCTTGGCGACCTTCAGCGTCGGCTCCATGAAGCCGAAGGAAGTGGTGAAGATCAGCGTGTTGCCGGCGCGCACGAGCTGCTCGATCACGCGCTCGGCATCCGGCCCTTCCTGCACGTTTTCGACGAAGGTGGTCTCGACCTTGTCGCCGAACTCCTTCTCCACCGCCTTGCGACCCTGGTCGTGCTGGTAGCTCCAGCCGAAATCCCCGACCGGACCGACATAGATGAAGCCGATCTTCAGCTTTTCGGCGGCGTGCGCGACGGGCGCGCCCGCGGCGAGGACGAGCCCGGCGGTCAGGGCAACCGCCATCGAGATGAATTTGCGCATGAACGTCTCCGCTCTATCCCACTCATTTCGGCCGGAGAGGGGGTCTTGCCGAAGCGTGGCCGCGGGCGCTCCGGCTTGGGTCGCGCAAGGCGACCGGAAACAACGGGATATGCCGGCCACCGGCGTCGGCTGCCGCCGGGGCGGGTCTCACCGGTCCGGGATGAACGGCATGCCGAGCGAGGCGGGAGCCCCCTGCCCCCGCTTCAGCAGCGAGATGATCACGAGAGCGATCACGGTCGCAAGATATGGCAGGGCCGACAGGAACTGCGCGGGAATGCCGAGCCCGAAGCCCTGCACGTGGAGCTGCAAGATCGATACCGCGCCGAAGAGATAGGCGCCGGCCAGCAGCCAGAGCGGCTTCCAGGCGGAAAACACGACGAGCGCCAGGGCAATCCAGCCGCGGCCGGCGGTCATGTCGCTCGCCCAGAACGGGGTATAGGCAAGCGACAGATGCGCCCCGGCCAGCCCGGCACAGGCGCCCCCGAACATCACGGCCAGCGTGCGGATGCGCCGCACCGGATGGCCCAGCGCATGGGCCGCGGCATGCGACTCGCCCACCGCCCGAAGGACCAGCCCCGCCCGGGTGCGGGCGAGGCCATAGCCGACCGCCGCGAGCAGCACGAGGGAGGCATAGACGAAGGCATCCTGCCCGAACACCATCTCCCCGATCACCGGCAGGGAGGTGAGACCGGGAATGTGCAGCGTCGGCGCCGCGTCGAGCCGGGTGCCGACGAAGGGCGAGCCGATCAGCCCGGCGATGCCGAGGCCGAGGATCGTGGTGGCAAGCCCGGATGCGACCTGATTGGCGGCGAGCCAGATGGCGAGCCCGGCGAAGACCAGAGACAGCAGCACGCCTGCCGCCACCGCCGCCGCCGTTCCGAGCAGCAGGCTGCCCGAACCATAGGCGGTGGCATAGCCGACCGCGGCGCCGACGATCATCATGCCTTCGACACCGAGATTGAGCGTGCCGCCGCGCTCGGCCACGAGCTCGCCCAGCGCCGCCAGCAGCAGCGGTGTCGCGGCGGCGACGATGCTGGCGAGCACCGCACCGAGGATGGTGAACTCAGGCATGGGCGGCTCCCTCGACCCGCCGGAGGCGGTAGCGCACCAGGACATCGGCGGCGAGAATGGAAATCAGCATCGTGCCCTGAAACACCCGGGTCACGTCGAACGGCATCCGCAGCGTGATCTGCGCGGCCTCGCCACCGATATAGGTGAGGGCCAGCACAAGGCTCGCCGGCACGATGACGAAGGGATTCAGCCGCCCCAGCATCGCGGCGATGATCGCGGTGAAACCGTAGCCCGGCGAGATCGCCGGCTGCAGGTTGCCGATGGGCCCCGCCACCTCGATGATGCCGGCAAGCCCAGCAAGCGCGCCCGAGACCATGAACACGCCATAGGTGACGCGCTTCTCGTCGAAGCCGGCAAAGGCGGCGGCCCGCGGCGCCGAACCGCCGAGCTCGATCGAGAAGCCGACCAGCGTGCGGCCGAGCACGAACGCCGCCACCAGCACGGCGACGCCGGCGATCACGATGCCGGCGTGCAGGCGGCCGTCCTCGAACAGCAGCGGCACCGTCGCCACCGGATCGAAGCTGACGCTGCGCGGGAAGTTGAAGCCACCGGGATCGCGCCACGGGCCACGCACGAGATAGTCGAGGCCGAGCTGCGCGACATAGACCAGCATCAGGCTGGTGAGAATCTCGCTGGCGCCGAACCGCACCCGCAGGAAGGCCGGTATCAGCCCCCACAGCGCCCCGCCGATCGCGGCGAAGACCAGCATGGCCGGCAGCACCCACGGGCCGGCCTCGGTGCCCTGCGTCGCGATGGCGACCCACGAGCCGAGCACCGCCCCGGCGACATACTGGCCTTCGGCGCCGATGTTCCAGCGATTGGCGCGGTAGCAGAACGACAGGCCGATGGCGATGAGCAGCAGCGGGCAGGCCTTCACCACCAGTTCCTGGATGGTCCAGGGATCGGTGAGCGGCTCGATGAAGTAGATGTAGAAGGCCGGCAACGGCGCCAGCCCCAGCACCACGAACATGATGGCCCCGACCAGCAGCGTGGCCGCGAGCGCGAGCAGCGGGGCAACCAGCACGCCGATGCCGGAGACCGCCTCCTGTCTTTCCAGCCTAAACCGCATTCACGGCCTCCCCCTCGCCATGCCGGCCATGCGCGCCGCCCATCGCCATGCCGATCGCCTCCCGCGACGTCTCGGCCACCGGCACCGGCACCGTCAGCGCGCCTTCCGACATCACCGCGATGCGGTCGGCGAATTCCAGCAGTTCGTCGAGGTCCTGGCTGATCACCAGCACCGCGCAGCCTTCCGCCGCCTTGCGCCGCAGCGTGGTGCGGATGAACGCCGCCGCAGCCGCGTCCACACCCCAGGTCGGCTGGTCCACGACCAGGAGGACCGGGTTGCGCAGCACCTCGCGGCCGATCACGAATTTCTGCAGATTGCCGCCGGAAAGCCGCCGCGCCTTGGGGTCGCGGCCGCCGAAGCGCACGTCGAACTTCTTCACGATCTCGGCGAAGCGCTGCTGCAGGACACGGCGCCGGATGATGCCCTGCCGCACGATCTGGCCGTCGCCATGCGTGGTCAGCAGCACATTGTCCGACAGCCGCAGATCCGGCGCGGCGGCGTGGCCGAGCCGCTCCTCCGGAACGAATCCCGCGCCGAGGGCGCGGCGCGCGGTCGGACCCAGCCCCCCCGCCGGCACCCGGTCGATCACGATGGACTCGGCGTCGTCGCAGCCGACCTCGCCCGACAGGACATCGAACAGCTTGGTCTGACCGTTGCCGGCAACCCCGGCGATGCCCACGATCTCGCCCGCGCGAATCTCGAGGGTGATGTCCCGAAGCGCCGAGCCGCGGCTGCCGTCACCCGCGACGTTGAGCCGGTTGATGAGGAGGCGCGGTTCGCCGAGTTCGTGGGCGATGGCGGGTGCCGTGCGCGGCACGTCGGCGCCGACCATCAGCCGCGCCAGGCCTGCCGATGTCTCCTTCCGGGGGTCAACTTCAGCGATGAACTTGCCGCCGCGCAGCACCGTCGCGCGCTGGCACAGCCGCCGGACCTCATCGAGCTTGTGCGAGATGAAGAGCACGGCCCGGCCTTCGGAGGTCAGCAGGTCGACGGTGCGGAAAAGCCCTTCCGATTCGTCCGGCGTGAGCACCGACGTGGGTTCGTCGAGAATCAGCACCCGGGGGTCGCCGAGCAGGCAGCGCACGATCTCGACCCGCTGGCGCTCGCCGACCGAGAGTTCGCCCACACGGCGATAAGGCTCCACCGCAAGGCCATACCGATCGACGCAGGCCTCGATCCGCCGGGCAAGCGCCGGCAGCGGCTCCGGCTTCGGCAGGCCGAGGGCGACGTTCTCCACCACGGTCAGCGCATCGAACAGCGCGAAGTGCTGGAACACCACCCCGATGCCGCGCGCCCGCGACGTAGCCGGGTCGGGAAACACCACCGGCTCGCCCTGATAGCGAAGCTCGCCACTGTCCGGCTGCAGCAGGCCGCACAGCATCTTGACGAGGGTCGACTTGCCCGCGCCGTTCTCGCCGAGCAGGGCGTGCGCCTCGCCGGCGCGAATGGCGAGGCTGACGGAGTCATTGGCGACGAGCGCACCGAAACGTTTGGTGAGGCCCGCCGCTTCCAGCAGCGCCGGCCCGTGGTCGCTCTCGGCCATAAGGCGTTCCCAACCCTCGAGTTCACAGAAGCGATGCGTCCCCTCCGCATCGATACGAGACTACCCGAAGATTCGCTTGCACACGTGCCCAATTGCGCAGCGCAGCGCTGCCGGCCCGGCAGCACGGCGGCGGAGGTGAATCAGGGGATGAGGACGGACGAGCCGGTCGTGCGGCGCCCTTCCAGATCACCATGCGCCGCGGCGGCCTCTGCGAGGGGATAGCTCTGGTTGACCGGTACCTTCACCACACCCGATGCCACGACTTCGAACAGGTCCGCCGCGTTTTCGAGCAGTTGCGGCCGGGTCGCGACATGGGTGAACAGCGTCGGCCGGGTGGCGTAGAGCGAACCCTTCTGCGACAGCGCCAGCAGGCTGAAGTTCTGTATCGCCCCCGACGCATTGCCGAAGCTGGCGAAGAGCCCCCGAGGACGCAGGCAGTCGAGCGAGGCCGGATAGGTCGCCTGGCCGACACCGTCATAGACGACGTCGCAGAGCCGGCCTTCGGTGATCTCCCTCACCCGCGCAACGAAGTCCTCGTCACGGTAGAGGATGGTATGGTGGGCGCCGTTGGCGCGGGCCAGCTCCGCCTTTTCCGGCGAGCCGACCGTGCCGATGACCGTGGCGCCGATATGAGCCGCCCACTGGCAGAGCAGCAACCCCACTCCACCGGCCGCGGCCTGCACCAGAATGGTGTGGCCGGGCTTCACCTCGAAGGTCTGGCGCAGGAGATAACGCGCCGTCATTCCCTTCAGCATCATCGCCGCAGCGGTCTGGTCGGCAATGCTGTCGGGCAGCTTCACCAGCGGGGCGACCGGCATCACCCGCGCCGCGCAATAGGCGCCAAGCGATGAGCCATAGGCGACCCGGTCGCCGACGGCGACCTCCGTCACACCTTCGCCGACCTCCTCCACCACGCCGGCGGCCTCATTGCCGGGGATGAAGGGCAGACCGCCCGGCGCGGGATAGAGCCCGGAGCGGAAATAGGTGTCGATGAAATTGAGGCCGACCGCGGTGTGCCGCACCCGGACCTCGCCGGGGCCGGGAGAGCCCACCGCAACATCCTCCAGCGTCAGGACTTCGGGGCCACCATTCCGGTGGATGCGGATCGCCGCGACCATGGATCACCTCTCGCGCGTGATGCGACCGCCCCGCCGGCGCCGGGCACGGCGCAGGGCGGTCACGTTGAACAGTTCGACGAGGGCGGAGAACGCCATCGCCGAGTAGATGTAGGCCCGAGGCACATGGACACCGAAGCCGTCCGCGATCAGCGACATGCCGATCAGCAGCAGGAAGGACAGTGCCAGCATCTTGGTGGTGGGATAGGCGGCAATGAAACGCGCGACCGCGCCAGAGGCGACGTACATGATGCCGACCGCGATGATCACGGCGAGGATCATGACCGGCAGGTGCTGCGCCATGCCGATGGCCGTGATGATCGAATCGACCGAGAAGACGAGATCGATCCCCACCACCTGCGCCACCGTCCAGCCGAACGACACTGCCGCGGCGCCCGCCGCGGCGCCCTCCTCCTCGCCGGCCTCGATGGCGGCGTGAATCTCGCCGGTCGACTTGGCGATAAGGAACAGCCCGCCCGCCACCAGCACGAGGTCGCGCCAGGAGAAGTCATGGCCGGCCAGGGAGAAGACCGGCTCCGTGAGCCCGATCACCCAGCTCAGCAGGGTGAGCAGCGCGATGCGGAAGACCAGCGCGAGGGCGAGGCCGATCCGCCGCGCCCGCTCCGCCCGCACCGGGTCGAGCCGGGCGACCAGCACCGATATGAAGACGATGTTGTCGATGCCGAGGACGATTTCCATCGCCGTCAGCGTCACCAGCGCGGCCCAGGCTTCGGGAGAGGCGAGGAGCTCAAGCATGCGGGCGAGGCGTCCAGATCATGATCGGGTGAAGGCGGGCCCGCCGCCCGCCCGGGGATCAGGTGGGCGTAGGGTGCGTGGGATTCGTGCGGCGCGAGGGGATGAGACCGAAGAGAAGAAAATACACGGCGATCACACAGAGGCCGACCGTCACCCAGGCCGCGGGTTCGAGATCGTTCACCACCGCCACGACCGCCAGCACACCCCACAGCGTCATCAGCGCCAGCGTCAGCGGCCGCAGCCGGACGACCCGGAACGGGTGCACGAACTTGATCGGCAGGAAGGTCGCGACCGACAGCAGCACGATGATGGCGAGGATCGCCAGCGGCGGCAGCGGCACCAGGAAGAAGTAGAAGACAACCAGGTTCCACACCGCCGGGAAGCCCTGGAAATATTTGTCGTCGGTCTTCATCGAGGTGTCGGCAAAATAGAGCGCGCTCGTCAGCAGGATGGCCGCGCTGGCGAGTATCGCCATCCAGCCCGGCATCAGCCCGCCGGTGGAAACGGCGAAGGCCGGCACGAGCACATAGGTGAGGTAGTCGACGACGAGATCGAGCGTCTCGCCGGACCAGCGCGGCAGCACTTCCACCACCTTGACCCGCCGGGCGATGCTGCCGTCTATGCCGTCGACGAAAAGCGCGGCGCCGAGCCACACGAACATCAGGGCCCAGTCGCCGGCGACGGCGGCCATCAGCGCCAGCAGGCCGAAGACCGCCCCCGAGGCGGTGAAGACGTGCACGGCGAACGCCAGCGTCTGCCGCACCGGCGGGGCCGCTTCGCTGAGCTTCGAGGATGCGGGCACGGTTTCACTCCCTGGGACGCACGGTCACAACGCGCGAGCGCGCGATCGGTCGCGCGCGAAATCGCGATTTGCCACACGTGGGCAGAGTGCTTATCCCACACTCGCGCGGCGCCATACAATCCCGGCGAGAGCTCAACGAGGCGGCACCATGTCCGAGGCTGCACAGATTAACGCCAGTGTCCCGAACCGGGAGCGCGTCATCGTCGCCGGAGCCGGTCCCGCAGGAGCGGTGGCGGCATTGGGGCTCGCCGCGGCGGGCGCGGATGTCGTTCTGCTCGCGCCGCCGCGCGCCGCCGATCGACGCACCACGGCGCTGATGGACGGGTCGGTGCGCGCATTGGACGGCCTCGGGGTGTGGGCCCGGCTGAAGCCGCGCGCGGCGCCGCTGCGGGTGATGCGGATCGTCGACGGAACCCGCCGGCTGGTCCGCGCACCGGAGGTGGCCTTCCGCGCCGCCGAGGCGGGGCTCGAGGCCTTCGCCTGGAATGTCGAGAACGAGGACCTCAACGCCGCACTGGACGACACGCTGGCACGGACACCCGCCGTGCAGCGCCGTGCGGCCAGACTGGAGAGCATGGAGCGCGGCCCCTCAGGCATCGCCGTGCAGCTCGACGACGGCACCCGCCTCGATGCAGCGCTTCTCGTCGCCGCCGACGGACGCGACTCACGGGTGCGTGCCCTCGCCGGCATCGGCAGCCACAGCCGCAGCTACCCCCAGGTCGCGGTTACCGCGACGCTGCGGCATGAGCGCGCGCATGGCGATGTCTCCACCGAATTCCATACCGAGACCGGACCCTTCACGCTGGTGCCGCTGCCGGAGCGGCGCAGTTCGGTGGTGTGCGTCGTCTCGCCGGCGGAAGCCGAGCGCCTGATGGCGCTGGACGAGGAGGCGTTTTCCCTCGCCATGGAGCGGCGCGCGAGCTCCATTCTCGGGCGGATGACGCTCGATGGCCCGCGCGGCAGCTTCCCGCTTGGCTCACGCACGGCCGATCTGCTCGGCACCGACCGCGTCGCTCTGGTGGGCGAGGCGGCGCACGTCATCCCCCCGATCGGCGCACAGGGCCTCAATCTCGGCATTCGCGACGCCGCCACTCTGGCCGAACTGGTGGCGGATGCTCGCAGGGCGGCCCGCGACATCGGCGGCGACGAGGTGATGCAGGCTTATGAACGCCGCCGTCGCGGCGACATCGCCGGCCGCACGCTGGCGGTCGATCTCGTCAACCGCTCCCTGCTCAGCGATCTCGTGCCGGTCCAGGGGCTGCGGGGGCTGGGGCTGTGGCTTCTGGCGCGGGTGCCGGCGCTGCGGCTGGCGGCGATGCGGCAGGGCGTCGGGCCGACCCGCGACCTGCCCCGTCTCGTCTCGGGGCTGCCGCTCTGACGCCGGATCACGGCATGAAGAGCGCGGCCGGCAGCATGTCGTGCTGCACGATATAGAGCAGCGTCGTCACCGTCGCCACGGACACCACGGTCCCGATCAGCACCCCGCCCGAGGCGGCCTCGACATAGGTGTCGTACTGGCGCGCCATGATGAAGGCGTTGAGCGCCGGCGGCAGTCCCGCCATCAGCACCGCCGTCGCGATCCACACCGGCGGAAAGCCGCCCACCACCGCACCCACCGCGCTCAACACCACGAACACCAGCGTCGGGTGCAGCAGCAGCTTGATCGCGATCAGCACCGGCACCTCCCCATGCAGACGGTCCATGGGACGCAAAGCGACGGAAACACCGAGGGTGAGGAGCGCGCAGGGAGCCGCCGCGTTGCGCAGGAACTCCAGCATGCGCTCCATCGCCTGCGGCGGGTGGAACTCGACATAGGCGGCAGCCACGCCGAGAAAGGTCGCGACATTGAAGGGGTGGGTGAGAACCCGCCGTGCCACCAGCAGCAGCGTGGCGCCAAAACCCCGGCGATCCCGCCCGCCGATCGCCATCATCACCGGCACGATGGTGAAGAAGAACAGGCTGTCGAAGACGAAGATCAGCGCGGTGGGCACCGAGGCCGCCGCCCCCAGCGCGCCGAGCGTCAGGCCGGGACCCATATAGCCGACATTGGCATAGGAGCCGAGAATCGCCGCGATCGAGGCTTCCGGCACATTGCCGCGCCGCAGCCACAGCCCCACACCGAGCGACAGTGCGAAGCACGTCGCGGTCGACAGCGTCGTGGCGAGGATGAAGCCGCCATTGGTCAGTTCGCGAAACGGCGTGCGCGCCACGAGCGAGAAGAAGAGAGCCGGCAGCGCGACATAGATGATGAAGAAGCTGAGCCAGGCGAGGCCACTCTCGGGAATGCGGGAGAAGCGCCCGCAGCCGAAGCCCAGGAAGATCACTCCGAAAAAAGGAAGCGCGAGCGCCAGCACATCGGCCATGATGCCAGCTACCGGCTTGCCGGGGCGGGGTCAACGCCTGTGTGGGCAGGTCAACGCAAGCCCGGGAACCACCCCGAGATCGAGAGACGCATGCCCCCTTCCCTGCCGCGCGGCGGCCATCAGAGGACTAGCCAGCGAGGGCATGCAGGTTGCATGCTGACGGGAAGGCGGAGCGAACACGGCCGTCATTTGACAAGGTGCCGGCATTCTCTTAACGGGTCGCCCCGCCGCGGGAGGCGGAGATGAAAGAGCGCCAGGCCAAATACCGGATCGGACAGATCGTCCGCCATCGTCACTACCCGTTCCGCGGCGTGGTGTTTGACGTTGATCCCGAATTCTCCAACACCGAGGAATGGTGGGAGTCGATCCCGGAAGGCATCCGTCCGACCAAGGACCAGCCCTTCTACCATCTGCTGGCCGAGAATGCGGAGACCGAATACGTCGCCTATGTGTCGGAGCAGAACCTCGAACTCGACACCTCGGGCGACCCGGTCCGCCACCCCCAGGTCGAAGAAATCCTCGCGGCGGACGGCTCGGGCGGCTGGCGCGTGCGCACCGACCGGCTGCAGTGAGGCATCCGCCTCCTGACACGCTGACCGCCACATGAAAACGCCCGGCCGGGGCCGGGCGTTGCGCATCGTCAGCCGACGGGCGGCCGGAGGCTCACTGGGCGGGAGCCTGCTTCAGCTTCTCGGCGCCGAGCTTCTCAAGCCCTTCCTTGGTCTTCTGTTCCATCTGCTGCTGCTCGTTCGCCACCTGCTGCTGGCGGGCGCGCACCTGCTCCTGGATCTTGCGGACCTGCTCCTCGAACTGCTTCTGATCGGTCTGCGGCCCGTCATAGGTCTTGGCGAAGTCGCCGAGCCCGATCGGGTAGGAAATGATGCGGCCGACCGAGTTCGCGACCTGAAGCGTCAGGCCCGGCGCCTTCTTCATCCGGTCGATGAAGGCCTGGTCGACCTGGATGTCGCCGCGGCAAACCTTGTCGTCGCACATGACGAAGGTGCCCGTCAGCGGCTGCTCACCCGCCAGCGCCACGCGGAAGCCGTTGCGCAGCAGGAGGCCGGTGGGGAAGGCGACCGTGAACATCTTCTTCGGGTCGTCCTTGATCTCGAACAGGCCGAAGCGGACGAGGAACTGGCCGGTGTCGGCAATGATGGTCTGCTCCATGTTGCAGACCTGCTTCTTGATGGTCGGCTCCTCGCCGCAGCGCTTCACCCACGGAATGGCGACCGCCGGGATCTGCTGGGACTGCTGCTGGGCCGGCGCGGCGGCAGGGGCCGCAGCCGCAGCCGGCGCCGCGTTCTGCGCGGGCTTCGCCGCCGGCTTGGCGGCAGGCTTGGCGGGCTGCGCGGGAGCCGTCTGAGCGAGAGCGCCCGTGGCACCACCGATCAACGAGGCCACCGCGAAGGCGGCCACGAGCTGAGCCGCGGTGCGCGGCGCGAGAGACGAGCGTCGGATCATATCGTTGTCCTGTCGAGCAAAGCGTCGGCACGCCGACGTCGGGCGGACGCCTAGGCGCCATCTCAGGGTTGGGGGTGTCTCACGGCCAATTGAGGCAAGACCGTGACCTTCGAATAAATCCCCTTGGCGATACATACTAGCGTTGATTCGGTCAGCCCTGAGGCGCGGCGACGGCAGCGCCGCCGGCGGAGTTCGGCGCATGGTCCTTATCACGAGGCGAGGGGTACTGCGGGCGGGAATCGCGGCGACGGGCATGGCCCCTCTCGCCGCCATCGACGGATTTGCCCAGTCCGCCCCGGCGGCCGAATCGACCGCCTCGCCACAGCCGGCGCACGGCCTCGCCATGCACGGCACGCCGCTTTATCCCGCCGATTTCACGAGCTACCGGAGCGTGAATGCCGACGCTCCCCGGCGCGGCCGGCTGACGCAGGGGACTGTCGGCACGTTCGACAGCCTCAATCCGTTCATCGTCCGCGGCACGCCCCCGCCCTTCATCCGCTGGAACGTGGTGGAAAGCCTGATGGCGCGCTGCCCCGACGAGGCGTTCACCGTCTACGGCCTGCTGGCGCGCAGCATCGAGACCGACGACGCCCGCAGCTATGTCGCCTTCGAACTGGACCCGGCCGCCCGCTTTTCCGACGGCGCCCCGGTGACGCCGGCGGATGTGCTGTTCTCCTTCGAGCTGCTGCGGAGCCGGGGCCGGCCGAACCTGCGGACCTATTATGGCAAGGTCGCATCCGCCGAGGCCGTCGGCAGCCGTGGCGTGCGCTTCCGCTTCGGCGAGGAGGACCGGGAACTGCCGCTGATCCTGGCGCTGATGCCGATCCTGGCGCAGCACGCCACCGACCCCGCCCATTTCGAGGAAACCAGCTTCCGGGCACCGCTCGGCTCCGGCCCCTATGTCGTCTCGCAGGTGAAGCCCGGGGAGAGCGTGGTGCTCGACCGCGCGCCGGACTATTGGGGCCGCGACCTCCCGGTGAACCGTGGCCTCTATAATTTCGACAGCCTGCGCTACGATTTCTATCGGGACGTCAATGGGCTGTTCGAGGCGTTCAAGCGCGGCCTCTACGACATCCGGTTCGAGACCGACCCCGGCCGCTGGACCACCGGCTACGACATTCCCGCCCGGCGTCAGGGACGCATCGTGCTGGAAGAGATCGCGACCGAGGTGCCGAAGCCCTATTCCGCACTGGTCTTCAATATGCGGCGCCCGGTCTTTGCCGATGCGCGGGTGCGGGCCGCCATGGTGGAGCTGTTCGACTTCGAGTGGATCAACCAGAATCTCTATTTCGGCGCCTACACCCGCACCGGCAGCTTCTATGAAGGCTCCGAACTCTCCGCCCGCGGGCGCCCCGCCGACGCACGCGAACGCGAGCTGCTGGCCCCCTTCACGGAGGCGGTGCTGCCGGCGGTGATGGACGGAAGCTGGCAACCGCCGGTTTCCGACGGCTCGGGCCGCGACCGCGCGCGGCTGCGGCGGGCGCTGGAACTGTTCGAGGCCGCGGGCTGGACGCTGACGGGGGGCGAGATGGTCCGGCGGTCGGACGGAACGCCCTTCCGCCCGGAGCTGGTGGTCGGCACCAAGGATCAGGAACGGCTTGCCCTCGCCTACCAGCACATGGTGAGGCGTGCCGGCGTGGCACTCGAGATTCGCCTCGTCGACAATGTGCAGTTCGAGGCCCGCAAGCAGAGCTACGACTACGATATGGTGCCCTACATCTGGGATCAGTCGCTGTCGCCCGGCAACGAGCAGGCATTCTATTTCGGCTCCGCGGCTGCGGACACGCCCGGTACCCGCAACTTCATGGGGCTCAGGAGCCCGGCGGCGGATGCGATGATCCGGGCCTTGCTCGTGGCGCGCCGTCGCGAGGACTTCGCCTCGGCCGTGCGGGCGCTCGACCGCGTGCTGATCTCCGCCGGCTTCTCCCTGCCCCTCTTCCACACCCCGACGCAATGGCTGGCACGCTGGACCGAGGTCGCCCGGCCGGGCCGGCCGGCTCTTTCCGGAACCCTGGCGGAGAGCTGGTGGGCGGCCGGTTGACGCCGCGGGTGTGCGGGGCCGTCACAGCCCCAGAAAACCTCGTCGGCACGTTCGGTCCCCCGCTGGACAGGTCGCGCGGAATGGCGTCCTTAGGGGCGAGGCGCCTGCCTCCGCGCGAGCGGGGAGGCAGTGGCCGGGGCCCTGCCGTTCGACTTCGGAGTGACTGCCATGCGTTCCCTTGCCCTCACCGTCCTTGCCGGAGCCGCGCTCGGTGCTCTGGCCGCCCTGCCGGCGGTCGCGCAGCAATCGGTGACCATCCACCCCGCGCCGCAGCAGGGCGTGACCGAGCAGGTGACACCGGGCGGCGGACTGGACATCCAGTTCCCCACCCATAACGATTCGAACTATCTCAATTACGGCCCGCTGCCGGACAAGCCGGGCTCCGGCCACAGCCAGGACTACATGGACCAGGCCGGTGGCAACGACCTCGACGGCGTGGGCGTCGGAATCGGGTCGGATGTCGACGCCGACATCATGCCCGACAGCGACAGCGCCTACGGCGAGTGAGCCGCGGCGACCGCCGTCGCCTTCAGAATGCAGCCCGCCGGCAGGTCGAACCGGCGGGTTTGCTTTCGGATCACGCGGCCCGGGTAACCTGGCCCGCGATCTTGGCGAGCTCCCGCAGGATGGCGACGGTGCCCTTCAGCCGCGCGCCGGCGGTCGGCCAGTCGTCGGAGAAGACGACCTTCAGGTCCGGCCGCATCTTCGCCACCACATGGGGCTTGCCCATATAGGCGACGAAGCCCGAAGGGTTCGGGAACTTGTTGTCGCGGAAGGTGACCACGGCGCCGCGCGGCCCGGCATCGACCTTCTCGATATTGGCGCGCCGGCACAGCGCCTTGATGGCGACGAGCTTCAGCAGGTGCTCCACCTCCTCCGGCAGCGCCCCGAACCGGTCCACCAGCTCCGCGGCGATCTGCTGGATTTCCTGCTCGGTCTCCAGCTCGGCGAGACGGCGATAGAGGCCGAGCCGTATGTGGAGATCGGCAACATAGTCCTCAGGGATCAGCACCGGCATGCCGATGGAAATCTGCGGCGACCATTTCTCGACCGCCGGCGCCTCGATGCCGGCCTTGAGGTTGGCGATCGCCTCCTGCAGCATCTCCTGGTAGAGCTCGTAGCCGACTTCCTTGATGTGGCCGGACTGCTCGTCGCCCAGCAGATTGCCCGCACCGCGGATGTCCAGATCATGGCTGGCGAGCTGGAAGCCGGCCCCCAGCGTATCGAGCGACTGCAGCACCTTCAGCCGCCGCTCCGCCTGCGCCGTCACCTGCTTCTCCGCCGGCAGGGTGAAGATGGCATAGGCGCGCGTCTTCGAGCGGCCGACCCGGCCGCGGAGCTGGTAGAGCTGGGCGAGGCCGAACATGTCGGCGCGATGGATGACGAGCGTATTGGCCGTAGGGATGTCGAGACCGCTTTCGACGATGGTGGTCGACAGCAGGACGTCGAACTGCCCGTCATAGAAGGCGGACATGATCTCCTCGAGCTGGGTCGCCCCCATCTGGCCATGAGCGACGGCGACCTTCACCTCGGGCACCTGCTTGTCGAGGAAGTCCTTGACCTCGCCGAGGTCCTCGATGCGGGGGCACACGTAGAAACTCTGGCCGCCGCGATAACGCTCGCGCAGCAGCGCCTCGCGCACGATCAGCGGATCGAACGGGGTCACGAAGCTGCGCACCGCAAGGCGGTCGACCGGCGGGCTGGCGATGATGGAGAGCTCGCGCACCCCGGTCATGGCGAGCTGGAGCGTGCGGGGAATCGGCGTCGCGGTCAGGGTCAGCACATGCACCTCGGCGCGAAGCTGCTTGAGCTTCTCCTTGTGCCCGACGCCGAAATGCTGCTCCTCGTCGACGATGACGAGGCCGAGGTCCTTGAAGGCGATGGATTTGCCGAGAAGGGCATGGGTGCCGACCACGATGTCCACGGTGCCGTCGGCGAGGCCCTTCTTGGTCTCCGTCATCTCCTTGCCGGTCACGAGGCGCGAGGCCTGACGCACCACCACCGGCAGCCCCTTGAAGCGCTCGGAGAAGGTGCGGAAATGCTGGCGCGCCAGCAGCGTGGTCGGCACCACCACCGCCACCTGCTTGCCGTTCAGCGCGACGGCGAAGGCCGCCCGCAGCGCCACCTCGGTCTTGCCGAAGCCGACATCGCCGCAGACCAGCCGGTCCATCGGGTGGCCTGAACCGAGATCCTCGAACACCGCCTCGATGGCGGCGTCCTGGTCCTCGGTCTCCTCATAGGGGAAGCGGGCACGGAATTCGTCGTAGAGACCGGCGGCCGGCACCAGCCGGGGCGCCTCGTGGAGCTGCCGCTGGGCGGCCACCTTGATGAGCTCGGCCGCCATCTCGCGGATGCGGCTGCGCATCTTGGCCTTGCGCGCCTGCCAGGCGCCGCCGCCCAGCCGGTCGAGCTGGGCCTCGGTATCCTCGGAGCCGTAACGCGACAGCAGCTCGAGATTTTCCACCGGCAGGAAAAGCTTGGAGCCTTCCGCATAGTGGATTTCGAGACAGTCGTGGGGGGCGCCCATGGCCTCGATGGCCTTGAGGCCGACGAAGCGGCCGATGCCATGATCGACGTGGACCACGAGGTCGCCGGCGGTGAGCGAGGTCAGCTCGGCGATGACGTCCTGCGGGCGGCGGGACTTGCGTTTCGGCCGCACCAGGCGGTCGCCGAGAATGTCCTGCTCGCCGATGACCGCGAGATCGCTGGTCTCGAAGCCCTGTTCGAGGCCGAGGACGGCGAGGCCGATGGCGCCGGGCGGCAATGCCGTCGCCGCGTCGCGGGTGCCGACCGTCTGCCCGCCCTTGAGGCCGTGATCGGCCAGCACGGTGGCGAGCCTGTCCCGCGAGCCGTCGCTCCAGGCGGCGAGGATGACGCGCTTCTCCCGGGCGAGATCGCGCAGATAGGTCGCGGCGGCTTCGAAGACATTGGCTTCCGGGTCCGCCCGTTCCGGCGCGAAGCTGCGCGCGGTGCGCCCGCCGAGATCGATCACGTCGCGCCCCTCCGGCACGGCGAAGCCGGTCAGGAGCACGCTGGCGTGGTCGGCGCGGCGGCGGTCCCATTCCCCGGTCGTCAGATAGAGCTGCTCCGGCGGCAACGGCCGATAGGGCTGGCCGTGGCCGGGATGCTCCAGCGCCTCGCGCCGGGCCTCATAATAGTCCGCGATCTGGCCGAAGCGCTCGCGCGCCGCGTCCTCGCCGTGGGCCTCCATCACGATGGGCGAAGCCGGGGCGTAGTCGAAGAGCGTGTCCAGCCCGTCGTGGAACAGCGGCAGCCAGTGCTCCATGCCGGGATGGCGACGCCCCTCGCTCACCGCCTCATAGAGCAGGTCGCCCCGCTGGGCGGCGCCGAAGGCGGCGACATAGGCCATGCGGAACCGGCGCATGGTCTCGCTGGTCAGCTGCAGCTCGCTCATCGGAACGAGGTCCAGCGCGCGCATCTGCGCGGCGGTGCGCTGGCTCTCGGGATCGAAGGAGCGGATGGATTCGAGGGTGTCGCCGAAGAAATCGAGCCGGACCGGCGCCGGCAATCCGGGAGGGAACAGGTCGACGATACCGCCGCGCACCGCATATTCGCCGGTGTCCCGCACGGTTGAGGTGCGCTGGAACCCGTTCATCTCGGCCCAGGCGACGATCTCGTCGATGTTGAGGGCATTACCCGGCGCCGCCGAGAAGGACTGCGTCGCGATCAGCGCCCGTGCCGGCATCCGCTGAAGCGCGGCATGGACCGTGGTCAGCAGCACGCTGCCACCCGCCCGGCCGCGCACACGGGCAAGCCGCGCCAGCGTGTTCATGCGGCGTGCGACGATGGAGGCGTGCGGCGAGGCACGGTCATAGGGCAGGCAGTCCCACGCCGGCAGCGCCAGCACCTCGACCTTCGGCGCGAAGAAGGCCAGCGCCCGCTCCATCTCGGCCATGCGCTCGCCGTCGCGGCAGATCACCACCAGCGTCGGCCATGCCGCGTCGTCCCGCGCGGCGAGGGTGCGGGCGAGATCGGCAACCACCAGCCCCTCCATGCCCGCGGGAACGCTGGACAAGGTGGTGGCGCGGCCGGGTACGAGACGGGAGACGAGCTTGGCAGGCGAGATGGACATCGGCGTTCCAGACGGCGTCGGGCGGGCTCCCGCAGCCGGAGGGCTGCAGGCGGGAGATCGGCTCACATCTCGGGCAGCCCCTCGCCCGAGAGATGGAAGCGGCGAAAGCGGCGGAACACCGCGGTATCGTGCTCGACCGGCGGCGTCTCGCCGCCGATCCAGCGGAACAGATCGGGATCCTCCACCTCGATCAGCCGCTCGAATTCGGCGACCTCTGTGTCGGACAGATGCGGCAGGTGGACATCGGCAAACCGCCCCATCAGAAGGTCCATCTCCCGGGTGCCACGGTGCCAGGCGCGGAACAGGATGCGTCGGCGTCTGGGGTCAAGGCCCGCGCTGGAAAGGGTTGTGCCGGTCATGGGGGCCTCCGGCCCGGAGCTGACGAGAAGGGCGGGTTTGTACAGCGCCCGGCGCCGGCTGTCAGCCGCGCAGGACGTAGATGGAGCGGATACGCGGCCAAGGCCAGAGCGGATGTCGAACCGGACGGGCGGCGATTGCGCCCGGCGCCAAGCTCGGTCACTTTGGCCGCCTCATGCGGCCCGATATCCTCAACCCCTATTTCAGTGCGCTGACCGAGCTGTCCGGGATCGGCCCGAAGCTCGCCAAGCCGTTCAACCGCCTGCTTGGCCGGCCGGAAGGCGCGCGGACGCTCGATCTGCTGTTTCATCTGCCTTCCTCCACCACCGACCGGCGCATTCGGCCGACCATCGCCGAGGCCGTGCCCGGGGAGACGGTGACGCTCGAAGTCGTGGTCGACCAGCACCGCGCCACGCCGCGGGGCGCGCGTTCGCCGCATCGCGTGCTGGTGCATGACGAAAGCGGGGACCTGACCCTCGTTTTCTTCAAGGCGGAGGGCGGCTATGTCGAGCGCCTGCTGCCGGTGGGGGAAACCCGCTGGCTGTCGGGGCGCATCGAGCTTTATGACGGCATGCGGCAGATGGTCCATCCCGAGCGCGTGCTCGATGCGGCCGGATTTGCCCGGCTGCCGCCGGTCGAGCCGGTCTATCCCTTGGTGGAGGGGCTGGGCCAGGGCCATGTCCGGCGCGCCCTCAGCGCGGCGGTCGGCCTCGCCGCGCCACTGCCGGAATGGCAGGCGCCGGGGCGCGTCGCCGGCCAGCCGACCTTCCTCGCCGCGCTGCGGGCCGTCCACAACCCGGCCGAACCCTCCGACGCAACGCCTCTCGGCCCGGCGTGGCGACGGCTTGCCTATGACGAACTGCTGGCGGGCCAGCTTGCGCTCGCCATGGTGCGGGCGAGCACGGTGCGGGGCACCGGCCGCCCCAGCCGCGGCGACGGCCGGCTGACCGGCCGGCTGCGCGCCGCCCTGCCCTTCAGCCTGACGGCGGCGCAGGAGGGTGCGCTCGCCGCCATCACCGCCGATCTCGGCTCCGACAGCCGCATGCTGCGGCTGCTGCAGGGCGATGTCGGCTCCGGCAAGACCGTGGTCGCGCTTCTTGCCGCGACGGTGGTGGTGGAGGCGGGGCGGCAGGCCGCCCTGATGGCTCCCACCGAGATTCTCGCCCGCCAGCACCTCAAGACCATCGCGCCGCTGGCCGCCGCCGCCGGGCTGCGCGTCGGCCTGCTGACCGGGCGGGAGAAGGGGCGCGCGCGCGAGCAGATTCTCGCCGCGCTCGCCGACGGCACGCTGGACCTCGTGATCGGCACCCATGCCCTGTTTCAGGAAGGCGTCGCCTTCCGTGATCTCGCCCTCGCCATCGTCGACGAGCAGCACCGCTTCGGCGTCCACCAACGCCTCGCCCTCGCCGCGAAGGGCGAAGCCGTCGACGTCCTGGTGATGACCGCGACGCCGATTCCCCGCACGCTGGTGCTAACCTATTTCGGCGACATGGATTCCAGCGAGCTGCGGGAGAAGCCGGCCGGCCGAACGCCGATCGACACACGCGCCGTTCCCAGCGAGCGGATCGGCGACGTCGTCACCCGGCTTGGTGCCGCGCTGGAGGAGGGACGCCGGGCCTACTGGATCTGCCCGCTGGTCGAGGAATCCGAAACATCCGATCTCGCCGCCGCCGAGGCCCGGTTCGAGGACCTGCGGCACTTTTTCGGCGAACGTGTCGGGCTGGTCCACGGCAAGATGAAGGGGGCGGAGAAGGACGCGGCGATGGCCGCCTTCGCCGCCGGCGAAACCCGGCTTCTGGTCGCGACCACGGTGGTCGAGGTCGGCGTCGACGTGCCGGAGGCCTCCATCATGGTCATCGAGCATGCCGAGCGGTTCGGCCTCGCCCAGCTTCACCAGTTGCGCGGCCGGGTGGGACGGGGCTCCATCGCCTCCACATGCCTGCTGCTCTACCGGGCGCCGCTCGGCGAGGTGGCGCGCCTGCGCCTTCAGGCGCTGCGGGAATCCGAGGATGGCTTTTTCCTCGCCGAGCAGGATCTGAAGCTGCGGGGCGAGGGCGACGTTCTCGGCACCCGGCAAAGCGGCTTTCCCGGCTTCCGTCTGGCCCGCCCGGAGCTTCACGGTGCGCTGCTGGAGGAAGCGAGGGCGGAGGCCACAGCGATTCTGGCGGACGACCCGGGTCTGACGGGCCCGCGCGGACCTGCGCTGCGGGCACTGCTGCACCTGTTCGAGCGCGACGTCGCGGTGAAGCTTCTTGGCGCGGGATAGGTCGGAGGCCATGGAGATGTCCGGCCTTGCGCCCATATTGGCCCTATGAACCCGAATCCGCCGCCCTCCTCCCTCCGCTCGCCCGGTGTCGTCACCGGCCCGCTGCGCTGGCTGCTGATCGCGCTCGGCTGGCTGTGCGTCGTTCTCGGCATCATCGGCATCTTCACGCCGATGATGCCGGGCACGGTGTTCCTCATCATCGCGGCGGCGCTGTTCTCGCGCTCCTCGCCACGCTTCGAGACCTGGCTGGTCACTCATCCCCGGCTCGGTCCGGCGGTGGTGGCCTGGCGGCGCAGCGGGGCGGTCCCGCGCTGGGCCCAGATCTTCGGCACCGTCAGCATGGCGTTCAGCTTCGCGCTGCTGGTTGCGATGGGGCTGCCGCTGCTGGCCCTGGTCGCCATCGCCGCCAGCTTCATCGGTGTGGCGGCCTTCCTCCTGACACGGCCGACCTCCTGAGATGGCGGCGATCGCGGGCGTGATCCTTGCGGGCGGGCTGTCGCGGCGCTTCGGCGGCGGCGACAAGACGGTGCACCAACTCGGCGGACGTCCGATTCTCCGGCGGGTCATCGACCGGCTGAGCCCCGGCTGTGCACCGCTGCTGCTGAACGCCAATGGCGATGCCTCCCGCTTCGGCGTCGGGCTCGCCGTGGTGCCGGATGCGCTTCCCGGCCATCCCGGCCCGCTGGCGGGCCTTCTCGCGGCGATGGATCATCTCGCCGTCGATTCGCCAGACCTGGAGTGGCTGTTGAGCGCACCCGGCGACGCGCCCTTCCTCCCGCCCGACCTGCTGACGCGGCTGCTGGCGGAGAAGGACGATGCCCCAGCGGCCTGCGCGGCCTCGGGCGGGCGGCTGCACCCCGTGGTCGGGCTGTGGCATGTGAGCCTGCGCCCCCTCCTGCGCCGCCTGCTGGTGGAAGAGGACGAGCGCCGGGCCGGCCGCTTCGCCGCGGCGGCGGGGGCGACACGGGTCGCCTGGGAGGCGCAGCCCTACGACCCCTTCCTCAACATCAACACGCCGGAGGACCTCGCCTCGGCCGAGGCGGTGCTCGCCGCCTATTCCGGGGCCTGATCCGCTCGACGCCAGTCGACGGCCGCGACCGGCACGGCACGAGCCACGACCATGTCGGCGACGGCCTCGGCATCGTCGAGGTCGATGACCGGCAGTGCGGCGCCGGCCAGCGCCCCCTGCCCCGTCGCCGCGTCGGACGCGATGGCGACGATGAAGGGATCGTCGGGAAACAGCAGCGGCTTGCCGACCTCGGCTCGATGGATCTCGATCTTCGGGTGCCGGTCGCGCTTGAAGCCCTCGACCAGCACGAGATCGACCGGGGCGAGGTGACCGAGCAGTTCCGGAAGCTCCGGCTCCGGCGCGCCGCGCAGTTCATGCATCAGCGCCCAGCGCGCGGAGGAGGCGACGAGCACCTCCTGCGCGCCGACGACGCGATGGGTGTGGGAATCCTTGCCGGGCGTGTCGACATCGAAGGCGTGATGGGCGTGCTTGATGGTGGACACCGTGAAGCCGCGTGCCGTCAGTACGGGAATGAGGCGGGCAAGAAGGGTTGTCTTGCCCGCGCCGCTCCACCCGGCGAAACCGATGACCTTCATGAATGCGCTCCTCCGACCGGCCGCAGGTGCCCTTGCTGCGGCGGCCCGTCAAGCGCCCTTGCCGCCGCACCGCCCTCGGCTTAAGCGGGGGAAATGGATCCGCAACGGCTCGACCTCCGCGGGCTGAAATGCCCGCTGCCGGCCCTGCGCACCCGCCGCGCGCTGGAACGCGCCGGGGCGGGCGCCGTGTTCGACGTGATCTGCACCGACCCGATGGCGGTGATCGACATCCCGCATCTGGTGCGCCAGATGGGCGCGATCCTCGAGGCGACCGAGCGGGACGAGGAAAATGGGCGCCTCGTCCTGCGTTTCCGCATCCGCGCGGCGGGATGAGCCGGCCAAAGCCGGGCGCGCTATCGCCTCAATGCTCGACCATGAAGCGGATCAGCAGGCCATTGCCGCCCTCCCCCTCGCCGACCGGCACCTCGTCCCGCGCCTCCACCGCCGCGGCCTCGATGAGGTCGCGGGCGGTGACGTGGAAGCCTCGCTCCGTGAGGAAGTTCACCGCGTCCTCGGGCTGGACGAAGTTCGGCACCGCGCGCGCCAGCTCAAGGCCGAGGCCAGTGGTTCCGCTCGCCTCAGCCTTCAGCCGCTGCATGGTAAGCGTCGTCCTCAGGCCACGTTACTGAGGGTGGGCTTGGTGGGATAGGCCC
>NZ_JAHBGE010000050.1 GCF_018390635.1 Ancylobacter lacus | reverse complement strand
GGAACGGTGGCCGGATAATGATTGGAATAGGTGGCCGGTTACGTCGGAATCCGCACAGCCCGGCCTCGCCGGGCTCATGGATGGCTCCGTCTCCACCCTTGCGCCCATCTTCGCCACCGCCTTCGCCACGCAGGATTCGCGCACGACACTGACAGTGGGTCTCGCGGCGGCCGTGGGCGCCGGCATCTCGATGGGTTTCACCGAGGCCGCCCATGATGACGGCGTCATCTCAGGGCGCGGTTCGCCGCTGAAGCGCGGGCTTGCCTCCGGCATCATGACGGCCGTCGGCGGGCTTGGCCACGCGCTGCCTTATCTCATCCCCGAGTTCTGGACGGCGACGATCCTCGCCTGCCTTGTCGTCTTCGTCGAACTCTGGGCCATTGCCTGGATCCAGAACCGCTACATGGAGACACCGTTCCTGCGGGCGGTGTTCCAGGTCGTGGTCGGTGGCGCGCTGGTGCTGGCCGCGGGCATCCTGATCGGCGGAAGCTGAGGCGCGGTCACGCCATCAGCGCGACCGCGTGCTCCAGTAAAGAACTCTGCACCGCCCGGTCCACCAGCACCGCCAGCAGGGCCAGCGCCAGGAACACGAGGAAGAATACGCCGAACAGGATCAGCGAAATGCGCCGCGCAACGGCGGAGATCCCGGAAAAGCCGATAGCTCCGGCGATGAGCGAGATGGTGAGAAACAGAAAGGCGTATTTCAGCATGGCGGCTCCGACGTCTGGCGGTGGTGCTCTTCAACCGCCACACGCGCCGGGAGTTCCGCTCCCTTCCTTCAGGCGCTGGTAGAGCCGGTGCGGCGCTCGACGGTTTCGGGCACCCCTACCATTCCCACAGGGGCGATGGCGGCGGCGTCATGCCCCGCCTTCTGTTCCGGCGTGCAGGCTTTCTCCCAGCGCATCCGCCAGACGACGAAGAGCAGAAAGGCGAAATGGCTGGCGGCGGTGAACAGGAACAGCGATCCCGGCCCGGCATGCGACATCGCCACGGAGGCGACGGAAGGGCCGGCGACGGAGCCGATGCCGTAGGCGAGGAGAATCCCCGCGGCGGTTTCCACCGCTTCCTGCGGCGGGGTGCGGTCATAGGCGTGCGCCGCCGCCAGCGAATAGGCCGGCAGCGCGAAAGCGCCGAAGAACATGCCGAGGGCGCACAGCAGCCCGAGCTGCCCCGGGACCAGCCCGAGCGCGAGGCCCGCCACCGTCGCGCCGAACAGGAGGAAGGTCAGCAGGTTGCGTCGGTCCATCCGGTCCGAAAGCCGGCCGATCGGCCATTGGGCCAGCGCGCCGGCGGCGACCACCGCGCTCATGAAGGTTGCGGCGCCGTCGGCGGTCAGCCCCCGCCCGATGCCGAAGATGGGCCCCAGCGACCACAGCGACCCGTTGGTGAGGCCGATGATGAAGCAGCCGACCATCGCCACCGGTGCCGCCTTGAACAGGCGACCGGGCCGGATGCGCGCCGCCTCGATGGGCGAGGGCTGCCCGGCCCGGGTGATGGTCACCGGCAGCATGGCGAGCGCGAACAGGATGGCGGCGAGCGCGAAGGGCTCGAATCCCTTCACCGGATAGACCGTGACCAGCATCTGGCCGACGGTCAGCGCCACATAGTCCACCATCACATAGACCGACATCACCAGCCCGCGGGTCTTGTTGGTGGCGCGATCGTTGAGCCAGCTCTCGATGACGAGATACAGCCCGGCGAAGCAGAAGCCGGTGATGCCGCGCAGCACGAACCAGGCGAGCGGATGCATCAGGATCGCGTGGCCGAGCATGGTGGCGATCGCCCCGGAGGTAAGGGCGGCGAAGGAACGGATGTGCCCGGCCCGGCGCACCAGCTTCGGCACGATGAGGCAGCCGGCGACGAAGCCGAAATAATAACACGACCCGAGAATGCCCAGATTGACCGCGCTGAACCCCTCGAACGCGCCTCGCAGCGGCAGCAGCGTGCCCTGCAGGCCGCTGCCCGAGACGAGGAAGAACACGCCGAGCAGCAGCGAGGCGACGGGGCCGAGGGTCTGGGCCATGACGTGAGAACCGGCGGCGAGAGGAAACGACGAAAAGTCGAACAGCGCCCGGTGCATGGCGCTCCAGGATCGGTTAGACCTGAACCAAGGCAGAGTCGAGATGGCAGGTCAGAATGACGAATATGCCGGTAAAACTCAGGTCGCGCCTGCTTGAGGCCGAGATCGGAACGCTCGGCGCCGAACTCGTGCGCCTTGCCGATGGCGAGGGGCGCGATCTGCTGTGGAACGGGGACGCGGCGTGGTGGGCCGGGCGCGCGCCGCTGCTGTTCCCCATCGTCGGGCGGCTGCCGGAGGACACGCTGGTCCATGATGGGGCTTCCTACCCGATGAAGCAGCACGGTTTCGCGCGCCGCCGAGATTTTGCCCTTCTCAGCGCCACCGAAACCCGTGCCACCTTCCGCCTGACCGAAGACGAGGAGACGCTGAAGCAGTATCCCTTCGCCTTCGGCCTCTACGTCACCTACACGCTGCAGGAGGCAAGCCTCACCATTGAGGCCCGGGTGCACAATCCCGGCACCGTGAACCTGCCCGCGAGCTTCGGCTTCCATCCCGCCTTTCGCTGGCCGCTTCCCTACGGCGGCACGCCGGAACAGCACCAGATCCGATTCGAGATGCCCGAAGTGGCGCCGATTCACCGTCCGGTTGACGGCCTGCTGTCCCGCGCGACCGAGCCGAGCCCGGCGATGGACGGCGCTTTTGCGCTGGACGACGCCACCCGTTTCGAGCGCGACGCGCTGATCTTCACCGAGCTGCGTTCACGGCACGTGCGCTATGGCGCACCCGGCGAGCCCGGGCTGGAAATTGCCTTCGAGGGAATGCCCCAGCTCGGTATCTGGTCCAAGCCCGGCGCCCCCTTCGTTTGTATCGAGCCGTGGTTCGGCTATGCCACGCCCGAAGACGACCGTCGCCCCTTCGTCGAGAAGCCGGGGCTGATCCAGGTTCTGCCGGGCGCCGAGGTGCGCTTTGCCATGACCATCCGCTGGCTTCCCGACGTGGGCCGCAATCTCGTGGCCTGATCGCGGGGCTCCGAAAAACTGAGCCGCCGGCTACCCCCATTTGGACGGGTGCCGTTGCAGGAACGACCGGCCGGCTTGAAGGAAAGCCGGTCAGGCGCCGCCGGACAGAGGCGGCGCGGGCTCCACCGGCTTATGACCCGCTGCTTTCCTCAGCGCGGTCTTCCCGTGCGCCGAGGTCTTCCAGGAAGCGCTCGCACCAGTCGTGGATGGTGTTGGAGACGACATTGTCCATGTTGGCACGCCAGCGCTCGCGCCGCTCCTCGATCGGCATGAGCAGCGCGCGGTTCATCACATCCGCCATGCCTTCGATATCGTACGGGTTCACCGTCACCGCGCCCGGCAGTTCGTCGGCTGCGCCGGCGAAGCGGGAAAGCACCAGCACGCCGGGATCCTCGGGGTCCTGCGCCGCGATGTATTCTTTCGCGACGAGGTTCATGCCGTCCCGCAGCGGTGTCACCAGGCCGAGTTTCGCGGTCCGGTAGATGGCCGCGAGAGTTGCGCGGGGAAAAGGTTTGTTGAGGTAGCGCAGCGGTACCCAGTCGAATTCGGCGTAGCGCCCGTTCACGTGGCCCGCCAGTTCCTCCAGCTCGCGCCGGAGCTGCTGATATTCCGCCACTTCGCCGCGGCTCACCGGGGCGATCTGCATCATCGTCACCCGCGAGCGGTGCTCGGGATAGCGCTCCAGCAGGTTGTCGAAGGCGTTGAACTTGTTCGGCAGGCCCTTGGAATAGTCCAGCCGGTCGACCCCGACGGCGAGCGATCGGCCTGCCAGACTCGCCAGCAGGCGCTTGCGGTCCTTGCTCCGCTCGGCGGCCTTCGCGTCCGTCACGAAGGCCTCGGCGTCGATGCCGATCGGGTAGGCCGCGACGCGGAATCGGCGGTTGTGCAACCCCACCACGCCCCCTGGTCCGATCCACCCACGGGCTTCGGCGGAGATGTAGGTGAGCAGCGCGCGGACATCGTGCTCGGTCTGGAGGCCGACGAGGTCGTACTGCCCGAGATCCTGTACCAGCGCCGCGTGGGAGGGGAGGGAATAGAACACTTCGGGCGTCGGCCACGGTATGTGGTGGAAATAGCCGATGCGGCCTTCGAAACCGAGCGCCCGCAATTCGCTGGCCAGCGGAATGAAGTGGTAGTCATGCACCCACACCACATCGTCCGGCTTCAGCAACGGCATGAGCGAGCGGGCGAAGGTTGCGTTCACCCGCCGATAGCCTTCCCAGTCCGAGCGTCGGAAGGCGAAAAGGCCGAGCCGGTAATGGCACAGCGGCCATAGGGTACCGTTGGCATAGCCGGCGTAATGGGCCCGCTGGTCCTCGGTGTCCAGCGTCTGAAGGGCGTAGCTGATGGGGCCGGACCTCATCATCTTGGGTTTGGCAGGGGCATCGGCCGACGTTTCCCCGCTCCAGCCGAACCACAGCCCGCCCCGCTTGCCGAGGGCTTCGCGCAAGGCGACGGCAAGGCCGCCGGCCTTGGCCGCACGCTCCTTCGGTGAGGCGACGCGGTTCGAGACGATTACGAGCCGCGCCAAAACGCTTCCTCCCAGCTCTTGGAAAGCCGCATGGCGGTGTCGATCAGCCCGACCATGGAATAGGTCTGGGGGATGTTTCCCCACAGTTCGAGCGTGGTGTTGTCGATATCCTCGGAGAGCAGCCCGGCACCGTTTCGTCGGGCCAGCAGGCTCTCGAACATCTCGCGGGCCTCCTCGCGGCGGCCGATCATGTTCAGCGCGCCGGCATACCAGAACGAGCAGATGGTGAAGGAGGTCTCGGGCAGGCCGAAATCGTCCTCATTCGCATAGCGCATGAGATAGCCGTTGCGCTTCAGCTCGCTGCCGATGAGATCAACCGTCGCGACGTAGCGGGGATCGTCCGGCCGCACGAAGCCGAGCTCGGCCAGCAGCAGCAGGCTGGCATCGAGCTGGCCGCCCTCGTCGGCATCGACGAAGCTGCCGAGCTTCTCGTTCCAGGCGAAGGCAAGAATGCGGGTCCGGATGGTGTTCGCCTGTTCGCCCCAGTAGACCGCCCGATCAGGCATGGCGAGCACGCGGGCGATGCGCGCCAGCCGGTCGCAGGCGGCCCACGACATTACCGCCGAGAAAGTGTGGACCCGGCGCTTGCCGCGCAGCTCCCACAGGCCGGCATCGGGTTCGAAGGCATAATCGACCGCCCGCGCCCCTACCGCCTCCAGCAGGTGGAACAGGGCACGGTCGCCGCGCTGGGGAAGCCGGTGGTCGAAGAACATCTGCGCCGCGGCGAGGATGACGTGGCCATAGCCGTCATTCTGCACCTGCAGTGCCGCCTGATTGCCGACCCGCACCGGCCCCATGCCGCGATAGCCGGCGAGGCTTTCGGCGAAGTGCTCGTCGAGCGGCGTGCCGGGCACGATGGAATAGACCGGGGCCAGCCGCCCGCTCGGCTCGGATGCGATGATGGTGGTGAGGTAGCGGATGAAATCTTCCATGGTCCGTGTCGCGCCGAGCTGGTTCAGCGCGCGGACGGTGAAATAGGAATCCCGCAGCCAGCAGTGGCGGTAGTCCCAGTTGCGGATGGAATGGGGCGCCTCGGGAATCGAGGTCGTCAGCGCGGCGACGATGCCGCCGGTTTCCTCGTAGGCGCAGAGCTTCAGCGATATGGCGGCACGGATCACCGCTTCCTGCCATTCGAACGGAATGGAGAGGTACCGCACCCATTCGTACCAGTAGTCCCGTGTCTTCTCCTCGAAGCTGCGGGTGGTGGCGACGAGGTCGGAAGCGAAGGGCTCGTCCGGCCCGATTACCACCACGGCGGAGCGTCCGAGCACGAAGGGGCGTTCCTCGGCGACGTAGACGATCGGCAGATCGGTGGTCGCCCGCATGGTCAGGTCGTCGCTGGCGAAGCGCATATGGTTGCTGCCGCGCACCGGGCGCACGGCCTGCGCGCCCCACTGAAAGTGCGGCCGCAGCCGCACGGTGATCCGGCAGGTGCCGCTCAGCGGCTCGATCCGCCGGACCAGCATGGCGGGACGGTAGATGCGGTCGTAGAGCTTGAAGCGGGGGGCGTAGTCGACGATCCGAAGCCGGGCGCCCTCGTCGTTCTCCAGAATGGTCTCGATGATCGCCGTGTTATCGATATAGCGGCGGGTCGACCGGACGCCCTCGCCCTCGAGAACGACGTCAAAGAAGCCGCTCTGCGGCTCCTCGCCGCCGAGCAGGCTGGAGAAGACGGGATCGCCATCGATCCGCGGCCAGCAGCACCATGCGATGCGGCCGGCGCGATCGATCAGCGCGGCGATGGTTCCGTTGCCGATGGCGGCGAGATCGAGATCGGCCCTCACGATGCCGTTTGCTCCAGAAGTTGCGGGACGCGGGAAAGGAAGGCGCGCACTTCGACGGGCCCACTGAGGCGGTAGTCGGCCTGCTGGGTCGGCCGGGGGCCGACCGCCACGGCGAGGCCGCCCAGCCGGCGCGCCTCGCGGAAGCCGTCCTCATCGGTGGTGTCGTCGCCGAAGAAGACAGGAACACGGTTGGCGAAGATCGCGGTCTTCATCAGCGCCGCCACGGCGGTGCCCTTATGGACCCCGCCCTGCCGCACCTCGATCACGAAGCGCCCGCGCAGGAATTCCACGGCCGGGTCGAGTTCCTCGCCCAGCCGGGTTACGCGCTCCATGATCGCGTCGCCGAATTCGGGCACGGCGCGGAAATGCACCGCCAGCGAGAGCGGCTTGTGTTCCACGAACACCGCCGGCCAGGAGGCAAGCTCGCGCTTCAGGCGCTCTTCCAGCGGCGCGCGCCATTTCGGCATCGGGATCGGCACCACGGGGGCGTCCGGGGCGAGGCGCGTCTCGGCGCCGTGCTGCCCCGAGGCCGGCAGCACGACCGGCGCGAACTTGCTGTCCATCCACGCGATGGTGCGGCCCGACACCAGCCCGACCGCGCCGTCCAGGGCCCGTTGCGCGGCCTGAAGCCGTGCCGGCAGGTCGGCGGGGATGCTTACCGCCTCCGGGTGGTCGGCATGCTCAATGAGGGTGCCGTCAATATCAAGGAACAGGGCCCAATCGGGTTGGGGGGGAGGTAGCATGCGAAATCCTGTCGTCCCAGGCTGATCGAAGACTCAACAGCGCCCGCCGGGCGCCCGCCGGCACTGTTCCGGTCCGCCTTGGGTATTGCAATGCAGCACCTTCCAACGCACGGCGGGGCCTGCCGGTTCCCACCCCGCCACCGCAAAAACCTGTCGACGTCCGATGTGCCCGGGGGCAGGAGCGCGCCGCCGCGCGCGAGGCGGCGCTTGCCCGGAGGGGACCGCGCGTTTACATAGCGCTCAACCCGGCCACACCCTATTTTCTACCGAGACGCGCCACCGCGCCAAAGGCTCCGCACCCATGGCTTCCTATCAGTACGTCTATCACATGCACGGCATGTCCAAGGCCTACCCGGGCGGGAAGAAGGTTCTGGACAACGTCCATCTCTCTTTCTACCCCGACGCCAAGATCGGCATCCTCGGCCCGAACGGGTCGGGAAAGTCCACGCTGCTCAAGATCATGGCGGGCCTCGACAAGGATTTCACCGGCGAAGCCTGGGTGGCGGAAGGCGCGCGCGTCGGCTACCTCCCGCAGGAGCCGCAGCTCGACCCCAAGCTGTCGGTCCGCGAGAATGTGATGCTCGGCGTCGCCAAGCAGAAGGCGATCCTCGACCGCTACAACGAACTGGCCATGAACTACTCGGAGGAGACCGCGGACGAAATGACCGCGCTCCAGGACGAGATCGAGGGTCAGGGGCTGTGGGATCTCGACAGCAAGATCGACCAGGCCATGGACGCGCTCGGCTGCCCGGAAGAGGGGTCTGACGTCAGTCGGCTCTCGGGCGGCGAGCGCCGCCGCGTGGCGCTGTGCCAGCTCCTGCTGTCCCAGCCCGAGCTGCTGCTGCTCGACGAGCCGACCAACCATCTCGACGCCGAGACGACCAACTGGCTCGAAGGACATCTGCGGAGCTATCCCGGTGCGATCCTGATCGTCACCCATGACCGCTACTTCCTCGACAATGTGACGGGCTGGATTCTCGAACTCGACCGCGGCCGCGGCATCCCCTATGAGGGCAACTACTCCTCCTGGCTCGCCCAGAAGACGAAGCGCATGGCGCAGGAGAACCGCGAGGACGAGGCCCGCCAGCGCGCATTGGCCGCCGAGCAGGAATGGATGGCGGCCTCGCCCCGTGCCCGTCAGGCCAAGAACAAGGCCCGTATCCAGCGCTATGACGAGCTGGTGCGGAAGGCCTCCGAGAAGGCGCCGACCACGGCACAGATCGTCATTCCGGTTGCCGAGCGCCTCGGCCAGAATGTCATCGCCTTCGAAGGCCTGTCGAAGTCCTTCGGCGACCGGCTGCTGATCGACAACCTGTCCTTCAAGCTGCCGCCCGGCGGCATCGTCGGCGTCATCGGTCCCAACGGCGCGGGCAAGACCACGCTGTTCCGCATGATCGCCGGGCTGGAGAAGCCCGACGCCGGCACCATCACCATCGGCGACAGCGTCAAACTCGGCTATGTCGACCAGAACCGCGACGCGCTGGACGACAAGAAGACCGTGTGGGAGGAAATCTCAGGCGGCCATGAGGTGCTCTATCTCGGCAAGCGCGAGATCAACTCGCGGGCCTATTGCGGCGCCTTCAACTTCAAGGGGCCGGACCAGCAGAAGAAGGTCGGCATGCTCTCGGGCGGCGAGCGCAACCGCGTTCACCTCGCCCGCATCCTGCAGCAGGGAGCCAATGTCCTGCTGCTCGACGAGCCGACCAACGACCTCGACGTCGAGACGCTGCGCGCGCTGGAGGAGGCGCTGGAAGACTATGCCGGCTGCGCGGTCATCATCTCGCATGACCGCTTCTTCCTCGACCGTATCGCGACCCACATCCTCGCTTACGAGGACGACAGCCATGTCGAGTGGTTCGAGGGTAACTTCCACGACTACGAGGAAGACAAGAAGCGCCGGCTGGGCGTCGATGCCATCATCCCGCACCGGATGAAGCACAAGAAGCTGACGCGCTGACGCGCGGGGGGGGACGGGCCTGGCCCGCCCCCCGGGCACGCCCACGCGCCTGCGCTTTCAACTCTGCGCATTCCCGGTCTATTGATGAGGAATGCGTAAGCTCATTCTCAGTGCCTTTCTCACGCTCGCGCTCTGGCCTGCAGGGGTCGCGCAGGCCGATCCCGCCTTTGATCGCTGGCTGGCGGCACAGTGGCCGGCGGCGCAGGCGACAGGTGTTTCCCGCGCCACCTTCCAGCGCGAGACGGCGGGGCTGGAGCCGGACCTCTCGCTTCCCGATCTTGCCATTCCCGGCAAGCCCAAGAAGCCGGACGCCCAGGCGGAATTCGTCCAGACGCCCGCCGCCTATCTCTCTGACGTCACCATCGGCCGGCTTGCCGGCCGCGGCCGGGAGCTGGCGCGGCGCTATGCGGGCGATCTCGCCGCCATCGAGAAGCGATTCGGCGTTCCCGGGAGCATCCTGCTGGCGATCTGGGCACGCGAAACCGATTATGGCGCCGCCAAGCTGAACCGCGACGCCCTTCAGGTCCTGGCGACGCAGGCTTATGTCGGCCGCCGCAGGGAGAAGTTCCAGGAGGAGTTTCTCGCCGCCCTCAAGATCCTTGACGAGGGCCACGTCACGCGGGCGCAGATGAAGAGTTCCTGGGCTGGTGCGCTTGGGCTCACCCAGTTCATGCCCTCCGACTATCTCCGCTACGGCGTCGACCTCGATGGCGACGGCACCGCCAATATCTGGACCTCCGTGCCGGAGGCGCTGGCGGCCACCGCCAGCCTGCTCGCGACAAAGGAGTGGCAGCGCGGAAAACGCTGGGCCTATGAGGTGCGCCTGCCGCGCGGCTTCGACTGCACAGAGGCCGAGCCCGACGTGACGGCGCCGATCGGCGACTGGCTGAAGCGCGGCGTCGTGGTGGCGGACGGGCGTCGCGTGCCGCCCTCCGCCCTGCGCGACGAAGCCTCCATCATCATGCCCGCTGGTCCGTTCGGCCCCGCCTTCCTCACACCGAAGAACTACTTCGTGTTGAAGAGCTACAATTTCGCTGACCTTTACGTGCTGTTCGTCGGCCATCTCGCCGACCGCATCGAGGACGACCGGCCCTTTGCGCAGCCCTGGCAGGATATCCGGCTGGTGAAGACCAGCGACCTCGCCTTCATGCAGACGGTGCTGACGCAGCAGGGCTTCTATGACGAGAAGATCGACGGCAAGGCCGGCATGAAGACCCGGGCGGCCCTCGGAGCCTACCAGAAGGCGAAGGGGCTGGAGGTCGACTGCTGGCCGACGCAGGCGCTGCTGGAGCATATGCGGCGGGGCTAGCCGTCTTCAGGTCGAGGCGCAGTCAGAGATGCGCCGGCCGGCGCGCGCCGGCCCGCTCCGTGCCTCGTGCTCCCCTTTCACCTGACCCGAAGGTCCTTCGCCGACAGCCAGAACACCTCGCCTTCGCTGTCCTCGGTGTCGAGCCAGAGGAAGGGGAGATGGGGGTATTCTTCCTCGAGAATCTCCCGGCCGGTGCCGATCTCGCACACAAGGCCGCCCGTGGGAGCAAGGCGGGCAGGGGCCTCGGCGAGGATGCGACGGACGATATCCAGACCATCCGGCCCGCCGGCGAAGGCGAGCATCGGCTCGTGACGGTATTCCGCCGGCAGGGTCGCTACAGCCTCGGCGTCGACATATGGTGGGTTGGTGATGATGAGGTCGTAGCGGCGGGCCGGCAGCGGCGCGAACAGATCGCCCTGATAGAGGCTCACCCGCTCCTCCATGCCGTGTTCCGCGACATTCTCCTGCGCCAGCGAGAGCGCTTCCGTGGAGAGGTCGACCGCGTCCACGGCGGCCTCTGGATAGACCAGTGCGGCGAGGATGGCGAGGCAGCCGGAGCCGGTGCAGAGGTCGAGCACGTGGCGCACGCCGGCGGCATCGGGAAGAAGGCCCACGCCGTCCGCACCGAAGAGATCGCCGGCGAGCAGCTCCCCGATGAACGAGCGCGGCACGATGGCCCGCGCATCGGAGCGGAAGGGAATGCCGCGTATGTAGCTGCGGCCGAGCAGATAGGCCGCGGGCTCCCGCCCGGTGCAGCGCCGCTCGAACAGGTCGACCAGCCGCTCGCGCTCGGCCCGCGTCAGCCGCGCATCGAGCCAGGGCTCCAGCTCGTCCACCGGCAAGTGCAGCGATTCCAGCACCATGAACACCGCCTCGTCGAGCGCGGTCGTGGTGCCATGACCGAACACCACCTTCGCCGCTGTCAGCCGGCTGAGGCCGTAGCGCACGAAGTCCCGCACCGTCTGAAGATCGTCTGCCACCGTCACCCGCCCGCCTCCGGCTTCGCCGCTTCGCGCGCGGCCGCGAAGTGGCAGCACGCCCGCGGCGCGAAAGCAAGATGCCGGGGCAGGCCTGAAGGTGCGATGTCGCGCGGAAAAGGCGGGCGCGCGTTCACTGGCGTGCTAAGTCTTGCGCGGATCGCCGCTGGAGCCCCGCCATGGCCGAAAAGCCCGCCGAAGAGATCACCCTTACCCTCGACCGTTCGGTCGCGCTGGTACTGTTCGAGTTCCTGTCCCGCACGGTAGACGACGAGGATGGCGACGCCCTGCTCGACTTCATCGAGGACGAGGCTGAAATCCCCGCGCTGTGGGTCATGATGGCCGCGCTGGAGAGCGTGCTCACCGAGCCATTGGCGCCGGATTACGAGCGCAAGGTGCTGGCGGCGCGGCAGGCGGTGACGCAGCGCTTCGGCAGCGCCTTTTCCGAGGGCGAGGACGACGAGGGCTGACGCCCGGCGGTCGGAGGCCTCACCCCCACGGGGCCGGCCGCCGCCGAGCGAGGATTGTGGTGCACCGCCCTCAATTGGCGAGGGTGCCCGTGCCCGCTGCCGGCAGCGCGGGGGCGGGCGTCCCGGGGGGCTTGGCCGATGTGCCGGCCTTGGCGGCAGTGGTGGCGCCGAACGCATCGGCGGAGCGCTGCTGCGCTTCGACATTTGCCGTCAGCGCACGGGCAAGATCGCGGCTGAGGCAGTCATAGCTCCAGTCGTTCATGTGGAACTTGTCCTTCCACAGGAACGAATCGAACGGCACGCCGCCGCGCTCGTGCCAGTCGCGCATCAGCGCGAAGCGATGGAACACCGGCACGCCTTCGCCTTCGCCAACCGCGTTGATCAGCGAGACCATCGGGCCGGCATCCGCATCTGCCACGACGCGCGGGGCATATTGCGGGTCGATGATGACCATGTCGGCGCCCAGCGCCCGGGTGCGCTGGATCGCATCGTGAAGAATCGCTCCAGCCGTGGCGAGGCCATCGTCACGGAACAGCGCGTTCACGCCGCCCTGCCAGAGGACCAGGGTGGGCTTCGACGCCTCGACATCGGTGGTGAAGCGCGCCAGCATCTCCGGCCCGTCCTGACCGTTGACGCCGCGATTGATGACCGTGATGTCCCGGCCGGGATAGCGTTCGCGCAGCGCGGCCTCGAGCCGCGCGGGATAGGCCGCGGCGGGACTGCTGGCGCCCGCGCCGGCGGTGGAGGAGGAGCCGATCGCCACGATCGTGACCGGCCCGTCCCCCGCAAGAGCCGCGGCCAGCTTCGGCAGCGGCTTGTCCAGCTTGCCGATGGCCGCGGCGCTCGCCGGGCAGGCGGCCGGCAGCAGAGTCGTCGCATGCGCTGCCGGCGCCGAGACGGCGAGCGCCAGCAGGGCCATTGCGGTCAGGCGAAGGGAGGGCTTCCTGGTCATGTTCAGTGTGATCCGACGGTCTTGAGATCCACGCCCTCGCTGATCATGCGGATTAGAAGGCGCCCGATGCAGCGGTGGACGTTGTTGAACAGCGCGGCGTTGCTGCGGCCGCCGCTGAAATCGAACACGGCTTCGTCGCTCCAGTAGCGCATCAGCGCCATGCGATCGAAGAAGCCGACATCACGGCTGCGCGTCACCCAGCGGAGCGTGGCCACATAGGGTGTGACGTCGAAGGCGAAATCGGTCCGGGGGCTGTACTGCGGCGACACGATGATGACATCGGCACCCGCCCCGTGAGCGAGGTCGATGCCGGCGGCCACGGCGTCGGCGAAACCGTCCACGCTGACGCCCCGGATGGCGTCATGGGTTCCGGTCTGCCAGATCATCAACGTAGGCTTGTCCTGGGCCAGAAGCTGGGGCAGGGCGACGATGACTTCGGCCGCGGTGCGGCGAGGCTCGTTGCGGGTCACGACCACGACGCGCCCGTCGGGATAGCGGTTGCGCAGCGCCTCCTGCACGTAGCTTGGGAAGCTGCGCGGCACGGCGTCGCCCGACACCTCGCCCGTCAGGTTGCTCTTGGCGCTGCCGGCCGAGGAGTTCAGCACCATGACGGTGGTCGGCGCCGTTTCCTTCAGCGAGGCTGCGAGGCGGGGCAGGCGGGTGGCCGCGGCCAGCGTCGAGGGCGCAACGCAGGCCGGCTCCTCGTCGGCCTCGGCCGGAAGAGCCACGGCCAGCAGCATCGCCAGCGTGAGAAGAAAGCCGAGTCCCGTCCGTGCCACGAATGACCGCGCCGATTACTTGCCCTTCCGCGCGGCCAGCCCGCGTTCGACGCCAGCATACCACGAGAGCAAAGCCGAAAGAGCTACCATAAGTGCTATGCCGGTTCCGCTGAGCACCAACTGCATCCAAAGCGAACCAACCATCTCGTTCAGCACGAAATGTGCGGCGAAAGAAAGGAAGACGCCGAAACAAAACACTTCCAGCGAGTGCTGGCCGCACATGATCATGGGGCGCAGCACCGGGCGCTCAAGGAAGCGGGCGTTCACCGGCACCAGCTTGACCACCACGATGGCGAGCGCGAGGAAGTGGACCAGACGCAGCGGAGCGAGGTCGGTCTTGCTGATGGGGTAGATGAAGCGGCCGAGCGACTCGGGGACGACGCCCTCCAGAGGCGGCCACCACCAGCTCACGACGACGACCAGCGACGCCACGAGGTAAATCGCCGCCAGCGTCACCACCAGCCGCGACTGGATCAGCCGGCCGAGCCTGTCGCTGCCGCCAAGGCCGCACCAGCCGCCGAACACGAACAGGAACTGCCACGCGATCGGGTTGAAGAACCAGACGCGGTCGTCGGGATAGCCCGGCAGGTTCCAGCCGAGACGGCCCGCGCAGACATAGATGAGGAACGACAGGGCGAGGGTGGCGTCCGGCCGGCGCTTCAGCAGCCACAGCACCGGCGGAAAGCCGGCCAGCAGCACGATGTAGAGCGGCAGCACGTCCATGTTGGCCGGCCGGAATTTCAGCAGCAGCGCCTGCACCAGCGCCACGTCCGGCTCGCTCAGAAACTGCAGCGCGCCCATTTCCTCGGCATAGAGCGGATTGGAAAAGCGGCCGATGACGTAGGAGATTTCGGCGAGATAAACGACGAAGAGGAAGATGAAGGCGACATAGAGCTGCCAGGCGCGCCGCAGGATGCGCGCCGACGTCACAATGACGCCGGCCTTGTCCATCTGCCGGCCATACACCAGTGCGGCGGTGTAGCCGGAGATGAACACGAAGATCTCGGTGGCGTCGGAGAAGCCGAAATTGCGGGTCGTGAACCAGTTCAGGACGTTGTTCGGCACGTGGTTGAGGAAGATGAACCACAGCGCCAGCCCGCGGAACAGGTCGAGGCGCAGGTCCCGCCCGGTGGAGCGCTCCGGCTGGCCGCCGGTCTCCTCGCTCCCCCGCGAGGGCGAGGCACCGAGGCTGGCATCCCCGGGCGGGAGCACCGATGTGCCCCCGGACCGAAAGGGGCCGACATCGGCGGGGGCACGCCCCCGCTTCGCCTGTCCCTCGCGCAGTGCCGCGGGCAACCGACTCACCTCTTCAGCCGGAGGCCGAGCATCAGCACGGCAACGCCGTTGAAGACGAGGTCGATGCCGAGCAGGAGGCCGAGTACCCAGAGCGAATTCACCGGCCAGCCCAGCACGATCAGCGCACCCAGCAGCAGCGTCGCGAGGGAGGAGGCGATGATCCAGCCCCAGCCGGCGGTGTGGCGCGCGGAAAAGCCCGCGGCGAGCCGGAAGCCGCCGGCGACCAGCAGCGAGACGCCGAGGATGAGGGTCAGCACGCCCGCGGCGAGCACGGGATTGTAGATCGCGATGGCGCCCGCCGCGACATAGAGCAGGCCGTCCAGCAGCCAGAACGAGAAGGCGCCCCAGGCCTTGACCTGGAAGGAGTGGATGATCTGGGCAATGCCGCTGGCGAGCAGGAAGACGCCAAGCGTGACCACCGAAAGCACGGTGCCGAGCACCTCATTGCCCAGCACGATCATGCCGGCGACGATCATCACGATGCCCAGGGCGACGAACCACCCCCATTTGGCATGCAGCGCCGCCAGCGAGCCGGCAAGGCCGCTGGCCGGAGAGCGCGGGAGCGAGTCGGACGGAAGTGACATGACGATTCCCCAATATCCCCGACGCGAGAACGCTCCCGCGTCTTCCTCGTTCCGGGCGGAGTCGCCGGGAACGCACTCTTCTATGTTACGCCTGTGCGGTATGCACGACAGGGGGCGGCTCATGTCGATATCCGCCCGGGCACGTGCCTCGGGGAGACGCGCGATGGGACAGCAGGCTGAGCTTTTCGGCGTAGCGGACGAGATGCCGGCGCAACGCTTCAGGGCAAGGCTTGCGCAGCTTCTGGTCGCCGATGGCGTCGGATTCGGCACCCGGCCGGTGGACCGCCTCGACGTCGACCTGGAGGGGATTGCCGGTGATCGCCATCGCGGCTTCGCGCGGCCGGCCTGCAGCCGGGTGCCGTGGTTTCCCCGTCGCACGCCGATCCGCAACAGCCGGCAGATCTCCATCGTCGCGCCGGACGAACTGGTCGCGATCGCCGCCCGGCTGGGCGTGGCGGAGGTGCGCGCCGAATGGCTCGGAGCCAATATGGTGCTGGAAGGGGTGGGAGAACTGACGCGCCTGCCGCCGGGAACACGGCTGCACGCAGGTGGCGTCACGCTGGTGGTGGAAGGGGAGAATGCGCCGTGCCGCCACGCCGGGCAGGCTGTGGCTGCGGCCGTTCCGGACGCGCCGGCGGGACTGGACCTCGCCTTTGTCACGGCCGCGCGCGGTCTGCGCGGTTTGGTCGGCTGGGTCGAGCGTGCCGGGGAACTCGTCTCCGGTACGCAGGTCGATGTCTGGGTTCCCGCCCAGCGCCTGTGGCGGCGCTAGGCGCAGGGGCGACCAGCCTCAGCCGCGAGGCTTCACCGGACGGCCGAACTGGCCGGGGCGCTCACCGGGATAGGCTGCGGCGTTGCCGCGGCATCGGCGGCCGACGCGGTCTTCGGAGCATTGCCCGGCAGCACCACGACCTTCGTGCCGACCTTCACCTTGTCGTAGAGGTCCTCGACATCCTCATTGAGCATGCGGATGCAGCCCGAGGACATGAACTGGCCGATGGTCGAGGGCTGGTTGGTGCCGTGAATACGATACACCGTGCCGCCGAGATACATGGTGCGCGCGCCGAGCGGGTTGCCGGGGCCGCCCGCCATGAAGCGCGGCAGATAGGGCTGGCGCTCGATCATCTCCGCCGGCGGGCGCCAGTCGGCCCATTCCGCCTTGCGGGTGATCTTTTCGGTGCCCGACCAGGTGAAGCCCTCGCGGCCGACGCCGATGCCGTAGCGCACGGCCTTGCCGCCGGGCAGCACGTAATAGAGGTAGGTATTGGGGGTATCGATGACGATGGTACCCGGCGCGTCCTTCCCGGTGTAGTCCACCACCTGGCGCTTGAGGTTGGCCGGCAGCGGCCGCGGCGCACCCTCTTCCGGCTGGTCTTCCGGCGGCAGCATGGCGACGCTGGAGCCATTGGCGCCTTCAGCGGCATTGTTCATGCCGACGCCGCCGGGCGGCACCGCCGCGGCCGGCGCGGGATAGGCAGCCTGCTGCTGGGCGGGATAGGCCGAACCCGTGGCGGCCGGCTGGGCCGGCGCGGCATAGGTCGTCGTCGCGCCATAGGGCGAGTTCATGCCCGCCGGCGGCTGGCCGGAATAGGCCCCCGGGGGATAGCCGGCCGGCGTGTAGGGCTGCGAGGGCGCGTTAGCCGTCTGGGCGGGATAGCCCTGCTGCGCGGCCGTGGCCGGCTGGGTGGTACCCGGTGCAGCCGTCGAGGTGGCGGAGCCATACGGGTCGTACGCGGCGGGCACCTGCGGAGCCGGCGGCTCGGACGCGCCGGCGTCCGGCTCCTGATAGATCGGTGCGGTTCCGGTCTGCGCCGGATAGGTCTGTGCGAAGGCGGTGCCGATGGTCAGCACGGAAATCGCGACAGCGGGGGCGAGGGCGAGACGAACGGCCATCATTGATCCTGCAAGGCAAGGTCTGCGGGAATGTTTGACAAAGCTGATGACCTAGGAAGAAGGCAGGTTCAAGACCAACTTGGTCCAAGGGGTGGCCAGGGTTTGTCAGATATGCGTGAGAAGCCGGGGTGATGTTTCGCGGCCACACTGGCCTCAACGCCGCGCTTCGCGCCAGCCCACGAGGGCCTCGGGGTGGCTGTCGGTGGAGGCGAAGTACGGCTTGATGTCCAGCAGCGGCGTGCCGTCGAGGCAATCAAGCCCCGTCACCGTCAGGCTCGCCTCGTTGATCGCGATGAGGCGAACCGCGCTCAGCGCGATGGGGTTGGGCCGCGCCGGGCTGCGCAGGGCGAAGGTGCCGCGACCTGTTCCATAATGGCGGGGAATTTGGACCAGAAGATCCCGTGGCGCCAGGTTCATCCAGTACAGTAGCCAGAGGTGCGTGGTGCCCTCCAGCCCCTCAAGGGCAGGCTGGTAGCGGGGGTCGAGCTCGACCGTGCACAGCGCATCGCTTTCACGCCCGTTCTTCGGACAGGCTGACCGCTCCTGCCAGGGTGTGTGGAGGCGGCCAATGAAGAAGAGGGCGGCGTCCGGCCGCTCCGGCAGGTCGATTGTGACTTCGCCGGTCCGATGGCCGAATGCCGCGCCGGCGCTGGATGAGGTCATTGGGTCGTGTCCCGTCGCTCGATGAGCCGCTTGCGGGGCGGCGAAAAAAGACATAAAGATATCTTTATATCTTGAATGAGGTGTTCATGTCCGCTCCGACGCTCCGCCTGGCGCCGCTGCTCGACGGCCTGAAGGCGGCCGGCGAGGATACGCGCCTGCGCCTTCTGGCGCTCATCGCGGACGGGGAGCTGACGGTTTCCGAGCTTACCGACATTCTGGGCCAGTCACAGCCGCGCATTTCGCGCCATCTCAAGCTGCTGGCGGAGGCGGGGCTGGTAGAGCGGTTCCGCGAGGCGAGCTGGGTGTTCTACCGCCGCAGCGCTGACACGCCGGGTGCGGCGCTGACCGACGCGCTGCTGGGCCTCATGGCCCCGGACGACGAGATTTTGCAGCGCGACCGCGAACGGCTCGCCGCCGTGCGGGCCGCCCGGGCTGCGGGAGCGCAGGCCTATTTTCGAGCGCACGCCCACGAATGGGATGCGATCCGCCGGCTGCACGCCCCGGACGAGCAGGTGGAGGCCGCCATCCTCGCCGCACTGGGTCCTGAGCCTATCGGCGCCTTGCTCGATCTCGGCACCGGCACCGGGCGGATCCTGGAACTGTTCGCCCACCGCATCGAGCGCGGCGTGGGAATAGACCTCTCCGCCGATATGCTCGCGGTGGCGCGCGCCAATCTGGAGCGCGCCGGTGCGCGCAACTGCACCGTGCGGCAGGGCGACATCTATGGGCTCGCCTTGCCGCGCGACACGTTCGACGTCGTCATCCTCCATCAGGTGCTGCATTTCCTTGACGACGTGCCGCGTGCGCTGAAGGAGGCCGGCCGGGTGCTGAAGCCTGGCGGCCGGCTGCTGGTGGTGGATTTCGCTCCCCACGATCTCGAATTCCTGCGCGAGCAGCACGCCCATCGTCGGCTCGGCTTCTCCAGCGAGGCGATGGAAGGCTGGCTGGCCCATTCCGGCTTTGAAACGCTGTCCCACATCGCGCTCGCTCCCGGCAGCGCAGCGGGGCAGGCCCTCACCGTGTCGCTTTGGCTGGCGCGCGATCCGCGCAGCCCCGGGGCGGCCGCAACCGACACGACCCCCGCCGGGTCGGAAGACCGCAAGGAGGTCGCCTGATGCCCACCGACACCGAGCGCCGCAGCCGCCGAGCCGGCGGCCGGCCCATTTCCGTCTCCTTCGAGTTCTTCCCGCCGAAGACGCCGGAGATGGAGGCGACGTTGTGGAGCTCCATCACCCGGCTCGCGCCGCTGGCACCTAAATTCGTATCGGTAACCTACGGCGCTGGCGGCTCCACCCGCGAGCGTACTCATGCCACGGTGGCCCGTATCGTGGATGAAACCCGGCTCGCGCCAGCGGCTCATCTCACCTGCGTCGCCGCCAGCCGGGGCGAGGTCGACGATGTGGTGCGGGGCTACTGGGATGCCGGCGTGCGCCACATTGTGGCGTTGCGCGGCGATCCGCCGGGCGGGGTCGGCCAGGCCTATGAGCCCCATCCCCAGGGTTATGCCTCCTCGGCCGAACTGGTGGCCGGGGTGCGGCGCATCGCGAATTTCGAGGTGTCGGTCTCGGCCTACCCCGAAAAGCACCCGGAAAGCCCCTCCTTCGAGGTCGATCTCGACATTCTTCAGGCCAAGGTGGATGCCGGCGCCAGCCGTGCCATCACCCAGTGCTTCTTCGACAACGACCTGTATTTCCGTTTTCTCGACAAGGTGCGGGCGCGGGGCATCGACGTGCCGGTGGTGCCGGGCATCCTGCCGGTGAGCAACTTCAAGCAGGCGCGCAATTTCGCCGAGAAGACCGCCACCTATATGCCGGAGTGGCTGGCCTCGCGTTTCGAGGGGCTGGACGGCGATCCCGAGACCCGCAAGCTCATCGCCGCCGCCGTGGCAGCGGAACAGGTGTTCGATCTGGTCGACCGCGGCGTGACCGAGTTCCATTTCTACACGCTGAACCGCGCCGATCTCGTCTACGCGATCTGCCACCTGCTCGGCATCCGCCCGCCGGCCGCGGCGGAGGGGCCTGGGGTGGCCGCCGGCGTGGCCGCATGAGTCGCCGTGCACCGGGAGCGAGGGGGCCGGCCGGTGCGGCCACCATCTCCTCCCGCCCTGCTGGCATAACCATCTGACGTGCCGTATCGAGAGTCTGCGCGAGACGACGGCGCTGCGTACGCCGGCCCTCGCACCGATCCTTCCCAGCGTTGCCTTCCGCGGCCACGGGGCCGCAGAGAGTGAGCCTGCCATGACCGCCAACCATCCGAGCGACACCTTCGAGGCCCTGCGCGAGGCGGCGGCCCAGCGCATCCTCATCCTCGACGGGGCGATGGGCACCATGATCCAGCAGCTGAAGCTGGACGAAGCGGGTTATCGCGGCGAGCGTTTCCGTACCTGGAACCGCGATCTGCGGGGTAATAACGACCTGCTGAACCTCACCCAGCCGGCGGCGGTGCGGGACATCCACCTCGCCTATTTCCTGGCAGGGGCCGATATCGTCGAGACCAACACCTTTTCCGGCACCACCATCGCCATGGCCGACTACGGCATGGAGAGCCTGGTGCGCGAGATCAATATCGAGGGCGCGCGGGTTGCCCGCGAGGCGGCGGCGTTGGCACAGGCGAAGGATGGCCGCCGCCGGTTCGTCGCCGGCGCCATCGGCCCGACCAACCGTACCGCCTCCATCTCGCCGGACGTGAACGATCCCGGCTTCCGCGCGACCTCGTTCGACGAACTCGCCACCGCCTATGGCGAGCAGGCCGAGGCCCTGCTCGAGGGCGGCGCCGAGCTGCTGCTGATCGAAACCATCTTCGACACGCTGAATGCCAAGGCGGCCGTCTTCGCCATCGAGCGGCTGTTCGCGGCGCGTGATCTGCGCGTGCCGGTGATGATCTCCGGCACCATCACCGACCTGTCCGGCCGCACCCTGTCCGGCCAGACGCCGGCCGCCTTCTGGAATTCGCTGCGCCATGCCCGGCCGTTTTCGGTCGGCCTCAACTGCGCGCTTGGCGCCCGCGAGATGCGTGCCCACATCGACGAACTCTCCCGCATCGCCGCCACGCTGGTCTGCGCCTATCCCAATGCCGGCCTGCCCAACGAATTCGGCCTTTACGACGAAAGCCCGGAAGCGATGGCGAAACTGGTCGGCGAGTTCGCCGCTTCCGGCCTCGTCAACATCGTGGGCGGCTGCTGCGGCACGACGCCGGACCATATTCGCGCCATTGCCGAGGCGGTCGCTCCCCACGCGCCGCGCGAGGTGCCCGAGATTGCGCCGCGCCTGCGGCTCTCGGGGCTGGAAGCCTTCGAGGTGGTGGCGTGATCCCTTTTGCGCGGGCGCCGGGGCCGGCCGGCGTCAGACCGGCGCGGCTTCCACGTGAAGGTTCCCGGCGCTCCGGCGTCCCGGCCGCCTGCTCGATCGAACGTGCCGACCATCTGCCCTATATTCCATCTCCGATGCAGACAGAGCAGCCGACATGACCGCCCCCGTCGCGACCTTCATCAATATCGGCGAGCGCACCAACGTCACCGGCTCGGCGCGCTTCCGCAAGCTCATCACCAATGGCGATTATGCCGCCGCGCTGGCGGTGGCGCGGGACCAGGTGGAGAACGGCGCCCAGATCATCGACGTCAACATGGACGAGGGCCTGCTCGATTCCGAGAAGGCCATGGTCACCTTCCTGAACCTGCTCGCCGCCGAGCCGGATATCGCCCGCGTGCCGATCATGATCGACAGCTCGAAGTGGAGCGTCATCGAGGCCGGGCTGAAGTGCATCCAGGGCAAAGGCATCGTCAACTCCATCTCCATGAAGGAGGGGGAGGAGGCCTTCCGCCATCATGCCCGGCTGGTGCGGGCCTATGGCGCCGCCGTGGTGGTGATGGCGTTTGACGAGCAGGGGCAGGCCGACACCTATGAGCGCAAGATCGCGATCTGCGCCCGGGCCTACCGCATTCTCGTGGAGGAGGTGGGCTTTCCTCCCGAGGACATCATCTTCGACCCCAATATCTTCGCCGTGGCGACCGGCATCGAGGAGCACGCCGGGTATGGCGTCGCCTTCATCGAGGCGACCCGCTGGATCCGGCAGAACCTGCCTTATGCCCATGTCTCGGGCGGCGTCTCGAACCTTTCCTTCTCGTTCCGCGGCAACGAGATGGTGCGCGAGGCGATGCATGCCGTGTTTCTCTACCACGCCATCGCCGCGGGCATGGACATGGGCATCGTCAATGCCGGCCAGCTCGCGGTCTATGACGAAATCGAGCCGGAACTGCGCGAAGCCTGCGAAGACGTGGTGCTCAACCGCCGTGCCGACGCCACCGAGCGCCTTCTGACGATTGCCGAGCGCTTCCGCGGCGGAGCCCGCGAAAAGAAGGAGGCGGACCTCGCCTGGCGGAGCTGGAGCGTGGACAAGCGGCTGCAGCACGCGCTGATCAACGGCATCACCGACTTCGTCGAGGCCGACACCGAGGAGGCCCGGCTTCGCGTGGCGCGACCGCTGCATGTCATCGAAGGCCCGCTGATGGACGGCATGAATGTCGTCGGCGACCTGTTCGGCGCGGGCAAGATGTTCCTGCCGCAGGTGGTGAAATCGGCCCGGGTGATGAAGCAGGCGGTGGCCTATCTCATGCCCTTCATGGAGCAGGAGAAGCTCGAGCTCGGCCTCACCGAGTCGAAGGCCGCCGGCAAGGTGCTGATGGCGACCGTGAAGGGCGACGTTCACGACATCGGCAAGAACATCGTCGGCGTCGTGCTTCAGTGCAACAATTACGAAGTCATCGATCTCGGCGTGATGGTGCCGGCGGCGAAGATCCTCGAAGTGGCGCGCCGCGAGAAGGTCGACGTCATCGGTCTTTCCGGTCTCATCACCCCCTCGCTGGACGAGATGGTGCATGTTGCTTCCGAACTCGAGCGCGAAGGCTTCGATGTGCCGCTGCTCATCGGCGGGGCGACCACCTCCCGTGTCCACACCGCGGTGAAGATCGCGCCGCATTATCTGCGCGGACAGGCGGTCTATGTCACCGATGCCAGCCGCGCCGTCGGCGTGGTGTCCAACCTGCTGAACGACAACAGCCGCCCGGACTATGTCGCCAGCATCCGCGCCGAATACGCCAAGGTCGCCGATGCCCATGCGAAATCCGACCGCAACAAGGTGCGGGTGAAGATCGCCGACGCCCGCGCCAACCGGGCGCTGCTCGATTTCGCCGGCTATGTGCCGCCGGCGCCGCGTCTCCTCGGCACCCGGGTGTTCGAGACCTACGATCTCGCCGAGCTGGTGCCCTATATCGACTGGACGCCGTTCTTCCAGTCGTGGGAGCTGATCGGCAGCTTTCCCGCCATTCTCGACGACCCCAAGGTCGGCATTCCCGCGCGGGCGCTCTATGAGGATGCCCGCCGCATGCTGGAGCGCATCGTCGCGGAGAAGTGGCTAAGTGCCCGTGCCGTCGTCGGTTTCTGGCCGGCCAACGCGGTCGGCGACGACATCGTTCTCTACCGCGACGACGCGCGGGCGGAGGAACTGGCGAGGCTCCACACGCTGCGCCAGCAGATGACCAAGAGCGCCGGGCGGAGCCATCTGGCGCTGGCGGATTTTGTCGCGCCGCTGGAAAGCGGCGTCGCCGACTATGTCGGGGGCTTCTGCGTCTCCACCGGGTTCGGCGAGCCGGAGCGTTCCGACGCCTTCAAGGCGGCGCATGACGACTATTCCTCCATTCTTCTCAAGGCCTTGGCGGACCGGCTGGCCGAGGCCTTCGCCGAGCGGATGCATGAGCGGGTGCGCCGCGAGTTCTGGGGCTATGCCGCCGACGAAGCGCTCGACAACGAGGCGCTCATCAAGGAGGCCTATCGCGGCATCCGGCCGGCGCCGGGCTATCCGGCGCAGCCGGACCACACGGAAAAAGCCACGCTTTTCAAGCTGTTGGACGCGACGGCGGCGATCGGCGTCGAGCTGACCGAAAGCTTCGCGATGTGGCCGGGCGCGGCGGTGTCGGGGCTCTATTTCGCCCATCCCGACGCGGCCTATTTCGGCGTCGGGCGGGTCGAGCGCGACCAGGTGGAGGACTATGCCCGCCGCAAGGGCATGGGCGTGGAGGAAGCCGAGCGCTGGCTCGCCCCCATCCTGAACTACGATCCCGCCACGCTGAAGGCCGCGGCGGAGTAGCCCTTTGGACCTGTATTAAAATACCAATACAGCCTCGCCCCGGCGGTGGATGGTCAGGCTGGTGAGGTGGACGATCCGGCCGATGAGACCATCCATCGGCCGATGAGACCGTCCATCACGGCCGGACAACCGCCTCCCCGGGAAGGGAGCGCGATCGCCGCCGATGCGCCGCCGCCGCGGGCTCAGCCCGCCGGCTGCCAGATGCCGACATCGGCGGTGTCGACCGGCTTCGGCACCAGACCTTCCGCTACGAAAGCGTCGGCGATCTTCTGCTGCTCCGCCAGCCCCTGCCGGGTCACCGGGGCGACGGCATAGCTGCGGCGCCCGTTAGCGGTCTCGATGGCGGCGGCATCGATGTTCCAGAGCCCGGCCAGCAGACGCGCCGCCTCGGCCGGGTGCTGCTTCACCCAGATGCTGGTCGCCTTGAGCTGGTCGAACAGCACCGCCAGCACCGGGCCGTGCTCCTTGGCGAAGCTCGCGGTGGTGAGGTAGTAGCGCTTGTAGCCGGCGAGGCCCGCGCCATCCGCCAGCACCCGGGCGCCCGACTGCTGCTGGGTGGTGGCGAGGAAGGGGTCCCACGCCACCCAGGCGTCGACATTGCCGCTGACGAAGGCGGCGCGCCCGTCCGCCGGGGTGAGGTAGGCCGGGGTGATGTCCTTGAACGAGAGCCCCGCCTGCGCGAGCGCGGCCAGCAGCAGGTAGTGGCTGCCGGCGCCCTTGGTCACCGCGACCCGCTTGCCCTTCAGCCCGGCGACCGAGGTGATGGGCGAATCCTTCGGCACCAGAATCGCCTGCGCGGTGGGCGAGGGGCCTTCCTCGGCGAAGAAGACGAGCTTGGCGCCGGCCGCCTGGGCGAAGACCGGAACCGTGTCGGCGACATCGGCGCTGACGTCGATCTTGCCGAGATTGAGCGCCTCCAGCAGCGGCAGGCCGCTGGTGAATTCGTGCCACGTCACCTCGACGCCCAGCGGCTGCAGCGCCTTTTCCAGCGCGCCATTGGTCTTCAGGATGGTGATGAGGGTGGAGGAGCGCTGGTAGCCGATGCGCACCGTGGCGGTGTCGGCGCGGGCCGGCGTGCGGGCCGTGGCCGATACGGCGAGGGCGGAGAGCGCGGCGAGGAGGCCGCCAAAGGCGCGGCGGGAGAGGCGACGGTCTGGGGTCATTGTTCCACCATTAGTATATCGTCAAAATATACTAATCGGCACACCCAGCGGCGCAACCCTTTTCGCCGCTCCGTCACCCCGCCTCAGGAAAGGGCGCGCTCCAGCAGGCGGGCGGTCTCCAGCGCGGCACGGTCGCGGCCGAAGCGGCCGACGATCTGCACCCCGATCGGCAGGCCCTTTTCCCCGGTGAGGCCGGGAACGTTCACGCAGGGCGAGCCGAGCAGCGTCCACATCCGGTTGAAGCTGGAAAGGCCGGTGGTCGCCAGCCCTTCCGGGGCGATGCCGGGGGCGGAGAAGGTGAGGATGGCGTCGAAGCCGGCGAAGCTGTCGGCCAGCGCGTGGCGCGCCCGCCGGGCGGTGCGGCGGGCCTCGTCGTAACGCTCCGGCGTGATCGCGGCGGCGCCGCCGAGATGGTGGCGCAGCAGGTCGGAGAGCTGGTCGCGGTGGCGGTCCCACTCGTCGGCGAGGGCGAGGAAGGCTTCGAAGTCCTGCACCAGGGCGTGGGCCGCATTCGCCGCCTGCACCGCCTCCGGCAGGGTGAAGGCGGCCACCGGCAGTCCCGCCGCCGCCAGCGCCCGCGCCGCTTCGGCGAGCGCGGCATGGGCGGCGTCGGAGGCGCTGGCGCCCTCCACCGTGTCGACCACGGCGATGCGGGGCGTGCCGGGCTCCTCGGCCAGCGCGAAGTCCCGCCCGGTGATCGCCCCCATGGCGAAGGCGAGGTCCTCGACCCCGGCGGCGAACAGGCCGATCGTGTCCAGCGACCAGGAGAAGGCCTTGATGCCGGTGGTCGGGATCAGCTTGAAGGAGGGCTTGAACCCCGCCACCCCGCAGAAGGAGGCGGGGCGGATCACCGAGCCGCCGGTCTGGGTGCCCAGCGCCAGCGGCAGCATGCCGGCCGCCACCGCGGCGGCCGATCCGGCGGAGGAGCCGCCGGGCGTGTGGGTAAGGTCGCGCGGGTTGCGGGTGCGGGCCGGCTCCAGGAAGGCGAGCTCGGTGGTCTCGGTCTTGCCGGGCACCAGGCCGCCCGCCCGCCGCACCATGCGCACCACCGTGGCGTCGCTGGCCGGGCGGTGGTCGGCGAAGATGGGCGAGCCGCGCCGGGTGGGGAAGTCCACCGTGTCGAGCACGTCCTTGATGCCGACCGGCAGGCCGGCGAGCGCGGTCTGGCCGAGGCCGGGGGCGGCGGCCTCACGGCGCAGCCCGTCGAGGTCCAGCGCGGCGAAGGCGCCGACCTCCGCCTCCCGCGCGGCGATGGCGGCGGCGCAGCGCTCGGCCACGTCGAGCGGGGTCAGCCGCCCGCTGCGGATGTCGGCGGCAAGGGCGCGGGCGGAGAGCATCTCGGTCATGGGCGGGTCCTTCAGAAGCCGGGTGAGGGGGCTCTCGCATGCGTGCCCCGGCGTGGCAAGGCGCGGGCCGGCCGGCGGGGCCCGCGGCGTTTATGAATCGTTTCACCGAAATTCGCTTGGGTGCTTGCCAGCTCTGCGCTAAGCGCGGATTGTTCAGAAACGGCCGGGGCTTGCGCGATGAACTTCCTTTCGATCCAATCCTGGGTGGCCTATGGCCACGTGGGCAACGCATCCGCCATGTTTCCCATCCAGCGGCTGGGGCACGAGGCCTGGGGCATCCACACCGTCCAGTTCTCCAACCACACCGGCTATGGCGCGTGGCGCGGGCAGGTCTTCGACGCCGCGCTGATCCGCGAGCTGGTCGGCGGCATGGAGGAGCTGAACGTGCTGCCGCGCTGCGACGGGGTGATCTCCGGCTATATGGGCGCGGCGGACATCGGCGAGGCCATTCTCGACACCGCGGCCCGGGTGAAGGCGGCCAATGCCGATTCGCATTACTGCTGCGATCCGGTGATCGGCGATGTCGGCCGCGGCATCTTCGTCCGCCCGGGCATCCCGGAATTCATGCGGGACAAGGCGGTGCCGGCGGCCGACCTCATCACCCCCAACCAGTTCGAGCTGGACTATCTCTCCGGCCGGGGCAGCTCGACGCTGGCCGAGGCGGTCGCCTCCTGCGACGCGGTGCATGCGCGCGGACCGCGCGTCATCCTCGTCACCAGCCTGCACACCGAGGACACGCCGGCCGATTCGATCGACCTGCTGGCCAGCGGGCCGGACGGCCGGTTCCGCGTCCGCACCCCGAAGCTCGACGTTTCGGTCAACGGGGCGGGCGATGCCATCGCGGCGCTGTTCTTCGTGCACTGGAAGACCACCCACAGCGCCGCCGAGGCCCTCGCCAAGGCGGCCTCCTCGGCCTATGGCCTGCTGGCGCGGACCGCGGCGGCGGGCTCGCGCGAAATCCTCACCGTCGCCGCCCAGGACGAGTTCGTCAGCCCCTCGCGCGTCTTCACACCGGAGAAGCTCTGATCCCATGCCCCGCCGCTTCGTCACCCTCGACGTCTTCACCGACCGGGCCCTGTCCGGCAATCCGCTGGCCGTCGTGCTGGAGACGGACGGGCTCGACGGCAACCAGATGCAGGCGATCGCGCGGGAGTTCAACCTGTCGGAGACGGTCTTCGTATTGAAGCCGGCAGAAGGCGAGCACCGGGCGCAGCTGCGCATCTTCACGGTCAACCACGAGCTGCCCTTCGCGGGCCATCCCACCGTGGGCTCGGCGGTGCTGCTCGCCATTCTCGACCGGGTGACGACCTCGACCGATTTCGTGCTGGAGGAGGGGGTGGGGCCGGTCTCCTGCCACGTGCAGGTGAAGGGCCCGCGCCACGGCACCGCCACCTTCGCGGTGCCCCGCCTGCCGGAGATCCTGGAAAGCGAGCCGGTCACGGTGGAGGCCTGCGCCCAGGCGCTGGGGCTCGACATCGCCGATATCGGCTTCGACGACTACCGCCCGGTGGTCGCCTCGGCGGGCGTGCCCTTCGTCTGCGTGCCGCTCGCCTCGCGCTCGGCGCTGGCGCGGATCACCCCGAGCGTCGGCCGGCTGATCCGCGCCTTCGGCGTGGGGGCCGATTCGGTCTATGTGTTCTGCCGCGACGAGGATGGCGAGGGCGACCTGCGCGCCCGGATGTTCGGGGCGAGCATGGGCATCGCCGAGGACCCCGCCACCGGCTCGGCCGCCGCGGCGCTGGCGGCGGTGCTGATGGCCGGCGAGCGCCCGGCCGACGGCTTCCACGCCTTCGACATCCTGCAGGGGGTGGAGATGGGCCGGCCCAGCCTGGTGCGGCTGGGGCTCGAGGTGGCGGACGGGGTTCTCACCGGCGTCACCATCGGGGGCGGCGCCGTCGTCGTCTCCGAAGGCGCGCTGCATCTGTGAGCGGCGCCGGGATGCGCGGTGCCCTCGCGCCCGAGATCGAGCCGCTGGCGCGGCTGGACCTCATCCGCGAGGAGGGCCCGCCGGCCTTCGCGCAGGCCAACGCCGCGGCGATCGCCGCCCATTTCGACACGCTGAAGGCGGCCAACCCGGCGCTGTGGAACGGCCGGGTGCTGCTGCTGGCCCGCCACGCCATCGCCGCGGGCGCGCTGACGGGCGCCTATCGCGAGTGCGACTTCGCCGCCTTCATGTGGTGGCGCGACATGGGCTTTCCCGACCCGACGCTGCGCAACGCCTTCGCCATGGGCGCGCTGCGCGGCGCCGACGGCGCCTTCATCCTCGGCGTCATGGCTGGCTGGACCGCCAATCCCGGCCGGATCTATTTCGCCGCCGGCACGCCCGACCCCTCCGACGTCACCGCCGACGGCCGGGTCGACCTCGCCGGCAGCGTGATGCGCGAGCTGGGCGAGGAGACCGGGCTCGGCGCGGCTGACGTTTCCCCCGCGCCGGGGTGGGACGCGGTGCTCGCCGGCCCCCGCATCGCGCTGATGCGCCAGCTCGTGGCGCATGAGGAGGCCGAGGCGGTGGCCGCCCGCATCCGCGCCCTGCTCGCCACCCAGGAGCGGCCGGAACTCGACGGCGTGGTGGTGGTGCGCGGCGAGAACGACCTCTCGCCCGCCATGCCGGATTTCATCGTCGCCTATCTCAGGTCGATGTGGAAACGCGGCGGCTGACGTCGCGGCGGGGCTGGCCCTCGCGCCATGCCCGTCCGAGAATGGCACGTCGCTCGCATCTGGGTTCGGCTTCAGACGCGCCGGGGGCAGGGCCGCCCGGTCGCTGCGTGGGAGAGAGAACAATGGACGTGAAATCGTCGCGGTCCCTGCCGCTTTTTTCGTCAGCCTCGGTGGACCGGCGGCAGGTTCTGGCGCTGGGCGCCGGTGCGCTCGCGGTCGCGGCCCTCGGCGGACCGGCCTTCGCGGCCAAGGCCAAGCCGATCCAGGTGGCGGCGATCTACACCGTGCCGGTCGAGCAGCAGTGGGTCTCGCGCATCCACAAGGCGCTGAAGGCGGCCGAGGCGCGCGGCGACATCACCTACAAATTCTCCGAGAACGTCGCCAACACCGACTATGAGCGGGTGATGCGGCAATATTCGCAGGAGGGCGCCGACCTCGTGGTCGGCGAGGTGTTCGCGGTGGAGCGGCCCGCCCGCAAGGTGGCGGCGGACTATCCCAAGACCGCCTATCTGATGGGCTCCTCCTTCGGCCCGACCAAGCCGAACTTCTCGGTGTTCGACAATTTCATCCACGAGCCCTCCTTCCTCACCGGCATGGTGGCGGGCAAGCTCACCAAGTCGAACATCATCGGGCTGGTGGGCGGCTACGCCATTCCCGAGGTCAACCGGCTGATGCAGGCCTTCATGGAAGGCGCGCTCTCGGTGAACCCGAACGTGAAGTTCATCGTGACCTTCATCAACAGCTGGTACGACCCGCCCAAGGCCAAGGAGGCCGCCTTCGCCCAGATCGACAAGGGCGCGGACGTTCTCTACGCCGAGCGCTTCGGCGTGTCGGACGCCGCCAAGGAGCGCGGCGTCAAGGCGATCGGCAATGTCATCGACACCTCCGCGCAGTATCCCGGCACGATCGTGGCCTCGGCGCTGTGGCAGATGGAGCCGACCATCGACCGGGCGATCAAGGCGGTGATCGACGGCACCTTCGTCGCCGCCGATTACGGCCCCTACAGCTACATGGCGGAGGGTGGCGCCAGCCTCGCCCCGCTCGACCCCAAGCTGGTCCCCCCCGACGTCATCGAGCTGGTGCTGGCGCGGGAGAAGGAGATCAAGGACGGCCTGTTCCGCGTCAATGTGAACGACGCCGAGCCCAAGTCCACCCTGTGACGCCGATGCCGTGAGGCCGGGCCGGCGCCCCGCCGGGGGCGCCGCGTCCATCCTGACTGCCGATGCCTCCCCGGCCGCCGCGGCCGGAGAGGGGGACCGTCCGCCGGTCCCGCGATCCCGCCGCGCCGTGCCATCCCGGCCGGGGCGTGCCGCCGGAGCGAGCGAATGCCATCCGACCTGCCGCCGCACGAGACCCGCCCGCTGGTACTGTCGCTCTCCGGCATCACCAAGCGCTTCGGCGCGCTGACCGCCAACGACGCCATCGACCTCGACGTGCGGGCCGGCGAGATCGTCGCGCTGCTGGGCGAGAACGGCGCCGGCAAGACCACGCTGATGAGCATCCTGTTCGGCCATTACGTCGCCGACGCCGGCAGCATCCACATCGCCGACGCCTCGGGCCAGATGGCGCCGCTGCCGGGCGGCTCGGCGCAGGCCGCGCTCGCGGCCGGCATCGGCATGGTGCACCAGCACTTCGCCCTCGCCGAGAATCTGACCGGCCTCGAAAATATCGTGCTCGGCACCGTGCCGCTGTGGCGGCTGGGCTTTTCCCGTGGCGCGGCGCGGGCGAAGATCGAGGGGCTGATGCGCGGCTCCGGGCTCGACATCGACCTCGACGTGCCGGTGGGCCGGCTGTCGGTGGGCGAGCAGCAGCGCGTGGAAATCCTGAAGGCGCTCTACCGCGACGTGCGCGTGCTCATCCTCGACGAGCCGACCGCGGTGCTGACGCCGCAGGAGGCGGAGGGGCTGGCGCAGACCGTGCGCCGGCTGGCGGCGCGCGGCCTCGCGGTCCTCTTCATCAGCCACAAGCTGCAGGAGGTGCTGGCGCTGTGCGAGCGCATCGTAGTGCTGCGCGGCGGCGCCAAGGTGGCGGACCGGCCGAGCGCGGGTGCCGACCGCGCCACGCTGGCCGAGCTGATGGTCGGCCGGCCGATCCCGCCCCGCACCCGCACACCGGGCCGGCCCGGCGCCTGCGTGCTCGACCTCGACGGCGTCAGCGTCGGCCGCGCCGGCGAGCGCGACCGTCTGGTCGAGGCGACGCTGAAGGTCCATGCCGGCGAGATCGTCGGCATTGCCGGCGTCTCGGGCAATGGCCAGGGCGCGCTGGCGGGGCTGGTGGCCGGGCTGATGGCGCCGAGCGGCGGCCGCGCCGACCTCGCCGGCACCCGGCTCGGCGCGGCGAACCCGGCGGCCCGGGTTGCGGCCGGCGTCGGCCGCATTCCCGAGGACCGCCACCGCGACGGCACCATCGGCGCGCTCAGCGTCGCCGAGAATCTGGTGATCGAGACCATCGCCGCGCCGGAAAACCAGTCCGCCGGCTTCCTGCGCTACGGCGCGCTGCGGGCCCGGGCGGCGCAGGCCATTCGCGACTACGACGTGCGCTGTCCCGGGCCGGACGCCGCCATCCGCGCCCTGTCCGGCGGCAACATGCAGAAGGTGGTGCTGGCGCGGGTGCTGGAGCGCGCGCCTCGCCTCGTGCTGGCGCATCAGCCCACGCGCGGCCTCGATATCGGCGCGACGACGGATGTGCACCGCCGCCTGCTCGCGGCGCGCGGGCGCGGCGCCGCGGTGCTGCTGATCTCGGAGGACCTCGACGAGCTGTTCGCCCTCGCCGACCGGATCGCCGTCATCCATGCCGGCCGGCTCTCGCCCGCCCTGCCGGCGGAGGGGCTGGACCTGCGCCGGGTCGGCCTGATGATGGCCGGGCACGCCGCCGGGGAGGCCGCGTGATGGCCGCCGCCGGCACGCAACCGGGCCGGGGCATCCACCCCGTCGACGCCACCGGTTTCATTCGGGAGTCCGCGGAAGGCCGGAGCCGGCCCGGTGCCGTCGGCGCGCGGGCGACGCCGCGCGTCGCGACGGCCGCCGGCAGGACAAATGTGGCCGGAGGCCCCGCATGATCCGCTTCGTCCCGCGCGAGCGCACCCCGCTCTGGCTCACCGTCGCGGTGTCGATCGGGGCCGGGGTGGCGGCGCTGCTGCTGACCGTCATTCCCCTCGCGCTCTCCGGCGCCCCGGTGCTGCGGGCCTTCGGCCTGATGGCGCAGGGCGCCGCCGGCTCCGGCTTCGCCCTCGCCGAGACGCTGACGCGGGCGACGCCGCTGATCTTCACCGGCCTTGCCGCCGCCGTTGCCTTCCGCGCCCGGCTCTGGAACATCGGCGCGGAGGGCCAGCTCTATGCCGGCGCGCTGGCGGCGGTGGCGCTTGGCAGCGGGGCGATCGCGGCGCCCGCCTATGTGCTGCTGCCGCTGGTGCTGCTCGGCGCGGCGCTGGCGGGGGCGGCGCTGCTGCTGGTGCCGGTGCTGTTCAAGACCCGGTTCGGCGCCGACGAGGTGGTGGTGACGCTGCTGCTGAACTTCGTCGTGCTGCTGGTGGTGCAGATGATGCTGGAAGGGCCGATGAAGGACGAGATGGCGCTGGGCTGGCCGCAATCGGCGCCGCTGCTGGACGAGGCGACGCTGCCGCGCCTGTTCGCCGGGCTGCGGCTGCATGCCGGGCTGGTGCTGGCGGTGGTCGCGGCGGGGCTGCTGCATGTCTTCATCGGCCGCACCGTGTGGGGGCTGCGTCTCCGCGCGGTGGGCGAGAATGCGCGCGCGGCGCGCTATGCCGGCATTCCGGTCGGCGCCTCCATGGCGCTGGTCGGCCTGCTCTCCGGCGGTCTCGCCGGCCTTGCCGGGGCCTGCGAGGTGGCGGGGCTGAAGGGCTATCTCACCGCCGACCTCTCGCCCGGCTTCGGCTATGCCGGCATCGTGGTGGCGACGCTCGCCAATCTCTCGCCGCTCGGGGTGGTGCCGGCGGCGATCTTCGTCGCCGGGGTGTTCGTGGGGGCCGACAGCATGAGCCGCGCCATCGGCGTGTCCAACTATCTCGCCGACCTCGTGGTGTCCTTCGCGCTGCTGAGCGTGCTGGTCGGCGGGCTGGTCACCCGGTTCCGCATCGTCCGGGTCCGCCGGGAGCCGGTGTGATGTGGGCGGCGCTGGACATTCTGCTGCAGGCGAATTTCTGGGCGGCGGCGATCCGCATCGCCACCCCGCTGATCTTCGGCGTGCTCGGCGCGCTGGTGTGCGAGCGCGCCGGGGTGCTCAATCTCGGCATCGAGGGCATCTTCGTGGCCGGCGCCATGAGCGGCTGGCTGGCGGTCTATCTCGGCGCCTCGCTCTGGGGCGGGGTGGCGGTGGCGGCGGCGACCGGGGCGGCGTTCGGCCTGCTCCTCGGCCTGCTCACCGTGCCGCTCGGCCTGTCGCAGCACGTCACCGGCCTCGGGGTGACGATGCTGGCGACCGCCGCGACCTATTTCGGCTACCGCGTCGCCTTTTCCACCGTCAGCACCCCGCCGCGCATCGAGCCGTTTCCCCCGCTGCATGTGCCGGTGCTGGGCGACCTGCCGTTCATAGGCACCGTGCTCGGCCAGCAGAGCGCGCTCACGGTGTTCGCCTTCCTGTGCGTCGGCGCCGTCGCGGTGGTGCTGGCGCGGACCCCGCTCGGCCTCGCGCTGCGGGCGGTGGGCGACAATCCCGAGGCGGTGGAGGCGCAGGGGCTCTCGGTGGTGGCGCTGCGGGTCGGGGCGGTCACGGCCGGCTCGGCGCTGATGGCGCTGGGCGGCGCCTTCCTCACCCTCTCGGCGTTCAACGCCTTCTATTTCGGCATGATCAACGGGCGCGGCTGGGTGTGCATCGCGCTCACGGTGTTCGCCTCGTGGCGGCCGGGCAAGGCGCTGCTCGGCGCGTTGCTGTTCGGCGCGCTCGACGCCTACCAGCTCCGCATCCAGACCATCGCCGGCGGGGTGGTGCCGAGCCAGGTCTTCCTGATGCTGCCCTACCTGTTCTCCATCGCCGCGCTGGTGCTGCTGGCCCGGCGGGCCGACTATCCGCGTGCGCTGATGAAGCCGTACTTCAAGGGACAGAGATGAGTTTCGACCTGCTGCTGAAGAACGCCGTCCTGCCGGATGGCCGCCCCGCCGACATCGGCTGTGCCGGCGGGCGCATCCTCGCCGTGGAACCGCGGCTGGAGGCGGAGGCCGGGCAGGTGATCGACGCCGGCGGGCGCCTCGTCGCGCCGCCCTTCGTCGATGTCCATTTCCACATGGACGCCACGCTCTCGCTCGGCCTGCCGCGGCTGAACCAGTCCGGCACGCTGCTGGAGGGTATCGCGCTGTGGGGCGAGCTGAAGCCGATCCTGACCCAGGAGGCGGTGATCGAGCGGGCGCTGCGCTACTGCGACCTCGCCGTCAGCCAGGGCCTGCTGGCGATCCGCTCCCATGTCGATGTCTGCGACGACCGCCTGCTCGCCGTCGAGGCGCTGCTGGAGGTCAAGGCGAAGGTGCGGGACTATATCGACCTGCAGCTCGTCGCCTTCCCGCAGGACGGCTATTTCCGCTCGCCCGGCGCCGCCGCCAACCTGCTGCGGGCGCTGGACCTCGGGGTCGATGTGGTGGGCGGCATCCCCCATTTCGAGCGCACCATGGCGGACGGGGCGGCCTCGCTGCGGGCGCTGTGCGAGATCGCCGCGGCGCGGGGGCTGCAGGTCGACATCCACTGCGACGAGAGCGACGACCCGCTCTCGCGCCACATCGAGGCGCTGGCCTATGAGACCCAGCGGCTGGGGCTCCACGGCCGGGTCGCCGGCTCGCACCTCACCTCCATGCACAGCATGGACAATTACTACGCCGCCAAGCTGATCCCGCTCATCGCCGAGGCGGGGGTGCACGCCATCGCCAACCCGCTCATCAACATCACCCTGCAGGGCCGCGCCGACACCTATCCCAAGCGGCGCGGCCAGACCCGGGTGCCGGAGCTGCGGGCCGCCGGCGTCAATGTCGCCTTCGGCCATGACTGCGTGATGGACCCCTGGTACTCGCTCGGCTCCGGCGACATGCTCGACGTCGCCCATATGGGCCTGCATGTGGGGCAGATGACCTCGCGCGAGGCGATGCGGTGGTGCTTCGAGGCGGTGACGACCAATCCCGCCCGCATCATGGGGCTGGAGGGCTACGGCCTCGCGCCGGGCTGCAACGCCGATTTCGTCGTGCTGCAGGCCGCCGACCCGATCGAGGCGATCCGTCTCAAGGCGGCGCGGCTGTTCGTGGTGCGGCGGGGCCGCGTCATCGCCGAGAGCGCGCCGCGGCTCGCCCGGCTCGCGCTTCCCGGTCGCCCCGCGCAGGTGGACGCCGCCGCCTACGCCCCCGCCACAGCGTGAACGCGGTATCTGGAGATGGTTGGAGCCGGGCGGTAATATCGCTAAAGCTTCAGGGGTTTCTGACCAACCCAGTGGTGACATGACGCCCCGATCGGATATGCCCGACGCGCGCGAGCTGCCCGAGTTCCGGCCGGACGGCCTGGAACTGCTGCATCGTCCCGTCTGGATTCTACATCTCGGTACCTTCCACAAGGTCTTCGCGAACGCCGCCGCGCTGGCGCTGTGGCAGGCCGACAGCGCGGAGGAACTGTTCTCCCGGGACTTCTGGCCGCACTCCGAGGCGATCCGGGCCCGGCTCGGCAACCTCGTCGCCCGCATCAAGGCCGGGCAGGTGGTGACCGAGCGCTGGACCTTCTATCCCCGCGGCCACGCGGTGCATGTCGACTGCATGATGAGCGGCGTGCGCCTGCCGGATGGCGGGGTCGGCATGCTGGTCGAGGCCGCCGCCCCGGATGTCGGCCCGGAGGAGCTGCGCGGGGTCGAGGCGCTGCGGCATGTCTCGGTCTATGTCTCGCTCTACGACACCGACGGCAACGTGCTGTTCCGCAATCCCGCCGCGGAAATCTGCTATCCCGGCGCGGCGCACCGCTTCCTCGACCGGTTCGCCGAGCGCGCGGACGGAGCCCTGTTGTGGCAGGCCATTCTGGCGCGGCTGGAAGGCGGCACCGACCCGTTCAAGGGCGGGGAGCTCGGGGGCGAGTTCGTCATGCGGACCGAGGCCGGCAACCGCTGGCACCGGCTGGACGCCCGGCCGACGGTCGACCCCGTCACCGGCATGCCGGCGATCCTGGTCAATGAGCGGGACATCACGGACGCGCTGCGCGCGCGCGAGCGCGTGCAGTACCTCGCCTCCTACGACATGGTCACCGGGCTCGCCAACCGCGCGCATTTCGTCGAGCGGCTCGGCGAGATGATGGTCCCGGCCATGGCGGCACGGGGCGCCCTGCTGCTCATCGACCTCGACGAGTTCAAGGGCGTCAACGACACGTTCGGCCATATCGCCGGCGACGCGGTGCTGCGGGAGGTCGGCTGCCGGCTTTCGGCGGTGGCGCGGCCGGGCGACCTTGCCGCCCGGATCGGCGGCGACGAATTCGCCCTCATCCTGCCCGGGGTGAGCGATCCGGAGGTGGCGCGGGCCCGCGCCGAGGAGGTTCTGCTGCGCCTGCGCCAGCCGATCCGGGTGGAAGGTCCGCGCGGCGCCGGCACGCCGGTGACGATCGGCGCCAGCGTCGGCGCCGCCATCTGGCCGACCGACGGCGAGACGGTGGAGGTGCTCCAGCGCAACGCGGATCTCGCGCTCTACATGGCCAAGGCCCAGGATGGCCGGGATTTCCGCTATTTCGACCAGGAGATGCGGCGCGGCAGCGACGAGCAGCGCGAGCTGGTCGAGCAGCTCGGCCTCGGTCTCGCCCGCCATGAGTTCGAGGTGCATTTCCAGCCGCTCATCGGCATCACCGGCCAGACCGTGCGGGGGCTGGAAGCGCTGGTGCGCTGGCGGCATCCGACCCGCGGGCTTCTCGCGCCGGGCCGATTCATCGCCCTCGCCGAGAATGCGGGCCTGCTGCCGAGCCTCGGGCTGGAGGTGGTGCGGACCTGCTGCGCCCGGCTGAGGGAGTGGCGCGCCCTCGGGCTGAAGCCGGGCCGGGTGGCGATCAATCTCGGCGCCGGGCAGCTGCGCGACCGTGGCCTGCCCCAGCTCATGCTGGAAACCGTCTCCGCCTACGGCCTCACCTCGGACCAGTTCGAGTTCGAGGTGCCGGAGACCATGACGCTGGGGCGTGCCGGCGAAAACGCCATCGGCGTGCTGTCCGACCTGCGCCAGCTCGGCTTTTCCATCGCCCTCGACGATTTCGGCACCGGCTTCGCCTCGCTGACGCATCTGCGCCGCCTGCCGGTGGACAAGATCAAGATCGACCTGTCCTTCATCGCCGGCATGACCAGCAACCCCGCCGATCTCGCCATCGTGCGCGCGGTGGTCAGCCTCGGCCACGATCTCGGCATGACGGTGCTGGCCGAAGGCGTGGAGACCGAGGAGCAGGCGGGCATGCTGGCGCGGCTCGGCTGCGACGAGGTGCAGGGCTATCTGCACGGCCGGCCGATGCCGGCGGACGAGCTGGCCCACTGGCTGCGCCTGCGCGAGGCCGCGCAGATCGCCTCCCGTCTCATCTTTCCGGCAGCACCGTGACCGTCGGGCGTGCCGGCAGCGTGGCGCGCGAGACCACCAGCGTCGGGCTGTCGGCGCGCTCCACCGCGTAGCGGCTGCTGCCGAGCCGGGCGAGGAAGCGCTCCAGCGTGGTCCGGTTGAAATAGTGCATCGGGATCACCAGCGGCGCCTCGAGCCGCTTCAGCACCTCCACCATGCCGTCGAGATCGAGCGTGTAGCTGCCGTCCACCGGGGCGAGCACGATGTCGATGCGCCCGAGCACGGCGAGGTCGTCGTCGGTCAGGGTGTGGTGGAGATGGCCGAGATGGGCGATGCACAGGTCGGCGGCGCGGAAGATGAAGATCGAGTTGCCGTTGACCAGCGTGCCTTCCTGGTGGTCGCGGATATTGGTGGGCAGGTTGCCGACCCAGAGGTCGCCGACCTCCAGATCATGCCGGGCCGGCGCCCCGGCCTCGCCCCAGCCCGGCAGCAGATGGGCGATGCCGGGGTCGGGGGCGAGCGAGTAGTGCGTGGAGTGGGCGCGGTTCATGGTGGCGACCTGCGGCACCCCTTGCGGGCGGACATAGTCGTTGTAGTCCGTCGCCGCGGTGACGCCTCCGGCGGTTTCGATCAGGAAGGTGGAGTGGCCGACGAAGGTGAGGCTCACCTGATCCGGCTGCAGCGCCGCCAGCCGGAAGTCCGCCGGGATGGCGCGCGCGGCGCGCGCCGGCAGGGGCGGGAGCCGGGCCGGCCAGACGGGAAGGCCGCGCTGGGCGACCAGCTTGGGGCAGCGGTCGGCCGCCGCCGAGGCCGGCGCCGGCAGGCCGAAAGCCGGCACGAGGAGGGCGAGCACCGCGGCGAGCCGTTTCATCCTGTCGCGTCCCATGCCGTTGGGGGAGGCGGCATGATCGGCCAGGGCCGCGCCGCGCGCCATTCACAGCCGGGCGAGATGGCGGAAAAAGCTACCGGGCCGAGGCCGGAAGCCCGAACAGCCGGTCGAACGCCAGGTTGAACAGGAAGGTATAGATCAGGAAGAAGCCGATCAGCGTCGCGTCGAAGAGGAAGGCTTCGAGCAGCGTCACCTCCAGCCACCAGGCGAACATCGGCACGATGAGCAGCGTCAGCCCGAATTCGAAGCCGAGGGCGTGGGCGGCCCGGCGGGCGAAGCTGCGGCCCCGCACCTTCTGCCGCGCTTCCCATTTCTCGAACAGGCTGTTGAAGAGGAAATTCCAGCCCACCGCGATGAGCGAGACGGCGAAGGTGATGACGCCGGTCGTCTCCAGCCCGTCGCCGGACAGGGCCGACAGGCCGAGGCTCGCCAACACCACGGCGATGCCCTCGTAGCTCAGCACATAGAACACGCGGCGCGCCACCGGATGGGCGCCGCGCGGCAGGGGAACAGGCTGGGACATGATCGTTTTCAGCGCAGGAACGGGTTCGACTGCTTCTCCGCCCCGATGGTGGAGGTGCTGCCGTGGCCGGGCAGGATGCCGACCGCGTCGCCGAGCGGCAGCAGCTTGGTCCTGATGCCGGCGATGAGCTGGTCGTGATTGCCATAGGGGAAATCGGTGCGGCCCACCGAGCGCTGGAACAGCGTGTCGCCGACGATGGCGAAGCCGGCCGGGCGGTTCACCAGCACGATATGGCCGGGGGTGTGGCCGGGCACGTGGAGCACCTCGAAGGAAAAGCCGCCGATCTCGACGGTGTCGCCCTCGTTCAGCCAGCGCGAGGGCGTGACCGGGCGGCCGGGAATGCCGGTGCGGGCGCCGGCGCTGGGCAGGTCGTCGAGCAGGAAGCGGTCTGCCTCGTTCGGGCCTTCCACCGGCACCTTCAGGGTCTCGGCGAGTTCGGCGGCGCCGCCGGCATGGTCGATATGGCCATGGGTCAGCACGATCTTCTCGGCCGTGACCTCCAGCTCCTCAAGCGCCGCCAGGATGCGGGGCAGGTCGCCGCCCGGGTCGATCACGGCGCCCTTCTTGCTCTCCTCGTCCCAGACGATGGAGCAGTTCTGCTGGAAGGGCGTGACGGGGACGACGGCGATCTTCAGTTCCGGCATGGGCTCCTCGGCTGGGGTCCGTGACGCGGCGGGCGCGCGGGGAGCGGGACTTTCCACGATCGCGCCCCATCCCGCAAGGCAGCAGCGCCCCGCGGCGCTTGTGGCCCGCCTGAGCCGATGCTATCCCGCGCGGCATGAGCACCGAGCCGATCGACAACATCCGCAACTTCTCCATCGTCGCCCATATCGACCATGGGAAGTCGACCCTTGCCGACCGCCTGATCCAGATCACCGGCGGCCTGTCCGAGCGCGAGATGTCGGAGCAGGTGCTCGACAGCATGGACATCGAGCGCGAGCGCGGCATCACCATCAAGGCCCAGACCGTCCGCCTCTCCTACAAGGCGCAGGACGGCAAGACCTATGTGCTGAACCTCATCGACACCCCCGGCCATGTCGACTTCGCCTATGAGGTGAACCGCTCGCTCGCCGCGGTGGAGGGCTCGCTCCTCGTGGTCGACGCCTCGCAGGGGGTGGAGGCGCAGACCCTCGCCAATGTCTATCAGGCCATCGACAACAATCACGAAATCGTTCCGGTCCTGAACAAGGTCGACCTGCCCGCCGCCGAGCCGGAAAAGGTGAAGGCGCAGATCGAGGACGTGATCGGGCTCGACGCCTCGCAGGCGATCCTGATCTCGGCGAAGACCGGCATCGGCATTCCCGATGTGCTGGAGGCCATCGTCACCCGGTTGCCGCCGCCCAGGGGCGACCGCGAGGCGCCGCTCAAGGCGCTGCTGGTCGACAGCTGGTACGACGTCTATCTCGGCGTGGTGGTGCTGGTCCGCATCGTCGACGGCGTGATGAAGAAGGGCCAGCGAATCAAGATGATGCAGACCGGCGCCGCCTATGAGGTGGACCGCGTCGGCGTCTTCACGCCCAAGCTCACCGTCATGTCGGAGCTCGGGCCGGGGGAGATCGGCTTCCTCACCGGCTCGATCAAGGAGGTCGCCGACACCCGGGTGGGCGACACCCTCACCGAGGAGAAGCGGCCCACCGCCGAGGCGCTGCCGGGCTTCAAGCCGGCGCAGCCGGTGGTGTTCTGCGGTCTCTTCCCCGTGGATGCCGCCGATTTCGAGGATCTGCGCGCGGCGATGGGCAAGCTGCGCCTGAACGACGCCTCCTTCTCCTTCGAGATGGAGACCTCGGCGGCGCTGGGCTTCGGCTTCCGCTGCGGCTTTCTCGGGCTGCTGCATCTGGAAATCATCCAGGAGCGGCTGGAGCGCGAGTTCAACCTCGATCTCATCGCCACCGCGCCGTCGGTCATCTATGAAATCGAGATGAACGACGGCTCGGTGATCGAGCTGCACAACCCAGCCGACATGCCCGACGTGGTGAAGATCAAGGAGATCCGCGAGCCGTGGATCCGCGCGACGATCCTCACGCCGGACGACTATCTCGGCGCGGTCCTCAAGCTTTGCCAGGACCGTCGCGGCACCCAGGTCGAGCTGACCTATGTCGGCTCGCGCGCGATGGTGACCTATGACCTGCCGCTGAACGAAGTGGTCTTCGACTTCTACGACCGGTTGAAGTCGATCTCGAAGGGCTATGCCTCGTTCGACTACCAGATCACGGAGTACCGCGCCGGCGACCTGGTGAAGATGTCGATCCTCGTCAATGCCGAGCCGGTCGACGCGCTCTCCATGCTGGTGCACCGCACCCGGGCGGAATATCGCGGCCGGGCCATGTGCGAGAAGCTCAAGGACCTGATCCCGCAGCATCTCTTCCAGATTCCGATCCAGGCCGCGATCGGCGCCAAGATCATCGCCCGCGAGACCATCCGGGCGCTGCGCAAGGATGTGACGGCCAAGTGCTATGGCGGCGACATCACCCGCAAGCGCAAGCTTCTGGAGAAGCAGAAGGAAGGCAAGAAGAAGATGCGGCAGTTCGGCCGCGTGGAAATCCCGCAGGAAGCCTTCATCGCGGCGCTGAAGGTCGACGACTGAGCCCCGGCGGGCCGGTCGAGATGGGCTTATGGCAATCGGGCTAGGGTCCGTGGTCGCCGACATTTATGCACGTTCCGCGCGATGATGTGCGACGGATGCGCGGTTTTGGTGTACCGTCTTCCCACGTCGACGACGGGGGAACGTCTGTGATCACCATCACCATAACCAAGAGCTTGACGACGGCCTCCATCTCCGGCGGGGATGGTGGGCCGGGGCAGATCAGCGATACGGTGGGCATCCAGTATCAATGGTCGCTGCCCCTTGCCGAATTGACCACCGAACCGGACAATTCGCTGGTCTTGAACACCTTGTCGAACGTTATGGCGGTCGTGGGCGGGGTGGCGCAGACCACGTCCCAATCCATTCCGCTGGCGGCGGCCGGCGACTATGACGGCGACAGCGTGACCCTCGGCGGCACCGGTCTCGGCGCTGGGCTCAGTGGCGGGCAGCTGCAGGTTCACGGCAGCCATATCGACCTGTACGGCGTGAACGACCCGGATTTCGCGGACCTCTCCTGCCTGCCGGTCGGCACGTTCTTCGCGACGCCCGTTGCCGGCATCACCCGGCACAACGTCGTCCTCGTCATCGAGGCGTGAGGCGCCGCGCGGCGGAAAGGCCCGGAATCAAGGCGGCCGGGCGTCGAGCCCGGCCGCTGTCCATGTCCCTGTCCGCCGCGTCAGATCACATAGGGCGGGGTGCCGTAATAGTCGTTGACCTTGCGGTCCCACTCCCGGTTGCCGAAGCCCGGCTCGTCGACGGAGGCGAGCTTGGGCGCGCCGGTGAGCTGCTCCTCGGTGAGGTCGACGACATAGCCGTCCAGCGCCTCGTCATATTTCAGCAGCGACCACGGCAGGGGATAGAAGTCCTCGCCGAAGCCGAGGAAGCCGCCGAAGCTCATCACCGCATAGGCGGTCTGGCCGGTGAGCTTGTCGATCATCACCCGGGCGATGGAGCCGATCTTGTCGCCGTTGGGACGATAGACCGAGGTACCTTCGACCTTGTCGCTGCCGATCAGGGTCATGGTTTCGCGGGCTTCGAGATTGGGCTGGGTGCTGTGCATCAGGTCCTCCTCGTTTGTTGTGACGTTCGCAAACCCAACGTCCGTAAGGGCAGGCGGGTTCCCGCCGCTGCCCGGCGGTTCGCGGCGGGTGTCGTGCGGGTGCCATGGCGGGGCGGCAGTTTGCGCCGGCATGTCGTATGGTCGACGCGCTGATTCGAGACGGAAGCCCGCCATGGACGACACAGCCGCACGCCCTGCCGCCGACGCCGCCGTCACGGGCGGGAGCCCCACCGGGGCCGATCCTATGGCCGCTTCCTCCGGGCCGATCCCTGCCGGCCGCCGCGCGGTGCTGCGGCAGCTCGCCGGCGCCGGCCTCGGCCTGGCCGGGCTCGGCCTTTTCCCCGGCCTGCCGCTCCCCGGCGGGGCGGCGCGGGCGCAGACCGCGCTCGACCCCGGGATGATCGACGTCGCCGCGATGAAGCCGGGCGAGTTCGCCTGGTTCCCCGACCGTGCCCCGGCCGGCTTTGTCGGCATCATCGTGTCGCTGCCGGACCAGCGCTGCTATGTCTACCGCAACGGCATCCGCATCGGGGTCTCCACCGTCTCCACCGGGCGAACGGGCTTTGCGACCCCGACCGGGGTGTTCACCATCCTGCAGAAGGACGTGGTGCACCACTCCTCGGAATATGACGACGCCTCCATGCCCTATACCGAGCGGCTCACCTGGTCGGGGGTGGCGCTGCATGCCGGCGGGCTGCCGGGCTATCCCTCTTCGCATGGCTGCGTGCACCTGCCGCTGGCCTTTGCCCGGCTGGTGTTCAGCGTCACCCATTACGGCACGCCGGTGATCGTGGCGGATTCCCATTCCCAGCCGCTCGACGTGCTGCACCCCGGCCTCGTGCTGCCGGCCGACGCCATGAAGGCGATGGAGGCGGCGGAGGCGGGCTCCAGCGCCGCGCCCGGCAATTCCCCGGCGGGGCAGGGCGCCGGGGCCGACGGTTCCGCGCCCGCCTCCGGGCCGCAGCCGGTCGGGGTGGTGGTGTCGGGCGCCGACAAGGCGCTGATCGTGATGAAGGGCGCCGAGATCGCCTTCCAGGCGCCGGTCACGATCAAGGACCCCGGCACCCCGCTGGGCAATGTGGTCTATGTGCTGAAGGAGACGAAGGGCGACGTGGTGTGGACCGCGTTTTCCTATGAAGGGTCCGGCGCCGGGCAGGGCAAGGCCTCCGACGCCATCACCCGCATTTCGGTGGAGCCGGCGGCGAACCAGACGCTGGCGAAGCTGCTGGTGCCCGGCTCCACCATGCTCATCACCGATCTCTCCGCCCATTCCGGCACCCGCAGCGCCAGGGATTTCGTCATCGTCGACGCCGCCACGAGCTGAGGGCGGCCCGGCCTTCCGGCGGGTGGCGCCCGCCCTTCGGGGCGTGCTTCCCGAGCTGCCGCCGCCTGAACGGCGACGAACCGGGCCTTCTCCGCGCCGTGTGAGTTGATCCGCGCGGCCGGGCGGCGGATTCTGCGGCGATGGAGAGCCTCATGCGAATCGTCCGCCGCCGCCTCGCCGCCGCCGCCCTTCTCGCGGCGCTGGCCGCCACCGCCGCTCCGGCGCGGGCGCAGACGCCGGGCACGCTCGACCCGCCGCCGCCCGCCCGCGCGGTGACCCCGGCGCTGGCGGCGACGCTGCCGGCCAAGGAGCTGTTCGGCGGCGTGCGCTCCGCCACGCCCGGGCCGGCGCAGGCGATCGGCTTCTATTCCAAGGGCTGCATGGCGGGGGCGGAGGCGCTGGCGGTGAACGGGCCGAGCTGGCAGGTGATGCGGCTGTCGCGCAACCGCAACTGGGGCCAGCCGGCGATGATCGCCTTTCTCGAGCGGTTCGCCGCCACCGTGCCGAAGGTGTCGCGCTGGCCGGGCATCCTGGTCGGCGACATGTCGCAGCCGCGCGGCGGGCCGATGCTCACCGGCCACGCCTCGCACCAGGTCGGGCTCGACGTCGACATCTGGCTGACCCCGATGCCGCAGCGCCAGCTCAGCGCGCAGGAGCGCGAGACCATGTCGGCGGTGATGGTGGTGCGCCCGGACCGGCTGGATGTCGACCCCAAGGTGTGGACGCCCTCCCATGTCGCGGTGATCCGCGCCGCCGCCCAGGACCCGCAGGTGGAGCGGGTGCTGGTGAACGCCGCGATCAAGAAGGCGCTGTGCCGCGACGCCACCGGCGACCGCTCCTGGCTGCGCAAGGTGCGGCCCTATTGGGGCCACGACTACCACATGCATGTGCGGATCGGCTGCACCGCCGACAGCCCGATGTGCAAGGCGCAGGAGCCGGTGACCGGGGGGGAAGGCTGCGGCGCGGAGCTGAACTACTGGTTCAGCGAGGGCGTGCTGCACCCGAGGCCGCCCGCCATTCCGCCCAAGCCGAAGCCGCCCATGATGCTCGCCGACATGCCCGACGCCTGCCGGCAGGTGCTGCTGGCGCGCTAGGCGAGAGCATTTTCGAGCGAAGTGGATTCCGGTTCGCGTGAAGAAAATGCGTTAAAACAACAACCTGGTGCCTGTCCGAGGAACCCGCGTTCACCGGATAGGCTCTGGAGGCGCCGCCCCGCGTTCATGCCGGAGGCGTGGGCGCCAGCATGAAATCGATCATCAGGTCGATCTGCGATTCCAGCATGGCAAGGCCGGGCTGGGTCGCGCAGCCGCGCCGGGACGCGGCTTCGAGAAAGGGCGTTGGTGTGTCGCGGATCACGACGTCGGCAGCGACCGCGCCGGGACGGAGCCGGTCGGCCAGCAGCGGCAGCGGGTCGTGCGGCCGCATCCCGAGTGAGGTCGCGTTGATGGCGATGTCGCATCCAGCGGGATCGGGCAGCGGCAGCAGCGTGATCCCGAAGCCCGGCACGGCGCGGCCGATCCGCTCGCGCAGCGCCTGCGCCCCGGCGGCGCTGCGGTTGAACAGCGAGAGGCGGCGGGCACCATGGCGGGCCAGCGCCAGGGCAATGCCGAGTGCCACCCCGCCAGCGCCGGCCATGACGATGTGCGCGTCCCGCACCGATCGGCCGGCGGCGGCGAGCCCGGCGACGAAGCCCTCACCGTCGAGCATGGCACCGACGAGGCGGCCCTCGCCGGTGCGGCGGATGACATTGCAGGCGCCGATCAGCTTCGCGTCCGCCGTCAGGTCGTCGACCAGTGCCGCGGCGGCGATCTTGTGCGGCATGGTGATGACGGCGCCGCGTGCATTCTGCCCGGCGCGCAGGCCGTCAAGGGCTGCGCCGAGGGCGGCGGGCGCGACATGCATCGGCACCAGCACGGCGTCGTGACCGCGGGCGACGAGCCGCGGATTCATCAGCCCGGGCGCGCGGGCCTGCGCGATCGGGTCGCCCATATGAAACAGAAGCTGGGTCGCGCCCGAGATCATCGTGTGGCCGCCGGCATCAGGGTTGGTCCTCGAGGATCATCCGGGCGGCCTTTTCCGCGATCATGATGGTGGGCGAGTTGGTGTTGCCGGAGACGATGGTCGGCATCACCGAGGCGTCCGCCACCCGCAGCCGGTCGATGCCGAACAGCCGCAGCCGCGCGTCGACCACGGCCGTGGGGTCGCTGGCGAGGCCCATCTTCGCCGTGCCGACCGGGTGGAAGATGGTGGTGCCGATATCGCCGGCGGCGCGGGCGAGCGCGGCCTCGTCGTCGCCGACCTCGGGGCCGGGCAGCATCTCCTCCGGGCGGTAGGGCGCCAGTGCCGGCCGCGCGACGATGCGGCGGGCGACGCGGATGGCGTCGGCCGCCACCCGGCGGTCCTCCTCGGTCGCGAGGTAGTTCGGCGCGATGACCGGCGCCGAGGCGGGATCGGCGTCGCGCAGCCCCACCCGGCCGCGGCTCGACGGGCGCAGGTGGCACACGCTCATGGTGAAGGCGGGAAAGGGGTGCAGCGGCTCGCCGAACTTCGGCAGCGAGAGCGGCTGCACGTGGAATTCGAGGTCGGCGCGCACGATCTCCGGGCGCGAGCGGGTGAAGATGCCGAGCTGCGAGGGCGCCATGGTCAGCGGGCCGCGCCGGAACAGCGCGAAGTCGAGCCCCATCTTCGCCCGGCCGAACAGCGAGCGGTAGCGCTCGTTCAGCGTGGGCAGGCCGGCGATGCGGTAGATCAGCCGGAGCTGGAGATGGTCCTGCAGGTTGGCGCCCACCCCCGGCCGGTCCAGCACCACCGGGATGCCGTGCGCCGCCAGCTCGGCCGCCGGGCCGATGCCGGAGCGCTGCAGCAGGGTCGGGCTGTTGATGGCGCCCGCCGCCAGCACCACCTCCGCCTCCGCCCGGGCGCGGCGCAGCGCGCCGTCCTGCCGCCACTCCACGCCGACCGCGCGGCCGTCCTCGATGAGCACCCGCGATACGAGGCAGCCGGTCTCCACCTTCAGGTTGGGACGGCCCATCACCGGCTTCAGGAAGCCGCGCGCCGCGCTCCAGCGCAGGCCGCGCTTCTGGTTCACCTGGAAATAGGAGGAGCCCTCATTGTCGCCGGTGTTGAAGTCGGCGACCGGGGCGATGCCGTCCTCCTGCGCGGCGCGGCGCACCGTGTCGAGCAGCAGCCACGAGAGGCGGGGGAACTCGACCCGCCATTCCCCGCCCGCGCCGTGATGGGTAGTGGCGCCGAGCCAGTGGTCCTCATGGCTGCGGAAGATCGGCAGCACGTCGTCCCAGCCCCAGCCGGGCAGGCCGAGCTGGCGCCAGTGGTCGTAATCGCCCGCCTGCCCGCGCATGTAGATCATGGCGTTGATGGCGGAGGAGCCGCCCAGCGTGCGCCCGCGCGGGTAGGCCAGCGCCCGCCCGTTCAGCCCCGGCTCGGGCTCGGTGCGGTAGCACCAGTCGGCGCGGGGATTGCCGATGGCGAAGAGATAGCCGACCGGGATGTGGAACCAGATCCAGTTGTCGCGCCCGCCCGCCTCCAGCAGCAGCACCCGGTTGCGCGGGTCGGCCGAGAGGCGGTTGGCGAGCACGCAGCCCGCCGAGCCCGCCCCGACCACGATGTAGTCGAAGCGCTCAGGGGCGGCCGGGGAGGGGGGCGCGGTCATGACGGGCTTCCGGCGGCGGGCCGGACCTTACTCGACGAGGCGGGAGGCGAAATAGGCGAGCGCCTGCTGGTAGACGGTGGCCTTGTTCCAGCCGGCCAGCGCGGCGGCATTGGCGCCGTTGGTCCAGCTCATGCCGCTCCAGCCATAGCCGCGCAGATAGTTCGCGGTGGAGGCCAGCGCGTCGGGCGCGCTGCGGATGAGGTCGCGGCGGCCATTGCCGTCGAAGTCCACCGCGAACTGGTAGTAGGACTTCGGCATGAACTGGGTCTGGCCCATCTCGCCGGCCCAGGCGCCCCGCATGTCCGGGATGGCGACGTCGCCGCGGTCGGCGACGCGCAGCGCGGCCATGAGCTGGTCGGTAAAGAAGTCGGCGCGGCGGCAGTCATAGGCCAGCGTCGCCAGCGAGGGGAAGATCGGCTTTCTTGCCCTGGTTGGCGCCGTAATCGGTCTCCATGCCCCAGATGGCGACGAGGATGGGGGCAGGCACGCCGAACTGCCGCTCGATGCGGGCGAGCACGTCGGCATACTGCTTCATCTTCTGCTTGCCCTGGGCGATGCGCCCGGCGGTCACCCGGTTCTGGATGAACTGCTCGAAGCTGACGGCGAAGTGCTTCTGGTTGCGGTCGAGCCGGATGACGCTCGTGTCGTAGCTCGCGCCGTCCAGCGCCGCGGAGACGGTGCGGGCGGAGATGCCCTGCGCGACGGCGCTGCGCTTGAAGTCGGCGAGCCAGGCGCTGAAGCCGGCGCCGTCGTCGCCGCAGGGCGCGGCGAGGGCGGGAGCGGCGGCGAAGGGCGAGACGAGCGAGAGGACGAGCGCTCCGCGCAGCAGCGCGGCCTTCCAGTCGATGCGCGGAAACATGCAGGACCCCAATCGGAATGTGCGCCTATCTAGGACGGCGCGCACGGGCTCCGCAAGCCTATGGGCCGGCTCGCCAATCCCGCTCCCGGCAAGGTGAGGGGCGGGGGTGACCCGGCGTCACACGCCGATGCGGCCGAAGCCCGGCAGCTTGATACCGGGGCGGCGCAGATCGAGCCCGGCGACCGCGCCGAGGATGTTGAGCTCGACGCCCTCGATCCAGCCCAGGGTGAGGCCGGCATAGCCGCCCAGCGTGACCCGCACCCCGGTGCGCGAGGGGGTGAGGCCGAACCAGCTTCCGTCCACCGGAAAATCCTTGCCGATGGCGGTGGGCGGCAGGGTGGCGCCGCTCTCGGGAATCGCCGCCAGCACCCAGGCGGTGAAGCTGTTGGAGTTCGGGCCCGGCCACACCCGGTAGTCGCCGGCATTGGCATAGGCATAGCGCGCCACCGCGTCGCGGATGCGGGGGATCATCCGCTCGGCTTCCGCGCCGTCGGCGGAGAACACCAGCTCGGGCTCGTTGCCGTACCAGCGCCCGTCCGGGGCATAGCCGTTGCGGCGGATCGGCGAGCCCCAGCCGACTTTGTCGTAGCGCTCATAGGCGCCGGCGCCGGGGTCCTTCACCACCACCCAGCTATGGACGGCGAAGATGCCGCGCCAGCGCCCGACCCGGGCGGCGTAGACCCGCACCATCGCCTCGGGATGGGCGCGGGCGGCCGGCAGCAGGCCGGCGCTCGACCAGTCGGCGTTGCGCCACGACACATTGCCGTCCGCGCTCTTCCAGGTGAGCGCGTGGAGGCCGAGCGGGGCGAGGAACAGGAGGCAGAAGGCAAGGAGGGCGATCTTCACGCTGCGGAACATGGGGTGTTCATGCCCGGGCGAAAGTGGCGGCACGGCGGTGCCGCGCCTCCCGTCCGCGCACGGTTGCGTGAACGCCCGTCCGCTTGATGCGAATGATTTGCAACTTGGTTGACAGCACCGCGCCGCGGCTCCATCTTTGTTGCGAACAGTTTGCATCTAGGGTGCGCGCCGGGCTGTCGAAACCCTTCCGGCCGGCGCCGGCCCGTGTCTGGGGAATGCTGTCATGAACATGCTGGAACGGCTGGGGAGCACGTCGCAACCGGGCGGCTGGCGCCGCGAGCGCGGCGAGGCGGCGCTGGCGGACGTGCACGGCACCGTCGCCGTGCCGAAGCGGCCGGGGCTGTGGCGGGTGCTCGCCTTCATCGGGCCGGGCTATCTCGTCGCCACCGGCTATATGGACCCCGGCAACTGGGCGACCTCGCTGGCCGGCGGCTCGCGCTTCGGTTATGCCCTGCTCACGGTGGCGCTGCTCTCCAACATGATCGCCATCCTGCTGCAGGCGCTGTGCTCGCGGCTCGGCGTCGCCTCCGGCCGCGATCTCGCACAGGCCTGCCGCGACAGCTTCCCGCGCCCGGTGGCGCTGGTGCTGTGGCTGCTGGCCGAGGCGGCGATCTGCGCCACCGACCTCGCCGAGGTGATCGGCACCGCGATCGGCCTCAACCTGCTGTTCGGCATCCCGCTGGAACTCGGCGTGGTCATCACCGCGCTCGACGTGTTCCTGATCCTGTGGCTGCAGAAGCTCGGCTTCCGCTGGGTGGAAGCGCTCATCATCACCCTGCTGGGGGTGATCGCGCTGTGCTTCGGCATCCAGATCGCGCTGGCGGACCCCGACTGGGGCCAGGTGATCCGCGGCTTCGCGCCGACGACGCAGATCGTCTCCGATCCCGACATGCTCTATCTCGCGCTCGGCATCCTCGGCGCGACGGTGATGCCGCACAATCTCTACCTGCACTCCGCCATCGTCCAGACCCGCCGCCACGACCCGAGCGAGAGCGGCATCCGCGAGGCGATCCGCTACGCCACGCTCGACTCCACCGTGGCGCTGATGTTCGCCCTCACCATCAACGCCTCCATCCTCATTCTGGCGGCGGCGAGCTTCCACCATGGCGGGGTGGGGGAGGTGGCGGACCTCGGCAAGGCGCACGAGCTGCTGAACCCGCTGCTCGGCAGCGCGCTGGCGCCCAGCCTGTTCGCGATCGCGCTGATCTGCTGCGGCCTCAACTCCACCGTGACCGCGACCATCGCCGGTCAGGCGGTGATGGAAGGCTTCATCAACCTGAAGATCGCGCCGTGGCTGCGCCGGCTCATCACCCGCGGCATCGCCATCGTGCCGGCGGCGGCGGTGACGGTGGCCTATGGCGAGAGCGGCGCGGGGGCGCTGCTGATCCTCAGCCAGGTGGTGCTGAGCCTGCAACTGCCCTTCGCGGTGGTGCCGCTGGTGATGTTCACCGCCGACCGCCGCAAGATGGGCGTGCATGTCGCCCCGCGCTGGCAGACCGTGCTCGCCGCGCTGGCGGCGGCGCTGATCATCGCGCTCAACATGAAGCTGGTCTACGATTTCGTGACCGGCGCCTGACGCCGGGGACGGTCCGCCGCCCAAGGTCTGGCTTGCGCCGGGCCGGCCGCAGCGCCCATCCTGTCGCCGCATCGGCCCCCTCCGCAGCGGAAGGGGCCGGCCCGCAGCGGAACGGAGGCGCCCCGCCATGAACGCGAATGTCAGCTTCTTCGGCGACCTGCTCGGCACCATCTCCGAGCGTGGCCGGGCGCTGCTCGACCTCGGCCGCGACCGCAAGCCGGCCGGCGCCGCCCGGGCGGCCGGGCTGGTGGAGCTGTGCGAGCGGCTGCTCTCCGGCCGGGGCGAGGCGTCCGGCGTCGCGCTGGCGCAGGAAATCCTCACCCGCTACCGCGCCCTGAAGACCGGGGAGCGCATCGCCTTCTTCGAGGCGCTGGCCGCCACCTTCGGCCCCGACCGCGCCCGGCTGGAGCGCGCCCTTGCCGAGTATGCCCGCCATCCCGGCGAGGCCAGCATCGCGGCCCTGCACGCCGCCAGCGAGCCGCGCCGGCAGGAACTGGTGCGCCGGCTGAACCTCGCCCCCGGCGCCACCGCCGCGCTGGTCGGCATGCGCTCGGCGCTGCTTGACGTGCTGCCGCGCCGGGCCGATCTCTCCGTGGTGGACCGCGACTTCGTCCACCTCTTCGCGTCCTGGTTCAATCGGGGGTTCCTGGTGCTGCGCCGCATCGACTGGTCGACGCCCGCCAATGTGCTGGAGAAGATCATCCGCTACGAGGCGGTGCACGCCATCCGCGACTGGGACGACCTGCGCGCCCGCGTCGACAGCCCGGACCGGCGCTGCTACGCCTTCTTCCACCCCGCCCTGGTCGACGAGCCGCTGATCTTCGTCGAGGTGGCGCTGACCCGCGAGGTGCCGGAGGCGATCGCCCCGATCCTGGCGGTGAAGCGCGCCCACACGGTCGACCCGGCGCGGGCGAGCGTGGCGGTGTTCTATTCCATCTCCAACTGCCAGCCCGGCCTTGGCGGGGTGAGCTTCGGCAATTTCCTCATCAAGCAGGTGGTGGAGGAGATTTCCCGCGAGCTGCCGGACCTCAAGACCTTCGTCACCCTCTCCCCGGTTCCGGGCTTCCGGGCGTGGCTGGAGCGCGAGCGCCGGGCCGAGAGCCCGGCGGCGCTGACCCCCGCCGACCGCGTGGCGCTGGAGGCGCTGGACGGCGATGGGCTGGAAGGGGACACGGCGCGGCAGGCGGCGCTGCGCCCGGTGCTGGCGGCGCTGGCGGCGCATTACTTCCTCGTCGCCCGCTCGCCCAAGGGCCGCCCGCTCGACCCGGTGGCGCGCTTCCACCTCGGCAACGGCGCCCGGCTGGAACGGATCAACCCGTTCGGCGACCTCTCCGCCAAGGGCATCGAGCAGGCGGCGGGGCTGATGGTGAACTACCGCTATCTCCTCGACGACATCGAGGCCAATCACGAGGCCTTCTTCGACAAGGGCCAGATCGTCGCCAGCCCGCCGGTGCGCAAGCTGCTGCGGGCCGACAGCGCGCCCAAGGCGCTGGTTCCGGGCTGACGCCGCACCGCGCTGCGCCCGTCCGCGGCCTCCCGTCTCCCGGCCTCAGCCGGCCGGGGGGGTGTCCGGCGCGGGCGCGGCGTCGTCCCTCTCCGCACAGAACCGCGCGTAGAGCACCGCCATCACCTCCAGCGTCGCGGGGTGGCGGATGGAATAGTGCAACGTGCGGTGATCGCGGCGGAAATCGACGATTCCCTCCTCCTTCAGCTTCGCCAGATGCTGCGACATCGAGGTCTGGGCGATGCCGGTCGCCTCGATCAGCGCACCGACGCTGCGTTCGCCGCCGGCGAGTTCGCACAGGATCAGCAGGCGGTGGGGATTGGCGAGGCCCTTGAGGAAGTCGGCGGCCTCGCCCGCCCGTGCGGCGAGTGCCGCCCGCCCCGGCATGGGGCGGACGGTCGGCGGGCCGGCGGGTCCGGGCGTCGTGGGGGCTTTACAATTCATATTTTCATCATATACTCGGCCTACATCAAAACCCGGAAATTTCGCGGGTCGATGATATGGAAGT
>NZ_JAHBGE010000049.1 GCF_018390635.1 Ancylobacter lacus | reverse complement strand
CCCCGGCTCGCGATCGGCCGAGTAGTAGGCGGAATAGGCGTGGGCCTGCTCGCCCACGTCGTTGGTGCCGTCGAGGAAGATGTGCAGGTTCACCAGCCCCGACAGATCGTCGGAAATCTGCGACCACGGCCGCACGATGATGGCCGGGCGGACCTCGCCGGCCCGCTTGCTGCCGGCCGGCAGCACGTAGTGGACGATGCGGCCGGCAGCGACGGTCGGCACGGCAGTGTGCGACATGGATCACTCCTCGATGTAGATGGACGGGGTGAAGACGTCGCGCCACGCGATGTAGCCGGCAGCCACATCGACGGGCCCGCCGCCGGCATAGAGCAGCGGGACGTCGACCACGCCGGCCGGCCCGTCTCCCCAGCCCAGCAGGGCCGAACGGACCAGATCGCGCAGCGCCTCCAGCCCTCCGGCGGCAAGCGCGCCCTGCGCCGCGGTGAAGTCCGCCGGTGCCACGACAATGACGGCGATCGAACGGTCGACCCGCTGGCGCGCCTGGATCGTCTCCGGGTTCGGTTGAGCCCGGTCGGCGACAGGGATCACCAGAGCGGACAGACCGGGCGGCACATCCTCCGGGTCCCAGGCGAGGCGGCCCTCGATCGTCCCGAAGAATCCGCCGGTTTGCGCACCGAGCCGGTCGACCACGGCCCCGATCAGCCGTCCGGCGGCGTTGTCGATCAGCTCCAGATCGCCGTTCGGCGCCGCCTCGATGGTCTGCACGTCGAGCTGCAACGCCACGCGATGGCAAAGCACACCCGCGAACATCACTGGCTCGATCCCGAGGAGCTGCAGTCCGCTCGCGCCATCGACCGGCAGCCCGCGCACGATGCCGCCCAGTGTCGGGTCGACCCGCTCGGCCGCGACAATGGCGTCCGCGAGGGCGCCGGCGACGATCTCGGACTGATCCCCATCGACTACGGCCAGCAGGCCGATGATCGCCCAGCGGCTGGTGACGAGCGTCGCGCCGGAGGCGAGGCGGCGCCGGCGCGCATTGACCCGGCTCACCCGCCAGCCGCGCACCCGTCCATCCGCGGTGTAAAGCTCGATGAACGCCTTTTCGCTCGCAGCGAAGCGCTCATAGGCATGCACACGGCCGATGTCTGGAATGGCTTCCAGCAACCCCGTCAGTGCATCGCGGATCGCGGCCGTGCTCATTGCCCGGCCCTCACGACGCCGCGCGCCGCGGCCTCCGCCAGCAGCTGCTGGATCTGGGCCTGCGTCGCCTTCAGCCCCTCCTCGAACATATGCACGGCGGGAGTGCCTTCTTTGGCGATCTTGCGGGCGATGGCGAAGGCAATGCCGCGACCCTCCTTGCCTCTTTTGCCGAGCTTGCGCCGCACCCAGTCCACCAGCGGCTCGACGGGCGGCATGTGCGGGCGCGAACCGAGTTCGACCGGCTGGGCATAGGACAGGGAGGTGCCGACATCGCCCGTGATGACCGGCTGGGCCACCACAACCGGCAGGGCGCCGATCGAGTCGCGAAGCGTCCCGGCGCCGGACGTCGGCGTGCGCTCGCGGATTTCCCGCTCCAGCAGGAGCTGACCTTCGACCACCCCCGGGACCATCTCCTCGAGAAGGATGTCCGGCGCCGCGGAGAGCCGCGCGTCGATGACCGGGAAATTCGTGCTGATGAGGGTCGGCTCGATCATCCGCGGCGCCCCCGAAACAGCAGGCGCCCATACCTGGTGGTCGACGGCAGCGGCGGATTGACCGTGACGGAGGCGGCCTGCACCCGCTTGGGATCGATGCCGAGCAAGTCGTGATAGCGCTTGCGCGCGGTGCGGGCGCGCTCGGCGTAGTTCGGCGCGGAGACGCCATGATCCACGGCATCGGCGACGATCAGGCTCGACTGGTCGCCGGAGGTCATCGCGGCGACCTGGTCCAGCAGCACGGCGGCGGCATATTGCGCGACGGCTTCCCGGTCGCGCGCGGGGATGGTGTCCGCCGACCCATCGACGACGTGGGGTAGCGACCAGGTAAGGCGACAGGTGGCGCCTTCGGGGACGTGGCGCGGCAGCCCGATCACATCGCCGGCCGGGGTCTCGATCAGCGCCCAGGTGTGACCGGGCAAATGGCAGGGGGGCACATGGCCGATCGGATATTCGATCGCGGTCGGAGCGGATTCGCCCGGTGACCAGCCCTCCGGGAGGTCGAGATGGCGCGGCGCCGGGTTCGCCTGTACGGCGAGGTCGGACACGCGGCTGCGCGGCCGGTCCTTGCCGTACAGGCGAGCCCGATGGCGCGGTCTCGGGACGCCTCGCCGAGGCGCCCCACCACATCGCGCACGAGATCGCCGACAAGCGCCTGGTAATCCGCGAGCATGTCGCCCTCGCCGATCAGGCCACGACGGACTTGGCGAGGCCGCGATAATCCATGACGTTGCCGCCATAGATGTGCCGCAGCTTCCACGTCAGCACGTCGTTGGTGAACATCGAGCCGACCGACGGGCTGTCCTGGACGAAAAGCTCCGGCTCCTCGTTGCCGTCGAGGAACCCGATCTCGACGGTCGGAATATCGGCCGGATCGGCCGACACGCACCAGTCGTTCGCATCCGTCCAGTAGAAAACCGGCACGATGGTCGGCTTGAGCGACTGGACGAAGGTCTCGTCGAGATTGGTATCGCGGCGGAACAGGTCCGCGGCGACCTGCTCGCCATCGGCGGAGACCCAGAGATATTTCGGCGCGATGCTGAGGCGTTCGTTCGAGCCCGCCTCCGCCTGCTTGAGCATGGCGAGGCGCGCGGCGGCGTAGCTGCCGGCGTCGAGCGCCGCGGTGAACAGGTTGTTGTGGTCGACGTGAAACAGCGTCTTGGTGTCGTAGATGACGGGATTGGTCCGCAGGAAGTCGAGCACGAACTGGGCGAGGGTACGCTTCGCCGCGCGGGACAGGCGCTGCGGGATGCGCTGGATGACGCCGACGTCATCGTTCTTGATCATTTCCAGCGAGATGCTTTCGGTCCCGCCGCGCTTGGCGACGCTGTACTGCGCCTTTTCATCGTCGGGAGAGGTGACCGGCTGATAGGCACCGCGCTCGGCGACGATCGGCAGGTTGCCATACCCGCCGAAGCGGGTGCGCTGCTGCACCCGGAAATCGCTGATCGGCACCGGAGCCCCGGTCAGCAGACGCCAGACATCGAACTGCGACTGCGCCCGATAGTCCGCCAGCATGCGCCGGGTGATCGAGTCGCCGAGGACGACGTCGAGCGAGGTGCTGTCCAGCGCCTCGCGCATGAGGCCCTCGTCGCAGTTGGCGAGCTGGCCGGTGACGCGGGTATCGCCGGTGATCGCGACGTAGCACTCCTTGATCGACCGGGCGTGGCGGTGGTCCTTGTGGGTCGGGTCGAAGAACGCCTCCAGCATGGCGCGCACCTTGTCGGCCCGCGTCTCGCCCGTCTCGATGCGCGAGACCGCGCCGAGCCCCTGCACCCGGCCGGCCTGCATGAGCGGCGCGATATAGGCCTGCTCGGCGGAGATCGCCGCCGTCACCGTCGCCGGCGAATAGTCGCCGCGCGCCTCCAGCAGCTCCAGCACCCGGGTGCGGGCGGCTTCCGGCAGCGTCGCCCGGGAGACCTGCTCGCGCGCGCCATGGCGCGCTTCGACCACCGCCAGCACCTGGGCGAGGTCCTCGCGGGTCAGTCCTGCCGGCGGGGCGACCGGGGGAGAGGCCGGCGGCGCCGCCTCGTTCAGCGCTTCGCCGAGTGCCTCGACGAGCTGGGCCTCGGTGAGCTGGGCCTCGTCCTTGCCCGCCAGATAGGCCGGGCGATGCGTCTTGAGGAGCTTGAGCAGGAGCCAGCGGGGCATCGTCTCATCCTGGGTGGTGGGGGGAACGGCTGAAGGCTCGGCCTCCAGCACGTCGAGCACGCGGCCGTCCGCGCCGGGCTCGACGATCAGGTCGACGGAATTGACCTTGGTGAAGCGGCCGACGCGGCGGACGCCATTGACGGTCTGGTAGGTGCCGCGGGCGTCGATCGAGAGCCCGAACAGGTTGCTCATGCCGCGCGATATCGCCTCGCGCAGATTGACGACCATGGGATCGGCGGGATTGAGCGCCTCGAAGGTCGCCTCCAGCGTGCCGGTGTCGGGCGACGCGCCGGGAACGAAGTTCACGCCGGAGATGCGGCCAAGCACGGCGCGCGGGTCCTTGCCACGCAAGGCCAGGTGCTCGGCGTCCGGCTTCACGATGACGCGCGCACCCTCGAACAGCGGCGCGCCCTCGCGCAGGGCGGCGTCGGGATAGTAATTGCCGTTGCCGGAAACGCCGGCCCGGATGATGCGGACCCGGAACCGGTTTCCCTCCTGCGCCTCCAGCACCGCGCCGGCGCCGGCGAAGCTCTCGCCGGCGACAGGTTCGGCCTCGCGGAACGTGCCAAGGACCTGACGGGAGCGCGGCATCACAGCAGCTCCACGCCGGTATCGGCGTCGATCACGCCACCGGTCACGCCGTCGATGCGGTACTTGCGGCCGGCCGTCGACACGATGGTGAGAATTCCGCCGTCGAGCCGATAAGCGAGGACGCAGATGTCCGCCCCCCCATAATCGAAGCGGGCAGGCACGCGCCCCTCGCCAGACGCGAGCGCGGCGATGCCGCGCACATTGGCCGCGCGGATCGTGTCGTCGATCGGGAACGGCACGCCGTTGATATAGGCGGCAGGATATCCTGCCGGCAGCACAAATTCGACAATGATCCCCCCATCGGCATTTCCCTGCGCCATCTCGCGGCGGATCGAGGACGAGAAATAGCCCGCGGCCGGGGCGCTGACATCGCCCGGGCGCAGCTTGAGGTTCGGTGATTGCGGGCCTTCGCCGTGCCAGAGCCGCGTCGGCGCCGGCAGACGGGCGGTCGACAGAGCCGCGTCGAGGCTGGCGATATGCCGTTCGATCGCCGGGCTGACGGCATCCTTGCGCAGGGCCTCATTGATCGTGTAACCGGCCGAGGTCTTGTAGACGTTGATCGCATGACGCTCTTCCCGTGCCAGCGAGCCGGCCCATGCTGCATACTCGCGCTGCAACACGTAATGCTCCTCGATCGGGCTCGCGAAGCTGCGAGGCGGCAGCTCGGCGGAGACCGGTGTGGGCGTCGGCGCCGCCCGCACCTCCTCGGCCACGCGCGCCACCTGCGAGCGGGCCAGCTCTTCGGCGCTATAGGGCTTTGCGCCAGGCGTGGAGACGCGCCAGTGCCGCATGAATGGCAGGGACGAGCAGCCGCAGTTGATGCGGTCTTTCGGGTCGAGCGCGGGATCGCGCGGCTTCATGATGTCGATGCCGCCAACCCGGAACGGCTTGTCGACATCGACGATCTGGCCATCCGCCAGCTCGTGGGTGATGCGCGGGTGCAGCTTGCCCGACCGGCGCCACTGCTTCTGGAGACCCGTGACACCGAGTTTGACCGCCTGTTCCATGCGCTGCTGGCCGGCCTCGGAATAGGCGGTGCCGAGTTCGGTCCGCACGATGGTGCGGGCACGGGCAGCGGGCGCATCGATCAATTCGCCCACCTTCTGTGCCGCGGCGAAAGGGCTCTGCACCCCGATCGCCGCCTGACCGATCTCCTGATTGACCTTGTTGACCGTGGTCGTCGAGATGTCGCGGATCCGGTCGGTCTGGAAGGACTTCAGGGCCGTGAGCAGCCTCAGGTCGAGTGCCGGCAGCCGTCCCCCGATGTCGATGCCGCCAGCGGCGAGCGGTGCGGTGACGAGATCCGAGCCCGCCGCCCAGGAGCGGTCGATGCCGGTCATCAGCACGTCGGTCGCGCCGCGCTCGAAAGCCTCCAGCGCGCGCCGCACCTCGACCTGCAGCTGGCCGAGCCGCCAGGTCTCGAACTGCGTCGGCGTCCCCGCCAGCGCGGCGAGGACGCGATTGCGGGCGATCGTGAGGTAATGGACGATCTCGTTATACGTCTCGCTCTGGATCAGCACCGAGCGAGCGAGCTGCGCCCGCCGTTCGCGCCGGAACCGCCGTTCCCGCTCCCGATCGTCCATCAGTCGGCCCGCGGGACCGCCGTGCCGGCGGCTCCGTCAGCCGGCATCGGGCTCTCCGGCGGCAGATCGTCCGCCGGATCCGCCGCGGCCGCCGGCGGCGGCCGGAACACGTCGTCGGCCTGCCGCTTGTCCCGAGCGACCCGGGCGGCTTCCAGTTCGGCACCGGCGTCGATCTCCACGCCGAGCTTGCCGGCGATCGAGGCGATGAGCTGGACGGCGGTCTCCTCGCTGAGCAGCCCCCGATCGACGGCCGAGGCGGCCGCGGCCACCACCTGCGCCAGCGCCTGGGCATAGCGGGAGACGTCCACCGACTGCATTTCGGGGAATTCGGCGCGAGGCATCATATCATCGGGCAGGACCGAGGCATCCTGACCGGTCGCACGCAGGCGCTGGCGGATCGCATGACGCGCCTCCGCCTCGATGATCGCTTGCCACAGCAGCTGGCGCCGGCGGAAGATCTTGTAGGTGGGTTCGTCCATCTCCGCCGCCGTGGCGCGATTGACGTCGCCGCCGCCGCCGTACCAGTGTTCAGGTATGGTGCCGCCGCCGAGCACCTCGTTGCGCACGACGCGAAGGGTCTCGGAGGCGTCGGCCGCCTCAAGCTTCGGGCTGATCGATTCCCATTTCTCCGCCTCGTTATGCACGCGCACCGACATCGGGCGGGGCGGCGCGATCGAGGCGGCACGTTCGGCTATTTGCTCCGGGGTGGCACCGGTGACGGTGACATCCCAGATCGCCGTCCGCAGCGCCGCGGCCCGTTCCACCTCGCCGAAGATCAGCTGGGTGTAGGCATCGGCGATGTCGATCGCAGAGAGCAGGTCGGAGCGTCCCCGGGTGCCGGTGAGCAGGTCGTTGACCCGCCAGAAATGGCAGTCGCCGGCCGTCATCGCCGCGCGCAAAGCGATCGCCGCCGGCGTCAGGATGTCGTCGTCGCGGCCTTCGAGGATGACGCGATAGGTCTTGAGATCGGCCCCTTCGCAGCCGACCTCCACACCGATCGGCAGCGCGGCATTGTCAGGGTCGATCACCACCCGGCTGATACGCGTGGGGTCGATCGCGCCGTGGCGCACCAGACCCGCCGCCGTCGTGAAGACGACAATGACCTGTTCCCCGAACAGGGCGAGCTCGCGTACGCGCTTTTCCAGATTGAGGTCGAAGCGGTTGATGGGATCGCACCACCATTCCTTCAGCCAGCTCTGGGCCTGTTCGTTGTCGCAGGTGACCGACACCCCGTCGCCGAGAATGAAGGCGAGAGGCAACTCGACCAGCCGGTTCGCGAGCCTGTGCTGCTCCCAGGCGTGGTGCGCCAGCTCCTGCATGCGCCGCTGGGTCACCGGGTTGAGGTCGCGCTTTGTCGATGACAGCGGGCGCCAGCCGCTGTCATCGTCCGTCACGGTGGCTCCGGCCGGGTCGGCGCCGGCCGGATCGGCATCGGCATCCGCCTCGCGGAACCACCCCTTGAGCCAGCCCCACATGATCATCGTCCCCTGAACATGGCTGTGCGGCGATCGCCGATGAGCCGGCCGTGTCCGAGCCCGCCGGGAGCCCGGATGATCGTCGACGGCGCGACGGTGACGCCGGCGGAGCCCACTGGTGACGCCGGTGGTCAGCGCGAGGTGGAGCGCGTCGCGGTGACGCTGGTCGAGGTCGATGCCGAAGCGGGTGCGGAGCGCTCCCGCGAGCCAGGTCAGGAACGCCAGCACGGCGCCGGAAGCGGCGGCCGTGATCCACGGCGTCACCAGATCGACCAGCGGCGCCGCGGAGACCAGCGTGTCGCCGGCGAAGGCGCAGCCCGTGCCGGCGGCGAGCAGAAGGGCGGCGAAAAGGACGCGGGACATCATGGTCAGGCCTCGTTGGTGGAGCTGGCGCCGGACCCGCTGATCACGTTCGCGCCGATCGAAGGGAGGTCGAAAGTGGTGGGCCAGCGGGCGCCGAGAAGCCGGTCTTTGGCGATCCAGGTGTCGGACACCTCGTCGGCCTGATTGCCGCCGCGAATGCGGTACTGGCTGGCGTTCTCGCCGAGATAGAAAGCGACATGGCCATCCGTCCCGGCGCGCGACCCGCGCCAGAACACCATCACCGCACCGGGCGTCGGGCTGACCGACAGGCCGAATGTGAGCCAGTTGCGGGCGAGATAGGGGTTCGCCGGCAGCGGCTCATGCGGCAGGCCGAGCGCTATGCAGGTCTCGACAAAGTCCCCACACCACGGCAGCCGGGCAGGGTCGCCGACCGTGCGGCCGTCGCTGCGCAGCCACGCCTTGAGCGTGGCATTGTCCTCGCGCTCATGCAGACCCATCCGGCGCGAGGCCTCCGCCATCCACGGCAGCACCAGCCGGGCGTCCGGCGCGACAGCGACGTCCCTGGTGCGGGCGATCAGGGCCGCCTGCGTAACGGCGCTGATCGTGCCGGGCCATTTGACCACCAGCCCGGCGGCAGCCTGGAACTGCGCGACGGCCGCGGTGGTGCGGCGGCCGAGCACGCCATCGGCCCCGGCCGGGCCGAGATCGTAGCCGAGCGCGATCAGCCGCCGCTGGATATCGCGGATGTCCATGTCAGTGACCTCCCAGCCAGACGAGCACGAAGAGCAGCAGCCCGCCGACGAAGCTCCCGACCATGGTCCAGGCCGGACGCGAGATGAGGCGGGGCGCATCGGACGGCCGCCAGCGCCGGTGCAGCACTCCGCCCGGCAGGCCGATGGCGAGGCCGACCCGCGCGGCGGTGTCGCCGAGCATGCCGACCAGCAGGAGCACGCATTCCGTGGCGAGGAAGCAAAGGGGAAGCGGCACCATGGCCTACGCCTCCACGCGCAGCAGCAGGCCAAGCCCGACCAGCGCGATGAAAACCATCAGCGCGAAGATGATGCCCGTTTCCCACGCGCGCTCGCCTGCATTGGAGCGATCGCCGGTCAGGTCGAGCACAGCATAGGAGATGCCTCCGGCGACGGCTCCGACAACCGGAGGCAGCAGGCCGATGGCTAAAGGGAACGCGATCCAGAATGGCATGGGGGCTCCGCGCGCGATGCGAGAGCCCGAAGATCGCAGCATAACCGCGCGGGTCATGCTCCCCACGGTGAGGGACCGGACCCGGGTTAAAACGGGAGCGAGAGCTGCCGCAGGCGCTCGGCGCGCTCGTCGACCAGCCATTTGCGGACGGTCTCGTCCGACACATGCAGCTCACGCGCAATCTGCACGATCGCGACGTCCTGCGCAAAGCGCACCCGGGCGATCCATGGCTTGGCAAGAGGGACGCGGGCGATCCGGCCTTGGATCTGGGTGGCGAGGGCGCGGATGCCGTCCTCGCCTATGACGTCGCGGACGGCACTGTTCTGCTCCGGCCGGCGGGCGATGTAGGTCGGGCCGCCCCCGAACGCGAGCAGGAACGCGATGGCACCATCGATACCGAGCGCGCGCACATAGGGCTCGACCTGCGCCGGGATATCGATGTTCAGAGTCGGGGCGGCCGGCTTCATGTCGCGCGTTCCGCCTCCCAAAGCTTCTGAAACTCGTCCCAGCAGGTCCGCTCGGCCGCGCGGGCGCGGTCATAGGCGCGCGCGGCGCGGGTAAGGGCATCCTTTGCGTCAAGGCACGCCTTCTCCAGCGCCAACTTTTTGCGCGGCGCGGTCTTATCCTGCAGTCCTGCCATCCAGGCACTCATGGCGCGGGTATGGGCCGCCATCACCTCAAGCTGCTTGTCGCCCAGCTCGCGTGCCTTGTCGGCAAGCGACTGATGGCGGACCCACAGCAGGTCGGACTGTTGCACCCGCATGAACATCGCGCGCTCGCGGATCCAGGCCAGCAGCTCGTCCCGGGTGAGATCGTCGAGAGTGAGCGGCGTCATGGGGCGCCACCTCCCAGCGCATCGCGGACGCGCTGCAGGCTCGCGGCTGGCAGATAGTAACCTTGGCCGGAAACAGTAATGATATCGATGCCGAGAGGGCGGAGTTTCTTTCTTATCCTGCAGACATACACGCCAACGATGTCGTCGTAAGGCACTTCATTCGTCCTGCGCCAGTACAGGGCGTCCATGATCAATCGGACGCTGTAGAGGCGGCCTGACGCCAGCACCCGAAGCAGCGCCGTCTCCGTCTTGGTGAGCCGCCAGTCGGGCGGGAGCGGCGCATCACCGTCCAGCATCGCCCGATAACCCGCGACCTGCTCGACGAGCCTCTCATTTTCGGCACGCAGCCGATCGTTCTCACGGCGAATGTCGGTTAGCGAGAAGGACTTCATCGACTCGCCCTCGCCCTCGCGCGAAGCTCGGCGCGTGCCTCGGCCAGCAGCTCGCCGGCGCGGCGTTGCGCGGACGCCATGTCGTCGGCTTGGCTGTAGCTGCTCGGCACGCCGGGCACCGCCACCTTGACCACCAGCCGGCCCCGGCCGGCGCTTCCAAGCCAGTCGCCGCTCGGCCAGATCTCCGCACGTGCATCGCCCTCCGCCTTGCCGGAGGAGCAGCGCGCGCCGAGATCGGTCCACGCGAACCCCTCGCTCATGACGCCACCGCCTTCCCGCGCTTCGCCGGAGCCGGCGACAGTCCCATCGCCTTGCGCAGCCGGTCGCCCATGAGCCGCATGAGCTGCGTCAGTTCCTCCGACGACGCATCGTTGGGAAGCGGCAGGTCGTCATAGGCGACGCCGAGCGCATCGAGCCGGCGGCGCTGGGTGTAATAGACCGCCACCTTCTGGGCGCGCGATTGATTGGACGCACCCCACGCCACGCCGGCCTCGCGCGTCAGCCAGTCCTTGATGGCCTCGACGGCCTTCGCGGCCGCGCGATGGTCCTGCAGGAACCGGGTGTGCGAAACGCCGGTCTGCTTTTCGACGAAGGCGAGCAACGCTTTGTCGGAGCGGTCCTGCACCACGCCGAGATTGTAGCCGGAGATCCACAGCGCCTGGAGCTTGTGGCCGTAGGTACCGTCCAGCCGCCCGCCTCTTGACGCCGGCTTCACCGGGCGTTCAACGGCCCCTGAACGGCGTTGAACGCCGGGTGCGCGGCCCGGCTGCGCCCGCATGTGGTCGAGCAGCCGGCCGGCGGCGGACGCCGTGAGGTCGGTCGAGGACCGGCATCCGGTCTCGCGCTGCATGACGTCGCGATAGGTCTCATCATCGAGCCCGATGCGGGCCTTTTCGGCGTGGATGGCGCCGATCTGCTGGCGCGAGGCGGGAATGTGGATCATGGGCCAGTGCCTCCGTTGAGCCGCACCTCGGCGGCAAGGATGTCGGTTGTGAGAGCGGCGAGCTGGCGTTCGATCGCCAGCCGCCGGGTGCTGCGCGGGTCGATCCGCTGCAGCCGGGCAAGCAGCCCCTCGCGCTCCGCCCGCAGGCTCCGCAGCTGCTTCGCCATCTCCCAGGCGAGGAGGGGCGGCAGCGCGGGCGAGGCCGGGAGCGCGCGGGACATCATGAGGCTCCCGCGAGCGGCACGATGTGCGTGCCATCGGCGAGCAGCGCATCGGCAAAGATGTCACCGATCAGCAGCTCGGCGATCTGCTGATCCCTGGGTCGGCCGGCCTGCACCGCATGGGCGAAGTCCCGGTACGGGTTGACGTGGCGCCCGGCGACCGTGAAGCCGCGCCACGTCACCAGGCGCCGGGGATTGGCGCACCGCAGGTCGTGCGCCATCTGTCGGCGTTCGGCCGGCTCCTCCAGCATGGCGCTGGTCGGATCGGGCACCGGCACCTGACGGATCAGCGTCATGGCTCGCTATCCCCCTCGAAAAGCGGGATCGCCGCGGGCTTGCACCAGCGCGCCACGTCGTCGACCCGATGCAGGGCGGTACGCTGACCCGGCGGGATCCACATGGGCGGAAGCGGATCGGCGCCCTTGACCCAGCACACCCACAGATAGTCGGTGGCGGTGGAGCCCTCCGGCTCCCAACGCCCGCGATGCATCGGCACGCGCTCGGCGTAGTAGGCGATCAGGTGGGGCGGGTGGCGCCGTCATATTGCGCGGCCTTCGCCGCCGGCGTCAGCCCGTCGAGGCCCTCGTGCTCCCGGTGCGCATAGGCGATCTCCGCCCAGGCATCGAGCCGGCGCTGCAGCTCGAACGGGTCGAGCTGGACGCAGAAGGCGTTGCGCTCGTCGTGGTCGCCGAGCCGGGCGGCGAAGGAACGCCGCGCCTCGATGGCGGCGCGGTCGGCGACGTTGTGGCCGATGAAGCCCGGTTGCAGCGGGCCGAAATCATGCTGCAGCGTGTGGATGACACGCTCGACATGGCCCTTGTCGGTAGGCGTGAAGGCCGGGGAAAGCTGATGCTCGATCTTCAGCGACGCCAGCACCGCCCTGGTGGCCTTGGCGACGAAATCCGAGCCGTTGTCGGTCTTGATCGTGGTCGGCACGCCCCAGGCCAGCAGCGCCCGGCGCACCAGCGCGATCACCGCGGCCGCGCGGGGCGTGCGGGTGACCAGCACCATGATGCGCCGCGACCAGAGGTCGATCAGCACATAGACCGAATAGCGCCCGTCCAGCGTCAGCACGTCGGCCGGCGAGGCATCGATCTGCCAGATGTCGTTGAGACCGGCGCCGGTGAACTGCTCGCCGAACGCCATCTGGCGCTTCGAGCGCCAGGCGTCGGGATTGGTGATGTTGAGGATCAGGCTTTCATGCCGCTGCTTCAGCTTGGCGACATGCAACTGGAACAGCCGGATCGAGGGCATCTCCACCACTTCGCCGCTCGGCAGCACCAGCTCCGGCCCGAAATTGCCGATGATCTGGTCGCGCAGCGCGCGGCCCGACAGGTGCGGCTGCTCCGTGATCAGAGTGAGGATGGCCCTCGAGACCGCGCCGGCGCCGGGCAGGACCCCGGTGGGGTCTATGGCGATGTCCAGCACGCCCGTGCCGCGCCTGTTGTGGTGGTGTCCCTTGAGGGCCTGCAGGTCGCCGCGCCGCACGGTCTGGCAGATGCGCAGCAGGGTGCGGGCGGAGAGCTTTGGCACCGCGTTGAACACCCATGCCGGCAGCCCCGAGACCGCGGCCGGCCCCACCGGGGCGCGCCCGGCCTTCACCTCCAGCGCCGCATGGGCATAGAGCGCTGAAAAGGCGGCGTAGGCGCGTGTGTCGGAATAGCCGCTGGCGGCCTTCAGCTCCTGCACCGCCGCGAAGATGGTGGCCTTGGCGTCCCGGCGCTTCGTGGCATTGGGGCCATCGGCGAGCGGGAGGCTGGGGGCCGATGGCGCCGGCGCCGGGGCGGGTGCCGGCGCGAGGGCGAGGCTCGCCCGCAGCCGGGCCAGCTCGGCGGCATCGAGTGCGGCCTGGATTTTCGGGGGCAAGGATCGGAAATGATAGAGACGGCGGCGTCCGCCCCGACCCGTTTCCTCGGTAAATAGCCAGTTGTCAGCGTTCGCCTTGCGCAGCGCGCTTGTGCGGTCCTGCTGCAGGGCTGCGGCAATCTCGGCGATCGTCACCGTCCTCATCGCCCGCCACCTTTCCAGCGGCGGCGGCCCTGACGACGGACCCGCTCCATCTGCTCGATGGCCTCCACCGCCATCGCCTCCTCGATGGCGCCGACATAGCGGCTCTCGATCACCGCGCGGCCAAGCGTCTCGGCGGCGAGCTGCAGGAGGCGGGGGTCGCCGGTCACCACACCCAGCGCGATGACGCGCAAAAACGAGATGGTGTGCTCGCTCTTGGCAAGGCTGGCATAGGCGTCGAGCATGGCGCGGGGCACGTCCTCGCCGAGCCAGGCGGACATCTCTTCTGCCACCGCGTCGCGCGGCATTTTCGTCGCGTCCAGCGTCTCGCGCACTGCCCGCGCCACACGGTCCCGCCAGCTCGCCGCGCGCACGCTCGGCTCCGCGAAGCGCTCGACCACGGTCGGCGGCTCCCAGGCGAACAGGTCGAGCGTGTGAGTATCGCGGCGGGGCGACATGTCAGGCCACCTCGCCATGGGCGGCCGCATCGTCCTCGACGACGGCCCGCAGGAGCGATGCGGCGCAGCTCGCGCAGCTCTGTCCCGCCGCCGCGGCGAGCGCGGAGAGCCGGCGGTACGTCGCCGGATCGAGCACCACCAGCATCTCGACGTCTTCGACGTCCGCCGGCGTCGCGGCTGTCCTGCCGGCAACGGAGCGAGCACCTGCCGGATTCGAACCGGCACGAGGGTGGCCACCCTCCCGGGATGCGGCAGGTCGCGACCCCACCGCAGCGCCCGGCTCCGACTGCCGCGGTGCGCTGACCATTTGCGCCAAGGTGCTCATGGGTGCCGTTGCCGGCGGGACAGCCGCGGCCGGGGCCGCAGCCTTTGCCTTCGGCGCGACATCCGCCCAGGACCAGACGGGGCGCTTACTCATCGCCCCCCCCCGGAAAGGCGCCGGGCGGACGGCGCGGATGTCGGCCGCCCGGCGGAGTCGAGGGAGGATGCGGGTAGCCCCGCCGCCCCACCACTGGCGCAGGTGGCGCGCTTCCCCGACACTCGGATTTGGGAAAACGAGTCGGAGGAAGAGGAAGTGCTGAAAGAAGGAATGAACCCCGGCGACATCGGGACTGAAATGGCAACCGTGGTGGTGCTTCGGCAGCTATATCGGCTGATGGCCGAGCTGCACGGGGTCGACAAAGCCGGGGTCGCCGCATGGCGAGACGAAATTCGTCGAGAAATCCAGAGCGCTATGACGGGAAGGCTGCAAAGCCACGTTGCGATCTTGGAAGGCGCAGACGAATTGGTGACCGGAGTATTCCACGGCATCGCTAACCCCTGACGATGCCATAGAGGCGTGCGAGAATGGCATCGACCTCCTGCGAGGTCACAGCGTCGGCTGTGGCCTTGCTCTGCTCGCGCTGCCACGTATCCAGCCGCGCGATCATGCCGTCGCGCGGCGCCGCCTGGGCAGCCGCGATGATCGGCGGCCCGAGAAAAACCATCTCGGCGCGGATGTAGACTTCACCCGGCAGCTCGATCCAGTTGCGATCCATGCTCACAGCCCCAGCGCCCATTCGAAGACACGCATCAGCCCCCAGGCCATCGCCGCCACGACCGCGAGCGAGCCGAGCACCAGCGCGGCGCCGATCGCGATGACGCGCCAGAGCGGGCGGCGAGGCGCCGCGCCGGGCTCGATCGGGAAATCCAGCGCCGGCAGGTATTCCCGCCGCGGTGCAGGCGCGTCGCCGAAACCGGCGAACTCGTCGAGGATCACGACGCCTTCCCGACCGCGCAGGCGGGCCGGGCGGTTGTCGCCGTCGAAGCTGTAGGGATCGCGGCCGAAGGGCTGGGACATCAGTGCACCTGAGGCAGATGGGTGAGGACGGAAGCGATCGCGGCGACGATCGCGGCGAGCAGGGCGGCGCACACCAGCAGGCGCGCGGCGGTGTCGGTTG
>NZ_JAHBGE010000005.1 GCF_018390635.1 Ancylobacter lacus | reverse complement strand
TTTTTTGGTCCCCGCCGTGCGCCGGTTGTTTCGGGGGAGGCGATGGTGGCGACGTCGCACCCGCTGTCGAGCGCGGCGGGGCTCGAGATGCTGGCGGCGGGCGGCTCGGCGGTGGACGCGGCGCTGGCGGCGGTGGCGGTGCAGTGCGTGGTGGACCCGCACATGACCGGGATCGGCGGCGACGCCTTCGTGCTCTACGCGCCGAAGGACGGGCCGACGGTGGCGCTGAACGGCTCGGGCCGGGCCCCGGCGGGAGCGAGCGTGGCGGCGCTGGCGGCGGCGGGGGTGATCGGGGAGATCCCGCGCACCTCGGCCCATGCGGTGACGGTGCCCGGCGCGGTCTCGGCCTGGACCCGGCTGCACGCCGACCATGGCCGGCTGGAGCTCGGCCGGGTGCTGGCGCGGGCGATCGGCTATGCCCGGGAGGGCTACCCGGTGGCGCCGCGGGTGGCGTTCGACTGGGCGGGCGAGGCCGCGATCGTGGCGCAGGACCCGCACGCGGCGGCGCTGTTCCAGCCGGGCGGGCGGGTGCCGGTGGCGGGGGACCGCCACGCCCAGCCGCGGCTGGGCGACCGGCTGGAGGCGATCGCCCGCGGCGGGGCGCGGGCCTTCTACGAGGGGCCGGTGGCGGCGGCGATGGTCGCCCATCTGAGGAGTCTCGGCGGGCTGCACACCGAGGAGGATTTCGCCGCGGGGGCGCAGGCGGCGTTCTACACCGCGCCGATCGCCGCGGACTATCGCGGGGTCACGGTGGAGGAGTGCCCGCCCAACGGCCAGGGGCTGGCGGCGCTGATGCTGCTGGGCATCCTGTCCCGCTTCGACCTCGGCGCCGGGATGGCGCCGGCCGACCGGGTGCACCTGCACGCCGAGGCCTCGAAGCTGGTCTACCACCACCGCGACGCGCTGATCGCCGATCCCGCGGCGATGGGGGTGGGGGTGGAGGAGCTGCTGGCGCCGGCGACGCTGGACACGCTGGCGGGGCGGATCGACATGGGGCGGGCCGGGGTGCCGGCGCTGTGGAGCGAGCCGGAGCACAGGGACACGGTGTATGTCTGCGCGGTGGACCGGGACGGCAACATGGTGTCGTTCATCAACTCGATCTTCCACGCCTTCGGCTCGACCCGTCTGGACCCGGTGAGCGGTGTGCTGTTCCACAGCCGGGGTTCGCAGTTCCGGCTGATCGAGGGCCACCCCAACGCGATCGAGCCGAACAAGCGGCCGCTGCACACCATCATCCCCGGGCTGCTGCGGAAGGACGGGGCGGGGCTCGGGGTGTTCGGGGTGATGGGCGGGCAATACCAGGCCGCCGGCCACGC
>NZ_JAHBGE010000048.1 GCF_018390635.1 Ancylobacter lacus | reverse complement strand
AGACTGCGCTTTCACGCCCAACCTATGAAGGTGCCGCCGGGACGACGCTTACAGAAATGCGCGAGGACAAGCCTCCTATTCACCAACACAGCTGAGCCTCCCGCCGCCCTTCGCGCGCTCGGCAAACGCCGCCTTGTCGATGACCCTCACTGTGCCCCACATGCCTTCATGTCCGAAGCCGCAGAACTCCTGACACGGCATCAGGTAATCGCCTGCTTTGGTGAACCGCATGGGCTGCTCCGAGATGTAGCCGGGCACGAGCATGGTGTTGATGTTGGTGCCCTGAACCAGGAGACCGTGCACGACATCGGCGCTGGTGGCGCGCAAGGTGATCGGTGTGTCCGTGGGCACCAGAATGCAGGCCGGCGTGAAGGAATATTGCTGGCCGATCACGCGCACGGTCACGGCGCCGTCGACGCCGCGTTCACTGCCGAGATTGGCTTCGATGAACTCGCCGGAGAGGTGCAGCCGGGCAGGGTCGACGGCCTGAACCTCGGACTGCGGCATGGTCGCCCGATGCAGCCCGGCGACCACGGCGAGCAGCGTCATCACGATGATGATGGTGACCGCGATCACTGCCCAGTTCCGCTCGGTGCGGGCAACCGCCGCGGCGCCGTTGCGGCTGTCCTCGACGGTCATTGCAGCGCTCCCCGGGGCAGAAAGACGAGCAGGTAGAAGGCGAGCCACAAGCCGACCACGATCGCCGTGGCGAGGCCGGCGACAGTCAGCGCGCCGTGCGGGCCGCAGGCGACAACGTCGCGGACAGCCTGCTCATCATCAGCGCCGCTGCTCTCGGAAACTTCGGAGTTCAGCATGGGGACCTTCAATCGAGCGGTGCCGCCCGGAGTTCGTTTGCTTCCCGGGCGCTCACGGGCATGCCGCGATTGCCCCAGGAGGTGCGGATGTAGCTCACGACGGCGGCAATCTCGTTGTCGGACAAAAGGCCGGCGAAGGGCGGCATGCCATATGGCCTGGGATTGCCCCTGGTCCCCGGCGGGTAACCGCCGTTCAGGACCATGCGGATCGGATTGACCGCCGATGGCATATCGATCGACTGGTTGTTGGCGAGCGGCGGCCAATGCGGAGGCCGGCCCTCGCCGTTCACGCCATGACAGCCGGCACAGCGCGCATCATAGACCGTCTTGCCCAGGCTGATCAGCAGACTGCTCTCGCTGCCCGGCAGGCTCGACGCGGGTGGCGCTTTCGGCGACGCCTCGGCGATGCCCTTGAGATAGACCGCCATCGCGCGGGCATCCTCGTCGGTGAGATATTGCAGGCTGTTGTGAACGACCTCAGCCATGGGACCGAAGACGACGCCGCGTTTCGACGCGCCGGCCTGCAGGAGATCGGTGATGTCCTTGAGGCTCCAATCGCCAAGCCCGGCCTCGCGGTTGGACGTCAGCGAGGGGGCGTACCAGTTCTGCATCGGGATCAACCCGCCCTTGAATGCGTCGGCCTGTGAACTGCCGCCCAGCGCGTTGATCGGCGAATGGCACATGCCGCAATGGCCAAGTCCGTCGACCAGATAGGCGCCGCGATTCCACTCCGGTGACTTGGCCGGATCGCTCTTGAACTCGCCTTCGCGGAAGAACAGCGTACGCCAGCCGAGGATCAGCTCGCGATTGTCATACGGAAAATGCAGATCGTGGCTGCGATTCTTCTGTCTCACGGGTGGAATCGACTTCAAATAGGCGAAGATCGCATCGCTGTCGGCGCGCGTCACCTTGGTATAGGATGCGAAGGGCATCGCGGGATAAAGAAGACCCCCGCTCGGGAAGCGCCCGGTATGCATGGTTGTGTAGAAATCGTCGGCGGTCCAACGGCCGATGCCCGTCACCGGGTCTGGCGTGATGTTGGAGGTGTAGAGCGCACCGAACGGTGTCTGCATGGCACGACCGCCGGCGAACGGCTGTCCTTCCGGCGCGGTATGGCAGGCGATGCAATCGCCGACCCGCGCAAGATATTCGCCGCGCGCCACGATGTCGCCGCCGGTATTCGAGGTGTTCGACTGCGCCTTCACGGCGGGCGCCGTGAAGGCAAGCGCACTGATGATGACGAGCTGAGGGAGCATCGGTCGCATAGTCCTGCTCCTCAGTTGGGCGCGCTGCCGCATGGGAATGGCAGGGCGTAGCTGCCCTTCGGCAGCGGTGCCGCGTTCTCCGGGGCAGGCAGGGTCGCCAGATAGGCCGCAACCGCGGTGACATCGGCTTCGGTCAATTTTGCCGCGACCGGCTGCATGCAATCCGGCGACGTCGCCGTGCGCGTGCCGTAGCGCCAGGCGCCGAGCTGGGCGCTTACATAATTGGGCCGCAAGCCGAGCAGACCGGGAATGCCGGGCTCCATGCCGGTAAGCTCCGCACCGTGACAGCTGGCGCAGGCCGGAACCTGCGCAGCCGAGTCGCCGCCTGTCGCCAGCGCCTCGCCGCGCTGCAGGATGTCGTCACTCACGGTGATGGGGGCCGGGTCCGGCTGCGCGGGACGCTGGTCGGCGAAATAATCCGCCATTTCCTGCAGATAGGCATTCGGCAGGAACTCCAGCAGATAGTTCATCGGGGGATATTTGCGCCGGCCGCTGCGGAAGGCGAGCAGCTGGTTGTAGAGGTAGCCAGACGGCTTGCCGGCGAGCCGCGGGAAGTAGACGTCGGAAGTGCCTTCGCCCCTGTTTCCATGGCAGGGCGTGCAGGCTTCGACGCGCGCCGCCATCGTGTCGGGCGCGGTCTGCGCCATCGCCGGCGCCATCGGCATCCCGATGGCGAACAGGAGGCCAACCGTCGCGAAGGTCAGCGCGCCGCATGCCCTCGCCCACCGGCCGCCGCGTGGCACCGGTCGCACAGCGCATGTGCGATGCATCACGTCAGACATGTGGTGGACTCTCTTTGGTCCGTAAACTGGGAGGAGACATTGTGTTGTCGCGCCGCCGCGGCTTGCCACCACGATGACCTTTGCTCGGCGCACTAAGACGATCACTGCTCGGCGTGTCTTGCACGCCCTGGCTCTGTTTTGATGCATCTTGCTCGCCCGCCCTTGGCGGCGCCGTCTGCGGGCGCTGCCGCAGCGCCTTGCACGACCCGTCGACGCCCATCCTCTCCCGCTTGCGTTAGCGTCGCACCGAAGGCATTCGGCCAATTTTTCGCGTTGTCTTGGCCATCTGCTTGATGTGGAAGAAGCGCGGCTCGGCACTTTGCGTGGGAGGCGACGCGCGGGATGAGCGTCGTCTTTAAAGCGGCGGCCGTCTTCGGGAGTGCTCGCGCGAATAGGCGCCGGGCGTATGTCCGGTATAGTGCTTGAAACGGCGCGTGAAATGGCTTTGATCGGCGAATCCGACGGTCTGCGCCACTTCGGCCAGCGACATCTCGGCACGCTGGATCAGGTCTTTCGCCCGGTCGATGCGCGTTCGCTCGAGGTAAGCGATCGGGGAGATGCCGACATGCTTCTTGAAGATGCGGCTGAAGTGGAAACGACTGATGCCGGAAGCATCGGCCAGCTCAGCCAAGGTCATCCTCGCGTCCAGGGGCTGCCGCATGGCCTCAAGCGCCCGCCGGATGGCGGCGATATTGCTGCCCGCGAGCCCGGCCTTCGCCTCCGCAGGCGCGGCGTAGCTTCGCAACAGATGTACCGAAAGCGCGGTGACCGCCGACTCCACCACCAGGTCCTGTGTCGGATGTGACGGACGCTGCAGCTCGGCCGAGAAGATCCCGCCGAGATGATCAATCACCGTAAGCGTCGTCCCGGCGGCACCTTCATAGGTTGGGCGTGAAAGCGCAGTCTG
>NZ_JAHBGE010000047.1:53833-192492 GCF_018390635.1 Ancylobacter lacus | reverse complement strand
TAAGCCCGCTTGGCCTCCGACTTGGCGCCGCAGCAGCCCGCGCGCCCCGGCGCGCCGCAGGGCCAGCGTCCGGGCGCCCCGCAGGGCCAGCGCCCGCCGCAGACCCAGTCGCCGGCGCAGTCCCGCCCGCAGGGCTCGACCCCCGGCCGCCCGCAGGGTGGCCAGCCCGGCCGTCCGCAGTCCGGCGGGCCGAACCGCACCCATCCCTCGCCCAACGCGAATTATTCCGGCCCGCGCCCCTCGCCCTCCGGGTCCCGTCCCGGCGTGGTGCTGCGGTCGCTGACCGAGGAAGAGGCCCGCGCCCGCACCGCCGCCCTGCAGGATGCCCGCATCCGCGAGGTGGAGGAGCGTCGCCGCGCCGAGGAAGAGGCGCGCCGCCGCGCCGAGCGCGAGGCCCGGGAGCGGGTCGAGCGTGAGGCCGCCGAGGCCCGCAAGCGCGAGGAAGAAGCCCGCCGCGCCTTCGAGGAAGAGGCCAAGCGCAAGTCCGAGCAGGAAGCCCGCAAGCGCTTCGGCGACGAGGGCCAGCCCTCCGCGTCGGCCGGTGCCCGCACCGCGCCGTCCGCCCCGGCGCCGCAGGCCCCCGGCTCGGTGGCGCCTCGCGTCGCCACCCCGCGCAGCCCGAGCGCCATGGACAGCGAGGACGACGACCGTCGTCCCGCGCGCCGTGGCCCCGGCGGCGCCCCCGCGCGCCCCGCGGCCCCGGCCAAGCCGACCCGGCCGGCCGGTGGCGACAAGAGCCGCGGCCGCCTGACGCTGGTCACCGCCCAGTCGGGCGAGGAGGAGCGCCAGCGCTCCGTCGCCTCGTTCCGCCGCCGCACCCAGCGCATGAGCGGCAACCGCCATGTCGAGGCCAAGGAGAAGATCGCCCGCGAGGTCGTCATCCCGGAGACCATCTCCATCCAGGAGCTGGCGAACCGCATGGCGGAGCGCGCGGTCGACGTCATCCGCCTGCTGATGAAGCAGGGCCAGATGGTGAAGATCACCGACGTGATCGACGCCGACACCGCCCAGCTCATCGCCGAGGAACTTGGCCACACGGTGCGCCGCGTCGCCGAATCCGACGTCGAGGAAGGCCTGTTCGACATCGCCGACACGGCGGACGAGCTGGTCTCCCGCCCGCCGGTGGTGACCATCATGGGCCATGTCGACCACGGCAAGACCTCGCTGCTCGACGCGATCCGCAAGGCCAACGTGGTGTCCGGCGAAGCCGGCGGCATCACCCAGCACATCGGCGCCTACCAGGTGACCTCGCCGCTCGGCGGCAAGATCACCTTCATCGACACCCCCGGCCACGCCGCCTTCACCGCCATGCGCGCCCGCGGCGCCAAGGTGACGGATATCGTGGTGCTGGTGGTGGCGGCCGATGACGGCGTCATGCCGCAGACCGTCGAGGCCATCAACCACGCCCGCGCGGCCAAGGTCCCGCTGATCGTCGCGATCAACAAGATCGACAAGCCGGACGCCAAGCCCGAGCGGGTCCGCTCCGAACTGCTCCAGTACGAGGTGCAGGTCGAAAGCATGGGCGGCGACACGCTGGAGGTCGAGGTCTCGGCCAAGGCCCACACCAATCTCGACAAGCTGCTGGAGGCGATCAGCCTCCAGGCCGAGGTGCTGGACCTGAAGGCGAACCCGGACCGCGCCGCCGAAGGCACGGTGATCGAGGCCAAGCTCGACCGCGGCCGCGGCCCGGTGGCGACCGTGCTGGTGCAGCGCGGCACGCTGCGCGTCAGCGACATCGTGGTGGCCGGCGCCGAATGGGGCCGCGTGCGCGCGCTGATCGACGACAAGGGCGCGAACGTCGCCTCGGCGGGGCCGTCCTTCCCGGTCGAGGTGCTGGGCTTCAACAGCACCCCGGAGGCGGGCGACCGCCTCGCCGTGGTTGACAGCGAGGCCCGTGCCCGCGAGATCACCGACTACCGCCAGCGCCAGAAGCGCGAGAAGGCGGCGGCCCGTTCCGCCACCGTCCGCGGTTCGCTGGAACAGATGATGAGCCAGGCGAAGACGGCGGGCCGCAAGGAATTCCCGCTGATCATCAAGGGCGACGTGTCCGGCTCGGTCGAGGCGATCATCTCCTCGCTGGAGAAGCTCGGCACCGACGAGGTCCAGGCCCGCATCATCCACTCCGGCGCCGGCGGCGTGAACGAGAGCGACGTGACGCTGGCGGAGACCGCCGGCGCGGCGATCATCGCGTTCAACGTGCGCGCCAACAAGGAAGCCCGCGAGGCTGCCGACCGCGCCGGCATCGAGATCCGCTACTACAACATCATCTACGACCTGGTGGATGACGTTAAGCTGGCGATGGGCGGCCTGCTCGCGCCGGTGAAGCGCGAGACCATGCTGGGCAACGCCACGATCAAGGAGATCTTCCTGGTCTCCAAGGTGGGCAAGGTGGCCGGCTGCACCGTGACCGACGGTATCGTCGAGCGCGGCCAGCATGTCCGCCTGATCCGCGAGAACGTCGTGATCCACGAAGGCAAGCTTGCCACGCTGAACCGCTACAAGGATGCGGTGAACACGGTGCATGCGGGCCAGGACTGCGGCATGTCCTTCGAGAACTACCAGGACATGCGCGCCGGCGACGTGATCGAGTGCTACCGCGTCGAGGTGGTGCAGCGCACCCTCTGACGGGACGGAAACGGGCGGCGCCGGCCGGCGCCGTCCACTGACAGCGCGACACGCCGCAGGGTCCGAGCCCCTGTGGCGCGGCGGCGACGGGTTCACGATCCCAGACCCCGCTTCGTACCGGTGCCGGCCCCAGGGCCGGCGGCCGGTGTGCCGCATCATCGCTCGGTTGGCCGCTGCCCGCCTCGCGCCGGGCCGGCCGCGACGCAAGGACGATTCCGAATGAAACGCGCTTCCACGGCGGGCCCTGCCGCCGGACCCTCGCAGCGCCAGCTCCGTGTCGGCGAGCTGGTGCGCCACGCCGTCTCCGACATCCTCTCCCGCGGCGACCTGCCGGACCCCGCGCTCGCCCGGGTGCTGGTCACCGTGCCGGAGGTGCGGATGAGCCCCGACCTCAAGCTCGCCACCTGCTACGTCATGCCGCTCGGCGGCAGGGACATCCCCGCCGTGCTGGCGGCGCTGGAGGCCAATGCCCGCCCGCTGCGCGGCGAGCTCGGCCGCCGGCTCGACCTGAAGTTCACCCCGGAACTGCGGTTCCGGCTCGACAACTCCTTTGAGGAAGGGGCCCGGATCGACGCGCTGCTGCGCTCGCCCGACGTCGCCCGCGACCTCGACCACGGCAAGACCGAGGGAGACGACGCATGAGCGCCCACGCCGAACGGCTTCCGCCCGACGTGCTGCCGGAAGACCTGCTGTTCGAGGACCTGCTGCCGGAGGCCGGCCCGGCGCCGGCCCCCGCCGAGGCCGCCGGGGCGCGCGATGGCGCCGCGCCGCGGGGCAAGGGCCGCCAGGGCGGGCCCGCCCGCCGCCGCCGCCCCAAGCGCGACATCGACGGCTGGGTGCTGCTCGACAAGCCGGTCGGCATGACCTCGACCCAGGCGGTGGGCGCGGTGAAGTGGATGTTCGGCGCCAAGAAGGCCGGCCACGCCGGCACGCTCGACCCGCTCGCCTCCGGCTGCCTGCCGATCGCGCTGGGCGAGGCCACCAAGACCGTGCCCTTCGTGATGGACAGCGAGAAGGTCTACCGCTTCACCGTGCGCTGGGGCGTCGAGACCGACACCGACGACAGCGAGGGCCAGCCGGTCGCGACCGCCGAGGGGCGGCCCGACGCCGCCGCCATCGAGGCGGCGCTGCCGCGGTTCCGCGGCGAGATCCAGCAGGTGCCGCCGGCCTTCTCGGCGCTGAAGATCAATGGCGAGCGCGCCTATGACCTCGCCCGCGACGGCGTGGTGGTGGAACTCGCCGCCCGCACCGTGGTCGTGCACCGGCTGGAGCTGGTGGCGCAGCCCGACGCCGACCACGCGGTGTTCGAGACGCTGTGCGGCAAGGGCACCTATGTCCGCGCCATCGCCCGCGACCTCGGCCGCGCGCTGGGCACGCGGGGCCACATCTCGGCGCTGCGGCGCACCCGGGTCGGCACCTTCGCCGAGGAAAGCCTGGTGCCGCTGGCGGCGCTGCGCGCCATCGCCGAGCGGGACATGCCGGAAGGCGGCGATCCCACCCCGCCGATGGAGAAGCTGCGCCCGGTCGATATCGGCCTCGACACGCTGCCCTCGCTGCGGGTGAGCCCGGCCGACGCCGCGCGGCTCTGCCACGGCCAGAGCATCCTGCTGCGCGGGCGCGACGCCCCGATCCTCGAAGGGCCGGTGGCGATCACCGCCGGCGGCCGGCTGGTGGCGCTGGGCGAGGCCGAGGGCGGCGAGATCTGGCCGCGCCGCATCTTCCACGCCGTCAGCGCGGGCTGAGGCGAGGCCGGCGCCGGTCCTCCGGTGCCGGGATTCACGTCTGGCGCCGCTGGTGTTTTCGTGTATGGTGCCGGCGCGTTGCGGACATGCGGTCCGCGCGACCCTTTGCCGTTTCGACCGTGCTGGACGACATCCCGGCCCGGCCGAAGGCAGCGGCGGGCGGCGCCCCGAGGGGCTCCCCCACCCGATCTCGACCCCTTGATGGAAAGGATATCCCGATGTCGATCACTGCCGAGCGCAAGCAGGCGCTCATCACCGAATATGCCACCAAGCCGGGCGACACCGGTTCGGCGGAAGTGCAGGTTGCGATCCTCACCGAGCGCATCTCCAACCTGACCGGGCATTTCAAGAGCCACGCGAAGGACAACCACTCCCGTCGCGGCCTCCTGAAGCTCGTGTCCCAGCGCCGCGGCCTCCTCGACTATCTCAAGAAGACCGAGGAAGCCCGCTACAAGTCGCTGATCGAGCGCCTCGGCATCCGTCGCTGAACCCTGCCGCGGGCGCGCCGCAGGGTGCGCCCGCCTCTACCAAGGGTGGCGCCGGAAGCGACCGGCGCGCCACGTCCCAAGGAGCGGCGGGCATGGGGCTCGCCGCGTTCGATTGAAACGGCGGCCATGGCAGGATCGCCGGAGGCTGGCCGGCCCGGATGGGCAGCCTCTCGCCGTCTTGCCCATGGCTCCGGTTCGGAAAGCCAGAGATACATATGTTCGACATTCACCGCGAGGAACTCGACTGGGGCGGGCGCACGCTCACCCTCGAGACCGGCAAGATGGCGCGCCAGGCGGACGGTTCCGTGCTCGCGTCCTACGGCGACACCACTGTGCTCGCCACCGTCGTCGCCGCCAAGGCGGCCAAGCCGGGGGTCGATTTCTTCCCCCTCACGGTCAACTACCAGGAAAAGGCCTACGCGGCCGGCCGCATTCCCGGCGGCTACTTCAAGCGCGAGGGCCGTCCGAGCGAGAAGGAGACGCTGGTCTCCCGCCTCATCGACCGCCCGATCCGCCCGCTGTTCCCGGACGGGTTCCGCAACGAGACCCAGGTGATCGTCACCGTCCTCTCGCACGACCTCGAGAACGACCCCGACATCGTGTCGCTGGTCGCCGCCTCCGCGGCGCTGACGCTGTCCGGCGTGCCCTTCATGGGCCCGGTCGGCGCCGCCCGGGTCGGCTTCATCGACAATGAGTATGTGCTGAACCCGACCGTCGACGAGGTGAAGGAAACCGCGCTCGACCTCGTGGTCGCCGGCACCGCCGACGCCGTGCTGATGGTGGAATCGGAAGCCAAGGAGCTGCCCGAGGACGTCATGCTCGGCGCCGTGATGTTCGGCCACCGCCATTTCCAGCCGGTGATCGACGCCATCATCCGCCTGGCCGAGAAGGCCGCCAAGGAGCCGCGCGAGTTCACCCCGCCGGACAATGCGGCGCTGGAAGCCGAGCTGCGCGGCCTGATCGAGGCCGATCTGCGCGACGCCTACAAGATCGCCCGCAAGCAGGACCGCTACGCCGCGGTCGGCGCCGCCAAGGCGAAGGTCAAGGCGCATTACGAGCAGCTCGCCGCCGAGGGCGCCGCCGTGCCCGAGAGCCAGAAGCTCTCCGAGGTGCTGAAGGAGCTCGAGGCCAAGATCGTGCGCTGGACCATCCTCGACGAGGGCGTGCGCATCGACGGCCGCGACACCAAGACGGTCCGCCCGATCGTCGCCGAGGCCGGCCTGCTGCCGCGCGCCCACGGCTCGGCGCTGTTCACCCGCGGCGAGACCCAGGCCCTGGTGGTCGCCACCCTGGGCACCGGCGAGGACGAGCAGTTCGTCGACAGCCTGGAAGGCACCTACAAGGAGCGCTTCCTGCTGCACTACAACTTCCCTCCCTTCTCCGTCGGCGAGACCGGCCGCATGGGCTCGCCCGGCCGCCGCGAGATCGGCCACGGCAAGCTGGCCTGGCGCGCCATCCGCCCGATCCTGCCGCCCGCGCACGAGTTCCCCTACACGCTGCGCGCGGTGTCCGAGATCCTGGAGTCGAACGGCTCCTCCTCCATGGCCACCGTCTGCGGCACCTCGCTCGCCCTGATGGACGCCGGCGTGCCGCTGCGCCGTCCGGTGGCGGGCATCGCCATGGGCCTGATCCTGGAAGGCTCGCGCTTCGCCGTGCTCTCCGACATCCTCGGTGACGAGGACCACCTCGGCGACATGGACTTCAAGGTCGCGGGCACCGACAAGGGCGTCACCGCGCTGCAGATGGACATCAAGATCTCCGGCATCACCGAGGAGATCATGAAGGTCGCGCTGACCCAGGCGAAGGACGGCCGCCTCCACATCCTCGGCGAGATGGGCAAGGCCCTCACCGGCGCCCGCGCCGAGCTGGGCGAGCATGCCCCGCGCATCGAGGTGATCCAGATCCCGGTCGACAAGATCCGCGAAGTGATCGGCTCGGGCGGCAAGGTCATCCGCGAGATCGTCGAGAAGACCGGCGCCAAGATCAACATCGAGGACGATGGCACCGTGAAGGTCGCCTCCGCCTCGGGCGAGTCGATCAAGGCGGCGCTGAACTGGATCAAGTCGATCGCCTCCGAGCCGGAGATCGGCCAGATCTATGACGGCACCGTCGTGAAGGTGGTGGATTTCGGCGCCTTCGTGAACTTCTTCGGCGCCAAGGACGGCCTCGTGCACGTCTCCCAGCTCGCCAAGGAGCGGGTGGCGAAGCCCTCCGACGTCGTCAAGGAAGGCGACCGGGTGAAGGTGAAGCTGCTCGGCTTCGACGAGCGCGGCAAGACCCGCCTCTCCATGAAGGTCGTCGACCAGACCACCGGCGAGGACCTCGAGGCCAAGAAGGACGCCGCCGGCGAGGCTGGCGCGGCCGAGTGACGGCGCGGCGGGCCCCGCCCGCCGCACGGTCGACGCACGGTCCAGACGAATCGGAAAGGGCGGCCCGGCGGGCCGCCCTTTTTCGTGGATGCCGGGGTCCGTGCGGTCTGCGGCGCGGCGCGCGGCGGTCAGGCCGCGCGCACCGTCTCCACGAAGGCGTGGACCTCCTGCCGCAGCGCCACCGCCTGGCGGGAGAGGTCGCGGGCGAAGCTGAGCACCTGATGGGCGGCGGTGGAGGACGCCTGCGCCGCCTGCTCCACCGTGGCGATGCTGGAGGTGACGTCGCGGGTGCCGCTGGCGGCCTGCTGCACGCTGCGGGCGACGTCGGAGGCGGTGGCCTGCTGTTGGGTCATCGCCGCGGCGATGGCGGTGGCGGCCTGCTGCAGCGCCTCCATGGTGGCGGCGAAGCCGGACATGGCGGTGAGCACGCCGCCGGTGGATTCCTGGATGCCGAACACCCGCTCGGAAATGCCGCCGGTCGCCTTGGCGGTCTGGCCGGCGAGCTGCTTCACCTCCTGCGCCACCACGGCGAAGCCGCGGCCGGCCTCGCCCGCCCGGGCGGATTCGATGGTGGCGTTGAGCGCGAGCAGGTTGGTCTGGCCGGCCAGCGTGTCGATCAGCCCGATGATGGTGCCGATCTGCTCGGCGGAGTGGCGCAGCTCGGTCATCTGGCCGCTGGTGCCGTTCATCTCGCGGGTGGCCCGCTCGGTCATGGACAGGGAGTGCTGCAGCTTCTCGCCGATCTCGTGGGCGGAGGCGGACAGCTCCTCCATCGCCGTGGCGACGGACTGGACGTGGGTGGTGGCGAGCTGCGCGGCGGCGGAGACCGCGGCGGCCTGGTTGCGGGTGCGGTCGGCGGTGGCGTTCAGGCTCTCCGACGCGGTCTGAAGCTCGGTCGCGGCGGTCGCCACCATGTCCACCACCACGCCCACCGCCTCCTCGAAGCGGTCGGCGAGCTGGCGCATCTCGTCGCGGCGCCGGGCGACGGCGGCGGCCTCGGCGGCGGCGCGGCCGGCGCGCTGGCGCTCGGCCTCGTCGAGCCGGTCGCGGAACACGCTGAGCGCGCGGGCCTGGTCGCCGATCTCGTCGCGGCGCCCGGCGTGGGGAATGTCAGTGGCGAGGTCGCCGGCCGAAATCCGCTCCATCGCCGTGCTGACCTGGCGGACCGGACGGGCGATGCCGAGCACCGAATAGACCGCGGTGAAGATGGCGGCGAGAATGGTGATGACCGAGAAGATCAGGATGAGGCCCATGCCGTCCTGAAGCGCGGTGTCGGCGGCGGCCTCGGCCTCGTCGGCCTGGTCGGAGCTGGCGTCGATCACCTGGGTGAGGCTGGCGTCGGCGGCCTCCACCACCGGCGTCAGGCGGGTGGCGACGATGTCGGCGCGGGCCTTCTGCTGGTCCAGCCCCGCCCGCACCGCGCGCACGAAACCGTCGAAGCTCTTGCTGGCGGTGGCGGCGGCGTCGCTGACCATCGGGTTGTCGGCGAGCCCCTCGGTGACGCCGGCGAGGATTTCCCGGACCCGCTTCTCCATGGCGGCGATGCGCCTGAGCGCGGAGGGGTCGCGGGTGACGAGGAAGTTCTGCGCGGCCAGGCTGATGCCGTCGATCACCCCTTCGAGCGGCTCCACATTGGCGGCAAGGGTGGGCTGCTCATATTCCACCAGGACGCCGCCGAGGGTGGAGAAGCCGGTGCGGCTGCGCATGGCGAGTTCGGAGGCCTCGACGGAGGCTTTGAACTGCTGCCTCTGGACGTTGTAGATGTCGGCCGCCGCGGCGGCGATCTCGGCGAGGTCGCGCTTCAGGCGGCGGAAGTCCTCGCGGTCGTCCTCGTGGGTCTCCTCGACCAGAAGCGCGTCCAGCACGCCATCGCCCTTGGCGATGGCGTCCTTTATCTGCGCCAGCGTCTGTTCGTTGACCGGATCGGCGTAGGAAAGCTGCATCTGGGTGACGAGCTGCCGGACCTTCAGCAGCAGCACGCCGACGGTCTTCGCCTTTTTCAGGATGTCCGACTGGCCCCGGGTGAACTGGCGGGCCGTGTCGATCTCCCGCATTGCCGTGCCGCGGCTGACGATGACGCCGGCCGAGAGAAGGATGAGAAGGACGGAGACGAAGCCGAGTTTGGCTCCCAGCCCGAGGCGGATGGCGTGCATAGGTCGATCCCTGCGAATGGCGATGCAAGGAAAGGCGGTCTCCCTTGTGCGGACCTTGCGGGACTGCCCGGTGCGCCCGGCCGCGGGCCGGGCTTTCCCGGCCGGAGGCGGCGCTGGCGGCAGGCGGCGCTAGCGATAGGCCGCGAAGGTGCGGTCGATCGCCTCGCGGCCATAGCCGGCCTCGAGGCAGAGCGCCAGCAGCAGCCGGGCCTTGGTCGCCTGCAGGAAGCCGGCGGGGATGAGGCCGCGGCCGATGAGGTCGATCTCCGAGCCGGCATAGCCATAGGTGCGGGTGAAGACCGGCCCGCCCAGCGTCCGGCTCGCCAGCACCACCGGCATGTGGCTGGCGACCTCGCCGACGAGGCCGGCGATCTCGCCGGGCACATGGCCCGCGCCCATGCCCTCCAGCACGAGGCCCCAATAGCCGAGCTGGCGCAGGGCGCGGATCATGCGGCCGTCGTCGCCCATCGTCATCTTGAGCAGCGCCACCGCCGGGGCCGGGCCTTCCACCTGGAATTTCGGCCCGCCCGGCACCCGGGCGAGGAAGCGGGCCCGCCGCTCGATCACCATGCCGAGCGGGCCGAGATCGGGCGAAGCGAAGGTGGAGGCCAGCGCGGTGTGGGTCTTGCGCACGAAGCGGGCGGCGTGGATCTCGTCGTTCAGCACCACCAGCGTGCCGAGCCCGCGCGCGGCGGCCGAGGCGGCGACGATGACCGAGGCGAGCAGATTGGCCGGCCCGTCCGCCCCCGGCGCCTCCGCCCCGCGCATGGCGCCGGTGACCACCACCGGGCATTCGTCGTCGATCAGCAGGTCCAGCGCGAAGGCGGTCTCCTCGATGGTGTCGGTGCCCTGGATCACCACCGCGCCGTCATAGCCGCTGGCGAAGGCGAGGCGGATCTCGCGCGCCACCTCGTTGACGTGCTCCAGCCCCAGCGACGGGCTCGGCAGCCGGAACAGCGAATGGGCGTCGATCTCGGCGACCGCGGCGATGGCCGGCACCGCGTCGATCAGATCGTCGGCGCCCAGCGTCGGGGCGATGCCGCCCGCGCCGCCGGCGGTCATGGTGATGGTACCGCCAAGGGAGAGGACGAGCAGGCGCGGCAGGGGCATGGAACGGTCCCGGGTGGAGAGGGCGAAAGGGGCAAAACAGGGCGGTGCCGCCGATGCAAGCACGGCAACCTTGAAAAAAGTGCTGCACCGCGCCCGGCCATCCCGGCAAAAGCGCCGGGGCGGCTTCACTTTTCGCGCAGCGCCGGCGCGGGCGGTCATCGAGCCGGCCGTGTCGCCGTTGCCTGCCGCCATAGCCCGGGAGAGGGCGGCCGGCCCGAACGCGGCTACGCCCTTGGTCTGAAAACTTTACCATGGAAGAGGCCGGTTCTTTTCCTCTAGAATGGGTCAAAAGCAGGAGAGGGAAACGCCATGTCGGGGCTCGCCATGCCGGAGCCGGACGCCGGGGTGCTGGCGCGCCGCGACGAGATCATCGCCGCGCTGCGCGCCATCGTGCCGGGCGAGGGCGTGATCGACGGCGTCAACGAGATGCGCCCGTTCGAGACCGACGGGCTCACCGCCTACAAGCAGCTTCCCCTCGCGGTGGTGCTGCCCTCCACCACCGCGCAGGTCTCGCGCATCCTCGCCTATTGCCACGCCAACGGGGTGCGGGTGGTGCCGCGCGGCGCCGGCACCGGGCTTTCCGGCGGGGCGCTGCCGCTCGCCGACGCCATCCTGCTCGGCATGGGCAAGTTCAACGCGATTCTCGACATCGACTTCGACAACCGCACCGTCACCGCCCAGCCGGGGGTGACCAATCTCGGCATCACCACCGCGGTCGCCCATGCCGGCTTCTATTACGCGCCGGACCCCTCCTCGCAGATCGCCTGCACCATCGGCGGCAATGTGGCGGAGAATTCCGGGGGGGTGCACTGCCTGAAATACGGCCTCACCACCAACAACGTGATGGGCGTCGAGCTGGTGCTCATCACCGGCGAGGTGGTGCGGATCGGCGGCAAGCACCTCGATTCCGGCGGGCTGGACCTGCTCGGCCTCATCGTCGGGTCGGAGGGGCTGCTCGGCGTGGTCACCGAGGTCACGGTGCGCATCCTGAAGAAGCCGGAGACGGCGCGGGCGGTGCTGGTCGGCTTTCCCTCCTCCGAGGCGGCGGGCGAGTGCGTCGCCCGCATCATCGGCGCCGGCATCATTCCCGGCGGCATGGAGATGATGGACCGCCTCGCCATCCACGCCGCCGAGGCCTTCGTGAAGGTGGGCTATCCGCTCGACGTCGAGGCGCTGCTCATCGTCGAGCTGGACGGGCCGGAGGCGGAGGTCAACCACCTCATCGAGCGGGTGGCGGAGATCGCCCGCGGCCTCGGCTGCGCCACGCTGCGCGCCTCCACCAGCGAGGAGGAGCGCGTCGCCTTCTGGGCCGGGCGCAAGGCGGCCTTCCCCGCGGTGGGGCGCATCTCGCCGGATTATCTCTGCATGGACGGCACCATTCCGCGCAAGGCGCTGCCGCAGGTGCTCTCCCGCATGACCGAGATGACCCGCACCTACGGGCTGGAATGCGCCAATGTGTTCCACGCCGGCGACGGCAACCTGCATCCGCTCATCCTCTACGACGCCTCCCGCCCCGGCGAGCTGGAAAAGGCGGAGGCGTTCGGCGCCGAGATCCTGCTGCTCTGCGTCGAGGTGGGCGGCGTGCTCACCGGCGAGCACGGGGTGGGGGTGGAGAAGCGCGACCTCATGCCCTCGATGTTCGACGAGGTCGACCTCGCCCACCAGCAGCGGCTGAAATGCGCCTTCGACCCGGATTCGCTGCTCAATCCCGGCAAGGTGTTCCCGGTGCTGCACCGCTGCGCCGAGCTTGGCCGCATGCATGTGAGCCGCGGGCAATTGCCTTTCCCCGACATTCCCCGGTTCTGAGGGCCCGCCCGGATGGCGACCCTTCTCGCGCGCAACGCGCATGTGCTCGTCACCATGGACGGCCAGCGCCGGGAGATCGCCGGCGGCGGGCTGTTCGCGCGCGACGGCATGATCGAGGCCGTGGGGCCCTCGGAGACGCTGCCCGCCACCGCCGACCGGGTGATCGACCTCTCCGGCCGCGTCGTGCTGCCGGGGCTGGTGAACGCCCACCACCACCTCGACCAGACCCTGACCCGCAACCTGCCCGCCGCGCAGGAGCGCAACCTGTTCCGCTGGCTCAGGGCGCATTACCGGCTGTGGGCGGCGCGCACGCCGGAGGCCTCGCGCACCGCGACGCTGGTCGGCCTCGCCGAGCTGGCCCTTTCGGGCTGCACCACCGCGTTCGACCACGCCTATGTCTTCCGCAATGGCTGCCGGGTGGACGACCAGATCGCCGCGGCGCGCGAGATCGGGCTGCGCTTCATGGTCTCGCGCGGGTCGATGTCGCTGGGCGAATCCCGCGGCGGCCTGCCGCCGGACGACTGCGTCGAGGCGGAGGACGCCATTCTCGCCGATTGCGAGCGGGTGATCGCCGCCTATCACGATCCCCGCCCCGGGGCGCGGCTGCAGATCGCGCTGGCGCCGTGCTCGCCCTTCTCGGTCTCGGCGGAACTGATGCGCGAGAGCGCGGCGATGGCACGCCGCCATGGCGTGCGGCTGCACACCCACCTCGCCGAAACCGTCGACGAGGAACGCTACACGCTGGAGCGCTTCGGCAAGCGGCCGGTGGCCTATATGGAGGAGCTGGGCTGGCTCGGCCCGGATGTGTGGTTCGCCCATGCGGTGCATGTGAACGCGCACGAGATCGCCTGCTTTGCCGGCTCGGGAGCCGGGGTGTGCCACTGCCCCTGCTCGAACATGCGGCTCGCCTCCGGCATCGCCCCGGTGCGGGCCTATCGCGCCGCCGGGGTGAAGGTGGGGCTCGGGGTCGACGGCTCCGCCTCCAACGACGGCAACCATCTCCTCGCCGAGGCGCGCCAGGCCATGCTGCTGGCCCGGCTCAGGATCGCGCTGCGCCCGCCGGAAGGGCCGGACACCACGCTCTCCACCTCCGATCCCTCCCGCGACGGCGAGTGGATGAGCGCCCGCGAGGCGCTGGAGCTGGCGACGCTGGGCGGGGCGGCGGTGCTGGGGCGGGCCGACATCGGCGCGCTGGAGCCCGGCCGCTGCGCCGATTTCTTCGCGCTGCGGCTGGACGACCTCGCCTTTGCCGGCGGCCTGTCCGACCCGGTGGCGGCCACGGTGTTCTGCGGGCCGCACCGCGCCGACCTCACCGTGGTCGGCGGCGAGGTGATCGTCGCCGAGGGCCGCCTCGCCACGCTCGACCTGCCGGCGGTGATCGCCGAGCACAACCGCCACGCCGCGCGTCTCGCGGCGCTGGCGCAATGAGAAACGCCAGGGAGTGAACCGCATGACCGATCGCCTGTGCCCGCGCGACGAGGCCGAGTTGGCCGAGGCCGTGCGCTGGGCCGTTTCGGAGAGCCGCCCGCTCGATGTGGTCGGCACCGGCTCCAAGCGCGCCCTCGGCCGCGCCACCCAGGGCGACGTGACGCTGGAGCTTGCCGCCCTCAGCGGCGTGCGGCTCTACGAGCCGGCCGAGCTGGTGCTCAGCGCCGGCGCCGGCACGCCGGTGGCGCAGATCGAGGCGCTGCTGGCGGAGGCCAACCAGATGATGGCGTTCGAGCCGATGGACCATGGCCCGCTGCTCGGCCGCCCGGCGGGGGAGGGCACGCTGGGCGGGCTGATGGCCTGCAACCTCGCCGGGCCGCGCCGCCCCAGCGCCGGCGCCGCGCGCGACCACGCGCTCGGCCTGCGCGCCGTCTCCGGCCGGGGCGAGGCCTTCAAGGCCGGCGGCCGGGTGGTGAAGAACGTCACCGGCTACGACCTGCCGCGCGGCCTCGCCGGCTCCTACGGCACGCTTGCCGCCTTCAGCGAGATCACCATCAAGGTGCTGCCGCGCCCGGAGACGGTGGAGACGCTGCTGCTGTTCGGCCTCGACGACGCCGCGGCGGCGAAGGCGATGAGCGCGGCGGTGGGCTCCTATTACGACGTGTCCGGCGCCGCGCATCTTCCGGCGGACATCGCCGCGCTGGTTCCCGCGCTCGGCGCGCCGGGCCGGGCGGTCACGGCGCTGCGGCTGGAGGGGGTGAAGCCCTCCATCCTGCACCGGCGGGACAAGCTGGAGGGTCTGCTGCGGGGGTTCGGCGCGCTGGGCGCGCTGGACGAGGCTGGCTCGCTGGCTTTCTGGGCGGCGGTGCGCGACGCGCTGCCCTTCGCCCTGCCGCCGGGCGGCGACCCCGACGCCGCCCCGGCGGTGTGGAAGGTCTCGACCGCGCCGCTGCACGGCCCGGCGGTGGGCGCGGCCGCCCGGGCGCTGGGCGGGCGGGTCTTCTACGACTGGGCCGGCGGGCTGGTGTGGGTCGAGATGCCCGATGGCGAACCCGAGGCGGAGCGGCTGCGCGCCGCGCTGGCCCCCGCCGGCGGCCAGAGCGGTGGCCACGCCACGCTGCTGCGGGCCGGCCGCGCCGCCCGCGCCGCGACCGAGGTGTTCGAGCCGCTGGACGCCGTGACCGGCGCGCTGGTGCGGCGGATGAAGCATGGTTTCGATCCCGGCCGGGTGCTGAACCCCGGCCGCATGTATGCGGGAGTGTGAGCGCGATGCAGACCCATTTCTCCCTCGCCCAGCTCGCCGACCCGCACATCGCCGATGCCGAGCAGGTGCTGCGGGCCTGCGTGCATTGCGGCTTCTGCACCGCCACCTGCCCGACCTATGTGCTGCTCGGCGACGAGCTGGATTCGCCGCGCGGGCGCATCTACCTCATCAAGGACATGCTGGAGAACGACCGCCCGGCGACGCCGGAGGTGGTGAAGCACATCGACCGCTGCCTCTCCTGCCTCTCCTGCATGACCACCTGCCCCTCCGGCGTGCACTACATGCACCTGGTCGACACCGCCCGCGCCCATGTCGAGACCACCTATCGCCGCCCGCTGGCGGACCGGCTGATGCGCGCCCTGCTGGCGCAGGTGCTGCCGAGCCGCGGCCGCATGCGGCTGGCGCTGGCCGGCGCGATGCTGGCGAAGCCCTTCGCCGGCGCGCTGGAAGGGGTCGCGGCGCTGCGCCCGCTGGCGGCGATGCTGAAGCTCGCCCCCGGCCGGCCGGCCGGGCGCTCCGCCACCGAGGGGGTCGCCCGCTTTCCCGCCGCCGGCCCGCGCCGGGCCCGGGTCGCCCTGCTGGACGGCTGCGCCCAGCCGGTGCTGCGGCCGGAGATCGACGAGGCCACCATCCGCCTGCTGAACCGGCTCGGCGTCGAGGTGGTGCGCCCCGCCGGCGGGGGCTGCTGCGGTTCCCTCACCCACCATATGGGCCGCGAGGAGATGGCGCTGGCCAGCGCCCGCGCCAATGTCGACGCCTGGACCCGCGAGATCGAGGGCGAGGGGCTCGACGCCATCCTCGTCAACACCTCCGGCTGCGGCACCACCATCAAGGATTACGGCCACATGCTGCGGCTGGAGCCGGCCTATGCCGCGAAGGCGGCGCGGGTGTCGGCGCTGGCGAAGGACATCAGCGAGTTCCTCGCCGACCGGGAGCTGCCGGCCCCGGTGATCCCGGCCGGCCTCAGGGTGGCCTACCACGCCGCCTGCTCGCTGCAGCACGGCCAGAAGATCCGCACCGCGCCCAAGGCGCTGCTGGCGCGCATGGGCTTCACCGTGCTGGAGCCGGCCGAAGGCCATCTGTGCTGCGGTTCCGCCGGCACCTACAACATCCTCCAGCCGGAAATCGCCGGCCGGCTGCGGGCCCGCAAGGTGGCGAACATCGAGCGCACCGAGCCGCAGCTCATCGCCACCGGCAATATCGGCTGCATGACCCAGATCGGCGGCGGCACCGCGATTCCGGTGCTGCACACGGTGGAACTGATCGACTGGGCCACCGGCGGGCCGAAGCCGGCGCTGCTGGCCGGGGTGGCGGCGGCGGCCTGAACGGGGCGAGGCCGGCAGCGCCACGGGGCGCGCCGGCCGCTGCGCGGCGACGGCGCGGTCTTGCGCGCGCCGGGGCGTCCGTGGCGAAGGCGCCGGGGCGCCTCACATCGGCGCGGCGGTCTTGAGGGCGCCCGCCGGAGCCGCCGCCGGCACCGCGCTGGCGGTGGGTGTGCTGGCGGCGGGGCTTTCCGGCAGGCTCGCGGTCGGGGCGGGCGCGGCGCCCGCCGGAGCCGGCGAGGCCGGGGCCTGCGAGGTCGGGGCGGGGGCGGCGCCTTCCGCCGGTGCGACCGTCGGACGTGGGCGCTGGCGCACCGCCGGCCGCGGCTTGGCGACGATCATCGCGATGATCTGGTCGTGCACCGAGGCGACCTTGTCGATGCTGAAATGGTCGACCCCGGTGAGGGTGAGATCGATGTTGCTCACCCGGCCGCCGGTGATGCGCTTGCCGGCGCCGGTGCCCTGGTAATAATTCACCAGCTTGCCGATCTTGGCCGAGGCCACCGGCGGGGTGATGGGATCGAAGGTGACGACCAGCGGCACCGGCACGCCATCCGCCACCAGCGTGTTGGCCATGTTCACCGCGGCGTCGGCGCCGAGCGAGTGGCCGATGACCACCACCGGGGTGGCGCGCCGGCCGGCCTTGGCGGCCTTTTCCGCGGCGGCGGCGACGCTCTGCCAGTCGGCATAGGAATGCACGGTGGCGACGATGCCGCGCGCCTGCAGCTTGGCGGCGAGGTCGTCCATGCCGAGCGAGAAGATGTTGGCGAGGCCGCGCATCAGATAGACCCGCGGCGCGCCGCTGGCGGCCGCCGCCGGCCGGGTCGCCGCCTCGGCGCGGGTGCCGGGCAGGACGAGAGCGAGAAAGGCCGCCGCGAGCATCAGCAGGAAACAGGCGCGGGTGGAGCGCTTCATTGCCAGACCTCTTGGCGGAACCCCTTGCATCATAACCCTCTTCTTTCCCCTGCCGCCCCCCGCCGCGCAACCGCTTTCGCGCCGGCCACGGGCGAAGCGGGGCGGCTGAGGCTTCGCCGCAACATCATCCCGGCACCGCGCCGACCCCGTGGGTCCGTCACCGGCGCGGCTGCCGTCGCGGCTGCAATGCGCCGCGCCTGACCCGGCTTGCCACGGCCGTGCCGCCGTGCAACCGAGAAGGGGCAGGCTGGGTTCCCTCGGTGCCGTTCTCCCGGCACCCTCGGTGGAATCCGCACAGGAGCGGGAGGAGCGTCGTGTCGACCGAGGCCGAAAAGGGAACTACGCCGCCGCCCGCCGGCGTGCCCGCCGCCCCCGCCGCTGCCCCCGCCACGGCCGGGACCCCCGCCGCCAAGGGCGTGGCGCTGCCGGCCGGCCGCCGCGACGCGCTGACGCCGCACCCGCTGCGCGCCGCGGTGCTGGGCGAGCTGCACGCCCGCCCCTTCGTGCCGGTGCACACGCCGGCCCGGATCTTCCACATGGCGTTCATCGTCGACCGGCCGCAGGCGCTGGCCGACCGCGCCGCCTTCGCCGCGCTGTGCGCGGCGCGCGGCCAGCCCGGCCCGGCTCGCGACGCCAAGCAGCATCGGGTTGCCTTCGGCGGCGCCACCGTGCGCTGGGAGCGCCACGCCGAGTTCACCACCTACACCTGGGAGCTGCCCAGCGAGGACCTGACCCTCGGCGGGCTGCCGTTCCAGCCGTCGTCCGGCAGCTTCGGCCCCACCTTCTGCGAGGTGCCGCAGCCCGGCCCGCTGCTGGTGGCGATCGACCTCCAGCTCGTGACCGACACCTCCGACGCGCTGCCGCTGGAGCGGCTGTTCGACCGCGCCAGCCTGGCGCGCGCCGATGTGGAGGACGGCCTTGCCGAGATCGCGACCGACTTCCAGCCCGACGCCGCCGGCTTCATCCGCATCCTGCTGCGCGACCGCGGCATGACGGCGGACGCCGCCGGCGCGCTGATCCAGCGGGTGCTGGAAATCGAGACCTACCGCACCCTCGCCTTGCTCGGCCTGCCCGAGGCCCAGCGCCTCGCGCCGCGGGTGGCGCAGATGGAGGGGCGGCTCGGCGCCCTGACCTCGACCATGAAGAACACCGAGGGGCTGGCGGAGAACCGCCGCCTGCTCGACGAGCTGACCGGCCTCGCCGCCGAGCTGGAGGCGGACGCGGCGGCCTCGCTGTTCCGCTTCGGCGCCAGCCGCGCCTATGAGGAGATCGTCGAGGAGCGGCTGAAGCACATTGGCGAGCGCCCGGTCTCCGGCTTTCCCACCCTGCAGCAGTTCCTCGCCCGGCGGATGCAGCCGGCCATGCGCACCTGCCAGGGCATCGAGCAGCGGCAGGCCAATCTCTCGATGAAGCTGTCGAGCGCCGCCAACCTGCTGCGCACCCGGGTCGATGTCGAGCTGGAACAGCAGAATCGCGACCTGCTCCGCAGCATGAACGAGCGCACCCGCATGCAGCTGCGGCTGCAGCAGACCGTGGAGGGGCTCTCGGTCGCGGCCATCACCTACTACGTCATCAGCATCTTCCACTATGTCATGGAAGGCCTGCACGCCCGGCTGGAGGCCATGGGCCTGCATGTCGATGTCGGGCTGGCGACGGCGGCGGCGGTGCCGGTGGTGGCGCTGGCGATCTGGAGCTTCGTCGAGCGGGTGCGGCGCGGCCATCTGCGCGGCGGCGGCGAGCATTAGGCCCGGCCGCCGATCGGCCCGCGGTCGAGGCGGATCGGCCTGCCGGGCCGGGCGCCGCGCGGGGCGGCGCCCGGCCGTGTGGCGAGGGCAAAAGCCTTACTGCGAGAAGCCGCCGGTCGCCGGCGCGGGGGCGCCGATCCACTGCTGCGGCGTCGTCGCCGGCTGGGTGGTGGTGGCGGTCGGTGCCGGCGTTGCCGCGGGCTGGGCGGCCGGCTGCGCCGGTGCGGCCTGCGGCGCGCTGGCGGCCGGCGCGGCGGCGGGTGCGGAAGCCGGCGCGGCGGGCGGCTCGCTGGCCGGTTCCTGCGCCACCGGCTTCGGCTTCTGCGCCGCCGGCTTGGCCGGGCGCGACCGCGCCGGCTTGGCCTTGGCCTCGGCGGAGCCAGCCTGCGAATCGAAGCCGAGATAGACGATGTAGTCTTCCAGCTCGCCGGGCTGCGGCAGCGGGAAGCTGACATCGTCGGCCACCAGGCTGAAATCGACCTGGGTTTCCGAGGCGCCGATCTGCACCGGCACGGTGTAGAGCTTGGTCCAGATCGGCTTGGGGCTCGGCCCTTCCTGCACCACGGCGACCCGGAGCGGCACGGTGAGCGAGCCGGGGCCGCCCTTGGCGCCGACCAGCACCCGGCCCTGTATGCCGACGCGCATGGTCATGTTGGGGCGGGCGAAGATGCATTCCCGCGCGGACTGGCCGAGCGTGGCCTGGTAGCGCAGGCCGCCATCGGCCTTGTCGGTCACCTGCCAGGCGGCGGCGCCGCCGCGCACTTCCACCTTGGGGCAGCTGTACTGGCGGGGGTCGAATTCCTCCTGCCCGGGGGAGCTGGTCGGTGCGACGGTGGTGGTCTGCATCTGCGAGCCGAACAGGCCCTGCCCGTCCTTGCCGCCCGCGCCCATCGGCCCGACATCGGTGCCGCCGCCGGTGCCGCCGCCGCAGCCCGCCAGTGCCAGGGCGAGGAGGCCGAACGCCGCCGCGCGCGCGCCGGCCCCACGCAGGGCGCCGGTTCCCAGTTCCCCAAGCTTCATACGCACACTCCCCAAAAGCGCCGGCGATCTCCGGCTCTCGCCATGAACCGGCTCTCGCCATGAAGATCGACCGGATCGGCAGGTCCGGCGGCCGCATCCCCCGCGGCGCGCCGGCATCCGGTCGCGACAGCCCCGCACGGCGCCCCCGCGGCAGGCCTCGATCCGCTTATATCAAGCCCGCGCCGGTGGCGAGAGTGGGGCCGGCCGGGAAAATGGCCGCGGCGGCGGCGAATGCGCCCGCCGCCCGGCGTCATGGCGCGGTCTCTAGCCGCCCTTCGGCACGGAATCCCCGGCGGGCAGCCCGGTCGGCCGGCCGACCACGCTGAACAGCAGGCCGGGCTGGGCCTCGAAGCGCCGGGCGGCGCGGCGGACATCCTCCAGCGTCACCGCGCCGACCAGCCTGTTGCGCACGTCGATATAGTCGATGCCGAGATCGTCGAGCTGGATCTGCAGAAGCTGGCCCGCCACCTTGGCGGAAGAATCGAACCGCAGCGCGAAGCTGCCGATCAGGTAGCTCTTGGCGTCGGCCAGCTCCTGCTCGGACGGGCCCTCGCGCAGCAGCTTGAGATATTCCTCGCGGATGAGGCCGATGGATTCCGCGGCCCGGTCGTTCTTGGTCGCGGTGCCCCCCAGCACGAGGCCGGCATGGTCGAAGGCGGCGAGATAGGAATAGACGGAATAGGCGAGGCCGCGCTTTTCCCGCACCTCCCTGAACAGGCGGGAGGAGAAGGCGCTGCCGCCCAGCATGTGGTTCAGCACGAAGGCGGGGATGAAGTCGGGGTCGTTGCGCTTCAGCCCGGCGCCGCCGAACACGATCGAGGCCTGCGGCACGTCCAGCTCGGTCACCTCCACCGTGCCGAGGCCGTGGGGCACGATGTCGGGCACCGGCACCAGATCGGGCGTCGCCGGCAGCGCGCCGAACACGTCGTCCAGCGCCGCCGCCAGCAGGTCCGGCGTGATGTCGCCGACCACCGCGATCTTGAGGTTGCCGCGCGCCATCACCTTGCGGGCGTAGAGCGCGATGTCCTCGCGGGTGATGGTGGGCACGCTCTCCAGCGTGCCGTCCACCGGCCGGCCATAGGGGTGGTCGGGAAAGGCGGTCGCGGCCCAGGCGAGGCTCGCCAGCGTCTGCGGGTCGGTGGAGCGCCGCCGCAGCGAGGCGAGCTGGCCCTGCCGGATGCGTTCCACCGCCTCGCCGTCGAAGCGCGGCGCGGTGAGCGCGAGGCGCAGCAGCTCGAAGGCCGGCCCGACATTCTCGGAGAGGGTGCGCAGCGAGCCGGTGAGCGTGTCGCGGCTGGCGTCGAAGCGCAGCTCGATCGCCTTTTCCGCCAGCCGGTCCTGGAAGGTGCGGGAATCGAGATCGCCCGCTCCCTCGTCGAGCAGCGAGGCGGTGAGGCTGGCGACGCCGGGCTTGCCCGCCGGGTCCTGCGCGGCGCCGCCGACAAAGGCGAACTCCACCGCCACCAGCGGCAGGGTGGTGTCGTGCACCAGCCACGCCTCGACGCCGCCGGGGCTGATGACGCGCTGGATGCGGGTCGTTTCCGACTGGGCGGGCGGGGTGGCGAGAAGGGCGATGGTCATGGCGAGCGGCACCGCGAGAAGAGGGGGAAGGCGGAAGGCGGAAGCGAGGCGGGCGCGCAGCGTCGGCCCCGGCGGCCCGCCGCGGGCGAGGGCGGCGGCGCTCACGAGCGTTTCTCCGGCGCCGCCGGGCGGACGAGATAGCCGGTGACGGCACGCGAGGGCACGAGGTAGCGGCGGGCGACGTCGCGCACCTCCTCCGCCGTCACCGCCTTCACCTCGGCCGGCCAGTTCTTCACGTCGTCCACCGTGGTGCCGGTGGCGAGCGCGGCGCCATAGATGCGGGCGAGGGTGGCCTGGTTGTCCTGGGCGTAGATCGCGTCGGCCACCAGCCGGGTCTTGGCCCGCTCCAGCTCGGCCGCGTCGGGCCCGGTCTCGGCGATGGCGGCGATGGCGGCGTCGAGCGCGCCTTCCAGCGCCTCCAGGCTGACCTCCGGGCGCGGCGAGGCGGAGATGCCGAAGCGGGTCTCGTCCAGCGCCGTGCTCTGGTACCAGGCGCTGGCGCTGGCGGCGAGGCTCTTGTCCACCACGAGGCTGCGGTAGAGCCGGCCGGTGGAGCCGCCGCCGAGCACCTGCGCCAGCACATCCAGCGCGACGCTGTCCTTCGGCGCCAGCCGGTAGGGCGGCACGAGATAGGTGCGGGAGAGGTTCGGCTGGGCAACGCGGGCATCGGCCAGCGAGACGCGGCGCTGGGCACGCGGTTCCGGCTCCTTCGGCCGCTCGCGCGGGCCGATCTCGGCGCGGCGCTCGATCGTGCCGTAGGTCTTTTCCGCCAGCGTGCGCACCTCCTCGGGGGTCACGTCGCCGGCGACCACGAGGATGGCGTTGTTGGGGGTGTAGAAGCGGCGGTAGAAGGCGAGCGCGTCCTCGCGGTTCAGCCCGCGGATCTCGTCTTCCCAGCCGATGATGGGGTGGCCGTAGGGGTGGTTGGTGAACATCGCCGCCTGCGCCGCCTCGGAGAGGATGGCGCCGGGGTCGTTGTCGGTGCGCATGCGGCGCTCCTCCAGCACCACGTCGCGCTCGGGCAGCACCACCTCGTCGGTGAGCACCAGCCCGGTCATGCGGTCGGCCTCGAAGCCCATGACGGTGGGCAGGTTCTCCTTGGCGACGCGCTGGAAATAGGCGGTGTAGTCCTGCGAGGTGAAGGCGTTCTCCTGGCCGCCGAGCTGCGCGACCACCTGCGAGAAGGCGCCGGCCGGGTGCTGGCGGGTGCCCTTGAACATCAGGTGCTCGAGGAAATGGGCGATGCCGGACTTGCCCGGCTGCTCGTCCGCCGAGCCGACCCGGTACCACACCATGTGGGTGACCACCGGGGTGCGGTGGTCCGGCACGACCACGACCTGCATGCCGTTCGCCAGGGTGAACTCGGTGGCCTCGCTCGCCCGGGCGGGGGCGGCGAGAGTGGCGGCGCCAGCCGCCGCGAGGATGAGAGCGGACATGAGTTTTCCAGTTACGCGCGATGCCGTCACAGGCTGACTTCCGGGTTCGGGGGCGCGCCGCCGGGAAGGCGGGCGTGCGGCCTCGTCATTGTCCTGCAATGTAGCGGGGAAGTTGCCGCTGCGCGACGGCTGGTCGCGGCGGCCTCACCCGTTAGTGAGCCACCTTGCCGCGAATTCATCTTCCCCCGCCGCACGGCGCGGGGCGGCGTCATCCATGGCGGGACGGCACAGCGCCGCGGCGACCGGCGGGCCTGCGGCCGCTGGGCGGCACCGGGCCGCAGGGACCGGCGCGGCGGGAGGGCGCGGGCGCGGGCGCGCCGCGCTCAGTTTTCCTTGTTCGGCTGGGTGCGGTCGAACAGGCTCGGCAGCGACCAGGTCTTCTTCTTTTCCTCGACCACGCCATAGGGGGCGTTCGGCGCCGGGGTCTGGTAGCCCGGCGGCGGCTGCACCAGCGAGGCGCGCTCGGGCTCGCCGGTGAAGACGATCGGCTTGTCGCCGGAGGTCACGCTGCTCCAGCCCTTGAAGCCGAGCTCGTTGAGCGAGAGCTTGTTGTCGGTCTCGCGCTTGCTGTTGTTGAAGCCGCTGCCCTGCGCCTTGGCGTTCTTGTAGCCCTTGTTCAGCTCGGAGGGCGTCAGCGGCGCCGGGTTGAGGCCGCCCTGCTTGCTGTTCATGCCGCCGACCGTCGCCTGCTGCTCGGCCGCCTCGCGCTTGGCCATTTCCTTGTCGTAGTCCTTCGGCCAGGCGGGGTTGCTGGTGACGGTGTTGGGGTCACGTGGCGGGGGCAGCACGTCCTTGTTGGTCGGCACCACGAGAGGGGCGCGCTCCCGGTACTCGATCTCCGGCGGGGTCGGGGCGACGAGGCCGATGCCGGTGAGCAGCTTCTCGGTGAGGTTGACGTCTTCCTGCGCCAGGGCCGGGGCGGCCCCCAGCGCGACGAACCCCGCGAGGCACAGCCCGGCGATCCGGGCGGCGAGAAGGCGCGGGGCGGTGCGAACGGTGAACGCGTGCGTCATCTTCCGTGTCATCTCCTGCCGAGCTTGCGGCATCATCCGGGCATGGCCGGCGGTTCCGGTCCGGGCACGAACCCTTCTGCTGCCATGCGAGGGCGGCGATTTTACGGCGCGCCGGCTTTCGCGCGCCCCGTGAACGAGTCGACCAGCAGCAGAACCACGCCCGCCACGATCGCCACATCCGCGATATTGAAGACATACCAGTGCAGGCCGAAGGCATGCAACGACACGAAGTCGAACACCGCGCCATAGGCCGCGCGGTCGATGGCGTTGCCCAGCGCGCCGCCGATCAGCAGCCCCAGCGCCACCGCCTCCATGCCGCGCCGCACCCGGGCCAGCCAGAAGGTGAAGCCGATCGCCGCCACCAGCTTGATGAGCCCGAGCAGCCACCAGCCGGAGGCGCCCTGCGGGAACAGGCCGTAGCTGACGCCGGTGTTCCACGCCACCACGAGGTCCATGAACGGGGTGACGGTGACGAGCCCGTTCACCCCGAAATCCACCAGCCGCAGCACCGCGATCTTGCTGGCCTGATCGGCCAGCAGCACCGCCAGCGCCAGGCCGAGCCCGAGCGCCGAGCGCGGCCCGAACAGCCGCAGCCGCGCGGCCGGGCGGCCGGGCCGGGCCGGGGCGCCGGGAGGGGGCGGGTTCATCGCCCGCTCACTCCGCCGCGCGGCGGGCGGTGGCCAGCTCGCGCAGCGCCTGCGCGTCGCGCGGGGTCACGTCGGGATAGTCCGGCTCGGTGCCCACCAGCGGCGAGATCTTCCAGGAACGGGCGCATTTGTGCCCCACCGCCCGCGCCGGCACCACCGCCACCCCCGGCACCTCGTCGAGGCGGAAGGCGTCCTTCGGCCCCTCGTCCGGCACCAGATGGGCGTCGGAGGTGATGCAGACCTCGGCGAGGTCCACCGCGCTCACCGCGGCGAACAGGACGGGGTCGGCGACATGGATGACCGGGGCCGCCTCCAGGCTGGAGCCGATGCGCTTGGCGGCGCGCTCCACCTCCAGCGCGCCGAGCACGACGCGGCGCACCTGACGGATGCGGCGCCACTCCTCGGCCAGCACCTCGTCGCGCCACGCCGCCGGGGTCGCCGGGAAGGTCTCCAGATGCACCGAGCCGTCTTCCGAGGGGAAGCGCGCCAGCCACGTCTCTTCCGCGGTGAAGGGCAGGATCGGCGCCAGCCACACCACCAGCCGGCGGAACACCTCGTCCAGCACGGTGAGGCAGGCCCGCCGCGTCACCGAGGAGATCGGGTCGCAGTAGAGCGCGTCCTTGCGGACGTCGAAATAGAACGCCGAAAGCTCGGCGGTCATGAAGGCGGTGAGCGCGGCGTTGACCCGCTTGAAGTCGAACGCGGCGTAGGCCTCGCGCACCACCTTGTCGAGCTCGGCCAGCCGGTGCAGCACCATGCGCTCCAGCGCCGGCATCTGGGCGTAGGGCACCCGCTCGCTGTCGCGGTAGTGGTGCAGGCTGCCCAGCAGCCAGCGCAGCGTGTTGCGCAGCTTGCGGTAGGTCTCGACCGTGGTCTTGAGGATTTCCGGCCCGATCCTGAGGTCGTCCGAATAGTCGGAGGCGCAGACCCACAGCCGCAGGATGTCGGCGCCGGAGTTCTTGATGACCTCCTGCGGGGCGACCACGTTGCCGACCGACTTCGACATCTTGCGGCCCTGCTCGTCCAGCACGAAGCCGTGGGTCAGCACGACGTCGTAGGGGGCATGGCCGCGGGTGCCGCAGCTCTCCAGCAGCGAGGAATGGAACCAGCCGCGGTGCTGGTCCGAGCCCTCGAGATACATCACCCGGTCCGGCCCGCCGGCAAAGGCGCGGTTGACCTTCAGGTCGTCGCGCACCTCCAGCGTGAAGGCGTGGGTGGAGCCGCTGTCGAACCAGACGTCGAGAATGTCGTCGACCTTCCGCCACGCGGCGGCGTCGTGGTCATTGCCGAGGAAGCGCTGCGCCGCGCCGTCCTGGTACCACGCATCGGCGCCCTCGGCGGCGAAGGCGCTCGCGATGCGTTCGTTCACCTTCTCGTCGCGCAGGATGTCGACGGTGCCGTCGCCGCGGTCGCGCACGAAGACGGCGATCGGCACGCCCCAGGCGCGCTGGCGCGAGACCACCCAGTCCGGCCGGTTCTCGATCATGCCGTTGATGCGGTTGCGCCCGGTCTCGGGCACCCAGTCCACCACCGCGATGGCGCCCAGCGCACGGGCGCGCAGCGTGTCGCCGTCCGTGGTGGAGCCGTCCGTCGCCGCAATGTCCTTGTCCATCGCGATGAACCATTGCGGCGTGTTGCGGAAGATGACCGGGGCCTTGGAGCGCCAGCTATGGGGATACTGGTGCTTGATGCGCCCGCGCGCCATCAGCTTGCCGGCGGCCACCAGCGTCCGGATCACCAGCTCGTTGGCGTCGCCCTCCTTGCCCTTGTCGTCCATGACGCGGGCGCCGGCGAACAGCGGGACGTGGTCGTAATAGCGCCCGTCCGGGCCGACCGTGTGCGGCACCTCGCCGAGCTTCTCGGCGATGAACAGGTTGAAGTCGTCGGCGCCGTGGCCCGGCGCGATGTGCACGAAGCCGGTGCCGGCGTCGTCGGTGACATAGTCGCCCGCCACCACCGGCACGGCGAAGTCGAAATAGCCGGCGGTGCCCTCGACCCCGCGCAGCGGGTGGGCGCAGACCAGATGGGTGGGGTCGACGGCGGCGTGGCGCTCGAAGCCGGTGACGCGCGCGGCCTTGAACACCTCGGCGGCCAGCTTGTCGGCGAGGATGTAGCGTTCGCCCACCCGCGCCCAGTTGTCGGCCGCCGCTTCCGTCACCTCATAGACGGCGTAGGTCACGTCCTTGGAGAAGGAGATCGCCCGGTTGCCGGGGATGGTCCAGGGCGTTGTCGTCCAGATGACGATGGAGGCGCCCTCATAGGAGGGGAACAGGTGGATGTCGTCCGCCGCCTCCGGCGCCTGCAGCCCGGCGGGGTCGCCGCCATGGGTCGAGTTGCGCTCGCGGTAGCCGGTGACCGGGAACTTCACATAGACCGTGGTCGACTGGTGGTCGTGATACTCCACCTCCGCCTCGGCCAGCGCGGTGTTCTCCACCACCGACCACATCACCGGCTTGGAGCCGCGGTAGAGCAGGCCGTTGGCGGCGAACTTCATGATCTCGCGGGCGATCTGCGCCTCGGCGTCGAAGCTCATCGTCACATAGGGGTGGGCCCAGTCGCCCTCGACGCCGAGCCGCTTGAACTCCTTGCGCTGCTCGCCGATCCAGTGCTCGGCATAGGCGCGGCATTCCTGGCGGAACGCGACCATCGCCGCGGCATCGGAGAAATCCGGCTTGGCCTTGCCCTTCTTGCGGTAGTTCTCCTCCTCGATCTTCCACTCGATCGGGAGGCCGTGGCAGTCCCAGCCCGGCACATAGTTGGAATCGTGGCCGAGCGCGCCCTGCGAGCGCACCACCACGTCCTTGAGGATCTTGTTCAGCGCGTGGCCGATGTGGATGTTGCCGTTGGCGTAGGGCGGGCCGTCATGCAGCACGAAGCGCGGGCGGCCGGCGCCCGCGGCGCGCTGGCGGGCATAAAGGCCGATCCGCTCCCAGCGGGCCAGCAATTCCGGCTCGCGCTGCGGCAGCCCCGCGCGCATGGGGAACTCGGTCTGCGGCAGGAACAGGGTCGAGGAATAGTCCCGCGCCGCGCCCGGGGCGTCGTCGGCGCGGGCGTCGGCGGCCCGGTCATCGGCATTGCGGCTCGTCATGGCGCGCTCCTTCATTCGGAGCCCGGTTTAAGCGCAGCGCCGGGGCTGCGCAAGCGCAGCGCGGCGCCCGGCGGGGCCGCGCGGCGCCGGCGCAGGGTCAGGCCGGCCCGAGGGTCACCACGATCTTGCCGAAGGCGCCGCGTTCCAGGTGGTCGAGCGCGCGGGGCAGCGCCTCCAGCGGGTAGCGGGCGTCGATCACCGGGGCAAGCCCGATGGCGTCGACCGCCCGCACCAGCTCCTCCAGCGACCGCCGGTGGCCCACCCCGATGCCGTTCACGGTGAGCTGCTTGAGCATCAGCGGGCCCAGCGGCAGCGTCGCCTCGAAGCCCTCGATGACGCCGATCTGGGCGATGCGCCCGCCGATCGCCGCGATCTCCACCGCCCGCCCCAGCGTCGCCCCGCCGGCCAGCGCCAGGATGTGGTCGGCGCCATAGCCGCCGGTGGCGGCCCGCACCGCCGCCACCCAGTCGCCCTCCTCGCGGGCGATGAGGAGGTCGGCGCCCAGCGCCCGCGCCCGTTCCCGCTTGTCGGCGCTGCCGGAGACGACGATGACCCGGGCGCCGTGGGACTTGGCGATCTGCAGGCCGAACAGCGCCACCCCGCCGGTGCCTTCCACCAGCACGGTCTCGCCCGCCTTCAGCCCGCCGCGCGCGACGAGGCCGGTCCACGCCGTCAGCCCGGCGCAGGGCAGGGTGCTCGCCGCGTCGTCGTCGAGGCTGGCCGGCGCGCGCGCCAGCCAGTCGGCGGGGAGCGCGACATACTCCGCCAGCACGCCGGGATAGGCCCCGCCGAGCGCGCGGTAGGGCAGGCTGGCGGAATCCCCGGTGGGAAGCCCGTCCAGCCAGCCGGGGAAGAAGGTGGAGATCACCCGCTCCCCGGTGGCGAACCGGGTCACCCCGGCGCCGACCTCCACCACCGTGCCGGCGAGGTCGGAAGCGGGGGTGAAGGGGAAGGTCAGCGGGCCGCCTATGCCGTTGGCGATGATCAACAGGTCGCGGTAGTTCAGCGACACCGCCGCCACCTTGACCAAGACCTCGCCGGCGGCGGGGCGCGGCACCGCCACGGTTTCCAGCGCCAGGGCGGCGCGGCCGAAGGCGCCCATCTCCCAGCGCCGCATCTGTTCGTTCATCGTCGTTCTCCGGTGGATCGAATGGTTCGGAGACTTTACCGTTGAGGTTGAGGACGCGGTTGCGATAGGTTTTCGCCGCATTGGCGATGAGAGAGAACCAATCATGCGGGGGTGCCGGTGGGCGAGGTTCTGGCGGGCATCGACGTTTTCGTCGCCGCGGTCGAGACTGGCAGCTTCTCCGCCGCCGCCGACCGGCTGGGGCTGACCCGCTCGGCGGTGGCCAAGACGGTGGCGCGGCTGGAAGCCCGGCTCGGCGTGGCGCTGCTCCACCGCACCACCCGCAGCCAGGCGCTCACCGACGACGGCCAGCTCTATTACGAGCGCTGCACCCGGGCGCTGGAGGAGCTGCGCGCCGGCCGCGCCTTTCTGGAATCCGGGCGGCGCGAGGCGGTGGGGCGGCTGCGGGTGGCGGTGCCGATCCTGTTCGGCCGCCGCGTGGTGGCCCCGGTGCTGGCGGGGCTGGCGGCGCGCCACCCCGGCCTCGAACTGGACATCGCCTTCTCCGACCGGCTGGTGGACCTCGCCGAGGACGGCTTCCACCTCGCCATCCGCAATGCCGGGGCGGCGGATGGCCATCTCGGCGCCGTCGCCGGGCTGATGACCCGCACGCTGGGGCTGCAGCGCATGACGGTGTGCGCCGCCCCGGCCTATCTCGCCGCCCATGGCACGCCGATGAGCCTTGCCGATCTCGCCCGGCACCACGGCGTCACCTACGCCCGGGACGGCCGGGTGAAGGCGTGGGAATTTCCGCTCGATGGCGCGGCGCCGCAGGCGGCGACGCCGCCGAGCCGGCTGCATTTCGACGATCTGGAAGCCATCGCCGACGCGGCGGAGGCCGGCCACGGGCTGGCGTGGCTGCCCTGCTGGCTGATTCGCGAACGGGTGCGGGCGGGCACGCTGGTGCCGCTGCTCGCCGGGGTGCCGCGCCTCGTCTTCGCCACCCACGCGCTGTGGCCGGCGAGCCCGCAGATGCCGCTCAAGCTGCGCCTCGCCCTCGACGCGCTGGCTGAGGGGCTGCCGGGCGGGACGGAGCTCTAGCGGGGTCCTCGCGGCTCAGGTGCCGAGCCCCGCCTGCGGCTCAGGCGCCGAGCACCGCCCGCGCCTCGGCGCTGTCGCGGTCCATCTGGGCGATCAGCGCGTCGATGCCGTTGAACTTCAGCTCCGGGCGGAGATAGGCGTGGAAGGCGATGCGCAGGCGCCGGCCATAGAGATCGCCGGAGTAGTCGAAGACGAAGGTCTCCAGCCGCGGGGCGCCGTCGTCGAAGGTGGGGCGGCGGCCGAAGCTCGCCACGGCGGGGCGCCGGACGCCGTCGATCTCGGCGGTGACGGCGTAGATGCCGTGGGCCAGCGCGATGGAGGGGTCGAGCCGCATATTGGCGGTGGGGTAGCCGAGTTCGCGGCCGCGCTTGTCGCCGTGGATGACCTCGGCCTCGATCTCGAACGGGGCGCCCAGCATGCCGGCGGCTTCCGCCACCCGGCCCTGCGCCAGCGCGGCGCGGATGGCGCTGGAGGAGATCTGGGCGCCGTTCTCCAGCATGGGCGGCACGATGGCGACGCTGAAGCCGTGGCGGGCGCCGGCCTCGCGCAGGAAGGCCGGCGAGCCGCCGCGGCCACGGCCGAAATGGAAATCGAACCCGGCGACGATGGCGGAGGCCTGCAACCGCTCGACCAGGACGGTGCGCACGAAGCTCTCCGCGTCGAGCGCGGCGAGCGCGGCGTCGAAGGCCAGCACCACCGCGCCGTCGAGCCCGGTCTCGGCCAGCCGGTGCAGCTTCATCGCCTCGGGAGTGAGGCGGAACATCGCCTCCTCGGGCCGGAAGAAGGCGCGCGGGTGCGGCTCGAAGGTGAGTGCCAGCGCCGGGCGGCCGGTGGAATGGGCCTCCTCCAGCGCGGTGCCGATGACCGCGCGGTGGCCGCGATGCACGCCGTCGAAATTGCCGATGGCGACCACCGCGCCGCGCAGCGAGGGCGGCAGCGGCGTGTCGCCGCGCAGGACGAAGAAATGGGGATTGAGTGCAGACTGGGTCATCGCGCCGCTTCAGGGGCCGGGTTCGGCCCTCCTCGGTTCGGGCGCAAACTGGCTCCGGCGCGGCGCGCCGTCAACCGCCGACGAAGGTGGTAGGCCGGCGGGAGAGGACGGTGGCCCGTTCGGGGGTCCGTTGGCGGGCGCGCCCGGCGGGCGCAGCGGTCAACGGGCGAGGCGGGTGGCGAACGCGCTCACCAGGCGAGGCGGGTGGTGACCGCGGTGGGCTGGCCCGGCCCGTCCGCCAGCAGCCGCGCCAGCGCGTGGGGGTCGATCTCGCCGCCCTGTTCGAGCCCGAGCTCGCCGGCATGGATGCCCGCCGCCACGAACAGGCAGTCGACGCCGGCCTGCAGCGCGCCGGCCAGATCGGTGCGCAGCGCATCGCCGATGGCGAGCACCCGGCCGGGCGCGGCCGGGCCGCCGCGCCGTTCGGCGGCGGTGGCGAGCGCGCGCTCATAGATCGAGGCGTGCGGCTTGCCGCACCAGATCACCTCTCCGCCGCGTTCGGCATAGGCTTCCGCCAGCGCGCCGGCGCACCAGATGAGATCGCCGCCGCGCTCCACCACGATGTCGGGATTGGCGCAGATCATCGGCAGCCCCAGCGCGCGGGCGCGGTCGAGCCGCTCCTCATAGGCGGCCGGGGTCTCGTGGTCGTCCTCGATCAGCCCGGTGCAGACGATGAGCTCCGCCTCCTCCAGCCCGACGAACGGGTTCGGCAGCCCGGCGAACAGGCCGACGTCGCGGGCGGGGCCGAGATGGTGGAGGCGGGCCCGCGGCTGCGCCCGCAGCAGCGCCATGGTGACCTCGCCGGAGGAGACGATGGCGTCATAGGCGTCGTGGGGCACGTCGTAGCTGTCGAGGATGCCGACCACCTCCCGCCAGGGGCGGGGCGCGTTGGAGACCAGCACCACCGTGCCGCCGGCGGCACGGAAGCGCTGCAGCGCGTCGGCCGCGGCGGGGGCGCCGACATGGCCGTTGTGCAGCACGCCCCAGATGTCGCACAGCACCACGTCGTAGCGCGGCGCGAGGCGCTGGAAGGCGGGCTCGATCGGGACGGACGCACCGGCGGTGCGCAGGCTTTCGGGAAGGGTCGCGGTCTGGGACATGGCTTTCCAAGTGGCACGCCGCCTCGCGCCGCACAAGGCCGATGCCGGTACGTCTGGCATGCGCGGGGCGGGACGGCGGCGCGGGAACCGCACGGCGGCGGGCGGAGTGGGTGGCGCGGGACGGCCGGGCGGATGCCGGCGCGCCCGGGTTCCCCGCCGCCGGAACCGCGCCCCGAGGCCCGCCGGGCATTGCCGGCGCGCCCGGCCGCCCCATTTTCCCGAGCGAACCCTTCCCGGACCCGACGGTCCCAGCCAAGGAGAGCCCGATGTCCCTGTCGATCCTGTTCACCGGCACCGCCACCGCCGTGGGCGGCCGCAACGGCCATTCCGAAACCAGCGACGGCTCGGTCTCGGTCGATCTCGCCATGCCGAAGAACGGCGTGCTCGAGCCCGGCAAGACCACGCCGGAACATCTCTTCGCCACCGGCTACGCCGCCTGCTTCGGCTCGGCGGTGGAGGCGGTCGGCCGGCAGATGAAGCTCGACGTCTCCGACGCCGCCGTCACCGTCTCCGCCTCGCTCGGCAAGGACGATTCCGGCTTCGGCCTCGCGGTGAAGATCGCGCTGAAGGCCCCCGCGCTGACGAAGGAGCAGACCGAGGAGGTGCTGCACGCCGCGCACCAGATGTGCCCCTATTCCAAGGCGACCCGCGGCAACATCCCGGTCGAGCTCAGCGCGGAGTGAGCGCGGGGCCGCCCCGCGCCGCCCGGCGTGGCGCGGGGCAGCCATCGTGCGGGCAGCGGTAACGAACGGCTCCGGCGGGGACGCGGCGCGGAATGGCGCCGAGGCACGACCCGGTCATTGCGTGTGCGCAATATGTCAAGCGCCTTAACACAACTGGTCCTGCGGATTTGCCGGGATTAGCGTCTCTCCATCGAAACGGCGCGGCCAACGAGACCGCCCTTCCACAGGAGAGACCACCATGAAGAAGATCATCCTCACCGCCCTCGTCCTCAGCACCCTCGGCGGTGTCGTCGTCGCCAACGCTGCCGACGGCCGCGACCCCAGCCTCTACGGCAAGCCCGCCGTTTCCGCCTCGATCACCGAGGGCCGCAACGCCGCCGCCGCGACCGCCCCGGTGTCGGACGCCTTCATCGCCGCTGAGGTCGCGCAGAACGCCCGTTCCAGCCGCTGAGCCGAACCTTCCGCCTCGTTCCCCATCCCGGCGCCCCATCCCGGCGCCCCATGAGAGCGCGCCGCCACCTCAGGAGAGACTTCCATGAACAAGATCGTCCTCGCCACCCTTGCCCTGCTCACCTTCGGCTCGGTTGCCGCCAACGCCGCCGATGGCCGCGACCCCAGCCTCTACGGCAAGCCCGCCGTGTCCGCCTCGATCACCGAAGGCCGCAACGCCGCCACCTCGACCGCTCCGGTGTCGGACGCCTTCATCGCCGCTGAGGTCGCGCAGAACGCCCGTTCCAGCCGCTGAATCCCCGGTTCTGCCGGCCGAAGGGGGCACCCGCAGGGGTGCCCCCTTGTCGTTTCAGGCGCGTGTGGTGTGCCGTTCCGGTTCGTCTCAGGCCGGGCGGCTCCAGGTTTTGCTTTGCCGCATTTTCGTCACGCGAACCGGAATCCACGTCGCTCGAAAATGCTCTAGTGCGCCTCGTCCCAGTTCAGCGCGGCGCGGGCGTCGACCTTCAGGGGAACCTGCAGCGCGATGGCGGGATGGGGGGCCTGCTCCATCACCGCGGTGACCACCGGGAGGGTCGCCTCGATCTCCGCGTCCGGCACCTCGAAGATCAGCTCGTCGTGCACCTGCAGCAGCATGCGGGCGGAGAGCCGCGCCGCGGCGAGCGCCGCCTCCACCCGCGCCATGGCGCGGCGGATGATGTCGGCCGCGGTGCCCTGCAGCCGGGCGTTGATCGCCGCGCGTTCGTTGAAGGCGCGGATCGAGGGGTTCTTGGCGTTGATGTCGGGGTAGTGGCAGCGCCGGCCGAACAGGGTCTCGACATAGCCGTGGTCGCGGGCGAAGCGGCGGGTCTCCTCCATGTAGTCGCGGATGCCGGGGAAGCGCTCGAAATAGCGCTTGATGTAGGCGCCGGCCTCCTCGCGCGGAATGGCGAGCTGGTTGGCGAGGCCGAAGGCGGAAATGCCGTAGATGATGCCGAAATTGATCGCCTTGGCGCGCCGGCGCACCTCGCCGGGCATGCCCGCGACCGGCACGCCGAACATCTCCGAGGCGGTCATGGCGTGGATGTCGAGCCCGTCGCGGAAGGCCTGCCGCAGCGCCGGCACCTCGGCGATCTCCGCCAGCAGCCGCAGCTCGATCTGGGAATAGTCGGCCGAGACCAGCTTGTGGCCGGGCGCGGCGACGAAGGCCTTGCGGATTTTCCGACCCTCTTCGGTCCGCACCGGAATGTTCTGCAGGTTCGGCTCGGAGGAGGAGAGCCGCCCGGTGGTGGTCGCCGCCAGGGCGAAGCTGGTGTGCACCCGGCCGGTTTCGGCGTTGAGGTAGGCCGGCAGGGCATCGGTATAGGTGGATTTCAGCTTCTGGAGCTGGCGCCAGTCGAGGATGCGGCGCGGCAGGGCGTGGCCCTGCTCGGCCAGCTCGTCCAGCACGTCGGCGCCGGTGGACCACGCCCCGGTCGGGGTCTTGCGCCCGCCCGGCAGGCCCATCTTGCCGAACAATATGTCGCCGAGCTGCTTGGGCGAGCCGGGATTGAAGGCCTCGCCCGCCATCTCGCCGATCTCGGCTTCCAGCCGGGCCATTCCCTGGGCGAATTCGCCGGAAAGCCGCGAGAGCATCTGCCGGTCGATGGCGATGCCGCGCATCTCCATGCGCCCGAGCACGGGCACGAGCGGGCGCTCCAGCGTCTCGTAGACCGCGCTCTTGCCCTCCGCCACCAGCCGCGGCTTCAGCACCCGCCAGAGCCGCAGCGTGACGTCGGCGTCCTCGGCGGCGTAGTCGGTGGCCCTGTCGATGGCGGCGCGGTCGAAGCAGATCTGCCCCTTGCCCTTGCCGCAGACCTCCTCGTACTTGATCGGGGTGTGCTTCAGCCAGCGTTCGGACAGCGGGTCCATGCCGTGCGGGCCGGCGCCGGCGTCGAGCACATAGGAGATCAGCATGGTGTCGTCATGGGGCGCCACATCGATGCCGTGGCGCTTCAGGATGACCCAGTCATATTTGAGGTTCTGGCCGATCTTGAGGATGGCGGGGTCCTCCAGCAGCGGCTTCACCTCCGCCAGCGCCGCCTCGAGCGGAATCTGGTCCGGCAGCAGCCCCTCGCTGAACAGGCCGTCATCGCCGCCCTTGTGGGCGAGCGGGACATAGCAGGCCTCGTTCGGCGCGGTGGCGAGCGAGAAGCCCACCAGCTCGGCGGCCATGGCATCGAGCCCGGTGGTCTCGGTGTCGAGCGCGACATGGCCGACCTCGCGGGCGCGGGCGACCCAGGCCCGCAGCCGGTCGAGGCTGCGCACGGTCTCGTAGCGGCCGCGGTCCACCGGCGTCGCGGCGGCCTCCTGCACCCGGGCCGCCGCCAGCGCGGCGGGGGTGAGCAGCCCGGCGCCGGTCGCGACGCCCGCCTCGCCGGTGGCCTCGCCCGTCACCCCGTCCGCCTCGGCGGCGTCCTGCGCGGCGGCAACCGGGGAGAGCGCGGGGTCGGCGCCGGCCTTCAGCCGCGGGTCCGGCTCGATCTCGCCGGCCTCGATGCCATAGGTCTCGGCCACCCGGCGCGTCAGCGTGGTGAACTCCATCGCCTTGAGGAAGGCGACGAGGCGCCGGCCCTCAGGCACGACCACGGCGACGTCGGCGAGCGGCACCTCGAGCGCGACATCGCGCTTCAGCGTCACCAGCTCGCGCGAGAGCCGGGCCTGGTCGGCGAAATTGATGAGGCTTTCGCGCCGCTTCGGCTGCTTGATCTCGCCGGCGCGGGCCAGCAGCGTGTCGAGGTCGCCAAAGTCGGCGAGAAGCTGCGCCGCGGTCTTGATGCCGATGCCCGGCACGCCGGGCACGTTGTCGACCGAATCGCCGGCCAGCGACTGCACGTCCACCACCTTGTCGGGGCTGACGCCGAACTTCTCGAACACCTCGTCGACGCCGATCGCGCGGTCCTTCATCGGGTCGTACATCCGCACCCGCCCGTCGACGAGCTGCATCAGATCCTTGTCGGAGGAGATGATGGTGACGCGCGCGCCCTTGGCCTTGGCCTGTTCGGCATAGGTCGCGATCAGGTCGTCGGCCTCGAAGCCGGCCTGTTCGACGCAGGCGAGGTCGAAGGCCCGCGTCGCCTCGCGGATCAGCGGGAATTGCGGGATCAGGTCTTCCGGCAGGTCCGGCCGCTGGGCCTTGTAGAGCGGGTAGATGTCCTTTCGGAAGGTCTGCTCGCTCTTGTCGAACACCACCGCGAGGTGGGTCGGGGCGGGCTCGAAGCCCGAGGCGGCGGTGCCCGCCCGCAGCAGCTTCCACAGCATGTTGCAGAAACCGGCGACCGCCCCCACCGGCAGCTTGTCCGAGGTGCGGGTCAGCGGCGGCAGGGCGTGGTAGGCGCGGAAGATGTAGGCGGAACCGTCGATCAGGACGAGATGGTCGCCGGCTTCCAGCGGATCGGTCTCGGGCATGACGGCTCCATCGGTTCGGGCGCGCACGATGCCGAAGCCGGCCCCGGCAGGCAAGGGGCGGGCGGCGCGCGGGTCGCTGGTGGCGGCCGTGATGCACCGCTTCCCCGCCTTCGGCCTTCCCAGCGCGGCCGCGCCGCTCTAGACAGCGCCATGCCCCGCTACAAGCTCACCCTCGAATATGACGGCACGCCCTTCCGCGGCTGGCAGATCCAGGCCGACGGCCCCTCCGTGCAGGGCGCGCTGACCGAGGCGGTGGCGCGCTTTTCCGGGGAGCGGGTGCATGTGCAGGGCGCCGGCCGCACCGACGCCGGCGTGCACGCCACCGGGCAGGTGGCCCATCTCGATCTCGCGAAGGAGTGGCGGCCGGACACGGTGCGCGACGCGCTGAACGCGCATCTGCGCCCGCTGCCGGTCGCGGTGCTGGCGGTGGAGCCGGCGGCGCCGGATTTCCACGCCCGGTTCTCCGCCACCGGCCGGCGCTATGTCTACCGCATCGTCACCCGCAGGGCCGATCTCGCGCTGGAACGCGACCGGGCGTGGAAGATCGTCCGCCCGCTCGACGCCGACGCCATGCAGCAGGCGGCGCAGCGGCTGGTGGGCCGGCACGACTTCACCACCTTCCGCGCCGCGCATTGCCAGGCCGCCTCGCCGGTGAAGACGCTGGACCGGCTGGAGGTCGAGGTGCCGGGGCGGGGGATCGGCGCGGCCGGCGGGGCGGGGGACGATGCGGCGGGCACCACGATCCTGGTCCACGCCGCCGCGCGTTCCTTCCTGCACCATCAGGTGCGCTCCATGGTCGGCACGCTGGTGAAGGTGGGCGAGGGGGCGTGGACGCCGGACGACGTCGCCGCCGCGCTGGAGGCGCGCGACCGCACCCGCTGCGGGCCGATGGCGCCCTCGGCGGGGCTTTATCTCGCGCAGGTGAGCTATTGAGGGCGCTGCGCGGGCCGGCGCGCCCGCCGCCGCGCGGGCTCAGGGGATGACGGCGACCGCATCGACCTCGACCAGATAGTCCGGCTGCGCCAGCGCCTGCACCCCGAGCCAGGTCGAGCTGGGCGGGTTCTCGGTGCCGAACGTTTCGGTCAGCACCCGCGCCACGAGATCGGCCTCGGTGCCGGGCTGGAAGGCCGGCATGTAGAGCCGCAGCATCTGGATGTCGTCCGCGCTGCCGCCGGCGGCGGTGACGGCGTGGATGACCTGGTGCAGCACCCGGCGGAGCTGGGCCTCCCGCCCCTCGGCGCTGACCCGCCCCGCGGCATCCCACGCCACCTGCCCGGCGATGTGGACGATGCGGCCGGGCGGCGAGATGCTGACCTGCGAGAAGCCCCAGGGGCGGCTGTCGAACAGTTCGGGCGGCTGAAGCGTGGTGCGCGGCATGGCGCCAGCATCTCCGCTTCGGCGGCGGCCGGTCAATGCCGGTGGCGCGGCACCGCCGATGCCGGCCACCGGGGCGAGAGCCGCGCGTTCAGCCCTTCGCCAGCGCTTCCATGAAGCGCACCGGGGCGCCCTGCGAGGGTGCGGTGAGCTCGCCTTCCCACATCACCCGGTGGCCGCGCACGAAGGTGCCGACCGGCCAGCCGGTGACCTCCATGCCGTCATAGGGGGTCCAGCCGGCCTTGGAGGCGATCCATTCGTTGCGGATGGTGACGCGGCGCTTCAGGTCGACCACGGTGAAGTCGGCGTCGTAGCCCACCGCGATGCGGCCCTTGGTGGCGATGTTGAAGATGCGGGCCGGGCCGGCGCTGGAGAGGTCGACGAAGCGGGCGAGCGAGAGCCGCCCTTCCGCGACATGGTTCAGCATGGTGGGCACCAGCGTCTGCACCCCGGTCATGCCGGAGGGGCTGTCGGGATAGGGCTTGGCCTTCTCCTCCAGCGTGTGGGGGGCATGGTCGGAGCCGAGCACGTCGACCACCCCCTCGGCCAGCCCCTGCCACAGCGCCGTGCGGTGGCGGGCCTCGCGCACCGGCGGGTTCATCTGCACCAGCGAGCCGTGGGTCGCGTACCAGCCGGCGTCCATGGTGAGGTGGTGCGGCGTCACCTCCACGGTGGCGACGTCCTTCACCCCGCGCAGATACTCCATCTCCTCGGCGGAGGTGACGTGCAGCACATGCACCCGCTTGCCCTCCTCCTTCGCCAGCGTCACCAGCCGGTGGGTGGCGGTGAGGGCGGCGATCTCGTCGCGCCACACCGGATGGGAGGAGGCATCGCCCGGCACCCGCAGCTCGCGCCGCTCGGCGAGGCGGGGCTCGTGCTCGCAGTGGAAGGCGGCGCGGCGCCGGATGACCTTCAGGATCGCCCGCACGCCGGGATCGTCGGCCACCAGCAGCGAGCCGGTGGAGGAGCCGATGAACACCTTGATGCCGGCCGAGCCGGGCAGCATTTCCAGCTCCGGCAGGTCCTTCACATTGTCGTGGGTGCCGCCGACGAAGAAGGCGAAGTCGCAATGCATGCGGGCGGTGGCGCGGCGCAGCTTGTCGGCCAGCGCGTCGCCCGAGGTGGTGAGCGGATTGGTGTTGGGCATCTCGAACACCGCCGTCACCCCGCCCATCACCGCGGCGCGCGAGCCGGATTCGAGGTCTTCCTTGTGCTCCAGACCCGGCTCGCGGAAATGCACCTGGGTGTCGATGACGCCCGGCAGGATGTGCAGCCCGGTGCAGTCCACGCTCTGGCCGGCCTGCTCGGGCGCGAAGGAGCCGATGCCGGCGATGCGCCCGTCGGTCACGCCGATGTCGCGCACGGCGGCGCCGTCCTGGTTGACGACGGTGCCGCCCTTGAGGAGGAGGTCGAAGGTTTCGGGCATGGGGTCCTCGCATGCGGGGCGCCTGGATGGCGTTCCGGTAGCACGGTTTTTCCGCCCCGCGCCAGAGCGGCCGGCGAGCGTCCGCGCACCCTCCCTTGCACCGGCCCGGCCGCGCCGCTACCTCTGCCCCAAGGGCTGGCAAGGACGAGCGTGATGCCGATTGCGATTCTCGAAAGCCGGGCGGTGGTCCGCGTCGCCGGCGCGGACGCCGTGCACTTCCTCGACAACCTGCTGACCGCGCGCACCCCCGCGCCGGGGGGCGCGCGCTATGCCGCGCTGCTGACCCCGCAGGGCAAGATCGTCGCGGACATGATCGTCGCCGCCACCGAGGCCGGGTTCCGGCTGGACGTGCCGCGCCGCGCGCTGGCGGACCTCGTCAAGCGGCTGACGCTCTACCGGCTGCGGGCCAAGGTCGAGATCGGCGAACTCCCCGGCGTCGGCGTGGCGGTGGCGTGGGGCGGCGCCGAGCCGGTGGTCGACGCCTTCGCCTATGACGACCCCCGCCTGCCGGGCGAGCCGGCGCCGCTCGGCCGGCGCTTCCTGCTGCCGGCGGCGGAGGCGGTGAGCCACGGCGCCCTACCCGAGGCGGCGTGGCAGGCCCATCGCCTCGCCCTCGGCGTGCCGGAGGGCGGCGCCGATTTCCTCTATGGCGACGCCTTCCCCCATGAAGCGGACATCGACCAGCTCGGCGGCATCGATTTCGACAAGGGCTGCTATGTCGGGCAGGAGATCGTCAGCCGCATGCAGCACCGCGGCACCGCCCGCAGCCGCATCGTGCCCTTCGCCGTGAGCGGGGCGCAGCCGGGGGAGGGCAGCGCCATCACCGCCGGGGCGAAGGAGATCGGCCGGGTCGGCTCCGGTGCCGAGGGCCGGGTGCTGGGGCTGGTGCGGCTCGACCGGCTGGCCGACGCGCTGGCCGCCGGCCTTGCGGTGGAGGCGGCCGGCGCGACGCTGCGGCCGGCGCCGCTCGGCTGGGCGCGCTTTCCCATTCCCGGCACGGAGAGCGCGGCATGAGGCTGCACAGCCACCCCGACGGCCGCGCCCGCTGCGCCTGGTGCGGCACCGACCCGGTCTATGTCGCCTATCACGACGAGGAATGGGGCGTGCCGGAGTTCGACGACCGCGCTTTGTTCGAGAAGCTGCTGCTGGACGGGTTTCAGGCCGGGCTGTCCTGGATCACCATCCTGCGCAAGCGCGACAACTTCCGCCGCGCCTTCGACGGTTTCGAGCCGGCGGTCATCGCCGGCTACGGCCCGGAAAAGGTGGAGGCGCTGATGGCGGATGCCGGCATCGTGCGCAACCGCGCCAAGATCGAGGCGGCCATCCGCTCCGCCCGCGGCTATCTCGACATCATGGAAAAGGGCCCCGGCTTCTCCCGCCTGCTGTGGGGGATCAATGGCGGCGCGGTGCGGAACAACCGGCTCGCCGCCGAGGGGCCCTTTCCCACCACCTCGCCCGAGGCGGTGGCGATGTCGAAGGAGCTGAAGCGGCGCGGCTTCAACTTCGTCGGCCCCACCATCGTCTATGCCTTCATGCAGGCGGTGGGCATGGTGGACGACCATGTGGTCGGCTGCCATCGCCACGGCCTGACCGCCGGAGCGGCCGCGCCCGCGCACAGGAGCGGCTGATGGCGCTCGCCTCCCGCAGCGCGCGCGAGAACCGGGCCTGGCAGCGCATGCTGTCCGGCCGCCGGCTGGACCTGCTCGATCCCTCGCCGCTCGATGTCGAAATCGAGGACATCGCCCACGGCCTCGCCCGCGTCGCCCGCTGGAACGGCCAGACCAGCGGCGACCACATCTTCTCGGTCGCGCAGCATTCGGTGCTGGTGGAACTGTTGGCCCGGCGGCAGGCGCAGGCGCGCGGCGTCACGCTGGACCGCACCACCCGGCTCGCCATGCTGCTGCACGACGCCCCGGAATATGTCATCGGCGACATGATCAGCCCGTTCAAGGCGGTGCTGGGCGGCGACTACAAGGGGGTGGAGGCCCGGCTGCTGGCGGCGATCAGCCTGCGCTTCGGCCTGCCGGCGGTGTGGCCGGCCGCGCTGGTGAAGCGGGTGAAGGAGGCCGACCGGGCCAGCGCCTTCCTGGAGGCGACCCGCCTCGCCGGCTTCGGCCTCGCCGAGGCGAAGCGCTTCTTCGGCCAGCCCTTTCCGCTCGAACCCGCGGTCGAGCGCGACCACATCACTCCCTGGAGCGCGGCGGAGGCCAAGGTGCGCTTCCTCGCCGGCTTTGCCGCCATCGCCGAGGCGGGCCCGGCATGAGCGGGCCGATGGACGGCCCCCGCGCCGGCCGGCGGGCGCCGAGGCCGCCGCAGTGTGTTTCGAGACCGAGGAGCCGTCCGTGATCCATGTCTGCCCGCTGTCCCGGCTGGAGGAAACCGTGGCGGCGACCCGCGCCGCCCATGTGTTGAGCGTGATCAACCGCGGCACGCCGGTGGCCCGGCCCGCCTCGATCCTCGCCGAAAACCACCTCTATATCGGCTTCAACGACATCACCGCGCCGCAGGACGGGCTGGTCCATCCCGCGCTGGAGCATGTGGAGGGCATTCTCGGCTTCGTCCGCCGCTGGCCGCGGCAGGCGCCGCTGGTGGTGCACTGCTATGCCGGCATCAGCCGCTCCACCGCCTCGGCCTTCATCGCCGCCTGCGCGCTGAATCCCGGCCGGAGCGAAGCCGCCATCGCGGGAGAGCTGCGCGCGGCCTCCCCCAGCGCGACGCCCAACGCCCTGCTCGTCGCGCTGGCCGACACGCTGCTGGGCCGGCAGGGCCGCATGAGCGCGGCCATCGCCGCCATCGGCCGCGGGCGCGACGCCTTCGAGGGCGAACCCTTCGCCCTGCGGCTCGACTGAGCCCGGCCTGCCGCGGCGCCCCGTGTTCCTCCGCGCGGAGTGGCGCGCTCCGCGGGAAAACCCGTCGGCAATCTGAACGTGCCGTTCAAGCGGGGTTCAGCCTCCGCGCGGCAAGGGATGCGCCTCTTTGCTGGGGAGCGCATCATGCACAAGACCATCATCCTGGCCGCCGCGGCGGCCGCCTTCCTGCTCGCGGCCCTGCCGGCCGCGGGCGCCTCCGAGGCCGAGCTGAAGCGCGGCCGCTATCTCGCCGCCATCATGGACTGCGGCGGCTGCCACACGCCGGGCGCCTTCGCCGGAAAGCCCGACATGGCCCGCCCGCTGGCCGGCTCCGAAATCGGCTTCCAGATTCCGGGCCTCGGCGTGTTCTACCCGCCCAACCTCACCCCCGACGCGGCCACCGGGCTCGGCGGCTGGAGCGTGGCCGACATCGTGAAGGCCGTGCGCACCGGCGAGCGGCCGGACGGGCGGGTGCTGGCGCCGGCGATGCCGTGGCGGTCCTATGCCGCGCTGACCGACGCCGATGCCCGCGCGCTGGCGGCCTATCTCAAGAGCCTGCCGCCGGTCGCCAACCAGGTGCCGCCGGTGACCGGCGCCAATGCCCGCCCGCCGGCGCCCTATCTCACCGTCGTCGCGCCCTGAGGCGGCGTGGCGGCGACAGGGACTTGGGTAGGGCGGGGAGCCATCACCTTTTCCGATAGACCGGCCCACCACTATTGATTTTTCCCGGACGGCGGGCTGGCGTAGCGTCACCGCCGCCCGGACGCCGGTCCCCGCGCCGGTTCCCGCCGGCGAGCCGGCCGCGGCCATGGCCTCGACACCCCTCGACGTCCTCGCGAACGGTTACCGCCGCATGTCCGCTGCCCGTCCTGCCGCTCCCCGTCCCGGCCTTGCCGTCCGCGCCCCGCTTCTTGTGGTGCTGTGCGGCTGCCTCATCGCGACGCTGACCTTCGGTCCGCGCGCCTCGTCCGGCCTCTTCCTGCTGCCGATGACGCATGAGTTCGGCTGGGGCCGTGACACGTTCGGCCTCGCCATCGCCATCCAGAACCTGCTCTGGGGCCTCGGCACCCCCTTCGCCGGGGCGGTGGCGGACCGGTTCGGCATCGTGCGGGTGCTGTGCGCCGGCGGGGTGCTCTATGCGCTGGGGCTGGGGCTGATGGCCCATGCCGCGACGCCGGGGCTGCTGCACCTCTCCGCCGGCGTGCTCATCGGCTTCGGCCTGTCCGGCTGCTCGTTCAACATCGTGCTGGCCGCGTTCGGCAAGATGCTGCCGGAGCGCTGGCGCCCGCTCGCCTTCGGCGCGGGCACGGCGGCAGGCTCGTTCGGCCAGTTCCTGTTTCCGCCGCTGGCGACGGGGCTGATCACATCGGTCGGCTGGCACGAGACGCTGACCATTTTCGGCCTCACCATCCTCCTGATCCTACCGCTCTCGCTGGCGCTGGCGAACCCCGCGCCCGCCGCCCCGCGCGCGGGCGAGGTGCCGCAGTCGATCCGCGCGGCGCTCGGCGAGGCCTTTCGCCACCCGAGCTATCTCTTTCTGGTTCTTGGGTTTTTCACCTGCGGGTTCCAGCTCGCCTTCGTCACCACCCATCTGCCGGCCTATCTCGCCGACCGCGGCCTGTCGGTGACGGTGGGCGGCTGGACCCTGGCGGTGATCGGCCTCGCCAACATGGTCGGCTCGCTCAGCTCCGGCTGGCTCTCCACCCGCATGCCAAAAAGACATTTGCTGGCAAGTATTTACTTCGCGCGCGGGGTGGCCATCGCGGTGTTTGTGCTGCTGCCGGCCTCGCCGGTGACGTCGATCGGCTTCGGCATCGTGCTGGGGCTGCTATGGCTCTCCACCGTGCCGCCGACCTCCGGTCTGGTGATGCTGATGTTCGGCACCCGCTACCTCGCCATGCTGTACGGCTTCGCCTTTTTCAGCCACCAGGTCGGCGGCTTCCTCGGCGTGTGGCTCGGCGGCGTGCTGTATGAGCGGCTCGGCTCCTATGATCTGGTCTGGTGGCTCGCGGTGGCGCTGTCCTTCGCCTCGGCGGTCATCAACCTGCCGATCGTGGAGCGTCCGGTGGACCGCGCGGGCGTCCCGGCGCGGCCGGCCTGAAGGACGGTAACGGCCGGGAAGCCGGTGAGGTTGCGATGGTGGTGCTGTTTGCGCAGTATTAACCATCGGCCGTCACAGTAGCCGTTGCGGCAGGGGCTGAAAACGTTGCGCGAGCGCCACAGCGGCGTGGCGGAGTCGGTCCCGTTCGCGGGTCGGACGCGGCCTTGCCTTGACAAGGCGAGCCACCCGACGCCCATCGTAAAGGACGATCAAGGAAGCACGGTAACGCCTATGCGACTGTCCTCCGCCCTTCTAGCCGCGGCCATTCTGGCGCCGCCCGCCTTCGTGGCCGGGCCGGCGCTGGCCGATTCGATGGATGCGCAGCAGGCCCGCGCCTTTGTGGTCGGACGCGTCTTTTCGTACAAATGCTATGAGGGCAGCGTCGGTTCGGGCCGGGTGCTGCCGGATGGCTCGGTCGCCGGCACCATCCAGATGCGCGGCGTCGGCACCCCCCGCTTCGTCACCCTGCCGGCCGGCACCCTCATCACCAAGGGCGAGGCGATCTGCGCGCGGATGAAGGGCCTGACCTTCGAGCCGTGCTTCGACCTCGAGAAGGTCGACGACGTGACCTTCCGGGGCAATCTCGCCGGTTTCAGCAAGCTTTCCTGCGAGTTCAACCGCGGCGGCGCGGCGCGGGCCAAGCTCGCGGCCCGTCGCAAGGTGGACGTGACCTCGGGCCAGCAGGTCGAAGCCCGCAACTGAGCGCGCCCGCACCCTTCCCGGAAACCGGCGCCGTGTCGCGCAGTGTGCGGCGACCCAGTCGCGGAGCGTGAGGCCGCCCAGCGGTCATCCTGAGACGACAAGGGCGGCCGACGGCCGCCCTTCGTGTATCTGAACCTGCTGGCCTGCGAGGCGTGCCGAACCTCCGCCCTCACGTCGGCTGCGGAACGGCGCCGCTGCCTCAGCGAGGTCGGGTGACGGAGGCCGGGTGACGCCGCCACCCGGCCCGGAGCGGCTCAGCCGCCGCCCTGCTTGGCCACGGTGGGAGCCATCGCCGGCTGCTCCGGCACGGTCTTCTCGGCTTCGTCGAGGCCGACCGCGATCTTGCGGTCGAGCTTCGCGAGCGCGTCCGGCTCGGGCTTGAAGTCGCGGGCCTGGTTCCACTTGAAGCGGGCTTCCAGCTTGCGCCCGACCCGCCAATAGGCATCGCCGAGGTGGTCGTTGATCACCGACTCGTCCGGCTTCAGCTCCACCGCGCGCTCCAGTTCGCGCACCGCATCGTCATAGCGGCCGACGCGGTAATAGGCCCAGCCGAGGCTGTCGATGAAATAGCCGTCATCGGGGCGCAGCGTCACCGCCTTGCGGATCATATCCAGCCCCTGGTCGAGATTGACGCCCTGATCGACCCAGGAATAGCCGAGATAGTTCAGCACATGCGGCTGGTCCGGCTTCAGCTCCAGCGCCTTCTTGAGATCGGCCTCCGACTTGGCCCACTGCTTGGTGCGCTCGTAGCAGGTGCCGCGGAAGTAATAGAGCGTCCAGTTCGCGGCGGTGGGCGCCTGCAGCAGGTCGATCGCGCGGGTGTAGGCCTCGGCGGCCTCGGCATATTTCTCCTTGGCGCGCAGCACGTCGGCGAGCGCGACGATGGCCCGCATGTCCTTCGGGTTCTTGGCGATGATCTGGTCGAGCGTCGCCTTGGCTTCCTCGAACTGGCCGGCGGCATCGAGATTGATGCCGAGCTGGATGTCCGCGTTCAGCTTCAGCGGCGAGGTCGCCGGCACCGCCCGGAACATGGCGATGGCCTCGTCGTACTTCTTCATGTTCTCGAAGAGGTCGGCGAGGGTGACATCCACCAGCGGGTGGCTGGGATCGAGCCAGCGCGCGAGCTGGAGATAGACCAGCGCGAGATCCTCGCCGCCCTGCCGCCCGAGGGCCGCGCCCAGGCCATAAAGCACCTCGGCGGCCCCCTGGGAGGGGGAATCGACCATCAGCGGCGGCATCTTGCCCGCCCGCACCTCATCGAGCGACCGCTCGATCAGGGGGTCGTTGGGCAGCACCTTGTCGAAGGCCTCGTAGGTGGAAATGGCGAGCGCGCGGTCGCCCGAGCGGGCCGCCCAGCGGGCATAGGCATCAACCACGCGCAGCGTGCGCGCGTCGATCTTCATCGCCGCCTCCAGCCGCTTGCCCGCTTCCTTCTTCTGGCCGGCGGCCTCGAGGATGAGGCCGGCGTGGTAGTCCTTGAAGGCGGCGTACCATTCCGGTCCCTGGAGCGAATCGATCATGTCGACCGCGGAACGGGCATTGCCGGAGCCGAACTGGCTCCACGCCGACATCAGCGTCGCGCTCAGCTCGGCGATGGCGCCCTGGCCGGCACGCTTCAGGTTCGCCCGGGCCGTCACATACTGCTTGGTCTTGATCGCCTTGGCGCCGAGCACCAGCCGCGACAGCCTGTGCTCGGGGTCGATCCGCACAAGGCGCTGGGCGAGGTCGACCGCTTCGTCGATATCGCCATTGGCGAGGAAGGTGAGGAAGGCGCGTTCCAGGATTTCGCCGTTGCGCGGGAAGACCCGCACCAGCGCCCGGTAATAGGCGGCGGCGGCGCCGGTGTCGCGCTCGGCGCCGGCAAGGCGGGCGGCGAGATAGTTGCCGGCCGGGGACGAACGGGCAATGAAAGCTGCCGACGGCGCGTCGGCACGGGCGGGCGAAGTTGCGCCGAAAGTGCCGGCACCGAGGCCGAGAATCGCCAGAAGGGTGAGCGCGGCCGCTGCCGGGCGCTGCGTCGAACGTCGGAACGTCAAAGTCGAAACCTCCAGCGGCGATGACCCCCGGCGGCGCCTCGATGCCGTCCGGCCGGTCAACGAAGACGGCCTAAGTGCCCCCGCTGCGCAACAGTGGTCCTTTTTGCGCGCGCCCGCAAGAACGGGCTCGGGAAGCTGCTCAACCTATCCATGGAGGGTTGCGGAGTCTTAAATGCGGCAGCGCGAGCCGGCGGCCCTCATATCCGCCGGCCAAGGACAGCGCCGGCGATCAGCGCGCTCACCGCGATGCCGACGATCGTGCCGGCCCGCAGCGGCGAGCTGCTGCGCGCGGTGCCGGCCAGAGGGGTCACCGGAGCGCCCGGGGGAGGGGCCGCCGGCATGACGCCGGTCGCGAGCGCCGCCAGCGGGGAGCGGGTGCGTATGGGACGGCGCAGGGTGAAGAACCCGATCACGAGCAGGATAACCGCCGGCACGAAGGCGATGGCCGCCACCAGCAGGGCCGCGTGCAGCGGGCCATAGGCTTCCGCAAGGGCGATGAAGGCCGCCGCGAGAAGGCCGAACACGGCCACGCCGAGCAGCAGCCCGCCAATGGCGAAGAGCAGGCCGACCGCCGCGGCGCGGCGGGCGGTGCGGCGCAGCTCGACGCCGACGAGACCGAGGACAAAATGCAGCATCAGCCGCGGCCCCGCGTCAGCAGGCCGACGACGAAGCCGATGCCGAGCGCCGCCACCACCGAGCCGACGGGGTTGCGTTCGATCGCGTCGGTGATGTCGGTGGTGAGGTTGCGGGCGCGGTCCTTGGCGTCCTCGATCGCGGCCGAGCCCTCGTCGAGCAGGCTGGTGGCCGTCGCCTCGGCCCGGGCGGCGCCGGAGCGGACCTTGCTGCGAACGGCGGAGGTCATCGCCTCGCTCTCGTTCTTTACGAGGGAGGTGAGTGTTTCGGCGAGCTTCGCCACGTCGGTGCGCAGGGTCGCCAGATCGTCGGTGAGCTTGGCGAAATCTTCCTGCGGGCTCGGCTGGGCCATGATCGTTCTCCTCTTGGCGCACGCGGAGGCGCCGGACACGCTCCTAACTCACGCGATAACCGCAGAGTTCCGGCGGAGGCGCAAGGTTATACCGCGCGGCGGAAGGTGTAGTAGCCGGGCTGGCGCCCTTCGCGTATCGCCTTGGCCTCGTAGCGGGTGCCGGGCCAGCCGGGATAAGGCTCCCGCCAGTCCCCCGCCCGCCGGGCGGTCCACTCGAAGCGCGGGTCCGCCAGCATGTGGCGCAGGGTCCAGGCGGCGTAATCCTCCACATCGGTCGCGAAGCGGAACAGGCCGCCCGGCGGGAGCAGCCGGGCGATGTGCGACAGGTTGTCGGGACGCACGAAGCGGCGCTTCCAGTGGCGCCGCTTGGGCCAGGGGTCGGGATACATCAGGTCGATGCGCTCGAAGCTCGCGGCCGGCAGCTTCTCGAGCAGCGGCACGACGTCGTCGCCGTGGAGCCGGACGTTGTCGAGGCCGAGGCGGGTTATCTGTGCGGTGGCCTTGGCGACGCCGTTGAAGAACGCCTCGGCCCCGATGAACCCGATGTCGGGTTCGCGCTGCGCCTCGTCCAGCAGCCGCTCGCCACCGCCAAAGCCGATCTCGAGCCGATAGCCGCGCATCGGCCGCGGGAACAGCCCGGCCAGCGGGGTGCCGGCGGCCAGATCCGTCGGCAGCGCGAGGCTGGGCAGGTCGCGCGCCATGAGTTCGGCCTGCAGCGGCCGCAGCGTCTTGCCGCGGCGCCGGCCGAAGAAGGAGCCGGCCCCGCGCAGAGGCGGGCCGGTCTCGTCGCTTTCGCTCGTCATTCTATGCTCGGACGGGTTATGGCCCGCCCGCTTACAGGCGGCCGACCGCGGCCGCAACCGTTTCGGCCGGCGCGACATCCGGCGGTTCGCCGCCGGATCCGCCATGGGCAGGAGGCGGGCCTGCTGTCAGGCCACCGCGGCGCGGATGGCCTCGGCGAGATCGGTGCGCTCCCAGGAGAAGCCGCCGTCGGCATCCGGCGCGCGGCCGAAATGGCCGTAGGCGGCGGTGCGGGCATAGATCGGCCGGTTCAGCCCGAGATGCTCGCGAATGCCGCGCGGCCGCAGGTTCATCACCTCGCGCAGCACGACCTCCAGCTTCGCCTCGTCGACCTCGCCGGTGCCGTGGAGATCGACATAGACCGCCAGCGGGTCCGACACGCCGATGGCGTAGGCGAGCTGGATGGTGCAGCGCTGCGCCAGCTCCGCCGCCACCACGTTCTTGGCGAGATAGCGCGCGGCATAGGCCGCCGAGCGGTCCACCTTGGTCGGGTCCTTGCCGGAGAACGCGCCGCCGCCATGGGGCGCGGCCCCGCCATAGGTGTCGACGATGATCTTGCGGCCGGTGAGGCCGCAATCGCCGTCGGGCCCGCCGATGACGAACTTGCCGGTGGGGTTGACGTGCCACACCGTGCCCGGCGTGATCCAGCTCGCCGGCAAGGCTTCGCGGACATAGGGCTCTACGATGGAGCGGACGTCGTGGGACGACAGGTCGGCATCGAGATGCTGGGTGGAAAGGACGATCTGCGTCACCTCCACCGGCTTGCCGCCTTCATAGCGAACGGTGACCTGGCTCTTGGCGTCCGGGCCGAGCACGCTGCTCTCGCCGGAATGCCGGGCTTCGGCCAGCCTCTTGAGGATGCGGTGGGCGTAATAGATCGGCGCGGGCAGCAGCTCCGGCGTCTCGCGGCAGGCATAGCCGAACATGATGCCCTGGTCGCCGGCGCCCTCGTCCTTGTTGCTCGAGGAATCGACGCCCTGGGCGATGTCGACCGACTGGGCGTGCAGCAGCACGTCGATCTCGGCGGTTTCCCAGTGGAAGCCTTCCTGCTCGTAGCCGATGTCGCGGATGGCGAGGCGGGCGAGATGGGTGAGGTAATCCTTGGTGATGCCGGCCGGGCCCCGGGTCTCGCCGGCGATCACCACCCGGTTGGTGGTGGCGAGCGTCTCGCAGGCGACGCGGAGATGGGAGGGGTCCCACCCCAGTTCCGGGCCGGTCTTGAAAAAGGCGTCGACCACTTCATCCGAAATCCGGTCGCAGACCTTGTCCGGGTGCCCTTCGGAGACGGATTCGCTCGTGAAAAGGTAGGCTTGGCGGGACACGGGAGTGCAGCTCCTGGTTCAGTCCGGCGCCATCCGGCGGCGCCCGGCCCGACGCTTGTGGCAAGGGGGGAAAAAAGCGTCAAGGCCGGAAGACCGAAACTGTTCGGAAAAACGAACGCCGTGGCGCCCGCCTGAGCGCCGGCGCCGGGTCACCTAGCCCGGCACGTCCTCTCCCGCGATGGCTTCGACCAGGTCCACCACGCGGCGCCGCACCTTCGCATCGACGATGCGGGTGAAGGCGCGCGTGAGCGCCAGTCCCTCGGATGTCGCGAGAAAATCGGAGACATAGGCCGGCGAGCCGCCTTCGGCGAAACCCTGAACGCCCGGCATGCCCGATGGCGCGCCCTCGAAGAAGAAAGAGACCGGCACGCCAAGCACACTCGATATGTGCTGCAGTCTACTCGCACCAATCCGGTTGGTGCCCTTCTCATACTTCTGAATCTGCTGGAAAGTAATGCCTAAGCTTTCGCCAAGTTTTTCCTGGCTCATGCTTACCATCATGCGGCGCATGCGGACCCGACTTCCGACGTGCTTGTCAATCGGATTCGGCGACTTCTTAGTCATCATTTTCCCCATTAAGCGAGCAAAGACGATCGCTCCCCCCGGTTGCCCAAGGAGAGATCTGACGCCCAGCCCTGGGTCAGTCTAGGCAAAGGCACTTGAAGCGTCGATCAACCAAAGCGTGTATGATGCCAAGCTGTCGCGAAACTGACGGACAGGCTCATCAGAACCAGAGCTAGCGGTATTAAAAAACCACCTCTCTCGTAAGGTGTTGCCTCCAGCGCGGTCGGCAACGGGCCGTCAAGGACGCCGCGCACACCCAGAGGTAGCATTCCCCGCACGCGGCCGAGGGGATCGACGAGTGCGGAGATACCGTTGTTGGTGGCGCGAACCATCGGCAGGCCGTGCTCGACGGCGCGCAGCCGGGCCTGCTCGAAGTGCTGGTAGGGTCCCGGCGTGAGGCCGAACCAGGCATCGTTGCTGAGGTTCAGCAGCACGCCGGGCCGGCTGTCGGCGGCGGCGATATCGCCGCGAACCTCGTCGGGAAAAATGGCTTCGTAACAGATGAGCGGCATGACCGTCGGGAAACCCGGCAGGTGCATGGCGCTGCGCCGGGAGGCCGCCGAGAAGCCGCCGCGGACCCGGGTCAACTGCTCCAGGCCGATGCTTTCGAGCAGCGGCTGGAACGGCAGATATTCGCCGAACGGCACGAGATGGACCTTGTCCGCGGTGGCCAGAATCGCGCCGTCGGCGGCGATGGCCCGAATGCTGTTATAGACACGCGGAGGTTGTGTTCCGTCGCCCTCGATGCGCGCGGCGCCGGTGATCAGCGATGTGCCGGGCGGCAACATGCTGGCGATGCGCATCAGCGCGGCGGGCTCGCGCTCGAGAAAGAACGGAAAGGCCGATTCCGGCCAGATGAGCTGGGTGATTCCGGCAAGGCCGCCCTCGCTCTCGCTGGTGGCGACATAGAGGTCCATCACCCGCTCGCGGGCGTCGTAGCGGAATTTTTCGTCCTGCGGCAGGTCGGGCTGCATGATGCGCAGCTTGACCCCCGGCACGTCGGCCACGGTGGTCGTGGCGAGACGCCATTCCCCCGTCCCCCACAGGACGGCGAGCAAGAGCCCGGCGAGCAGGGGCAGGCCGAGCCGCGTCCGGCCTGAAGAACGACCCTCTGCCAGCAGCGCCGGTGCCGCCAGCGTCGCGACGGTGACGAAGCCGAGGCCCCAGAGCCCGAAAAGCGCCGCCGCCTGGGCCAGTCGCAGGTCGCTGGCGAGGGCATAGCCGAAGCTGTTCCAGGGAAATCCAGTGAGCAGGTGCCCGCGCAGCCAGTCCGCCGCGGTCAGGCTGCCGGCAAGCGCGAGGATGCGCAGCGGCCCTGTCGGCCAGGCCAGCCGGGCCAGCGCGCAGCCGAGCCCCAGATGCAGCGCGAGCCCCGCCGGCAGGGCCAGAACGGCGAAGGGCAGCAGCCAGGCGAAGACGTCGGCCTGCACCAGCAGGGCATTGCCGATCCACCATAGCCCGGCGAGGAGATAGCCGAAGCCAAACCACCAGCCGATGCCAAACGCGGCCCCGACTCCGCGCCGGCCCTGGCCGCGGGTGCCGTCGATCAGCCAGACCAGAACGGGCAGGGTGAACGCCAGCACCGGCCACAGCGCCAGCGGCGGCATGGCCAGCGCCGAAGCCAACCCGGCGCCGAGGGCAGCGCCCCGGCGCCGCCAGCCCCGCAATCCCGCGATATGGAGACTCAGGCGTTCGAGCGTGTCGCCAACGCCCTGAGGCGCGGGCGGACTCCGCCGGGCCGGCTGCGGCCCGGCGTCAGGCTGGAAGAACGTCACGCCGCGTCGGTGTCGCGGCGCAGGGCCGCGTGGGCATCGGCCTGTTCGGCCGGCGCCGGCAGGCTGCTGCGCACCGGCTCCTCCGGCGGGTTGGCGCGCGGCCGGGCGGCCGGCGTGCTCGTGCCGCGCGCCTGCATGATGCGCAGCCGCTTGACCCGGCGGGGATCGGCGTCCAGCACCTCGATCTCGAAGCTGCCGGGCCCGGCGACGATCTCGCCCCGCACCGGCACGCGTCCGGCCAGCGTCACCAGCAGGCCGCCCAGCGTGTCGACCTCCTCGGCCTCCTCGCCCAGCGCGAAAGCGGGATCGACGGCTTCGGCGACGTCCTCGAGGCCGGCCCGGGCATCGGCGATGAAGCTGCCATCGGCCTGCCGGGCGATGAGCGGCACCTCGTCGTCGTCGTGCTCGTCTTCAATGTCGCCGACGATCTCCTCGACCAGGTCTTCCATCGAGACGATGCCGTCCGTGCCGCCATACTCGTCGACGACGAGGGCGAGGTGGATGCGGCTCGCCTGCATGCTCGCCAGCAGCTCGATCGACGGCATGGAGGGCGGCACGAAGAGCAGGCGGCGGATCAGCTTGGCGGCGCTCAGCGAGACGGTGAGGTCGATTGCCTTGAGATTGAAGGTCGGCACCGCCGCCGTCTCGCGCGTCTCGCGCTCGCCCGCAGGCGCGGGTTCCCGGCGGGCGGGGGTGCCGCGCGGCGTCAGCGCGCGCTGGGTGAGGTGGGCGACGAGGTCGCGGATATGGACCATGCCGACCGGGTCGTCGAGCGTATCGTCGAACACGACGAGCCGCGAATGGCCGGCATTCGCGAAGACCGCGAGCAGTTCGCCGAGGCTGATGTCCTTCTGCACCGCGACGATGTCGGCGCGCGGCACCATCACGTCGCCGACGCGCAGTTCGCGCAGCTCCAGGATGTTCTTGAGCATCGACCGCTCGGTGACGGTCAGGTCTGCGCCGACCTCAGGGTCGGAGGCCAGTGCCTCGGCGAGGTCGTGCCGCAGCGACCCGGTGGACCGCCAGCCGCCGAGCAGGCCGCGCAGGCGGTCGAGCAGGCCGCCGCGGTCGCGTGCTTCCGCCCGGCCGGCGGGGGAGGGGGAGCCGCCGCTGCGCGCGCCGCTGCGTTCGTCACGCGGGCGGCCCGGCGGCGGGGTGGGACTTGGAGGCTGGTCGGTGGGACTGGTCATGGTCATGATGTGTTCAGATCAGGGGTTCGGTCTCGGCATAAGGGTCGGGTACCCCGAGTTCGGCGAGGATCGCGCGCTCCAGCGCTTCCATGGCCTCGGCCTCGGCGCCGTCCTCATGATCGTGGCCGATGAGATGCAGCGTGCCGTGCACCGCGAGGTGCACGAGGTGGTTGGCGACGGGCTTGCCTTCACTGATGGCCTCCCGTTCCAACGTTTCGTAGGCGATGGCGATATCGCCCAGATGGGGATCGCCCCCTTCCCGCGCCACGTCCGGCGAGGGAAAGGACAGCACGTTGGTTGCCTTGTCCTTGCCGCGCCAGTCCCGGTTGAGGGCGCGGATGCCCGCGTCGTCGGTCAGCATCACCGCGATCTCGGCGCCGTCGGAAAGCTCCGCCGCCTCGCGCAGGCAGACCGCGGTGACCGCCCGGACGATGAGGTCGGCCGCCTCCGGCAGGGCCGACCAGGCGTCGGCCTCCACCAGAACGTCCACTTCGATGGGAGAGCCATCGCTCATCGGCTGTTCCTGTCCGGCGCGGCCGGGGCCGGCCGGCGGCTGTCATAGGCGGCGACGATCCGGCCGACCAGCTCGTGGCGCACCACGTCCGCCGCGCCGAAATGGCAGACCTCCACCCCTTCGACCGCCCCCAGCAGGTCGACCGCCTCGGCAAGCCCGGAGGTCTGGCCGGGCGGCAGGTCGATCTGGGTGGGGTCGCCGGTGACGATCATATGCGAGTTCTCGCCCAGGCGGGTGAGGAACATCTTCATCTGCATGGAGGTGGTGTTCTGCGCCTCGTCGAGGATGACGCAGGCATTGGCCAGCGTGCGCCCGCGCATGAAGGCGAGCGGGGCGATCTCGATCTCGCCGGAGACCAGGGCGCGCTCGACGAAGGCGCGGTCCATCAGGTCGTGAAGGGCGTCGTAGATCGGGCGCAGATAGGGGTCGACCTTCTCCTTCATGTCGCCGGGCAGGAAGCCGAGCCGTTCGCCGGCCTCCACCGCCGGGCGGGAGAGGATGAGCCGGTCCACCGCCCGGCGCTCCAGCAGGTGCACCGCATAGGCCACCGCCAGCCAGGTCTTGCCGGTGCCGGCTGGGCCGACGCCGAACACCAGCGTCTGCCGCTTCAGCGCCCGGATATAGGCGTCCTGCGCCGCGGTCCGGGCCCGCACCGGGCGGCGGCGGAGCTGGATTTCGTCGAAGCTCTGGCGCCGGGCGGCGGGGTCGAAGTCGAACAGGAAGCCCTGCGAGGCCGCCTCGCGGATGACGCCTTCGACATCGCCGGGTCCGAGTTCGGCGCCCTTCTTGAGGCGGGCATACAGCGTTTCCAGCACGTGGCGGGCCTGCTCGCAGGCCTCGCGCGAGCCTTCCAGCGTGACGTGGTTGCCGCGCTGTTCCGCGACCACCTCGAGCCGGCGTTCGATGAGGGCGAGGTTCTGGCCGTAATGGCCGAACAGCAGGCTGGCGAGCTTGTTGTCGTCGAAGGCGAGCACGAGCTGCAGGGGAGCGTCGGCCACGGTGTCGGCCCAGCTCGCCCGGGTGCCGGCGGCAGCGGGGCGCGGCTGCACCAGCGTGCGCTCGCCCGTCCGCTCGGCACTGCGCTCGCCGCCGGGCCTGTCGCCCCGCGCACGGTCTTGGTCGGATCCGGGACGCCGCACGCTCACGCCTCCACCTTCTCCGCCGGACGCAGGCCGGCTTCTCCTCGCGGTCCGCCGGATGGCGGGACCTGCGTCTCGAAGAACTCGCCGCCGAGGATGTCGCCGGCGAGGCTCTTGGTGCTGACCTCGCGCACCTCCACCTGCGCCAGCGAACCGATCGCGGCGCGGGGGGCGAGGACCACCACCGATTGGAGATAGGGCGAGCGCCCGATGAGTTGACCCGGCAGCCGGCCGGGTTTTTCCAGCAATATGTCGAGCCGCCGCCCGCGGCAGGCCTGGTCGAAGGCCTGCTTCTGCCGCTCCAGCAGCGCCTGGAGGGCGTAGAGCCGCTCGTTCTTCACATCCTCGGGGAGCTGGTCGTCGCTCGTCGCCGCCGGTGTGCCGGGGCGCGGGCTGTACTTGAAGGAGAAGGCACCGGCGAAGCCGACCTTCTCGACCAGATCCATCGTGTCGGCGAAATCCTCGTCGCTCTCGCCGGGAAAGCCGACGATGAAGTCCGAGGAAAAGGCGATGTCGGGCCGCGCGGCGCGCACCCGGGCGACGATCTCGAAATAGAGCTCGCGGTCGTGCTTGCGGTTCATCGCGGTGAGAATGCGGTTGGAGCCCGACTGCACCGGCAGGTGCAGATAGGGCATCAAGGCCGGCATCTCGCGATGGGCGGCGATCAGCTCCTCGTCCATGTCGCGCGGGTGGCTGGTGGTGTAGCGGATGCGGGCGATGCCCGGCACCTCGGCGACGCGGCGAACCAGCTCGGCCAGGCCGGCCGGGCGGCCGTGGCCGTCGTCGCCGTGATAGGCATTGACGTTCTGACCGATCAGCGTGACCTCGCGCACGCCGCCATCGGCCAGCCGCCTCACCTCGTCGAGGATCTTGCCGACCGGGCGGGACAGCTCGGCGCCGCGGGTATAGGGCACCACGCAGAAGGTGCAGAACTTGTCGCAGCCTTCCTGAACCGTGACGAAGGCGGTGGGTCCCCGGCGGGCGATGGCCTCCCGGCTGGGCGGGGCGAGGAAGTCGAACTTGTCCTCGACCGGGAATTCGGTCTCGACGATCTTCGCGCGCTTATGGGTGCCGCGGCTCTCCGCCTCGGCGAGGAGCTCGGGCAGGCGGTGGTAACTCTGCGGGCCGACCACGAGGTCGACGCCCTGCGCGCGCTTGACGATCTCGGCGCCCTCGGCCTGGGCGACGCACCCCGCCACCGCCACCATGGTGCGGCGGCCGAGTTCTTCCTGCTGCTTCCGCAGCCGGCCGAGTTCGGAATAGACCTTTTCCGCCGCCTTCTCGCGAATGTGGCAGGTGTTCAGGATCACCAGATCGGCGTCGTCGGGGGTGGCGGTCTCGACATAGCCTTCGCGCGCCAGCTGGTCCGTCATGCGCTGGGCGTCATAGACGTTCATCTGGCAACCGAAGGACTTAACGTAAAGCTTGCGGGGTTCGCTCATGGCGTATCGACGTGTGAGACCGGCCGCAGGCATGCGCGGAGGGGCCGAAGAGGTGGAACAGTCGCGCGTCGATGCGACGGCGCGGTGAAGGCCCGAACGCCTATCCCCGCTCGTTTCCAGCTCGCTGGTGCCCAGCTTGCGCGTATGGAGGTCGAGATTGGTATCTGCTCCTCAGGCCATGCCTCTCCTGTTTAGCCGGATTCCCGGCAAAAGGGAATGTCGGCCGGCCGGCGGGGCTCTTTTTCCGTCGGCCCCGCGCTCAGGCCGGGGAATCCGGCGGGCGGCTGCGGCCGGTCAGGGCGGCGGCGAGAAGCGCGCGCGATGCCCGTTCGGCCGCCAGCGTCACCGCCTTGCGGTCGCCGCCGGCGATCGGTTCGCCGAAATGCAGTTCGACATCGATCGCCCCCCGCCGCAGCACCTCGGCGAGGTGCGGGACGAGGTCCATGTCGCCATACCACGCCACCAGGGGCCGGCGCGCCCGCCCGAGCGGAAGGCCGGCCTGCCGGACATAGGCGATCGCCACCGGCTGAACCACCGCGCCGGGCCCGCCGCCAAAGGCCTCCCGCGTCGCCCCCAGCAGCGCCGAGCGGAACGGCAGAACGCGGTTGCCGTCGCTGGACGTGCCTTCGGCGAACAGCACGACCGGGTCGCCCTCGCGCAGCCGCGCCGCGATCGCCTCGTTGACCCGCCCGGTGGCGGCGCGGCTGGAACGGTCGACGAAGACCGTCCGCTGCAGCCGCGCCAGCATGCCGATGCCGGGCCAGCGGCCGACCTCGCTCTTGGCGATGAAGCCGAGCGGCATCCGCGATCCCAGCACCGGTATGTCGAGCCACGAGACATGGTTGGCGACGATGATCAGCGGGCGGTCGCCTGCCGGAGTGCCGTGGCTGGTCACCCGCACGCCGATGAGGGCAAGCAGGAGCCGGTGGAAAACCGGCGGAATCCAGCGACGGCTCGGCAGGCCGAGCCGGAGCGAGAGCCATTGCAGCGGCAGGCCGATCAGGGTCGCGAGGACCACGGCGACCAGCACCGCCCAGACCCGCATGGCTCAGCTCTTCGAGCCCGTGCGGCTGCCTGTCTTGGCATCGAGGGGGACGCCATAGAGCTCCAGCCGGTGGCCGACGAGGCGGAAGCCCAGCCGCCGGGCGATCTCCTCCTGGAGCTGTTCGATCTCCTCCGACCGGAACTCCACCACCTGGCCCGACCGCAGGTCGATGAGGTGGTCGTGATGCTCGTCCGGCACCGGCTCGTAGCGGGAGCGGCCGTCCCGGAAGTCGTGGCGCTCGATGATGCCGGCGTCCTCGAACAGCTTCACCGTGCGGTACACGGTCGAGATGGAGATGCGGTCGTCCACCGCCGCAGCGCGACGGTGCAGCTCTTCGACGTCGGGGTGGTCCTGGGCCTCGGCGATGACGCGGGCGATCACCCGGCGCTGGTCGGTCATCCGCAGGCCGAGGGTCACGCAGGCTTCCTCGATCGCGGTCAGCTTCTCGGTCATCTCCCGCCTCGTCTCACCCTCGCTGGCCACAGCCTTATGACGCACGCGCCCGCCGGGCAACCGTTTCGTCAGGCGATGTCCCGGCGCATGGCGATCGCCGCAGCGGGAACCCCGGAAGCGGTGCGGTAATAGCCTTCCCGCCGCCCGATTTCGCGGAAACCGGTGCGCTCATACAGCGTGCGGGCGGCGATGTTGCCGTCCTCCACCTCCAGGAAGACGGTGGTGAAGCCTTCGGCGGCAAGGCGGCCGAAGGCGTGGTCGATCAGCTGCCGGCCTATGCCGTGGCCGCGACGGCGCGGCGCGACGGCGATGGAGAGAATCTCGGTTTCCGGCCACACTCCCCGGGCGAGCAGGAAGCCGACCGGCTCGCCGCGCGGCCCGTCGGTGGCCACCACGCCCCGGCTCAGCCGGTCGGCCAGCAGGCGCTCGAATTCGGCGGTGTCCCAGGGCAGATGGAAGGAAGCCGCGTGCAGCGCCGCGAGCGCCGGGGCGTCCTCGGCGGTCGCGGCCCGCAGCGCCGGCGGCGGCGCGGGGCGGAAGAACGAAAACAGCCCGCTCATCGCCGTGCGATCCGCGCCGCGTCCTGCGGCCGCGCATCCGGCCCGCGCAGGTAAAGCGGACGCGGGGGCGAGCGGGCGGGGTCGGCGCTGGCGGCAAGGCGGGCCAGCCACACCGGGTCCGGCGTCGCGGCGGTGTCGATGCTGACCGGCGGGGCCTCGCCCGGCGGCCAGTGCTCCGCCAAAATCGCCGCGCCCGAGCCGACGAGGCGCACCGGCCCGATCGCAACCGCCCGCGCGGCCTCCCGCACCGGCATGGCCCGCGCGCCGACCAGCACCCGGCCGCCGGCGCCGAACATCTGGAGATAGAGGTTCTCATGGCGGGCATCGAGCGCCGCCACCACCGGCACCGCGTCCTCCTCCGCCAGCGGCGCCGCGGCGAGGGTGGCGAGGGTGGAGAGGCCGATCACCGGTCGCCCGGTGGCGAGGCCGAATCCCCGCGCGGCCGAAAGGCCGACCCTGAGCCCGGTGAAGCTTCCCGGCCCCACGGTGACGGCAAAGGCGTCGATCGCCTCGAACGAGGTCTGCGCCTCCCGCATCAGCCGCTCGATCATCGGCACCAGGGCTTCGGCATGGCCGCGGGCCATGGCGCGGCGTTCGACCGCCAGCGTCGTGTCGGTCGTCGTATCGTGCAGCGCGGCGGCACAGGCCTCCAGCGCGGTATCCATGGCGAGAATCAGCATGCGGCACCCCGCTCCAGAATGCTATGGAACGGGGCGCGGCAGAAGCCGCCGCCGCCGGGCGGCCCCGATCAGACCGGGCGGACTTCCACGACGTCGGGCACGAAGTGACGCAGCAGGTTCTCGATGCCGTTCTTCAGCGTGGCGGTTGACGACGGGCAGCCGGAGCAGGAGCCCTTCATCGCCAGGAACACGATGCCGTCCTTGTAGCCGCGGAAGGTGATGTCGCCGCCGTCATTGGCCACCGCGGGACGGACCCGGGTGTCGATCAGCTCGCGGATCGTGTCCACCACGCCGGCGTCCTTGGTCTCGAAAAAGGCCTCGTCGTCGCCGGTGTGGGTCTCGTCGGCCAGCAGCGCCTTGCCGGAGACGAAATGCTCCATGATGGCTCCCAGCACCGCCGGCTTGAGATGGGCCCAGTCGCACGCGGCCTTGGTGACGGTGACGAAATCGGAGCCGAAAAACACGCCGGTCACGCCGGGTACCTCGAACAGCGCCTGCGCCAGCGGCGAGCGCACCGCCTCCTCGCGCGAGCGGGCCTCGAACGTGCCCTGGGCCAGCACGGCGCGGCCGGGCAGGAACTTCAGCGTGGCGGGATTGGGGGTGGCTTCGGTCTGGATGAACATGTCGGGCTCCGTCCATGCGGGATTCAAGGTCCCGCCGGCATGGGTTTGCGAACCTTCTAGATAGGCGCTCGCCGGCCGCAAAGGAAGTGGCGGGTCGCCTTCCCCCTTTCCGGTGCCGTTCAGCGGTCCAGCGTCATCATTTGCCCGAGCGGGGAGGAGGGGGCGATGTTGCTGAGGTCGAGCCAGCGCAGTTTTTCGTTGTAGAGATGGATGCAGCGGGTGCGATGGGTGATGAGCTGCTCGATCGAGAGGCCGGGATCGAGCAGCCGGTGCACCTTGCTGAAATGCACGGGGTAGAAGGTGTCGGCCGGTTCGGCGTGCACCTCGAGGCCGCGTTCGCGCGCCAGCCAGGTCAGCGCGCGCGGCCCGAGCACGCCCCAGGGAAGATCTTCCACCGACGTGGTTTTCCCCCGTGCGGCGTCCTTGCGGAGCTGCTTCTGGAGTTTCGGCGGAAGCCAAGGCGGAATGGGCGCGCGGTCGGCAGCCACCTCGTTCAGCGCGCGCAGCAGGTCGGACTCCGGCGGCAGGTCGAGCACGGCGGTGTTGATGGTCCCACCGTCCTCGAAGCCGAACAGGTACTCAGCCGGCTCCAGCGGACGCAGGCAGAACACGTCGCAATCCACCCAGATGCCGTCATGGAGCTGGAGCAAGCGGTAGCGAATGACGTTGGAGAACAGCGAGTAGCTGCCGCTTTCGCGGTGGCGGATGATCCGGTCGGGCGGGATGAGGTCGGCCGCGTCGGAAAAGGCGATGCCGGCGGGCAGGTCGACCGGCCGTTCATAGCCATGGAGCGTCACCGCATGGCCGACGCGCAGGAAGGAGAGGAGGCAGGAGCGGGAGATGGGGCCGAGCTGTGGGCCGATCCAGAACGCATGAACAGGTAGCAACGCACGGCTAGCGGTCGCTGGCAAAGCGAGAAACCTCTCGATTCGAAGAATGTCATCCGGTTGTCGGCCGAATGCAGCCTACCGAGCCACCGCCGCAGAGGAAAGTGTCTCGCGCGATCCCGCGCTTCAGGCGAGCGCGTCGATATCGTCCTCGTCCAGCGTGGCCGGCACGATGGTGACGGGCACCGGCAGCCGGGCCCACACCCCATGAGCCCAAGCCCCCGCCGAGAGCGACGCCACCAGCGGTCCCGGGCCTTCATGCCCGGCCCCGGCGGCGAGGACGAGGATGCCGATATCCTCGTCGGTCTCGATGAGCTTCACCACTTCCTCGGCGATCGAGCCCTCGCGGATCACCCGTTCCGGTTCGACCCCGCCGAGGCTGCGCACCCGCGCGGCGAAATGGTCGAGCCGGGCGGCGGCGCCATCGGTCGCTTCCGCCCGCATCAGGTCGGCGACACCCAGCCACTGGCTCGCCGCATCGGCAAGGTCGAGGACGATGAGCATCACGAGGCCGCCCTGGGTGCGGGCGGCCCGGCGCGCGGCGTAGTAGATCGCGCGGTCGCATTCCGGGGTGTCGTCGATCACCACCAGAAACTTGCGGCGGTGGCCGGGTTCGAAACTCTGGCGCCGCCGCGGCATCGCATCCTCCCGTCAGCGCGGATTCGTCCGCCACCGCGCGGGCGCAGTGTCGGTGCCGGGCGCCGCATCGGCAAGTCCCCGCCGGCAAGTCCCCGCCGGCTTCCCTCGCCCTGCGGACGCCTCAGCGCACGAAGCCGACGATGTCCTTCACATGGCCCATCGTTTCCGTCGCGATCACCCGGGCGCGGTCGGCGCCGTCGCGCAGGATGGCGTCGATCTCGACGGGATCGGCGACAAGCCGCTTCATCTCCGCCCCGATCGGCCCGAGCTTCGCGACCGCAAGATCGATGAGCGCGGCCTTGAAGGTGGAGAACTGGCCACCGCCGAACTCGGCCAGCACCGCCGGCTTGGTGGTGCCCGACAGCGCGGCATAGATGCCGACGAGATTCTCCGCCTCCGGCCGGCCGGCCAGACCCTCGGCCTCGGAGGGCAGCGGCTCGGGGTCGGTCTTGGCCTTGCGCACCTTGGAGGCGATGGTGTCGGCGTCGTCGGCGAGGTTGATGCGGGAGAGATCGGACGGGTCCGACTTCGACATCTTCTTCGTTCCGTCGCGCAGGCTCATCACCCGGGCGGCCGGGCCGCCGATCAGCGGTTCGGTCAGCGGGAAGAAGCCCTCGGCGAAGCCGGCTTCGGCGATGGAGGGGGCGAAGTCGTTGTTGAACTTCTGCGCGATGTCGCGGGTCAGCTCCAGATGCTGCTTCTGGTCCTCGCCGACCGGCACATGGGTGGCGCGGTAGAGCAGGATGTCGGCCGCCATCAGGCTGGGATAGGCATACAGCCCGACCGAGGCGTTCTCGCGGTCCTTGCCCGCCTTCTCCTTGAACTGGGTCATGCGGTTCAGCCAGCCGAGGCGGGCGACGCAATTGAACACCCAGGCGAGCTCGGCATGCTCCGCCACCTGGCTCTGGTTGAACACGATGTGCCGCTTCGGGTCGATGCCGGCGGCGATGAAGGCCGCCGTGACCTCGCGGATCGAGCGCTTCAGCTCGACCGGGTCCTGCCACACCGTGATGGCGTGGAGGTCGACCACGCAATAGAGGCAGTCATAGTTCGCCTGCAGTTCGACGAAGCGCGTGATCGCGCCGAGATAATTGCCGAGGTGCAGGTTGCCCGTGGGCTGCACGCCGGAAAAAACCCGCTGCTGGAATGCCATCTGCTGTCCCCGGTTGGTCGTCCGGCGCCGGCGCCGTTCGCGGGCGTCATGACACGCGGGGCGAGGCGGGGCAAGGGTGCGGAGACGGGTCCCCTCTCGCCTGCCCGCGGTGAGACGGCGCCACACCCTCTCAGGCGGTGGCGGATTTGGAGCGGAGCGCGGCCTTGAGCGCCCGCAGGTCGAGCCCGCCCGCCAGATGCGCCACCCCGACATAAAGCGCCACCGCGACGAGGATGAGCAGGCCGAGCGTGCCGAAGCCCGCCAGTCCGCCCTCCGCAAGCGGGGCGGCCAGCAGCCGGTCGCCTCCCGCTACGCAGGCCCCCATCGCCGCCGCCGCCAGGGCGAGGCGTGGCACGCGGCGCCGGGCCTCGGTGTCGAGCGCCAGCGCGCGCCGCCGGCGCAGGCCGACAGCGAGCCCGGCCAGCCCGACAAGGCTGGAGGCGAGCAGGCCGAGCGCGGGTCCCGCCAGCCCGAGTGGCCCGGCCAGCGCGAAGCCGGCCAGGGCGCCGACCAGCAGGGCGGCAAGGCTCGCCCCCATCACCAGTCGGCTGTGACCCTGGGCGAAGGCGACCGCCGCGAGGATCTTCTCCAGCGCCTGGAACGGCAGGGTGAGCGCGAGCAATTCCAGCGCCAGGGACGTGGTCGTGACCGCTTCGGCGTCGAAGGCGCCGTGCCGGAACAGGGCCACGACGATCGGTTCGGCCAGCAGTGCCAGCCCGATCGCCGCCGGCAGCGAGAGGGCGAGCGCGGCTTCCGCTCCCCGCATCGCGGCTCCCGCGGCTCCCGCCGCTCCCTGCGCCAGCACCGGCAGCAGTACCGCGCCCGCCACGGCGGCGATGACGCCGAGCGGCAGCTCCACCAGCCGGGACGCGTAGAACAAGGCCGAAACCCCGCCCAGAACGCCGGAGGCCGCGGCCCCGGCGATGATGAAGCGCAGCGCCGGCAGCGCCGCGGCCAGCAGCGAGGGTCCCGCCCCGAGCAGGGTCGGCAGGGCGGCGGCCGCCGCCCGCACGAGGGACGGAAGCCCGGAGGGGGCGAGCAGCGCGAGGTCGGGAGCGAACCGGCAGCCGAGCGTGGCGGTCATCTGCAGCGCGAGCTGCGCCGCCGCCCCCGCCACCGTGGCCGCGGCCAGCCAGCCGAGCGCCGCCGTCGCCGCCGCGCCGCTGTCGTCGGCGCCGTGGCCGGTGCCGATGAAGGCGAGGCCGAGCACGGCCAGCACCGCGATGTTGCCGATCAGCGGCGAGAGCGAGGGCAGGCTCATCCGTCCCGAGGCATTGGCGATGGCCGCCAGCACCCCCGCCACCGCCGCCATCGGCAGGCAGAGAACGGTGAGCCGGCCGACCCAGACCGCCCCGTCGAAGCGCGGCTCGCCCGGCGCAAAGCCAGGCGCCAGCAGCCGCACGAGCTGGGGCATGGCGAGCAGCAGCAGCCCCGCGACCACGAGGCCGGCGAGGAACTGGACCGCCGCCGCGCCGAAGGCGAGCCGCCGCGCCGCGGCCGTGCCGTCCTCACGTTCGGCCCGCAGCAGCGCCGGCACCACCGCGCCGTTGAGCGCGCCTTCGCCGAGCAGCCGGCGGGCGAGCTGCGGCACTGCGAGCCCGGCTACCGCCGCATCCGCCACCGCGCCGGCGCCGAACAGCGCGGCGACCGCGGCGTCGCGGGCAAAGCCGAGGATGCGGGAGCCCAGCACCATGACGGCGACGGCAGAGGCGTGGCGGAGCAGGCTCATGGACATCCGGTGCGAGGCCTTCGCCTCGATCCATAGACGAGGCGGCCGGCGCGGGAAAGCCGGTTGCGCCGCCGCGTTGCCGCTCTCCTCGCCATCTGCTAGGCCGGACGCCGTCCCGCCGGCCTCCGCCGGCCCGCCTGTGTCAGAAGGCTTCCCCCGTGACCGCCACCCGTCTCGACGTCCTCGGCTTCGGCAACGCCATCGTTGATGTGATCGCCCGCGCCGAGGAGGACTTCCTTCTCGCCCATGGCATGCGCAAGGGGGGGATGGCGCTGGTCGACGAGGCCCGCGCCATCGAGATCTACCGCGCCATGGGGCCGGGCATCGAGATTTCCGGCGGTTCGGCGGCGAACACCACGGTGGGCGTGGCCGCGCTCGGCGGGCGCGCCGGCTTCGTCGGCAAGGTGCGCGAGGACGAGCTGGGCGCCATCTTCGGCCACGACATCCGCGCCGCCGGTGCGAGCTTCGAGACACCCGCCGCCGCGGACGGCCCGGAGACCGCGCGCTGCCTCATCGTGGTGACGCCGGATGGCGAGCGCACCATGAACACCTTCCTCGGCGCGGCGCAGGACCTCTCCCCCGCCGATGTCGACGAGGCGACCGTGGCGGCTGCGGCCGTCACCTATCTCGAAGGCTATCTGTGGGATCCGCCGGCTGCCAAGCAGGCCTTCCTCAAGGCCGCCGCCATCGCGCACGGCGCGGGGCGCGAGGTGGCGCTCACCCTGTCGGATGCGTTCTGTGTCGACCGCTTCCGCGCCGAGTTCCTCGACCTCGTGCGGTCCGGCACGGTGGATCTGCTGTTCGCCAACGAGACCGAGCTGAAGGCGCTCTATGAGACCGCTGATTTCGACGACGCTCTGGTCCAGCTCCGCCGCGACGCCCGCCGCGCGGTGGTCACGCGCAGCGAGAAGGGCGCGCTCGCCATTGCCGGCGAGCACACCGCCGAGGTCGGGGCCGAGCCGGTCGAGCGGGTGGTGGACACCACCGGCGCGGGCGACCTCTTCGCCGCCGGCTATCTCTATGGCCATGCCCGCGGCTTCGACCCCGCGGTGTCGCTGCGCCTCGGTGCGGTGTGCGCCGCCGAGATCATCTCCCATCTCGGCGCCCGCCCCGAGACCGATCTCAGGGCGCTGGCGGCCAAGGCCGGGCTGTCGCTCTGAACCGGCCGGTCTGGCCCCGGCCCAAAAGGCTCTGGGCCGTCAGCGCGGCGCGCGCTTGGCCAGAATGCGCTGGAGCGTGCGGCGGTGCATGGAAAGGCGCCGCGCCGTCTCCGAGACGTTGCGGCCGCACAGTTCATAGACCCGCTGGATGTGTTCCCACCGCACCCGGTCGGCGGACATCGGGTTTTCCGGCAGCTGCGGCTTGTAATCGGCCTGCGCGTTCAGCGCGGCACAGATGTCGTCGGCATCGGCCGGCTTGGCGAGGTAGTCCACCGCCCCCATCTTCACCGCATTCACCGCGGTGGCGATGTTGCCATAGCCGGTGAGGACGATGCCGCGCGCCTCGGGGCGGCGGCGCTTCAGGGCCGAGATGACGTCAAGGCCGTTGCCGTCGCCCAGCCGCATATCCACCACGGCATAGGCCGGGGCCACGCCTTCCACCCGCGCGAGCCCGTCGGCGACCGATTCCGCGGTGGTGACGTTGAAGCCGCGCGATTCCATGGCGCGGGCGAGCCGCTGCAGGAAGGGGCGGTCGTCATCGACGATCAGCAGCGAGCGGTCGGGCAGGTCGGCGGTCGTATCCAGCATGGCGTTTTCCTCGGTGTCGCGCTTGATGTCGCTGCGACCTTCTGTCTTGCGACTAAGGTACACGCTCGATCCCCGCACACACAATGAAGTTCGCCTGAATTCTCGCACGGTCGCCGCCGAAAGCCGGATTTTCCGGCCTGCGGAGCCCTCAGGAAGACCTGCCGTCCCGCGCCGTCCCCGCCGAACCGGGGCTGCGGGCCCAGCCGGCGGGCGCGCGCCCGGCCGCCTCGCCGTCCTTGCCGGCGATGTCGATGAGGTGGCGCGGCCAGCGGATCGTCACCTGCGCGCCATGGGCGGGCGTCGCGCGGTTGAGGAAGGCGAGTTCCGCGCCGCTGCGCTCCAGCAGCGTCTTGGCGATGAACACGCCGAGGCCCAGCCCGTCATTCTGCCCCTCGGCGTCCTCGTCGGCGCCCGCCTTGCGCCAGCGCTGGCGGCCGCGGCTGGTGATGTAGGGAGCGCCGATGCTGTCGAGCAGTTCCGGCGGGAAGCCGGGGCCGTCGTCGGTGACGGTGAGGGTGACGAAGCGCTCGCTCCAGGAGGCGACGATCTCGACCCGGTTGCCGGCGAAGTTCACCGCGTTCTCGACGATGTTTCCGAGCCCGTAGAGTAGGCCGGGATTACGGGCGATGACCGGCTCCGGTCCCGGGTTTGGTTGCGACACCGCGATGGCGATGCCGAAATGGCGGTGCGGACCCGCCACCTCCTCGACGATGTGGGAGAGCGGCAGGCGGTCGAACGGGGCCTCGCCGGAGCCGAGGCTGGTCAGCGTGCGCAGGATGGCGCGACAGCGCTCCGCCTGTTCGGTCAGCAGCTTGATGTCGTCCTGCATCGCGCTGCCCGGCGGCAGCGAACGCGCGATCTCCTTCACCACCACGGCGATGGTGGCGAGCGGGGTGCCGAGTTCGTGGGCTGCGGCGGCGGCGAGGCCGTCCAGCGCCGAGAGGTGCTGTTCACGGGCCAGAACCAGCTCGGTCGCGGCCAACGCTTCGGAGAGCTCCCGCGTTTCCTCGGCCACACGCCAGGCATGGACGCCGATGAAGGCGATGGCGATGGCGAGCGCGCACCAGATGCCGACGAGGTAGAGGTTCGGCAGCGCGGGCGGGACCGCCACTCCCGCCTCGCCGGGCGCCCAGGGCAGCGGCATCTGCCACACCCCCACCAGCGCGGCGCAGCCGGCCGCCAGGACGCCCAGCAGCACGGTGGTCCGCGGTGAGAGCGCGGTCGCGGAGATCAGCACCGGGGCGAGGAACAGCAGGGCGAAGGGGTTCGACAGGCCGCCGGTGAGGAACAGCAGCGCGGCGAGCTGGAGGATGTCGTAGGCCAGCAGCCACGCCGCTTCGCCGTCGGTCAGCCGGCGCGCCCCGGGATAGCGCAGCCGCAGCGCCAGATTCAGCCAGGCGGAAAGCGCGACCACCGCCAGGCACGCGCCGATGGGCAGCGAGAAGCCGAGAACGAGCTGCACCACCAGAATGGCGAGGGTCTGTCCCGAGACGGCGAGCCAGCGCAGCCGCACGAGGGTGTCGAGGCGCAGGCCGAAGGAGCGTTCGCCGATCGGGTGGTCGAGCGAGAAGGACATGGCGTCTCCCGTACTGCGAGCCCCGTTGCCCGTCGCCGCGGTGTGGTCGATCGCGCCCGGCGGGCACGAAGACGGCCGGATAGCTGACGTTTAGTCACAAGTGCTCTGGCCGAGACCCTTACCATGTGGAACATGTGCAGCGAAGACGCCGGCGTATCCGCCGGCAGAACGACGCAGCTCGGGAGTGGGGATGACCTTCAGGCTTTTTCTGCTGGCGATGGGCGAATGCGAGGCGATGCTGGAAAACTGCCTCGCCAGTATCCGGCAGGTCGGCATCCCCCTGGGTGACGTCTGCGTCATCCGCGATGCCGCCGCGCCGGAGCCAATCGCCGAGCGATTCCCCGAGGTCCGTTTCATCGTGCCGGAGATGAAGGCGCCTGCCTCGGGAGGGGCGGGCTATGCCGATTACGGCACGGAGTCCTTCAGCGCCATCGGCGATCTCCGCTGGCGCTACGTCGCCGAGGCGCTGGAGCAGGGTCACTGCGCCCTCTATTGCGACATCGACATCGCGTGGCTGCGCAACCCGCTTCCCTATCTCGCCCGGATTCTGGAGGTCTACGACCTCGCCATCCAGACCGAGCCAGTGGCGGTCTTTCCGCCGAATTTCTGCCTCGGCTTCTTCTGCGTCCGCCCATCCGCTGCGGCGCAGGCGCTGATCGCGCGGTTTCGCGAGGTGTTTGCCGAGGCGCGGGCGTCGAATGCCGCCTCTACCCTGCAGGCGCCCTTCACCCAGATGCTGGAGCGCGAGCCGCGCTATCTCTCCGCCATCTTCCCGCTTCCCGAGTCGCTTTTTCCCACCGGGCTGCTGCACCCCCTTCTGCGGGAGGGCGACAGCGGGGCGCCGCAGGTGGTGGGCGTGCGCGAGCCATTCATCTTCCACGCCAACTGGCTCATCGGGCAGGACGACAAAATCCGGCTGCTCGACCATGTCGGCGCCTGGCACCTGCCCGCAGGGCCGCAAACCGCCGGTTGAACGCGGGTGCGGCCGATGCGCACGCCGCCCCGCTTCGCGCAAGCCAGCCCGGCTACAACCAAAAGCCGCGTTGACGCCGCGAGCCCGCGGACTATTTATGTTGCAACGCACAAGAGCCGGCGACCGGGGGGACCGGCAACAGGAGACGACCATGGCCATCGGAGTCTTTGGCGACGCACTGGATCGTGACGACGCCCCTCAGCCGATCGAGGCGGCCTCCACCCTGTCGAAGTCGCTCTACTGGATGTTCGAGTTCGGCCACGCCGCGCTGAACCCCTATCGCGCCATGGCCGATGCCGGCCGGCTCTACTACCGCAACCCCGCCAATCCCATCTCCCATACCGAGATCGGCAAGTCGATCGCGGCGGCCTGCGAGATGTTCGAGCGGTCGATCCGGCGCTACGAGAAGCCGGAATGGCGCATCGACGACGTCAGCGTCGGCGGCGGCCGGGTGCCGGTCCACATTGAGCCGGTGTGGCGCAAGCCGTTCTGCAACCTCTTGCATTTCCAGCGGGATTTTCCGTATCCGCCGCGCCGCCCGCAGCCCCGGCTGCTCATCGTGGCGCCCATGTCCGGCCACCATGCCACCCTGCTGCGCGGCACGGTGCGCACCATGCTGGGCAATCACGATGTGTTCGTCACCGACTGGCTCGACGCCAAGTCGGTTCCCCTGACGGAGGGGCGGTTCGACCTCGACGACTATATCGACTACGTCATCGAGATGATCCGCTTCCTCTCCGCCGACGCGCCGGACGGGGTTCATGTCATGGCGGTGTGCCAGCCGGCGGTGCCGGTGCTGGCGGCGGTGGCGCGGATGGAGGCGGAAGGCGACCCGGCCGCGCCGGCCTCGATGACGCTGATGGGCGGGCCAATCGACACCCGGGAGAGCCCGACCGCGGTCAACGCCATCGCCCTCGATCGCGGGCTGGACTGGTTCCGCCGCAACGTCATCACCACGGTGCCGTGGCCGCATCCCGGCGTCCTGCGCGAGGTTTATCCCGGATTCCTGCAGCTCCACGGCTTCATGGCGATGAATCTCGACCGCCACCTGCAGGCTCATTCCGACATGTTCCGCCACCTCGTGAAGGGGGACGGCGATTCCGCCGAGAAGCACCGCGAGTTCTACGACGAGTATCTCGCGGTGATGGATCTCTCCGCGGAGTTCTATCTCCAGACCATCGAAACCGTGTTCGTGGAGCACGCGCTGCCCCGCGGGGGCATGCGCCATCGTGGCCAACCCGTTGATACCTCGAAGATTCGTCACACCGCCCTGCTCACCATCGAGGGCGAGAACGACGACATCTCCGGGATCGGGCAGACGCGGGCGGCCCATGCCCTGTGCCCCAACATTCCCGAGGCGAAGCGGGTGCACTACATGCAGCCCGATGTCGGGCATTACGGCGTCTTCAACGGCTCGCGCTTCCGGGCCGAGATCGCCCCGCGCATTTCCGACTTCATCCTGTCTAATCCGCGCACCCGCGACGCCGCGGTCTGATCCCGGCGGACCCGCCGCTCCGGCCTCGAAAGGCCGGTGCGGTCGGTGCGGTGAGGTGGACGATGAGTCCGGCCACGGCCCCGCCCGGTGCGGCGGCGTCCGACTCCGGCGCCGGTCGATGCCGGTCCCCGCCGCGCCTCAGTGGGCGCGGGCGAACATCTCGTTGAAGGAGTAGCCCGAGCCGCGGACGGTGCGGATGGGGTCGGGCTGGCGCGGGCGGTTCAGCGCCTTGCGCAGGCGGCCGACATGCACGTCGACGGTGCGCTCGTCGATATAGACGTCCTGGCCCCAGACCCCGTCCAGAAGCTGCTCGCGGGAGAACACCCGGCCGGGCGACTGCATGAGGAATTCCAGCAGCCGGAACTCGGTCGGGCCGAGATGCAGCTCGCGCCCGGCGCGGTAGACCCGCTTGGTCTCGCGGTCGAGCTCGATGTCGCCGGCCCGCAGCAGGGTGGCGATGTGGTCCGGCTTGGCGCGGCGCAGCAGCGCCCGCACCCGGGCGACCAGCTCGGGCACGGAGAACGGCTTCACCACATAGTCGTCGGCGCCGGTGGCGAGGCCGCGCACGCGCTCGCTCTCCTCGCCGCGGGCGGTCAGCATCAGCACCGGCATGCGCTCGGTCTCGGGCCGGGCGCGCAGGCGGCGGCACAGCTCGATGCCGGACAGGCCGGGAAGCATCCAGTCGAGGATGACGAGATCGGGCACGCTCTCGCGCAGCCGGGTCTCGGCCTCGTCGCCGCGCCCGACGCTTTCCACCGAATAGCCCTCGGATTCGAGGTTGTAGCGCAGCAGGAGGGTGAGGGGCTCCTCGTCCTCCACGATCAGAATGTTGGTCGACATGGTCTCAACCTATGGCCACGGAGGGCGGAGGCGGCTCGGCGGTGCGGCGCGCGCCGCGCTCAGGCCGGGAACGCCACCGACGTCAGGCTGCTGGTGTCCTGCTTCGGGCGCTCCTCGCTGAGGACCTGCCCGGAGACGAGGTAGTGGATGGTCTCGGCGATGTTGGTGGCGTGGTCGCCGATCCGCTCGATGTTCTTGGCGCAGAACAGCAGGTGGGTGCACAGCGAGATGTTGCGCGGGTCCTCCATCATGTAGGTGAGGAGCTCGCGGAACAGCGAGGTGTACAGCACGTCGACATCGCCGTCGCGCTTCCACACCGCGATGGCGGATTCGTCGTCGCGGCTGGCATAGGCGTCCAGCACTTCCTTGAGCTGCTCGAGCACGAGGTTCGACATGTGCTCGACGCCGCGCACCAGCTTCTGCGGGTGGAATTCGCCGGTGAGGGCCAGCACCCGCTTGCCGGTGTTCTTGGCGAGGTCGCCGATGCGCTCGAGGTCGTTGGCGACCCGCATGGCGGCGACGATCTCGCGCAGGTCGTTGGCGAGCGGCTGGCGGCGCGCGATGGTGAGGATCGCCTTTTCCTCGATCTCCCGCTGCAGCAGGTCGACCGGGCCGTCCAGCACGATGACGCGCTGGGCCATGTCGACGTCGCGTTTGATGAGAGCCTCGACCGAGTCGGCGACGAGGCGCTCGGCCTGGCCGCCCATCTCGACGACCTTGCGGCCGAGGTCCTTGAGGTCCGCGTCGAAGGACGAGACGATGTGTTCGGTCATGGTGCGATCCTCTGGCGCGGCGGCCTCAGCCGAAGCGGCCGGTGATGTAGTCGCGGGTGCGCGGCTCGCGCGGATTGGTGAAGATATCAGCGGAAACGCCCACCTCGATCAGCTCGCCGAGGTAGAAGAAGGCGGTGATGTCGGCGCAGCGGGCGGCCTGCTGCATGTTGTGGGTCACGATGACGATCGTGAATTCCTGCTTCAGCTCGTCGATCAGGTCCTCGATCTTGGAGGTCGAGATCGGGTCGAGCGCCGAGGTCGGCTCGTCGAGCAGGATGACCTCCGGCCGCACCGCGATGGTGCGGGCGATGCACAGGCGCTGCTGCTGGCCGCCCGACATGCCGAGCGCGGAGGTGTGGAGACGGTCCTTGGTCTCCTCCCAGATGGCGGCCTTGCGCAGGCACCACTCCACCCGCTCGTCCATCTGCGCCTTGGAGAGGCTCTCGTGCAGCTTCACCCCGAAGGCGATGTTGTCGTAGATCGACATCGGGAAGGGCGTCGGCTTCTGGAACACCATGCCGATGCGCGAGCGCACCACGGTGGAGTCCAGCTCCTTGCCGAGCAGGTCGGTGCCGTCGAACAGGATCTTCCCTTCCGCGCGCTGGCCTGGATAGAGCTGGAACATGCGGTTGAACACCCGCAGCAGGGTGGACTTGCCGCAGCCCGACGGCCCGATCATCGCGGTGACGCGCTTCTCGGGAATGTCGAAGTTGATGTTCTTCAGCGCGTGGTTCTCGCCGTAGTAGAAGTTCAGCTTCTCCACCTTCAGCTTGGTGGCGCCGGCGGGAACGGTGGCGCGGTTCACCGCGCTGGCAATGTCGAGGGAGGTGTCGGGTGCGAAATTCATTTCCGGCTCACTTGATCTTCGCCAGGACGACGCGGGAAAGAATGTTGAGGGTCAGCACCCCAACGGTGATGAGAAGGGCACCGGCCCAGGCCAGGGCGACCCAGTCCTCGAAGGGGCTGGCGGCGTATTGATAGATGGCGATGGGCAGGCTGGCCATCGGCCGCGACATGTCGAGCGACCAGCCATTGTTGCCCAGCGAGGTGAACAGCAGCGGCGCGGTCTCGCCGGCGGCGCGGGCCAGCGCCAGCAGGATGCCGGTGACGATGCCGGCCCGGGCGGCGCGCCAGGTCACCAGCGTCACCACCTTCCACTGCGGCGCGCCGAGGGCGAAGGCGGCCTCGCGCAGCCCGATCGGCACCAGGTTCAGCATGTCCTCGGTGGTGCGCACCACCACCGGGATGATGAGGATCGCCAGCGCGATGGAGCCGGCCCAGCCGGAGAAGCCGCCGAGCGGCACCACCAGGAGCTGGTAGACGAACAGGCCGATCAGGATCGAGGGCGCGGAGAGCAGCACGTCGTTGATGAAGCGGACGACGTTGGCCATCTGCGTGCCGCGGCCGTTCTCGGCGAGGAAGGTGCCGCACATCAGGCCGATCGGCGTGCCGACCAGCAGCGCGATCACGATCTGGATCAGGCTGCCGACGATGGCGTTCAGCAGGCCGCCGCCGGCGCCCGGCGGGCCCATGACCCGGGTGAAGACCTGCGGCCCGAGCGCGGGCAGGCCGCGCGACAGCAGGGTCCACAGGATCCAGGCGAGCAGGACGATGGACAGCGCGGCAAAGCCGGTGCTGATCGCCTTGACGGTGTAGTCGGTCGCGCGTCGTCGGGCGAGCGATGCCATGGAAAGGGCCCTCCGATCAGGACTTGAGCTTCGAGCGCACCAGCACGCGGGAGAGCGCCAGGACGATGAAGGAGATGACGAACAGGATGAAGCCGAGCTGCAGCAGCGACTGGAGCTTCAGCGAGCCCATCGACGCTTCCGGGAATTCATTGGCGATGGTGGAGGCGATGGTCGCGCCCGGGGCGAACAGCGAGGCCGACATGCGGGTCGCGTTGCCGATGACGAAGGTGACGGCCATGGTCTCGCCCAGCGCGCGGCCGAGGCCGAGCATCACCGCGCCGACCATGGCGGTGCGGCCATAGGGCACCGAGACGTTGCGGTAGACCTCGTAGGTGGTGGCGCCGACGCCATAGGCGGATTCCTTCAGCATCGGCGGCACCGATTCCAGCACCTCGACGAACATCGCGGTGATGAAGGGCACGATCATGAGCGCGAGGATGAGGCCGGCGGTGAGCATGCCCGCGCCCAGCGGCGGGCCCTGGAACAGCGCGCCGATCACCGGCAGCGGGCCGAGCCATTCGATGAGCGGGGGCTGCACATAGGCCGCGATCAGCGGCACCACGACGAAGAAGCCCCACATGCCGTAGATGATGGAGGGGATGGCCGCCAGAAGCTGCACCGCGACGCCGATCGGCCGGCGCAGCGGGCCGGGGGCGATCTCGGTGAGGAAGAAGGCGATGCCGAAGGAGAGCGGCAGGGCGACGATGACCGCGATCACCGCGCTGAACAGGGTGCCGAACACCATGACGCCGGCGCCGAAGCGCTCGGTGACCGGGTTCCAGGAGGTCGACCACAGGAACTGGATGCCGAATTCGCGCAGGGCGGGAAGCCCGCCCTCGAACAGCATCGCGATGATGAGGCCGAGCAGGATGAGGACGAAGATGCCGCTGGCCCAGAGCAGGCCGACGAAGATCGGGTCGCTGATACGGCCGGTCGGCTTTTGAGCGAGCACCTGGCCGGCCGGCGTGCCGCTGAGCGTGGCGTCCATGACAAACTGATCCTTTGGCGCGGCGCGGCAGGCGCGGACCTGCGGGCGTCAACCATACTACGGGAAGGCCGGGGGTCGAACGGGGCCGGGCGGCGCCGGCTGGCGCCGCCCGACGGGCGTGTCGGGGATCAGTTGGTCCAGACGGCCTTGCCGTCGGCCTTCACTTCGGAAGCCCACGCCTTGCGGACGTCCTGGATCACGGCTTCCGGCAGCGGGATGTAGTGCAGCTTCTCGGCGATCTCGTCGCCTTCCTTGCCGTAGGCCCAGTCGAAGAACTTCATGACCTCGGCCGACTGCGCGCCGCTGGTGGGGTTCTTCGGCAGCAGGATGAAGGTGGCGGAGACGATCGGCCAGGCGTCGGCGCCGGCGGTGTCGATCATCGAGGCGTTGAAGTTCTTGGCGCCCTTCCAGTCGGCGGCGGCGGCCGCGGCGGTGAAGGTGCTCACGTCCGGCTTCACCACCTTGCCGGCCTTGTTCACGAGGTCGGTGGTCGCGAGCTTGTTGGCGGCGGCGTAGACGTATTCGACGTAGCCGATGGCGCCCTTGGTGTTCTTCACGGTGCCGGCAACGCCTTCATTGCCCTTCGCGCCCGCGCCGGTCGGCCACTGGACCGAGGTGGCGGCGCCGACATTGGACTTCCAGTCGGCGCTGGAGGAGGCGAGGTAGGAGGTGAAGACGTAGGAGGTGCCGGAGCTGTCCGAGCGGTAGACCGGGACGATGGCGGCGTCCGGCAGCTTCTTGCCCTTGTTCAGCTCGGCGATCTTGGCGTCGCTCCACTTGGTGATCTTGCCCTGGTAGATGTCGGCGATGACCGGGCCGGACAGGGTGAGGCCCTCGACGCCGTCGACGTTCACGATCGCGACCACCGAGCCGATCACGGTGGGGAACTGCAGCAGGTTGTTGGTGGTCAGCTTGTCGTCGGCCATCGGGGCGTCGGAGGCGCCGAAATCGACGGTGCGGTTGATGATCTGGTTCTGACCGCCGCCCGAGCCGATGGACTGGTAGTTCACGCCGGTGCCGGTCTTCGCCTTGTAGGCGGCGCCCCAGGCCTGATAGGCGGGAGCCGGAAAGGAAGCGCCCGCGCCATTGATGTCGGCAGCGAACACGCCGCCCGAAAACACGCTGCCGGCCACGAGGGCGGCGGCGCCGAGAATATGTGCGATTTTCAAAGGTCTTCTCCTTGGCTCGTGAGTCCGGTTGCGTTCCGGTCGGGGCCGGAGGCGACGGAAAGCGGTCACGCGGGATGTGTATCGGTATGGCGCCAAGGTGCTATGACGGGTGGGTGACGCCTCTATGACAGTCTAAGCCGCTGAACTCACGCCGCTTTGCGGGGCATCAACGAAACGCCCGCGAAGCCGCACGGCAAAGGTCGCGCCCTCGCCGGGCCGGCTCTCGATAACGAGGCGGCCGCGGTGGCGGGCGACGATGTGCTTGACGATGGCGAGGCCGAGCCCGGTACCGCCCTGCTCGCGCGAATGCGCGGTGTCCACCCGGTAGAACCGCTCGGTCAGGCGGGGCAGGTGCTCGGGGGCGATGCCGGGGCCGAAATCGCGCACGCTCGCCACCACCTCGGCGCCGTCGCGGGTGAGGGCGATGTCCACCCGCTCGCCGGTGCCGCCATATTTCAGCGCGTTCTCCACCAGGTTCTCGAACACCCGGATCAGCTCGTCGCGGTCGCCGCGCACCATCACCGCCGCCGGCGGCTGGGCGAACTGCACGTTCACGCCGCGCTCCCGCGCCAGCGGGCCGAGCGTCTCGCGGACATGGGCGATCACCGCGACGAGGTCGATCTCGGCTTCCGGCCGGACATGGGCCGACATCTCGATGCGCGAGAGCGACAGCAGGTCGTCGATCAGCCGGGACATCCGGCGGGCCTGCTCCGACATGATCTTGAGGAAGCGCTCGCGGGCCGCGGTGTCGTTGCGGGCGGGGCCCTGCAGCGTCTCGATGAAGCCCGAGAGCGAGGCGAGCGGGGTGCGCAGCTCGTGGCTGGCATTGGCGATGAAGTCCACCCGCATCTGCTCGACCCGGCGCTGCTGGGTGAGGTCGCGGAAGGTGAGGAGGGTCGCGTCGGGCTGGCGCCGCTCGCCCGCGCCGAAGCGGATCGGCACCACGTCGGCCTGGAGCCAGCGGTCGATCGGCACCCGCTCGACGAATTCCACCCGGCGGGATTCGCCGTCGGCGCTGGCGGAGCGCACCGCCTCCAGCACCTCGGGCACGCGCACGGCGAAGGAAACGGGGTCGCCCACCCGCACGCTCGCCACCGTGCGCGCCGCCTGCTGGTTGGCCACCAGCACGGTGCCCCGGGGATCGAGCAGCATCGCCGCCTCGGGCAGCGCCTGCACCAGCGCGGCGAGCCGGTTCTCGATCGGCGCCGGCGCCGACAGCCGGTTGTCCCCGGCGAAGCGGGCGAGCGCCGCCGCCACCGGGCGCCGGCGGCCGGGCAGCGCCGCGCCGACCAGCAGCAGCCCGGCGATGACCAGCGCGACCGCGACATGAACGCCGTCCGCCATCACCGCGGCGGCAAGCCCCGCGAAACCGGCGATGAGTACCCAACGCGCCGCGGCGAGCCGCGACGACAGCGGCTCGTCGGAGGGAGGGGTCGAATCGCTATGGGACATGAACGATCCTCGCACAGCTTTGTTGAACGTGGCGTGACGAGCGCACGCGCCCGACCGGCTTTTCCGACCCGCGGGGCCTTTTGCCCCGCCGGGGCGTCCGGCGCCCGTGAGATGGCCCCATCCGCCCCGGATTTGCCATCGCGGGCACTGCTGATAGGTATGATCGCCGGATCCTGCACGGCCCGTCCCGTGCGAGACATCAAAATTCAGTGGTGACGATGGCCAAGACCGATTCCCGGCCGCGCGTGCGCGGCAGCAGGAAGGACAAGCCGGCGGCCCCCGGCGCGGAGCCGGTGGAGCGGGCGCAGGCGGCGCTCGCCGAGGCCGGGGCCGCGCTCGCGGCCGTCGTGGCGGCGTCGCCGCACGCGGCCGGCGCGGCCGGCCCGGCGCCGGATGACGGGGACGCCGCCGCGGACCGCGCCGCGCAGGACGAGGCTGGCGCCGGCAAGGCCAAAAACGCCAAGGCCAAAAATGCCAAGGCCAAGGACTCCGAGACCAAGGGCGCCAAGGCCAAGGACGCCAAGACCAAGGACGCCAAGACCAAGAACGGCAAGGCCGGGAGCAAGCCCGGCGCATCCACGGACGAGACCGCCGGGGCCGGCACGCGCGCCGGGGCGGAGGCGACGAAGCCGGCCGACGCGCTGGGCCGGGCGCTGGCCGCCTTCTCGCTGGAAGCGCCCGCGCTCGATCCCCTCATCGCCCGTGCCGCCTACCGCAGCGGCGGCTATCCCTATCCCGACCGGCCCAAGCGCAAGGCCTATGAGCGCGAGCTGACCACGCTGCAGATCGAGCTGCTGAAGGTTCAGAAATGGGTGCGCGACACCGGCGAGCGGGTCGCCATCGTGTTCGAGGGGCGCGACGCCGCCGGCAAGGGCGGCACCATCCACCGCCTCACCCAGCATCTCAATCCCCGCTCGGTGCGGGTGGTGGCGCTCGCCAAGCCCACCGAGGCCGAGGCCGGGCAGTGGTATTTCCAGCGCTACGTCGCCCACATGCCGAGCCGCGGCGAGATCGTGATCTTCGACCGCTCCTGGTACAACCGCGCCGTGGTGGAGCCGGTGATGGGGTTCTGCACCCCGCTGCAGACCGCGCATTTCCTCGAGCAGACCCCGGTGTTCGAGACCATGCTGGTGGAGGACGGCATCCGCCTCTTCAAGTTCTGGCTGGATATCGGCCGGGAGATGCAGCTCAAGCGGCTGTTCGACCGGCAGAAGGACCCGCTGAAGCGGTGGAAGCTCTCGCCGGTGGACCTCGCGGCGCCGGCCCGCTGGGACGCGATCTCGCGTGCCCGCGACACCATGATCGCGGCGACCCACCGCCCGCAGGCGCCCTGGACCGCGGTGCTCGGCAACGACAAGATGCGCACCCGGCTCGGCACCATCCGCCACCTGCTGGCCCACCTGCCCTATGAGGGGCGGGACGACCGCGCCATCGGCGTGCCGGACCCGGCGATCGTGCTCGACGGCGCCGCCTACCTCGCCCGCGAGGCCAGCGGGGCGGCCGGGGCATGAAGCCGCTGCGCGGCCGGGCCGCTGCCGGCGTCCTCGCCTTCTGCGCCGGGTTGTGCGCGCAGGCGGCCTGCGCCGACCCGATCCCGGCGCCGCACGGCGACTATGCCGTCTCCGGCCGGGTCGCGGCGGACAATGTGCTGCTCGACATCGCCGCCTCCGGGCGGCGGCTGCGCATCGATGTCGGGCTGGCGGGGAAGGGGGCGGTGACCGGCTTCCTCGACCGCGGCAAGGAAAAGCTGGTCGTGCTGGCCGACATCCAGGGCCTGCGCGGCAACGCGGTCGAGCTCGACCTGCCGCGCGACTATCTCTTCCTCAATCTGCCCGACGAGGGCGAATGGCTGCACCGCGACCGGGTGGCGAACGAGATCTGCGACGTCTGGCGCACCACCACCAGCTCCGGCACGGTGGATGCCTGCGTCACGCCCGACGGCATCGTGGTGCGGGCGCAGACCTTCCTGCGCGACCAGCCGCAGACCCTGTTCGAGGCCACCCGCGTGACGCGCGGGCCGCAGGACCCCGCCCGCATGGACCTGCCGCCGGGGGTGAAGGTGCGGCACATCCCCAAGAGCATGGAAAGCCTGCTGGGCCTCGAGAACATGCTGCCCGGCCTCGGTCGCTGACCGCGGCCTCCGGGGTGACGTTGCCTTCCATGCGCCGTGGCGCCGCCGGTGGGAGGGATCAGCGGGAGGCGCGGCGCGGCTCGCCCGCGGTCTCCGGCTGCCGCGGCCCGTCCGGGGCCGGCGCCGGGTGCAGCACGGTCGGCGCGGCGCTGCCGCCGGGCGCCGCCGCCGGCGGGTTGCGGCGGTCGGCGCGGCTCACCAGAATCTCCCGCGCGCCCAGCAGCACCAGCGCCAGCGCAAAGGGCACGACGTAATAGAGCAGGCGCAGCAGCAGCAGCGCCCCGAGCAGCGCCTCGCGGTCGAACTGCGACAGCGCCACCAGCATCGCCGCGTCGAACACGCCGAGCCCGCCCGGCGCGTGCGAGGCGAAGCCCAGCAGCGTCGCCGAGATGAACACGACGCCCAGCGCGATCGGGTCGATATAGGGCTGCTGCGGCATCAGCACGTACATCGCCGCCGCGCAGAAGGCGAGGTCGACGATGCCGATGCCGATCTGCAGCGCGGTGAGCCGGGCGCCGGGCAGGGTGACGGTCCAGTGCTCCTTGCCGATGCCGATGCGCCGTGGCTTCAGCCCGACCCACGCCACATAGGCGGCGAGGCCGGCGAGCAGCCCGAGCCCGATCAGCCGGTTGATCCAGGGCGGCAGTTGGTCCACCGCGCTCGCCGCCGACGGCTCGATGGTGATGCCCAGCCCGAGGATGGTGACATTGCCGAGCCAGAAGGTCAGGCCGGTGACGAAGCACAGCTTCGCCACGTCCACCGCGCCGAGGCCGTAGCGGGAATAGATGCGGTAGCGCACCGTGCCGCCGGTGAAGGCGGAGAAGCCGACATTGTGGCCGATCGAATAGGAGGTGAAGGAGGCCAGCGCCGCCACCCGGTAGGGCACGTGCGGGCGCCCGATGGTGCGCAGGGCGAACCAGTCATAGAAGGTGAGGGTGAAATAGGCCGCCGCCACGCAGCCCGCCGCCACCGCGATGCGCCACGGGTCGGTCGCGGTGAGGGCGGCCAGCACCTCGTGCGGGCGGATGTTCCGCAGCATCTCGTAGAGCACGGTGGCGGCGATGCCGATGATCACGAGGCTCGCCAGCACGCCGAGCCCGTGCCAGCCGACCTTGTCCCGCAGGAATGCGCCGATGGCCTTCAACTTGCCCATGCCTTCAACTTGTCCATGCCCTGCCGGTGCCATGCCGTGCTGGCCGCCTCGTCTGCCGTCATGTGCCGGGCCGCCCCGCCGCGTCGCGGTTTACGTACCGGAAGTTCGTCGCCGTGCCTTGGTAACATGCGGGCTCCGCGCGGCGCGCGGCTCCCGCCCGGCGGGGTGGGGTCTTTTCGTCGCAGTTCAAGGCGATGGCAAGGCCCTCCGCCGGCCGGCCCGGGGCCGCCCTCACAGGCGGACGGGGTAGCCGATCTCGATCGTGCGCGGCCGCGGCAGGCCGAAACGGTCCACCGACCGTTCGGCGTTGCGCGCCAGGAAAGCGAATATATGGGCAAGCACGTCGCGAACCGCACGTATCTCGTCCGGCGGCACGATGCGCTCGTGGCCGATCAGGTAGACCGAATCGTCGGGGTCGACGCCCTGGGCGTGCAGCGCCGGGTCGAGCACCGCCGGCACGTCGATCTGCTGCATGTAGCCGAAGCGCAGGTCCACCCGCACATGCTCGGCATCGAGCGCGGTGACGCGGACCCGGTCGTCCACCGGCACGCGCGGGCGCGAGGCGATCCACACCGAGACGATGACCACCTTGGAGAAGCGCACGTCGAGCAGGCTCGACAGCCGGCTCAGCGCGACCGGGGTCATCGCCCCGGCGCGGGAGAGGAAGATGGCGGTGCGGTGGCTGGTGGCGCAGCCGGCCGGCCGGCCGCGCGAGATGAACTCGTCCAGCGGCTCGGTGAAGCGGCGCTGCTGGATGCCCAGCGCCTCCAGCCCCCGCCGCCAGCTCACCATCACCACCAGCACCACGGCGGCGATGGCGACGGGCAGCCAGCCGCCATCGTGCAGCTTGGTCAGGTTGGCGAGGGCGAAGGAGACGTCGATCACCGCGAGGCTGCCCGCCAGCACAATCAGCAGCGGCAGCGGCCACTGCCAGCTCCGCTGGACATAGGCGACGAACAGCACCGTGGTCGAGACCATCGCCATGGCAACCGCGATGCCATAGGCCGAGGCCAGCCGGTCGGAGGAGCCGAACGACACCACCACCGCGATGCAGGCCAGCATCAGCAGCCAGTTCAGCCGGCCGATATAGATGTGCTGGTCGTTGTGCTCGCTGGTGTAGCGCACCCGCATCGGCGGGAGATAGCCGAGCTCGATGGCCTGCTTGGCCAGCGAGAACACGCCGGTGATGATCGCCTGCGAGGCGATGATGGTGGCCGCCGCGGCGAGGAACAGCAGCGGCACGTCGATGATGTCCGGCGACAGGTCGTAGAACGGGTTGCGCACCGCGTTGCGGTCCACCAGCACGGTGGCGCCCTGGCCGTAATAGTTCAGCAGCAGCGACGGCATCGCCACGAACAGCCAGGCCCGGGCGATGACCGGCCGGCCGAAATGGCCGAGATCGGCATAGAGCGCCTCGCCGCCGGTGATGGCGAGGAAGGTGGCGCCGAGGATGGCGCCGGCGAGGAAGGGGTGGTCCACCAGCAGCATGACGCCGTGCCGGGGGTCCACCGCGGTGAGGACCTGCGGGGCCTGGACGATGCCGTGCACGCCGATGCCGCCCAGCGTGATGAACCACACCAGCATGATCGGGCCATAGAACGCGCCGATCTTCTCGGTGCCGGCCTGCTGCGAGAGGAAGACGCCGAGGATGACCACCACCGTCGCCGCCACGATCCAGTGGTCGAGCGCGGGGGCCACCACCTCCAGCCCCTCGATGGCGGAGAGCACCGACATGGCCGGGGTGAGCACGCCGTCGCCGATCAGCATGGCGCCGCCGACCAGCCCCACCACCAGCAGCCACATGCGCCCGCCCACCGCGCTGCGCTGGAGGTCCAGCAGGGTGAGCAGGGCGAGGATGCCGCCTTCGCCGTCATTGTCCGCCCGCAGCACCAGCAGGACGTATTTGCAGGTCACGGAGAGGATGATCGCCCAGGTGATCAGCGACAGCAGGCCGAGCACGTCCGCCGTGGTGAAGCTGTTCTGGCCGACCGCCAGCAGGCCCTGGCGGAAAGCGTAGAGAGGGCTCGTCCCGATGTCGCCGAACACCACCCCGAGGGCGGCGATCTCGGCGGCGAAAGGCACGGAGCGCCCTTTCCTCTCGAACATGGATTCGGACATGATGGTCTCAACACGACCCTGACCGCGAGCCGCGCGAAGGCTGGCGCATGCAGGCGCCGGGCCTGCGTGGCCGCGACCCTGGCGCAGCATCTGGACGCTGGAAAAGCATGTGACGTTCGGCAGCCGCGCGACGACGAGCCGGGCACCAATACCCCGCCCGCGTGGCAACGCCAAGTGGGCAAGCCATGTGGGGACACCAGATGGTGCTTTCAGATGGGGTAAAAGGCCGCGAATGCCAGAGCGGCGTGGGCCGATGTCGCCCGCTTTGCGCCGCAGGCGCCGGAATGCCGGCGCGGCGGTGCCGATCCCTCCGGTAGCCGCGCCCGGTCGGGGCGCCGTCGCGCGGCGCCGCCCGGGCGGTCCGCTGCGGCGGGACAAGACGGCAAGGGTCGTGGAGAGGGCTGAGGGAGGAGAGCTTGGGGGGCGGATTCGCTCTCCTCCCTCTACCATCGAGGGAACCGGAACCGGAGGCTTGCGGGAGCCCCCGCGATCCCCTCGCGGTTGACTCATTCATAAGGGCTTCCCGCGGCGCCTTCAATGCTAAACTGAACAGTTCGGTCAAAAAGATGTGACGGTCGCGCCGGGCTTGTGCGGCGCCCGCTGCTCTGGCTAAGTCGGGCGGCCGCACCCTCGCACCCGCGGCCTTTGTTCTCGAAGGGTCAGCGCCAGCCTCATGATGTCGTGCCGGGAAGGTCACCTTGAGGCGCCGGGCGGCGGCCACGACGCGGAGAAGCGCCGGCAGATCCTCGAGGGCGCCCGCCGCGTCTTTCTCGCCCTCGGTTTCGACAGCGCCCACATGGCGGAGATCGCCCGCGCCGCCGGGGTGTCGAAGGGCACGCTCTACGTCTATTTCGCCTCAAAGCAGGAGCTGTTCTCGGCGCTGGTCGACGAGGAATGCACCCAGACCGCCGAGCGCATCTTCGAGGTGGACGACGCCGCCGACGTGCGCACCGCGCTGTTCCGGGTCGGGCGCAGCTATGTCCACGCGATGATCCAGCCCGAATATGTCGCGGTGCTGCGCATCGTCATCTCCATCGCCGACCGCTTTCCCGACATCGGCCGGCAGTTCCTGGAATCCGGCCCCACCGCCGGCGTCGTCCGGCTGGCGGAATGGCTGCGCCGGCGGGAGCAGGCCGGCGAGCTGCGGCTGCCGGCGCCGGAGCTGAGCGCCTGGCAGTTCCTCGTCGGCTGCCACGCCCCGGTGGTGATGCCCATGCTGTTCGGCAACATGCCGCCGCCGGACGAGGCGAAGATCGTCGAGGTCGTCACCTATATGGTCGACGCCTTCCTGCGCGCCTGGGGCCCGCCCGCGCCGGGGCAGGCCGCGCCCGGCCCGCACCCCGGGGCGGAATGAGGCCCGCCCGCTGCCGGTGCCGCGATTTCGCCGTGGCGGCGGGTTTTAAGCCGGTATCGGCGGGAACGCCCCGCCCTCTCCGCCGTTGATCCAGCGAACGCCGTCATGCCGCACGCAACCCTGCTTTCCCGCCCCACCCGCCTGCTCGTCGTCGAAGGCAACACCGCCTCGGCGCGCGGACGCCACACGCTGTTCGGCGGCGAGGCGCCGAGCGAGGGCTATGCCCGTCTGCTGCGCCAGCTCCTCCCGGGGGCGGTGGTGGACATCTGCTATCCCGCCGATGCCGGGGCCAACCTGCCCGATGGCGACGGCCTCGCCGGCTATGACGGCATCGCCATCACCGGTTCCTCGCTCAACATCTACAATGGCGGCCCGGAGATCGCCCGGCAGATCGAGCTGATCCGCGCCGGCTTTTCCAGCGGCACCCCCTTGTTCGGAAGCTGCTGGGGGCTCCAGGTGCTGGCGGTGGCGGCCGGCGGCACGGTGCGCAAGAACCCGCGCGGACGCGAACTCGGCTTCGGCCGCCGCATCCAGGTGACGCCGGCCGGCGCGGCCCACCCGCTCTACGCCGGCAAGGCGGCGGTGTTCGAGGCGATGACGGTGCATCTCGACGAGGTCGAGACCCTGCCGGCCGGCGCCGAGCTGCTGGCCACCAATGGCCACAGCGCGGTGCAGGCGGCGGAAATCCGCTGCGGCGCCAGCGTCGCGTGGGGGGTGCAGTACCACCCCGAATACCCGTTCCGGGAGATGGCCGCCATCATCCGGCGGATTGGCGATGCGGTGTTCGACGAGGGCTTCTTCGCCGATGTCGCCGACCGCGACGCCTTCACCGCCGATCTCGAAGCGCTGGAGGCGCGCCCCGGCGACCGGCGGCTCGGCTGGAAATACGGCCTGAGCGACAGCCTGATGCGCCGCGACGAGCAGGTGCGGGAGATCGCGAACTGGCTCGACCGGCAGGTGCGCCCGACCCGCGCCGCGCGCGGCCGCGGCTGAGGCGGGCCCGCCGGCCGAAGGAGGCTGGCATTCCGGCGTAAGGATTTCGGCGTAAGGCTTCGGCCGATCAGTCCGGGGTGGCGCCGAGCAGGCGGCGAATCTTCTTCAGCTCGGCCTTGCAGCCCTCGGCGTCGCCCGCCGCGTCGAGGGCGCGGGCCTTTTCCAACTCGTGCAGCGCCTTGTCGGGGGCGGCGCCCTCGCCGAGCTTGATTTCGGCCTTGGCGATCGATTCCGGCGTCGGCTGGCGGTCGAGCAGGGCGTCGATGCTCTCCGGTGCGCTGCCGCCCCGGCCGGCGGTGGTGTCGAGGACATTGTCGACCACCGCCTGCAGCACGGCGATCCTGTCGCTGCAGGGACCGGCGAGCACCGGGGTGGCGGTCAGCAGGGCGGCGGCCAGCGCGGCGGCCGGAACAAGGCGGGCAGGGGTCACGACGGGCCTCACGGAATGAAACGGGGCGGTTCGGGCGCCGCGCGAGCTTAGGGCCCGCGGCGGCGGTTGCAATCGTGCTCTCGGCGGGGACGTCTCACACCTCGCCGGCGGCGCGCGGCCCCGGCCGCGGGCGTACCGCGAGCGGCTGGCCCCGGCTGCGGCGGCGGAACACGCTGGGGCGCCGGTGGCGCAGCGCCGCCCGCCGCCCGCGCCGTCCCGCCGGCGTGCCCACCGGCAGCGGGCCGAGCATGGCCGCGGCGGGGCTGTAGCCGCCGCCGGCCAGCGGCACCAGCATCGGCAGGCCGAGCGCGGCGCACCAGCCCCGCCATTCCGCCACGATGTCGTCGGCATCCGGCGCGGCGTGCAACACCACATCGAGCGTGGGATCGTCATGGGTGAGGACGAGGGCGACGCCCTCGCCGTCGCCGTCCGGCTCCAGCAGCACCACGGCGAGGCCGCGATAGGCCGCCACCGGCACGCGGCGGCGCTCCACGGCGCCGCCAAGGCGACGCGTGAGGCTGACCGCGTCGCGGGCGACGGCGATGTGGCGCAGCCCGTCATCGGCGGCGGGCTCGGCGGCGCAGAAGCGCAGCGGCCAGTCCTGCGCGCCCCGCGGACAGCGCAGGCGGACATGGGGGGTGGTTCGCGCGGGGTGGCTCCCGCCCGTTTCTGTCTGACGCATGGTGTCTCCCCGCCGGTTCTGTGGTCCGGGCCGTGGCCCGGCCGATGGCTCGCTGGCCCCGGTCGTGAGGGCAGACTAGGCGCGGCTCTTGGCCATCGGCTTAAGGGACATGGTTGAGACTTCCTTGGCCGGCCGCGGGGGCGGGGAAAGCGCCGGCATGCTTGATGGAATCTTGCGCCGCACCTCGCCGGGGGCTTCCGGGCGCGCGGCCGGCTTGCATGTGGGCGACGCGGCGCTTAATCCCCTCTGATGGCTTCAGAGAACGACTTCCCCGCCGTCCCGGACGGCGATCTCCTCGCCGATCCCGCCATTGCCGCGCGGCATCTGGCCGATGCCGCCGTCGCCGCCGGCGCGGTGGCGGTGGCGATGTTCCGCGCGGGTATCAAGTCCTGGTCCAAGAGCAACAACTCCCCGGTCACCGAGGCCGACCTCGCGGTGGACGCGATGCTGCGCGAGCGGCTCACCGGGCTGGCGCCGGGCTATGGCTGGCTGTCGGAGGAGACGGCGGACGATCCCGTCCGGCTCGGCCGCGCCCGGCTGTGGATCGTCGACCCCATCGACGGCACCCGCTCCTACATGGCGGGCCGGCCGGACTGGGGGGTGGCGGTGGCGCTGGTGGAGGAGGGGCGGCCGATCGCGGCCGCGCTGTTCGCCCCGGTGACGGACGAGCTGTTCGTGGCCTCGCGCGGCGGCGGCGCCACCCGCAACGGCCAGCCCATCGCGGTCTCGCAGGTCGCCCGGCTCGGCGGCGCCCGCATGGACGGGCCGGCGCCGATGCTGGACCGCATCCGCCGCCACGGCGCGATCCGCCCCGGCGAGCGCGTGCACTCGCTGGCGCTGCGCATCGCCCGGGTCGCCTCCGGCGAGCTCGACGCCGCGCTCGCCTCGCCCAACGGGCATGACTGGGACCTTGCCGCCGCGGACCTTTTGGTGCACGAAGCGGGTGGACTCCTCACGACGGTGGATGGACGCGGGCTCGCCTACAACGCGCCGGTGCCGCGTCATGCCGCACTGGTGTCCGCGGGGGCGCTGCTCCACCCTTCGGTGGTGGACGCCGCACGGTGAGGCCGGAGGATCGGGACGGGGACGATGAGCGCGCAGACCAGTAACCAGCTTCTCCACCTCGTGTTCGGCGGCGAGCTCGAATCGCTGGACGGGGTGACCTTCCGCGACGTGGCGGCGCTCGACCTCGTGGGAATCTACCCCAATTACGCCAGCGCCCACGCCGCCTGGAAGGCCAAGGCGCAGCAGAGCGTCGACAACGCCCATATGCGCTACTTCATCGTGCACCTGCACCGGCTTCTCGATCCGGACTCGGGCGTGACGTCCGGCGCGTCCGGGAACTGACGCCGCCTTATGTGGCGTCGCCTGCGTACTTCGCCGACCGTGCGCACCCTGCTGGGCAGGAGCATGGCCGGCTATCTGCGTCTCGTCTGGCGCAGCTCGCGCGTGGTCATGGAGCCGGCCAATCTCTATGATCTGGCCGACGCCCAGCTGCCGATGATCCTCACCTTCTGGCACGGGCAGCACTTCCTCACGCCGTTCCTCGTGAAGCCGTACCATCGGGCGAAGGTCATGATCTCGCGCAGCCCGGATGCCGACGTGAACGCCATCGCCGCCGAGGCGCTGGGCATCGGCACGGTGCGCGGCTCCGGCGCGGCCGGGCGGGACTTCCGGGTGAAGGGCGGCTTCAACGCCACGCTGGAGATGATCCGCGCGCTGGAAGAGGGCTGCAACGTCGCGATGACGGCGGACGTGCCGAAGATCTCGCGGGTGGCCGGGCTCGGCGTCGTCACCATCGCCAAGCATTCCGGCCGGCCGATCTACCCGGTGGCGATCGCCACCTCCAACCGCATCCTCGCCCGGAGCTGGGACCGTGCCGCCATCCACCTGCCGTTCGGCCGCGCCGCCGTGGTGGCGGGTGACGGCGTGCGGGTGCCGGCCGATGCCGACGCCGCGGCGCTGGAGGCGGCGCGCGCCGAGCTGCAGCGCCAGCTCGACACCATCACCGCCCGCGCCGAGGCCCTGGTCGGCCGCTCCGCGCCGCGCCCGTCCGGCGAGCGGGAGCCGGAGGCCGGGCCGGCGCATGGCTGAGGCGCGGACCACGCTGCCGATCCGGCTCTACCGCCTCGGCATGCGGCTGGCGACGCCTTTCGCCCGGCTGGCGCTGATGCCGCGGGTGCGGCGCGGCAAGGAAGACCCCGCCCGCCTGCGCGAGCGCTTCGGCATCGCCTCGGCGCCGCGCCCGCGCGGCCCGCTGGTGTGGGTGCACGGCGCCAGCGTCGGCGAGGTGATCGCGGTGCTGCCGCTGCTCGACCGGCTGCGCGGGCGCGGCTTCGAGGTGCTGCTGACCTCCGGCACGGTGACCTCCGCCCGGCTGGCGGCGAGCCGGCTGCCGCCGGGGATCGTGCACCAGTTCGTGCCGCTCGACGCGCCGGCCTTCCTGCGCCGGTTCCTGGGGCACTGGCGGCCGAACCTCGTGCTGCTGGTCGAATCCGAGCTGTGGCCGACCCTGCTGGTGGAGGTGAACGCGCGCGGCATTCCGCTGCTGCTCGTCAATGCGCGCATGTCCGCCCGCTCCTTCGAGCGCTGGCAGAAGACGCCGCGCAGCGTGCGGGCGCTGCTGTCGCGGGTCGACCTGTGCCTTGCGCAGGCGCGGGAGGACGGCGACCGGCTCGCCCGGCTCGGCGCGCCGCGCGTGTCCGTCACCGGCAACCTGAAATTCGACGCCCCGCCGCCGCCCGTCGCCGAGGACGCGCTGGCGGCGCTACGCCGTGCGATCGGCACCCGCCCGGTGTTTCTCGCCGCCTCGACCCATCCCGGCGAGGAGGAGGCGGTGCTCGCCGCCCATGCCCGGCTGCGGGCGACCATGCCGGAGCTGCTGACCATCGTGGCGCCACGCCATCCCGAGCGGGGCGCCGACGTCGTCCGCGCCGCCACCGAGGCGGGGCTTCCCGCCGTGCTGCGCAGCGACGGCTACCTGCCCGACCGCGGCACCCAGATCTACGTCGCCGACACCATCGGCGAGCTCGGCCTGTTCTACCGGGTGGCGCCGCTCGCCTTCATCGGCGGCTCGCTGGTGCGCCATGGCGGGCAGAACCCCATCGAGCCGATCCGGCTCGGCTGCGCGGTGGTGCACGGCCCCCATGTGATGAATTTCCAGGACATCTACAGCCGGCTGAACCAGAATTACGGCGCCGAGACCGTGACCAGCGCAGAGGAGCTGTTCCACCAGGTGCACATGCTGTTCGGCGACCAGGGTCGCCGCTCGCGCACGGTCGATGCCGGCCGGGCGACCCTCGCCGCGCTCGGCGGCGGGCTCGACCGCACGCTGGCGGCGATCGACCCCTATCTCGTCCAGATCCGGCTGGAGCGGCACTAGCCATGGCCCGTCCGACGGCGCTTCGCCCGCCCCGCCCCGCCGCCGGCATCGCGGGAGGGTGCTGAGCGATGCGCGCGCCGGGCTTCTGGTGGCAGAGCGAGCCGGCCGGCCTGGCCCGGCTGCTGGCGCCGCTGGGGTGGCTCGGCGGCGCCGTCGCGACCCACCGGCTCACCCGCCCGGGCCTTGATCCCGGCGTGCCGGTGGTGTGCGTCGGCAATCCGACGGTCGGCGGGGCGGGCAAGACCCCGACCGCCCTCACCGTCGCCCAGCGGCTGAAGGCGCTGGGCCGCCATCCCGTCTTCCTCACCCGTGGCTATGGCGGCAGGCTGCCCGGCCCCGTCCTGGTGACGCCGGCCCATCGCGCCGTCGCGACCGGCGACGAGCCGCTGCTGCTGGCCCGGGTCGCGCCCACCGTGGTCGCCCGCGACCGCCGCGCCGGCGCCGAACTGGCGGTGGCGGCGCAGGCCGACGTGGTGGTGATGGATGACGGCTTCCAGAATCCCGCCCTCGCCAAGGCGCTGTCGATTCTGGTGGTGGATGCGGCGGTCGGGGTCGGCAACGGGCTGTGCCTGCCCGCCGGGCCGCTGCGGGCGCCGCTGGCGCCCCAGCTCGCCCGCGCCCAGGCGGTGCTTCTGATCGGCGAGGGGGCGGCCGGCGAGGCGGTGGCGCTGGCGGCGCTCGGCCAGGGCCTGGCGGTGCTGCGCGGGCGGCTGGCGCCGGAGGCGGAGAGCGCGGCGCGGCTGTTCGGCCACCGGGTGGCGGCCTTCGCCGGCATCGGCCGGCCGGCCAAGTTCTTCGACACCCTGCGGCAGATCGGCGCGACGCCGGTGCTCGCCCGCGGCTTTCCCGACCACCACGCCTACAGCGTGCCCGAGGCGCTGGAGCTGCGCCGGGCCGCCGATGCCGGCGACCTCCAGCTCGTCACCACCGAGAAGGACGCGGTGCGCCTGCTCGGCACGCCGGCGGGCGAAATCCTCGGCCCGGTGCTGCGGCTGCTGCCGGTGCGGCTGGTGCTGGAGCGCGACAGCGCGACGCGGCTCGACGACCTGCTGGCCCGGGCGCTGGCCCGCCGCTGAGGCGCGCCGTTCCGTCTTAACTTACCGCGTGGCGCGGCCGGGGTGCAGCCGGGCGAGAACCGCCTGCGGGCTGGCGTAGGCCTCCTGAAGGTCGACGCTCCAGTAGCGCAGTTCGTCCAGCGGGATGGGCTGCCCGGTCACGGCGCAGCGCACGAAGGTGCCCGGCCGGACGATGCGGAAATCGCCGTCGAGATAGCGGATTTCGGCCTCGCCGGAGGCGGGCGGGAAACGTTCAAAGCGGTTCATGGCCGCGCTCATCCTGCGTCTACAAGGCGATATAATGGCGACCCGGCCGGCCTGCCGCAAGCCGGCCCCACCGGCAGGTGCCGCGGCCGGAGAGGGCAGGGGCCGGCCGGCTCCCCGCCGGGCGCTCCGCCCCGCATATCCGGCGGGCGTGCCGTCGATGCGCCGCCGGGCGGATCATCGGGGCGGCGCGGCTCGCCCCGCCGCGTCACTCGAACAGCGAGGGCTGCCGCGGCGCGGCCGGCTTCTCCCGGGCCCGGGCCTTGTCGCGGCGGGCCGTGCGGACCTCCGGCGCCGGGCCGGTCGCCGCCGGGCCTTCTCCCGCCGCCACCGGGCCTTCCGCCACCGCGGCGAGGTCGGCGTCGGCGAATTGCAGGGTAAGCCGCGCGCCCGGCGCCACCTCGGCGGCCCGGCGCACCGGCTCGCCCGAGGGGCCGCGCACCAGCGCGAAGCCGCGCTCCAGCACGCCGCGATAGGACAGCGCCGTCAGCAGCTTGTCCATCGCGTCCAGCCGCTCGCGGCGGCGCCGGCCGTCCTGCCGCAGCGCGCGCCGCAGCCGCCCGGCCAGGGTTTCGACCCGCTCGCGCCCGCGCTCCACCCGGTTGGCGTGGGCCTGCGCGCTGAGGCCGAGCCGGGCCTCCAGCCGGGCGAGGCGCAGCCGGTGGCCGGCGGTGGCGGCCTTCAGCGCCCGCGGCAGCCGGTCCGCCAGAACCAGCGCGCGTTCCCGGCGGCGGGCGATCTGGCCGGCCAGCAGGGCAGGGGAGAACCGCGCCTCGGCGCGCGCGAGCCGCAGCCGGTGCGCCGCGGCATTGGCCTTCAGCGCCCGCGGCAGCCGCTGCGCGGCGATGTCGAGGCGCTGGCGCGGCACGGCGAGCAGGGCCTCGGCGGTGGGCAGCAGCCGGGAGAGCGCGCGCAGCTCGGCCCGGCGCTGCTCCCCGGCCCGCGCCATGGCGCGCCGGCGGCGGGCATCGAGGCTGGCGACCTCGGCGAGCAGCTCCGCCCGCACCGGCACCGCCATCTCGGCGGCGGCGGTGGGGGTGGGGGCGCGCACATCCGCGGCGAAGTCGATGAGGGTGACGTCGGTCTCGTGGCCGACCGCGGAGATCAGCGGGATGCCGCTCTCGGCGGCGGCGCGTACCACCGCCTCCTCGCTGAAGCCGAGCAGGTCCTCCAGCGAGCCGCCGCCGCGCGCCACGATCAGCACGTCCGGCCGCGGCACCGGCCCGCCGGGCGCCAGCGCGTTGAAGCCGCGGATGGCGGCGGCCACCTCGGCGCCGCAGGTGTCGCCCTGCACCCGCACCGGCCACACCAGCACCCGGCGGGGAAAGCGGTCCGCCAGCCGGTGCAGGATGTCGCGGATCACCGCGCCGGTCGGCGAGGTGACGACGCCGATCACGCCGGGCAGGAAGGGCGGGCGGCGCTTGCGCTCGGGGGCGAACAGCCCCTCGGCGGCGAGGCGGCGCTTCCTCTCCTCCAGCATCGCCATGATGGCGCCGGCGCCGGCGAACTCGATCTGGTCGATGACGATCTGATAGGAGGACTTGCCGGGAAAGGTGGTGATGCGGCCGATGGCGACCACCTCCAGCCCCTCCTCCGGCCGCACCTTCAGCCGGCCGAACGTGCCCTTCCACACCACCGCGTCGAGCCGGGCGCTGGCGTCCTTCAGCGAGAAATAGGCGTGGCCGGAGGAGTGCGGCCCGCGATAGCCGGAAATCTCGCCGCGCACCCGCACATGGCCGAACGCATCCTCCACCGTGCGCTTCAGCGCGCCGGAGAGCTCGGAGACGCTCCAGTCGAGGGCGTTGGAGACGGGGGAATCGGGCGGGGTGTCGGCCATGCCTCTTCCTTAGTCGGTTTGCGGCGGGGCCAAAAGCCGGTCGCCGCCGCTCGTCCTCCGCGCCGGCCGCCGCTTCGGCCCAGCCGGCGCCACGGCGCCTTGATCGGCCGGGGGCGGCGGACTAGGTTGCCGCCACCTCAAACGCCGGCTCATCCCATGATCGATCCCACGCTTCCGCCCCACATGCGGCCCGACCGTTCGTTCCAGGGTCTCATCCTCGCGCTCCAGCGCTTCTGGGCGGACAAGGGCTGCGTCGTGCTGCAGCCCTACGACATGGAGGTGGGGGCCGGCACCTTCCACCCCGCCACCACGCTGCGCGCGCTGGGGCCGCGGCCGTGGAAGGCGGCCTATGTCCAGCCCTCGCGCCGGCCGAAGGACGGCCGCTACGGCAAGAACCCCAACCGGTTGCAGCATTACTACCAGTACCAGGTCATCCTGAAGCCCTCGCCGCCGGACCTGCAGGACCTCTACCTCGCCTCGCTCGACGCCATCGGCATCGACCTGAAGCTGCACGACGTGCGCTTCGTCGAGGACGACTGGGAAAGCCCGACGCTGGGCGCCTGGGGGCTCGGCTGGGAGTGCTGGTGCGACGGCATGGAGGTCTCGCAGTTCACCTATTTCCAGCAGGTGGCCGGCTTCGAATGCGCGCCGGTGGCCGGCGAGCTGACCTATGGCCTCGAACGCCTCGCCATGTATGTGCAGGGCGTGGAGAACGTCTACGACCTCAATTTCAACGGCCGCGAGGGTGACGAGAAGGTCACCTATGGCGACGTCTTCCTCCAGGCCGAGGAGGAATATTCCCGGCACAATTTCGAGCACGCCGACACCGCCATGCTGCTGGAACAGTTCCGCATGGCCGAGAGCGCGGCGGCGAAATATCTCGAGGCCGGCTGGAACGCCGACCGCTCCCGCCATCTCATGGCGCAGCCGGCCTATGACCAGTGCATCAAGGCGAGCCACGTGTTCAACCTGCTCGATGCGCGGGGCGTCATCTCGGTGACGGAACGCCAGAGCTACATCCTGCGGGTGCGCGAGCTGGCGAAAGCCTGCGGCGCCGCCTGGCTCGCCACCGCGGCGGGCGGCGCGGCGGCGGACAGCGCGGCGGGATGATAAAAGCTGCCAATCCTGCCGGGCAGGATTGCAGGTAGTGAAAGTCGAGGATTTCGCAGCCTCCCCGAGCGGGCGCCCTGCTCGATCTGCAGCGCGACTTTCGTGCGCGGGCGACCGGGGCGGGGCGCTCGTCACATCTGCTGGCGATCATCGACCACCTGTTCCGCAGCCCATTGGTTACCATTCCGGGCGTCGCGTCGTTGCTCGGCGTTCAGTATCGCTCCGCCCAGCTCAACATCGAATCCCTCGTTGCCGTCGGCATCCTCTCCGAGCTCGCCGGCACCTCCAATCCGCGCCATTTCATCGCCCGGGAAATCGCGACGTCATCAACCGCAGCGTGGAGCCCCGGAGCTGAGGAAAGGGATTGCGGAAGCGCGGGCCGCGCGGTAGCCCCTTGACGTCGCCCAGCCCGCGTCCGCCGCCCCCTCACGCCTGCGCCTTTCCTCGACGTCTTCCCGGCCTGCTTTTCCGCACCCCCATCCGAGAGTCCGCCATGACGGCCACCGGCTTCGACCGTGAACGCCTTCCGACCGGGGCGGGCGCGCCCGCGGCCGGCTCCTCCGCGGCCGGCGGCGGCGCCAGCCCGCGCATGCTGCTGGCCGGCGTGCTCGGCAACATGCTGGAATGGTACGACTTCGCCGCCTATGGCTTCCTCGCCGCGGTGTTCGCCGCCAATTTCTTTCCCGCCGGGGACGCCTTCGTCGGGCTGATCTCGGCCTTCGGCATCTTCGCCGCCTCCTTCCTCATGCGGCCGCTGGGCGGCATCGTGTTCGGCCATATCGGCGACCGCCACGGCCGGCGCTTCGCGCTCTACGTCTCGGCCGGGCTGATGACGCTCTCCACCGTCGCCATCGGCCTGCTGCCGACCTACGCCACGCTGGGCGAGGCGGCGCCGGTGCTGCTGCTGCTGCTGCGGCTGGCGCAGGGGCTCTCGATCGGCGGCGAATACACCATGTCGGCCATCTTCCTCGCCGAGAACGCGGCGCCGGGGCGGCGCGGCTTCCTCACCTCCTTCGCCGGCTTCGGCGCCAGCGGGGGCACGCTGCTCGGTTCCGCGGTGGCCGCGCTCACCGCCTCGCTGATGTCTCAGGCCGACCTGCTGGCCTGGGGCTGGCGGGTGCCGTTCCTCGCCGGCATCGTGCTCGGCGGCTTCGCCTTCGTGCTGCGGCGGACCGGGCGCGAACCCGCCGCCGCGCCGGCGGCCGGCGTGCGCGAGCCCAGCCCCACGCCGCGCGTGCCGCTGCCCATCGTCGATGCCTTCCGGCGGGACGGGGCGGACATGCTGCGGGCGATGGCGCTGAGCGTGATGCTGGGGGCGGGCTTTTACCTGCTGTTCGTCTACCTCACCACCTACATGCAGGAGGTGGACGGCCTCTCGGTGCGCAACTCGCTGCAGATCAACACCGCCACCATGGTGGTGCTGCTGGTGCTGTGCCCGGCCTGCGGGCTTCTGTCGGACCTTATCGGCCGCAAGCGGCTGATGGTGGCGGGCCTCATCGGCCTCATCGTGCTGTCCTGGCCGCTGTTCCGCCTGCTCAGCAGCGGCGACGCCACCGGCGTCATCGTCGGCCAGCTCGGCTTCGCGGTGCTGATGTCGACCTATTGCGGGCCGATGCCGGCGGCGCTGGTGGAGATGTTCCGCGCCGGGGCGCGCTGCTCGGCGGTGTCGTTCAGCTACAACCTCGCGCTCGGCGTCGCCGGCGGCACCGCGCCGATGGTGGCGGTCTATCTCGTCACCCGCGAGCATGACGACATGGGGCCGGCGGTCTATCTCATCATCATGGCGGCGGTGTCGCTGGCCGCCGCCCTCACCCTGCGCGACCGCACCGGCCAGCCGCTGCGCTGAGCCGCGCCGTATTTCCATCGCCCGCCGGGCCGTGCTAGGTCCGGCGCGATCCTTCATCCCGGAACGCCGGGCCTTCCCGCCGCGTCCCGCCGCCGAGACCGCCAGCCATGCCCGACCTTCTGCTCGAACTGTTCAGCGAAGAAATTCCCGCCCGCATGCAGGCGGCCGCTGCCGACAGCCTGAGGAAGCTCGTCACCGACGCCCTGGTGGAGCGGGGCCTGCTCTATGAGGGCGCCAAGGCCTTCGTCACCCCGCGCCGGCTGGCGCTGGCGGTCCACGGCCTGCCCGCCGCCCAGCCGGACCGGCACGAGGAGCGCAAGGGTCCGCGCGTCGGCGCGCCGCAGGCGGCGATCGACGGCTTCCTGAAGGCCTCGGGCCTCGCCTCGCTCGACGAGGCGACCATCGAGAGCGACCCGAAGAAGGGCCAGTTCTACGTCGCCCGCATCCACCGCCACGGCCGGCCGACGCCGGAGGTGATCGCCGAGATCGTGCCGGAGATCGTGCGGGCCTTTCCGTGGCCGAAATCGATGCGCTGGGGCAAGGCCTCGGCGCAGGCCGGCTCGCTGCGCTGGGTGCGGCCGCTGCAGTCCGTGCTGTGCACCTTCGGCCCGGAGACCGAGGAGCCGGAGGTGGTGCGCTTCGAGATCGACGGCCTCGCTTCCGGCGACACCACGCAGGGCCACCGCTTCCTCTCCTCCGGCACCATCCGCGTGCGCCGGCTGGAGGACTACCTCGCCAAGCTGGAGGCGGCGAAGGTGGTGGCCGACCGCGAGCGGCGCAAGGACATCATCCTCGCCGACGCCAAGGACCTTGCCCTCGCGCAGGGGCTGGAGCTGGTGGAGGATGCCGGGCTGCTGGACGAGATCGCCGGGCTGGTGGAATGGCCGGTGGTGCTGATGGGCGCCTTCGACCCCGCCTTTCTCGACGTGCCGGACGAGGTGATCCGCGCCACCATCCGCGCCAACCAGAAGTGCTTCGTGCTGCGCGACCCCGCCACCGGCCGGCTCGCCAGCCGCTTCGTGCTGGTCTCGAACCTCGCGGCCAGCGACGGCGGCGCCGCCATCGTCGCCGGCAATGAGCGGGTCATCCGCGCCCGGCTCTCCGACGCCAAGTTCTTCTGGGAGACCGACCGCACCACCAACGCCACCGTGCCGCTGGACGAGCGGCTGGCGAAGTTCAGGAACGTCACGTTCCACGAGAAGCTGGGTTCGCAGTATGACCGCATCCAGCGCATCGCCGCGCTGGCGCGGGAGCTGGCGCCTCTCGTCGGCGCCGACCCGGAGCTGGCGGCGCAGGCCGCGCTCTACGCGAAGAGCGACCTGCGCACCGAGGTGGTGGGCGAGTTCCCCGAGGTGCAGGGGCTGATGGGCCGCTATTACGCCGCGCTGGAAGGGCTGCCGGCGGAGATCGCGGCGGCGGCGGAAGAGCACTACAAGCCGCAGGGCCCGACCGACCGGGTGCCGACCGCGCCGGTGTCGGTCGCCGTGGCGCTGGCCGACAAGCTCGACACGCTGGTCGGCTTCTGGGCGATCGACGAGAAGCCGACCGGCTCCAAGGACCCCTACGCGCTGCGCCGCGCGGCGCTGGGCGTGGTCCGCATCGTGCTGGAGAACGGACTAAACTTGAATCTGCGCACGGTAATCATCGACGCTATCTTCTTGGCCCTGATCTTTTCGATCCGCCCTAGGGACGGCTACCTGTCTCTGGCGCGCATTTGGGATCCTCAAATCGAAGAGTCTCCTAAAGAGACCTGGGCGAAAGGGACTGTTGGTAGCTTCCTCAACTCAGATGGATTTGTCGACGACTTTGGAGAGTCAGCATCATTCCATCAAATGATGCATCCAGATGGCCTCGACCCTACCGATGACGACGAAAGTCAACGCCGGTCGGAAGCGTATATAGAGTTGTGCCGCCGCTTATCCACTATGGATGAACTAAAGGCGGGCATATGGTTCGAGAATGAATCGGGCCAATATGATTATCTCATTTATTGCAAGGCTATCTACGAAAGAGAACCTTGGCTTAAAATAGGCATTGATAAGCTAGCAGACGACCTCCTCGCCTTCTTCGCCGACCGCCTCAAGGTGCATCTGCGCGAGAGCGGGGCGCGGCACGACCTCGTCGACGCCGTCTTCGCCCTGCCGGGGCAGGACGACCTGCTGCTGGTGGTGAAGCGGGTGGAGGCGCTCTCCCGCTTCCTCGCCTCCGAGGACGGCCGCAACCTGCTGGCCGGCACCAAGCGCGCGGCGAACATCCTGCGCATCGAGGAGAAGAAGGACGGCGCCGCCTACGACGCCGCGCCCGACCCCGCGCGGTTCGTCGAGGCGGAGGAGCGCGCGCTGGCGGACGCCATCGCCGCCGCCACCCCGGTGATCGAGGCGAAGCTGGCGGCCGAGGATTTCGAGGGCGCCATGGCTGCCATCGCCGGGCTGCGGGCGCCGGTCGACGCCTTCTTCGAGAAGGTGACGGTGAACGCCGCCGACCCCGCGCTGCGCGCCAACCGGCTGAACCTGCTCGGCGCCATCCGCCGCGTCACCCGCGTGCTGGCGGATTTCGAGCGCATCGAGGGCTGAAGGCCCGCGCGGCGGGGTACACCGCCGCCGGGCGGAAGGGATGCCTTTCCCCCGCCCCCGCCGCCGCTGCCGGTCGGTGGCGGCCATGGGCGGGCGGCGGACGCGTGACGCACCTGCCCCAAGCCGGCACCGCGAGGCGGGCGGGATGGAACCTTCGGCTACCTCCGCCGTTGTCGGCCGGGCCGCAGCGGCCCGCAGGCGCCCGTGGCTCTGGCACCCGCCGGGGCGGCGCCTCAGGAGGGCAAGCGCATGAATGTCGACGTCATCATTCTGCAGCCGATCGTGGCGCTGCTGGCGGGGATTCTCATCCTCATCATGCCGCGCCTGCTGAACTTCATCGTCGCCATCTATCTCATCTTCATCGGCATCGTCGGCCTGATGGGCCATATCTGACGCGACCGGCGCGATGCCGGCCGGCGGTGCCCGGCGTGGGCCGGGCACCGGGCGGCGGGTGGCCGGCGCGCGGCCGCCGGCTCAGCGCTTCAGCGCCGCGTCCACGCTCCACGGGCCGGGACCGGCGAAGACGATGTAGAAGAAGACGAAGCAGTACAGCGCCGCCAGCTCGCCGCCATTGATGACGGGAAAGAAGTTCTGCGGGCCGTGCACGAGGAAATAGGCCACCGCCGTCATGCCGGAGACGATGAAGGCCGCCGGCCGGGTGAACAGCCCCAGCACCAGAAGCACGCCGCCGACCAGCTCGATGATGCCGGCGATGCCGGGCAGGGCGGTGAGCGATACGCCGGTCATCGGCGTCACCGGAAAGCCGAGAACCTTGGTGGTGCCGTGCTGCAGGAGCAGGAGCGCGGCCATGATGCGCAGGACGCTGAGGACGCGCGGTGCCCAGGTGGAGAGAAAAGCATTTTCGTTCATGGGAAAACCTCATCGGGACCGGCCCGATGCCGGCCCGCGGAAGGTGACCTATCGCCACATCGGCTTCAACGCCGGACCGTATGCCGCACTGCAAAAGGCCAATTGCAGCCTTATGCGCGAAGCGCTAGACACGATGATGGAAAAGTGATCGGGACCAGGCTGCCGCGGGGGCAGTAGCTCATTGATCTGACGTGACTTCCGAACCTCGCCGATTTTCCATCGGACGGGGATCGCTTTCACCGGCTCCTCGATACGGATTCTCAAAAAATGACGAAATGGGTCTACACCTTCGGTGACGGCACTGCGGAAGGCGCTGCTGAAATGCGCAATCTGCTGGGCGGCAAAGGCGCCAACCTTGCCGAAATGTCCAATCTCGGCCTGCCCGTGCCTCCGGGCTTCACCATATCCACTGAAGTGTGTACCTGGTATTACGCGCACGGAAACGCCTATCCCGAGGAGCTCAAGGGGCAGGTCGAGGACGCGCTCGGCCAGATCGCCCGGCTCACCGGCAAGACCTTCGGCGATCCCGCCAATCCCCAGCTCGTCTCCGTGCGCTCCGGCGCCCGCGCCTCCATGCCGGGCATGATGGACACGGTGCTCAATCTCGGCCTGAACGACGGCACGGTCGAGGCGGTGGCGGCCGCCTCCGGTGACGCCCGCTTCGCCTATGACAGCTACCGCCGCTTCATCCAGATGTACTCGAATGTCGTGCTGGACCTGTCCCACCACCATTTCGAGGAGGTGCTGGACGGCTACAAGGAGGAGCACGGCTATTCCCTCGACACCGACCTCTCGGCGGAGGACTGGAAGGAGATCGTGACGCGCTACAAGGCGCTGGTCGCCCATGAGCTCGGCCGGCCCTTCCCGCAGGACCCGCACGACCAGCTCTGGGGCGCGATCGGCGCCGTGTTCGGCTCGTGGATGAACCAGCGCGCCATCGTCTACCGCCGCCTTCACGCCATCCCCGAGAGCTGGGGCACGGCGGTGAACGTGCAGGCCATGGTGTTCGGCAACATGGGCGAGACCTCGGCCACCGGCGTCGCCTTCACCCGCAACCCCTCCACCGGCGAGAACGCGCTGTATGGCGAGTTCCTGATCAACGCCCAGGGCGAGGACGTGGTGGCGGGCATCCGCACCCCGCAGAACATCACCGAATCCGCGCGCATCGCCGCCGGCTCCGACAAGCCTTCGATGGAAAGCGCGCTTCCCGAGGTGTTCACCGAGTTCCAGCGCATCGCCGGCGTGCTGGAAGGCCATTACCGCGACATGCAGGACCTCGAATTCACCGTCGAGCGCGGCAAGCTGTGGATGCTGCAGACCCGCTCGGGCAAGCGCACCGCCAAGGCGGCGCTGCGCATCGCGGTGGAGCTTGCCAATGACGGGGTGATCACCAGGGAGGAGGCCATCGCCCGGGTCGACCCCGCCGCGCTCGACCAGCTTCTCCACCCCATGCTCGACCCCAAGGCCGACAAGAAGATCATCGGCTCGGGCCTGCCGGCCTCGCCCGGCGCCGCCTCGGGCGAGATCGTGTTCTCCGCCGACGAGGCCGAGCTGCTGAAGTCGCAGGGCCGCAAGGTCATCCTGGTGCGCATCGAGACCTCGCCGGAAGACATTCACGGCATGCACGCCGCCGAGGGCATCCTCACCACCCGCGGCGGCATGACCTCGCACGCCGCCGTGGTGGCGCGCGGCATGGGCAAGCCCTGCGTCTGCGGCGCCGGCACCATCCGGGTCGATTATGCCGCCGGCACGCTCTCCTCGGGCGGGGTGACGCTGAAGAAGGGCGACATCCTCACCCTCGACGGCGGCACCGGCCAGGTCATCGCCGGTGCGGTGCCCACCCTGCAGCCGGAGCTTTCCGGCGAATTCGGCACGCTGATGGGCTGGGCCGACGCGGTGCGCCGGCTGAAGGTGCGCGCCAACGCGGAAACCCCGCTCGACGCCCGCACCGCCAAGAGCTTCGGCGCCGAGGGCATCGGCCTGTCGCGCACCGAGCACATGTTCTTCGACGCCGGCCGCATCAAGTCGGTGCGGGAGATGATCCTCGCCGACGACGAGGCCGGCCGCCGGGCGGCGCTGGCCAAGCTGCTGCCGTTCCAGCGGCAGGACTTCATCGAGCTGTTCGAGATCATGGACGGGCTGCCCGTCACCATCCGACTGCTCGACCCGCCGCTGCACGAATTCCTGCCGCACACCGACGCCGAGATCGCCGAGGTGGCGGAGGCGCTGGGCGTCACCCCGCAGAAGCTGGCGGCGCGGAAGAAGGAGTTCGACGAGTTCAACCCGATGCTCGGCTTCCGCGGCTGCCGCCTCGCCATTGCCTTCCCGGAGATCGCGGAGATGCAGGCCCGCGCCATCTTCGAGGCCGCGGTGGCGGCGGAGAAGTCCACCGGCAAGCCGGTGGTGCCGGAGGTGATGGTGCCCCTCATCACCGGCAAGCGCGAATTCGACCTCGTGAAGGACGTGATCGACGCCACCGCGAAGAAGGTGGAGGCCGAGACGGGGGCGACGCTGAGCTATCAGGTCGGCACCATGATCGAGCTGCCGCGCGCGGCGCTGAAAGCCCATGAGATCGCCGAGACCGCGGAGTTCTTCTCCTACGGCACCAACGACCTCACCCAGACCACCTACGGCATCTCGCGCGACGATGCCGGCACCTTCCTCGGCACCTATGTGCAGAAGGGCATCTTCGAGATCGACCCCTTCATCTCGATCGATGTCGAGGGCGTCGGCGAGCTGGTGAAGCTCGCCACCGAGCGCGGCCGCTCGGTGCGGCCGAAGCTCAAGCTCGGCATCTGCGGCGAGCATGGCGGGGACCCCGCCTCGGTCGCGTTCTGCCACGAGGTGGGGCTGGACTATGTCTCCTGCTCGCCGTTCCGCGTGCCGATCGCCCGTCTCGCGGCGGCGCAGGCCGCGCTGAAGAGCAAGGTGGCGAGCCAGGCCTGAGGAAACATGCAAAGGAGCCCCCCCTCGTGAGGGGGCTCCTTCATTTCTCATTCAAACGGAAACGTGTGAATGAGAATCGCAGTTTTTGCCCGTCAGGCAGAGGCAGCAATCGCAAACACCTCGGCGCGCTCGCGCTTGCCGACTGCCACGACCACCACCGTGATCCGCGCCTCCTCGACGCGGTAGACCAGCCGGTAGCCGGCGGCACGCAGTTTGATCTTGTAGTGATCCGGCATGCCGCGCAGGACGTCGGCCTCGACGCGCGGGTGGGCCAGCCGCTCCGCCAGTTTGTTCTTGAATTGGACGCGCAGCGTCGCACCGAGCCTGTCCCATTCCTTCCGGGCCGACGGCAGGAATTCGAGACTATAGGTCATCAAGGCCGACCGGCACGCCCTTCTCGCCGGCGCGGGCCTTGGCGATATCGGCGAGCACCTGGTCGTCCAGCGCGTCGATCATGGCCTCATAGGTCGCAGCCGGCACCATATAGGCCATGACCCTTTTGTGGTTCAGGATTGCGACCGAGCCGCCACGTGCGCCCTCGACCACGGCGGTCGGGTTCTTCTTGAGGTCGGAGACGCTGACGGCGATATCGGCTTCGACGCGCTGCATGACGGGCTCACATTCCATGACCGGAATTCAGGTCTGATTTCCGTCTATACCTTGTCCGGGGACAGCGTGCCAGAACCGTCGGAAGGCGGGTCTCCTCAAAGACAACATGGCCTCCCCACCCCGTGTATCGGCCCCTCACCCGCCCCGTGCCATCCCCTTCAGCCTGTACAGCGCCTCCAGCGCCTCGCGCGGGGTCATCTCGTCGGGGTCGAGGCCGGCGAGGGCGGCTTTCACCGCCTCGGCCGCGGGGTCGGCCTTTGCCGCGGGCGCTGTCGCCGCCAGCGCGGGAGCCGGCCGGTTGAGCGCGGCGAAGAGCGGGAGGTCGTCGAGGATGCGCTGGGCCGGGGCGGCGCGGTCGGCGGACTCCAGCTCGGTCAGCACCGCGCGGGCCCGCTCCACCACCGCGGCCGGCAGCCCGGCGAGCCGGGCGACCTGGATGCCGTAGGAGCGGTCCGCCGCGCCGGGCACCACCTCGTGCAGGAACACCACCTCGCCCTCCCACTCCTTCACCTTCACCGTGGCGTTGACCAGCCGGGTGAGCCGCTGGGCCAGCGCGGTCAGCTCGTGGAAATGGGTGGCGAACAGGCCGCGGCAGCGATTGGCCTCGTGCAGGTGCTCGAGGCTGGCCCAGGCGATGGACAGGCCGTCGAAGGTCGCGGTGCCGCGGCCGATCTCGTCGAGGATCACCAGCGAGCGCTCGGTGGCCTGGTTGAGGATGGCGGCGGTCTCCACCATCTCGACCATGAAGGTCGAGCGGCCGCGGGCGAGATCGTCCGCCGCGCCGACGCGGGAGAACAGCCGGTCCACCACGCCGAGGCGCGCCGAGCTGGCCGGCACGAAGGCGCCCGCCTGGGCGAGGATGGCGATCAGCGCGTTCTGCCGCAGGAAGGTCGACTTGCCCGCCATGTTCGGGCCGGTGACCAGCCAGATCCGCCCCGCCCTGCTCCGGGCGGAGGGGGCGGAGAGGTCGCAGTCATTGGCGATGAAGGGCCCGCCGTCGCGGCGCAGCGCCTGCTCCACCACCGGGTGGCGGCCGCCGGCAATGGCGAAGTCGAGCCCGTCGCTCACCTCCGGCCGGACATGGTTCTCCTCCACCGCGAGCCTGGCGAGGCCGGCGGTGACGTCGATCACCGCCAGCGCGGCGGCGCAGGCGCGGATGATCGCGGCGTTCTCCAGGACGTCGGCGGCCAGCCGCTCGAACACCGCCTGCTCCAGCGCCAGCGCCCGCTCCCCGGCGCTGGCGATCTTCGTCTCCAGCTCGCCCAGCTCGACAGAGGAGAACCGCACCGCCCCGGCCATGGTCTGCCGGTGCACGAACAGGGCGGCGAAGGGCGGCTCGCGCAGCCGGTCGGCGTTCTGCGCGCTCACCTCGACGAAATAGCCGAGCACCGCGTTGTGACGGATCTTCAGCGCCCTTATGCCGGTCTCCTCGACATAGCGGCGCTCCAGCGCCGCGACGACGCGGCGGCTTTCGTCGCGCAGCGCCCGGGTGGCGTCGAGATCGGGGTCGAAGCCGGCGCGCACGAAGCCGCCGTCGCGGCGATAGGGCGGCAGCTCGTCGGCGAGGGCGGCGAGCAGGGTCGCGGCCAGCGCCGGGGGCGGGGCGGCGAGATCGCGCGCCGCCTGCATCAGTTCCGCCGGCGCGCCCTCGGCGGCGATCATCGCGGCGATCACCCCGCCTTCGGCAAGGCCCCGGCCAATGGCCGCGAGGTCGCGCGGGCCGGCACGCTGCAGCGCGATGCGGGTGAGGGCGCGGGCGAGATCGGCGGCGCCGGCGAGCCGGGCGCGCAGCCCCTCGCGCAGGCCGGGGCGCTCCGCCAGATGCTCCACCCCGTCGAGCCGGGCGGCGATGGCGGCGGGGTCGGTCAGTGGCTCGGCGAGCCGCCGGGCCAGCAGCCGCGCCCCGGCGGAGGTCACGGTGCGGTCGATTGCGGCGAGCAGGCTGCCGCCGCGCTCGCCGGTGGTGGTGCGCAGGATTTCGAGATTGGCCCGGGTCGCCGGGTCGATGATCATCGCGGCGCTGCCGCTCTCGCGCGCCGGCGGGGAGAGCGGGGGCCGGCTGCCGAGCTGGGTGCGCTCGACATAGGCCACGATGGCGGCGGCGGCGGTCAGCTCCGGCCGGGAGAAGGCGCCGAAGGCGTCCAGCGTCGCGACCCCGAAGAAGCCGGCGATGCGCCGCTCGGCGGTGGCACCGTCGAAGCTCTCCTTCGGCAGCGGCGTCACCGCGGGCAGGCTGCGCCACAGCTCGCGAAAGGCCGGCTCGTCGTGGATCGCGTCCGGCACCAGCAGCTCGGCCGGCTCGATGCGGGCGAGATCGGCGGGGAGCCGGGCCGGGCTGGTTTCGGCGACACGGAAGCTGCCGGTGGAGATGTCGCAGAAGGCCAGCGCATAGGCATAGCCGTCGCCGTCGCCCTGCGCGCCCTCGCCGCCGCGCAGCCGGGCGAGGCTCGCCAGCACGTTTTCGCGGCGGGCGTCGAGCAGGGCGTCCTCGGTGAGGGTGCCGGGGGTGACGAGCCGGGTGACATCGCGCCGCACCACGCTCTTCGGGCCGCGCTTCTTCGCCTCGGCCGGGTCCTCGGTCTGCTCGCACACCGCGACGCGGTGGCCGGCGGCGATGAGCTTGTGGAGATATTCCTCCGCCCGCTCCACCGGCACCCCGGCCATGGGGATGTCCTCGCCCTGGTGCTTGCCGCGCTTGGTCAGCACGATGCCGAGCGTGCGCGAGGCGGCCTCGGCATCCTCGAAGAACAGCTCGTAGAAATCGCCCATCCGGTAGAACAGCAGGCTGTCCGGGTTGGCGGTCTTGATTTCGAGATACTGCGCCATCATCGGCGTCACGCGCTCCTCCGCGGCCGGGCGGCGGGGCTCGGCGGCGGGCGCGGCGGGGTCTTCGGCGGGGCCGATGGCGGAGATGTGCGGCATGTCGCGACGCTGGCAGCAGAGCGGGCCCGATTTCAAGCCCGCTCACCGGTTTTCCCCGCCGCAGAGGCGCGGCGCGGCCTACAGAAGCAGCTCGCGGAAGCCTTCCGGGTCCTGCAGCGCCATCATCCGCGCCGCGGCGGCGCGGGCGAGCCGCAGGGTCAGCGCCCGCCGGGTGGCGGAGGGCATGGGGTGGTGCGGCGCGGGCCGGGCGATCGCGGCGCCGAAGCCGTCCGCCAGGATGATGCCGGTTTCCTCCGGCAGTACCTCGACGGGAAAGTCCGGCGCCACGGCGAAGAACAGCCGGTCGCAGTGCAGCCGGTAGTCCGGCCATTTGCGGTCGGCGCGGAAATCGGCGAGCGAGGATTTGATTTCGAGGATCCACACCTCCCCGCGCGGGTCGAGCCCGACGATGTCGGCCCGCCGGCCGGAGGCGAGCGGCAGCTCCGTCACCCCGACGAGGCCGGAGGCGGCGAGCAGGCGCAGGCTGCCGCGCTGGATGGCAAGGGCGGCGGCGGACTGGCGGCCATCCACCGGCGCCACGGGCCCGGCCGGGCTGAGCAGGGTCTCGGTCATGGCCGCAGTCTAGCGCGGCGGGAACGAAGGGGGAACTCATGTCGCCGGGGGGCAGCGGCCCCATGGCGGTCCGCGGGCGGTTCCATGGCACTGCCGTTGCCGGCCGGTGCTGCCGGAGCACGCCGCCGGCCATCCGGCCGCGCCGGGGGAAGGGTCCTGCCATGCTTTCCCGGCCATGTTCAGCCGTCCGCGCATGATCTATGCAGGGCGCGCCGATGCCTTGCGGGGTCCCCTCATGTCCGCTTCGCCCACCGATGCCGTTCCGCCCGGGTCTGTTCCGCCACCGCGCGAATCGACCCAGCCCCAGCCCGGCCTGTGGGACCTGTTCGTCGGCTTCCTCTCGGTCGCGGTGGTGGCGTTCGGCGGGGTGCTGCCGATCGCGCGGCGCGCCGTGGTCGAGCGCTACCGCTGGGTGAGCGCGGAGGAGTTCACCGAGCTGGTCGGCCTCGCCCAGTTCCTGCCGGGGCCGAACATCGTGAACCTCTCGGTGGTGATCGGCGGGCGCTTCCGCGGGCCGGCGGGCGCGCTGGCGGCGGTGCTCGGGCTTACTCTGGTGCCGATGGCGATCGTCATCGGGCTCGGCGTGCTGTTCGCCCGCTATGCCGACATCGCCGGAGTCGCCGACACGCTCGCCGGCCTTGCCGCTGCCGCCGCCGGCCTCGTCATCGCCACGGCGGCCCGCATGGCCGAGCCGCTCTGGAAGCGGCCGCGCCCGGAGCCGATCGCCATCGCGGCGGCGGCGTTCCTCGCCATCGCGGTGGCGGGCTGGCCGCTGCTGCCGGTGATGCTGACGCTGGCGCCGGTCTCGCTGGCGCTGTTCTGGTGGCGGCTGACGTGAGGGGCGGGCGATGAAGACGGATCCCATCGGCGCGCTGGCCGCCCATTTCCTGACGGTCTCGCTGCTCGCCGTGGGCGGGGCCAATGCCGTGCTGCCGGAGATGCACCGGCAGGTGGTGGAGCAGGCCGGCTGGATGACCGATGCCCAGTTCTCCCAGACCTTCGCCATTGCCCAGGCGGCACCGGGCCCGAACGTCATGGTGGTGACGCTGATCGGCTGGCATGTCGCGGGTCTCGTCGGCGCCCTCGTCGCCACCGCGGCCATGTGCGCGCCGACCTGCGTGCTGGCCTATCTGGTGGGTGGGGTCTGGCACCGCTTCCGCGCGGCGCGCTGGCGCCGGGTGATGCAGGCGGCGCTGGTGCCGATGACCATCGGGCTGATCGCCGCCAGCGGCGTGGTGCTGGCGCAGGGCGCCGCGCGGGGGCCGGGCACCCTCGCGCTCACCATGGCGAGCGCGGCCGTGCTGTTCTTCACCCGGCTGAGCCCGCTCTGGGTGCTGGCGGCGGGCGCCGCGCTCGGCGCGCTGCGGCTGATCTGAACCCGGCGGCACCGCCTGCCGCGGACTCGCGCTACGGCTCCAGCGCCGCCGCGTCCTCGGCGCGGGCGAAGGGGGGCAGCTCGCGCGGGCCGGGCGCCACGGGCGGCGCCGGGCATTCCTGCCGCTCGGCCAGCCGCCGCACCTGCCGGAAGGCGAAGAACAGCGCCGCCACGCCGAAGGCGATGGAGCCCACCGCCTGCCCGCCCAGCACGCCGACCGCTCCCCACAGCTCGCCGCCCAGCGCGACGAAGGGAACGGTGCCCAGCGTCGCCCGGCCCCAGTTGAACAGGGTGGAGAGCAGCGGCGCGCCGAGATTGTTGAACGAGGCATTGGCGACGAACAGCGCGCCGATGAAGATGAAGCTGCCCGCGCCATAGAGGCAGAAGAAGCTCACCACCTCCGCCCCCTCGCCGGACAGGCCGAAGGAGGTGGCGATGGGGTGGCGGGCCAGCGCCATCATCGCCCAGATGAAGAGAACATAGGCGATGGTCAGCTTCAGGCTGTCGGCGATGGCCTGCCGCACCCGGTCGAACCGCAGCGCCCCGACATTCTGGCCGATGATGGGGCCGATCGCCCCGGTGAGCGCGAAGAGCGGGCCGAACGCCACCGGGATGACCCGCCCGATTACCGCCCAGGCCGCCACCGCGGCATCGCCGTGGCTGGCAAGGGCGAAGGTGATGTAGCCATTGCCGAACGGGGTCGCGATGTTGGTGAGGATCGCCGGCACCGCGATGGCCGAGAGCGGGCCGACGTCGCGCCGGAAGCCGTCCACGCTCGGCGGCTCGGCGAGGCCATGCACCCGCACCACGGCGTGGATGCCGTACACCGCCATGAACAGCCGCGAGATCACCGAGACATAGGCGGCGCCCTCGACGCCCCAGCCCATGAGCAGGATGAAGAGCGGATCGAGGATCGCGGTGGCGATGCCACCGCCCAGCGTCACCCACATGGCGCGCCGGGCGTCGCCCACCGCGCGCAGCACGCCGGAAGCGGCCATGCCGATGCCGAGCAGGGCGGTGGAGGGCACCACGATCCAGAGGAACTGGTCGGCGATCGCCCGGGTGCGTCCGGTGGCGCCCAGCAGCCCCACCAGCGCGTCCTGGAAGGGCAGCAGCGCGAGGCTCAGCGCGCCGGTGGTCGCTACCATGTAGACCATGGCGGAGGCGGAAAGCCGCCGCGCCTCGCCCATGTGCCCGGCGCCGACCGCCCGCGCCACCAGCGCCGAGCCGGCGATCATCACCCCGACCGCCGCCGAGGTCATGAAGAACATCATGGTGCCGGCATAGCCGATCGCCGCCGCCAGCTCCTGTTCGCCCAGCAGCGAGATGTAGAACAGGTTCAGCAGGTCGACCACGAACACCGCGACCAGCCCGATCGAGCCGGTGCCGGTCATCACCGCGACGTGGCGCAGGGTCGAGCCCTCGACGAGGCGCGCCGCGCCGGCGCCCGGGCGCCGGCCGGGCGCGGGCTGCTTCGGGGAGGGGGTGCTGTCGTCGCCGCTCATGGCGCGGCTTATCGCATGGCGCGGCCGGGGCCGGAAGGCCGCGGGCCCCGCGCCGGGGCTGTTCCGCTGCCGAACCCGGCTTGCAGAAAAGCACACGCGGGGGAAGGTCATGCGGCAATTGAGAAACGTCATGAAAATCGGCTATAGGCCTCGCGTGCCGAGACCGGGCGAGGACACGATCCGCCGATGAGCCAGACCGAAACCCCCACCGCCGCCAGCCTTCTCGACGACGACCACGCCAAGGCGCGGGTCCTCGTCCAGGCCCTGCCCCACATGCAGCGCTACGACGACGCCATCATCGTGGTGAAGTATGGCGGCCATGCCATGGGCGACGAGCAGGTGGCGCGCGACTTCGCGCAGGACATCGTGCTGCTGGAGCAGGCCGGCGTGAACCCGGTGGTGGTGCATGGCGGCGGCCCGCAGATCGGCGCCATGCTGGCCAAGCTCGGCATCAAGTCGGAATTCGCGGCGGGTCTGCGCATCACCGACAAGGCGACCGTCGAGATCGTCGAGATGGTGCTGGCCGGCTCCATCAACAAGTCGCTGGTCGGCTTCATCAACGAGGCCGGCGGCAAGGCGCTGGGGCTGTCCGGCAAGGACGGCAACATGGTGGTGGCCTCCAAGGTCACCCGCAGCGTCCTCGACCCCGATTCCAATCTGGAGCACGTCATCGACCTCGGCTTCGTCGGCGAGCCGGAGAAGGTGGACACCACGGTGCTCGACCAGATCCTCGGCCGCGAGCTGATTCCGGTGCTCGCCCCGGTGGCGACCGGCGTCGAAGGCGGCACCTTCAACGTCAACGCCGACACCTTCGCCGGCGCCATCGCCGGCGCGCTGGGGGCCAAGCGGCTGCTGCTGCTGACCGACGTGCCGGGCGTGCTCGACCGCGACAAGAACCTGATCAAGGAGCTCAGCATCGCCGAGGCCCGCCGGCTGATCGCCGACGGCACCATCTCCGGCGGCATGATCCCCAAGGTCGAGACCTGCATCTACGCGCTGGAGCAGGGCGTCGAGGGCGTGGTGATCCTCGATGGCAAGGTGCCCCACGCCGTGCTGCTGGAGCTGCTGACCGACCACGGCGCTGGTACATTGATCCGGCGCTGACGCCGCCCGGTTCGGCGGGAGGGCGGCGGCGCCGCCTTCCCGCCCGGCCTGCGCTGGGCTAAAGCTGTGCCATGTCCAGCATCGCCCCACCGGCCGTCGCGCCGGCCGACGCCTTCGCCCATGTCGACACCTGGGTGTTCGACCTCGACAACACGCTCTACCCGCCGGGGCTCGACCTCTGGCGGCAGATCGACGACCGGATGCGGGCCTATATCGCCGGCTTCCTCAATCTCTCGCTGGACGACGCCTTCGCCCTGCAGAAGAGCTATTACCGCACATACGGCACGTCCCTGCGCGGGCTCATGATCGAGCACGGCATGGACCCGGACGCCTTCCTCGCCCATGTCCATCAGATCGACCTGACCTCGCTGGCGCCGGCGCCGGCGCTGGGCGAGGCGCTCGCCGCGCTGCCGGGCCGCAAGCTGGTCTACACCAACGGCTCGCGCCGCCATGCCGCGCAGATCCTCGACAAGCTCGGCATCTCCGGCCATTTCGCCGATGTGCACGACATCGTCGCCGCCGAGTTCCACCCCAAGCCGCAGGAGCCGGCCTATCGCCGCTTCCTCGAGCTGTTCGAGGTCGATGCCGCCCGCGCCGCGATGTTCGAGGACCTCGCCCGCAACCTCGAAGTGCCGGCGCAGCTTGGCATGCGCACCGTGCTGGTGGTGCCGCCCGGCCTCGCCGTCAGCCCGGACGACCGCGAGACCTGGGAGCATGAGGGCCGCGACGGCGACCATATCGATTTCGTCACCGACGACCTCACGGCCTTCCTCGGCAGCCTCGCCCGCTGACGGGCCGCCACGGGGCCGGCGAGCCCGCACGGCGCGGGCGAGAACGGCGTTGACAGCGCGCGCGCGGCGGCGCAAGTCGCGCCCGGACGTTTCGGAGAGCAGGACATGTCGAGCGAACTCAAGGCCATCATCGAAGACGCGTTCGAGAAGCGCGCGGAGATCAGTTTCGACACGCGCGGCCCGGTGCGCGAGGCGGTGGAGGCGGCGCTCGGCCTGCTGGACGCCGGCAAGGCGCGGGTCGCCGAACAGGGCGCGGACGGCAACTGGACCGTCAACCAGTGGCTCAAGAAGGCGGTGCTGCTGTCGTTCCGGCTGAACGACATGGCCCCGATCGGCGGCGGCCCCGGCGGCGCCACCTGGTGGGACAAGGTGCCCTCCAAGTTCGACGGCTGGACCGAGGCCGAATTCCGCGCCGCCGGCTTCCGCGCCGTGCCCGGCTCCATCGTCCGCCGCTCGGCCTATATCGCCCCGAACGTGGTGCTGATGCCGTCCTTCGTGAATCTCGGCGCCAATGTCGGCGAGGGTTCGATGGTGGACACCTGGGCGACGGTGGGGAGCTGCGCCCAGATCGGCCGCCATGTCCATCTCTCCGGCGGCGTCGGCATCGGCGGCGTGCTGGAGCCGCTCCAGGCCGGGCCGGTCATCATCGAGGACGAGTGCTTCATCGGCGCACGCTCCGAGGTGGTCGAAGGCGTCATCGTGCGCAAGGGCTCGGTCCTTTCCATGGGCGTCTTCATCTCCGCCACCACCAAGATCGTCGACCGCGCCACCGGCGAGGTCTTCGTCGGCGAGGTGCCGGCCTATTCCGTGGTGGTGCCGGGCTCGCTGCCGGGCAAGCCGCTGCCGGACGGCACGCCGGGCCCTTCGCTTTATTGCGCGGTGATCGTGAAGCGGGTGGACGCCCAGACCCGCTCCAAGACCTCCATCAACGATCTGCTGCGCGACTGAGGCCGCGCCGGCCCAGCCGGCCGGACTGCACGCCCGCGGAGAGAGGAGACGTCACATGGCCGAGCGACAGGTGCCCGACGTGCCGTTGCCAGAGGTGGAATCCTCTCCCAACCCGGCGCCCGCCGATCCGGTGGAGATCGCCCGCGCGCTCATCCGCTGCCCCTCGGTGACGCCGGAGGAGGGCGGGGCGCTGGACTATCTCGGCGGGCTGCTCGGCGCCGCCGGCTTCGAGGTGCACCGGGTGCGGCTCTGCGCGCCGGACACGCCGGATGTCGAAAATCTCTACGCCCGCTTCGGCCGCCGCGCGCCCAATCTCTGCTTTGCCGGCCACACCGACGTGGTGCCGCCCGGCGACGCCGCGCACTGGCGCTTTCCCCCCTTCGAGGGCGCGATACGCGACGGGCTGCTCTATGGCCGCGGCGCGGTGGACATGAAGGGCGGGGTGGCGGCCATGGTCGCCGCGTCGCTCGACCATATCGCCCGGCACGGCGAGGACCTGCCCGGCTCCATCTCCTTCCTCATCACCGGCGACGAGGAAGGCCCGGCCATCAACGGCACCGAGAAACTGCTGCGCTGGCTGGCCGACCGCGACGAGCGCATCGACCATTGCGTGCTGGGCGAGCCCTCCAGCCGCGCCGCGCTCGGCGACATGGTGAAGATCGGCCGGCGCGGCTCGCTCTCCGGCACCCTCACCGTGCATGGCCGGCAGGGCCATGTCGGCTACCCCCACCTCGCCGAAAACCCGGTGCGCGGCATGGTCCGCCTGCTGGCCGCGCTGCTGGAGGCCCCGCTCGACGGCGGCACCGCCCATTTCCAGGCCTCCAATCTGGAGGTGGTCTCGGTGGATGTCGGCAATCCCGCCTTCAACGTCATTCCCGCCGAGGCGCGCGCCCGCTTCAACATCCGCTTCAACGATCTGTGGATGCCCGACACGCTGGCGGCCGAGATCGAGCGCCGCCTCGCGGCGGCGGCCGGCAACGAGGTGCGCTGGACGGTGGCGTTCGAGAACCGCGCCAGCGACAGCTTCCTCACCGCGCCCGGCCCGTTCGTCGAGCTGGTGGTGGAGTCGATCGCGGCGACCACCGGGCGGCGGCCGGAGCTTTCCACCACCGGCGGCACCTCCGACGCCCGCTTCATCAAGGATTACTGCCCGGTGCTGGAGTTCGGCCTGGTCGGCACCTCCATGCACGCGGTGGACGAGGCGACGCCGGTCGACGAGCTGGCGGCGCTGAAGCGGGTCTATGAAGGCATCATCGCCCGCTATTTCGCCGCCTTCGGCACCTGAGCGCCGGGGCTAGGCCGGGGCGCCACGGTCGGGACGCCCGGGTACACCCTCTCCGGTGGCGCCGGCTATTGCGAGCGCAGCGCCGGGGCGATGGCGCTGTTGCCGCTGAAGGTGGAGGTGCCGCCGGCGCTGTAGGTGTCGGCCTGGGTCGAGGCGCCGACCTTCATGCAGGTCGAGGTGCCGGGCACCCGGACGAAACCCGCGCCATAGCTGGCGCAGAGCGAATCGGCCGGGGCCTGTGCGGTGGCGGGTGGCGTGGCGGGCGCGCTGGCACTGGTCGCGGCCGCCTCTCCGGCGGCAAGTCCGGCAAGGCTGAGCGCCAGCGCAACCGCCCGCGCTCCCGATCCGATGCGCCGGCGTCCACGCGGGCCCTGCGCGCGATTCGATGCTGTCATTCCATCCTCCCGATAGGGTGCGACTGTTGATGCCGATTGCGGCTTCCTGCGGGCGCCCCGGCCGCCCCGGCCGTCCGATCGAGTCACGCGGTGCGTGGGTTGGGGTCGAGCCCGGGCTAGCCCGGCGCGGCGCCCGCGCTGGAGGGGCGGGACCCGTGGGCAAGACCGCCGGCTTCAGGGTTCGTGCAGCGGCAGGGCTGGAAGGCGGCACGGTGCATCAGGCACTCCCACGTCAGGGCTGGCGGGATGATTCGATCGGATTGCGGCGGCATCGGGGCACCGGAAAGCCACGCCGCCGGCGCCGAAGGCGGCGGGAGGACCGTCATCGCTGGCGCGAGTCCTGCCGCTCGTTTACGCCCGTCAGGTCCACCTCTCGCGGAGATTTCCATGACCACATCCCCCGTCCGCCCCGTTCTCGCCACCTCCACCGCGGTGTTCCGCGAGGGCCGCGTGCTGCTGGCCCGGCGCGGCAAGGCGCCGATGAAAGGGGTGTGGACCCTGCCGGGCGGCCGGGTGGAGCCGGGCGAGCCGCTCGCCGCCGCCGCCGCGCGCGAATTGATGGAGGAGGTCGGGGTCGAGGTGGACCTGCTCGGCGTGTCCGGCGCCCTCGATATCATCTACCGCGATGCCGAGGGCGTTCTCGGCGCGCATTATGTCGTGGTGGTCCATGCCGCCCTCTGGCGCGCCGGCGAGCCGAGCGTGGGGCCGGAGGCGGCCGAGGTCGGCTGGTTCGAACCCGGCGCGCTGCCCGAGCCGGTGACCGACGGGCTCGGCGACATGGTGGCGCTGGCCGCCGCGCGGGCGCTCCAGGGCCCCGCCTGAGGCCGCCGGGCTGGGGTGGGGGCGGCCTTTGCGGGGTGCGGCGTTCCGTTCCCGCATGCCGGCGCGACCGGCCCGGGCACGGCGCGCCATGCCGGCTTGACGCCCGCCGCGCCGGGGCGCAGGAGGAAGGGCGATGCGTCTCCTGGTCCTGTTCCCGCTGCTCTGGCTGAGCCTCGTTCCCGCCGCCGCGCAGCAGGCGGAGGGCGGCGCGCCGCCTTATGACGCGGACCTCCAGCACCTCGCCGAGGTGATGGGCGCGCTGCATTATCTGCGCCCGCTCTGCGGCGCGGCCGAGCCGACCCGCTGGCGCGAGGAGATGCAGGCGCTGCTGGCGGCGGAGGCCCCCACCGAGCCGCGGCGCGGCCAGCTCGTCGCCGCCTTCAACCGCGGGCATGACAGCTACGCGCAGGTCTACCGCACCTGCACCAGCTCCGCCCGTCTCGCGGCTGGACGCTATCTCGACGAGGGCATGCGGCTGTCCCGCGACATCGCCGCCCGCTACGGCAGCAACTGACGCTCCCGGCGCGGCGGGCGCGCGGGCCATGCGTTGTACGCAGGCCACCGCGTTAACCTTTCCGCAAAGCTTGGCCCGGTCGCGCGATCCGGCGTGCTAAGGTGCCGTTGCGGTCACGAGGCCGCACGGAGGCGCCCTTGGCCCAACTGCCCGATCCCCTCATCGTCGAAGCCGATGCCGACCAGCAGGCGGAGGACGAGCGTCACGCGGCGCTCGCCTATCTCGACGAGGCGTGGAACGAAGCCGTCTATGACGGGCTCGACGAGGATTGCCTGGCGCAGGCCGCGCTCTTCACCGCGATGCGCTCGCTGGTGGCCACCTATGGCGAGGAGGCCGCGGCCGGCTTCGCCGCACGGCTCGCCGAGCGTATCCGCGCCGGGGAATACACCGTGCCGATGAACCGGCAGTAGAGAGCCGCGTCCCCGGCCGTCACGCCTCAGCCGGCGCGCCGGCGCACCAGCAGCTCCAGACCGTCGACCCCGCTCTCCCGCCGGCTCCAGCCGCGGCGGAGATAGAACGGGGCGTTTTCCGGCGTCGCCGCGAGGTGGACCTCGTCGTAGCCGGCGGCGAAGCCGTGCTCCGCGGCGTGCCCGGCAAGCGCGGTGCCGAGGCCGGCGCCGCGCGCCGGGGGCTCCACCCACAGCGCCGCGACCCAGGGCGTGAGTTCCGGGCGCGCCGCGACATCGCAACCGATCAGCCCGACCGTGCCGACGAAGGTGTGCCCGCGCCGGGCGACCCAGGTGGTGGGAACCGGCGCGGCGCCGAAGCTCTCCTCCAGCCGGGCCACCAGCGCGGCGAGCGCCACGCCTTCCGGCTCCCACCAGGCCCGCCAGATGCGTTCGGCGACGATGCCGGCGAGGTCCGGAACGTCCCGCAGGTCGGAAATGCGGAGGTCGGGCGGCATGGTCTCAGCGTCCAAAGCCGAAAAGCGCGGCGACATCGGTCACCGCGCTCGGGCAGGTCATGAGAGAGCGAGGCCCCGCATGGGGCATCGGGCTCAGCGGCCGGGGGAAACGACCTTCGGCTTGGAGGGCAGCAGGCCTTCGCGCTGGGCGCGCTTGCGGGCCAGCTTGCGGGCGCGGCGAACCGCTTCCGCCTCTTCGCGGGCGCGCTTCTCGGAGGGCTTCTCGTAGTGGCCACGCAGCTTCATCTCGCGGAAGATGCCTTCCCGCTGCATCTTCTTCTTGAGAGCCTTCAGCGCCTGGTCGACGTTGTTGTCACGGACGAGAACCTGCACGTGTGTTCCTCTTCGCGCCTTCGCGTCCCGCGATCCTTTTGCTTCGCGCACGCGACTTGTTTGAATGTCGGGGGACCGGGCGCGGCATCCCTTCGGCGGAAGGGACGGCTCGCAGGCCGATCAAGGAGTGCGCAGATAGCAGAAGCCGCCGGGCTTGTCCACATGGCGCCGCCGCCCGGCGCAGGATTCGCGCGGAACGGGCCTTGACCGGCCGGCGATCCACGCCCGCGGCCGCTACTCCGCGCCGCGGGCGATGACGACCTCGCCCTCGCTGGCGATTTTACGGAAGGCGAGGGCGTTCTGGTATTCCGGCGAGCGGTAGCAGGCGAGCGCGGTGGCGTAGTCGGGAAAGGCCACCACCACGTTGCGCGAGCGGGCATGGCCTTCCACCGCGGCGTGGCGGCCGCCCCGCACGAGATACCAGCCCCGGTACTTCTGGAAGGCGAGGGCGTCGGCCGAGACATAGGCCTTGTAGGCCTCGGTGTCGCGCACGTCGATCCGCAGGATCCAGTAGGCGGTGCCGGGTCCGGTGGCCGGGCGGTCGATGACGCCGGCCGCGGGCTGGCCGCCCTCATAGCCCTCGATCACGAGGTGCTCGCCGTGCGCCACCTTCTGCCGTTCGGCGAAGGCGGCCTGAAAGGCCGGGTCGTTCCAGCAGGCCAGCGCGGTGTCGTAGTCGGCGAACTCCACCACCACCTGCCGGTTGCGCGCCGGCGGCTCCGGCGCCTCGAAGGCGCCGCCGAGCACCAGGAAGCGCCCGCCGAATCGTTCGATCACCGGTGCCGCGGCCGCGAAATAGCGGGCCATGTAGGTGTCCATGTCGGTGACGTCGAGCCGTACCACCCAATAGCCCCGCGCCATGACCGCCTCCTCGCTGCCGTGTCAGATCGGCGGCAGGGCGGCGGCGATCTCCGCCTGCACCGCCCGGGCCGCCGCCGCCGGGTCGGGCGACGCCACGATCGGGCGGCCCACCACCAGATGGTCGGCCCCGGCGCGGATGGCCTCGGCCGGGGTGGCGACGCGCTTCTGGTCGCCGGTGGGCGCGCCGGCGGGCCGCACGCCGGGGGTGACGATGGCCCGGCCCGGCCCGAGAAGGCCGCGTACGGTGGCTGCGTCGGTGGGTGCGCAGACAATGCCGTCGATGCCGATCTCGCGGGCCTGCGCCACCCGGCGGGCCACGGTGGTGGCGACGTCGGCGCCATAGCCGGCCTCGGCGAGGTCGGCGTCGTCATAGGAGGTCAGCACCGTCACCGCGAGGATGCGCAGCGGGCTGGCACCCTTGCCCTCCATCGCCGCGCGCATGGTCTGGGGGTAGGCGTGCACGGTGAGGAAGCTGGCGCCGAGCTGGGCGATGCTCGCCACGCCATGCGCCACGGTGTTGCCGATGTCGTGCAGCTTGAAGTCGATGAAGACCTTGCGGCCGTCGGCGATCAGCTCGCGGGCGAAGCCGAGGCCGCCGGCATAGCCGAGCTCGTAGCCGATCTTGTAGAAGCTCACGGTGTCGCCGAGCCGCGCCACCACGGCCTCCGCCGTGCGGACGGAGGGCAGGTCCAGCGCCACGATGAGGTGGTCGCGCGGGTCGGTGGCGGGCTTCTGGGCCACGGGCGTCATGGCGGCTCCGGCGTGTGGGTCTGGCGGGTGAGCGAGGCCGTGGCCTCAGGCGCGCGCGGCCGCGCGCCGGCCGGCTTCGGCGACGAGGTCGGCGAGCACGCCGCGCAGCAGGCGGGCGAGGCGCTCGTCCTTCAGCCGGCCGTCCTCGCCGAAGGCCTGTCCCGCGCCACCGATGGACACCTGCCCGCCCAGCACCAGCGCCCCGAGCCCGAGGGCCAGCACCTGCCGCAGCATCATCGCCGCGCGATAGCCCCCCATTGCCCCGGGGGAGGAGGCGCCGATCGCCCAGACCGGCCCCTTGAAGGGGTCGCGCGGCCCCCGCGCGCGGCTCGCCCAGTCGATTGCGTTCTTCAGCAGCGGCGGCACGCCGGCATTGTATTCCGGGGTCACCACGAAGATGCCGTCGGCGGCCCCGAGGCGGGCATTCAGCGCGACCGCCGCTTCCGGCACGCCGGCCTCGGTTTCGAGGTCGCCATTGTAGATCGGCAGGTCATAATCGGCGAGCGAGAGCAGCTCCGCCTCGGCGCCAAGCTCCGCCAGCTCGTGCAGGGCCGCCGCCGCAAGCTGGCCGGAAAAGGCGCCGTGGCGGGTCGAGCCGGCGAAGGTCAGGATCTTCGGGGCCATGGGGCCTCCTCAGCCATTCATCTGCGGCGAACGATAGACCCAGACGCAGGCCGGGGGAATGTTCCGCCACACCCGCCGGCTGCGGTGGGCCCGCAGCGGAATCTCGTCCAGAGGCATGGGCGAGACCACGGCATAGGTGAACTGGATGAAGGGGGCGTCCGGCACGCAGAGCCGGAAGGCCTGCTCGGTGAGGCTGCGCCGTTCCGGCACCGGCCGGGTGAACAGCGGCAGGCTGGAGACGACGGCGATGGCGGGGGCCTCCACCAGCCCCTGCAGCGTCGTCTCCATGTTGTAGGCGTCGCCGCGGATCACGGTCGCGCCGGGAAAGCGCTGCTTCAGCAGCTTGCAGAATTCGGGGTTGTACTCGATCAGCACCAGCCGCTCGGGGGCGATGCCGCGCTCCACCAGCGCCGCCGTCACCGGCCCGGTGCCGGGGCCGAGCTCGATGACCGGCCCGGGCAGGGCGGGATCGACATAGGACGCCATCATCCGCGCCAGCGCTCGGCCGGAGGGCGACACCGCCCCGGTGCGGAGCGGGTCCTGAAGCCAGGAATGAAGAAAGCGGAGCTCGTCGGGCTTCTTGCGGGGGCGGGTCTTGCCGGCCGGGGCCAAGTCAGAGGCGGAACGAGGCAACATTCGAACTCCTGCAGTCCTTCCAGCGGCCAAAAGTGGCGCCGTCGGCGAATCCGCGGCAGCGGGCCCGAAAGCGCTGCGGTGCAGCGCCTTCTCTACGTGGTACCCATTACCGTTCGATTACACCCCACGCGCCAGCATACCGCCTCGCGGCGGCGCCGTCATTCGGCATCGCCGGCGAAGAAGTCTTTTACCTTGCTGAAAAACCCGCTCGATTCCGGGTGGGTGTCGCCGGAGCTCTCCTTCTCGAACTCCATCAGCAGCTCGCGCTGGCGCTTGGTGAGGTTCTGCGGGGTCTCGACCACGACCTGGACATACATGTCGCCGGTATTGCGGGTGCGCAGCACGGGCATGCCGCGGCCGGCCAGCCGGAAGCGGCGGCCGGTCTGGGTGCCTTCCGGCACCTTCACCTTGGTCTTCTCGCCGTCGATGGTGGGAACCTCGACCGAGCCGCCGATCGCCGCCTGCACCAGCGAGATCGGCACCCGGCAGAACAGGTCGGCGCCGTCGCGCTGGAAGAACTCGTGCGGGGCGATCGACAGGAAGATGTAGAGATCGCCGGGGGGACCGCCACGCGCGCCGGCCTCCCCTTCATTGCCGAGCCGGATGCGGGTGCCGTCCTCGACGCCGGCGGGAATGGCCACCTGAAGCGTGCGCTCGCGGGTCACCCGGCCGGAGCCGGAGCAGACGGTGCACGGGTCCTCGATCACCTGCCCGCGGCCCTGGCAGGTGGCGCAGGTGCGTTCCAGCGTGAAGAAGCCCTGGGCATGGCGGATGCGGCCGGTGCCGCCGCAGGTGCGGCAGGGCTTTGGCTGCGAGCCGGGCTTGGCGCCGGTGCCGGTGCAGGCCTCGCAGGTCACCGAGCTGGGAATCTTGATGGTGGCGTCCTTGCCGGCGAACGCCTCCTCCAGGGTGATCTCCATGTTGTAGCGCAGGTCGGCGCCACGTTCGCGGCCCTGGCCGCCGCGCCCGCCGCCCCGCTGGCCGGCCATGCCGAAGAGATCGTCGAAGATGTCGGAGAAGGTGGAGGCGAAATCGGCGCCGAAGCCCGGCCCGCCCGGTGCGCCACCGCCGCCGCCCTCGAAGGCGGCATGGCCGAAGCGGTCATAGGCGGCGCGCTTCTGCGGGTCCTTGAGGACCTCATAGGCCTCGGTGACTTCCTTGAAGCGGATCTCGGCCTGCGCATCCCCCGGATTGCGGTCGGGATGCCATTTCATGGCGAGCTTGCGGTAGGTCGACTTGAGCTCCCCGTCGGTCACCGTGCGGGAGACTTCGAGGACCTCGTAATAGTCGCGCTTCGACATGAGGGTGCGCGGCTCCGGATTCAGCGCCTGGAGGCGGTCGGTGGTGAAAGGCCCGGTCGCGGGCCGGGGATGCAGCGGGACCGACGCGGCCGGGGCCGGCGGGCGGTCTCGTCGAAACGGCAGTGCCCGGGCGTCGCCCGGGCACGCGGTTCACAGGTCGGCGGAGGCGGCGCGGCGCCGCCGGGCGGCCACGCCGACGCCGTCGGCTCAGGCCGACTTCTTCTTGTCGTCGTCGACCTCGGTGAACTCGGCGTCCACCACGTCCTCGGCCTGCGGCTTGGACGCACCGTCCTCCTCACCGGCCTGACTGTACATCGCTTCGCCGAGCTTCAGCGAGGCCTGGGCGAGGGTGTTGGTCCGCGCGGTGATCGCCTCGACATCCTCGCCTTCCAGCGCCGACTTGAGGTCGGCGAGGGCGGTCTCGATCGCGGTCTTCTCCGGCGTGCCGACCTTGGCGCCATGCTCGGCGAGGGCCTTTTCCGTCGAGTGGACAAGGGCTTCGCCGTGGTTCTTGGCTTCCGCCAGGGCGCGACGGGTCTTGTCCTCCGCGGCGTGGGCCTCGGCGTCCTTCACCATCTTCTCGATGTCCGCGTCGGAAAGGCCGCCCGAGGCCTGGATGCGGATCTGCTGCTCCTTGCCGGTGCCCTTGTCCTTCGCCGACACGTTGACGAGGCCGTTGGCATCGATGTCGAAGGCAACCTCGATCTGCGGCACCCCCCGCGGCGCCGGCGGGATGCCGACGAGGTCGAACTGGCCGAGGATCTTGTTGTCCGCCGCCATTTCGCGCTCGCCCTGGAACACGCGGATGGTGACCGCGGTCTGGCCGTCCTCGGCGGTGGAGAAGGTCTGGCTCTTCTTGGTCGGGATCGTGGTGTTGCGGTCGATCAGGCGCGTGAACACGCCGCCCAGCGTCTCGATGCCGAGCGAAAGCGGGGTCACGTCGAGCAGCAGCACGTCCTTGACGTCGCCCTGGAGAACGCCGGCCTGGATGGCGGCGCCGATGGCGACCACTTCATCCGGGTTGACACCCTTGTGGGGCTCCTTGCCGAAGAACTGCTTCACGATCTCCTGCACCTTGGGCATGCGGGTCATGCCGCCCACGAGCACGACCTCGTCGATCTGCCCGGCGGTGAGGCCGGCATCCTTGAGCGCCTTCTTGCAGGGCTCGACGGTGCGCTGGATCAGATCGTCCACCAGCGCCTCGAACTTGGCGCGGGTGAGCTTCATGGTCAGGTGCTTCGGGCCCGAGGCGTCCGCCGTGATGAAGGGCAGGTTGATCTCGGTCTGGGTCGCCGACGACAGCTCGATCTTGGCCTTTTCCGCCGCCTCCTTGAGGCGCTGGAGGGCCAGCTTGTCGTTGCGCAGGTCGATGCCCTGCTCCTTCTTGAACTCGTCGGCGAGATAGTTGACGAGCCGCATGTCGAAGTCTTCGCCACCCAGGAAGGTGTCGCCGTTGGTGGACTTCACCTCGAACACGCCGTCGCCGATCTCCAGCACCGACACGTCGAAGGTGCCGCCGCCGAGGTCATAGACCGCGATCACGCCGGCCGACTTCTTGTCGAGACCGTAGGCGAGGGCGGCCGCGGTGGGCTCGTTGATGATGCGCAGCACCTCGAGGCCGGCGATGCGGCCGGCGTCCTTGGTGGCCTGACGCTGGGCGTCGTTGAAATAGGCCGGGACGGTGATGACCGCCTTGTCGACCTTGGCGCCGAGATAGGCCTCCGCGGTTTCCTTCATCTTCTGCAGGGTGAAGGCGGAAATCTGCGAGGGCGAATACTTCTTCCCGTCCGACTCGACCCAGGCGTCGCCATTGTCCGCGCGCACGATCTTGTAGGGGACGAGGTGCTTGTCCTTCTCGACCATCGGGTCGTCGTAGCGGCGGCCGATCAGGCGCTTCACCGCGAAGAAGGTGCGCTCCGGGTTGGTGACCGCCTGGCGCTTCGCCGGCTGGCCCACCAGGCGCTCGCCATCCTCGGTGAAGGCGACGATGGACGGCGTGGTGCGGGCACCTTCGGCGTTCTCGATCACCTTCGGCGTCGAGCCTTCCATGACGGCGACGCAGCTATTGGTCGTACCAAGATCAATGCCGATGACTTTAGACATGAACTCTCTCCTTCCGGCAGGCCGGCCGGGCCTCGTGAAGCACCCGGAGAAGAACGGTGAGTGGCTATTGCCGACGCCGCGCCCCCGGACCGGCCCCCAATTCAACAGGGTACGGCGTGTATCCCACACCGATCGCGCCGGATATAGGGGCAGGGCTTCGGGCTCGCAAGAAGGTCGTTGTGGCGAAAACACACGCTCTGCGCCACGCGGCGGGAATCGTTTGCGCCCCGCCGGCCGGAGCACCGTGGCCTGGCCCGCCGGCGGTGCCCCGAGGGGGGGAGCGGCCGGCGCTGGCAGGCGGTGGAGCCGCAAGGGCCGGGCCGGCCACGCGTCCCCGAGCCGGCCCGGCATTGGTCGTGGCGGAGAGGTCAGGCCGCCGCGGGGGTGGCCAGCCGGAAGCGGCCGGCCAGCGCCTTGAGCACCGGAACCTGCTCGCCCAGCTCGCGCCAGTGCCGCGGGTTGAGCTCCATGATCGCGATGGTCTCGGGGGGAAGCCCGCAGGCGACGACGGCATCCCAGTCTATCCCGCCCCAGCCGATCGGCAGGTGCAGGTCCCCCTCGCCGAACGCGACCGCCTCGGCGGGATCGTAGGTCCAGAGCTGGCTCGGCCGGCCGAAGGAATCGTGGAGGTGCAGGTGCCGGGCGAAGGGCGCCAGCGCCGCGATCTCCGGCAGCGGGTCGAGCCGGTCCTGCGCGGCGCGGATATAGGCGTGGCTGACGTCGAGCGTCGCCCAGACGGCGGGGTGGTCGATGGCCGAAAGCTCTCCGGCCAGCTTGGACGGCGTCGCGGTGTCGCGGACGTCGCCGAAGCGGAACACGTTCTCCACGCACAGCGTGACGCCGGCGCGCAGGGCGAGGTCGCCGGCGCGCGCCAGCGCGTCACGCTGGCGGGAATAGGCGACCTCGAGGTCGTCCTGCCCGCGGACGGCGCCGGTGTGAACGACGAGATGGCGGGCGCCGATCGCCCCGGTGATCTCGATGCTGGCCGCCAGCACCGCCTCGTGCCGGGGCAGCCGGTCGGCCGCGTCCATGAGATTGATCGACAGCGGCCCGTGCACCGTGGTGCCGAACGGCCGGCCTTCGAGCGCCCGGGCGAGGTCGGCGACCCGGCGGTCCAGCACGCGGCCGTTGACAATCAGATGCCAGGCGTAGACCGGCAGCTCCACGACATCGACGCCGAGCGCTTCCGCTTCGTCGAGGCCGGCGCCGAGATCGTCGAACTCCGGGCTGCCTTCACGAAGCGAGTAGCCGGCGGCGATGATGGGGGAGACGGGGGTCTGCATCTGCATCGACGGTGTATTCCTTCCGGTTGCGCCCCTGTGGGAGCGGAGAATGGCGCGCGGAGCCTTTCGCAGTGTTGGGGCGAGGGGGCCTCCCCTCATGCGCCGGGGCTACCGCGTCACCAAGCGGTCGCCCGCGCGCGGCGGACGTCCTCGCGAATGCACCCGCAGCGGCGCTTGATCCGGCCGCCGCGGGAATCGAGCCCTGTCGCGGATCACTCCTCGTCGGAGGTGATCCAGCCGAGCACGGAGCCGTCCGGCGCCTTCACGATGGCGATGCGGCCGACGCCGGCGACGTCGAAGGGCGGCCGGATGACCGTCCCGCCGGCTTCCTCGACCAGGGCGGCCCGGACGTCGACGTCGTCGACCTCGACATAGGCGAACCAGTGCGCGGGCACGCCGTCGAAATCCGGGCTGGTCATGGCGAAGATGCCGGCGACCATCTCGCCATCGGCCAGCGCTACCCAGTAGGTGCCGGCGTCGTCTTCCAGCGGCATGGCCTCGAAGGTCCAGCCAAGGGTCTGCCCGTAGAAGGCCTTCGCCGCCTCCACGTCCCATGTGTTCAGCTCGTTCCACACGAAGCTGCCATGTTCGGGCATCATCATCTCGGTATCGTCGGTCATGGCAGCCTTCCTGGATATGGCACGTCGCGTTGCGACAGGAGCGCGGGCAGGGTAGCGGCGTTCAACGACGGTGATGTTGCACGGCCGCCGCGATGTTGCACGCCAATGCCCTCCGGGTCCACCCGCCGCCGCCGCCAACAGGGTTCCGACCGTGCAATGACTTGCGAAGAGGGGCGAACGCCTCTAGAGGGGAGAGCTGTCGCACCCTGTCGAGGCCGCGAATTTCCCCCGAGCGATGCATCTTCATCATCATCCCTTTTGCCCGCACTCGCGCTTCATCCGGTTGATGCTCAGCGAATACGGCCTTGAGCCGACGCTGGTCGAGGAACGGGTGTGGGAACGGCGGCCCGAATTCCTGATGCTGGATCCCGCCGGCGCCACCCCGGTTCTGGTGGAGCCGAACGGTTTCGCGGTGCCCGGCGGCACCATCATCGCGGAATATATCGACGAGACCCGCGGGGCCACCTTCGGCGACCGCCGCCTGCTGCCGGTCGACATCGGGGCCCGGGTCGAGGTGCGCCGCCTCTCGGCCTGGTTCAACGAGAAGTTCTTCGCCGAGGTGTCCGAGCCGCTGGTGCGCGAGAAGGTGTTCAAGCGCTACATGCCGCGCGAGGCGGGCGGCGGCTCGCCGGACATGGCGGCGATCCGTGCGGCCCGGGCCAATATCCGCTACCATCTGCACTATATCGGGTGGCTGCTGAAGGCGCGGAACTGGCTGGCCGGCGACCGGCTCTCCTACGCCGATTTCGCGGCCGCGGCCCACATTTCCTGCGTCGATTATCTGGGCGACGTGCCGTGGGACGAGGACGAGACCGCCAAGATCTGGTACGCGCGGATCAAGTCGCGCCCCTCCTTCCGCCCGCTGCTGGCGGTGACGATGGCCGGCATCCCGCCGTCCGCCTGCTACGCGGATCTCGACTTCTGAGCCCCGACGCCGCCCGGGCGCTGATCATCCACCTCGCCGCGGAGGAAGGGTTCGATGCCGTGGGCATCGCCCATCCCGACGCCATTCCCGAGGCCGGCCCCCGTCTCGCGCGATGGATCGCGGACGGCGCCCATGGCGACATGGACTGGATGCCCGAGACCGCCGCCCGCCGCGCTGCGCCGCGGGCGCTGTGGCCGGAGGTCGGCGCGGTGGTGATGCTGGGGCTCAATTACGGCCCGGATCGCGACCCGCGCGAGGTGCTGGCGCGGCGCAGCGCCGGGGCGATCTCGGTTTATGCCCGCGGCGACGACTATCACGAGCTGATCAAGGGCAAGCTCAAGCGCATCGCCTCCCGCTTCGTGCCCCGCGCCGGCGGCGAGGTGAAGGTCTTCGTCGACACCGCACCGCTCATGGAAAAGCCGCTGGCGCAGGCCGCCGGCCTCGGCTGGCAGGGCAAGCACACCAATCTCGTCTCGCGGGGGCGCGGCTCCTGGCTGTTCCTCGGTGCCATCGCCACCTCGCTGGCGCTGCGGGCCGACACGGCGGAGACGGACCATTGCGGGGCCTGCCGGGCCTGTCTCGACGCCTGCCCCACCGGGGCTTTCCCCGCTCCCTACCGGATCGATGCGCGGCGGTGCGTCTCCTACCTCACCATCGAGCATCGCGGCCCAATCCCGCGCGAACTGCGCCCGCTGATCGGCAACCGGATCTATGGTTGCGACGATTGCCTTGCCGCCTGCCCGTGGAACAAGTTCGCCGTGCTGGGCCGCGAGGCGCGGCTGGCGGCGCGGGAGGAAAACCGGGAGCCGGCGCTGGCCGAGCTGGCCCGGCTGGATGAGGCGGCGTTTCGCGCCCGCTTCACCAAGAGCCCGATCAAGCGCACCGGGCGCACCCGCTTCCTGCGCAATGTGTTGGTGGCCATCGGCAATTCCGGCGATGCCGCGCTTGCGGAGGAGGCGGGGCGGCTGCTCCATGATGACGCCCCCCTGGTGCGGGGGGCCGCCGTCTGGGCGCTGGCGCGGCTGCTGGAGCCGGCACGGTTCGACACGCTGCGGGCGCGGCATCTTCCGGGCGAGGCCGACCCGACGGTGACCGAGGAATGGCAGGCGGCGGACTCCATGCTAGGAGGGCTGCCGCCACAGCGGGTTGATGCTCCATGACCATGCTCCTCTGCCTGGGTTACGGCTATTGCGCGCAGCGTTTCGTCGCTCGCCACCCCTGCGACTTCACCCGCATCGTCGGCACCACCCGCGATAGTGCGCGGCGAGCGGCCGATGGCGTCGAGGTGCTGGAAGCCGGGGAGGCGGAGGCGCTGGCGAAAGCTGCGGAGATGGCGGATGCGGTGCTGGTCTCCGCCGCGCCCGGTGAGGCGGGCGATCCTTTCGCCGGGCCGCTCGCCCCCGCGCTGGAGGCCGGCGGCCGTCGCGGGCCGATCGTCTATCTCTCCACCATCGGGGTTTATGGCAGCTCGGACGGGGCGTGGATCGACGAGACCGACGCGCCGCCGTCCACCAGCGCGCGCGGCGTGCGCCGGCTGGAGGCCGAGGGGGCGTGGCAGCAACTCGGCGCACGGCTGGGCCGGCCGGTGGCCGTGCTGCGGCTCGGCGGCATCTATGGTCCCGGCCGGAATGCGCTGGCCGATCTGCGCGAGGGCACGGCCCGTTGCATCGAGCGCCCGGGACAGGTCTTCAACCGCATTCATGTCGACGACATCGCCACGGCGATCGCCGCAGCGTTCCGCACGGGATTCTCCGGCGTGGTGAATGTGGTGGACGACGAGCCGGCGCCCTCTTGCGCCCCGGTGCGCCACGCCGCCGCGCTGCTCGGCATCGCGCCGCCGCCGTCCGTGCCCTATGAGGTTGCGGTGGCCACGATGTCGCCGATGGCCCGCTCCTTCTGGGAGGAGAACCGCCGCGTCCGCAACGACCGGCTGCGGCAGGGGCTTGGCGTCACACTGACCTATCCCAGCTATCGCGAAGGACTCGACGCCATCCACGCCGCCGGCGCATGAGGTCCAGCCGTCCGGCCTTCGCGACACAGCTCGACCGTCAAAGATGTGGCCTTGACCTCTCGTGAGGTTACGATATTTATATCTCAATAAATGTTGAATTATTGAGATGTCCATGGATGTGAACCGTGCCCTGGCGGCTTTCGCGGCGCTCTCGCAGGAGACGCGGTTGCGGATCGTGCGGCTGCTGGTGACGGCGGGGCCGGAAGGCCTGTCCGCGGGCACCATCGGCGAGGCGATGGATGGCGCGTCGTCCTCGCGCATGTCGTTCCATCTGGCACAGCTCGAACAGGCGGGGCTGGTGACGTCGCGTCGCGAGGGCCGCTCGATCTTCTACAGCGCCGCCTATCCCGCCCTCGCCGGGCTGGTGGAGTTCCTGATGCGCGACTGCTGCCAGGGCCATCCCGAGGTGTGCACCCCGGTCGTTGCAGCGCTGTCCTGTGGCTGCGCTGCCCCCGACCCCTCTGCGGTCGGCGCCTCCGCCTCCCGCAAAACCACGATGTGAGGCAGGCCATGGACGTCGTCATCTACCACAACCCGGCATGCGGCACCTCGCGCAACACCCTCGCGCTGATCCGCAATGCCGGGATCGAGCCCCATGTCGTCGAATACCTGAAGACGCCGCCGGCGCGGGCGCTGCTGGTGCAGCTCGTGGAGCGCATGGGGATTTCCCTGCGTGACCTGCTGCGGGAGAAAGGCACACCCTATGCCGAGCTCGGCCTCGGCGACCCCGCGCTCGCGGATGAGGCGCTGCTAGACGCGATGATGGCGCACCCGATCCTGATCAACCGCCCCATCGTCGTCTCGCCGCTGGGGGTTCGCCTCTGCCGTCCCTCCGAGCGGGTGCTTGACCTGCTGCCGCCCCAGCTCGGCGCCTTCTCCAAGGAAGACGGCGAGCCGGTGGTGGATGCCCAGGGCCAGCGCGTCGCCGGAGCGTGAGGAAGAGCCATGTCCACCTTCGAGCGCTACCTCAGCGTCTGGGTCGCCCTCTGCATCATCGTTGGCATCGGCCTCGGCCACGTCGTGCCCGGCGCGTTCCAGGCGATCGGCGCGGCCGAGATCGCGCAGGTCAACCTGCCCGTCGCCGTGCTGATCTGGCTGATGATCGTTCCGATGCTGCTGAAAATCGACGTTGCCGCGCTGGCCGAGGTCGGGCGCCACTGGCGCGGCATCGGTGTCACGCTGTTCGTCAACTGGGCGGTGAAGCCGTTCTCGATGGCGCTGCTCGGCTGGCTGTTCATCGGCGGGCTGTTCCGCCCGCTCTTGCCGCCCGATCAGGTGGACAGCTACATCGCCGGCCTCATCCTTCTTGCCGCCGCCCCCTGCACCGCCATGGTGTTCGTCTGGTCCAGCCTGACGAAAGGCGAGCCGCATTTCACCCTCAGTCAGGTGGCGCTCAACGACGCGATCATGGTGGTGGCCTTCGCCCCGATCGTCGGCCTGCTGCTCGGCCTGTCCGCCATCACGGTGCCGTGGGGCACGCTGGTGCTGTCGGTGGTGCTCTACATCGTCCTGCCGGTGATGGTCGCGCAGGCGCTGCGCCGCCGCCTGCTGGCAATCGGCGGTCCGGCGCGGCTGGAGCGCCTGCTCGCGCGGCTGGGTCCGCTGTCGCTCGTGGCGTTGCTGGCGACGCTGGTGCTGCTGTTCGGCTTCCAGGGCGGGCAGATCATCGCGCAGCCGATAGTGATCGCCCTGCTGGCCGTGCCGATCCTGATTCAGGTCTATTTCAACGCCGGTCTCGCCTATCTGCTCAACCGGCGCGTGGGAGAGCCACACGCCGTGGCCGGCCCTTCCGCGCTGATCGGCGCCTCCAACTTCTTCGAGCTGGCGGTGGCGGCGGCGATCAGCCTGTTCGGGTTCCACTCCGGCGCCGCCCTGGCCACGGTGGTCGGGGTGCTGATCGAGGTGCCGGTCATGCTCTCCGTGGTCTGGATCGTGAACCGCTCCCGCGGCTGGTACGAGGCCGGCGGCAGGCGGGGGGACGCCAGGCGGGTCGCCTCAGTGGAGGTGAAACCGTGAGCGCCGACCTGCCCAACCTCGCACCCGGCCCCTTCGATCTGCCCGATGCGGGGCGGCTGAGGGTGACGCCGTCGACCCACCCGCCCCGCATCCTGCTGCTTTACGGCTCGCTGCGCGCGCGCTCCTACAGCCGCTTCCTCACGCTCGAAGCCGAGCGGCTGCTGCGGGCCTATGGGGCGGAAACCCGGGTATTCGATCCTCACGGCCTGCCCCTGCCGGACGCCGTCGATGCGGATCACCCGAAGGTCCGGGAACTGCGGGAACTTTCCCAGTGGTCGGAAGGCCAGGTCTGGACCAGCCCGGAGCGGCATGGCGCCATGACGGCGGTGATGAAGGCACAGATCGACTGGATTCCCCTCTCGGTCGGTGCGGTACGCCCCACCCAGGGCCGGACCCTCGCGGTGATGCAGGTCTCCGGGGGCTCGCAGAGCTTCAACGCGGTCAACCAGATGCGGGTGCTCGGCCGCTGGATGCGCATGTTCACCATTCCCAACCAGTCTTCGGTCGCCAAGGCTTTTCAGGAGTTCGACGAGGCGGGGCGGATGAAGCCGTCGCCCTATTACGACCGGGTGGTGGACGTCATGGAGGAACTGGTGAAGTTCACCCTGCTGACGCGCGACGTGTCGACCTATCTCACCGACCGTTACAGCGAGCGGAAGGAGGCGGCCGCCGAGCTGGCGGCACGGACCGGGCTCGGCTCGATCTGATCCGCGGGTCGGCAAGGGCCGGTTTTGCCGTTGGGCATGCCTGCCCCGCGGCAGCGGCGCGGTGACGTCGCGCGATGGACGCAGTAAAGCGGTAGGGGCATTTCCCGCCGTCCGCCAGCCCTCACCCACGAGCCGCCGCATGAGCACCCTTCCGCCCGAGCCGCCCGCCGGCAGCCCCGTGATCCGCACCATCGCCATGCCGGCCGACACCAACCCGGCTGGCGATATCTTCGGCGGCTGGCTGATGGCGCATATGGATCTCGCCGCCGGCAACGTCGCCACCCGCCGCGCCAAGGGCCGCGCGGCGACGGTCGCGGTGGAAGCGATGAGCTTCCTCAGCCCGGTCCTGGTGGGAGACGAAGTGAGCTTCTACGGAACCGTCATCGCCACCGGGCGGACATCGTTGCGCATCCGCATCGAAGCCTGGCGCCGCGCGCGCGAGGAGGAGACGATGATCAAGGTCACCGAGGCGATCTTCACCTTCGTCGCCATCGGCAGCGACCGCCGCCCGCGGCCGATCGACTGATCCGCGCCCGCGCCTGCCGGGGGCGGGACGGCGTTAGACGCCCGTGCCGAACAGCCGCTTGCGCAAAATGGCGTGGACGCCCCAGTTGCCGTCCACCACCTGGGTGATGCCGAAATCCACCGCGGCCGACATCAGCGCGATCGCCTCGTCCTCCGAGAGGCCCTGCGTGGTCATGAGGAAGCGCCGCACCTTTCGGAAGGCATCCCGCATGGCGAGGTCGAGCGAGGATTTGGCATAGACCTCGCTCTGCCCATGAGCGCCGAATTCGGCGAGATAGTTGGGGTGGCTGAAGCCGGTGAGCACCCATTCCTCCGGCGTCTCGATCAGGGGATAGGAGAGGTCCGCCAGCACGCTGCCGGCGAGGTCCGCCTTCTTGTGCAGAACCACCCGGAAGGTGCCGGTCATCGAGCATTCGATGGCGGTGCCGCCCAGCTCGCCGTCCCCCTGCGAGGCGTGGGGATCGCCGATCGACAGCAGCGCGCCGGGCACCGACACCGGCAGGAACACCGCCGCGCCCTTGCCGAGCCGCCAGTTGTCGAGATTTCCGCCGAAATAGGCCGGAGGTACCGAATCGACCAGTTCCGCTTCGCGCGGGGCAACGGCGATGACGCCGAAATGCGGCCTTAGCGGAATGCGGATGCCCGCCAGCACCGGCGTGCTGCGGCTGACGCTGCCGGTCCGCACCGGCACGCCGGGATAGTCGTAGAGCTCGTGGCGCACGCCGGACGGGTCGGTCTGCGGTTCCCAGCGGTAGGAATAGAGCGCCTGCGCATAGGGTTCCGGTGCATCGGCAGCGATCTCATAGATCGTCACCGTCTCGCGCGGCTTGGGGTCGGAGAGGAATTCCGAATAGTGGTAGCCCCACCAGGCGGCGACGCTGCTGCCGAACACCCGGCCCTGATGCAGCGGGCTGCGCGAGCGCCGGGGTGCGATGTCGAGAATGCGCACCTCCAGCACGTCCCCGGGCTGGGCGCCGCGCACGGCGATCGGCCCGGTGCAGATGTGCACCCCGAATCCCTCGCCGGCGCCGCGGCCATAGATCGAGGCATCGAGCGGCCCGGCGCCGCGGCGGTCGACGCCCTTGGCCGTCGGCGTCCAGCGGAACACGCTCTCGGCGCCGGGATCGCCGAGGATCATCCGCTCCGGGTCGTCCGAGGCGTGCTGGGTGAGGGTTTCCACCGTCACGATGTCGCCGGAGGCTATCTCGAGAACCGGCTTGAGCAGCCGGCTGAAATAGCCCCAGTGCACCCGCTCGGCATCCACCGCGAGATAGTGCTCGGCCGGGGCTTCGGCCTCCGTGCCGGAGGCTGGCGTCGGAGGCTCGGCGCCGGCGCGACGTTCGGCCGCCTCCAGCTTCGCCTGCACCGCGCGCAGCCGGGCGAGGGCTTCCTGCGGCCAGCCGCGCTGCCCGCTCGCCGCCGGGGCGAGGCTCTGCATCCCGGCCTCGCGGCGGCGGAACTCGCGCGGCGGCATGCCGAACCGCTCGCGGAACAGCCGGCTGAAATGGGCGCTGTCGGAGAAACCGTGGCGATAGGCAATCTCGGAGATCGGCACCGCCGCCTCGCCGGGGCTCGAAAGGTCGTGCCAGGCGCGCTGCAGCCTGCGCTCCCGCACATACTGGCTGAAATTCTCGCCGGTGGCCTCGAACAGCTTCTGCAGGTAGCGCTCGGAGATGCCTTCCGCCTGCGCGATGTCCGCCGGTGCGAGGTGCTCGTTCCCGAGATTCTGCTCGATGGCACGGTAGATGCGCTGGAGCAGCGCGGCTTTGCTGGCGGAGGTGTCTGGGCGGGCGGCGGCGAGTTCGGTGAACAGCGTGAGCAGTAGCTCGGCGGAGCCTTGGGCCACCGCCTCCCATTCCGGCTCGGACAGCCGGTCGATCTCCTCGGCGGCGCCGCAGACCGTGGCGGCGAGCACGGCGGCCAGCCCTTCCGGTGGCAGAGCCCGGGCCTCGGCGAGGGTGAGGGGCGCGATCTTGCGGCCGCGGAACGCCTCGGCCGGCACCGCGAGGACGAGCGCGCGCAGCTCCCGCTGGAAGTGAAGCTGCCAGTCGCCGGGCCGGGGCAGCACCACGATCTGGCCGGCCGGCACGATCTGCTGGTCGCGGGCGGTCCGCAGCATCGCGCTCGCCTCCAGCGGCAGCACCAGCAGCGGCAGCTCGCCCCGGTGGCCGGAGGTGGAGAGAACCTGCGCCCCCGCCGCCAGCCGCCCGAGCCTTATGCCGCGGGTGGTGCTGCGTGAAAGCGCCGTCGCATGGGAGGAGTGCGACGTCCGCAGCGGCGTAGAGGTGAGACCGAATCCGCCGAGGACATCCTGCCAGGCCGGCTGGCGGGCATCCTCGGAGTAGGATTCGCTGGTGAACGGCTGTGCATTCATTCTTCGAACCCCGTAGAGACGGGGTCCGTCGAAGCAACATGCATGCCGCCCCGTCAGCCGGACCGTGACCGGGCCGGCGCGTGGATGGCATGAACGGGCCGGCTCAGCGGCCGGCGAAGATCGCCTTGCGGATCGAGCCGGTGACGCCCCAATTGGCGTCCACCACCTGCGTCACCGCGAAATCGGCGGCGACCGACATCAGCGAGATGGCCTCGTCCTCGCTCAGCCCATGCACGGTCATGAGGAAGCGGCGCAGCTTGCGGAAGGCATCGCGCATCGCCGTGTCGAGGCTGCCGCGCTTGAGAATCTCGGTCTGGTGGTCGGGGCCGAGTTCGCTCAGATAGTTCGCGACGCTGAAGCCATAGACCGACCACACCTCGTCGGTTTCCAGCAGCGGGTGGGTCAGGCCTTCCAGAACGGTACCGGGCAGGTCGGCCTTCTTGTGGAGGATGAACTGGAACTCGCCGTTCAGCGAGATTTCGATCGCGGTGCCCGAGAGCTCGCTGTCGCCCTGCGAGGCGTGGGCGTCGCCGCAGGAGAACAGGCCGCCAGCCACCGCGACCGGGTAGTACATCCGCGCGCCCTTCGCGATGCGCCAGTCGTCCATGTTGCCGCCGGTATAGTTGGGCGGGATGGTGGAGACGAATTCGGCTTCGGCGGGGGCGAGGCCCATCGTGCCGAAATGCAGCCGCGCCGGCACCTTGATGCCGGAGAGCACGGAGTCGTTGCGGGTGATGGTGGTGTGGTCGACCCGCACGCCGGGATAGTCGATGGTGGGGTGGACGATGCCGTCCGGGTCGGTCTGCGGGGTCCAGCGGTAGCTGTAGACCGCCTGCACCGAGGCCGGCGCGGTCATGTCGAGCTCGTAGATGGTCACGACCTCGCGCGGCTTCGGCTCCTCGATGAGGTCGTTGTACTGGAAGCCCCAGCACGCGGCCGGATTGGAGCCGAAGAAGCGCCCGGCATAGGCCGGGTTGGCGCTCGGCCGCGGCGCGGTGTCGAGGATGCGCACCTCGAGGATGTCGCCCGGCTCGGCGCCCTCCACCGCGATCGGCCCGGTGAGCAGGTGGACGCCGACGCCCTCGCCGCTGCCATGGGTGAAGGGGCCCTCGGTGGGGCCGGCGCCGCGGCGGCGCATGGTCTTGGCGTCCTTGGTCCAGAGGAAGATCGCCTCCGCTTCCGTGTCGCCGGCGATCATGCGGTCGTAATCGTCATTGGCGTGGTGGGTGATCGTCTCCACCGTCACGCTGTCGCCCGACTTTATGGTGAGCACCGGCTCCAGTGTCTTGCTGAAATAGCCCCAGTGGACGGTGGAGGGGGTGGCCGGCAGGTGGTGCTTGGTCATGGGACGAGCCTCGGGTCTGGAATGCGGGGCGGCGGCGGGAGGGGCGTGGCCCTCACTCGCCCTCCATCTTGCTGAGGAAGCGCGCGGTGAGCGGGTGGCGGGGGGCGTTGAGCACCTGAGCGGCCGGGCCCTCCTCGATGATCGTGCCGCCGCTCAGGAAGACGATGCGATCGGCGACCTCCCCGGCGAAGCGGAGCTGATGGGTCGAGATGACCATGGCCAGCCCATCCTCCACCGCCAGCCGGTGGATGACCTCCAGCACCTCGCTCACCAGCTCGGGGTCGAGCGCGGAGGTCGGCTCGTCGAGCAGCAATACGCTCGGGTTGGGCGCCACCGCGCGGGCGATGGCGACGCGCTGCTGCTGGCCGCCGGAGAGGTGGCGGGGCAGCGCGTCGGCCCGGTGCGCCAGCCCGACGCGCTCCAGCAGTTCCATCGCGCGGCGGTCGGCGTCGAGGCGGGTGAGCCCCTGCACCCAGCGCAGCGGGCCGGCGACGTTCTCCCGCGCGGTGAGGTGGCCGAACAGGTTGAACTGCTGGAACACCATGCCGACCCCGACGCTCGCCCGCATCTGGGCGATGGCGCGCGGCGGCAGGGCCCGGCCGTCCGGGGCGCGGTCGAGCGAGCGCCCGCCGACCCGGATGTCGCCGCCGTCCCAGCCCTCCAGCCGGTTGATGCAGCGCAGGAGCGTGCTCTTGCCCGAGCCGCTGGGTCCGAGCAGCGCCACCACCTCTCCGGTGCGCACGCCGAGGTCGACGCCGTTCAGCACGGTGTTGGCGCCATAGGCCTTGCGCAGGGCGGTGACCTCGACGGCGGCGGCATTGCCGGCGAGCCGCGCCGCGCGGGCCTCGCGGTCGACCCGCACCGAGGCGGCGACCTTGGCGGAGGGTGGCGGCAGCGGCTCGGCGGGGACCGTTTCTTCCCCGGCCCCGGTCGGCACTGGCCTGGCCGACACCGCGGCGGGGGCGGCCTCGCGCCCCGGCAGCAGGGCGCGGAAGAAGCGGGTGAGCTGTTCCCTCGGCGGCGGCCGGTCGAGGTCGAGCAGCATCTCCACGACGATCTGGATCACCGCGATGGCGCCGGTGAGGATGAGGTAGATCAGGCCGGAGGCGAAGAAGATCGAGAAGAAATCGAAGGTGGCGGAGGCGAGCTGGGTGGAGCGCAGGGTGAGTTCCTGCACCGCCACGACCGAGGCCAGCGACGAGTTCTTGAGCGCGCTGACCGCTTCGTTGCCGAGCGCCGGCACCATGGAGCGGATCGCCTGGGGGGCGATGACCCGGCGCATGATGGCGGCCGGCGTCATGCCCAGCGCCTGCCCGGCGCTGACCTGGCCGCGGTCGACCCCGATGACGTTGGCGCGCAGGATCTCGGCGATGAAGGGCGCCTCGTTCAGCGCGAGGGCGAGGCTGGCGGCGGCGATGGCGGTGAGCTTGATGCCGATCAGCGGCAGGGCGTTGTAGCAGAACACCATCTGCAGGATCAGCGGCGTGCCGCGGAAGATGATCGAATAAGTCCGCGCGACGATGGCCAGTGCCCGGAACCGGCTGAGCTGCATCGCCGCGAGGACGAGGCCCATGGCAAGGCCGCCGAGCAGGCCGAGAACGGTGATGAGCAGCGTGTAGCCGACCCCGTCGATGAGGTAGGGCATGCTGAGATAGTGGAAGAAGAGATCCATCGGCCCTGTCGCGGCTGTTGGAGGGCGGCGGCCGGGAGGCGCCCGGCCGCCAGGGGCGTCAGTCGGCGAGGACCAGCTTGGGGGTCTCGAGCTGGTCGGTCGGCAGGTTCCACTTCTTCATCAGCTCGGCCTGGACGCCGGCCTTCTGCAGCTCGGTCAGCGCGGCAAAGACGGCGTCGCGGAATGCGACATTGTTGCGTGGCACGGCGATGCCGACCGAGTAGGGCAGCGTCACCGCGGTGGCCTTGTCCAGCTTGTCGGGATAGGCCTTCACCGCGCCGTCGACGGTGTTCACGTCGTTGATGTAGGTGTCGGCGCGGCCGGCGAGGATCGCCTGGATACAGTTGGCGTTGTTGTCGAACAGCAGGATTTCCGGCGCCGGCTTGCCGGCCTTCTTGCACTCGGATTCGAGCGCCTGGATCAGCGGCACCTCGACATAGCCGGTGTTCTCGGCCGCCACCGTGCCGCACAGCGACAGATTGATGCCGTCGATCTTCTTCGGGTTGCCCTTGGCGACCAGCACGCCGTCATAAACCTTCAGATAGGTGATGAAGTCGGCGGCCTTGGCGCGGTCCTTGGTGGCGTAGATGTCGGAGATGACGATGTCGGCCTGGCCGGCCTGCAGCGTGGTCAGCAGCGAGGCGAAGGTGACCGCCTTGTAGCTGAGCTTGAAGCCGAGGCAATCGCCGATGGCCTCGCCGAGATCGATGTCGAAGCCGATGTACTTGGTCGGGTCCTGCGGGTCGATCGTCTCGTAGCCCGGCGTGTGGGGGTTGATGGCGTCGACGAGGGTCTTGCCCTTGAGCGCGGGGTACTTCGCCTGCAGTGCCGAGCAGGCCTCCGGCGAGGCCGCCTCGGCGCGGGTGGGCAGGCCGGCGGCGATGCCGCCCGCCACGAGCGCGAAGCCGAGGACGCCGAACAGGGCCGCCCTCGCCTTGGCCGCCGCGGACGTGCCGCGCCGACCGGAATGGGTGTCGGGATTGAGTGCCACGAAACTTCTCCTCTGATCTCCGGTGCCTGCGCGCACGATGGCGGTACCGTTGGAGAAGAGTCTTAGTGGCGGAGCCGGCGGGCGACTTGTCTGCGGGCGCACGCTTACTTGCAGCCAGCGGCCGCGAATGCGGGCAGGCCATGCCCGTTTTATGGGCGTGCCGGGGTGTTGGGCGTTGGTTTGCGCCGATTCCGGCTGCGCAAGGGGTGGGCGGACTCAGCCGGAAGCCGGCAGCCGCCGTGCCAGCCACATGCCGAGCAGCATCGCCGGCACGAAGGCCAGCGTTCCCGGCGCGGCGAGGCCGAGCGCGGTGAAGGCCGGGCCGGGGCAGAACCCGCCCAGACCCCAGCCCACGCCGAACAGGGCCGCGCCGGCGACGAGCCGGGCATCGATGTCGCGCCGGGTCGGCAGCTCGAAGCGCGGCGCCAGCAGCGGCGCCCGCCGCCGCAGGACAAGACGGTATCCGACAAGGGCAACCCCCGCCGCGCCCGCCATGACGAAGGCGAGGGAGGGGTCGAACGTTCCGAAAATATCAAGGAAATTCAGCACCTTGGCCGGGTTGCTCATGCCGGAGACGATGAGCCCCAGCCCGAACAGCAGCCCGAGGGCGAGATTGACCAGCACCGGCATGGTTCAGCCTCCCAGCAGATGGCGCATGAGAAAGACGGTGAGGAAACCGGTCGCCATGAAGGTCAGCGTCGCCACCAGCGAGCGCGGCGACAGCCGGGCGAGGCCGCAGACGCCGTGACCGGAGGTGCAGCCGCTGCCCAGCACCGCACCGAAGCCGACCAGCAGCCCGGCCGCCGCCATGAGCGGCAGATTGGCGGAAACCGTCTGCGCCACCGGGCTGCCCGTCACCGCCTGCACCACGAAGGGCGCGGCGACGAGCCCGGCGAGAAACGCCGCGCGCGGGGCGATTCCACCACGCCAGGGCGGCAGAATCCGGCTGGCCATGCCGCTTATGCCCGCAATGCGGCCTTCAATCAGCATCAGCAGCACGGCGGAAAGCCCGATGAGGGCGCCGCCGAGGAGGGCGGCGAGGGGGGTGAAGGCGGTCATGTCAGGGCTCCGTGCCGGGGGGCGGCGCCGCGCAGAACAGGCGGTGCAGGGTGGTGACGAGGGTTTCGACCCGCGGGTCGGCGAGGCGGTAGAACACCTGCTTGCCCTGTTTTCGGGCGGCGACGAGGCCGGCGGCGCGCAGTTCGGCGAGCTGCTGCGAGAGGCCGGGCTGGCGGATGCCGAGCCGGTCCTCCAGCGCGCGCACCGAGCGCTCGCCCTCGACCAGGGCGCAGGCGACCAGCAGCCGGTCGGGATTGGCGAGGCGTTTCAGGAAGGCGGAGGCCTCCTCCACCCGTTCCTTCATCGCCTCGGCCGGGGTCGCGGCGGCGGTTGGCAGGGCCTCGCTCATGGCGCGCGCCCGCCCCGGCCGCGCGACCGCGGCAGGCTGGAAAGGCCCGGCCGGGCGTTGGCCGGGCGGTGGCTGGTCGGTGCGGTGAGGAGGAGGATGAGGCCGATGAGGCCGATCCGGCGTGCCTCGCCCGCGGGGAGGACGACCGCCGCGATCAGCCTGAGGCCGGGGAGGGGATGCAACGTGTGGTTGAGAATGCCGGCATTCGGGTGCATGGGGTTCACGGTCGGGGCGGGAAGGTATTAATTTAGATAAAACGATTGCGAATAAATGCAATCGTTAAATCATGATGTATCCTCCCGCCGACCCGCCGACCCGCCGACCCGCCGACCCGCCGACCCGCCGACCCGCCGACCCGCCGACCCGCCGACCCGCCGACCCGCCGACCCGCCGACCCGCCGACCCGCCGACCCGCCGACCCGCCGT